>NZ_JONM01000015.1 GCF_000711875.1 Andreprevotia chitinilytica DSM 18519
CTCACCCCTCACCCCTCACCCCTCACCCCTCACCCCTCACCCCTCACCCCCCCAGCTGTCGGCAACCGCAAGACCCATGCCCGATCTGGTCTAGAATCCTCGTCATAACGGTGTCATACGAACACCGAACCGGAACGACCAACAACGCAACAAGCGGCGTGGCGTTCCAAGAGACGAGGATGGAGATGAAACTGCGACAGCTCGCCGTGATGGCGGTGCTCGTGTGCGTGGCTGCGGCCGCTCGTGCGCGGGAACCGATGATCGTCGGCTATTTCCCTTTCTGGGCCACGTTTGGGCACAACGCGACACTGGCCGATGCGCCGGTCGAGCGGCTGACTCATCTGGTCTACGACTTTGCTGAGCTGAAATCCGATGGCTCGGTCGTGCCCGGCAATTTCTTTGCCGATCTGGTGCGCATCCACCAAACCGACAACAACACGCTGTACCGGGGCAACTTTGGTGTGCTGCCGTTACTGCGAGAGCGCAATCCACGGCTCAAGGTGCTGATCTCGATCGGCGGCTGGATCTGGTCGCGCAATCTGTCGGACGTGTCGGCCGATCCGGACAAGCGGCAACGGCTGGTGACGACGCTATTGGCCTTCATGGATCGCTACGGTTTCGATGGCGTCGAGCTGGATTGGCGCTATCCGGTGGTCGGTGGTGCGCCGCAGACCGGTAAGCGGCCGGATGATCTCGTCCATATGCAACAGTTGCTCGATGAAGTGCATGCGGCATGCAAGGCACGCCCCAAAGGCTGTCTGATTGCGCTGGCGGTCAATCCGGAACCTTCTACGCATGCAGGCTGGGATTTCCCGGCGCTGACCCGGCACGTCGACATGGTCACGCTGATGGCGATGGATTTTCGCGGTTCCTGGTCCAAATCCACCGGCCACAAATCACCGCTGTATTCCGATCCGGCCAACCCGGCCCCGAGTATTGCCAGCGCCATCGAAGACTTGAAGCGTGCCGGCGCGCCGATGGCCAAGGTGGTGACCGTGCTGCCGGCGCAGGGCATCAGCTGGCTGGGTGTGGCACCGCGTGAACATGGCTTGCATCAGGCTCACAAGGGCGCGCCGTTCGGCACGTGGGATAACGAATCCACCGGCCCGACCGGCACCTTTGCCTATAGCGAGATCACTCGGTTTGCCGCCAACGGGGAGTTCGAGCCGTATTGGGATGACGCGGCCAAGGCCGATACGCTGTACCAGCCCAAGACCGGCCAGTTCATTTCATTTGAAAGCCCGCGCTCGCTGACCGCCAAGCTTGATTTCATCGACCAACAGCAACTGGGCGGTGTCGGTTTTTGGGAAACCAGCAGCGATGCGCCGGGCGAAGCTGCGTTATTGGCGCAAGCCTACCGCCACTATCACCCGTGGGCGGGCGGCTGGCTGGCACTCAAGCAGCATTGGCGTACGGCCTTGCCGTGGCTGGTCGGTGTGGCAGGTGGCCTGTTGTTGGCCTTGCTATTTGGCATGTGGCGCTGGCGTGGGCGGCAGCGCCAGCAATGGGCGGTTGAGGTCGCGCAACATCAGGCGGTGGTTTCGCTGCTGACCATCCTGCCGCCGCAACTGCTGACCGCCACCCGGCAGGCCGCTTTGGCCCGCCAGCGCTGGGCGGATCGGCTGGATGTGATCGAAGTGGCGCAGCTCGATGCCTTGGCGGAGGACTGTTTCACCATGCACCAGCAACTCTTGCCGCTGGCGGAGGTGCTGGCCCCGGTCACCGAGCCGGTCGCATTGCAAACCGCACGCGATGCGCTGCTCGATCTGGAACGCTTCAGCCGCCGCATCGCGAGCGAGCGCAGTCTGGAAAAGATGCTGGATGCGATGGTGAGTTTTCTGGCGGAAGACAGCCGCGTGCGCGAAGCCACCTTGCTGGATGAAGACAGCGCCGATGAAGAGCTGGAAGGCGCGGATGGCTTGCTCACGCTGGCACCCAATCGCAGCAAGGCCATCGTCCGCCATGCCGCCCTGGCCGATTACCGTGTCGCGCTGCAGTTCCACACCCCGCTGACCGACGACGAGGAAATCTACTTCCGCAGCCTCGCCAATCAGGTGGTGCTGATCCGCCAGCAATTGCGTGAGCTGGCCCGGCAACCCCAGCTGCTCGCCGAGCTGTACGAAGTTGCCAGTCGTCGCGACAAGCTGCATTTCATCCGCGCCGAGAAAGGCTACAGCGGCATCTTCGCCGCCGATCTCGAATCACCGCACTACATCACGCTGCGGCTGCGGGCGCTGCGGCTGTATTTCGGCGAGCTGGTGCAAGTGCACCGCTCCTACCTCGTCCGCCCGCAAGCCGTCACCGGCAGCCGCCGTGCCGCCAGTGGGGGCATCGAGTTGCTGGTCGCCGGCAAGGCCGTACCGGTGGCGCGGACGTGTCTGGCGCGGCTGAAGGCGGATTATCCGGCGTGGTTTGAGCAGGAGAAGCAGCGAGCGGCGGCTTAGGCACCGCCTCAAAACCTTGTAGGAGCGAGCTTGCTCGCGATGGCGGCGCTTGAACGAGCGTGCAATACGTTAGCAGCGCCATCGCGAGCAAGCTCGCTCCTACAAGGTTCTCCGTAGCCCGGACGCTTTGCCGGCCGGGGCCGCTTCCGAATTGGCCCGGCTGGGGTGACATCGCACCAAGGGCCGCGACGGTTGGAACTCGCTGACATTGCCACCCCGGCCGGCAAATCCGTCCGGGCTACGGGGGCTCAAGCCCAGATGACCGTAGGGCGGGTTAGCCACTTCGTGGCGTAACCCGCCGTCCAACGCCGCAATATCCCGCCGTCGCTGGCAAAGGTGCGCATCACTGCGTGGGTTACGCCACGGTGTGGCTAACCCAACCTACGGTTTCTACGGCTGCCATTCGTGAATCGATGCGACAACGATTTCTATCTACCCAATTGATTTAAAAGGAATTTGTTGCAAGCCCGCTGCAATTCGTGAATCCACTGCTCCCCTCACGTTTTGGCCCGCGCACGCACTGGCATAGTGCGCTCACGGACGCTGAAGTCCGCCAAAACAGAAGGATGGAGAGATGAACCAGAAGACGTTGATTTGTGCCTTGTTCGCTGCCGGCATCGCCGCCGGTGCCGGTGCGGCGATCCCGCAATGGACCGATGGCAGCACCTACAAGGTGGGCGACATCGTGCAATACCAAGGCAACCGCTATCAGGATTTGCAAGCGCATACCGCCTGGACGGGCGCGGGCTGGAATCCGGTCGACGCCGTTTCCTTGTGGCAGCTGCTGGGCAGCTGTGGCACCAGCGCCGGCGATCTGTGCAACCCGGTTGGCGTGAGCGGTGCGCATTACACCACTTGGGCCGGCGGCGCGAAGGGCGCGTACAGCCTGGTGCATGACGATCTGTGTGCCTACATCACCGATGGCCAGATCAGCCATGCCGACCCGGAGCTGACCAAGCGTGGCCTGCGTGCTGCGTTCGGCATCATCAGCGTCGGTTGTGCCGACTACCACTGGCAAGCGGCCAAGCAGTTCATCGCCCACGGCCATGAAATCTACGATCACACGCGCAATCACTACAACGCCAATACCGCCAGCTGGAATAACGACGTCGAAATCAAGAACTCGGTGACCGATATCGCTGCCCGTCTGGATGGCTACACGCCCAGCTTCTTCGCCTGGCCGTCCGACATCGCGCCGGATGCCCCGCTGGCCTACCTGCGCACGCAGCCCAACTATCTGGGTGGCCGCGCACCGAGCCGCGTCGATCCGACTGGCAACATCATTTACGGCACCGCTGCCGGCGTGAACGATGCCAATTTCACCGACCCGTTCCAAATCAAATGGGATCTGTTCACCAACTCCGGCATCTGGTCGCTCTACCCGCAAGGCAGCGAAATCCTCAACCTGCATGTCGATGCCGCCATTGCCCAAGGTGGTTGGGCGCTGCGTACCGCGCACGGCGTGGAAGACAGCTCGTGGGAATCGATTCCGCTGGCGCGCTATACCGCCCACCTCGACTACGTGAAATCGAAGGTGGATAGCGGTGATCTATGGATGGCCCCGCCGTCTGACGTGATCCGTTACCGCTTCGCCCGCCAGTACTGCACGCCGACGCTGATTACCGATGCAGCCGGCCAGGGTGTGGTGCATGTGGACGCCAACGCCGATTGCCAGCGCTATGCCACGGCGCTGACGCTGGATGTAGCGACCGACCGCGCCGTCACTTCGGCCGCGGCCAGCCAGGCCGGCAAAGCCGTCAACGTGAAGCAACTGGATGCCAGCCACTATCGTGTGACGTTCAACGCTACCGGTGGCGATGTGAGTTTGCAGCTGCGCTGATGCGTGTTTGACGGAAATAGAAAAGCCGGGCGTTTGCCCGGCTTTTTCTTGGGTAGGTTGGTGTTGAGCGTAGCGAAGCCCAACATTCGCCGTGCGTCGTTTGCCGCCATCGATCGCGGTGTTCGAGCTGATGTTGGGCTTCGCTACGCTCAACACCAACCGACACATCGCTACATTTCTGCCGTCGCCCACTCGCGCACATAGGCCGGTGCTTCCACCAGCAAATCGGCTGCTGGCTCCGGCGTGCCGGCCACGGTCACGAACGGCAGCACGCCTGCCCAGACCGGGATCGCCATATCTTCGTCATCGTCGTTCGGCCCACCGACGCGGATTTTGGCGGCGGCCTCATCCAGCGAAATCCGCATCACCGTGGTCGCGGCGAGTTCCTTGCTGTTGCCTTTGCGTGCTTCGTCCTTGCGCCCCGGCGCGAGCTTATCCATGAACACATCCAGCGATGCGCTCTTGGCGGCTTCGCCGGGTACCTGCTCGAACTGGCCGTAAATCACCGCCGAGCGGTAATTCATCGAGTGATTGAACGCCGACCGGGCCAGCACCAGGCCATCCAGATGGGTGATGGCGACGGAAGCTTGCGTGCCCTTCGCCAACAGCTTGATCAAGCGCCCGCCATTCGAGCCGTGGATATACAGGTGGTTGTCTTCCCGCCAGCACGCGGTCGGAATGCAGTGCGTGCCTTTTTCATCGTGAAACGCCACGTGACACAGGTAAGCGGCATCGATGATCGAATACAGCGTGTCGCGTTCGTAGTTGGCGTTTTCGGCGATGCGGCGGATGCGGGTGCGGTCGGATGGGGGCTTGTTGGGTTGGGTGGTCATGCGTGGCTCCTTGATGGCGGGTAGTTGGGTACGAGGGCAAGACTAAGTTATCCTTGGCTCCTGCAATAGACCCAGAAAAGCACAAGATTTTAGGGCCACAGATGGACTACCAACTGCTGCTAGCCAACTTCACCACCGACCGGGCAGACCCGGCCTGGTCGCGCCAGCGCTTGCTCTACGAATGCCTGCGCGCTGCCATCTTGTCCGGCACCTTGAGCGCCGGTACACGTTTGTTGGCGACGCGCCTGCTGGCAGCCGAGCTGGGTTTGGCCCGCAATACGGTGCTCTATGCCTATGAGCAACTGGCGACCGAAGGCTTTGTGGCGTCGGATCGGCGCGGCACCGTCGTTGCCAATGTGCGCATTACACCGGCCGGCCAGGTGGCGGAAACGGTGTCGCCACAGCCGACGTTATCCCGCCGGGCGCAGCGGTTTACCACCCCGCTGGAGGACGGCGATTTGCAGCGTGCCTTTGCCCCCGGCGTGCCCGCGCTGGCCGACTTCCCGCTGCTCGCATGGCGACGCTTGATGGATCAGGCGTGGCGGGGGATTGGCTCCACCAAACTCGGCTATGGCCACGCCGCTGGCGAGCCCCGCTTGCGCACCGCCATCGCCGATCACTTGCGTGCATCGCGCGGCGTGGTGTGCGATGACGCCCAAGTGATCATCACCGATGGCACCCAAAGTAGCCTCGATCTGTGCGCACGGGCGTTTGCCGATGCCGGCGACGTGGTCTGGATCGAAAACCCCGGCTATGGCGGTGCGTTGACGGCGTTCCAGTCGGCCGAGCTGCACACGGTGGGTATCGAAGTCGATGGCGAAGGCATTGCACCGGCCGATTGGCAGCGGCGGCCGCCCAAGCTGATTTACGTCACCCCATCGCACCAATACCCGCTCGGCAGCGTGCTCAGTCTGGCGCGGCGTTTGTCACTGATCGAGCAAGCCAACGCGGCAGGGGCGCTGATCATTGAGGACGACTACGACAGCGAATTCCGCCGCGATGGCCCGCCTTTGCCCGCCATGCAAGGCTTGGTGCCGAATGCGCCAGTGCTCTACCTCGGCACCTTCAGCAAAACCATGTTCCCGGCCTTGCGGATCGGTTTCATGGTCGTCCCGGCCGGTTTGGTCGCGCCACTGACCTGCATGCTCAATCGCAGCGCCTCTCGCGGCCGCCCGGCGGAGCAACTGGCGCTGGCGGAGTTCATGCAGAGCGGCCAATTCGCCGCCCACCTGCGCCGCATGCGCCGCCTCTACGCCCAACGCCGCGATGCCATGAGTGAGGCGCTGCAGCGGCATCTGGGGGATGTGGCATCCATCTACGGCGGCTCGTCCGGCATGCATCTGGCGATCCGGCTTGGGGGGACGTTTTCGGATGTGCAGATCAGCCAGCAAGCGCTACGCCAAGGCATCGTGGCCCGCCCGCTGAGCGCCTACGTGATACCGGGGTCGGAAAACACGGCGTGGAATGGTTTCATCCTTGGCTACGCCCAGGTGCCGGTGGAGCGGATGGATGACATGATCGGGGCGTTTGCGGGGATTGTGCGGCGCTTGGAGGGTAGCGGCATCGGATAGGTTGGTGTTGAGCGTAGCGAAGCCCAACAAGCGAGGGTGAACGTTGGGCTTCGCTACGCTCAACACCAACCTACAAAAGCAGCCCCTGTAGCCCGGACGGCTTTGCCGGCCGGGGCAATGTTTGCGAATTCCAGCCCTCATGGTTCTTGATGCGACGCCACCCCGGCCGGCAAGCCGTCCGGGCTACGGAGAACCTTGTAGCCATCCTACGAACTCCCGTCGGCTCGGCGCACGCACACAAACTGCCCTTCAATCGGGCAGCCCGATTCGGTTCTGATCGGCACATCACGGATTGCCACGATCTTGAAACCGGCGTGTTTGATCTGGGCGGTCAGGTAATCCGGGTGATGGCTGTAGCGGCCGCTGATATTCAATCGATAGCCCTGTGTATCCGCCTCAAGCAGTTTCTCGGTCGTGAAGAGCGCCAACCCTCCGGCATTCAGCCGTTGCTGCATCAGCGCAAAAACCTCATCCAGCCGACCCAGATAAATCAGCGTATCCATGCAGATGATCAGATCGAACTGAGCGCGGGATTCGCGCAAGAAACCGCTGATATCGGCCTTATGCAATTGTTGATACAACTGCTTGGTGGCGGCGCGATCCAGCATGGCCTGACTGAGATCAACACCAATCAGCTCGCGGGCATAGGGCTTTAACACCTCACCCACCAAACCGGTGCCGCAGCCCAAATCCAGAATGCTCAGGCTATCCGCCGCGAAATGGCCGGTCGCCAGATAATCGCCCACCAATTGCGGGCCGCAATATTTCAACCGGCCCAGAATGCTGTCGAAACTGTTGGCGAATTCATCAAAGGTTTGCTCGATGTATTGGCTGGTGCATTGCTCCGGCGCTTGCTCCCGCCGATAGGCCGCAATCAAATGCGCCGGCACCGGGTTATCCGGTTCTTCTGCCAGCCAGTTTTCAAACAAGGCAATCGCGTCATCCATCCGGCCCAATTCGTAATAGGCTTGGCCCAAGACGATTTTTGATTGGCTATCTGCCGGTGCAGCGACAATGCCGCAATAGTTGAAATGCCGCGCCTCGGGGAAGCGCTCCAACTTCAGGCATAGCGCCGAGAGCAAATAGAAGGCATCCGGGCAATTGGAGTCGATGTTTGTTGCTGCCTTGTAGCATTGCTCCGCCCGATCCCATTCCTGATTCAACTCAAACGCTGCACCCAGATTGGTCCAGTAGAAATACTTGCTTGCATCAAGGGCAATGGCGTTGGTAAACGCATCGATCGCATCCGTTGCCAGTCCTTGCCGGGAGAGCGCGATGCCCAGGCTGAAATGCCATTCGGCATGGCTGCCATCCAGCGCAATCGCCGCCGTCAGTTGCTCGACGGCATCGGCCAGACGATCCGTTTGTTGCAGCAGGAAACCCAGATACTGCCGGGCCTGTGCATCAGCCGGATTAAGCTGGATGACGTCCCGGTAAAGCTGCTCCGCCCCGGCCAGATCGCCATCGACATGCTTGCGCAGGGCGGCGGAAAACAGGGTTTTGGTCTGCTCTTGCTCAGTCATTGTCGAGTCCGGGCTGATCAAGCTTTGGGTCTACGGTAGGTTGGTGCTGAGCGAAGCGATGCCCAACATTGATACGGTGAACGTTGGGCTTCATTGCATTCAACCCAACCTACGGATTTAGCGCCGCGAGCACGAATTAATGTAATCCAGCTGCGGGAATTCCTTCTTCAAGTACGCCGCGCCATCCGCTGCCGAAATCTTCTGCGGATCAGGCCCTTTCCCCCACGGTGCCATATCCCCGTAGGACGTATTGAATTGGCTCACCGTCTTCTTGAGCGAATCCGGCGTGATATAGCCGAACGGCGTTTCCCAAGGTTGCGTACCCAAGGATTCAACCTTTTCCCCAAGCGTGATGAACATGTGGTTCGAGCGTGATTTCTCGCCGCTGCCGGCAAAGCTCAGATAACCGCGCTTGAAGTTGCGCAATGCGGGCTGTTTGGGGTCGTCGCCGATGGTGGAGTAGGTCTTGGCATCCTTGCGCGGAGGGGCGTAGCCGAATTGGCAGAGGAAGTTATCCACGCAGCGAAAGAGCGGCACGTTTTTGAAGAAGCCGTCGTCCACCAGTTGCAGGAATCGGGCCGCGCCGAGTGGGCTCCAGTCCTTCTCGACCACGATATCCAGCTTGCCCTTGGTGGTGTCGCAGGTGACTTTGACTGAGTTGGTTTTGTCTTGGGCGGCGTTGACGTAGGTGGATGCGCACGTCGTCAACATGACTGCTAGTAATAGTTGTTTCATGTTCTCTCCTCGATCGCCCATTTAAGTATTTGCTTGGGGAGAGCGCAAAGATTTTTTGCTTGGCAATGGGGTGAGGGTCAGGCGTTGAGCGTCATGCACAAGCACCCTCACCCCCAGCCCCTCTCTCATAAATGGGCGAGGGGAGCCGAGGCGCTGGCCGTTGCGGCTGAGTTCCCTCTCCCACTTTCCCTGAACAAGGCTAAAAGCCTTGCACGCGAGGGCGAGGGAAGTAGTCATTGGTGCTTAAAGCATCACGCCACAAACGCCTGCGGCAGCGTAATCGTCACCACCAGTCCGCCTTGTGGGTGATTCGCCAGTGTCAAATCGCCGCCGTGGGCGTGGATGATGTCGCGGGCGATGCCCAGGCCCAGGCCCATGCCGTTCTGGTTGCTTTGGCGGCCGTGTTCGAGGCGGACGTAGGGCTGGAAGAGTTTGGTGATCATCTCGTCCGGCACGCCGGGGCCGTAGTCGCGGATGGTGAGTTCGGTTTCGCCGTCGCGGATCGAGAGCAGGATTTCGGCGCGGTCGCCGTATTTGAGGGCGTTGTCGACGATGTTGGAGATGGCGCGTTTGAGCGCCAGCGGTTTGGCGACGACGGAGATCGGGGCGGCGGCGACGGCGACTTCCTTGCCGGCGAGTTTGGCGTCTTCCACCAGCCGCGCCAGCAGCGCATCCAGCCGGATGGCGGTGTGGTTTTCGTGGATGTCGGTGTCTTTCACGCTTTGCAGCGCGCCCTTCACCATCATTTCCAGCTCGTCGAGGTCTTCGTGGAATTCGGGGCGGGCTTCTTCGTCGTCGAGCAGCTCGGTGCGCAGTTTCAGGCGGGTGATGGGGGTGCGCAGGTCGTGCGAGATGGCGGCGAACAGGCGTTCGCGGTCTTCCAGATAGCGCTGGATGCGCGCTTGCATGGCGGCGAAGGCGTGGGCGGTGTTGAGGTATTCGCGACTGCCGGTTTCGGGCAGGTGCGGATTCGCGCCTTGGCCGAAGGCTTCGGCGGCGTCGGATAGCAGCGCGAGCGGGCGGGTGAACCAGCGCACCACCCAGATCGAGAGCAGCAGCACGACGATCAGCGTCGCCAGTTGCAGCGCGATGCGGTCGATGGTGAGTGGGTTGGCCTGATCGAGGAAATACGGGTTGGGCATCAGCGTGGCGAGGTACAGCCATTCGCCGGATTCCAGCTCGGCCTGTATGACGAGGATGGGGGCAGGGCGGGGTTTGACCAGCAGGGTGTGTTGCACCCAGCTGTCGGGCAGGTCGGCCAGCGTCACGCCGTCGTCCGAAACGGCCAGTTCGTCCGGCCAGGCGAAGCCGACGCGGTAGGTGGAGAGGCGCGGCAGTTCTTGCGTGAGGGTGGTGGTGAGCGTTTCGGTGACCGAACTTGCGAGCGGCGAGTTGTCGATGGTCTGGATGCGCACCGGGCCTTTGTTGACGTTGACGAAGAAGCGCGTGCCGCCCATTTCACGCAACTGTTCGATCAGGAGCGGGCGGTAGTTCGGCGGCAGGCTTTGGAAGAAGCGCAAGGCACTGGCGGCGCTGTAGCCAATGTATTTGGCGGCTTCGCGGGCTTCTTCGCTGTTGCGGGTCTTGAGCTGGGTGGCCCACAACCAATTGCCGAGCGATTGGCTGGCGAGCACGCCGAGCACCATCACCAGCGAGATGCGGGCCAGCAGCGAGCCGGGCAGCAGGCGGTTGAAGATGCGGTTGAGGCGAGACGCACGCGGCGCTTCGCCATCTGTGTTCAGTGCGGCGGCGCGGCGCCAGTCATCAAGGCGCATTGCGGCTCGGAGATTTCATGAGGGACACGGGATGATGGTGGGTGAGTCGTGAGCCGGATTGCGAGCGAGACGCACAGCCAATAGCCCCCGCTATTGGCGAGCATCGCTGCCGCAAGGCGGCCACGAATCGCCCGCCAGCGCCCGTGTAACCCATCGCTGAAGTCAAATTGAAGTCACTTCGCCTGGATTGGGCAGAGGCTTTATTCATGCACATTCAAGGGTGACCTCGTGGAATTTCCGAGCCTGAGCTCACCTCGGCGGAGAACACATAGCCGCTGCCACGCACGGTCTTGATCAGGGCCGGTTGCTTGCCGTCGTCCAGCAGGCGCTGGCGCAGGCGGCTGACTTGCACGTCGAGCGAGCGATCCAGCGGGCCGAGATCGCGGCCGCGGGTTTCCTCGGCCAGCACGGTGCGGTCGAGCACTTCGCCGGGGTGTTCGACAAAGTATTTCAGCAGCTGGAAATCCAGCCCGGTGAGCTTGACCGTTTCGCCAGTCGGGTCGGTAAGCGTGCGCTCCAGCGTATCGAGCGCAAAGCCGTTGAAACGGTAATAACGCGGCGCGCCGGTGTGATCCGCGCCGCCACCCATGCGGCGGTGGATGGCCTTGATGCGGGCCAAGAGTTCACGCGGGTTGTAGGGCTTGGCGATGTAATCGTCCGCGCCGAGTTCGAGGCCGACGATGCGGTCGGTGTCGTCGGCGTTGGCGGTGAGCATGATGATGGGCACGGCCGAGCGTTTGCGCACCGTGGCGCAGAGCGCGAAGCCGTCGGTGTCGGGCAGCATCACGTCCAGAATCACCAGCGAAAGCTCGTCGTGATACCGGTCGAATTCGGCCATGAAGCTGGTGCCATCGTGGGCGAGCTTGACCTCGTACTGGTTCTTTTCCAGATAGGTCTTGAGCAGGGTGCGGGTTTTCTGGTCGTCGTCGACGATGAGGATTTTGCGGATCATGGCTCTGCTTTCCGGTTGGCCAGCGCGCGCACCAGCGCGGCGATGCGGCGTTGGGTTTCGCTGATGGCGATGGTGTCGTCGAGGAAATATCGGTGAATCTGGGCGGAAATGGCGTCTTTCAGTTGCTCGTTGCTGGCCATGCGGTGCGTCAGGCTGGGGGCTTGTACTTGCGCGCCACGGCCGAAAGTTTGCCATGAAGAGCGGGCACAGCTATCCATCTGGCGCGGGTCGGCATCGCGCCGCACCGATACCGAGCCTTTGATCTGGTTGTAGTGGATCTGCATGGCTGGCGAGGTGGCGAGCCGGGCGAGCTTTTCCTGCGCGATTTCGTGATCGTAATCGCCGACCAGCATCACGAAGGTATCGACGCTGTAGAGATGGTAATCGGCCGTGCCCGGCACCGGCAGGCAGCTGAACTGGTCGTCCACGTTCATGCCCATCGTTTGCAGCTCACCCTTGGCCCAGTCGCCCATCACCCACATGCCGATCTCGCCGTGGGCGAATTGGCGGGCGATGCTGTCCCAGCTTTTCTCGGTCACGGGTTCGCCCATCCAGCGCTTGAGGCTGCGCAAACGCTCTAGTGCACGGCTCACGCGGGGATCGAACCAGGCTCGGTCGCTGTTAGACATGAACAGCTGGCGATAAAAGGCCGGGTTGCTTTCGGAGAGTAACAAGGTCTCGAACAAGGTGGTGACTTGCCACGCTTCGCTGCTCTGCGCGAGGGGCGTGATGCCGGCATGCTGCAAGCGGTTGGCAACGCGTTCGAAGTCGTTCCAGTTCTTGGGCGGCGTGAGGCCAAGTTCGTTGAAGACGCGGCGGTTGTAAAACAGCGTGTTGATGCGGTGGATGCCGAGCGGGACAGCGGCGGTGTGGCTGCGCAGGCGCACCAGCGACCAGATGCTCGGGAAGAAGGCGGTATTCCAGTTGTTCTTGCGCGCCACGCCATCAAGTTCCAGCAGCAGGCCGAGATCGGCCCATTCCTGGATATTCGGCCCGATCAGTTGCGCGACATCCGGCGCGCGGCCAGAGAGTACGCGGCTCTTGAGCACCTTCATCGCGCCGACACCGGCACCGCCGGCAATGGCGGCATCGCGCCATGTCACGTCTTCATCGGCCAGGGCTTCGGCAATGGCATCGGCGGCTTTGCGCTCGCTTTGCGAGGTCCACCAATGCAGTACATCCAGCGTTTCGGCTGCGCGTGCGCCTGCGGCAATGCCTAACGAGGCCAGCAAGATCAGGCAAAAAAGGGGCGCACGGATATATGAATGCATATGGATTCGAGGGTTCGGCGCGAGCTTAGCGTAAGCATCACTGCCTTTTTGTAAATAAACATTGCATTGCATCTCGAAGGCTTGCGAAACGACGGGCGGTTGCTATAACCCGTTCACATCTTGCCATGTCGATGCGGGTTGCGGGTTCCAGGCCCCGACAGGCAGGTGAAGCAGCAGGACGCGTCTGTAATGAACCGTAACGATGCGGGTGCCACGTTTTTGCAAAATTCGTTAAAAAACAAAGTGTTGTGTTTTCTTTCGACGTAAAGCGAAAAAGCTCGCGTCACGAAAACGCCGATGCTAACTTGCGGTCATCCCGAGTCCTGTAGTCCGGGCTTGGGCACTACAACGACGCATTACAACGAAAGACCCGTTGGCCACTCACGGCCTTAAGAACTGAGGAGTTCGACCCCATGCAAGCCAAACGCTTTACTCGCGCAGCCTTGTTTGCCGCGCTGATGTCCGCCGGTATCGCTCAAGCCGGTTCGCTGACCATCGAATCCTGGCGCGTTGACGACAAGGCGCTGTGGGAAGATGTGCTGATCCCGGCTTTCAACAAGAAGTACCCGGATATCAAGGTCAAGTTCTCCCCGACCGCGCCGACCGAATACGATTCCTCCTTGAACGCACGTCTGGCTGGCGGCACCGCCGGTGACCTGATCGTGTTGCGTCCGTTCGACAAGTCGCTCGACCTGTTCAAGAAAGGCCAGATTGAAGCCCTGAACGGCAAGGCTGGCATGGAAAACTTCCCGAACTCCGCCAAAGTGGCGTGGGAAACCGATGACGGCAAGACCCAGTTCGGTATGCCGATCGCTTCCGTGATCCACGGCTTCCTGTACAACAAGAAGGCATTCCAGGAACTCGGCCTGCAACCGCCGAAGACCACCGACGACTTCTTCAAGGTCGCTGAAGCGATCAAGAAGTCCGGCAAGTACACCCCGATCGCGCTGGGCACCGCTGACCAGTGGGAAGCCAACCAGATCGTGTTCACCAGCGTGGGTGCACCGTACTGGAAGGGCGAAGAAGGCCGTAAGGCACTGATCGCCGGCAAGGCCAAGTTCACCGATCCGCAATTCGTGGCTCCGCTCGAAGTGGAAGCCAAGTACGGCCCGTATCTGGCCAAGGGTTACAGCGCACAGCCGTACGGCGATACGCAAACCCTGTTCGCCTCCGGCAAGGCTGCCATCGTGGCTGCTGGCTCGTGGGATATCGGTTACTACAACCAGAACGCCAAGTTCGAACTCGGCGCGTTCCCGCCGCCGGTGCCGAAGGCTGGCGACAAGTGCTACATCTCCGACCACACCGATCTGGGTCTGGGCGTGAACAGCAAGTCCAAGAACAAGGAAGACGCCTACAAGTTCCTGCAGTGGGTGGGCTCGCAAGAGTTTGCTGACATGTACACCAACAAGGTCACTGGCTTCTTCTCGCTGTCCAGCCACCTGATCGCTGTGAAGGATCCGGTTGCCAAGCAGATGCTGGATTGGCGCAAGAGCTGCTCGTCCACGATCCGCCTGAATGCGCAGATCCTGAACCGTGGCGAGCCGAACCTCGAAAACGAACTGTGGAACGTGAACGCCCAAGTCTTGAACGGCAAGATGTCGCCGAAGGATGGCGCAGCACGCCTGCAAGCTGGTCTGGACAAGTGGTACAAGCCGGCTAAGTAAATCCAGCTGTTTCAGCTGTAGCAGTAGCACCCGCCAGGTGGCCTGCGATTGTGTGTGAACCCGTTCATGCCGATTGCCCCGCAGGCCACCGCGGTGGGTGTATGCAGTTAAATGCAGTTTGTAAGCAGCTCGATAAAGTCTTCATCCTCTCGACTGTGGAGTAGGCCGGCGGTGTACACGCCTGGCACTGCCTGACAGCCTAAGCGAGTTGCCCGATGCATTTCCGGTTTGATCACCTATTCTGGGTGAACGGGCCGGGATGTAGCGGCAACGCGGTTCACGCGGCGGTTGTTGCGGTGTTGTGTTACACCCCGGCCATTTTTTTGTCCGTTTTTCGGGAAAGAGCAATGAAACGCTTCTCTTTCTGGCATGTTGTCGTGTTCCTTGCGCCAGCAGTGCTGATCTATACGGTGTTCAGTGCCTACCCGCTGCTCGATACGCTGCGGCTGGGTTTCTACAGCACCTCCGATACTGGCGCCCAATCGTGGTCCGGTATCGCCAACTACACCAAGCTGTTGACCGACCCGCAGTGGTCGGACGCGTTCTGGAACGCGATGCGGAACAACCTCAAGTTCTTCGCCATTCACTTGTGTATTCAGAATCCCATCGGTTTGCTGTTGGCCGCGCTGCTGAGCCTGAAAGGCGTCAAGGGGGCCAAGGCTTACCAGACCGTGATTTTCCTGCCGACACTGCTGTCGGTGGTGATCATCGGCTTCATCTGGCAATTGATCCTGTCGCCGCTGTGGGGCGTATCCGAAAAGCTGATGGGCTACGTTGGCCTCGCGGATTACTTCGCGCCGTGGCTGGGTCAGGAATCGTCCGCGCTGATCACGCTCGCGCTGATGTCGGTGTGGCAGTTCGTCGGCATTCCGATGATGCTGATCTACGCCTCGCTGATCGCGATTCCGGAAGAAATCATCGAAGCCGCCGTAGTGGAAGGGGCCAGCCCGTGGCGCATCTTCTGGCAGATTCGCCTGCCGCTGATCCTGCCGACGCTGGGCTTGGTGACCATCCTCACCTTCGTGGGCAACTTCAACGCCTTCGACCTGATTTACTCGGTGAAGGGCGCGATTGCCGGCCCGAACTACAGCACCGACATTCTCGGCACCTTCTTCTACCGCACCTTCTTCGGCTACCAGAGCCAGATCGGCAGCCCGACCATGGGCGCGACCGTGGCGACGACGATGTTCATCATCATCCTGGGCGGTGTGGCGGTGTACACCTACCTGATCCAGCGCAAGCTGCAACGTCACGCTTTCTAAGGAGCCGACCGTGAATACCAAAATCGGCAAACTCAGCAGCACCGCGTTCACGCATCTGGTGCTGGCTGGCTATACCCTGCTGGCGATGTTCCCCATCGTGTTGATCATGATCAACTCGGTGAAGAGCCGCGACGGCATCTTCGACAACCCCTTGGCGTTCCCGACCAGTGAAACGTTCTCGCTGGTGGGTTTCCACAAGGTGCTCGCCAAGTCGCCGTTCCTGCATTTCTTCCAGAACAGCCTGACGGTGACCATCGTCTCGCTGGTGCTGATCCTGCTGTTCGCAGCGATGGCGGCGTGGGCGCTGTCTGAGTACAAGTTCCGCGGCAACCGCTGGCTTGCCGTGTATCTGGCCTTCGGCATCATGGTGCCGATCCGCCTCGGTACGGTGTCGATCCTGAAGCTTGCAGTGGCGCTGGAACCGTTCCACATGGGGGTCAACACGCTGGCCATCCTCATCCTGGTCTACGTCGCCCAAGGCTTGCCACTGGCGGTGATGATCCTGAGTGAGTTCATGCAGCAGATTCCCAAGGAGCTGAAAGAAGCTGCCCGCTGCGATGGCGTGGGCGAATTCAAGATCTTCTTCCAGATCATCCTGCCGCTGATCCGCCCGGCCGTTGCAACCGTTGCCGTGTTCACCATGGTGCCGATCTGGAACGACTTGTGGTTCCCGCTGATTCTCGCCCCGGGTGAAGAAACGCAAACGGTGACGCTCGGCGTGCAGCAATTCATCGGCCAATACGTGACCGACTGGAACGCAGTACTCGCTTCGCTCTCGCTCGCGGTGCTGCCGGTGTTGATCATGTATGTGTTCGCATCCCGCCAACTGATTCGCGGTATCACGGCTGGCGCAGTGAAATAAGGAAATCTTGTAGGAGCGAGCTTGCTCGCGATTGCTCAGCTTGATGTATCGCTATCGCGAGCAAGCTCGCTCCTACATAAGCAATGCAGGAATTTGCGGTGGGCGTGGTTCGGGTTTTTACCCCTCCCCCCTCACGCCTGACCCCTCACGGAGTTAAAAAGACATGGCTCAAGTCTCGCTCAATAATCTGAAAAAAACCTATGACGGCAAGCAGGACGTGCTGGCCGGCATCAACCTCGAAATCACCGATGGTGAATTCGTCGTGCTGGTCGGCCCGTCGGGCTGCGGCAAGTCCACCTTGCTGCGCATGCTGTCCGGCCTGGAAGAAATCAGCGGTGGCGATCTCGTCATCGATGGCGTGCGCTGCAACGACCTGCCGCCGGCCAAGCGCGGCATCGCGATGGTGTTCCAGAGCTACGCGCTTTACCCGCACATGAACGTCTACAAGAACATGGCGTTCGGCCTGAAGATCCACGGCGCGAAGAAAGACGAGATCGACCGTCGCATCAAGCACGCCGCTGCGATCCTCAAGATCGACCACCTGCTGCACCGCCTGCCGCGCGAACTGTCTGGCGGTCAGCGCCAGCGCGTCGCTATCGGCCGCGCCATCGTGCGGGAACCGAAGCTGTTCCTGTTCGATGAACCGCTCTCCAACCTCGATGCCGCGCTGCGTGTGCAGACCCGTCTGGAAATCGCCAAGCTGCACCGCGATCTGCAGGCCACCATCGTTTACGTGACCCACGATCAAGTCGAAGCCATGACGTTGGGCGACAAGATCGTGGTGATGCACGACGGCAAAATCCAGCAAGCCGGCACGCCGCTGGCACTGTATCAACAGCCGTCCAACCTGTTCGTGGCGACCTTCATTGGCTCGCCGAAGATGAACCTGCTCGAAGGTGTGGTGGCTGAAGCGTCTGCGACGGGCGTCTCGGTCACGCTCGCTGGCGGTCAGGTGCTGCGTACCGAAGTCGATGGCAGCAAGCTCGCCGCGGGTGATCGCGTGACCGTCGGCATCCGCTCCGAACACCTGTGGGAAAACAACGCCGGCAGCGAGCAGTTCACCGGTACGGTAAATCTGGTCGAGCATTTGGGCGAAGCCAACTTCCTCTACGTGACGCTGGCGAATGGTCAGGACGTCGTGGTGCGTGGCGATGGCGAGCGTGAAGTGGCGATTGGCGACACCATCTCGCTGTCCGCCCCGGCGGCGTCGTTCCACGTGTTCAACCATGAAGGCCAGGCGCTGCAACGCCTGAAGCCGGGCAACATGGTGGCGGCCAAGCGCACCGCTTGATCGCGCTGTACCTCTCTCCTCTGCATCAAAACCAACGGCCCGCAATGCGGGCCGTTGGTTTTTGGGTGGCGGTAGGATGGGCAGAGCGTAGCGAAAGTGCTTTGTCCCCTCGCCCATCCCGTACAAGGCTTTAGCCTTGTTCAGGGAAAGTGGGAGAGGGTTAGGGAGAGGGTGCTTGAAAGGTCAATGCACATGGCACCACCCTCACCCCCAGCCCCTCTCCCACTAATAGCTGAACAAGGCTGAAGCCTTGCACGCGAGGGCGAGGGGAGCCACTGGCGCAGTGTTGGTTTTAACACCTCACCCCTCCCACCTCACCCCTCACGCTTTTTTAAATTCCCTTGATGATCTTTGTCCGCTCCCCGGCCGTTCCCGAGAATGCAGTTTTCTCCAGCCGAGGATCGCGCCATGACCCGCCACGCCCCTTTCATTCCGCAAGAAGCCCCGCAACGCTATGACCTGCTGACCCGCATCATGCATTGGGTCTTCGCCGTGGCGATCATCTACGCCACCTGTGCCGGTTTCGCCTTGCACGTCATCACCAACCCGACAGCCTGGCGCATCATCTCGGTGCTCAATATGTCGCTGGCGACCTGCCTGATCGTGATGTTCCCGATCCGCTACCTGTGGAAGTTCTTCCGCAAGGAGCCGGCTGAAATCGACTCGATCCCGGCGGTGCAGATATCCGCCGCGCATCTGGTTCATTCACTGATCTATGTGCTGACGGCCGTCGTGTTGACCAGCGGGTTTCTGATGGTGCCGGATGGCTATTCGTTCTTCGGCTTCCTGCACATCCCCACGCTGTTTCAGGCTGGGCCGGTCACCAGCCACTGGAATGCGATTCACCGCTTCGGCTGCATGACCCTTGCCGCAATCGTGGTGCTGCATGTTGCGGCGGTGCTCAAGCACCGGTTCATTCTGAAGAACAATGTGCTGCAGCGGATGTTGTGAGCCGGTTTTTCGTGTGGTTTTCTCCCCTCGCCCATTGATGGGAGAGGGGCCGGGGGTGAGGGCTGCGCCCTTATCACGACCCTCTCCCTAACCCTCTTCCACTAATAGCTGAACAAGGCTGAAGCCTTGCACGCGCGGGCGAGGGGACTAATCGTGAAGCTGTATGTAGCCCGGACGGCTTGGCCAGCCGGGGCCGCGCTGTAAATAGAAAATGGATTCCGGTCGGAATGGCGCTGTGCGCAAAATCCCCGGCCACCAAGGTGTCCGGGCTACATGTTTTCTATCCCTTGTGGACAAGGGGTGCCGAGCGCCTCACTCCGTCGTACTCGGATTCCAGAACGCCTGCTGCACATAGGATTCCGCCAGCAGCTGGCGGGTGATCGCATCCAGATCATCCGAATTCGCCGAGGTGGAAAGTAGCGTTGCCGTGATTTCCACCGCATCTTCACCGAAGGGTTCGACGTCGAGATCGCCCAGCGGGTAATTGGCTTGTTCCAGCAGTGTTTCCAGCAGCGCCAACGCCAGCTTTTGCTGCTCGTCCGTCACGATCACGCACAGCTGGTAGGTCACCTCGCTGCTGCGATCATCAATCGGTTTGCGGTTGATCGAATCCACCACCGGGCGCAGCAGCGTGTTGGATGCCAGCACGAACAGTGCCGCCAGAATCGCTTTATCCAACAGCCCCGCGCCAGCGCATGCGCCGACCGCCGCCGAGCCCCACAACGTGGCCGCCGTATTCAGACCGCGCACGTTCAGCCCTTCTTTCATGATGGTGCCCGCGCCCAAAAAGCCGACGCCCGATACTACGTAGGCGGTGACTTGCGATGCGCCGGCCGCGCCATTGATGCTGTGCGCCAGATTCACGAATACCGCCGCGCCCACGGCAACTAGCGTATTGGTGCGCAGCCCGGCGGTGCGTTGGCGGAATTGGCGTTCGTAGCCGATGGCCGATCCAAGCAAGAATGCCGCGACCAGACCGATCAAGGACGCGAGGAAGTCCGGGCCGTCGAAGTGAAAGAGGTGTTCCATGCGTCCTCCCGTTGGGCGCATCCCGTTTGGGAAGCTGGTGGATGTATTAATAGATAGCGGTAGAGGCCCTCAAGGTGCGGATAAGCCGCGCCTTGATGGCCTTGCGAGCCTTGGGTCAGAAATGTACGCCAAACCGGCTTTGCAACGGTGGGTTTGCTTGCGCGCCTGCTGATCACGTCAAACGCGATCGGGCGTCAGAACGCCAGCATCACCACCTTGTAGCCGACCATGATCATGGCGATGACCAGGTAGCCACGCAGCAGGCCCATCCAGATGCGGTTACGTTGCGACAGCACCATCGGCTTGAGGGCGGCCAGCGGTGGCATGCGCCATTGATAGCGGACTGTGTCGCTGACCTTCGCGGCCTTGGCGTTCGGGTGCAGCGCTTCTTCACTGGCGTGCAGCACATTCGCCGCCACGGCCACGATCAAGCCGATGACGCCACCGCCAATCAGGATGTCGGTAATGGTCTGGCCCGAGATATCCGGCCACACCACGGCCGCCACCAGAATGATCGACAGCAACACCAGTGCGGCCACCACGACGGCGGTCAGCACATTGGTAAAGCGGCCATTCACCCACGGGCCCAGCACTTGCTTGTCGTTGCACAAGATCAGCAGGAACACCGAAGCACTCGGCAGCAGTACACCAGCGAGGGACTGCACGGCATTGGTCAGCAGACCAAGCGGCACGCCGGGGATCAGGACCAGTGCGGCGGCCAGTGCGATCAGGCCGCAGTAAACCGCATAGAAGCCCTTGGCATCGCTCGGCTTGCGATGCAGCGAATGCTTGAGATTGAGCACGTCGCCCAGCGCATACGCGGTCGAGAGTGAGACGGCCATCGCGCCGATCAGGCTGGCGTCGATCAAGGCAATCGCGAACAGCACGCCCGGCAGGCGGCCATGGTGTTCGCCCAGCGCCTTGGCGATGCCGCCGGCATCGGTGAATTGGCCAAACTCAGGCAGGCCGTGGAACAGATGCGCCGTGAAGGCAATCATCGCCACCGCGCCGACGATCACCAGCACGATGCCCAGCCACAGATCGGCCCGCTCATAGGAGATGAAACGCGGTGTGATGCGCTTGTCGATCACATAGCTTTGCTGGAAGAACAGCTGCCACGGCGCGACGGTGGTGCCGACGATGCCGATGATCAGCAGCATGATGTCGGACAGCTTGCCGGCCGGCATTTGCGGCACGACGAAGTCATGGGCAACTTGCGTCAGTGGCGGATGCACCATCAGGAAAATGGGCACCAGCAGCAAGCTGCCGAAGACCAGCGCCATCGACAGCCGCTCGAACCGGCGGAAATCCCCCGTGCCGGCGGCAGCCATGATGGCCAGCGCGGCCAGCCCGACGCCCAGTATTTTGGGCACGCCCAGATAATCCAGCCCCAGCGAAATCCCGATGAACTCGGTGACGATGGTTAGCGCATTCAGCAAGAACAGATCGATGACGCTGAATGCGCCCCAGAATTTGCCGAAGCGCTCGAAGATCAACCGCGCATGACCCACACCGGTGACCGCGCCCAGGCGCAGCACCATTTCCTGATTCACATACAGCACCGGGATCAGCAGCGCCAAGGTCCACAGCAGCGAGGTGCCGAAGTTCTGGCCAGCCTGGCCATAGGTGGAGAAAGCGCCGGCATCGTTATCGCCCACCATGACGATCAGGCCGGGGCCGAGAATGGCGAACAGCGTGCGCAGACGGTGCAGCCAGTTTTTGCGCGCACCGGTGTCGCCGCGGGCGATGGTGCCGAAAGCGCCTTTGATGTCGCCGACGTGGGCGCTATCGAGCACAGCTTCGTGTTGGCTCATGTTGAATACCTCATAACAACTTGTTTTCTTGAAGCCGCCCGTTGTGGGCGGTTTGATTGATTTGTGAGTGCGGGGGCTGCTTGGCGGCTGTTCAAAGTCTTGGAGTGCCGCCTGCTTGAAGCGCTGCGGGGGTGCTTCCCCCTTTTTGAAGGGGGACTGAGGGGGATTTCGACGTCATTACAAATCGAGATGCCGCAGAAATCCCCCCTAGCCCCCTTCGGGGAAGGGGGGACAGCGCTAACGAGTGCTCATTCAGACTTTGAACAGGCGCTCACTACGCCGAATGACCCGCGAACCACGTCCGCACGCGACGCACGAGCGAAGCACCGGCATGGGCATTGGGGAACGGGATCACCACGGCAGCGTGGGTCTTGAGCACGGCGAAATCGGAAATCAGCATGGCGAAGTTCATGGTGACTACTCCTTGGGGCTGTCCCAAGCAGCGGTCAACGGGCGGACCATTGCGGCCCGCAACACATTTCACCCGGCTAGGGACTGGGATTGACTGGAAAAACGCATGTTTCTGGATCGACTACCGTCAGGGTCAGGCATGGCAATGCTCCGGTTCGTTGATCAAATCCTGCTGCCAGCCGAACCGGTGGGTTCGGGCGACAGCACGCCAGCTCATGCGCAGGCCGATTTCCAGCAGGCGCATAAGCGAAAGCCGTCGCGCCAATCAGGCACGCACGGGCGAATCAATCCGCATGCGGAATACGTCAGCCAAATGGCAAACGCCAAGGCGAAAAAACGCAAACCGATTGCGGTCAGGTATCAACAAGTCGATGAGGGGAGTTGCGGGCGGCGGTGGCCGCGTGGCGCATCCGGTTGCTAATCAGCAAACGGCGGCCCAAGGAAGGGGATGCGATTTGCTCGAGATTAGCGCGTCATCGACGCGAAACGACTCTGTGAGTCCAAGGCATCAGCCCCAGTGAACGAAAACGTGGCGAATTTATGCTTGCTGCATTGCAATGTCAATACAAGCGGCGATGAAATTTTCGGGGCGATCCGGCTTGGCCGGAACCCACTACCGGAAGCGGTAGACCGCTTTGTCGGATGAGGCACGCACCATAAAAAAACGGGCGTCGAATTTACTCGACGCCCGTTCTCTTTGCCGGCCGGGATTACGGCGTGGTGATTGTTTCGTTGGTGGTGCCTTCCTGATACTCGATCGGCGTTGCCGAGCCATCCAGTTCATTCTGGTCCACGTTCAGCCCCCAGTGAGCGAAGTACACGCGCAGATCGTGCGTGCTGGTTTGCACGTTGTTGAGCGCCAGGCGGTCGATCTGCCGCTTGCTCGCCGCTGCTGTGCCGCTGATCTGCTGATGGAAGGTTTCACCGTAAGTCACGTACAGCTTGGCGAACAGATGGCGTTTCTGAAAATCGGTCAGAGCGCTGAAGCCGGGGTAGCCAGCATCGGCATCATTGCAGTTATTCCATGGGCGATCCGGCTGAGCCATATCCGCATGTGCGGTGGGGATGCTGGTGGTCAGGACAAGGGTGGTGGCAACGCAAGCGCGACGGGAAAAGTATCGGACGCCCTGCGGGATCAGGCTGAGGAAACCCATATTGCATTCTCCGTGGGCAAGAAACAGCGGGTGCTGCCGATCACGCTGAATGGATATTCGGATGCGATGTGCATCGTTCGCATACGTACAAATTCAGATTTCAGAAAGATAAGCGTGTTTTATGTGTTTAATAAATTATCATACATGTCAGAATGTTTTATGCAATGAGAATATAAATCAAACCGGCGATGCCTGAGACGGGGCGGGGCAGGTTGCAAAAACAGGGGTGGATCGGGATACTTGGCTGCGTTGCGTTCAATAGCGCAACCCGGTGTGAGAGCCGGCGGTTTACGGGCAGACCTCCGCTGCAAAGCGGTATTTTTTGGTCTGCAATACCTTGGTACGTCTTCAGTGGCGGGCTGGGGTAGGGCGCGTCTTCGGGCGCACCGGGTTTCCGTGACCGGCTCTCACACCCTGCCTCGTGCCCGCCCCCTTCGTGTGAGAGCGAAGGCGTGGGTTGAATCAACTCATATACGGAAGACAACCATGTCACACACACCACATAGCACCCCCGCACCACCTGCACCCGACCAAAGCCACTGGCACGCCATCGATTTAGGCCTCGGCCTGAGCGATGTTGCCCGTCTGGGCATGGATAGCGTGGCCGATCTTGGCCGGCTGTTTCACATCATCGCCAGGCTGACCGAACCCGGCTCGGCCGCCTACCACATCGCCCAGTCCGGCATTACATTGGCGGACGACCGACGCAGCGCCATCGACGTTGCGCGAGCGTGCGTCGAGCAATCGCTGGGCAAGCACGGCTAGCGTGCAGAAACGACAAACCCGCCAATGGCGGGTTTGTCGTTTTCAAGCGGTGTCTGTTTCCAAGTACCACCCCCACCCCCGGCCCCTCTCCCACTAATAGCTGAACAAGGCTGAAGCCTTGCACGCGAGGGCGAGGGGAGATGGCCTGGTTTGCTAGATACCGTGAACCGCTTCCAAGCCGTTCTGCCACTCCAGAAAGAGATAAACCCCCTTGTCCTCCAGCATCTGAAACCCCAGCCGGTGATACAGCCGCAGTGCCGGGTTGAATTTCTCGACATGGATTTGCACGGCTTTGCCCAGCTCGCGCGCTTGCTCGAAGATGGCCTGCAAGATGCAACCGCCAATACCACGCCCACGGCACGCGGTCAGCACGGTCAGATCGATGATGAGAATCGCGGACTGCCGCTGCTGCAGATAAACCCGGCCGACCGGCTCGCCGTCGTACAGGATCAGGAAGTAGGTCGCATCCGGGTAATTGGAATAGGCATGGTGCTGCGCCTTGAATTGCATCTCAACGAAATCGGCTTTCTGCGCGTCACTCCAGTCGGTGATTTTCAATTCCTCTTCGCGGGTCGAGGCATAAATCGTTTTCAGCAGCGGCAGATCGGTTTCCGCGGTGGCGCGCAGCGAGATTCGAGGATCGGTGAAGTTCATTTGCATGAGTTCTCAGACGGCGACGTTGAAGTACGCCTGATAACGATAGCCTTGTTCTGTCTTGGCGACGGGTACCAGAAAAATCGCCAGTTCTGCCAGCTGCGCATGGTGCAATTCATAGGTGGCTTGCGGCAGCAGTAGCGATGCATTTCCCTTGAAAAACAAGGAGAAGCCACGATCGCCGGTATGAGTTGCGGCGTCTTCGGCCACTTCCTCAAGCACCAGTTCGGTTCGCTGCTGGTTTGGCAATTGCACGATAAACGGCGTGCTGACGTGCGGGCGAAACAGGTCTACGGTCAATGTCATGTTCGATGTCGGTTAGCGGCAATGGGGGGGGCGTGGCAAGGAAAACAGCCAGAGCAAGCCCTGGCTGTTTTTTGTGTCGCAATGCTCAAGAACGTGGCGGAAACACGCCTTTCAGGGCGATGCAGAAGTTCTGCACCTGGAACGGCTGCCGGTTTTCATGTGGGGTGCTGCCGCCAGCGATCCCTACGGCCAGTGGCGACAAGGTCGTCATGGCCGGCGCAGGCGTGTTGAGGATGTAGGTCTCATTGCCGGCTTCAAAAAAACGCGATGGCAAATGGCCCGTTGGCGGTGCAGTCGCCGGGCGGGCGGTATCGGCATAAGCCGTATGGCTGTGGGCCGGCATTTCGGCTGGGAGCAGTGCGACGCTCTCCGTGCCCTGTGCCAGGCCGACCTGGTTAGTCTCCGCGCCCATGATGGCGCTCCCTTGCAGATTGGGCAGACCGAAGGTGACGGAGCCGTTGCCGCCATAATTGGCGCCGAGAATGGAAAACAGCGTGGTGTTTTGGCTGATCGGCAGAATCTGGCCATCACAAAACGCCCAGTTGTAGGGTGCGAAGTTGAAACCAAAAATGCGAATTTCACCCACGAATTGATCTGACATGTCTTGTGCTCCGTTCGCTTAGCCTTGGCTCGGGAAAATCCCGCTATAAGCAATGATGTAGTTGATCGACATTGACGGCATCTCGTTCGAGTGCGGCAGGCTCTGGCCTGTAGTGCCCAGGGTATTGCTGGCAAAGGCGTTCTTGCCGGGCGGATTGGTGGCCCCGGAGTCGTAGAACGCTGTTGCCACGGTCCCCAGTGTTAACGTCGGGTCGGGAGCATTGGTGGTTGCAGCGTTGGTGGTGCCCTGGATGGCATGGTTGTGCGACGGAATTTGGCCGGTGGTCAGTGTGACGTTGGCCGTGCCCATCATTTGGCCCATCACACGGGGCGTCAAGCCGACGCCTGTCCCTTGGCCCACCGGTAGTTTGCCGGTCAGGTTGGGTACGCCGAAGGTGGTTTGGCCGTTGCCGCCATAGGTGGTGCCGAGCAAGGCGTACAGCACTTCGTAATCGGCAATGGAGTAGGTTGTGCCATCGCAAAAGAACCAGCCTGTCGGGGCATAAGTTCCGGCAAAGATGCGGATTTCACCGACATAAGGTTGAGCCATGATCTGTCCTTAGTTCCGGGATGGGTAGATGCCGGTCGTTGCGATGATGTAATTCATCACCAGCGACGGCTGCATGTTTTCATGAGGCTGGGAGCTGCCGGTGCTGCCACAGGCTTCGTTGGACAGCGCGGTCAAGGTATTCGGGACGGCGGTCGCGTAGAGGTTCTGGCCTGCCCCCCCTGAGCCGGTGGTTACATGGCTGACCGCCAACAGATGGTTTTCCGTGTTGCCCACATTGGGCAGCGTCGCATTGGCGGAGGACAGGTTGAAGATGTGGTTGTGCTGCGGCATTTCCGCCGGGGCCAGCTGCACCGTTTCCACGCCGCCCATTGCGCCTTGCACATAGTTACCGGCCTGATCGCGATGCACGGGGGTGCGGCCACGCAGGTCCGGCAGGGCAAAGTTGCTGGTGCCGTTGCCGCCATATTTTGTGCCTAGCAAAGAAAACAGCGCCGTGTTGGCCTGAATCGATAGCAATTGCCCCATACAGAACGCCCAGCCCCTGGGCGCGATCGAAAACGCGCACATCCGTATTTCGCCTAAATACTGCTCCATGGTGTGACCTCCTAGTGTCAGGTACATCTTGAGTAGATTGGTATTTTTTTACGGGTAACTACAGATGGTATTTCCAGTGAAGAAAGTGCGTGGATGACCATCTACTTGTTATTAGTCCATGTTGCATCTAAACGACGTAATTTATCACTATTTTGTGTAAGAAATAATGATAAATGCATGGCACCCAAGATGGTTTGGCTATAGGAATTAGCTTAAAAATAGTTGTAACTTGACCTAATTGTTACTATTCACCTAGCATCTGACACTGGAGTGGTCAGCTGTAAAGAAGCTACAAGTGTTTGTTTCTTGTTAAGAAAGTCCTGATATTTTCGTTTGTCTTACATTCATTGAATATTTTGCGAATCTGGTTTTAGCGCAGAGGGCTTGCTTACGTGGCAAGCAGCGATAAAAGGCAATTGAAAGCATTCACTGCCCCGCCGATTGGATAACCACCATCAACGGCGTGCGCGAAGTGGATGGCGTGCTCTTGGATATGTGAATCAAAAGATGGGCCCGTCAATGAACGGGCCGGGCGAGGATGCAATGCGTGCGTGGATGGAAGTGAACCAATTCGGCCAACGATATATGGCGTGGCTTTTGAAAGTGCTCTGGTCTCTTCTGGGCGGCTGCATTCTTGGCGCGACTGGCAACGCTGGCGTATTTGCCCGGCGCTTCGCTTTTATGATCGCAGCCGGTTTGGCGTTGATGTGTTTCTCCAACACCGCTTCTGCCTCTTTCACCTGCTCGATTTCAATCAGCACGAATGAAAACACCCAACTGACCTATGACTTCACCAACCCCACCGATGAAGCCAATTGCGATCCGGGCTTCACCTACGGTATCTATTCAGATACGTCTTGCAACACCAGTTTGGCAGCGCATCCGACGACTCAGGGCGGTACTGTCGTCATCGATAGTGCCCATATCCCTGATCGGGTGATTTACACCCCGAAGACCGATTTTGCCGGTACGGATACCTTCACGTTTTACACTACCAATGATGGGGTGAATTGCTGGGCGTCAACTGCGACGGTCACGGTGTCCGGGCCAGCAGTCACCAGTGTTTCGCCGACCTCCGGCGCGGGCTCTGGCGGCACCAGCGTCACGATTACCGGCACCGGGTTCACCGGGGCTACTGCTGTTCTCTTTGGCGCTTCGAGCGTTTCGCCCTCCAGCGTTTCTGCAACGTCGATCACCGTCACCTCACCGGCCCATGCGGCTGGTGTCGTCGATGTGAAAGTCACGACGCCGCTGGGCAACAGTCTGGCGAACGCGTCGGATCATTTCACCTATCTCGCAGCGCCAACCGTCACTTCCGTCTCGCCCACCTCCGGCCCTATCGCCGGCAGCACCAGCGTGACCGTGACTGGTACCAATTTCACTGGCGCCACTGCGGTATCGTTCGGTGGCACTGCCGCTGCCTCCTATACCGTCAATAGCGCCACCTCAATCAGCGCCACCTCGCCCGCCCACGCGGCCGGTGCTGTCGATATCACTGTCACCACCTCAGGCGGCACCAGTGCGACGAGTGGTTCGGATCAATTCACGTTTGTTACCCCGGCGGTTGCCAATGCGGTCAGCCAGACCGTCGCCCATGGCAGCAGCAGTAACTCGATCACGCTCAATATCACTGGCGGTGCGGCGACCAGCGTAGCGGTCAGTACCGCCGCCAGCCACGGTACGGCGACTGCGGCAGGGACGGCGATCACCTATACGCCGACCGCTTCGTATTCCGGCACGGATACCTTTGCGTATACGGCGACCAACGCGGCCGGCACATCCTCACCGGCCACCGCGACGATTACCATCTCCCCGCCGACGATGACCTATGCGCCGTCCTCTCCGGCCGGCGGCACGGCCGATACGGCCTATAGCCAGTCGCTCGCCAGCGCGAGCGGCGGCACGTCGCCCTATACCTACACGGTGGCATCTGGCAGTTTGCCGACAGGCATTACCTTGGCGAGCAACGGCACCTTGTCCGGCACGCCTACGGCAGGTGGCACCTTCAACTTCACCGTGACGGCGACCGACAGCAGCACCGGTACCGGCCCGTTCAGCGTCACCAGCGGCACGCTCTCGCTGGTGATCGGCGCGCCGACGATTTCGGTTTCGCCAACGACGGTGACCGCGGCGACCGTGGCATCGGCCTATAGCACCACCATTAGCGCCAGCGGCGGCACCAGTTCATATAGTTTTGCCATCACAGCCGGTTCGTTGCCGGCTGGCCTGAGCTTGAACAGCGGCACCGGGGTGCTTTCCGGCACGCCAACAGCCGGCGGTACGTTCAACTTCACCGTGACCGCGACCGATAGCTCCACCGGTACCGGCCCGTTTACCGGCAGCCGTGCCTATACGCTGTCGGTCAACGCCCCGACGCTGGCACTCAGTCCCGCAGGTGGCAGCCTGACCGGCACCGCCGAGACGGCCTACAGCCAGGCCTTTACCGGCAGCGCCGGCACCGCACCGTATACGTATTCGCTGTCGATCAACTCCGGCATTATGCCGACCGGCCTGAGTTTCTCGACCAGCACGGGCGTGCTGTCCGGCACCCCGACAACTGCCAACACGGTCAACTTCACGGTGACCGCAACGGACAGCAGTACTGGCACGGGTCCGTACAGCACGGGCAACACCTATACGCTGACTGTTTCCAGCCCGACCATCAGCGTCTCGCCGGGTTCGCTCACCAATCCAACGGTGGGTGGCGCGTATAGCCAAACTGTCAGCGCCAGTGGCGGCGTGGCGGCTTATACCTTTGCAGTCAGTGTGGGCAGCTTGCCGACCGGTTTGAGTCTGAACAGCAGCACCGGGGTCATTTCCGGCACCCCGACTGCTGGCGGTACCTTCAACTTCACGATCCGTGCGACCGATGCCGACAGCTTCACCGGCACGCGTGCCTATAGCGTGACCGTGGCCGCGCCGACCATCACCCTCAGCCCGACCACAGTCAGTGCTGCAACGGTCGGATCAGCCTACTCGACCACCGTCAGCGCGACTGGCGGCACCGCCAGCTACAGCTACGCGATCACGGCCGGGGCCTTGCCGGCGGGCGTTTCCTTGAATAGCGGCACCGGGGTGATTTCCGGTACGCCGACAGCCGCGGGCACGTTCAACTTCACCGTGACCGCGACCGATAGCTCCACCGGTTCCGGCCCGTTTACCGGCAGCCGCGCCTATACGTTGACGGTCAACGCCCCGACGCTGGCCATCAGCCCGATATCCGGCACCTCCCTGACCGGCAGTGTCTCGACGGCCTATAGCCAGACCTTTACCGCCAGCAACGGTACTGCACCGTATACGTACGCGCTGACGGTCAACTCCGGCACGATGCCAACCGGCCTGTCGTTCTCGACCAGCACGGGCGTACTGTCCGGCACGCCGACGACTGCCGGCTCGGTCAACTTCACGGTTACCGGCACGGATAGCAGTACCGGCACGGGTGCACCGTTCTCGGTGGCCGGCACGTATACGCTGACGACGTCTGCACCGACCATCAGCGTGTCGCCAAGCACGCTACCTACCCCGGTCATTGGCACTGCATATAGCCAGACGGTGAGTGGCTCCGGGGGGACTGCGCCCTATACCTTCGCGGTCGTTGCCGGCAGCTTGCCGACGGGCCTGAGCCTGAACACCTCCACCGGGGTGGTTTCCGGCACGCCGACGGCAGGGGGCGCCTATGGCTTCACCATCAAGGCGACGGATGCGAATACCTTCAATGCCAGCCGTGCCTACAGCGGGACGATCGCTGCTGCCACGGTAGTCGTTACCCCGGCCACGCTCCCGGCCGGGCAGGTGGGTGTTGCCTACAGCCAGACTGCCAGCGCCAGTGGCGGCACCGCACCTTATACCTACACGATTTCTGTGGGTGCCTTGCCGACTGGCATCACTCTCAATGCCAGCACTGGCGTGATTTCTGGTACGCCGACGGTGGCCAATACCTACAACTTCACGGTCAAGGCCACGGATAGTTCGACCGGCACGGCGGCACCTTACTCCGGGACGCTGGCCTACTCGCTGGTCATCAATCCGCTGACCCCGATCGCCGGTGCCAAGAGCGTGACCGTGGCCTACAACACGGCGACGCCGATCGATCTTTCCACCGTCATCACCGGCGGGGCAGCCACCAGCGTGGCCATCGCTGGTGCAGCCAGCCACGGTACGACCTCGGTCAGCGGCACCACGGTCACCTATACCCCGACCTCGGGCTATATCGGCACGGATAGTTTCACCTATACCGCGACCAACACCGGCGGCACGTCTGCGACGGCGACGGTATCGATCACCGTCACGCCGCAAACCCCGGCGGCTGGCACAAAGAGCGTCACAACCGCGTTCAACACCGCGATCGGCATCGATCTGTCGACGGTGATCAGCGGTGGCGCTGCAACGAGTGTGACGATCGGTACTGCCACCACGCACGGGACCACCTCGGTCAGTGGCACCACCGTGACCTATACCCCGACGACGGGTTACTCCGGGGCCGATAGCTTTACCTATACCGCGACCAATACCGGCGGTACTTCCGCCGCTGCAACGGTCAGCATCACCGTCAATCCGCAAGCACCGGTGGCTGGCGCAGTGAGCGCTTCGGTGGGATACAACAGCAGTAATAACGCCATTACGCTCGCCCTGACCGGTGGTGCTGCTGCCAGCGTGGCTGTGCCAACCGCGCCGGCCCACGGCACGGTATCCATCAGTGGCACGGCGATCAGCTACACGCCAACCGCTGGCTATGTCGGTGCGGACAGCTTCACTTATACCGCCACCAACGCTGGCGGCACGTCGGCACCGGCCACGGTCAGCTTGACGGTCAAACCGCAGATCCCGGTTGCCGCCGCCGTTGCCGCCACAGTGGCATTCAACAGCAACAACAACGCCATCACGCTCTCCCTCTCCGGCGGTGTCGCCACCAGCGTGGCTGTGCCAAGCGGCCCGAGCCATGGCACGGTGACGATCACCGGTACGGCGATCACCTACACGCCAACTACCGGTTACTACGGCACGGATAGCTTTACCTATACCGCGACCAATGCTGGCGGTACTTCCGCCGCTGCAACGGTCAGCATCACCGTCAACCCGATGTTGCCGGTCGCGCAGCCGGTGAGCACCACGGTCACCAATAACAGCACCAACAACGTGATCCCGCTGGTGATCAATGGCGGCCCGGCGGTGAGCATCGCGATCCTGAACCCGCCGCAACACGGTACGGTCGTGGTCAGTGGGGCCGGTGCGGGCAAGCAGGGCAATGCCGGCAACAATTCCGGCAGCGGCCTGAGCATCAGCTACACGCCGACCCCCGGCTACACGGGCCCGGATAGCTTCACCTATACCGCCAGCAATGCCGCAGGGACGTCCGCTGGGGCGATGGTTTCGCTGCAAGTAACCCCACCAGGACCGGGCGTAGCGACGGTAACGGCCACCACCACGGCTGGTACGCCGGTCACCCTGGCTGTCACCGCCCAAGCCACCGGCGCCCCGTTCACCGGCTTGAGCATCGTCACCCAACCGGCCAACGGCACGGCGGTGGTGCAGGGGCTGAACATCGTCTACACCTCGACACCGACCTTCGCTGGCACGGCCTCGATCGTCTACTCGCTCAGCAATGCCTACGGTTCGACCCAAGGCACTGCCACCGTCACCGTGACCGGCCGTCTTGATCCTTCCAAGGATGCGGAAGTGAACGGGCTGCTGGCTGCCGAAGCCGAAGCGACCCGCCGCTTTGCCACGGCGCAGCTCAGCAACTTCAACCGTCGTCTGGAAAGCCTGCATGGCGATGGTTGGGGCAAGTCCGATTTCGGCCTGAGCGTGAATTCGTTCGGCCTGCCACCAAAGGCCAACACCACGCCCGCCACTGGCACACCGACTGCTGAACGTCCGGTCGATGCGGATCAGGTGAGCAAGTCCACCTGGCAAAGCACGCCAGCCGGCGGCCGTCGCGGCAAGCAGATCGCCAATGCCAGCGCGGACGACAGCAGCAAGTCCACCGAGCAGGCCGGCGGCGGCACACCGAACGAGCGCCACGAGTTGTCGTTCTGGGTGAACGGCGGGCTCGACTTCGGTCAGCGCGACGCGATCACCGGTCAGGAACGCTTCCGCTTCCAGACCGATGGCGTGAGCCTCGGCGCGGATTACCGCGTCAACGATCTGTTCTCGGTTGGTGTCGGCGCCGGCTTGGGCCACGACGTCAGCGATGTCGGCAGCAATGGCTCCAAGAGCCGTGGCGACAGCACCGTGCTGGCGGTTTACGGCACCCTGCGCCCGGCTGAGCACCTGTTCATCGACGGCGTGTTGGGCTACGGCGCGTTGAGCTTCGATCTGGATCGCTTCATCACCGATACCGGTGGCTTTGCGACCGGCCATCGCAGTGGCAAGCAAGTGTTCGGTTCACTCGCGGGTGGTTACGAGTACCGCGACGGCGCGTTGCTGTTGTCCCCGTACGGCCGCCTGGAAGTGATGTCCGCCACGCTCAAGGGCTACACCGAAACGGCTGCGGGCACGAGCGCGCTCACCTACAACGACCAGACCGTCCGCATGACCACCGGCAAGCTCGGTGTGCGGGCCGAAACGGGTTACGACCTGAGCTTCGGCAAGCTCAAGCCACGGATGCGCATCGAATACCAGCACCACTTCGAAGGTGCGGACAACGCCACCATGAACTACGCCGACCTGGCCGCCCTCGGCCCGGTCTACAGCGTGAGCCCGGCGCAAGCGCAGCGGAATTCATGGGTGGCGGAAGTCGGCGGCAAGCTGCAGATGCGTGGCGATATCTCGTTCTCGCTGGATTACGGCAGCACGCTGAACAACGACACCGGCCATGAGCAGTCGATACGTCTGGGGCTGGAGGTGCGGTTCTAAGCCGGGATCGTCAGCAAGTTTGTGCCTCCTCCAAAACAACAAACCCGCCTGATGGCGGGTTTGTTGTTTTGGAGGAACGGCTTATTCGTAGGCTCAAGCCATTTCGACCGTATGTGCTTCAAGGCTGACTTTAAGTCGGCTACGAACTGCGCTAAAAATCGCCGCCAGGTTATCCATGCTCGGATTGCCCTTCGACGACAGCATGCGATGCAGGCTCTTGCTGGGTTTGGCGGTCACTTCCGCCAGTTGTTCGAAGCCTAGGGTGGCGTTGACCAGATCACGCAGAATCAGGCGAGCGGTTTCCGGTTCGCCGTTCAGGAACAGGGTTGCCGCTTCATCGAGCAGCGCTTTGGCGAATGCCGGATCGCGTTCGACGCGTTCGACGATGGTGTGCTTAAAATCGCGTGTCAGTGCCATGTTGTTTACCTTTTTCGTTTTTCGGCGTTGTCTGCGGCGTGTGTAGCCTTCTTTCTGGATTTGTATTCGACGTGCAATGCCTTGGCCCGATCAATATCTCGCTGTTGCCCGCGTTTTGTGCCGCCACCGAACAGAATGATCAAGGTGCCGCCGTCATTGGCAAGGTAGATGCGATAGCTCGGTCCCCAGTCGATAATTTATTCGCCGATGCCGTCAAACCACTTCACGCTCGACGTATTCCCTAGTTCCAGCCGCAGCTTGGCTGTCGCTATCTTTGCCGCGGCTTGGGCATCAAGACTATCGAACCAAGCCTTATAAGGGTTCGATCCATCCTCACGCAGATATTCTTCGACCGTGATCTTCATGGGTTTATGGGAACTAAAAAGTTACCATTTGGTAAAGGCGGCTCGCGGCCGCACTGTTTTGTTGACCAGGAGCGGTCTGTTAGGTGCGTCGCCCCCGGCCGGCAAAGCCGTCCGGGCTACGGGGATGTAGGGCGCAATCCCCGCAGGGCATTGCGCCGCACTGCTCAATCACATTGGATTTGTTGGCCCAATACCCTCAAATCTAACGCCGATCCGTAATCCGATTTATGGGTCGCGGCGCGTTAAGCCGATCCAAAGTTTCGGTGCGGGACATATCCAGCGCGAAATGCCATTCCTCCGACATTGTCCTTTAGTCGTAGCCCGGAAGGCTTGCCGGCCGGGGTGGCAATGCGGGCAAGTTGCATCCGGCGTGGGTACTTTGAACCAATCCCGGCCAGCAAAGCCGTTCTGGCTACATATCTACGCGATCTTGTAGGAGCGAGCTTGCTCGCAATGGCGATTCAAGCGTCGCTATCGCGAGCAAGCTCGCTCCTACAAAAGCTCAAGGCCCAACATGAGTTGAATAAGACGCGCAGCGACGTGTCGAGCGGTGCATGTTGGGCATCGCTTTGCTCAGCGCCAACCTACGAAATCCCATCCCAACGACCGTAGCCCGGACGGCGTGCCGGCCGGGGTAGCAATGTGGGCAAGTTGCATCCGGCGTGGGTAGGTTGAACCAACCCCGGCCGGCAAAGCCGTCCGGGCTACGAAGGCGCTACTTCGTTGGTGGTTTCGGCAGCGCATACGCCCCGCGCAGTTCCCGCAAATTGCGATGGTGGCCCTTGAGCCATTGCGGCAGCTCGGATGCGGGCATGGGGCGGGCGATCAGGAAGCCTTGGCAGAGGGTGCAGCCGGACTCCTGCAATAGCCGCCAGTCGTCCAGCGTTTCGACCCCTTCGGCGACGGTGACGAGGTTGAGGCGGCTGGCCATGTCGAAGGCGGATTGCAGGATGACGCGCAGGTGGTGTTTTTCGTGGGCGCCGTGCACGAAGGAGCGGTCGATCTTGAGTTCGGTGAAGGGGATGCGGGCCAGTTGCTGCATGGATGAGAAACCGGTGCCGTAGTCGTCGATCGATAGCCCGAAGCCTTTGAGCCGCAGCCGCGCCAGCATGCCGAGTGCGCTGGCGAGGTTGGCGACGACCGAGCTTTCGGTGATTTCCCAGACGACTTGTTCGGCCATGAGGGCGTGGCGTTCGAGGAGTTCGAACACTTCCGGCAGGAATTCCTGTGAGTCGAGCAGCAGCGGCGAAAGGTTGATCGCGACCGTGAGCCGTAGCCCGCGCTTGTTCCAGCTCGCGGTTTGCGCGAGGGCTTGATCGGTGATGGCAAGGGTGAGCGCGTGGATCAGCCCGGCTTGTTCGGCCAGCGGGATGAAGCGGTCGGGCGGGATCATGCCCATTTCCGGGTGTTGCCAGCGGGCGAGCGCTTCCACGCCTTTGATCATGCCGGTGTGCACGTCGACCTTGGGCTGGTAGTAGGCGACGATCTGGCCTTGGGCGATGGCGTTGGCGAGGTCAAGTTCGCCGACCGGCGTGAGCATGTCGAGCTTGGGTTCGACGGCGGCGGTGTTGCCGAGCGCATCCATGCGCTTGAGGGCATTGCCGAACTGCGTGATGCCGAGTGGTTTTTGTAGCGCGGCCAGCACGTTGAGGCCGAGTGCTTGCGTCATGGTTTCCACCGAGCTGATCAGCGCGTTTTCACGGCTGGATGCCACGATGATGGGAATGTCGATCTTGCGTTGCTGCAGTTGCTGGATCAGCTCGACGCCATCCATGCCCGGCATTTCCAGATCGATGATCAGCAAGGCCGGCGGCACGGTCAGCATGGCCAGCAGTTCGAGCGCTTCGTGGCCGTTGCCGGCCTCGTAGATCAGGGTGATGCCCAGCTCGCGCGCCAGCACCGCTGCGTGTTGTCGTTGTACGACGCTGTCGTCGACGATCAGTAGCGAATCGATGTGCGGCCCCTTGGTTTTGACGATTGACTGTTTTTCAGCGGCGGGCTGTTTTTCAACGGGCATGGCGTTCGATCACTCCGGCAATCTTTTCGAGCGACACCACGTCGTTTACGCCGCCCAGATCGATGGCTTCCTTGGGCATGCCGAACACGACGCAGCTGGCTTCGTCCTGCGCGTAGGTCAGGGCACCGGTGTTATGGAGTTCCTTCAGGCCGCGAGCGCCGTCGTCGCCCATGCCGGTCATGATGATGCCGACGGCGTTCTTGCCCGCCGCCTTGGCGACCGAGCGGAACAGCACGTCGACTGACGGGCGATGCCGGCTGACCAGCGGGCCATCGACGACGTCGACGTAATACTGCGCACCGCTGCGTTTCACCACCATATGCTTGCCGCCGGGCGCGATCAGGGCGCGGCCGGAGACGATGCGATCGTTGTTCTGCGCTTCGCGCACTTCGATCTCGCACAGGCTGTCGAGCCGGTCGGCGAAGCTCTTGGTGAATTTCTCCGGCATGTGCTGCACGATCACGATCCCCGGGCTGTTGCGGGGCAGGGCGGTGAGCACGACTTCCAGCGCTTGCGTACCGCCGGTGGAGGTGCCGAGGGCGACGATTTTCTCGGTGGTGGGCAGGTGGGTGGTGCTGCCGGGGGCATCGAGCACGGCATCGGCGGTGAGCTTGGGCGCGTGCATCCGCTCGTGCGCCTGGCTGCTGCTGGGCAGGCTGCGCAACCGCCCGACCTTGGCCTGACCAGCGGCGCGAATGGCCGAGACCAGGTCGTTGGAGGCGTCCTGCAGGAAGTCCTTGAGGCCGATGGTGGGCTTGGTGATGATGCCGACCGCGCCGGCGGCCAGCGCATCCATGGTGATGTCGGCGCCTTTTTCGGTGAGCGTCGAGCAGATCACCACCGGCGTTGGCCGCTCGGCCATGATTTGCTTGAGGAAGGTGATGCCATCCATGCGCGGCATTTCGATATCGAGCACCAGCACATCCGGCCAGCGGTTTTTCATCTTGGCCATGGCAAAGATGGGGTCGGGTGCGGTGGCGATGACTTCGATATCGTGATGGCGTGCCAGCACATCCTGCATTACCTGCCGGACGACGGAGGAGTCGTCGACGATCATTACTTTTATTGTCATTGGAGCCGGCCTTGGGCGTTGTATTCACTTCTTTTGCGTAGGAGGCTGTTCAAGGGCTAGCGTCAGCAGGTTTTCTCCCCTCGCCCATTTATGGGAGAGGGGCCGGGGGTGAGGGGCGTGCAACATGCAGCGGCCTTTGCCAGCACCCTCACCCTAACCCTCTCCCACAAGTGGGAGAGGGGATGCGAGCATCAAGCCATTTCAGCACCTACTGCGGCTCCGGCACCCGTTGCGATGTCGACACCCCCCGGCCGCGCCGTACCCATACATCCCCATTCGATAGATCGAAGCGCAGATAGCGGTAGCCGTAGCCGGTCAGGTCTTGCCGGGCGACTGGCAGGCCGAGGTGCTTGAGCATGTCCAGCGCAAAGTGTGCATTCGCTTCGCCGATGCTGGTTTTGCGCGGCTCGCTATCGAACACCCGGCTGCCGCCAAATAATTTGATCGTGTATTCGCTGAGCTCGGTGCCGCGCTGCCTGGCTTCCGCGGTCAGCTGCAGCAGCGCTTCTTCGCCGTAACGGCCGTCGCGCTCACTTGCCAGATGCAGGTTGGTGATCCGGCTGGGCAGCAGAAAGTGGCACAGCCCGCCGAATTTGCGCTCCGGATGCCAAAGCGTGATGGCGACGCAGGAGCCCAGCAGCGTCTCGACGCGGACATCGCCGTTGCCGAAGAAAATGCCGCCGGGGTTGATGAAGATACGGCGACTCATGGATGGGGTCTCTGGTAGATCGATGGCGAATGCATCTGCAACTTGAGCGCCATGCCGTGCAGCGATTCGGAATGGCCGACAAACAGCCAGCCCCCCGGTTTCAATTGCCGGCAGACATTCGTCAGCACCTCGGTCTTGGTCTGCATATCGAAATAGATGATGACGTTGCGCAGGAAGATGACGTCGAACTGGCCGACGCGCTCCGGCAGATCGGTGAGGTTGCGCTGCGCAAACTGCACGCGCGAACGCAGGGTGCGTTCCACCATGAACTGGCCGGTGTACTCGCCGCTGCCCCGCAGGCAATAGCGTTTCAGATACGCCGGCGGGATGTGTTCGCCGCGGGTCATCGGATAGACGCCACGGCGGGCGAAGGACAGCACGCGCTGGCTGATGTCGGAGGCGAAAATCTCCCACGGGGCGTTGCTGCGTTCGTGGTCGAGCAGCATCGCGATCGAATAGGCTTCCTCGCCGGTTGAACTGGCGGCGCTCCAGATCTTGAGCGTTTCTTGGGGCGATGCTACCGGCAGCACGTGCTGCTTCAGAAAGTCGAAATGGCGCGGCTCGCGGAAGAAATAGGTTTCGTTGGTGGTGATCAGGTCGATGGCCCGCTGGCGCTCTGCCTCGGCCGACGGTGCCGCGATCATCTCGTAGTAATCGCGGAAGCTGTCGAGTTCGAGCGCGACCAGCCGCTTGGAAAGCCGGCTGCACAGCAACGCTTTCTTGGAAGCCGGCAGGTGCATGCCGATGTGCTGCTTGAAGAGCTGCTGGAACAAGCGCATCTCTTCATCGTTCGCTTCGAAGGGTTGGGTGCTCGTCAAAACCATGGCGTTGCGCGCTCGCGTCCTTGCGAAATGGGCGGGTTCAGGCATCTACGCCGTGACGGCACTGGGTTCTTCGCTGCCCGAGAAGCCGATCAAGGTCGACATCTCTTCCACCGACAACACTTGCTGGATATCGAGCGCGATCACGAAGCGCTCGCCCAGGCTGATCATGCCTTCGATGAAGTCGGCCCGGATCTTGGCGCCAAACGCCGGCCGTGGCTCGACCTGACCATGTTCGACCGACAGCACTTCGTTGACGGCATCGACGATGACCCCCAGCGGCAGGATCTGTTCTTCCTGCACCACCTCAAGAATCACGATACACGTGCGCCGGGCGATTTCGGTGGTGTTGCGGCCAAAACGCGCCGCCAGGTCGACCACCGGTACGACCGCGCCGCGCAGGTTGATCACGCCCCGCAGGAAGTTCGGCATCATCGGGATTTCGGTCAGGCCGCCGAATTCGATGATTTCGCGGATATGTTCGATCGGGATCGCGAACAACTCGCCGCCGAGGGTAAAGGTCAGGAATTGCCGGCTGCCGGGGCTTTCCTGCCCTGGCAGTTGCCGGCTCGCGCTTGCGGTGGTGGTGGGCAAACTGGGCATGGCACCCCCTCAGAAGCGTGTGAAAGATGATTCGTCGACACTCTCGTCGCCTGCATCGAGCGATGAGGCGCGCCGCGCGCCTTTGCCATTGGTCGGCTTGCGGGCCGGCGCCGCCCGGCGAGTCGCTGCCGCATGGCCGTTTTCGGCGGTGCGGAAGAAGCGGATCAGCTCTTGCAGCTGGATCGCCTGCGCGCTCATCTCTTCGGAGGTGGACGACAATTCTTCGGAGGCCGATGCATTCATCTGCGTGGTTTGCGCCAGTTGGCTCACCGCCGAGTTGATCTGGTCGAGACCACTGGTCTGCTCGCGCGATGCGGCGGAGATTTCCTGCACCAGATCGGCGGTCTTGCGGATCGATGGCACCATCTGATCGAGCAAGTTGCCGGCGCGTTCGGCCAGCGTGACGCTATCGCTGGCGACCGTGCTGATTTCCTGTGCCGCCACCTGGCTGCGTTCGGCCAGTTTGCGCACTTCGGCGGCCACCACGGCAAAGCCCTTGCCGTGCTCGCCGGCCCGGGCGGCTTCGATGGCGGCATTCAGTGCCAGCAGATTGGTCTGGTAGGCGATGTCGTCGATGATGCCGATCTTGCCCGCGATCTGCCGCATGGCCGCAACGGTTTGCTTCACGGCACCGCCGCCTTCGACGGCATCGGTGGAGGACTTGCTGGCCATGCCATCGGTCACGCGGGCGTTTTCGGCATTCTGCGATACGGTCGAGGTGATTTCCTCGACCGCTGCGCTGGTTTCCTCGACGTTGGCGGCTTGTTCAGAGGCGTTTTGCGACAGGGCCTGGGCGGAGGCGGAAATTTCTTCCGATGCCGAGGCCAGCGAACTGGCTGAGCTGCTGACTTCACCGATCACGCTGGTGAGGCGGGTGACCATCTGCTGGATGCTGAACAGCATGCTGGTCTTGTCGCCGGGTTTGACGTTCACTTCCACCGTCAGGTCGCCATCGGCGACTTTTTGCAGGATGCGTACCGCTTCATCCGGCTCGCCGCCCACCTGACGGGTGACGATGCGGGCGAGGGCCATGCCCATGAAGATCGACAAGGCAAACGCGACGACGATGGCGATGATGCTGGTCATGCGCACGCTGGCAATGGTGGCCTGATTCTTTTTGTTGGCGTCTTCGGCTTGTTTCTCGTTGTCGGTGGTGATGTCGTCCAGCACCTTGTCGATCTTGTTGACCAGCACCCGCAAATCGCCGTTGACCAGTTTCCGGGCCTCGTCGACCTGGCCGGCTTTGACCAGCTTGAAGGTGGTTTCGGTCATTTTCAGGTAGTCGGGATACAGTCCCTTGAACTCGGTACGCAGCTTTTCTTCGGTCTCGGATGCGGCCGTCTTCGCATAGATGTCCCAGTATTTGTTGAAGGCCGTGATGTAGCCCTCATAGCGGGTGATCGATGCCGCCACGTCGTCCGGTTTGTCGACCTGGGTCAGCATGCGCACCGTGGCGCGTGCCGAGGCCACCAGGTTGATGTTGGCGCGGGCGAGATTACTGATCGCCAGCAGGTTTTCCTTGTAGATTGCCTGCCCGGCGTCGCCGACATTCTGGATATTGCTCACGCCCCACACGCCGATGAAGAGCGTGAGCAGCGACGAGATGAAAAATGCGACCAGCAATTTGGTGCCCAATCGCATGTTGATGAACCAGCCCATGGTGATCTCCTCGATTTACTCGATTTACTCGATATTTGGTTTTTTTAAGGTCTTTTTACTAATGAGTCGGGTCTGTTCGGTGTTGTCTGTAGCGTCTTCAGTAACCGGGAATGGCTGTTACTTGATGGCGTTATGTCCTCATCATAGGCAGGAATTTTGTTGGGATGATGGGCTGCAACCAGCTAGCGCATGATTGTTTTCTCCCCTCTCCCATTTATGGGAGAGGGGCCGGGGGTGAGGGGCGCGCCAGCTGCATCGACCTTTGCAAGCACCCTCACCCCCAGCCCCTCTCCCGCAGGCGGGCGAGGGGAGCAAGAAGCTTTGGCCGCAGCTCTAGCTCAAAACCGCGCAAACGCAGCCTCATCAATCTCCTCATCGCCCGAATCCAGCGTCAGCACGTGTTGCTTTTCTGCTGGCTCGTAGGCGCCCTTCGGTGCGGTGCGCACTGATTTCGATTTTTCCGTCTGGCCGACCGGCTGGGTGCGCTCGTCGGCCTGCACCCGGAAGTAGCCGATCAAGGCTTGCAGCTGCGCTGCCTGAGAACTCATTTCTTCGGATGTGGCCGACAGCTCTTCGGAGGCCGAGGCGTTCATCTGCGTGGTTTGCGCCAGTTGCGTGACCGAGGTGTTGATTTGCGCCAGCCCGGAGCTTTGCTCGCGGGATGCGGCGGAGATTTCCTGTACCAGATCGGCGGTCTTGCGGATCGATGGCACCATCTGATCGAGCAGCGTGCCGGCGCGTTCGGCCAGCGTCACGCTATCGGTGGCGACGGTGCTGATTTCCTGCGCGGCGATCTGGCTGCGTTCGGCCAGTTTGCGCACTTCGGCGGCCACCACGGCGAAGCCCTTGCCGTGTTCACCGGCCCGGGCGGCTTCGATGGCTGCATTCAGCGCCAGCAGGTTGGTCTGGTAGGCGATGTCGTCGATGATGCCGATCTTGCCGGCGATCTGCCGCATGGCCGTGACGGTTTGCTTGACCGCATCTCCCCCTTCAACCGCATCGCCAGACGACTTGCTGGCCATGCCGTCCGTGACGCGGGCGTTTTCGGCGTTCTGCGACACGGTGGAGGTGATTTCCTCGACCGCGGCGCTGGTTTCCTCGACATTGGCCGCTTGTTCGGAGGCGTTCTGGCTCAGGGATTGGGCCGAGGCGGAGATTTGTTCGGAGGCGGCGGCCAGCGATCCGGCCGAGCTGCCGACTTCGCTGATCACGCGCTTGAGTTGCCGGACCATCTGCTTGATGTGGAACAGGATGCTGATGCTGTCGCCTGACCGCACTGGAATCTGCGCGGTCAGATCGCCCTTGGCGACTTGCGCCAGAATGCCGGAGGCGGTCTGCAACTGGGTGATGAGTTGTTGCACGCTATAGAGCACGCTGGTGGTGTCGCCCGCCCTGATCTGTACGTTGACGGAGGTATCGCCTTCGGCCACGCGTTGCAGGATGCCCACCGCTTCATACGGTTCGCCGCCGACTTGCCGGGTCACGCTGCGGGTCAGCAGCAGGCCCAGGATGAGCGAGAGGGTGAACGCGCCGGCAATGACGGCAATGCTGGTCGTGCGCACGCTGGCGGCGGTGGCCTGGTTCTGCTGGTTGGCTTCTTCGGCCTGCTTTTCGTTGTCGGTGGTGATGTCGTCGAGCGTCTTGTCGAGCTTGCCGACCAGGAGTCGCAAATCACCGTTGACCAGCTTGGTGGCTTCGTTGACGTCGCCTGCTTTCATCAGCTTGATCGCGGTATCGGTCATCTTCAGGTATTCGGGCAGCAGGGCCTTGAACTCGGCGCGCAGCTGGTCTTCCCGCACCGAGGGGCGGGTCTTGAAGTAGACCTCCCAGTATTTGTTGAAGTTGGTCAGGTAGGTGCCCATGCGTTCGATACCGGCGTTGAAGTCGTCCGGTTTCTTGATCTGGCTCATCAGGCGAACGGTGGTGCGGGCATGCGAGATCAGGGCGATATTGGCCCGGCCCAGATTGCTGATCGCCAGCAGGTTGGTGACGTAGATGTCTTCCCCGCCGGCCGCCACTTTCTGGATACTGCTGACGCCCCACACGCCGATGAACAGCGTGAGTAGCGACGAGACGAGAAATGCGACCAGTAACTTGGTGCTCAGCCGAAAACGCAAAAGTCCGCCCATGATGATCTCCCCGGATAGAGGTTATTTCTGGTTGGAAAGCAGGCCGGCCGTCTTGCTTGCCGGTAAATGAGTTGGCAGATGTGACGCTTGTTGAATCAGATGGGCGACGTCCAGGATCAGGGCCACGCGGCCGTCGCCGAGAATGGTCGAGCCGCTCAGGGTCTTGGTGTTCTGGAACAGCTCGCCCAGCGGCTTGATCACCGCCTGGAATTCGCCCAGCAAGCGGTCGACGACGAGGCCGGCGCGTTGCTGGCCGTATTGCACGACCACGAGGCTTTCGCGTTCCGAGTGCTGCAAGAGCGGCAGTTCGAACAACTCGCGCAGCCGTACGAAGGGCAACGGCTCGCCACGCAGTTTCACGATGTTGTGGCGGGCTTCGTGGCTGGAGAGGTCGACGCACTCGATCACCATTTCCAGCGGGATCACGAACACCGCGTCACTCACCATGACCTGGAAGCCATCGATGATGGCCAGCGTGAGCGGCAGGCGGATGCGCACCGTGGTGCCTTGGCCTTCGACGCTGAGGATTTCCACATCGCCACGCAGCGATTCGATGTTCTTCTTCACCACATCCATGCCCACGCCACGGCCGGACAGGTTGGTGACTTGCTCGGCGGTGGAGAAGCCGGCTTCGAAGATCAGCCGGTAGATTTCGCTCTCCGTGAGAATCTGGTCCGGCGAGACCAGGCCGCGCTCGATGGCTTTGGAGAGAATGCGCTCGCGATTCAGGCCGCGCCCATCGTCGGAGACTTCGATCACCACGCTGCCGGATTCGTGATAGGCGTTGAGGCGCAGGGTGCCGCCGGGCGATTTGCCGGCGACGACGCGTGCGTCGGTGGCTTCGATGCCGTGATCCATCGCGTTGCGCACGATATGCATCAGCGGGTCGGAGAGTTTTTCCACCATCGATTTGTCGAGTTCGGTATCCGCGCCGGTCACAACCAGCTCGATTTCCTTGCCCAGCTCGCGGGAGATATCGCGTACCACACGCGGAAAACGCTGGAACACTTCGCCGATCGGCACCATGCGCAAGGTCAGCGCGGCATCGCGGATGTGCTCGACCAGTGTCGAGATGGTCTGCGAGGCTTCTTCGAACGTGCTGTCCTTCTTGCGTTGGGCGACGACGGTGGCCGCCGCGCCGGCGATGACCAGCTCGCCGACCAGATCGATCAGCGCATCGAGTTTGGAGACCTCGACCTTGATGAACTTCTGCTCGTGGGCTTTCTTGTCTTCGTGCTGTTTCTGGCGTGACAGCGCGGCGGTGACGACTGCCTCCGGCACCACCTGATGCTCGACCAGCAGCGCGCCGATCGGCTTCTGGCCGATGGCCTTTTCCTGTTGTTCGGACAGCACCTGTTCCAGCTCATGCTGCGTCAACGCGCCGCCGGCAACCAGGATTTCGCCCAGCCGGCCTGGGTCCGGCATGGTGTTGATCAGGCCGATGTATTCGTCGATCTTGCTGTGCGGCGGCAGGATGCGGATGTGGGCGTCGTCGCGCACGAACTCGAATACGCCTTCGATGGTCTTGCGGTCGGCCTCGGTCTGGAAGTCGATTTCAAAACCGAGATAACACGATTCGGCATCCATCAATTCGGCCACCGGCATGGCATCGGTGAGCGTGTGCAGATAGACGATGCGGCCCAGCGCGGCGAGGTAGTGCAGGAAGGGAATCGGGTCGAGACCGTTGCGCAGCACGTCCGGCAAAAAGCGCAATGACAAGTGCCAGTTGTCGCTGCCGACCCGGTGGCCGGTTTCGACTTCGACCGGGCTTTCTTCCGCTTCGGCGGCGGTGACCGTGACGGTGGTGGCGGGTGGTTCGAGATAGGCGTTGAGCGCGTTTTCCAGCTCGGTACGCCGCGCGATGTTCGGCTCGTCGTTCTCGCGTTTGTGCTCGATGGCATCGACCAGCGCGCCGATGTAGTCGCCACAATTGAGCAGCAGGGAGAGCATCGCATCGTCGACGGTCAGCTCGTTGTTGCGGACCCGGTCGAGCACGCTTTCGACGATGTGGGTAAAGCTGACGATGAGGTTGAAGGCGAATAGCCCGGCCGAGCCCTTGATCGTATGCGCAGCGCGGAAGATGGCGTTGACGGCCTCGGCATTGACGCCTTCGGCTTCGATCTCCAGCAGCGCGTTTTCCATCGCTGCCAGCAATTCTCGCGATTCTTGCACCAGCGCATCACGCGCCATGTCCATATCCATGCCAAGCCCCCGTTCGTGTGTCGACGCCTGCCGTGCAGCCATCCCGCCGATGAGGCTTGCGGGTGTGGTTGCGGCTTTCAGGCGTATCGGGCGGCCAGAACGATCTGCTTGGCGAGGACAATGCCCCGCCCCGGTCAGATCTTTTCTGCCGCCTTGTACAACTCGGTGTTCTCTCGTTTGATGCGTGTTTCCAGCGCCTGGATCACGGCCTTGGCGTCACGGATGAAGACGTCCGGCTCGGCGGCGATCGATTGGGCGTTGCCCCAGCGCGTTTTGAATGCGCCATAGGCTTCTTTCAGTCCGCCCATTTCTTTTTGAAACGCTTCGGCCAGGGCTTTTTCCGGGCCGGCCGACTTCAGCAGCCTGGGGTAGAGATACAAGTCCTCTTTGCCCAGATGCAGGTTGAGCTTGGTGCTGAGCTGCGTCAGATCGCCGGCAATCACGGCGGCTAGCTCGCCGCTGCCCGTGATGGGCTTGGCGATGTGTCCTTTCAGGCGCGTGACGATCACCGCCAGATCGGCGTGCTCCTGATAAAACGAACTCATGTCCATGACGTGCTCCTTGTCGCTAAGGGCCGTAGGGGAGGTCGTCTAGCTGCCGTTCGGCATCAAGACCGGATCGCCGAGCGTGCCGGCAAGGTTCAAGAGATCGATCACGGCGAGGACGGCCGGACTGTGGCGGCTGTAGTGCACGCTCTTTTGCAGGCGTGCCGCTTCTTGCTTGAGCAGCAGCAGCACCTGCACGCCGGAGGTGTCGAGCTCTTCGACCCCGGACAGATCGATTTCCAGCGTATCCGGCGCCATGTGCAGCGCGTGCAGCAGCGCGTCTTTCAACTCGGCGATCTCGAAGATGGTGAATCCGCCCATCAACAGCGCCAGCGGGTGGCCATCTCGGGTTTGTTCGGAAATCGGCATCGGCGTCTCCTGAAGCGGTCAGGGCACATCGGTCGGGTTTCTGCGCTTGCTCGCAATCTCTTGCGGACGGTGTTTTCTCCCCTCGCCCGCTTGCGGGAGAGGGGCTGGGGGTGAGGGCGGTGCCACCTGCAGCTTTCTCTGTTAGCCCCCTCACCCCCGACCCCTCTCCCATAAATGGGCGAGGGGAGAAAGAACTAAGGCATGATCAACTTGGCAACCGCATCGAGCAGCACCGGCGGCTGAAACGGCTTGAGCACCCAGGCGCGCACGCCAGCGGCTTTGCCTTCCTGCTTCTTGGTTTCATCACCTTCGGTGGTGAGCATGATGATCGGCGTGAACTTGTAATTGGGCAGCAGCTTGGCGGCCTTGACGAAGCTGATGCCATCCATGTTCGGCATGTTCACGTCGGAAATGATCAGGTTGTATTTGCGGCCATCGAGTTTGGAGAGGGCATCTTTGCCATCCGAGGCTTCCACCACGTCGTAACCGGCGCTCTTGAGTGCGATGCCGACGGTCTGGCGCATGCTGAACGAGTCATCGACGATCAGGATTGTCTTGCCCATTGGTGTTGCTCCCTCTTGCTGTTGTGGCTGTTGTTATTGGTATCGGGTGTTGGTGCCATCATGAAAAAATCAGAAAAAATCGACTTGCGATTGCACGGCGGCCGCCGCCTTGCCGCTATGCACCTGGCGCTGCTCCATCGTGGTGTAGGTGCGTTCCAGCTCGGCCAGCCAGAGTTGCTTGTCCGGCAGGGTCTGGTTGCGGTCCAGCAGATCGGTGAGTTTGGCGATGTCGCGCTGGACGTGATCGAGAATCTGGCTGACCCGGTCCTGGAACTGCAGGTTGACCAGCACATCCTGCACTTCGTGCTCGACGGCGCGGCTTTCGGTTTCGAGCCGGCCGACCGTATCGCCGAGCTGAACGACCACCTGGTGGAAGCCGGCCAGCACTTCGCCGATCACCGATTTCGATTCGCCGATCATGCGGGCTTCTTCTTGCGACAGGTTGGAGGCGGACACCAGCGCGCCGTGGATGGTCTGGTTGATCGATTCGATCTTGCTGCTGATGCGTTTGCCGGTATCGCCGGACATATTGGATAGTTTTCTGACTTCGTCAGCGACGACGGCGAAACCCCGGCCGGCCTCGCCAGCGCGGGCGGCTTCGATGGCGGCATTGAGGGCCAGCAGATTGGTCTGGCCGGCGATTTGCGCCACATCGGTCGCCATCTGCTTCAGCTCTTCGTTGAATTTGCCCAGTCCTTCGAGCTCGTGCAGCAGCGTTTCGCGGGCGGCCAGCACTTGTTCCAGCGCGGTGACGATGCCGCCCAGCTGCGTCTCGGACGTATGGATCACCTGCAGCACATGGCTGCTCTCACCACCGGCTGCGAGCGCCACGGCGCTGCCCAGCCGCTGGTTGATGCCGGCAAAGCGCATAGCGAGGTTGTCGATGGCTTCGGTGGTCTGGCTGCGGGCCAGTTCGACATTGCGTTTCCACAGCGGCAGCACGCCGTGCATCAATACCGGCAGGTTGACGTGAGGTTCTTCCTTGGGGGCGACCTCGAATACGGGTTCCTGCTCCGTGCGGGCAGCGGCATTGCTGCCGGCCACGAACCACAGCGCAACGGCGACCACCAAACCCAGAATCAGGCCTTGCCACCACGTTGAAGCGAGCAGGGCAGCCAGTACCAGGTTGATGGTACTAATCAGAAGCAGTAACAAGCGGTTCGGTTTCACAAATCAAGGCCAGTAAAAGTTAAGCGGAAAGGGTTATTTGCTCGGAATGGGGCTTACTTTTTGAATAAACAAATCAGTAGGCAGATGCAAGCGTGAGCCCGGTTTTATTTTGTGCGGTTGCAATACCCAGTGGGCTGCGGAGCGTGTACCCATTTGGATTGCCGGCTAATTGCCGTATGCACTTCAATGGTGCATTCACGGTTTTTGTAAGCCTATATCAGAGTTGTCTGAAATTCCAAGTGCATATGAAGAATTTCTGACAGATCCGGGGCGAATCTGGATCGCTGAGAGCCGGTTTACGATCTTTTGAGAAGTCGCCTCAGTGAACAGATGCGGCGCAATGCCCTGCGGGGATTGCGCCCTACGAACGACTTGCTGAGGACGCAGTTGCCGTTTTTTGTTGTCACCATGGTGGCACTGGGGCTTTTCCTCCCCTTTCGCTCAGCGCCGAGGGAGTGTCGCGAGACCTTAGGCTCGCGACCGACCGAGGGTAGTCCGGAGGACCGCCCAGCGGGGGTCGCCTTTGGGGTGGAGGGGGCTTTGGCGAGACAAAGTCCCTTCCCCGGCCGCGGGACGGGCTCCCGCTGTAACGTCTTTACACTGCGCCGCAGGCGCATAACTTTGAAAGATCGTGAACAGTCACTTCTTGGGGCTGGCCTGTATAATTGCCGGTTTTGTATCGTATTTTTCGAGCCCAGCCCATGAGCACCGCCCTGGAACAACTAGCCAAGAGCTTTGAACCCGCCGCCATCGAAGCCGCCTGGTACCCGCGCTGGGAGAGCGCCAACTATTTCAGCCCGAGCATGGACATGAACGCGCCGTCGTTCTGCATCCAGCTGCCGCCGCCGAACGTCACCGGCACGCTGCACATGGGGCATGCGTTCAACCAGACCATCATGGATGGCCTGACCCGCTATCACCGCATGCGTGGCGACAACACGCTGTGGCTGCCCGGCACCGATCACGCAGGCATCGCGACGCAGATCGTCGTCGAGCGCCAGCTGGATGCGGCCGGCGTCAACCGCCACGCGCTGGGCCGCCCTGCCTTCATCGAGAAAGTGTGGGAATGGAAGCAGCAATCGGGCGACACCATCACCGGCCAGATGCGCCGCATGGGCGCCTCGGTGGATTGGGGCCGCGAATACTTCACGATGGACGACAAGATGTCGGGCTGCGTGAGCGAAGTGTTCGTCCGCCTGTATGAACAAGGCCTGATCTATCGCGGCAAGCGGCTGGTGAACTGGGACCCGGTGCTGGGCACGGCGGTCTCCGATCTGGAAGTGATCTCCGAAGAAGAAGATGGCCACCTGTGGCACATCCACTACCCGCTCAGCAGCGGTGAAGGCCAGTTGACCGTCGCCACTACCCGTCCGGAAACCTTGCTCGGCGACGTCGCCGTAATGGTGCACCCGGAAGACGAGCGCTACGCCCACCTGATCGGCCAGACCGTCAAACTGCCGCTGTGCGACCGCGAGATTCCGATCATTGCCGATGATTACGTCGACAAGGAATTCGGCACTGGCGTGGTCAAGGTTACGCCAGCCCACGATTTCAACGACTACGCCGTCGGCCATCGCCACAAGCTTGACCAAATCTCCATCCTGACGCTGGATGCCAAGATCAACGAGAACGCGCCGGCCAAGTATCAAGGGCTGGATCGTTTCGCAGCCCGCAAGCTGGTCGTCGCCGATCTGGAAGCGCTGGGTCTGCTGGCCGAGATCAAGAAACACAAACTGATGGTGCCGCGCGGCGACCGTACCGGTTCGGTGATCGAGCCGATGCTGACCGACCAGTGGTTCGTGGCGATGAGCAAGCCGGACGAAACCGGCAAGAGCATCACCGAGAAAGCGCTGGAAGTGTTTGAAACCGGCGAAGTGCAGTTCGTGCCGGGCGACTGGATCAACACCTACAACGCGTGGCTGAAGAACATTCAGGACTGGTGTATCTCGCGCCAGCTGTGGTGGGGCCACCAGATTCCGGCGTGGTACGACGCGGACGGCAAAGTCTACGTGGCGCGCACCGAAGCCGAAGCGCTCGCTCAATCTGGCGGCAAGCCGCTCACCCGCGATCACGACGTGCTGGATACCTGGTTCAGCTCGGCGCTGGTGCCGTTCTCCTCGCTCGGCTGGCCGAACGAGACCAATGAACTCAAGGCGTTCCTGCCATCCAGCGTGCTCGTGACGGGCTACGACATCATCTTCTTCTGGGTCGCCCGGATGGTGATGATGACCAAGCACTTCACCGGCAAGGTGCCGTTCAAGCACGTGTATATCCACGGCCTGGTGCGCGATGGCGAAGGGCAGAAGATGTCCAAGTCCGAAGGCAACGTGCTCGATCCGGTCGACCTGATCGACGGCATTGCGCTCGAGCCGCTGCTGGAAAAACGTACCACCGGCCTGCGCCGCCCGGAAAAGGCCCCGCAAGTCGCTGCCAAGACGCAGAAGGAGTTCCCGGACGGTATCCCGGCCTATGGCGTGGATGCACTGCGTTTCACCTTTGCCTCGCTGGCGTCGCTGGGCCGCTCGATCAACTTCGACCAGAAGCGCTGCGAGGGCTACCGCAACTTCTGCAACAAGCTGTGGAACGCCACCCGCTTCGTGCTGATGAATGTGGAAGGCAAGGATTGCGGCATGGAGCCGGGGGCCGAGCTGGAGTACGGCTTCGCGGATCGCTGGATCATCGGCAAGCTGCAAGAGGCCGAGAAGGCCGTCACGCTGGCGCTCGATACCTTCCGCTTCGACCTCGCCGCACACGCCATCTATGAGTTCGTCTGGAACGAGTATTGCGACTGGTATATCGAGCTGGCCAAGGTCTCGACCCAGCACGGCACGCCGGCGCAGCAACGCGCCACGCGCCTGACGCTGATCCGCGTGCTGGAAGTGATCCTGCGCCTCACCCATCCGATCATGCCGTTCATTACCGAAGAGTTGTGGCAAGTCGTTGCGCCGCTCGCCGGCAAGAAGAACACCGAGTCGCTGATGATCGCCGCGTGGCCGATTGCTGATGAATCGAAGATCGATGCCGCTGCCAATGCCGACGTGGAAACGCTGAAAGCCCTGGCATTCGCCGCACGTAATCTGCGTGGCGAAATGGGCCTGAGCCCGGCGCAGAAGGTGCCGATGTTCCTGGAGGGCGATGCCTCGCTAGCCAAGTTCTCCGCCTACCTCGTGCCGTTGGCGAAGCTGTCCGAAGTCAACCTCGTCGCCAAGCTGCCGGAAGACGATGCGCCGGTTGCGGTAGCCCCATCGGCCCGCATGATGCTCAAGGTCGAAGTCGACAAGGCGGCGGAATCGGCCCGCTTGACCAAGGAAATCGCCAAGACCGACGACGGTTTGCAGAAGGTGAAGGCCAAGCTGGAAAAGCCGGGCTACATCGACAAGGCCCCGGCGCATCTGGTCGAGAAGGATCGTGCGCAAGTGGCTGAGCTGGAAGACAAGCTGGGCAAATTGCAGGCGCAGCTCGACAAACTGCGTTGATGCTGATGTGCAGCTGATATGTAAAAAGGGCCGTCCCGAGGGATGGCCTTTTTTACGTCCGCTCGATCAAGTCCGGGTCGGGCAGGTTCCGCAGCCAGCACGCTTCACGCCGCTTGTGGGGCGGGTTGGCGGTGGAGGGTGAAAGCAATGCGTGCCGGTGCAAGCGCCTCGATCACCATCCGCCCGCAAGCGCGATGTTGTTCGCCAGGCTGCAGCACGAAGTCCTGATTGCTGTCATCGGTGATCCACAACAAGCCTTCGATTACGTCGATACCTGCTGCGTCACTCACGATGACCCGCCCGGCCGGCAGGGCTTGCATTGCTACCTGCAAATCATTCACCATCGAATTTACTGTCGAATTGTTCAACATGATTCACCTCTCCCTGCCGATGCGATAGCCGCGCTAACGCTATGGATGAATTGATTTTCGGCGTCATACAGGTGTTCCACAAACGATTCGTTTTCATTGGATTGGTGAATTGGACTCAACATTAAAAGCGCCCGGTCGCTTGCCGCCGCTGCCGGCCTTGCGTGCGTTTGAAGCGGCGGCGCGCCTGAGCAATATGGCGAGGGCGGCAGAAGAGCTGTTCGTCACGCCGGGGGCAGTCAGCCATCAGATCAAGGCGCTGGAAGAACAGCTGGGCTACGCGCTGTTCGTGCGCGAAGGGCGCGGTGTGCGCCTGACGGTGGAAGGGCGGCGTCTGGCGGTCAAGGTAAACGAGGCGCTGTGCGGCGTGAGTGCGGAGCTGGAAACGATTCGGCGTGAGCGGGAACGACCGCGCGTGGTGCTGACCAGCCTGCCCTCGTTTGCCGGCAAGTGGCTCACGCCGCGTTTGAGCCGTTTCATTGCGCGCTACCCGGATATCGAACTGTGGGTGCATGCCTCGAAAACACGCGAGGATCTCGCCGGGCAGGGCATCGATCTGGCGATCCGCGTCGGCTTCGGGCCGTGGCCGGGGCTGTATGCGCAACGCTTCATGGACGACGACTTTGTCGTGGTCGCGAGCCCGTTGTTGGCGGGTGGTTTGCAGCGACCAGGGGATCTGGCCGGCCGGAAGTTGCTGCGCTCGGATAACGAACCGTGGCGGCGCTGGTTCGATGCTGCCGGCCTCGCTGATTGGCCTGAGCCCCGGCAGGGCATCGTCTACAACGATTCGGCCTTGCTGGTGCAGGCCGCGGTCGAAGGGCAGGGCATTGCATTGGCGCGGCGCATGTTGATTCAGGATGAGCTGGCTGCCGGCACGCTGAAGCAATTGTTTGCCCTGACGGTGCCGATGGAGTGGCCGTATTGGCTGGTGACGGCCTCGCCACCACCGTACCGCCCGGCTTTGCAGGCGTTGATCGATTGGTTATGGGAGGAGGCTGGCGTGGATGAGCCGCCGCCGGTGGCCTAGGCCAATACTGGATATGTCGGTGTGTTGTGCCGCCTCAGCGGCCGCCACCATGACCGCCACCTTCACCATGCCCTTGACCGACCCCTTTGGCCCCGGATGAATGGCTGGCGCCGTGATCGCCGTCCTTGCCTGTGTGGCTGTGATGGCCGGATTTGCCCGCGTGGCCATGGTGACCGTGCTGATCATGATGACCGGCATGGCTAGCGTGGCTATGGGTGTGGAGCGCGCTCATCAGTCTGCCGAGCTTCACGCCCATCGAGTGGGCGATCTCGCCCCAACCCATCCCGCTTGAACGCTGGGTCAAGACCCCCTTCAGGCTCACCGGTTGCCCGGCTTTGTTGACGACGGAGCCGCCAACCAGCGCGGCATCGATTTGTGCCGGGCTTGGATTCCTGATGCCTTGCTGCCGGAGCGATTCACGCGCCAAAGCGAGCGCGATGGTGGTGTCGCCCGGGCTGAGCTTGCTGGCTGGGGTAAATGAGGTGGTCGTACCGGTACTGCTGGTGAGGGTGATCGAGCTGCCGCTCTCCAGTCCGGTGACCAAGGCCGTGGCATTGCTCTTGGAGCCGCTCCAGCTCGTGAAGAGGCTGACAGTGCGTGCGTTATCCGGCTGGGTGAGGGAGGTCGTGGCCGTATCGCTGTCTGCGGCGATGGCGGTCGGGCCGGCTGCCAGTGCACCCGCCATGATGAGCACCAATGACATATGCCGATTCATGATGGCTACCCCCAAACGCGTAAAGAACATCTTTATTAATCTACCCCGCTGAATGGGGGGCGGGGGTGATGTCCGTTACTTTCTCCGCTGCGTGGCTTTCTGCGGAGAATGGCGGATTGCTGACTATGCTGTAGTAGCTTAGCCGTGGACTACATAAGGAGTCGGACATGTCGTTGAAAATCAAAGCCTGGTGTCTTTCCGCGTTGGTCTTGCTCGCCTTGGTCGGCATCATGTTGATCGGCCTCTATACGATGAAAACAGGGGCCAATGAAGACAATAAGGCGCGCATCCAGCAATTGATGACCAGCGCTTATTCAACCATCGTGCAGCTCGAAAACCTGGCGGCAGCCGGCAAGCTGACCGATGAGCAAGCCAAGGCCATCGCCACGCAAATCCTGCGTGAGAACAAATTCCACAAATCCGAATATGTTTATGTGACCGACGAAAAGTTGGTCTTTGTCGCCACGCCGCTCGATCCGCAGCTGCATGGCACCAGCTTCAATGATTTCAAGGATGCCCAAGGCGGCAGCGTCGGGGCGATTGCCAAGGCGGCGCTGGATAAATCCGGTGGTGCCATGACGGAGTACTGGTGGAATTCGGCGCGGGACGGCAAGGTGGTTGATCTCTTGTCGGTAGCGATCCAGACGCCCAAATGGCACTGGATCGTCGGCGACGGCGTGAGCTTCGCCGAGGCGAATTCCCGCTTCTGGAGCAACGCGCGCTGGCAAGTCCTCATCTGTCTGGCGGTGGCGGGGCTGGTGGCCGTGGTGCTGCTGACCTCGGTCGGTAAGCTGCTGGCTGCCTTGGGCGGCGAGCCCGGCGAGGTGCTGGAACTGGTCCAAGGCGTTGCCGATGGCGATCTTTCCGCTCGGGCGACTCGCGCCGGTGCGCCACCACGCAGTATCTACGGATCGGTGGTGCAAATGCGCGATGCCTTGCGCGGGGTGATGAACCAGCTCTCCCAGGCGATCACATCCATGCACCGCACCTGCGACGAAATCGTCGGCAAGGCCGAAGGCAGCAACCGTCTGGTCGAAGCGCAAAGTCAGGCGGCGGGCCGGATTGCCCAGACCACCGACCAGTTCGTCGCGCAGACGCAAACGGCAGCCGAACAAGCGGATACCGCCCGCCAGCAAAGCGAAACCGCGACGGATATCTCTGCCAAGGGGCAGACGGTGATTTCATCCGCAGTATCCCGCCTGACCGAGACCGAGCAGGCTGTTGGCGATACGCAAGCCGGCATCGACGAGCTGGCACAACGGGTAGTGAGCATCTCGGCGGTGATCGCGGTGATTCGCGATGTGGCCGAGCAAACCAATTTGCTGGCGCTGAACGCGGCCATTGAAGCAGCACGCGCTGGCGAGCAAGGGCGCGGCTTCGCCGTGGTGGCCGATGAAGTGCGCAAGCTGGCCGAACGCACTAGCACGGCCACGAAGGAAATCGGCCAGACCATCAATAGCGTGCAAGACAGCAGTCAGAGCGCCAAGGCGCGCATGGACGACATGGTGCTGCAGCTGAAAGAAGCCATCCGCCAGGCCCGCGAAGGGGGCGAGGCCGTCAAGGCGATCCGGCAAGAGACTGAAGCGACAGCGCGGGTGGTCGAGGTGATCGGGCAGGCACTCAACGAACAGGTCGAATCAAGTCGGGCGATTCGCAATGACGTGGACGAGGTGGCGCAGTCCACATCCGGCACCCTGGCTGCGGCACAGGGGACGATGTCATCGGCTACGTCGATCAAGGCGGTGTCTGACCAACTGGCTGAGTTGGTGCGCCAGTTCAGACTTTGATCGCGCCTTGCATTGATCGCAGGGGGCATCCACTCAAACCGGGGCTTTTGCCCCGGTTTTTGTTTGTCGACGACTTGGTCAACGCACTGCCCGGCGCTTGTGATGCCGCATATCAGTTGACCTGAGCACACGTGAAAATTGCCGGGGATCATGTGTATGTCATCACTGTTAAACGGAGTGGCGTGGCGGCACCATGGCCCCATCGAATACAAGGAGCAACGCCATGTCTGACCCGAAACTTCACCCCATGATCCTGACTGCGGCCGGCGCAGTGATTCTTGCGAGCGGCGTCGGCATCGCCCACTGGATGGGCTGGGTTGGCAACACGTCGACCACAGCGGCCTCCCAACCGGTCGCCAGTGTCGTCGCCCTGGCGGCCACGCCGGAACCCACCGCGATTCCGACGCTTGCTCCAACCCAAGCCCCGAGCGCGGCTCCCTCACAGGCTCCGACGGTCGCGCCTACGCCGAAGTCCCACAAGTATCGTCCAACGACCCGCCCGGCAGTGCCGCCGGCGCAAGCCAAGCCCGGCGTGGTCGAGCCGGAGCCGACCAAGATCGTCTGCAGCAGCTGCGGTCGCGTGCTGAGCGTGCGCCAGGTTGAAAAAGCCGGTGGAGCAACGGGCGGTGGCGCGGTTGTCGGCGGTGTGGTCGGTGGCGTAGTGGGTCACCAGATCGGTAACGGCCGCGGCAACGACGTCGCCACGGTGCTCGGCGCGATCGGCGGGGCGATTGCCGGCCATCAGGTCGAAAAGCAAGTTCGCAAGACGCACGAGTATCTGGTCAGCGTGCGCTTTGACGACGGTAGCGAGCGCACCATCACCTATAAGGAACAGCCGGGCGTGTCTGCAGGCGACCGCGTGCGCTTGCGTGACGGTCAGCTGGTGCAGGAATGATCCCGGTCGCGTTCTGACGTGTTTTCTGAGCGACAAAAGCCCGGCAATGCCGGGCTTTTGTCGCGTAGCGGGTTAATGGAAATCCTGTCGGGCCAGCGGTTTGGCGCGCTCGATCAACGAGCTCATGATGGCGATCACGGTCTTGCGTGTTTCGCGGCTATCGACCCGTTCGAAATTCTCGTCCAGTGCTTCATACACGTCGCAAGCCAGATGGAACAGCAACGCCTGCTCCTGCTCGTTGGCCCGCGGCAAGTAGTAATTGATTTCGTCCACGATGTGGTCTGCCAGCTCGTCCGGGAACGTTGCTTTGGCAGTCAGGATGCGGTCCATCAGCCGCACGCCGATCACGCCGAGGGATAAGAGCTGTACCGCCATATCGTGCCTCCTGCGGGGGCGAGAGTGGCGCAGTGCGCCGGATTCAAAGGTGGTTGATTAATTGAATAATTCCACTCTAGCCCACGCCCCTGCACCGCCCATCGGCTTACCGGCCGTACCCGACGAACGCGTCAAGGCGCGGGCCTAGGGGATAGTCTGTAACGACAATTACTGATGCGATGGCTACATTGCGTTGCACCAACCTAGGCTCGGAGTGTTTTTGATATGTGTGGCATCGTCGGCGCGATTTCGGATCGTAATGTCCTCCCCATGTTGTTAGCGGGGCTCGCCCGGCTTGAATATCGCGGTTATGACTCCAGTGGTGTAGCGCTGGGCGGCGCAGGAGGCGATTTCCGCCGCATCCGCGTGGCCGGCCGCGTGGCCGAACTGACCGAACGTGCCGATGGCGCATCCGGTACCCGTGGCATTGCCCACACCCGCTGGGCGACGCACGGCGTGCCGTCCGAGGCTAATGCCCACCCCCATCTGGGCGGCGATAGCGTGATGGTCGTCCACAACGGCATCATCGAAAACCATCAACCACTGCGCGAGTCGCTGATTGCGCGTGGCTACACCTTCACCTCCGAAACCGATACCGAAGTCATCGCCCATCTGGTGCATGCCGAGCTGCAAAAAACCGGCGATCTGCTCGCTGCCGTGCGCGCCACATTGCCGCAATTGCATGGCGCTTATGCCATCGGCGTCATTGGTCGCGATGATCCCAACCGCCTGATTTGTGCCCGTCTTGGCAGTCCGCTGGTGCTGGGTCTTGGCTTTGGCGAGCAATATTTCGCCTCTGATATCGCCGCCTTGCTGCCGCTCACCCAACGCGTGATCTACCTGGAAGAAGGCGAACTGGCCGACGTGCGTCGCGATAGCGTGCAAGTCTTCTCCGCCGACGGCACGAAAGTCGAACGCACCGCCCGCACCATCGACGTGCAGCCTGACGCGGCCGAGCTGGGCCAATACCGGCACTACATGCAGAAGGAAATCTTCGAGCAGCCGACCGCCCTCACCAATACCCTGCAACGCGCGCTTGAACTCAACTGCGCACCGGAAGTGTTCGGCCCGACCGCTGGCGCTGTATTTCAGTCCACCCCGGCCATTCGCATCATTGCCTGTGGCTCCAGCTATCACGCCGGCTTGACGGCGCGTTACTGGATCGAAGAATGGACCGGCGTACCGGTCAGTGTCGAAATCGCCAGCGAGTATCGCTATCGCCAAAACATCGAGGCCGATGGCACGCTGGTCATCGCCATTTCGCAATCCGGCGAAACCGCTGATCTGCTAGCCGCCGTCCGCTCGGCACGTGAACGCGGCGCGATCAAGGTGCTGGCGCTGTGCAACGTGCCGCACTCCACGCTGACGCGCGAATCCGACCTCGTGTTTCTGACCCAGGCCGGCATCGAAATCGGCGTGGCGTCGACCAAAGCCTTCATCACCCAACTCGCCGCGCTCTATGTTTTTGGCGTTTCACTGGCCCGCGCCCGCGTCAGCCTGCCGGACGAGAAGCTGGAAGAGCTCATCGGCTGGCTGCCCAAGCTGCCGTTGCTGGCGCAGGAGGCGCTGGCACTGGAGCCGGAACTGGAAGCCTGGGCACACGAGCTATCCCACGACCACAACGCCCTGTTCCTCGGCCGTCATACCCTGTTCCCGATCGCACTGGAAGGCGCGCTCAAGCTCAAGGAAATCGCCTACATCCATGCGGAAGGCTATGCCGGTGGCGAGCTGAAACACGGTCCGCTAGCGCTGGTGGATGAAGAAATGCCGGTGATCGTCTGCGCTGGCAAAGAAGCGGTGCCGGACAAGCTCGCGTCCAACCTGCGCGAAGTGCAAGCCCGTGGCGGCCGGGTTTACCTGATCGCCGAACCGGGCTGCGAAGCACTGGCCGACGGCGTACACCGCGTTCTGACCTTGCCGCAATCCTCCGGCCCGCTGGCCGCGCTGACCCTGACGCTACCGCTGCAATTACTCGCCTATCACACAGCCTGCCGCAAGGGCACCGACGTGGACAAGCCGCGCAACCTCGCAAAATCCGTGACAGTCGAATAAGACGATCGGTTTGCAAGAGCATGATGTTCACGCTTGTTAAAGCCGTGAACAATCATCAGCTCCCCTGCCTTTCTCGCAGCGCGCTGCCAACATCGTCGCGCTGCGGGGAGAGCATCATTCAGTTCCATCGAAGAACCGAACCGTCAAACACGATTCGGTTTACCGGCTAACGCGGACCTGCTTGTAAGTCACTCGGCCATCGGGCTTTACACTGCGGATTACGTGGTTTCTAGCGCCACATAGCGGGCAGCGAAACAGCTCACCCTGTCCTTCGTTTTGGACGGTGACTTCTTCCAGCTTCCACCGTGCGCCGCAAGACTGATTGATACAGGTAAACATGAGTTGCTCCGCAACTTGGTTTCAAGAGAGCCGCGCAGCGTAGCATGCGACCGTCGACCGCATCTGATCCATCTACGCTCGACGCGTCCCTATTTGCGTGAATACCGGATAAACAGGCCATTGAATGAAGCACCGTTGACCACTGCCGTAGTCGGCGGCATTTGATAACCTGAAGCTATCAATCACTGATTGAAATGGTGAATCGCCGCTTGGTGCGCGAGATTGTGGTACTGCCAACGCATATTGAAAAAGGCGCTTCGATTGAGAAGCGCCTTTTTCAATATGTGGATGCCGGTTGTGCAATGTGAGCTAAAGCTTTATTTCAAAAGTGCGTGTCAAAAATGCATGTCAATTTTAAATATGATCCGTTGTTCACAAAGCTTGTTCGATCAATGGGTTGTTTTTTTATGTTTCTTGTGTCGGATTTGTTAATTCCATTTGACTTGGGTTTTTCAGATATCCAGTTCATCACGATGCCCGCTTCACGTTGTGGTCTTTGCACTGCCATTCACCCAAATCACTATTCTTTTTTTCATTGCCCATGTCGCCGAAAGGGGAGGTTGATTCTCGAATTGGGCATGCGTGAAGTTTGATTTTCCAGTGGGGCGCTGCTTTCTGGCATGGAAGGAGTCGGATGCCACTATTCAAATCATTCTTTGGGCATATCAATCTTTTTTCGTAGTTGGAATGAAAAATAGCATTCACATCGTTGTCATTTGAGAGTGCAATGATTTCACTCGTCGAACGTATCCGAGTCTTGATGATTTGAATCGTTGCTGATTGCCCAATCATAGCGTGCAAGAAATTCTTATTCAGGAGGCATTATGCAGGCTACAGCCCTGATCCCCATGTTGGGCGTTCTATTGGCGGCGGTATTTTTGTCGGGATGTAATCAAAGTGATTCTTCCGCCAATTCGGCCAGTGCGGTTAGCGCGGCTAACCCGGTCATTGCCTGCGGCGTATCGGCGACGGTGAAAAAGAGCTGCCCGCCAAGCCCGGCACCGGCATCCGGCAGTGCGGCCATTCAGCACTAAGCACGGCTGATTCCCGTACCTGCCGGTGCGGCATTGATCGTCTGACAATCGCATTTCAAATCGATGAGAAGCTTCCCATGGCGACCAAAGATCGTAGAGATTTCCTGAAAATGTTCGCAAGCACGGCCGGTGCTGCCGCTGCGATGACCTTGATCCCGGAGTCGATCCGCAAGGCATTGGCGATCGAAGCCAATTCCGTCACCGGCACGATCAACGATGTGCAGCACATCGTGGTCTTCATGCAAGAGAACCGCTCTTTTGACCATTATCTGGGCCATCTGAAGGGCGTGCGCGGCTACAACGACCGTTTTCCGGTCACGCTGCCCAACGGGTTGCCGGTCTGGTTTCAGCCACGTAAAGAGGATCAGACGCAAACGGTGCTGCCGTTCCGGTACGACACGACCAATCCCAACGTCAACGCGCAGTGCGTCGGGGGCTTGCCCCATAACTGGGCGACTTCGCATGCCGCGATCAACAACGGCAAGAATGACCAATGGGCGGTCCAGAAATCCAATCTGACGATGGGTTACCACACCCGGGACGACATCCCGTTCCACTACGCCCTGGCCGATGCCTTCACGGTGTGCGACCACTATTTCTGTTCCATCCCCGGCCAGACGCATCCGAATCGCATGTACTTGATGACCGGAATGATCGATCCGACCGGTGCCGGTGGCGGGCCACTGCTCGACAACACGGACTATGTCGACAACCAGTTCGACAAGCAGCAGATGGCGCCATTTACCTGGACGACGTATCCGGAGCGCCTGGAAGCGGCCGGCATTTCCTGGCAGATCTATCAGCAGGGCACCAATTTCGACAATTACACCGGCAATTACGGCACGAACGTGCTCGCCAACTTCGCGAACTTCGTCAATGCGCCGGCCGGGTCGTCATTGCAGCAAAAGGCCATGACGACGCGCACGATTCAGCAGCTCAAGACGGATGTGATGGCCAATGCGCTGCCACAAGTCTCGTGGCTGTTGCCGCCGGCCGCTTATTCGGAACATCCCAAATTCACGCCGCTGTATGGCGCTGAATACATTGCCGGCATTCTGGACGCGCTTACCGCGAACCCAGACGTCTGGAGCAAGACCGTGCTCTTCATCATGTATGACGAGAACGACGGGTTTTTCGATCATGTGGTTCCACCGCAGGCACCGACCTTGCCGGGAAGCGGGCAGAGCACCGTGAGCATCGATGCGGAACGCCACAGCCTGATCAATCAATTTCAGACCGGCAGCTTTACCGTAGACAACCTGCCGTACGGGATGGGGCCGCGCGTGCCGATGACCGTGGTATCGCCGTGGTCCAAGGGCGGTTTTGTCTGCTCGCAGGTATTCGATCACACGTCCGTGCTGCAATTCATCGAGAAGCGATTCGGCGTCATCGAACCGAACATCAGCCCGTGGCGGCGGGCGGTATCCGGTGATCTGACGGCGGCCTTCAATTTCGCCTCTCCCGATGCAACCGTGCCGGCTTTGCCGAATACGCAAGGCTATATCGCCGCTGCCGATGCGCAGTGCCTGCGGGCAGCTCCCGTGACCGCCCCGGCGATCGGTGCTGCGCAAACGGTACTGGCGCAAGAATCTGGCGTTCGCCATGCGCGGGCGCTGCCTTATGAATTGCACGTCAATGGCCAATTCAATCCGGCGTTGGCCAGCTATTCGATCACCTTTGCCAATTCCGGCCGGCAAGGGGCGCATTTTTGGGTGTATTCGAATGATCCAACGGTCAGCCCACGCCGCTATACGGTCGAAGCCGGCAAGCAACTGACCGATACATGGGCGCTGGATACCACCGGCCATTACCAATTGAGCGTGTACGGCCCCAATGGTTTTTTCCGGCGATTTGCCGGCGATTCAAGCGCTGACTTCAGTAAGGGCCCGGAAATCATCACTTGCTACGACGTCGGGAATGGCAATTTGTATCTGACCTTGATCAACGCCAGCACGAAGCCATTGACGTTCACCGTGGCGGATCAAGCCTATGGGCAAGGTTCGCGCCAATACACCATTCCGGTGGGTGGCACGCAGGAAGACTATTGGGATTTGTCTTGCGCGGCGTGCTGGTATGACTTGCTGGTGACAGTCAGTACGCTCGGCGGATTTCAACGCCGCTTGGCCGGGCATGTCGAGAACGGGCTAGCCAGCACCAGCGACCCGGCTGCGGTCGCACCTGTATTGACGGCGGTATGAACGACCTACCATCCGCCGCGAATAATGTCTGCTTGGGCGAATAAGCAGGTTGCTACCAAGGGTGTTCTTGCCGTTAATGCATGCTGTGTGAATACATCAAAGGCTCCGTAATCCGGGGCCTTTGATGTTGTTGGCTTCTATTCCTCATTGCGTGGACAAACATGAACGTTGAAACCCATACCCCGGCATCGCTCTTCAAGCCCATCGGCCCGTATAGCCACATCGCCAAGGCTGGCCCGTTCATCAATGTCTCCGGCACGCCCGGCGTTGATCCGGCCACTGGCCAGATGGCCGGGCCGGATGCGTATTCCCAGTCGCGGCAAATTCTGTTGAACATGCGCGCCATGCTGGAATCGGTCGGCGCGACGCTGGAAAACGTCCTGCACGTGCATGTGTTCCTCAAGCACGTCGACGATTTCGCCGAGATGAACCGGGCCTATGCAGAGGCGTTCGGCGATCACCTGCCGGCTCGCACCGTGATTTGCGTTGCTGACCTACCCAAACGCGATGCCTTGCTTACGATGAATCTGAATGCGGTTATGAGTGAAGTTGGCTAGGTCGCTCAGACGCACTCACGCAACGGGGTAGGAACTCAGCAATCGCTGTACGAACGCAGCGGTTTTTGGCGTATCTGCCCATTTGGTGCGATACCAGCTGCGGTGGATCAGGAAATTATCGAGCGTCGTCGTGCCGGTTCCATCCACCAGACTGGCCAGCTCAGCCCGAAACGCAGCGGGGTCGCGCCGACCCGCACCGCCGCGCCGGCCGTTGTTATAGAAAGCAACAACGGCGGCCAGCACTTGCTGGCGTTCTTCCTTGATGGCCCCCGTCTTGTCGAGCTGAATGAATGCCTCGATCTGATTCACCGTATGTTCGGCCCACAGGATGCGCCTTCCCTGCAGCGTTGAGCTCTCCACATAAGTGTCCGCGCCGTCGTAGGCGGCCATTCTGATCTGGATCGCCTCGCCGGCGAACGTATGCAGCACCTTCGTATAAGGCACCTTGGATTTGTACAAGCCGGGGTGATTCCGTCCCAGTTTGGGCACTTGCACCCGGTTCGTAATCAGGTCGATGGTCGTGCGTCCATCCTTGGTCGCCACGATGGATTCGGTTCTTCCCACCAGATCGACATAAATGCCGCCGTCGGCCAGCTTCTTGTGCAACTTGGCCGCCGGGGAGCTGTGTGCGCCGCCGTCGGGTGTGCGGGCGAACAGGCACGAGATCATGTTGATCTGCGTGGCCGCGCTTTCCGCCTTGCTGGTGGCGCGATCGCGCAAGGCAAACGCCAGCATGGCCGCGAGATCGTCCACGGTCTGCTTGATTTTTTCCGTGTCGTCGGTGATGAAGTCAATTCCCACGCCGCCATGCCCGGAGATATAAATCTTCACCCGCTCAGCCCGATCGGCCGGCACCTTGCCGTGTAGCACCGCCTTCAGTGGCCCGTCGTCGAAATACAGCTCCTCGTAGCCGTTGTCCTTGTGCTTGGTCTGCATGCGCTCCTGAAACTGCGATAGCACGTTGGGCAGCATGTTGCGCCAGGTGATGAGGATGGTTTTGCTCACGGCGAGGCCTTTGGTTCGGATATGACAAATGAGGTCCGACTAAGCATGGGCAAGGATTTTGGAAAAGTCAGCTTCAAAATCCTGGCACAGAGGGTTATTTCCCGCTTCGAGCATGATCTCGCTCCGAGTACCGGCCATCATTGCGAAGGCCTTGCCCGTTGCGGCTTGCGCCGCGTCTCAGCGGGCGCACCGTTGCGCAAGCTTGATATTGGTCAAGCTGCCGCAGCACCACTCCGCCTACAGTCCACGGTTCGCCATCGATGACCGAGGACCGCCATGTTGCTGCATCGCCTGAATGACTCCCGCTTGAATGAAAACAACCTGCCTGCCTTGCGCATCCGCAACCGAACCTTGCTGCCGATTGTGCAGGGCGGCATGGGGATCGGGATTTCCGCGCATCGACTGGCCGGGGCCGTGGCGGCATGCGGCGCGGTGGGCACCATCGCCAGCGTCGATCTGCGTCACCACCATCCCGATCTGCTCGAACGCAGCAAGCACCTCCGCGATGCAAAAGCGATCGATGCGCTGAATCTGCAAGCGCTGGATCGCGAAGTGAAGCAGGCGCTGGCGATTGCAGATGGCCGCGGCATGGTGGCGGTGAATGTGATGAAGGCAGTGGATGCGCACGCCGAATACGTCCGACAAGCGTGTGAGAGCGGCGCGCACGCCATCGTGATGGGGGCGGGGCTGCCGCTTGATCTGCCTGAGCTGACTGCCGATTACCCGCACGTGGCACGCATTCCGATCTTGTCCGACGCACGTGGCATCGCGGTCGTGCTGAAGAAATGGTTGCGCAAGCAGGTGCTGCCGGATGCCATCGTGATTGAGCACCCACGCTTTGCCGGCGGCCATCTGGGTTCGGCCAAGATCGAGGAAATTGGCGACCCGCGTTTCCATTTCGAAACCGTGTTGCCTGCCGTGTTCACGTTGTTTCGCGAATTGGGGCTGGAGCAGGAACGTATTCCGCTGATTTGCGCCGGTGGCATCCATCGGCCGGAACAGGTTCGCGAACTGATCCAGCTCGGCGCGGCCGGGGTGCAATTGGGTACGGCGTTTGCCGTCACCGAAGAGTGCGATGCCCACGCCGACTTCAAGAAAGTGCTGGCCGACGCCACGCCGGACGAGATCGTCGATTTCATGAGCGTGGCTGGTTTGCCGGCACGTGCCGTAGCCACGCCTTGGCTCAAGAACTATCTGCGACGGGAAGAGAAACTGCAAAGCGTTGCCAAGTGCGATCGCAACCGCTGCACCCAGGCGCTGCATTGCCTCACCGCTTGCGGACTGCGGGATGGCTTGGTGAAGGCTGGCCAGTTCTGCATCGATACCCAACTGGCAGCGGCGCTACGCGGCGAGGTCAAGAAAGGGCTGTTCTTTCGGGGTAGCGCGCCGTTGCCGTTCGGCAAGGCCATCCGCCCGGTGAGGGAACTGATCGAGTACTTGCTGGGTGGACTCGTCCCGGTAATGCGATAGCAATGGTGGCAGCGCTGCTGCGTTGCCACTTGTCGCGCCGCTCGTAACAGCGATGTTGCCTCCATGCCTTATGACGTATAAATTGTTTATACCGTTTATATCGTTTTACATGAAGGAGTCGTCAATGAGTGCCGAGAAAACTGTAGTGACCAAGTCCCCCGCCGCCCCGGCTGCCGTGGCTAAACCGGCTGCTACGCCGGCAAAGGCCACCCCGGCCACCCCGGCCAAGCCGACTGCCAAACCCGCAGCTGTCGCCAAGCCTGTACCTGCGGCGAAGGCGGCGGTTGCTGCGCCAGCCAAGCCTGCTGTGAAGCCGGCAGCCAAACCGGTCGCCAAACCTGTTCCCAAATCAGCTCCCAAGCCCGCACCGGCGGCGAAGGCGACTGCCCAGGTCAAGCCAGCCAAAGCAGTGGTGAAGGCGTCCCCGGCAGCCGCGCCCAAGGCCGATGCTAAAGCGGGCAAAGCCGGCAAGGACAAGAGCGCTGGCAAAAAGCCAAAGTTGGTGCGCGATAGCTTCACCTTCCCGGAGCAAGACTATGCGCTGCTGGCCGCGTTGAAGGGCCGCGTCATCAAGTCAGGCAAGGAAGTGAAGAAGAGCGAACTGGTACGCGCCGGCCTCGCCGTGCTGGCTGCCCTGTCGGACGATGCGCTGCTGAAGGCGGTTTCCAGCTTGGAAAAGCTGAAAACCGGTCGCCCGGCCAAGGAATGATGTTGGCCGCATCGGTGCAATCAGGCTGACCCGGCGTCCGACGGCTGCGGAACGCGATTGCTGCGGTTGAGGTGGCCGGTCCGCAATGAACTGCGATGGAAGATCGACCAAGAAAAAAGCCGCTCAACGATGAGCGGCTTTTTTCGTCGGGGAAGAGTGCTTCAAGTCCACTCGGTGATCTTGTTGCCTTGTTTATCGGTAAAGCTGCCGACCAGGATCATGATGAAATCGATCAGGGCCCAGATGCCCAAACCACCCAGCGTCACCAATTGCAGAACACCGGTGCCGATCTTGCCGACATAGAAGCGGTGCACGCCAAAGCCGCCGAGGAAGAAGCACAGCAGCGCCACGGTCAGAATGCGTTTGTCGCTCATCATGGCCTCACTTGATCAGACGGATATTGAACGGCAGGCGATAGGCAATGCCCTTGCTGGCGTTCACGGCACCGAGAATGCAGAACACCAGATGCAGGATGCCGACCGCGGCCATCACGAGGAAGCCGATGATCAGGAAGGCTGTCACCACGCCGATGATGTAACCAATGGCGGCAGTGATCGACCAGTTCAGCGCTTCCTTGGCTTGATCGGTGACGAATTCGTCATCCTTTTTGACCAGGAACACGACCAGCGGCGGAATGAAGCCGAAGATCAGGGTGCCGATCCAGAGCAATACGGCAAAGGTGTGGGAATCGTTGGTGGCCTTGCTGGCCGTGGCGGGTGCGTTGCTGCTTGCAGCCGGCTCGTCGTTTTGAATTTCGCTCATCTTGGTATCCCCGTAAGTGATGGTGCGTTGTATGTGCTACGCATCTTAGACGTCGTGGAAATAAAGAGCCAAATTGACGTCAAATTTAATGTTTAAAACGCAAAAACCGGCCATTGTGCCGATGCCGCTCCCTTAAGAAAATTGTCCCCTCTCCCACTTGTGGGAGAGGGCTAGGGAGAGGGTGCTTGCAAGGGCATTGCTCTTGGCTCGGCCCTCTCCCCCGGCCCCTCTCCCACAAGTGGGAGAGGGGAGTGCTTAAGTGATCGGCATTGGCACAACGGCCGGTTTTTCTGGTGGGTCGACGACGTTGATCAGCGCGTCAGCGTGCCGGTCGGCGTGATCATGGTCAGGTCGATGAAGTTACTGCCCAGGCGGTTGTTCTCATCGAAGGAGATGATGAAGCCGCCCAAGTCGTAATGCTTCATGCTCGTCAGTGCCTTGTAGACACCCGCACGGGTCGGGTTCTTGCCGGCGCGCTTGATGGCATCGACGGTCAGCTTGGCCGAGAGATAGCCCTGCAGCACCGAATAACTCAGGTTTTCACCCGAACGCAGCACCTGCTCGGCATCCTGCTGGAAATCGCGGATGAAGCGCACCTGGATGTTGTTCGGATACGGGAACACCTGCGACAGACCCAAGCCGTGGGCGTACTGCTTGCCGATGGTCTGGATCACTTCCTCGTACTGGATCGGCGAGAGGCCATACAGCTGGGAGGTGCCGCCTGCGGTCTTGAATGCCTTGATGAAGTTGGCGGCCGGCTTGGAAATGGCGACCAGTACCACGGCTTCCGGATTGAGCTTGGCCATCTGTTGTGCGGCCTTGCTGGTATCGCCGGTATTACGGTCATACCAGGCTTCGCCAGCCAGCTTGAGGTGGCGTTTCTCCAGCGCTGCCTTCAATGCCGCCACGCCGGATTCGCCGTAGCCATCCTGCTGGGCGACGACAGCGATCTTGGACACGCCCAGATTGTCAGCCAGCAGTTTGACGATGCGATCGATCTCTTGCTTGTAACCGGCGCGCAGGTGAAAGACGTAGGGATCGCCAGGAATCTGCACCGATTCAGCACCCGAGGTCGTACCGACCAGCGCGATGCCGGCTTTATCCAGCACCTTGGAATTCATCACTTCCAGCGTGTCGCTGGTGCCGTAATAGGCGACCAGTGCAATCGCGTTTTTCTTGTCGATCAGCTCTTGTGTGTTGGCCACCGCGCGTTTCGGATCGTTGGCATCATCGAGCACCTGGTGATCGATCTGCTCGCCGAAGATGCCGCCCGCTGCGTTGATGCGGCCAAAATAAAGCGAAGCGCCCAGCGCGAGTGCTTTGCCGGTGGCGGCGGCGATGCCGGTGGTCGGGACAGACTGACCGATGACGATATCGGCCTGGGCCGCGGCGACGGTCAAACTCAGACAGGCAATGAGGGAGCGCAGCACGATGGTTTCCTCGAATATTTATTTATAGTCTTGTTAGCCGTTTGTCATCACGGCGCTTCGAGGCATCTTAAATGAGCCGGTGCTGACAATACAAATTGGTCCGCAGGGAGTGCGCATTGCGACATCAGGTGGCGTGCCGGTCAGCCCTGTTCGTTCTGACGGCGAGGGTGGATGGCGAGGGGCCGTCGGGCGCGGATCAGCGGGCCAGTGCGCCGGTCGACGACACCATGACGACATCGACAAAGTTGCTGCCGAGCCGGTTTGTCTCATCGAAATTGATGACGAAGCCGCCAAGGTCATAACGTTTCATACCGGTCAGCGCGTTGTAGACCCCGGCGCGCGTGGGGTTCTTGCCGGCGCGCTTGATGGCTTCAACGGCCAGCCGGGCGGAGAGATACCCCTCCAGCACGGCATAACGCGGGGCATCGCTGTCTTTCAGCGCAGCCTCGGAATCTTGCCGAAACTCGCGGATGAAGCGCAGCCGGGTGTCATCCGGATAAGGGAACACTTGCGATAGCCCCAGCCCGTGTGCGGACTGCTTGCCAATGGTCTGGATCACGCCTTCGTACTGGATCGGCGACAGGCCATACAGCTGCGCAGAACCGCCCGACTCCCGGTAAGCCTTGATGAAGCGGGCGGCCGGGGTGGAGACGCTGATCAACAGGATGGCTTCCGGGTTGAGTTTGGTCATTTGCTGCGCGGCGCTCCCCAAATCCTGAGCCTTGCGGTCGTACCAGGCCGTGCCGGCCAGCGAGAGGTGGCGTTTTTGCAATTCGGCTTTCAAATCCGCCACGCCGGAATTGCCGTAGTCATCCTGCTGGGCAAGAACGGCGATCCGGGTCACCCCGAGATCATCGGCCAGCAACTTGACGAGGCGTTGCAGCTCCTGACGGTAACCGGCGCGGGTCTGGAAGAAATACGGGCTGCCGGGGTTTCGGATGTCCTCCGAGGCGGCCGCAGCGCCGATCAGTGGAATACCCGCGGTCTCCAGCACCTTGGCATTCAGCACTTCATGCATATTGAGCGAGCCGGAGTAAGCAACCAGCGCCAGCGCGTGCTTCTTGTTGATCAGGTCCTGCGTGTTCGCGAGGGTGCGCTTCGGATCATGGCCATCGTCCATCACCTGATGATCGATCTTTTCGCCGAAGATGCCGCCGGCCGCGTTGACGCGATTGAAATAGAGCGAAGCGCCGAGTGCGAGGGCTCGACCCGCGATGGCGGTCGATGATTCACCATCGGTGGGGACCGATTGGCCGATGACGATGTTGGCTTGGGCTACTGCGGCAGTCAGGCTAAGGCAGGCAATCAGGTGGCGCAGCAAGGTGAATTCCCTGAGGTGGCGGTGGGGTTGCCATTGGCATAAGGGCAACTCGGAGCATGTTAAATCAGCAGATGCTGACATACAAATGGGTATGCGGGCATTGTGCGTTGCGTCATAAGCCCGATGGTATAGTGGCGGCAATTTCGACGTTTTTTGGCGGGCAATCTTATGCGGCGCGGCGTATATGCGGGCAGTTTCGATCCGGTGACCAACGGCCATTTGTGGATGGTTGAACACGGCGTGCGCATGTTTGACGAAATGATCGTCGCCATCGGTGAAAATCCGGACAAGAAATACACCTTCAGCGTCGAAGAGCGCGTGGCAATGTTGCGCGAAACCACCAGCCACTTGCCCAACCTGCGGGTCGAAACCTTCGAGAACCGCTTCCTGGTCGATTACGCCCGCGAGCAAAGCGCCGATTACATCCTGCGCGGCATCCGCGAAGCCGCCGACTACGAGTTCGAGCGCAAGATGCGTTATGTGAACGCTGATCTGGCGCCGCACGTCGATACCGTCTTCCTGATGCCGCCGCGCGAAATCGCCGAAGTCAGTTCCACCATGGTCAAGGGCTTGGTCGGGCCGGAAGGCTGGGAGCTGGTGGTTGGCCAATATGTGCCGGAAGCGGTGTTCAGGCGCTTGCTGGCTTGGCGCGCCGGCCGCACGGAAATCTGATCCGGCATACGTACACCGTAGCCCGGACGGCTTTGCCGGCCGGGGGGCAATAGTGGAACACGAAACGGAACTGACCGTACCTACCTAATACCTGTAGGAGCGAGCTTGCACGCGATGGCGCTGGTGAATTCACCGTGGTCATCGCGAGCAAGCTCGCTCCTACATATCCATCGAATAGATAGAAGTGCAATCGCATAGACCTAGCGGCTGGTAAAATCGTTGTTTCGATTCAAAGACCCGCCGCCATGGCCGACCTGCAAGACTATAAGAACCGCCTCGCCAAGAACGCCAAACACTGGGGCAAATGGGCGCGCCGCCAAGGCATCAGCTGCTATCGCCTGTATGACCGCGACGTGCCGGAATTCCCGGTCATCGTCGATTGGTATGACGGCCACGTCCACCTGCAGGAATTCAACACCGGTTGGGTGCAAGAGGCGGAAGACCACGAAGCCTGGCTGGCGGAAATCTGGTTCGCCACCGGCGAAGTGCTCGGCATCCCCGAAGATCAAGTCGCGGTGAAAATGCGTCGCCGGCAGCGTGGCGACAAGCAATACGAGAAAACCGAGGTGGAAGGCGAGGAGCTGATCGTCGAGGAATACGGCCTCAAGTTCATCGTCAATCTCGATGCCTATCTCGATACCGGCTTGTTTCTCGATCACCGCAACACCCGCAAACGCGTGCGTGAAGAAGCCGCCGGCAAGCGCTTCCTGAATCTGTTCTGCTACACCGGCGCGTTTACCGTGCATGCGGCGGCGGGCGGTGCCAAGGAAACGGTATCGGTCGATATGTCCAACACCTATCTGGAATGGGCGCGCCGCAATCTGGCGATCAACGGTCTGGATACCCCGAATCACGAACGTATCCGCGCCGACGTCTTCCAGTTCTTCGCCCAGACTGCGCATCAGCTGGAAAAATTCGACCTGATCGTGCTCGACCCGCCATCGTTCTCCAACTCCAAGAAAATGGCCGGCATTCTGGAAGTGCAGCGCGATCACCGCTATCTGGTCGAATCGGCCATCGAACTCCTGAACCCCGGCGGCGTGCTGTATTTCTCCACCAACTATCGTCGCTTCAAACTCGACGAGGCGCTGGTGCCGCAATGCACCGATATTTCGGCACAGTCGATTTCCGAGGATTTCCGCAACAAGAAGATCCATCAGGCGTATCGCTTCGTGAAGCCTTGAGCAACAGGCCAAGCAATGAACAACGCCTACTACAGCGAACCGCTGGTGCTGGTCGATCTGGAAACCACCGGGGCGAATCCGACCAGTGATCGCATCACCGAAGTCGGGCTGGTGCAGATCGACGAGCGGGGCGCGCGGGCGTGGGCGAGTCTGGTCAATCCGGGCGTGTCGATTCCGCCCTTCATCCAGCGGCTCACCGGCATCAGCGACGACATGGTGGCGAATGCGCCGCCCTTTGCCGAGATTGCCGAAGACTTGCTGCTCAAGCTCGAAGGCCGCGTGTTCGTCGCCCACAATGCGCGTTTCGACTACGGTTTTCTGAAGAACGAATTCAAGCGCCTCGGTTTGCCGTTCCGTGCCCGCACGCTGTGCACGGTCAAGCTGTCGCGCAAGCTATATCCCGGCGAGTTCAAGCACAGCCTCGATACACTGGTGGCCCGGCACAGCCTGACCATCGAAGGCGATCGCCACCGCGCGCTGACCGACGCGGCCTTGCTGCAGCAGTTTCTCGATGTGGCGATGCGTGAGCACGGCGCAGAAACCGTTCACACGGCGATCGCTGAGCTGAGTCGCCAGCCGAGCTACCCGCCGGGCCTCGATCCTGCCGTGCTCGATGACTTGCCAGAAGGGCCAGGCGTCTATCTCTTTTACGGCGACAACGATGCGCCGATCTACGTCGGCAAGAGCAGCAATATTCGCCGCCGTGTCTTGAGCCATTTCTCCGCCGATCATCGCGCCCAAAAAGAGCTGCAAATTGCTCAGGCTGTTCGTCGCATCGATTGGCGCGAAGCGGCCGGTGACTTCGGTGCGCTGTTGCTGGAAGCACAGTTGGTGAAGGCATTGCGGCCGGTGTTCAACACCCGGCTGCGCCCGAGCCGTGAGCTGTCCGCACTGAAACTGGTTGATCAAGGCGGTGCTTTACGCCCGCAAACCATCCCGCTTGAAGACGTTGATTTTGTCGCCCACGATCAGGACTTCATCTTCGGCCCGTTCCGCGCCAAGCGTGACATTACGCGACTGCTGGAAAAGCTCGCCGACGGCCTGAACCTGTGCCGCGTGGTGCTCGGGCTGGAAGGCAAGGCCGGCGCGGCGCTGACGCCGTGCTTTGCCAGCCAGCTCGGCAAATGCAAAGGCGTGTGCTGCGGACGGGAGCCGCTGGCGACGCACAATGCACGGCTATTGGCGGCGCTCGCCAAACATAAACTCGCTGTCTGGCCGTATCCCGGCGCCATCGGCTTGGCCGAAGGGCCGGAATGGGCGCCCAAGCTCCATGTGATCGACCGTTGGTGCTATCGGGGCACGCTCGATGACATGAGCGAATTGCCGGAGATGCTGGCGAACCCGCTGCCGGCGTTTGATATCGATATGTTCAAGCTGATTCAGACCGAATTGAAGCGGCGGGGCGGGAAGGTGGTGGTGTTTTGAGGGGTTGCTTCAAAGAGTTCGCAAGCGGTCGTTCATGACCTGTAGCCCGGACGGCTTCGCCGGCCGGGGCTGCCATGCCACATAGAACCCCGTCGGCGGCCATATGAACAGATCGTGGCCTGCGCTTGTGCACCTACCTCGGCCGGCAAAGCCGTCCGGGCTACGATTGGCCCTGAGATAACAAAGCCCCGAGCTCATCGCACGGGGCTTTTGTTTACGACACTGCCAGACCCAATCAGCCCAGCACAGCCTTGATATCGTCGCCTTCACCAATCGTGAACTTCTTGTCCGTCGGCTGCAGCTTGCTGCCATCGAACTGCGTCACTTGGTAAATCGTGCCGAAGCTGAATGTCGGTGCAGCAGCGCCTTGGCCGCCACAGACTTCCGCGCCACGGCGCACGTTGTCGGCCATCCAGCCCGGCAGACGCAGGTGGTACGGATTGCGGCGGACTTCTTCCACGTGGCAGGCCAGCGCCGTGATCAGGTCAGTGGTATCGCTGTTGTTGGTGGCGATCAGCGCATTCGGCGCATCCATCTGCCGCCAGAACTCGGTCAGCGCGACCACGCAGCTATGCTTGGCTGCCTTGAGCGCATCGACCGCGAGGTAATGGGTGCCGATGTGGGCCGAGTGGTAGTCGTTGTCGTGCGGGAACACGCAAACAGTCGGTTTGTGTTCTTCGATCAGCGCGGCCAGGACCGAGACCTTTTCTGCCCACGCAGCCGGTTCGGCGTCGCGGGTTTTCGGGGAGACGCTCATCAGCCCGCCCGGAATCGTTTCCAGCAAATCCCAACCCAGGTAGTCACAGGCATTGGCCAGTTCGGCCCAGCGTTCTGGCTGGCGCTTGAGGTTGGAGCCCTGGGTGACCGCCACGTTGATGACCTTGAAACCTGCTTCCCGGCCCAGACGCAGCGGCAGTGCGCCGATGATGCATTCGTCGTCCGGGTGGGGCGCGAAGATCATCACGACAGGCGCGTCGGCGGCGGTTTTGGCCGCGCTCGGGCGGGTGAGGCCGTCGAGTGTGCTGAACAATGGGGCGTCTTTTTTCTGCAGCAGCGCGTCGTGCGCCTTGACGAGGTCGATGTATGGATTGCTCATGCGGGGCTCCGTGCGGGGGAAGGTCGGCGGCTTTAACAGGTGCTTGGGCACGCCGGATTAGTGCGTTGGAGTATAGGGGATTGACCGTACTGATCCAAACGTCATCAGATTGGGGCCAGACTCGGCAGGGTGTTAGATCCGATCCACCAGCAACCCGCTCATCCGCCGCAAACGCTGCGACAGCACGCGGCTGATTTTCAGCAGCAGCTTCACGCCGATACCGGGTTTGTCCTGGCACAAGCGCGTGAAATTGTCGCGAGAGAGCACGGCCAGCACGCATTCGTCGATGGTGATCAGCGTGGCGGAGCGCGGCTCCTGATCGACGATGGCCATTTCGCCGAACACCTTGCCCGGCCCCATCAGGTACAGTTCGCGCGCTTCACCGCTGTCGTTGCGTTTTTCGACCCGCATCTTGCCCTGCAGCACGATGCCAAGATAGCCAGCGGGTGACCCTTCTTTGAACAGCACTTCACCGGCGGGGATCAAATAGGTGCGGATGCTGTCGACCAGCGCATCCAGCTCGATCTGGTCGAGATCCTGTGTCAGCGGGATCTGGTTCAGGTAACCACAGATCTCGCTTTTGTAAGTCGTGCCGATGCCTGTCAATTCGCGATGGTCGAGGCTGGCGTCATGGCGCATTGCACGCTCCTAAGGCTCTGTTGAGTTGTCCAACGCTTACATTCATTATCGTCTGCAGCGCCGCGGACCCACCGCCGCGCAAGCATAATGCAGCACCGTCGATCGGAAAAAACGATGCTCAAATATTTTCGCGATGCCTTGATTGTAGCCGCCGCTGGCCTGTCGCTGGCCTGGTTGGCGGGTGGTCTGACCGGCTTATGGCTGGCTTTCAATCTGGCGTTACTGGAGACCAGTCTCAGCTTCGATAACGCCGTCGTCAATGCCTCCGTCCTGAAGCATTGGGATGAAAAATGGCGGCACCGTTTCGTGACCTGGGGCATGTTGGTGGCCGTCTTTGGCATGCGCGTGCTGTTTCCGCTGCTGATCGTTGGCGTGATCATCCATGCCGCGCCGTTGCCCGGCCCGGTCTCGCTGTGGCAGTGGTTCAGTAGCGGCCAATGGCCAGCAACCGATGTGCTGTCGCTCGCCATCGCCAATCCACACCGCTACGCCGCCACCTTGCAATCAGCCCATATCGAAGTGACGGCCTTTGGTGGGGCGTTCCTGATGCTGGTGTTCTGGGGCTACTTCCTGAACCAGAACAAGGACGAACATTGGTTCAAGCCGGTGGAAAAACTGCTGTCCAGCATCGGCAAGCTCGATCTCGCCGCCATCCTGCTCACCTTGCTGATCCTGCTCGGCATTGCCTCCATCCTGCCGCACGAAGAGGGTGACCGTTTCCTCATTGCCGGCCTGTGGGGCGTGATCGTGCATAGTCTGGTGGATGGCATCGGCAAGCTGGTCGGCGATGAAACGGCCAGCGCCAAGCTGGGTTGGAGCGGCTTCATCTACCTGGAGCTGCTGGATGCGTCGTTCTCGTTCGATGGCGTGCTTGGTGCCTTCGCGCTGACCAAGAACATTTTCCTGATCGCCATTGGCCTCGGTATCGGTGCGATGTTCGTGCGCTCGTTCACGCTCTTGCTGGTTTACAAGGGCACGCTGGCGCATTTCAAATATCTAGAGCACGGCGCGTTCTGGGCGATTGGCGCGCTGGCGACGGTGATGTTGCTGGCTGCCAAGTGGCACGTGCCGGAGGCGCTCACTGGCGGTATCGCGGCGGTGCTGATCGTTTTTGCTGCTATCCATTCGTGGTGGGAGCGCAAGCAAGCAGATTGACCGCAACTTCCGGGGCGATGCGGGCGACATGCGGCGATATAATGCCGCTTTCCCCGTCCGTGCCCCGCCCATGCCCCGCATCCAGGTCCTCTCCGATACGCTCGTCAACCAGATCGCCGCCGGCGAAGTGGTCGAGCGCCCGGCCAATGCGCTCAAGGAATTGCTGGAAAACAGCATTGATGCCGGCGCGCAGAACCTCAATGTCGAACTGGTGGCGGGGGGCAGCAAACTGATCAAGGTGATCGACGACGGCGGCGGGATCGAGAAAGACGATATCGCCCTCGCCCTGCATCGCCACGCCACCAGCAAGATTCGAGATTTCGATGATCTGCAGCGGGTGGCAACGCTGGGGTTTCGTGGCGAAGGTCTGGCATCGATCGCGTCCGTGTCGCGGCTGGTGCTCACGAGTCGCTTCGAAGGGGATGGTCACGCCTGGCGCGTCGAAGCCGATCACGGCCGGCTGACCGAGGCCGAGCCGGCTGCGCTGGCCGTCGGCACCACCATTGAAGTGCACGACCTCTATTACCAGTTGCCCGCCCGGCGCAAATTCCTCAAATCCGATTCGACCGAATTCGCCCACTGCGCCGAAATGGTCAACCGGCTGGCGCTCGCCAATCCGGACAAGCAATTCACCCTGATTCACAACGGCCGTGCTTCGATGCGGCTGATGCGGGGCGACATGCTCAAGCGTTGCGCCGCCGTACTGGGCGACGAATTCGCCCAAACCGCCGTCGCCATCGACGAGCGCGCCGGCCCGCTGCGCCTGTCCGGTCTGGCCGGCAGCCCGACGCTGGGCAAATCCAGCCGCGATGCGCAGTACTTCTTCGTGAATGGCCGCTTCGTGCGCGACAAGGTGATCCAGCACGCGCTACGTGAAGCCTATCGCGATGTACTCCACCACGACCGCCACGCCGCCTATTGCCTGTTCCTCGAGCTCGACCCGGACGGCGTGGATGTCAACGTGCACCCGACCAAGATCGAAGTGCGCTTCCGCGAGAGCGGGGCGATTTATCGCTTCCTGCTGGCATCGCTGACCAAGGCGCTCTCCGCTACCAAGGCGGGGGCCGTGCCGGCTGGCATCGATCCGGAAACCGGCGAAGTGATGGCACCGACGCCCAACGTGCAACGCCCGCAAACCTATGCCGATCTGGTGGCGCGCGGGGCATATAGCCAGCAGCCGATGCCACTGCCGGTGGCGCAGGAGCCGATGGCGTTGTATGAGCGGATGTTTGGGGATTTGCGGCGAGCTGATGGTGATTATTCGGGCGGGATCGAAATCCCCCCTAACCCCCTATACCTGAACGAATCAAAAGATTCGCACGGCACAGAGAAGGGGGGAATTAGCTCGCTTGAGCCAAGGGCATTTCAAGGCAACGCAGCCTACTCCCCCCTTTACGAAGGGGGGCGGGGGGGGATTTCTGCGCCGCTTCAAGCCTCGGACACCGGCATCCCACCGCTCGGCTTCGCCATCGCCCAACTCCACGGCGTCTATGTGCTCGCCCAAGCCGCCGAAGGGCTGATCGTGGTGGATATGCACGCCGCCCACGAACGCGTCGTCTACGAAAAACTCAAGACCGCGCTCGATTTCGACCAGATGCCGATGCAGCCGCTGCTGATCCCGCACGTGTTCGCGGCGGATCGGCTTGATGTCGCGACGGTGGAAGATCACCAGGAAGCACTCAAAAGCATTGGCTTCGACCTCTCCGCCACCTCGCCGACGCAACTGGCCGTGCGCTCGATCCCGCTGTTGCTGAAGGATGCCGATGCGGTCGAACTCGCCAAATCGGTGCTGAAAGACATCCGCGAAGTCGGCGCGAGCCAAGTGCTCACCGGCCGCCGCAATGAACTGTTGGCGACGATGGCCTGCCACGGCGCGGTGCGCGCCAACCGGGCGCTCACCATCCCGGAAATGAACGCGCTACTGCGCGAAATGGAAGCCACCGAGCGCTCCGGCCAATGCAACCACGGCCGGCCGACGTGGTTCCGGCTGACGATGAAAGAGCTGGACGGCCTCTTCATGCGGGGGCAATGACATGTACGGCATCATCGCAGTCAAACTCTTTGCCGGCCCGGTCGTCGTCGGTGCGGCCAGTCTCGCCGGTAAACGCTGGGGGCCGGCGGTGGCTGGCTTGCTCGGCGGCATGCCGCTGGTCGCCGCCTGCGTGATTGCCGCCGTGTGGCTGGAGTTCGGCCAGGCCTACGCGTTGAATGTCGCCAGCGCCACGCCAGTCGGGCTGTGGGGCAACATCGCCTACTTCATCACGCTGGGGGTCGCCAGCCGCTGGTTCGCCGGTAAACGTTTCGGCTGGGCCGGCATGTTGCTGTGTGGCTGGACGGTGTACCTGCTCACCGCGCTCGCGCTCAGCGTGGGCGGCCTAGCCCACAACCTGCCGCTTGGCATTGCCGCGCCATTTGGCCTGCTGTTCGCTGCCCGCTTCCTGATCCCCAAACCCGCCGCCCCGCCGCGCAACGTACCGCTGCCGCGCATCGAACTGGCTGCGCGGATGATGGCGGCCTTCTTGCTGATCCTCACGCTCAGCACCGCCACGCAACTCCTTGGCCCGGCGCTCACCGGCATCCTCTCCCCCGGCCCGATCATCGCCACGGTGATCCCGGCATTCACACTCGCCAACTCCGGGCGGGATGCCGTGCTGGTGCAATTGCGCGGCTTTCTGACCGGGCTGGTCGGCACGGGCGTGAGCTTCTTCGCCCTGCCGTGGCTGGCGGCGATGTTGGGCGCGTGGGCGGCGGTGCCGACGGCGGCCATTGCGATGGGCGCGGCGTTTGGGGCGAGCTGGTTGATGCGGTGGTTGGGGCGGTGAGTATGGCGAGTTTCTTCATATTCATTCCGGATTCATTCTGCGAGTACTGTGGTGACGCTCTATCGCATGGACTTGAAACCAGTGGCGCGTGAGTTACGGCAACGCATGACCGATGCGGAACAGCGGTTATGGTGTGGACTGCGTGGACGCCAGCTAGGGGCGACATTCAATCGACAGAAACCGCTGGGCGATTTTGTCGCTGATTTCTACTGCCATGAGGCAAAGCTGGTTATCGAGGTGGACGGCGCTCAGCACTTTGCAGATGCTGGGTTGCATTCCGACGGTCAGCGCACAGCTGCACTTGAGCGAATGGGGGTGCACGTACTGCGTTTTGACAATCGGCAGGTGCTTCTGGAGACGGCGGCGGTATTGGAAGCGATCAAGTCAGCGATGGATGCACGGATGGTCGAACTTGCGAACATTGCAGAAATCCCCCCCAACCCCCCTTCGAAAAGGGGGGAGGGAAGGCTGGTGGCCAAGTCAACAGCACTGGAATCTGCCAGCGATACCATCCCCCCCTTCCTCGAAGGGGGGCTAGGGGGGATTTCGACGTCGCTTCAAAATTTCGCCGCACTACAAGCCAATCACCTTCCCCCCGCCATCTTCCTCATGGGCCCGACCGCCAGCGGCAAGACCGCCAGCGCGATCCACCTGATCGAATCCGGCCTGCCCATCGAGCTGATCTCGGTCGATTCCGCCTTGGTGTTCAAGGACATGGACATCGGCACCGCCAAGCCGAGTGCCGAAGAACTCGCCCGTGCGCCGCATCACCTGATCGACATCATCAGCCCGGAAGCCGCGTATTCCACTGCCCAATTCCGTGACGATGCCTTGCGTCTGATGGCGGATATCACCGCCCGCGGCAAGGTGCCGGTTTTGGTCGGCGGCACGATGCTCTACTACAACACGCTGCAGCACGGCATCCACGATTTGCCGCAGGCCAGCCCGGAATTGCGGGCGCAATTGCACGCCGAGGCGGATCAGATTGGCTGGCCGGCGATGCATGCCAAGCTGGCGCTGCTGGATCCGGCGACCGCTGAGCGCCTCAAGTCGAACGACCAGCAGCGCATCGAGCGCGCACTGGAAATCTGCATGCTGGCCGGCAAACCGATGTCCGAACTGCTGGCCGAACCGACCGCCAACGCATTGCCATACCGCTTGCTCAAGCTCGCGCTCACGCCGTCTGACCGCAAGGTGCTGCACGAGCGTATCGCGCTGCGTTTCGACACCATGCTCCAGCAGGGTTTGCTGGACGAAGTACGCATGCTGCGAGAGAAATACACGCTATCGCTCGATCTGCCGTCGATGCGTTGCGTCGGTTACCGACAGGCATGGGAACACCTCGACGGCCTCGTCGATGCGGCAGAGATGCGTGAGAAGGGCATTGCTGCCACCCGCCAGCTCGCCAAGCGCCAGCTCACCTGGCTACGTGGCATGGATGATGTCGAGGCCATCGATTGTCTGCAGCCGGATTTGCCGATAGTCGTTGCCGAGAACGTGCGCAACTGGCTGGAGCGCTAGACTAGAAGCGCTTCCGATCAATCCCGCCACGGATCAACGCATGTCTGCTCTTCCATCTTCCGATGCCAACGACGAGCTGCTCGCTCCGCCCGAGCCGATGCGGGACGAACAACTCACCGATTACGAAAGCGTGCGTGGCTGGGCGATCCAGTCCTTGTTTCGGACCTTCGAGCGCTTTTGCGAAGGCACGGTCATCGTCGATGCCAACGCCCGCGTGGTCTGGATCAACGCCCGCTATGCCGACCGCTTTGGTTTCAAGAACCCCGCCGAGGCGATTGGTCGCCCGGTCGAGGAAGTGATCCCGACCAGCCTGTTGCGCGACGTAGTTCGCACCGGCCGACCAATGCTGCTGGACATCATGCAGACGCAGGGCGAATCGCTGGTGGTGACGCGCTTGCCGCTGACTGGCGAAGCCGGGCAGGTGATCGGTGCAATCGGCTTCGCGCTGTTCGACGAGATCGAATCGCTATCGCCGCTGGTGGCCAAGTTCTCCCGGCTGAACGAAGAGCTGGTGGCCACGCGTGAGTCACTGGCGCAGGCGCGGCGGGCGAAGTATTCCTTCGACAGTTTTATCGGTAGCAGCGCAGCCAGTAGCGAAGTAAAGCGGCAGGCGCAACGTGCTGCGCTGATGGATTCCCCCGTGTTGCTGCTGGGCGAAACCGGCACCGGCAAGGAAGTACTGGCGCACGCGATCCATAGCGCATCGCGGCGGGCGAACAAGCCGCTGGTGACGCTGAACATGGCGGCGATCCCCGATACCTTGCTGGAGGCCGAGTTGTTCGGTGCAGCAGCCGGCGCGTATACCGGCGCGGATAAAAAGGGTCGTGTCGGTAAATTCCTGCTCGCCGATGGCGGCACGCTGTTCCTCGATGAAATCGGCGATATGCCGCTGTCACTGCAGGCCAAACTGCTGCGCGTGCTGCAGGACAAGGAATTCGAGGCGCTCGGCTCCAACCGGGTGATCCGCTCGGACGTCCGCATCATCGCCGCTACTTCGACCCGACTGGCCAATCTGGTCGAGTCTGGCGCTTTCCGGGCGGACCTCTTCTACCGACTCAACGTGTTGTCGATCAACGTACCGCCGCTGCGCGAGCGCTTGAGTGATCTTGATGCATTGTGCGAGGTCATTCTGGCTGGCATGGCTGCGGTCGATGGCGGCGGGCGGCGTGGGATCGATTCCCCGGCGGTTGATTTCCTGCGCACCTACGGCTGGCCCGGCAATGTGCGCGAGCTGCGCAACATTCTGGAGCGAGCGGTGATGCTGAGTGATCACGCTTCGCTCGGTATTGATGACCTGTTGCCGTTGATCAACCCGGCCGCCGCACGCGCTGAGCCACTGGCCGTTGGCGTGAGCCATGCCGAGGCGATGGCGCACTTTGAAGCCCAATTGATTCGCGATGCCTTGCAGGCTTGTGGAGGCCGGGTGATTGAGGCCGCGGCGCGGCTGGGGCTCGGGCGGGCGACGTTGTACAAGAAGATGGCGGTGTTGGGGATTGGGGCGAGGTGAGGTTTTTTCGCTTTCGTTCGTTTATGCGCCTTCGGCGCGGGTAAAAGCTTTACAGCGCGTTCCGCCGCGCGGACGGGTTAAGGGGCTTGTCTCGCCAAGCCCCTTAACAATCCCAAGGCGACCCTGCAAAAGCGTCTGGCGCAAGCGCCAGATGCCCCAGCCAGCCCGTCACGGGCGGGAATCGAAAACTCGGGCCAAGGCCCTCAAACACTCGATCCCCGAAACCCCCGTGCCGGTCTGGCTGGCGGGGCGCTTTTGAAAGGGGGCAGACCATCCTTACCCCGGCCCTCTCCTGTGAAGGAGAGGGGGACTTTGTTTGATGCGGCGGCGTTTCATGTTGCGCCGCGCCTTGGTTTTTCTCCCCTCGCCCACTTGTGGGAGAGGGGCCGGGGGTGAGGGCACTACCGCGGGCCGTATCCTTTTCACCACCCTCTCCCTGACCCTTCCCCACAAGCGAACAGGCTTCCCAACCCTCACCGCATCTTCGCCAGACAAAAATCCCAAAACGCCCGCACCCGTGGCAATACCTGCCTGCTGCCGCTGCGCACGAGATAAAGCGGCGATGCCTCTCCCGCCCAATCCGTCAGCGCCGCCACCAGCCGGCCCGTCGCCAGATCGCCCGCTACATCCAGCCGTGATTTATAAGCCACGCCCCAACCCTGCCGTGCCCATTCGCTGACCACTGCGCCATCGTTGGCGTGCCGCGCGGGCATGATCGTGACGGTCTCGATTTCCGACCCACGCACAAAACGCCAACTCACGTGCGGCGTATCTCGGATGCTGTAGGCAAGGCAGGTGTGTTGCGCCAGTTCGGCGGGTGTTTGCGGCATGCCGCGTCGTGCCCAGTAATCCGGGCTGGCAACCAGGATGCGGTTGTTGTCCGGCGCGAGCGGCGTGGCGATCACGTTGGCGTCTTTCGGTGCGCCGGCGCGAAGGGCGATGTCCAGCGAATCTGCGATCAAGTCGTCCACCCGATCCGATAGCGCCACGATGGGCACGATGCCCGGATGCAATCTACAAAACTCATCCAGCCAGCCCAGCACGTATTGGCGACCGAAATCGGAGGGCGCGGAAATGCGCAGTGTGCCGGCTAATTCGCCACGGCTGCCGGCCAGCTCATCCAGCCCGGCATTGAGCGCATCCTGCGCGGCGCGGGCGCTGCGGTACCAGATATCGCCTTCCACCGTGAGCGTGAGCCGGCGCGTGCTGCGCTGAAACAAACGCGCGCCAAGCTGGGCTTCCAGCCGTTTCAGAGCGATCGAGAGGGCGGCCGGCGTCTGGTTCAGATCGCGTGCAGCGGCGGAGATCGAACCGCGTTCGACGATGCGCAGGAACCAGTCCCAACCCGGTAATTCGTGAGCCATTGATAAATAGTTGTTGATAATGTTTTGCGAATTATCGGCTTTTTCATGGGGAAATACAGGCGCACCATGCGGCATGCTTTTCCACACAGGAACCTCGCCATGAGCCGTCGCCTTTTCAGTGCCTATTCGCTGAACCATCTCAGCCTGCCAAACCGCATCGTCATGGCCCCGATGACGCGGGCGCGCACCAGCCAGCCGGGCAATGTGCCGAACGCACTGATGGCGGAGTACTACGCGCAGCGTGCCAGCGCCGGCCTGATCGTGACCGAGGCGACGCAGATCAGCCCGAGCGGGCAGGGCTACTCGTTCACGCCGGGCATCCACTCTGCCGAGCAAGTGAACGGCTGGCGCAAAGTGACCGATGCCGTGCATGCGGCTGGCGGTCGGATTTATCTGCAGCTCTGGCATGTCGGCCGCGTATCGCACGCGATCTTTCATGATGGCGGCCAGCCGCTTGCACCCTCCGCGATCCAGCCCAAGGGCACGCAGGTGTGGATCGTTGGCGACGATGGCGCAGGCCGCATGGTCGATTGCTCCATGCCGCGCGAGCTGGCGGTGGAGGAAATCGCCGATATCGTCGAAGACTTCCGCATCGCCGCCCGCAATGCCATGACGGCCGGTTTCGATGGCGTGGAAATCCACGGCGCGAATGGCTACCTGATCGACCAGTTCCTGCGTACCACCTCCAATCTGCGCACCGATGACTACGGTGGCAGTGCGCAAAAGCGGCTGCGTTTCTTGCAGGAAGTCGTGACTGCGGTGACGGAGGAGATCGGCGTGGAACGCGTGGGCCTGCGCCTGGCACCGTTCATCACCTTCAAAGACATGGCAGACCCGGAAATCATCGACACCATGCTGCTGGCGAGCGCATGGTTGGACGGGCGCGTGAGCTACATCCACCTTTCCGAAGCCGACTGGGACGACGCGCCGAAGATTCCCGACGACTTCCGCGTGCAACTGCGGCAGCGCTTCGGCGGCACGATCATCGTCGCCGGTGGTTATGACGAGTTGCGCGCTGAATCCATCCTTGAAGCGGGCTGGGCCGATCTGGTGGCCTTTGGCCGGCCCTTCGTTGCCAACCCCGATTTGCCCGCCCGCCTGAATCAGAACTGGCCGCTGGCGGCGCTTGATCCAGCCAGCTTATTCGGTGGCGATGGCAAGGGGTACGTGACTTACCCTGCATACGCAACGTGAGCGCGACGCATACCGCCAGCTGCATGTAGGAGCGAGCTTGCTCGCGATGGCGATGCTTGAAATGCCGCTATCGCGAGCAAGCTCGCTCCTACAGAAAGCTCGTCATTCGCTGTGTTTGCAGATTTTGTTTTTCAGCACTTTGAAGTTGGAGATCCACCATGAAAGCTGTTGCCCTGACCCATTACCTGCCGATTGATCACCCGGATGCCTTGCTGGATGTCGACCTCCCCAAGCCACAAGCCACCGGCCGCGATCTGCTGGTGAAAATCGAAGCCATCGCCGTCAATCCCGTCGACTACAAAGTGCGTTCGCCCAAGGACAAGGTCGAAACCACCCCGCGTGTGCTGGGCTGGGATGCGGCTGGCGTCGTCGAAGCGGTCGGGCCGGAGGTGACTTTGTTCAAACCGGGCGATGCGGTGTTCTACGCCGGCGATATCACCCGGCCGGGCAGCAACGCCGAGTATCAATTGGTGGACGAGCGCATCGTTGGGCACAAGCCGGACAGCCTCAACTTCGCCGATGCCGCCGCCTTGCCGTTGACCGCGATCACCGCGTGGGAGGCGTTATTCGATCGCTTGGGCATCAGTAAAACCGGTGCGGATGCGGGCAAGACGGTGCTGATCATCGGCGGCGCAGGCGGTGTCGGCTCGATTGCGATCCAGCTTGCCAAGGAATTGGCTGGCCTGAAGATCATCACGACCGCATCCCGGCCGGAGTCGCGTGAATGGGTGAAACAGCTCGGTGCGGATGCGACCGTGGATCACACCGGTGACGTGGTGGCACAGGTGCGGGCGCTGGGGCACCAGTATGTCGATTACGCCCTGTGCTTCAACGATACCGACGCCCATTTCCCCGCGCTGGCCGAGCTGATCGCGCCGCAGGGCATGATTGCTACCATCGTTGAAAATACCCGGCCGTTGCGGCTGGATGCGCTGAAATCCAAGAGTGCCGGCTTCGTGTGGGAGTTCATGTTCACCCGTGCCATGTTCCAGACGCCGGACATGATCGAGCAGCACAAGCTGCTGAATGAAATAGCGACGCTGATCGACAGCGGCAAGATCAAAACCACCGTCGGCGCGCATTACGGCGTCATCAACGCCGCCAATCTCAAGCACGCGCATGCGACGCTGGAGGCGGGGAAGATGATCGGGAAGATTGTTTTGGCCGGGTTTTGATTTTGGGTTCCCCCCTTTTCGAAGGGGGGTAGGGGGGATTTCTGCGGCATCTCAAGTTGCAATGACGTCGAAATCCTCTGGCTGAGCGAATCAAAGATTCGCACGCTCACAATCCCCTTCAAAAAGGGGGAGGCCCGAAACCTCCAGGCATTGATTTTCCAGCGGTTTTTAAAGCGGAAGGCCGCATGGCTGTTGTATAATCCGGCCCTTTTCTGTCGGGTTTGCACATGCACGTTTTTTACGAGGAAGACGGCGGCTTCAAGGTCGCCACGGTCAAGGAAACCCAACCGGCCAGCCTCATGGTGGAAGACGTGCGCGGCAAGCGCAGCAAGGTGAAGTCCGCCAATGTGCTGCTGCATTTCAACCAGCCCGACCCGGCGTCGCTGTTGAAGGAAGCCGAAGCGCTCGCGGCCGAGATCGATACCGATTTCCTGTGGGAAGTCTGTGGCGATGCCGAATTCGCCTTCGAGGCCCTCGCTGCCGACTACTTCGGCGAAAAGCCCTCCGCCCCGCAACAAGCCGCCGTGCTGCTGCGCGTGTCCGGCAGCCCGATGTACTTCTACAAGAAGGGGCGCGGCCACTACAAACCCGCACCCGAAGAGAATCTGAAAGCCGCCAAGGCTGGCCTGGAGCGCAAACAGCGCGAAGCCGAGCAGATGGCGGCCTGGCAGGCCGAATTGGCCGCCGGCACGCTGCCGGAAGCCTTCCTGCCCAAGATCAAGAATCTGCTGCATCGCCCGGACAAGAACGGCATGGAGTGGAAAGCGTTGGCGCAGGCCGCCGATGCCGCGCAAACCTCGCCGTTGCGCCTGCTGGAGCGCGTGGGCGCCATCCCGGATGCCGGTCAGTATTTCCTCGATGGCTTCCTGCTGGAATATTTCCCCAAGGGCCGCGAATTCGAGGCCAGCGAGCCGGTGTTCGCACCGACCGATCTGCCGGTGGCGGATGTGCAGGCGTTCTCGATCGATGACGCCACCACCACCGAAATCGATGACGCGTTCAGCCTCAAGAAACTGCCCAACGGCAATACGCAAGTCGGCATTCACATTGCCGCACCGGCGCTGGGCATCCTGCCGGACAGCGAGCTGGACAAGCACTTGCTGGAACGTCTCTCTACCGTTTATTTCCCCGGCGACAAGATCACCATGTTGCCGGATGCTGCCGTGAACGTTTTCACGCTGGAAGCGGGCATCGCCCGGCCGGCAGTGAGCATGTATCTGGAAGTCGGCCCCGGTTACGACATCCTCTCGCATCGCTCGGTGGTCGAGCTGGTGCCGGTGGCCGCCAACCTGCGCCACGGCGATGTCGAAGTGCATTTCAACGAAGATACCGCTGGCCGCGATGGCGGCGATTACCCGTGGAAGCAGGAGCTGACTTTCCTGTGGCATCTGGCTGGCGCGCTCGAAGCGCGGCGTGGCCGGGCGGATGATCCGAATGCGCCGGTGCGGATCGATTACAGCTTCTATGTCGACAAGCAGGGCGACGGCAGCCAGCGCGTGCGCATCCTGCCGCGTAAACGCGGCACGCCGATGGACAAGCTGGTCGCCGAGATGATGATTCATGCCAACAGCCAATGGGGCAAGGATCTGAAGCAGGCGGAAATCGCCGCGATCTATCGCACCCAATCGCAAGGCCGTGTGCGCATGACCACGCAGGCTGGGCCGCACGTGGGCTTGGGCGTGGATTGCTATGCATGGTCCAGTTCGCCGTTGCGCCGCGCTGTCGACTTTGTGAACCAGCAGCAAATCCTCGCGATGGTGCGCAACGAAAAGCCACGCTATGCCAAGAATGACGCCGAGTTGTTCGCCGTGATCGGCAGCTTCGATACCGCCTATTCCGCCTACAACGAGTTCCAGGACAAGATGGAGCGCTACTGGTGCCTGCGCTATCTGGAGCAGGAAAACATCGTTGAGCTATCCGGCGCGGTGATCAAGGAAAACCTGGTGCGGATCGAGGGCATGCCTTTGGTGCTGCGCGTGGGTGGCCTGCCGGAATTGCCGGCCGGCACCACGGTCAAACTACAACGGCTTGGCGTGGATTATCTGGAGCTGAACGTAGAGTGCCGGATGGCCACGATTTGATGCCAGAACGTGCGTGATAGCGGTCATGTAGCCCGGACGGCTTGCCCGGCCGGGGAGGCTCTCCACATGATCCACCCCGGCCGGCAAGCCGTCCGGGCTACGGTAGCGGCAGCGTTCCAGCGTTGCCGCACCCGTGGTGTCCTGCAACAGCAAATCCTACTCGACCGTACGTCCGTAAGAATTGGTAGTCAGGTATCGCAATTGTGCCGATTCGTTTCCAGAATTCAGAGCAGTAACGAGTAAAAAATCATGCTTCCCAAACGTCCGCTGAACCAACTGCTGCCTATCCGTTTTCGCAACGGTGAACAAGTGCGCCAGTTCTCCAAACCCTGCGTGCGTTGTGGCGCAATGCTCAACGCCAAGGATATGGAAGGCGCGGCGCGGTTGGTCGATGACCACATCGCCATTGCCGTGAAGGCACATTGCCCGGAATGCGGCGAAAACTTCGGTGTGGCCTGCGTGATCGACTCGGCCAAGCGGGTGCGCCGCGTGGTGATTCCGACTTGGGCATTCGGCTTGTACCTGCGCCGTTTGCCCTTGCAGGACGGCGAGCGCGAATTGCCACCGGCTGGCCGTCAAGCCGAAAGCGATGACATTGCGCCAGCCATTCCCACCCCGCCGCCTGCGCCGCAACACATCGTGCGTGGCGAAGAAGTCATCGGCCGCTACCTGGATAAGCCAATCCCGGCTTGGGTGCTGGTCGATGGCCGCCGCTTTGCCTTCGAGCGGATCGAGCTGGGCCAGAAGCTGGCCCCGCAGGAATTCCTGCTGGATGGCTGCCTGGTCTACAAGCTCTGATCGCCAAGGTTTAAACGAACCTGGCCTGGTCAGGTCAAACGCCGATGCCCGCGTCATTGGCACTTGGCTTGGCAAATCAAGCCGCTATAATCGCCAGCCCTATCCCGTTTACCGATCAGGCGGAGGTTCGCCATGCAACGCTCGATGCTCAAATCCAAGATTCACCGCGTGACCGCCACGCATGCCGAATTGCACTACGAAGGGTCATGCGCCATCGACGAGGATTTGCTCGACGCCGCCAATATCCGCGAATTCGAAGCTGTCGATATCTGGAACATCAACAATGGCGAGCGCTTCTCGACCTACGCGCTGAAGGCGGCGCGCGGCTCCGGCATCATCTCGGTCAATGGCTCTGCGGCGCGGCGTGCCCAGGTTGGCGATCTGTTGATCATCGCCACCTTCGCCCAGTATGAAGAAGCCGAAATCGCCAACCATCACCCATCGCTGGTGTATGTGGATTCGGCCAACAAGATCACGCAGGTGAATCGCGGCATTCCGACCCAGACGGCCTGATTGCAACGTGGGCATAAAAAAACCGGTTCCGATGAACCGGTTTTTTTATGCCCACCGTTTTTATGTCCATCATTTTGATGTGCGGCGTGTTGTGGCGTGAATCCACCACTCACCCAGCCGTCTGTCGGGCACGACCTGTTCCATCAGGGTCGTGGGCTACTCTCCCGGTGCCTTGAAAACTGTTTCAAACAGTTTTGCAGGCAATAAAAGATTCAATAAAACCAAACAGGAAGATGGAGGAGAACATGGCTTCGATGTCCGTTCTGGGCACGCGGCTGCTGGGCGCGGCTGCGCTCACGGTTTGCGTTGCAAGTGCTTATGCCGCGAGTTATCCGGCATGGAGCGCCACCACGATCTACACCGGTGGCGAATATGTCACCTTCCAGGGTTACAACTATCAGGCGCAGTGGTGGACGCAAGGCGATAGCCCCGCCACCAATTCCGGCCCGCAATACAGCGGCAAAGTCTGGCTGACATTGGGCGCAGCCACTGGCGCGACGCCCACCCCGGCCCCCACGCCAAAGCCAACCGCAACACCGGCCCCAACCCCGAAGCCCACGGCAACGCCAACACCGGTGCCGACTCCCAAGCCGACGGCTGTTCCTACGCCGACCCCAACCGCTACCCCGACGCCGACGCCCGTCCCCAGCGGATGCGACAACGCCAGCGTGATCACGGCTACGACGACCAGTGCCGGCGTAGCGCGCATCGGTTCAGTGTATTCGGCCACCTTGTACGACCCGACACTGACCACCACCAACACTACGCATCAACCGCAAAAGATCACCGTGCAAGTCACCCGTGCCGGTAGTCCGCTGGCCGGTTGCAAGGTGAGCTGGACGCCGCAGAACGGCACCGCCAGCGGCTGGGTCTTCCCGCTCAGTGACAAGAGCGACGCCAGCGGCAACGTCAGCGCGTGGTGGGTGGCTGGCACCGCCAGCTCGCAAGCGGTAACGGCCAGCATCCAGCATCAGGATGGCTCGCAACGCACGGCGCAGATCACCGGCCAGGCGTATCCGCACCAGACGCGCGCCAACTCCATCCACATCAACTGGAGCACCGGCACTTGGGACCGCTTCACTGTGGATGTCACCCCGCAAACCTGGGGTCCGACCACTTACTATTCGGCGGTCAACTGGGTGGGTGCGTATACCGGCATCCAGTCCGGGCAGCTGCTGTTCTCGGTGTGGGACGTGAATGGCGTGAGCCCAACGGTGATCGACCAGGGCATGGCGACCACCTGCAAGAACTTCGGCGGCGAGGGCACCGGCATCCAGTGCTTGCTGCCGTTTACGCCGCAGGTGAACGTGGCCTATCGCTTCGAAGTCGACATCGATCCGACCACCGACGGCCGTACCGATTACACGGTGTACTTCACCGACATGAGCAATGGCGTGCGCAAGAAATTCGCCACCCTGCGCTATCCGACCACGGTCAGCGCCTGGTACGCATCCGGCTTTGTCGAGGACTGGTCGGACGCCCAAGCCAACTGCATCGCCAACCCGGCCCGCATCGCCTATTTCGGCAACGTGCAATACCGCGATAAAGCGACCAACCAGTGGGTGAAGGTCACCAAGGCCAGTGGCGATGCCGTCTACACGCCGACGCACAACGAAATCTGCAGCAATTACCAGTTCGGCGTCGAGAGCGGCAACTTCAAGCTCAGCACCGGTGGCGACGCGGTTGGGCAGCCGCTCAACCTGCCGGGCGGCCCGACTTCGGTGAGCATGACGCTGCCGTAGTGGGCGTTGAATGTAGCCCGGACGGCTTTGCCGGCCGGGGTGACGGCGCTACTTGGGGCCGTGAGGCCCCGGCCGCGACGCGTCCGGGCTACGTGTTGCGCAGCTGATACAGCGGGTGCAACGGAGAAAAGTCCCCGGTCTGCTTTGCTGAATCGAGCCAGCTGCAATGCGGCCTGGACGGCTTCATGTAGACATCCGTACCAAATATCAGACTTTGCTGTTTTTGTTGATTTCGTAAGTTAAGCTGCGCATCGCCAGTCAGCTAGTCCGCTGGCAAGGGCAAGACTAAAAGCAAGACAAAACAAGACTAATCAGGAGACGAGTGCATGTTCCAGAATTCCGCTTTCGGGGTACGGTATGTCGCCGTGGCCGCGGTGATGGTTGCCGCAGCCGGCGCACACGCCGCGAGTTATCCGGCATGGAGTGCCACCAAGATCTACACCGGTGGCGAATATGTCACCTTCCAAGGCAACAACTATCAGGCGCAGTGGTGGACACAAGGCGATAGCCCCGCCACCAATTCCGGCCCGCAATACAGCGGCAAGGTCTGGTTGCCGGTTGGCGCTGCGACCGGGGCGACGCCTACTCCGGCACCCACGCCGAAGCCGACTGCAACACCGGTTCCAACACCGAAACCCACGGCAACGCCAGCACCAACCGCTGCCCCGACACCCAAGCCGACGGTTGTACCCACGCCGGTTGCGACGCCCAGACCCACGGCGACGCCGGTCCCCACGGTCGTTCCGACCCCGGTGGCCACGCCAGTGCCGACAGCTACACCGACACCAACGCCGGTTTCCAGCATCGTGCCGCCGCGTGCGATCACGCTGGAGCAACCGGGCGACATCGGCAAGCTGCGCGCCGCGCAACTGCGCAGCTTCAATCACACGCCGTTCCAGTCCACTGGTTACTGGGTGCAGACCGGCGACGTGCTGGTGGTGAACTACTACTACACCGGCGCCGCGCCGAGCCATAATCCGGAAATCTGGATTCACAGCATCGATGACGACACTTGGAACTACGACACCGACCAAAAGGTCGCGCTCGGCGTCGGCAGCACCACCATCACCGCCAGCAAGACCGGCGCGGTGTACGTGTCGGTGTTCAACGACCCGACTGGCGGCGAGATGAACGTCGAACTGACCTCGGGCGGCCGCATCATGCCGCGCTTCGTGCTCGGCCAGCACACGGCGGCGCAGTGGCAGCAGATGCTTTCCACCTACAGCACGGCGCCGTATGGCGAGCTGGTTGGCAACCGCATGATGCTGACGGCCACGTTGCCGAAGGTGCAGAAGTTCGCCACCGATCCGGTCGGCCTGATGACCAAGTGGGATCAGATCGTCACGCTCGAAGACCAGCAATATGGCATCGCGCCGACCAATACCTGGCCGAACATCACGGACAAGCACCGCTACCACTTCGTCGAACTGCCGACCTACACCGGCTGGATGTATTCGTGGCAATACCGGATGGCCAGCGCCCCGGCGGATGCCGCGATTGGTTCGGTGTTGAACGCGGCCACGCTGGGTTCGGATGGCTGGGGCCCGTGGCACGAACTCGGCCACCAGCACCAGCTCGGCCCGATGACGTGGGACGGCCAGACTGAAGTGACGGTGAACCTGTCGTCCGCCTATGTGCAGCGGTCGCTTGGCTTGGCTAGCCGCTTTGAAACCGGCGGTGTCTGGACCAAGACCTTCGCTTATCTGGCCCAGTCGACGCGTGACTTCACGGCACAGTCCGATCTGTTCGTGCGTGCGACCATGTTCTGGCAGCTCGATCTCGCCTTCGGCAGCGACTTCTACGCCAGGCTCGGCACGTATATGCGCAGCCTGCCGTCGTCGCAATTGCCGACCACCAGCGATGCCAGGATTCAGTTCTACATCCTGAGTGCGAGCAAGGTGTCCGGCTACGACCTCACGCCGTTCTTCCAGCAATGGGGTGTGCCGGTTGCCGCGGCGACCACCACCAGCATCAATGCCTTGGCGCTCAAGCCGTTGACGGCACCGATCTGGGAAAACCGCGACAGCAACGTGAAGTACAAGCTGTACTGATTCATTGCTCTGTTCGTACCGCAGCAAGAGGAAAGCCGGGCGTGATTGCCCGGCTTTTTTCTTGGGCGCGGGGGTACGGCAAGCGCAAGCTGACGAAGCCGCGCCGATGTGTACAATCTTTGCTATTCCTCAAGAGCCCCGCCAGAGCCTGAACCCTCGTGCCGCGTCGTCATCTCGCTACCCTGATCCTGCTGTGCCTGGCGCTGCTTTGGCAGCCCGTGCAAGCGGTGCGTGCCGCCAAAGCGCAAGCGGCGATGCTCACAGGGTTGGCGCTGTGCTCCGCTTCGCCGTCGACCAAGCAGAAGCTGCCAGCGGGCGAGCTGGCGCGACATCACGCGCATGACTGCTGCCAGCCCAATACGGGCAATGGCGTGTTGCCTTCCGCAACCATCGCGGCACCGTCGCCAATCTCTGCAGCGGCACCGCAGGCGCTGCCGCTATCGCCGCTGGTGGAGCACCCGCCACCGCAACAACGCGCCCGTGATCCACCGTCCCGCGTGGTTTGATTGCCATCGCTTCGTTTTCCACGCTTTGAGGACTTTCCAATCATGTTGATTCGCAAATTGCTGCTCGTCGCCGCACTCGGCTGCACCGCCCTGATGGCTTCTGCCCACGAATACACCGCCGGCGATCTGTTCGTTCACCACCCCTGGGCGCGTGCTACCGCACCCGGTGCCAAGAATGGCGGCGTGTTCCTGCTGGTGAAAAACAAGGGCAACCAGCCCGACCAGCTCATCGGCGCGCAGACCGATGTCGCCGAACAAGCCGGCCTGCATGAAATGAAGATGGATAACGGCGTGATGAAGATGGGGCCAGTGCCGGCCGTCGAGGTACCGGCCAAGGGCGAGGTCGAACTCAAGCCGGGCAGCTACCACGTCATGCTGGTGAACCTGAAGGCCCCGTTGAAAGCGGGCGACAAGTTTCCGCTGACCCTGACCTTCAAGCGTGCCGGGCAGGTGAAGGTGGAAGTGAAGGTGGAGGCGATGGGGGCGAAGGCGGAGGAGATGCATCAGCATCCGCAATAGGACGCTTGCTCCCTGTAGTCCGGACGGCTTCGCCGGCGGAGGCTTCGTCTCAGGTGTCGCTCCCCGGCCGGCAAAGCCGTCCGGGCTACGGGGGGCTGCGGTTTTCTCCCCTCGCCCGTTTACGGGAGAGGGGCCCGGGGGTGAGGGTGCTTGCCAGGGCCGCGTTCTTTTCACGACCCTCTCCCTAACCCTCTCCCACTTTCCCTGAACAAGGCTAAAAGCCTTGCACGGGATGTGAGAGGGGACAAATGTTGCGCTGACTTCAAATCTCATCTCTCAATCCACATTCCAACCCCTACGAAAACCCCCGCAACCAAAAGGTGCGGGGTTTCTTCATTGCCGGGGCACTGCCGTATCATCACGGTCTAGCTATTTTGGATACCCGCCATGAGTACCACTGCCGTCAAAGACTACCTGCTGAGCCTGCAGCAAAACATCGTCGCCACGCTGGAGCAATACGACGGCGGCACTTTCATCGTCGATGAGTGGGTTCGCCCGGCTGGCGGTGGCGGCATCAGCCGCGTGATCGAGGATTCGGCGTTGCTGGAGCGTGGCGGCGTGTTGTTCAGCCACGTGATGGGCGACGCCATGCCGGCCTCCGCCACTGCGCACCGGCCGCATTTGGCAGGCTGCAAATGGGAGGCGATGGGCGTGTCGCTGGTGCTGCACCCGCGCAACCCGTACATCCCGACCGTGCACATGAACGTGCGTTGCTTCCGTGCCTTCGCAGAGGGGCAAGAGGACGTGTTCTGGTTCGGCGGCGGCATGGATCTCACGCCTTATTACGGTAGCGAGACGGATGCGCGGCACTTTCACGCCAGCTGCAAAAACGCGCTCGACCCGTTCGGCGATAGCTACCACCCCAAGTTCAAGGCGTGGTGCGATACCTACTTCTTCCTCAAGCATCGCAACGAAGCACGCGGCATTGGCGGCGTGTTCTTCGACGATTTTTCTGAGCTGGGTTTTGAGGGCAGCTTCGCCCTGATGCGCTCGATCGGCGATGCCTTCCTGCCGGCTTATATCCCCATCGTCGAGCGTTGCCGAGATACCGAATACGGCAAGCGCGAGCGGGATTGGCAAAGCTACCGGCGCGGGCGTTATGTTGAATTCAATCTGGTGTGGGATCGCGGCACGTTGTTCGGGCTGCAATCGGGTGGGCGTACCGAATCGATCTTGTGCTCGATGCCGCCGAGTGCCAGCTGGCGCTATGACTGGCAGCCTGAGGCTGGCACACCCGAGGCGCGGCTGTTGACGGATTTCTTGCCGGTAAGGGATTGGTTGGCGTGAGTAGTGCGCTTCACGGAGCGATTGCTCAAAGGCTCTGACAACAGCAAGTCCCCGCTGCAATTCCCTCCTTCCGCGAAGGGGGGAATATTCCGCACAGCACGTAGCCCGGACGGCTTGCCGGCCGGGGCAGCCATGTGGGCAAGTCCTGTACCGCATGGAGAATGGGCACCAACCCCGGCCGGCAAGCCGTCCGGGCTACACAAGCAGCCCGTAGGGTGCAATAAGCGCAGCGCATTGCGCCGAATCCGTGACCAGAACCACACCATGCGGCGCATTACGGTCGATAGCCTAATGCGCCCTGCAGAGCGCTATCACGCAGCAAGATCGTGAATAGCCTTTACCACCCCGATTCCCGCCAAAGCACCGGTCTGGTGCGATTCTGTCCTGATTTGTGCATCAACTCAGCTGAATATTACATTGGTATGTAGCCTCCGCTGGCGCAGGATTTTGTGAGGCTTGCAGCATGGCAAGCCCGAACCGGATGCACCAAATAAGTGCCGGTCCTACCTACATTCAGCTGGAGTCGAAAATGATGCAGAAATCAAAAAGAAATGTGCTGGCCGCGTTGATGATCGCCGCCGGCGTGGTCTTGTGTAGTGCCGGTGCACAAGCGGCAGACAAACTGGTGTTGGGCTTTGCGCAGGTTGGCGCGGAAAGCGAATGGCGCACCGCCAATACCGAGTCGGTCAAGAGCAGCGCCAAGGAGGCGGGCGTCGAGCTCAAGTTTTCCGATGCGCAGCAAAAGCAGGAAAACCAGATCAAGGCGATCCGCTCCTACATCGCTCAAAAAGTGGATGTGATCGCGTTCTCGCCAGTGGTCGAATCCGGCTGGGAGCCGGTGCTGCGTGAAGCCAAAGCAGCGAAAATTCCGGTGATCCTGACCGACCGCGCGGTGAAGGTCAGCGACGATTCGCTCTATACCTCGTTCATCGGTTCGGACTTCCTCGAAGAAGGCCGGCGCGGTGGGCGTTGGCTGGCGGATCACTACAAGGGCGTGACTGGCCCGATCGCCATTGCCGAGCTGCAAGGCACCGTCGGTTCCGCCCCGGCCATCGATCGCCACAATGGCCTGATCGAAGTGATCAAGAGCGATGACCGTTTCAAGATCATCGCCAGCCAAAGCGGCGATTTCACCCGCGCCGGCGGCAAGCAGGTGATGGAAGCCTTCCTCAAGTCGCATGCCAAGGAGATCAACGTGGTCTACGCGCATAACGACGATATGGCCATCGGTGCGATCCAGGCGATCGAAGAGGCCGGCCTCAAGCCGGGCAAGGACATCATCGTGGTGTCGTTCGATGCCACCAAGGGCGGCTTCCAGGCCATGATGGCCGGCAAGATGAATGTCTCCGTCGAATGCAGCCCGCTGCTCGGGCCGCAACTGATGGAAACCGCCAAGCTGGTCGCTGCCGGCAAGCCGGTGCCCAAGCGCATCGTCACCAAGGAAACGGTGTACCCGATGGAAACGGCGGCAGCGGCGTTCCCTTCGCGCAAGTATTGATTTTCAGTTGAGGTGAGGGGTGAGGGGGAAGGGGTGAGGAGTTGGAGCAAGAAAACGTTTTACTCCGCAACCCTACCCCCTCACGTCTTGGCGCTGTGCCGAGATGTGAGCTTGTAGTTGGTTGTGAAGTGTAAAAGTGCTCTTCTGCTCCAACTCCTCACCCCTAACCCCTCACACCTCACGCTTTATTCATGGAGTCCTTCCATTGAACGCGAACACCCCCTTGCCCGCCGCACCGGCGCTACCCATCCTGCACATGCGCGGGATCGATAAGCGCTTCCCCGGCGTGCATGCACTGAAGAACGTCGAATTCCGTTTATTCCCCGGCGAAGTCCATACCCTGATGGGCCAGAACGGTGCTGGTAAATCCACCTTGATCAAGGTACTGACGGGCGTGCACCCGGCCGATGCCGGCGAGATCACGCTGGCCGGGCAGCAGGTGCACCTGACTGCACCGGAAGCTGCCGAGGCTGCCGGCATCCGCACCGTGTATCAGGAAGTGAACCTCTGCCCCAATCTCTCGGTGGCGGAGAACATCTACATTGGCCGCTTTCCCAAGCGCGCCGGCCGCATCGACTGGGCCACGCTCAATCGCGCCGCTGCTGACTTGTTGGCGGGTTTGGCGTTGCATATCGACGTCACCCGGCCACTGAATACCTACCCGATTGCCGTGCAGCAAATGGTCGCCATCGCCCGCGCTTTGAGCGTGGATGCGCGCATCCTGATTCTGGATGAACCGACCTCCAGCCTGGACGAAGACGAAGTACAGAAGCTGTTCACCGTGCTGCGCCAGCTCAAGGCGCGCGGCATGGCGATTCTGTTCGTTACGCATTTTCTGGAGCAGACCTACGGCATCTCCGACCGGATTACCGTGCTGCGCAACGGTGAGCTTGAGGGTGAATACCGGGTGGACGAACTCCCGCGGCTGACGCTGATTCACAAAATGGTCGGCCGCCAGATCGATCTGGAAAGCCTGAACCAGCCGCAAGCGAATGCCGCGACGGCAGGGGAGACCTTTCTCAATGCGCGAGATGCCGGGCATAGCGGCGGCGTACAGGGGCTGGATCTGGAAATCCGTGCCGGCGAAGTGCTGGGCTTGGGCGGATTGTTGGGATCGGGGCGGACGGAAACGGCGCGGCTGCTGTTCGGCGTGGATGGCTGTGACAGCGGGCAACTGGCGGTCGGCGGCAAGCAAGCGCACTTCAAATCGCCGCACGATGCCATTCAGCACGGCATCGGCTATTGCCCGGAAGACCGCAAGACCGAGGGCATCATCGCGGATTTGTCGGTGCGCGAGAACATCATCCTGGCGCTGCAGGCCAAGCGCGGCTTGTTCCGCTATCTGCCGAAAAAGCGCCAGTACGCGATTGCCGACGAGTACATCAAACAACTCGGCATCAAGACGCCGGATGCGGATCGGCCGATTGGCCTGCTGTCTGGCGGCAATCAGCAGAAAGCCTTGCTGGCACGCTGGATGGCGACCGATCCAAAGATGCTCATCCTCGACGAACCCACTCGCGGCATCGATGTCGCGGCCAAGCTGGAAATCATGGATCAAGTATTGGCGCTGACCCGCAAGGGGCTGGCGATCCTGTTCATTTCGTCCGAAATGGGCGAGGTGGTGCGCGTGAGCCATCGCATTGCCGTGCTGCGTGACCGGCGCAAGGTGGGCGAGCTGCCCGCTGGCAGCGTAGACGAGCAGGCGGTGTTTCAACTGATTGCCGGAGGTGAGCAATGAATCAGACCTCAAATACAGGCGGCATGCGTGCGCGTGGCGCGGCGCTGGCGCGTCATCCCTTGTTTTTACCGCTGCTGGCATTGGTGGCCTTGCTGCTGCTGAACCGGGCGTTCAATCCGCATTTCTTCCAGATCGTGAATCAGGATGGCCACTGGTTCGGCAGCCTGATCGACATCCTCAACCGCGCATCGCCGCTGGCCTTGGTGGCACTGGGCATGACGCCAGTGATCGCCACGCGGGGCGTGGATGTGTCGGTGGGTGCGGTGGTGGCGATCAGCGCGGCCACGGCGGCGGTGCTGATTGGCGGGCAGATGCATATCGTCAACGGCGTCGAGACGTATGCCTCCAACGTGCCGATGTCGGTGGCGATTCTTGCGGCGCTGGGCGTCGGGCTGTTGTGTGGTTTGTGGAACGGCACGCTGGTGGCCTGGGTGGGCATGCAGCCCATCATCGCTACGCTGATCCTGATGGTGGCCGGGCGCGGCATCGCGCAGCTGCTGACTGCTGGTCAGATCGTCACCATCTACTACCAGCCGTATTTCTATCTCGGCGCAGGCTATCTGTTCGGGCTGCCGTTCGCGGTGTATCTGGTCGCGGCGGTGCTGGGTTTGCTGTGGTGGTTGATGAAGCACACCGCGCTGGGCTTGTTCATCACCGCCATTGGCATCAATCCGGTGGCTTCCGGGTTTGCCGGCATCAAGGCACGGACGATCACGCTGTGCGTGTATGCCTTCTGTGGGCTGAGCGCTGGCTTGGCCGGGCTGCTCATCAGTTCCAACGTGAAAAGCGCCGACGGTAACAACGCCGGTTTGTTGATGGAGCTGGATGCGATTCTGGCGGTGACGCTCGGCGGTACTTCGCTCGGCGGCGGGCATTTCAGCCTGATCGGCACGCTGATTGGCGCATTGATCATCCAGACGCTGACGTATACGACTTACTCGATCGGCGTGCCGCCCGAGGCCAATCTGGTGGTGAAGGCCATCGTGGTGTTCGTGGTGTGCGTCACGCAATCGGATGTAGTGAAAAAGCTCGTCATCCGCGAGCGAATGACCTTGGAGGGCGGGCGATGAAACCGCTGAATTCGACTGAACGTTTCTCGTTGGGCCGGTTGTTCGATGCACGCCTGCTGCCGCTGCTGATCACGCTGGCGCTGTTCCTGCTGATGTTCGGCTATGGCTCGGTGGCCTATCGCGGCTTCTTTTCGCTGCAGGTGTTCCTCAACCTGTTCATCGACAACGCCTTTTTGCTGATCGTGGCGGTGGGCATGACCTTCGTGGTCATCTCAGGCGGCATCGATTTATCGGTGGGCGGCGTGGTGGCGGTGACGACGATGATCTCGGCGACGCTGATCCAGAATCATCACCTGTCGCTATGGGTGGTCACGCCGCTGGTGCTGGGCATGGGCGCGTTGTTCGGCGCGTTTCAGGGCGTGCTGATCCAGTACTTCCGGCTGCAGCCGTTCATCGTGACGCTGGGCGGGCTGTTTCTCACCCGTGGCCTGTGTTTCTTGATCAATATCGAATCGATCACCATCACCGATCCGGTCTACACCAGCCTGGCGGAATATCGCTTTGCCATTTTCGGCTGCTTCGTCTCGGCCAACGTTGTCATCGCGCTGGTGGTGTTTGCGGTGGCGATCTGGCTGGCGCACTACAGCACCTTCGGCCGGGTGATCTACGCCATTGGCGGCAACGAGCGCTCCGCCATGCTGATGGGCCTGCCGGTGGCGCGTACCAAGGTGCTGGTGTACACGCTCTCCGGCTTCTGCGCCGCGCTGGGCGGGGTGACGTTCACGTTCTACATGCTGTCCGGCTACGGCCTGCACGCGCAGGGCATGGAGCTGGATGCGCTGGCGGCGACGGTGATCGGTGGCACGCTGCTCACCGGCGGCGTCGGCTACATCACCGGCACCTTGTTCGGCGTGATGATCCTCGGCGTGATCCAGACGCTGATCACCTTCGACGGCACGCTCAGCTCGTGGTGGACACGCATCGCTATCGGCGCGTTGCTGTGCATCTTCTGCGTGATGCAACGGCTGCTGGAGCGGCATTCCACCGGCAAGAAGCGTGATTCGATCGGACATCAGAAGGGAGTGAAGGCCGCACCGCCTGCGCGCCAGCCAGAGGCCGCATCGCTCGGGCCGAATTTGACGCTGGAGCAGCCGCACGGGGTGTGATGCGGCGTGGCTTGAGCTAGCCTTGTCTGAATTTGATGCCCGAATTCGATAGGGAGAAACGACCGTGGCCGAGCTACTGATTACCCCCGGCGACATCACCACGCTGGCGGTCGATGCCATCGTCAACGCCGCCAACTCCTCGCTGCTGGGCGGTGGCGGCGTCGATGGCGCCATCCACCGCGCCGCCGGGCCGGAGCTGCTGGCGGAATGCCGCACCCTGCACGGCTGCCCGACCGGGCAAGCGCGCATCACCAAGGGCTACCGGCTGCCGGCCCGATTTGTCATCCACACCGTCGGCCCGGTCTGGCACGGCGGCGGGCAGGGCGAGGCGGCATTGCTGGCGAGCTGCTATCGCGAAAGCCTGAAACTGGCCGAGGCGAACGGCCTTGCCAGCGTTGCTTTTCCAGCGATCAGTTGCGGGGTGTATGGCTATCCGCTGGCGGCGGCCGTCGATATTGCCGTGACGACCGTGCGCCAGTACGTGGCAGGCGGCAGTGGCATCCAGACGGTGCACTTCGTGCCGTTTGGCGCGGCGGCGGAGGCTGCATATCGGGCTCGGCTGGCGGTGGGCTGAGCGGCAGACACCAATCCAAAGCAGTTCGTAGGTTGAGCGCAGCGAAGCCCAACAATCTCGGCAATGCATGTACGGCAAGCGTTGGTTGTGGGTGCGTGACAGCAGCCTGTCGCCTCCAGAACCGGGTGTACGTCAACGCAGCCGGAAGCAAGCCATACTCAAGCTGTCTGAAGGCACGGAGTGCGAATCCATGCTGCGCTTGATGAAGCCCGCGTTATCCGGACTTTTATCCTGCTTGTTATTGGTCAGCCCGTTACTCCACGGTGCCGGCCTGCAATTGATCACCGAAGAACTTCCGCCATTGAGTTTCACCAGAGACGGTCAATTGCACGGCTGCGCCTATGAGATGGTCGAAGAAATCCAGCGCCGCACAGGGAGCGAGGTTCCTGTTCAAGTCATGCCGTGGGCGCGCGGTTACTACATTGCGCAGCATGAACCGATGACAGGCTTGTTCACCGCCCTACGAATTCCGGAGCGGGAAAAGCTGTTCCAGTGGGTCGGGCCAATCAGTGGCGGCACAGTCAATTTTTATGCGCGGCGCGGTAGCAAGCTGATGATCCGGAGCATTGACGACGCTAAAGCCGTCAGCCATGTCTTGATTACGCGCTCTTCCTATGCCGAACAAATGCTGACGAACATGGGGTTTACCAATCTGGAGCCGGTCAAAACAAACGACATCATGGCTCGGATGTTGCTGCATGACCGCGCCCCGTTGATGCTGGAAGTCAGTGACGTGGTGCCTGCCGAATTGGCAAGAAACAATGCCAAGCCAAGCGATGTCGAGGCTGTTTATTCGATTGGCAAGGCAGAGGGCTATATCGCTTTTTCGCTCGCCACGCCATCCAGTCTGGTCAGCCAGTGGCAGCGTACGCTGGATGACATGAAGCGGGATGGCAGCTTTCAGGCGATCTTTGGCAAATGCTTTCCGGGTGCTCCGATTCCAGGCATTGCGGGGCCGGCTGGATTGCCGGCCAGCCCTCCTGCAAAAAACTGAAGCTGGGGTAGCTGTGTAGTCCGTAGGGCGCAATCCCCGCAGGGCATTGCGCCGCACATGCTGAAATCTCGCTTGGAATGGCAGATCGCCGATTTGCAACCTCGGCGGGCTGCTATGCGATGCAAAACATATATCTGACGCGTCAGACTATGTTGACGAAGCCCCCTTAAATTACGACGACCGAGATGCGGCGCAATGCCCTGCGGGGATTGCGCCCTACGTGCTCAGCAGCCGGCCGTTAGCCTCATTGCGCCTTCGTGTGGCGGAACTGCTCTAACGCTTGTGCAACCGCGTCTTCGGGGGCCTGCGGGATAATGTTGATGGGGATGACGACCTCGCAATCCACTGGCTCCGCGCCCTCGATGGTCAGTTCGACGATGCGGTTGCCAATGACGCTGTGAAAGTAGCGGGCAAAGTCCTCCACATCTTGCTCTGTGGTATCGGCGCTCTGCCGAACACTGCTTTCATTGAGCAGCGTATGCATCCGACCAGTTGCCACGTTCATCAAAAACGCCAGAACAATGGTTTTGCGAGCGTTGTGTGCAGCTAGTTGCACCGAGCCATCGCCACTCCCCACAGGAAGCAGTGTCATGGATTGGAACTGTGCTGCGGGTCGATCTGGCCATAGCCTGATAGTTACCGTTGCGCCGTCCAGCTTACCCAAGTCTTTGACGTCATCCACATAGCCGCCAGCCTTAAGGGTTTCGACCGCTTTCGGTGTCATGAGCACCTGCCATGGCGCTACGCGGTCTCTCTTCTCGTAGAGATCCATCTCGTCGGGCACACCCGCATCGACTTTGACATAGCGAGTGGCCAGTGCAGCAATGATGTCTAAGTCAGCGGCGATGCGCGTCCGATCCTCCGGGATATCCGGATCAACAGTGGTTCCCGAAATACTGGCGTGTGCGACTGCGCAGCGCCCTGAGTCGTACAAGTGCTTGTTAACGTTAATCTGCTGCGCCTGTAGTTCACTGACCCGCTTCGCCGCGTCACCATCAAGCTGTGGCAGATTTTGCTCGACCCACGTCACCCTAGCTTGAGATACAAACTGGCTCTCGATGACCTTGAAGAAGCTCAGGAACGAATATGGCTCGTGCACGTACCGCAGACGGCGGCCCTCACGGAGAAAGGCAAGCGCCATACGCACCTGGTCGTCTTCGATGATGGGCAAGTGATTGCAGCTGAAAGTCTTGTGGCCGCCCAACGTCAAGGTTGTGACTGCATCCTGCAGGCTGACGTGCAAGATAGGACTCCCCGCCCATGTCCGCATACCGGTGATGTCTACGTATCCGCGTTTGAAGTATCCCAGCAATGAGACAAAACGGTAGAGCCGAGACAGAGCCTCGTCGATTTGTTTGTTATCACATGGTGTGCTGATGGTCGGCGACGTAGTCCGCCCATCCGCTTGTTGGTTGGCACCGCGCAGAAGGTATTCTTGGCTGTTGTATTGGAGCCAAACGTCTTCCTGTGGCCATGCCAGGGACGAAACGACACCAACGGTAAGCCAGCCATGCTTACCCTGAATCTTCGCGGTAGCTTCGTCGCCGAAGAGGTGCGGAACGTAGGGAGTTTTCATACTCAACATAATAGGCGGCCAGCCGGGTAGGGCGGAACACCCAAAGGGCGTTCCGCCGCATCTAACTATCGCCTAACGCCGATCCATCGGCCGCAATGCTCCAAGCCGTTGCATGGTCTCGTAGCGGAGCGTATCCAACCCGAAATGCCATTCCTCAGTCAGAAACGCGCCGACTTTGGCCAGATGGTGCAGATCCGATTCCGGCTCGCTCATGGCGATCATGGAGCGGAACACGCCTCCCAGCTGGGCGATGCGATCCAGGCCGATGTCGGCGACGTTGTTGAAATCGTCGAGGGGCAGCATGGGTGGGGTGGATGGGCTGTGGCGATCAAGCATGGCGGCCTCCGTTGCGGGGGCAACGAGCCATCCGTCGGCGATTTGTGAACACGCCCGCTTGCCACGCCTGCATCGCGGCGCGTTGCTGTTCCGCTAGCCGGCTGCCGTCGCGTGCCAGTTGATAGGTGGTCGTTCGTGGATCGATCAGGTTGGTCAGGATGGTAAAGATTCGATCCAGCTCGGCGAAACTGTCGCGGGCTTGCGCGATGAGGTGATCGAGGTCGGGTGGTGCTGGGGTGCTATGAGGTGAGTTGGGCATGATTAGCCTCCGATAGTTTGCGGGCTATGCCCGCTCCTTCGCTTCCAAACGAAGGGGGCGGGCGCAAGGCAGGATTGGAAGACCGGCACTATCGGAAACCGGCAGCCCGAAGGCTCCCCACCTTTGCCCGCCACAGAGGACGTACCAAGGGTGTTGCGAACATAAAAATAGCTGCGAAAAGCAGCTGTTCGCCGATAGATATCCGGGCTTCCAAACCCGATCGCGCTATTGAACGTGACTCCGCAAAACTACCCGACCCGTGCCAAGCTGGTCAAGACAGGCTGGCACACCGTATCCGTAGCCCGGACGGCTTGCCGGCCGGGGTGACGACGTTGGCCGACTCCACCGGCGTGGATACGTTGAACCAACCCCGGCCGCAGAACGCGTCCGGGCTACGTGGGCGGCCTTGGTCGGATGGGGGGGGGCGCCATGTAGGCCGGGTCGTTCGACCCGTGCGTAGCGACGCGTCACATGTCCGCCGAATTCGCGGGTTACGCTTTGTGGGGCTAACCCGCCCTACGCCGTCTTGCTCTCTACCCGCGCCAGTTCGTAGGTTGAGCGCAGCGAAGCCCAACATGGGTTGCCGAGGATTGCGCCAATGTTGGGCTTCGTTGCGTGTTCAGCCGGGAGACATAGGTAACACTTGTCGGGAGACATGGGTAACACCTTTTATGATCATCGCCTTGCCATTCACAGGAGCAGGCGATGCCTTGGAAGGAGTATTCCACCATGTCCTCACGCCACGAATTCGTCTTGCTGGCCCAAGCCCCTGGCGCCAATGTCCGTGCGCTGTGCCACGCCTTCAACATCAGCCCCAAGACCGGCTACAAATGGCTGGCCCGCTTCGCTGAACACGGCGCCGCCGGGTTGCAGGATCGCTCCCGCCG
>NZ_JONM01000016.1 GCF_000711875.1 Andreprevotia chitinilytica DSM 18519
CCTTCGGCACAAGCCGATGTGCTGACGGTGTTCTTCTGTCATAAGGCCATTCGCACCATCGATCTGCGGGTGCAGTTAGACTAGGTTGAGTGTTACCCATGTCTACCGACAAGTGTTACCTATGTCTCCCGGCTGAACACATAGCGATACCCATCAAGCATGGTCACCGGAAGCGATGGGTATCGCTATGCTCAACCCATCCTACGTGCTGATAAGAGCGCGCTTTTGTGGGAGCGAGCTTGCTCGCGATGACCGTGTGTCAATTAACGAAGCAATCGCGAGCAAGCTCGCTCCTACAACGATTTTCTCAGTGCTCTCTGTGGTTCAAGATTCAGGGTTTTAACGGCATCCGCAGCTTTTTCGGTAAAGTCTCGCCCATGAAAAAACTATCGCTAGATCGCATTTTGCAGAATCAGGGCTTTGGCACTCGCAAGGGCTGCCGGGGGCTGGTCGAAGACGGCGACGTCACTATTGCCGGTGAAGTCGTGACCGATTACAAGCGCGAATTCGACCCGACCGGGCTGGAATTCACCGTGTTCGACGAGCCGTGGCTGTATCGCGAGCATGTCTATATCGCGCTCAACAAGCCGGCCAATTTCGAGTGCTCGCGCAAGCCGTCGCACCATCCTGGTGTGCATACGCTGCTGCCGGAGCAATTTACTTGGCGCGATGTGCAGCCGGTAGGACGGCTCGATCACGATACGACCGGCCTGTTGCTGCTGTCCGATCACGGCGCGTTCATCCACGCGCAAAGTCACCCCAAGCATCATCAGCCGAAGGTGTACGTCGCCACCCTGGCGGAGCCGGCCGACCAATCACTGGCCGATGCCTTGCTGGCGGGCGTGAAGCTGGCCGACGAACCGGCACCGCTTGCCGCGCAAGTTGCCAAGCTGATCGATCCGACACATATCGAGATCGTCATCGACCAAGGCAAATACCATCAGGTGAAGCGGATGCTGGCGGCGGCTGGGAATCACTGCGCGGCACTGGCGCGGGTGCAGATCGGTGGTCTGACGCTGGCTGCGCTTGATCTGGCCGAGGGCGAATGGTGCTACCTCGATGAAGAACAGCTCGCCATCCTGAATAGCGAGGCGTGACCGGGTGAGCGATTTGCAGCTTCTCGCCGGCCCGGCGGCGCTGGCGCGCATTCAGCGTGAAGGATTCCATCAAGGGTTGTTCAGTCATGTTGGCGCAGCTGCTGGCGGGCCGAAATGGCTGGTGCAGTCCCGGCTGGATCGCGCGTTGTTCGGCGAATGGCTGGCAGCAAACCCGCCACAACTGACGGCGATTGGCTCATCGATTGGCGCATGGCGCTTGGCTTGTCTGGCGCAGAACGATCCGCTCGCGGCGCTCTGCCGGTTCGAGGATCGCTATCTGGAACAACGTTATCCAAGCAAGCCCACACCAGCCCAAGTCAGCGCGGAATCACGCTTGATCATGACGGCTTTGTTGGGTGAGACGGGGGCTGCCGAAGTCATCGCGCATCCGTGGCTGCACCTGAATATTTACGTGGCCCGTGCGTTGCGTGGCATCGATGCCAGCGGCAGCGCGCGTGATCGTCTGGCGCTGTCTCGCGCTGTGCTCGCCAATCTGCGTGGGCGGCACAAGTTGGGCCGCTATTTCGAGCGCGTGGTGTTTCATGCCGGTCATCCGGCCGCGCTGCAGCGGGATGGCTTTACCACCCACTCAGTGCCCCTGAATGCTGCCAATCTGCCCGAGGTGTTGATGGCCAGTGGCACGATTCCCGGTGTACTGGAAACTGTTACCACGCTTGATGGTGCGGGGTCGGGCGTGTATCTGGATGGTGGATTGATCGATTACCACATGGATTTGCCGCTGGCCGATCCGGCCGGGCTGCTGCTGTTGCCGCATTTCAGCACACGCGTCACGACTGGATGGTTGGACAAGTTCGCACCTTGGCGACGTGCACAGCATCTGGATCACGCGGTGATCATCGCGCCCTCAGCCGAATGGATCGCCCGTCTGCCGAATGGCCGCATCCCGGATCGTAAGGATTTCGCCCGTTACGACGGGCGGGATGATGCGCGGATTGCGGCGTGGAAAAAGGCGCTGGCCGAGGGGGATCGATTGGCGGATGGGTTTAGGGATGCGGCGGTGCAGGGACGGTTGGAAGGGTTGGTGAAGCCGCTAAATTTTTAATGCCTGCTCAAATCTTTAGCACTTTGTTGGAAAAATGGTGCGGCGCAATGCCCTTCCGGGATTGCGCCCTACGAAACAACAGACTTCGCAAACAGTTGTCGCCTTTGTATGCGCAATGGTTGCAATGCGGCTTTTTCCCCCTTCGCGCTAAGCGCCGAGGGAGTGTCGCGAGACCTTAGGAGGTCGTTCTCATCAAAGCGGACCGATCGAGGGTAGCCTGCGGCGTGCGAAGCTTTGCTTCGTTCAGCCAGAGCCGTCCAGCGGGGGGTGCCTTTGGGGTGGAGGGGGCCCAAAGGAATATGTACACCCCGAGACAAAGTCCCTTCCCCGGTCGCGGGACGGACTCCCGCTGTAACGCTTTTAACCGCGCCATCGGCGCATAACTTGTTTTCTTCACAGTAAACGACAAAGCTCGCCTACCGCCCCGCCCACCTGCCAATCTCATCCGCCAGCTTCAACACCACGCGCCGCTGCGCGGCCACCAGCGCCTCATAACTCGCATCCGCACTCACATCGCTTACGGTGGAGCGCCCGCTATGCAGCACCTTGCCGTCGCCATCACGAATCCGCCAGAGCGCTTCCAGCGTGACGCTGCCGCCAAGGGTGGCGTCGAGGCGCTGGATGTCGATGACGACTTGCTGCGGCGCATCGCTGGCGGCGCTCTGGCCGGTGACTGCCACGGGCCGGTTCAGTTTGCGGCCGAGTTCGGCGGCCACCACGGTAGCGATTTCGCTTTTGAGTGGCTGCACCCAGAGCCGCAAGTCCAGCACGCGCAATTCGCCTTCCTTGCGCACCAACAACTGCGGCCGGTCGAGCGCTTCCGGCACGGTGACCGGGCCGACGACAGCTGCTACCGCGCCGGTGATGGTGCCGGCGGCAGCGGTATCCGGTGCTGACAGACTGTAGAAGTGTTCCTGCGGCGTGCTGCAGCCGGCCAGTAGCAAGGCGGCGAGGCCGATGGAAACGAGGACTTGGTGGCGGGTGAGTTGCATCATTCTTCCTTGGCCTTGCCGCGAAGCAGCGCTTCCGGGTGGCGTTCCAGATAGTCGGTCAGTGCGCGCATGGAATCGGCGGCGCGGCTCACGTCTTGCAGGGCGCTGCGCAGGTCGGTTTGCACCGGAGCATCCTGATTCAGCACCTTGCCGGCCGATTGCAGCGTGCGTTGGGCCTCGGCCATGGTGCGCTGGGCTTCGGTCATGGTGGCGGTGACTTGCGGTGCGACTTCGCCGTCCAGCCGTTTGACCAGCGCGTTGGTGCTGTTGATCGCCTGATCGAGATTGCCAATGGCGTGCTTGAGATCGTTGCTGATGTCATCGAACGGGATCTTGTTGATCTTCTGCGCGACCTCGGTGACGGTGTTTTGCAGCTCGCCCAGGCTGCCCTGCATGGTCGGGATCGCCAACGGCGTCACGCTGTGATCGACCGTGGCCTTGGGCGCTTTCGGGAAGAAATCCAGCGCCACGTACAGCTGGCCGGTGAGCAGGTTGCCGGTGCGCAGCTGTGCGCGCAGGCCGCGTGCGACGAGGCTGTCGAGCACGGCGTTGGGGTTGGTGTCCGGCGCGTTGCCCTTGCGGTTGCGGGTCTGGAGGCGTTGTGGATAGATGGCGATGTCGACCGGGAAACGCATGGTTTTGGTATCGGCATCGTATTCAAAATTGACCGAGAGCACTTCGCCGATGACGATGCCGCGGAAATCGATCGGTGCGCCGGGTGTGAGGCCGCGCAGCGATTCCTGGAAATACATCACGAAGCGCTGCTCGCCGGTATCCGGCTGCTTCATTGCTTCGATCTTGTCGCTGGCCAGGCGGAAGGTGGCGTTCTCAGCGGCCTGCTGGGCGTGATCGTTGTCGATGGCGTCCTGGAAGGCGATGCCGCCGACCAGCAGGGTGGTGAGCGATTCGGTCTGCAGGCGCACGCCATTGGCATCCACGCTCACATCGATGCCGCTGGCATGCCAGAAGCGGGTGTCGATATGCACGTAGCGCTGGTACGGGTCGTTGATGAACACCTTGAGCGTGACGCCCTTGCCGTCCGGGTCGAGCTGGTAGGCGGTCACTTGGCCGACGGCGATACGCCGGTAATAGACCGGTGAGCCGATATCCAGCGAGCCGATCTCGCGCGCATGCAGCGTGAACTGCCGGCCCGGCGTGCCTTCGGTGATGATGGGCTGCACTTCCAGCCCCTTGAAACTGCTGCGCTTATTGGTCGATTTGCCGACGTCCATGCCGATGTAAGCACCGGAGATCAGTGTGCCCAGACCGGAAATACCGCCAGCCGCCACGCGGGGCTTCACGACCCAAAAGCGGGTGTCGTCCACCAGCATTTCGGCTGCTTCGGGCGAAAGCTCCGCCGTGGCGATCACACGCTGGCGGTCGGGGGAGAGGCCGATGTGCTTGACCACGCCGATCTCGACATCCTTGTACTTGATCTTGGTCTTGCCGACGTCCAGCCCCTCAGCAGAAAGGAAGGAGATGGTCACGGTCGGGCCATGCGAGAGGATGGCCTTGACCGCGAGCCAGCCGCCGATCAGTGCGGCCACCAGCGGGATGATCCACACCAGTTGCAGTGACCGTTTGCGTTTGGGTTCTGCAACGGCGCGCGGCAACGCGGCGAGGTCGTCGGGATTAGCGGGGGAGGGCGTCGGGGCTGGCACGGGGTTCCCTTGGTTCGGGTGTTGCGGGTTCGGGTGTTGCGGGTTCGGGTGTTGCGTCATTCAGCGGGTCCCAGATCAGGCGGGGGTCGAAACTCATGGCTGAGAGCATCGTCAGCACGACGACGGCGGCAAAGGCGACGGCACCGGGGCCGGCCGTGACAGTGGCGAGCGACTGGATCTGTACCAGCGCGGCCAGAATGGCGACGACGTAGATATCGAGCATCGACCAGCGGCCGACGAATTCGACCAGTCGGTAGAGCTTGAGCCGCTGCAGGGGCTGCCAGCGTGAGCGGCATTGCACCGAGATCAGCAGCAAGGTGAGCGCGATCATTTTCAGCATCGGCACCATGATGCTGGCGAAGAACACTAGCAGCGCGAGCGGCCACGATCCGCTCGACCACAAGAAAACCACGCCGGACAGGATGGTGTCGCGCTGCTCACCAAGGATCGAACCCGTGATCATGATCGGCAGCGCGTTGGCCGGGATATAGAGAATCATCGCCGCGATCAGATAGGCCCAGGTGCGGGCGATGCTGGCGGGTTTGCGCAAATGCAGATGCGCGCCGCAACGCGGGCAGTGGGCACCGTCTCCTTCCAGCCGGGAGAGCAGGCCGCAGCTATGGCAGTTGGCCAGTCGATAGTGGGCGGCAGTCACGGCTTTAATGGCTGTATTCCGATGCGGCGCCACACTTCATCGGCGTGAAACGAGGCGCTCATCGCTGCAAGCGCGATCACCAGCGCCCCGAGCGACCATAGGGCGGTGCCGGGGATCACGCTGGCGAAGTGGGTCAGTTTGACCAAGGCGACCAGCACGCCCAGCAAGAAAACTTCGACCATCCCCCACGGCCGCATCGCGGCGAGGGCGCGCAACAAGCCAATCGAGCCGGCTGGCAGCACGCCACGATTGAGCGGCAACAAAAGGTAAAGCATGGCGGCGAGCATGATGCCGGGGACGCAGATGGTGGTGATCGCGACCACGCCGGCCACGATGGGCAGCCCTTCATGCCAAAGGCTGAGCACGGTGCCGGCGAGGGTGCTGTTGTTGCGGATGCCTTGCAGTTCCAGTGTGACGATGGGGAAGGCGTTGGTAATCAGGAACAGCATCACACCGGTGAGTGCCCAGGCGAGCGAGCGTTGTGCGCCATCGACCCGGTAGCGTAGCAACAGTGCCCGGCAACGTGCGCAACGCTGCACGCTATCGCCGGAGAAGGGCTGCAGGCGTTGCAGCAGATCGCATTCGTGGCAGGCAACCAGCTCCCCTCGCGCTGGCGGGGCAGCCGGACGGCGCTGGGCGAGCATCGGTGCGGGGGCGATGAAACGGTAGCGGATCGTCGACAAGGATCGGCTCGGCGCGCGTGGCTGTTTTGATCTGCGGATAATACGGTGCGCCGAAGGGGCAGTGGCCGTATTTTTGCCATGAAACGAAACAAGGGTCGGCAAAGCCGACCCTTGTTCTATTTCATCCGGGCGGGAGCTACTTACTTCTTCTTGGCAGGCTTGGTGGTTGCCGGCTTGTTGCTGCCGCGTTCCTGCGCCAGAACTTGATCCACCACTTGCAGCACGGTGCCGTCTTCCTTGCCCGTCATCGATGGCGAAGTCGTGTACTTGCCGTTGATGATGAAGGTCGGCACGCCATCGACCTTGTAGTCGCGGCCGGCTTGCGCCAGTTGGCCCAGCTGGGCGTTCATCGAGAACGCCTTGTAGTTGGTCTTGAATTTCTCGACGTCGATGCCTTGCTTCTTCACCCAGTCGTACAAGACGTCTTCACGGCGCAGTTCGATGCCTTCCTTCTGGATGGCGTTGAATACGGCTTGCTGGTACTTGGCGGCGATGCCCATAGCGTTCAGCGCGATGAAGATGCGCGCGTGCGCTTCGATGTCGTTACGGCCTTCCCAGCTCACGTGCATGCGGCGGAAGTTCACATCTTTGGGCAGCTTCTTCGCCCAGTCCTCAACATACGGCTCGACGTTCATGCAATGCGGGCAGCCGTACCAGAAGAACTCGATGACTTCGAGCTTGCCGGGCTGGGCGACCGGCTGCGGGGAAGCCAGTTTCTTGTATTCAACGCCCTCGCGGAATTCGGCGTGGGCCGAGATGGCAAGGAAACCTGCGATCAGGCCGAAAGCGGCCAACCAACGTTTCAACATGGGTGCTCCTGTGGACGAGGCAGTGTTATTTTTTTAACCGGCGTCTAAACCGGTCGGTCAGCAAACTCAATTACTTATGGATTATTTGAGTACTTGGTGTCCAGCGAACTGGGCGAACTGTTGCTTGAACCGCAAATCGTTCATCAGTTCCCTTTGACGACCGTGCTGTCTACGCCATTGCTCTTGAGATCGCCGCGGGTCTTGTCCATCTCGCTCAAGCTGGCAAATGGCCCGATGCGAACGCGGTGCCACAAGCCTTTGCCGGGTACTTCGGCGCTCTGGATCTTCGCTTCCACACCCATCAACGCCAACTTGGCTTTCAGGTTGTCCGCATCTTGCTCGTTCTGGAATGCGCCGACCTGCAGATACGCGCCCTTGGGGGCTTCGACCTTGGCGGGCGGGCTCGCATCCGCCTTCTTCGTGTCTTGTTGCGGTTTGTCGGCCTTGTCGGATTTATCGTTCAGCTCCGGCAGCACTTTATAGAAGTCAAAGCGCTCGACACTGCTGGCCGCGCTTGCCGGCTTACTGGCTGAATTTGCCGTGGCAGCGCTTGTAGTGTCTTTGTCCGCGCCATTGGGGCGGAGGACTTCCGGCGCGGCGTTGACCGCGACGGCCGGCGCGGAGCTTACGGCATCCGGCGGCGTTTCCTGCGTTGTCTTGGCCGCAAACGGATTGCTGCTGCGATTCAGGTAGAGCGCAATGCCGACCGCAACCGCCACGCCAACGAGCACGCCCAGGATCAGGCCAGTCAGCAGCGAACCGCCACCACCATTGCTGCTGCCGGTGGACGCGGTGCGCGATTTTTTCATGTCGCGGGCCATCTTGTAGTTGTCTCCGCCGCCGTTCGCCAAGGTGGGAAACGGGGTCAAGGTGTTTACCGAAGCGGTGATTCCGACCGCCGCAAAAGGCGGTGGATCATCCACGCAATCGGCGGATTATACGGCGTGTCAAGCGATTTGGCGTGGGGCTTGGTGGGGCTTTGCGGGTGGGGCTAGCGCAAGTCTTGTTACAAATCAATGTCAACGAGAACGCTTCTCAATGACGTAGCCAAGAGTAGAATTGCGGCTTACAACGAATTCCTCAGTTTGACCGTAATCAACTCACTACCTTGGGAAAGGATTTTCAATGAAGCGTACCTTGCTTGCCCTGATGTTTGTCACCGCCGGCTTTGCTCAAGCCGCTGAATACCCGATCGGCAAGCCGGCCAAGCAAGCCGGCATGGAGATTGGCGCGGTTTATCTGCAGCCGATCAAGATGGACCCGGAAGGCATGATGCTTGCGGCCGAAAAGTCCGATATTCACCTCGAAGCTGACATCCACGCGCTCAAGGGCAACCCGAACGGCTTTGCTGAAGGCGAGTGGGTGCCGTATCTGCTGGTGAAGTATGAAATCCAGAAGGTCGGCAGCAAGAACGTGATCAAGGGCGATTTCATGGGCATGGTCGCCAGCGATGGCCCGCATTACGGCGATAACGTGAAGCTGGAAGGCCCGGGCAAGTACAAGCTCAAGTACACCATCCTGTCGCCAGCCGAAAATCCGCAGGCACACTTCGGCCGCCACGTGGATAAGGAAACCGGCGTGGGTCCGTGGTTCAAGCCGTTCGATCTCAACTATGAGTTCACCTACGCCGGTACCGGCAAGAAGGGCGGCTACTAAGTCGTGCTGATGGCAACAGGGCTGCTTGCAGCCCTGTGCCCGTTTTGAAGGGAAGGGGCTCGCGCATTCGTCGGCGGGCCGGGAAAAGGTTGGATATGACTCGAAACTCGTTTGCCTTGGGGATGGCCGGTGTGGTCCTCGCGCTCGCTGCCATCGCCCCGGTGGCGCAGGCCGCCGATTTGCCGACGTTCAAGATCACGCTCAAGGATGGCGTCATGACGCCCGCGCGTATCGAAGCGCCGGCCAACACGCGCTTCAAGCTCGAGATCACCAATGCCGGCAAATCGCCGGCTGAGTTCGAAAGCATCTCGCTGCGCAAGGAAAAGGTGCTCGGCCCCGGCGTGACCTCGTTCGTGGTCGTCAATCCGACCAGCCCGGCCGAACACGTACTCTTCGACGACTTCCACCCGCAAGCCAAGGGCCTGCTGGTCATCAAGTAAGGCCTTTCGGGGCAGGGACTGCAGATATGGATCAGGTTCTTTTCATCGTCTGGCGGGAAAGCGTCGAAGCGCTGCTCGTGGTCGGCATTCTTTATGCGTGGCTGAAAGCCAGCCCGGTGGCGGGCAAGCGCGGTTTGCGCTTCCTGTGGGGTGGCGTAGCGGCCGGCTTGGGTCTGGCTGGTTTGCTGGCGCTCGGCTTGCTGGGCGTGGCGCAAGTCCTCTCCGATAATGGCCAGGAGTACTTCCGCGCCGGGATGGCGTTGGTGGCTGCCGCGCTGGTGGTGCAGATGGTCTACTGGATGAAAAAGCACGGCCGCACGCTCAAGCGCGAGCTGGAGTCGGGCATGGCCGAGAATGTCGAGCGCTCCAACTGGTGGGGCTTGTTGGTGCTGGTGATGATCGCGGTGGCGCGGGAAGGGAGCGAAACCGCGGTGTTCCTTTACGGCACCATCGCCAATGCCGAGGCCGGCCAGATGGGCGGCTTCGCCTTGGCTGGCGTGGTCGGGCTGGTGGCGGCGTTCGGCACTTTCTGGTTGCTGCAACTGGGCGGCAAGCTGATTACATGGCGACGCTTCTTCAAGGTGACCGAAGTGTTGCTGCTGTTGCTGGCGGGTTCGCTGCTCGTCAACGGGCTGGAAACGCTGGTGTCGGTCGGCCTGTTGCCCGGCATCGTCGATCCGCTCTGGAATAGCTCGCACCTGCTGGATGACAGTCGCGGTATCGGCAAGCTGTTCGCGGACTTTGCCGGCTATCGCGCCCAGCCTGCCTTGCTGGTACTGCTGGCGTGGCTGCTGTATTGGGTGAGCAGTGTGACCTTGCTGCGCCGCGCTGGTCGGCCGGCGTAATATTCTGCCTTTCTTGTTTCGGAGCCGGGCTTGGCAATGACTGCTTTCGCACTGCGCGTGGCACGCTTCGGCGACTTCCTGCGCGACCACAAGCGCGCACTGCGTAACTTGCAGTGGGTGGTGGTCGCGGTCTACGCCTTCCTGCTGATCGTGCCGGCCTGTCTGCCGCTGCCGACCGAGACCTCGCACATCTTCAACCATATGACGATTACCGCTCAATTTGCCTTCTGGGGCATCTGGTGGCCGTTCGTATTGGTGTCGATGCCGGTGATGGGGCGGGCGTGGTGCGGCTGGTTCTGCCCTGAGGGCATGCTGGCCGAGTGGGCGAGTGAGCGCGGCCTGAACAAGCCGATTCCGAAATGGATGCGCTGGGGCGGCTGGCCCTTTGTCGCGTTCGCGTTGACGACGGTCTACGGCCAGCTCGTCAGCGTCTATCAATACCCGCTCGCCGTGTTGCTGGTGCTGGGCGGCTCGACCATTGGCGCCATGCTGGTGGGTTTCTGGGCCGGCCGCGAGAAGCGCGTGTGGTGCCGTTACCTGTGCCCGGTGAACGGCGTGTTCGGTCTTCTATCCAAGCTTGCACCGTGGCGCTTCAAGGTGCAGGAAGATCAATGGCGCGCGCACCACGGCAAGGTGATCCCGATCAATTGCGCCCCGCTTGTGCCGTTGCGTCATATGAAAGGCGCATCCGATTGCCACATGTGTGGTCGCTGCAGCGGACATCGTGAAGCGATCACCTTGGTTGCGCGTTCGCCGGAAGAAGAAGTCGTCAAGATCGCCAAGGGCAGCGGCTGGGAGACCGCGCTGATCGTGTTCGGCCTGATGGGCCTGGCGGTCGGTGCCTTCCTGTGGTCGGCCAGCCCTTGGCTCGTCGCGGTCAAGCAATCGATCGCCACTTGGTTGATCGATCGCGACATCCTCTGGCCGCTCGACGACTCCGCGCCGTGGTGGTTGCTCACCCACTATCCGCAAGTGAACGACAGTTTCAGCTGGCTCGATGGTGCGATGATCATCAGCTTCATTGCCGTCACCACGGTAGTGGTCGGTGGGGCGCTCTATCTGGCGCTCTGGCTGGCAGATAGAGCGTTGCCCGGCCGCAACGCTTTGAGCCTGCACAAGCTCGCCCAAGGCTTCATCCCCGCTGCGGGCTGTGGCGTTTTCCTCGGTTTGTCCGCCACCACCATCACACTGATCAAGCACGAAGGACTGGGCACCGACTGGGCGAACCCGCTTCGCTTCACGCTGCTGACCTGTGCGCTGCTCTGGTCGCTACGCCTTGTCTGGCGTATGACGGGCCAGCGCAGCCCCAGCGCGCCGCGCCGCCTGAGCGCCATGCTCCTGCTGGCCGTCGGCGTGTCGCCGTTCGTCGCCAGCTGGTTGCTGCTGTTCGTCATCTGGTAAATACCTGATTTAGTTGTTGCGCTGCAGCATGGATAATCTACCCTCCGTTTACGGGGGTAGATTGCAACCTGGGTTTTTCGCCTTCGTTGCAAACGGCGCCTGAAAGCTCGGTGAAACGCTGGCTATGCTGCGGCGCAACCCGTTGACCCGTATAATCGCCCGCTTTGCTATTTAATTTCGCACAGGATTCGCGATGTCTGATTCCGCCAACAAGATGTGGTCGGGCCGCTTCAACGAGCCGGTCTCGGAGCTCGTCAAGCGCTTTACCGCCTCGGTCAATTTCGATAAACGAATGGCAGAAGTGGACATCGAAGGCTCGCTTGCGCATGCCGCGATGCTCAACAAGGTGGGCGTGCTGAGCGCCGCCGACCTCGCCGCCATCCAGCAAGGCATGTCGGAAATCCTGGCCGATATCCGCGCCGGCCAATTCGAGTGGAGCCTTGATCTCGAAGACGTGCACATGAATATCGAGCGCCGCCTGACCGAGAAAATCGGCGATGCCGGCAAGCGTCTGCACACCGGCCGCTCGCGCAATGATCAGGTCGCGACCGACATCCGCCTCTATTTGCGTGGCGCGATCGATATCCTGGTTGCCCTCACGCACGAACTGCAGAAATCGCTGCTCGATCTGGCAGACCAACACGCCGCGACCGTGATGCCGGGCTTTACCCACTTGCAAGTGGCACAGCCGGTCACTTTCGGCCACCACATGCTGGCGTATGTGGAAATGCTCGGCCGTGATGCCGATCGCTTCCTCGATGCCCGAGCCCGGGTCAATCAATTACCGCTCGGCGCTGCAGCGTTGGCCGGTACCACTTACCCGATCGATCGTCTGTACACCGCCGAACTGCTGGGTTTCGACGGCGTGTGCCAGAACTCGCTCGATGCCGTGAGCGATCGCGACTTCGCCATTGAATTCACCGCCGCCGCCGCGTTGACGATGACCCACCTGTCGCGCCTGTCCGAAGAGTTGGTACTGTGGATGAGCCCGCGCTACGGCTTCATCGACATCGCCGACCGCTTCTGTACCGGTTCGTCGATCATGCCGCAGAAGAAAAACCCGGACGTGCCCGAACTGGTACGTGGCAAGACTGGCCGCGTAAATGGTCATCTGGTCGGCCTGCTCACGCTGATGAAGGCCCAGCCGCTGGCGTACAACAAAGACAATCAGGAAGACAAGGAACCGCTGTTCGACACCGTCGATACATTGGGCGATACCCTGCGCATCTATGCCGACATGATGCGCGGCGTAACGGTGAAGCCGGAGGCGATGGAACGCGCGGTCAAGCAAGGGTTCGCGACTGCGACCGATCTTGCCGATTACCTGGTGAAGAAAGGCCTGCCGTTCCGCGATGCGCACGAAGCCGTTGCATTGGCCGTGCGTTATGCCGAAGAAAAGCGCCGCGATTTGTCAGAGTTGCAACTGGTCGAGCTCAAGAGCTTCTCGCCGCTGATCGAGGCCGATGTGGTTGGCGTGCTCACGCTGGAAGGCAGCTTGGCTGCGCGTGATCATGTGGGCGGCACCGCGCCGAACCAGGTGCGCGCCCAGATCGCCCGTTGGCGCGAAGTGCTGGCAGCCTGATCGCCCTCTGCTCTGCAAGACAGGCAGTCCCCGATAGCCCCCTCCTGCGCGAGGGGGTTATTGTTTTTAGATTTGATGAATCGCGGTGCAGCCGCAGGATATGACCGATGAGCAAGGCGGGTATGGAAATCACATGGCGCTGGTTCGAGTTCGACGCGTTTGACCCGCATACGCTCTACGCCTACTTACGCCTGCGCCAGCAGGTGTTCGTGATCGAGCAAGCCTGCATCTACCCGGATATCGATGATCTGGATCAGCCGTCGCTCCATCTGCTCGGGTTCGATGCGGCCGGCACCTTGCAAGCCTGTTTGAGGTTAGTGCCGCCGGGTCTCAAGTATCCTCAGCCCTCCATGGGGCGGGTGGTGATTGCACCTGCCGCACGGGGCACCGGTATCGGGCATCGCTTGGTAGCAGAGGCGCTACGGAAGTCCGATGCGCATTACCCGGGCCTTGGCCACCAGATCGGCGCACAAGCCCATCTGGCCGGGTTCTATGGCCAACATGGATTTACGCAATTGGGCGATGCCTATGACGAAGACGGCATCCTGCATATCGATATGATTCGCCCAGCCGAATAAGCGCTTCGGCGTTTCTTTGAATCGCTTCGTTCACCGTGAATTCAGGTGTTCTCCTGCATATATCGATATGCAGCGCCGTATCGGGTAGGCTGGCGTATCGATTGTCGTTATGCCGTTACCATGCCTGAAACCACCTCCCACCTGATTTGCGCCCCGGAATTCGACGAAATCGGTCACGTGGTCACGATCCACGTGACAACGGGGGACTGGGCCGTGCGTGACGGCGCGCTGGTCACCCTGGCGCTGCCGGATGGCGAAGTCGTGGTTGTCGCGCCGGATACCGGCAGCATCTCATCGCTGTTGATCGAAGTAGGGGAAGAGATCACCAGCGGTGAATTGCTGCTGATGATGGAAATCGAAGAGCAGGAATCCGGCTGGCTACCGCTGGATCTGCCTCCCGCCTGCAGTGCGCTCCCGGTGTTGCAAGCATCGTCGATAGCGAGTGCTGACGTGCTGCAAGTAACCCGGGATGCCGCCAGCCTTGCGGCACGGCTTGGTGTGGATCTGAGCGAGATCATGCCAACCGCCGATGGCGTGATCGACCGGGCAGATGTGGAGCGGTACGTCCGCCAGCGCCTCGCGCGCGACTAAGCCTCACTCAAAAAGCCGCTCTGACTGTGTTACCCGACCTTGCCGTACGCGATGTACTGTCTGCGGTCGGGCGTCGTGCCATAGCGGCTTTTTGAGTGGGGTTTGGTCGATGGCGTAGCCCCGACGCAATGGTGCGGCCGGGGAGTTGCACTGACTTGTCTATCTAGTATTTAGCGCCAGAACTTATCCCCCAAATTCACCAGCGCCACACCCACGGCGACCAGCACCGCGCCGACCAGCCGAGCGTTACCCACTTCCCTCAGCGGCATCCCCAGCCAGCCAAAGCGATCAAACAGCATCGACACCAACACTTGGCCCGCGATGATCAACGACAGCATCGCTGCTACGCCGATGCGCGGCGCCAGGAAGGTAGTGCCGAACACGAAAAACGCGCCCATCGTGCCGCCCGTCAGCATCCACCAGTCTGCACGCGGCAGACCACTCGCGAAGCTGCCCCACTTTTGCCCGGTGCAGAGCGCCACCAGAAACAACACGATGGCACCGCTGGAGAATGACACCAGCGCGGCCAGCAGAGTGCTGCCCCCGATGACCGCCTTCAGCTGATTGTTGATGGCGGCCTGCGCCGGAATGACGAGGCCGATGGAGAAAGCAAGGGCGTAGAAGAAGCTTTGCATAAAGGGCTACCGGAGATTGGGTCGAGGGAGGAAGGGATGGGGCGATCTTGCCCGTCACCGCCCGGAAATGCCATTGGATTGCCGCGGATCAAGATAATGCGTCGATTGATGCTCGAGCAGCGGCATCGTGGGCCATCTCAGGTACGCATCCACACGGCGAAGATGGGACAATAGCGCCCCTCTGTTTCATTCCCCAGTTCGGATCGCCTTTATGGATACGCAACAACACACCATCCGCAACCTCGTTGTCCATCAACTGGTGAAAGAGCCGCACGGCCCGGCATCGATCGCATTGCGGCAAGGCGAAATGCGCGTGACGCCAGCGGCGCAACGGCTGATCGACCATATGTGCATGCGCTATGCCGAACGCACCGGCAAGGGCTATGGCCGGTTCGAGGACGACGAAGACAACTTTCCGATGCCACGTTTCATCCGCCAGCACGTGATCGAGGAATCCATCGACTTCATCACGCTGGCGCAACTGATGATGCAGCATCTGCAAGTACGTGCCGGTGAAGAGCAACTCGCCAGCGGTGGCTACGTGCTGATCGCCCGGGTGGATGACATGAGCCGCGATGTGCTGATCGTGGCACTGGTGACCGAAACCGTTGGCACCGCCATCACTGAAGGGCTGGATATCGTCGACAGCATCCATTTGGACATGGGCAATCTGCGCGTCGCCGGCCGCATTGACCTCGGCGGCTGGCAGCGTGGCGCCGAGCGCTATATCAGCTTCCTCAAGGGGCGTGGTGACGTGGCGCACTACTTCAAGCTCTTCCTCGGCTGCAACGACGTGATCTTGGCGCTCAAGGAAACACAGAAGCTGGTGCAAGGCCTGACGCAATTCGCCGAGCGCCAGCAACTGCCAACCGAAACCCGCGATGCACTGTTCGAGCGCGCGCATGGCTATCTGGATGAAGTCGGTAACGATGGCGAACCGGTCAGTCTGGATGTGCTGGTGCAACGCGCGTGGCCGGATGCACCGGCCGAGTTGCGCAATACCTTGGGCGACCCAGAACGCGAGCTCTCCGGTGGCTTCGTCCCCGATCGCCGCGCCATTCGACCGCTGACACATTTCAAGGCATCGGCCGAGCACTGGAAGATCGAATTCGACCGCAGCAGCTTGCGCTCCGGCCAAGTGATCTACAACCGGGAAAACGGCACGCTGGTGCTGACGGAGATTCCGGATACCCTGCGCCGGGCGTTGTTGGGTGACGATTAGTTAATGACGTTGTACGCCTAGGGCGGGTTAGACGCTTCGCGTCGTAACCCGCCGCATTTGCGATTCTCCACTACATTGTCCGGCGGGTTACGACGCAAGGCGTCTAACCCGCCCTACAAGGTTGCCGTTGGTTTTCCCTCATCGCCGAATTCCGCCAACGCCTCCGCCAGAAAATCAAACACGATGCCAATACGCGGTGTGGCACGCAGCTCCCGGTGAGCCGTGAGCCAGACCGGCAGCGACGGGAGCGGTTGCTCCGGCATGAACTGCACCAGCTCCGGAAACGTCTGCGCCAGATGGCGAATGGCGATGCCGCAACCGAGGCCGGCCCGCACCGCTTGCAGGCCGACGATCTGGTTGTCGCAACGGAACTGGAAGAAATGTCGATCCACGTCGAAACCGGCTGCGCGAAAGCCATCAATCATCTGGCCAGATTGATCCAACCCCACCCAGCGGTGCCGGTGCAGGCTGGCCATCTCCAGCGGCACAGCGATGTTGTCGATGTAATCACGCCGGGCATAAAAGCCCAGCGGCCATTCGGCGATCTTGCGGGCGATCAGCCCGGTTTGCGTCGGCCGCACCATGCGGATGGCAATGTCCGCTTCGCGCTCCAGCAGGTTATCCACGCGATTGGAGGCAACCAGCTCCACCTCGATACCCGGCTGAGCCGCTGCCAGCCGCGCCAAAATTGGCGGCAGGATAAAGGCGGACATCACCTCGCTGGCCGTAATCCGCACCGTGCCGGCAATCGCCTGATCCTGCCCGGCTGCAGCCAGACTTAAGGCTTGTGCCGCGGCTAACATCCGCTTGGCGGGCTCTAGCAGAGTGTTGCCGATCTCGGTCAGCTGCAAACCACGCGCTACCCGTTCGAACAAGGCGGTGCCAACCTGGGCTTCCAGCTCGGCAATCTGGCGCGAAACGGTAGGCTGGCTCAGGCCCAATACGTCGGTCGCACGAGACATCGCGCCTTGATCGGCGACGACGACAAAGGCACGCAACAGGTTCCAATCCAGGCGGCGTGGGTCGAGGCCGCTGAGCGGGGCGGTGGGCATGTCGATAATCCTTAATGTATTCATATGCGCATATCAGCTATGCATCCATGCGTATTGTTGTTGACGCGGCGCGATCCGACAATGGTTTCACCCGCCGCGCATCGCGGTCCTTCTCTGGAGCAAACCATGTCTGCCTTGAAAAATACCGTGATGATCCTGGGCGCTAACGGCCGTATCGGCCGTGCTACCACTGCAGCTTTTGCCCAAGCCGGCTGGCGTGTGATTGCCCAGACCCGCACACCGGCACGCTATGCCTTGCCAGCCGGCGCGGAACCGTTGGTGTGCGACGTGCTCGATACCGCTGCCTTGATCGCTGCAGGGCAAAACGCCGACGTGATCGTCAACGCGATCAACCCGGAATACACGCAGTGGGAAAAGCATCTGCCGCCGATTACCGCCAGCGTGCTGCAACTCGCCAAGTCCACCCGTGCGCTGCTGATGCTGCCGGGCAATGTCTACAACTACGGTCGCGAAATGCCGTCGCAACTGCTGGAGACCACGCCTCAGGTCGCCAATACCAGCAAAGCCAAGCTGCGCATCGCGCTGGAATCGCAGATGCAGGCCGCCGCCGCGCAAGGCGTGAACAGCGTGGTGATCCGCGCCGGTGATTTTCTGGGTGGGGAAGGGGCCGGCACCTGGCTGGACCAGATCATGGCCAAGGGGCTGAAGGGCGGCAGTGTGACCTATATGGGGCCGATGGATGTCGCGCATGCTTGGGCGTATCTGCCTGACCTAGCTGAGGTGTTTGTGAAAGTGGCGGAACGTCGCGACCAACTTAGCGGTTTCAATGCCTTCAACTTCGAAGGACATACGCTGACCGGGCAGCAGTTCCATGCCGCGCTCGAACAAGCCGTCGGTCAGGCATTACGGATCAAGCAAATGCCGTGGTGGCTGTTTCGCCTGATCTCGCCAGTGGTGCCGTTGCTGCGTGCCTTGCTGGAAATGCGTTATCTGTGGAACCGGCCGCATCAATTGGTCGATACCAAGTTGCGTGGTTTGATCGGCAGTACGCCCCGTACCGAGACGGCAGTGGCATTGCGTGAGGCGCTGGCGGCGCAGGGGTTGTTGCCTGCGAAAGTGGCAGCTGCCCAGCCAGTGTGATCCAAGTATGGATTTTGTAGGCGCGTAGGACGGGTTAGCCGCAAGGCGTAACCCGCGAATTCAGCGGGCAAGAGAACCGCCACGCACGGGTCAAACGACCCGGCCGGTGGGGCGGTATTAAACCGGCCGCGTCTTGTGAAACGTAATCGTCTCGACCGGCACGGATGACGGCGGGGCGGATTTGAAAATGTGCGGCTTCATCTTGCCGATTACATGCATCTCGCACGGTTTGCAATCGAACTTGAGCGTGTAGGTTTCCGAGCCGGATTTGAGCGTCATCGGCTCGGCGCGGATCTGGCCCTTCACGCCGATCACGCCTTTGGCCTGTTTTGGGCACAGGTTGTAGGAGAAACGCAGGCAGTGCTTGGTGATCATCACGCTGACTTCGCCCGGCTCTTCGTGCGCCTCATAAGCAGCCGCGATCAACTGCACGCCATGTTTGGTATAGAAAGCGCGCGCAGCGTCGTTGTAGACGTTGGCGAGATAGCTGAGCGAGGTTTCCGGGTAGGCCACCGGCGGTTCGATGGCCTTTTTGCGTTCCGGGCGTGGCCAAGCGGCAACGCGGGCGGCTTCGAGTTGCTCGATGGCATCGCGGCGTAGCGCGTTGATGGTCGAAGCAGGCACGAACCACGGCTGCGAAAGCGCGAGCGACACATCGTTGGCGACGAACATGGTATTGCCCAACTTGGCGAGACTGTCGCGCAAACCGGCTTCGGCTTTGGCGGCATCCTTCGCCGGTTCTAATGCCAGTGCCACGCTGGCGGTAGCAGTACAGCCGTCTTCATCAGTCACGGTGAGCGCGAGGCCATCGGCGGAATCGGCCAGCGACAGCCACGCGCCGATGCGCCGGTCGGACGACTTCTGTCCCAGTGCCTTTTCCCACGCGTGGTCGCGGTTGCGGCTGATCGGCGTGCCGACTTTCAGACCATCCAGCTGTTGCATGACCTCGTTCGGAAACACGCGCCAGATCGCGCCGGCTTCGCTCTTGCTGACCTTCTCGACCGTATTGGCCTGCACGCCAACCACGTCGCGCTTCTTCATGTAATTCAGTCCATCGCCATTGGCGAGCGGCTCGGCGGCATCGATCTCGAACCACTTCGGCCCGACCTTGGTGACGGTGCCGACCGTGACGCCCACGTATTTCGGCGAATCGAATGCGCCGATATCTTCCTTGCGCCCCGTGACGAAGTAATCGGTATGGCCGCGGTGGAAATTTTTGTCGACATCCGGCGTGAAGAAAATGTCCGTGCTGCCGGATGAAGCGCGGGCCAGCTCTGGGCGGCGTTCCAGGATTTCATCCAGCAGCAGGCGGTAATGGGCAGTGATGTTCTTCACATAACCCATGTCCTTGTAGCGGCCTTCGATCTTGAACGAGCGCACGCCGGCATCGATTAGGGCTTCCAGATTGGCGCTCTGATCGTTGTCTTTCATTGACAGCAGATGCTTGTCGAACGCGACCACGCGGCCTTGGGCGTCGGACAGGGTGTAGGGCAGGCGACAGGCTTGCGAGCAATCGCCGCGGTTGGCGCTGCGGCCGGTATCCGCGTGGCTGATGTTGCACTGGCCGGAATACGCCACGCACAACGCGCCGTGAATGAAGAATTCGATGGTGGTATCCAGCGGCACCGCATCGCGCACAGCGCGAATCTGGTCGAGCTTCAACTCCCGCGCCAGCACGATCTGGCTGAACCCGGCATCGGCGAGGAAACGCGCTTTCTCGACGCCACGGATGTCGCATTGCGTGGAGGCGTGTAGCTGGATCGGCGGGATATCAAGCTCCAGCACGCCCATGTCCTGCACGATCAGCGCATCCACGCCGGCATCGTAGAGCTGGTGGATCAGCTTGCGCGCGGGTTCCAGCTCTGCATCGTGCAGGATGGTATTGAGGGTGACGAAGATGCGGCTGTGATAGCGGTGGGCAAAACGCACCAGCTCGGCGATCTCGCTGACCTCGTTACTGGCATTGTGCCGCGCCCCGAAGCTCGGCCCACCGATATACACCGCGTCCGCGCCATGCAGGATCGCTTCGCGACCGATGTCGATGTTCTTGGCAGGGGAGAGGAGTTCAAGCTGGTGGGCGGGCAGGCTCATGGCAGACAACTGGATGTGGCGGTGAGGGGCGGAAGTATAACGGAATCAAGGGCTTGAAGGCCAAACGAAGCGCCGGCCGGATGGGGCGGGATTCTGCAGAAATGACAACGGGCCGCATCAGCGGCCCGTTTGAGTAGAGCGAGGTGCTCGGGATTACTGCTTGTGATACACCTCAGCGCCCTTCTTCACGAACTCGATCGACTTCGCTTCCATGCCCTTGGCCAATGCATCGGCTTCGGCAATGCCTTGTTTCTCGGCGTAGTCGCGCACGTCCTGCGTGATCTTCATCGAGCAGAAATGCGGGCCGCACATCGAGCAGAAATGCGCGACCTTGGCGCCTTGCTGCGGCAGGGTTTCATCATGGAATTCACGGGCGCGATCCGGGTCGAGGCCGAGGTTGAACTGGTCTTCCCAGCGGAATTCGAAGCGGGCTTTGGACAGCGCGTTGTCGCGAATCTGCGCACCGGGGTGGCCCTTGGCGAGATCGGCGGCGTGGGCGGCGAGCTTGTAGGTGATGATGCCTTCCTTCACGTCATCCTTGTTCGGCAGGCCCAAGTGCTCCTTGGGGGTGACGTAGCAAAGCATGGCGGTGCCGTACCAACCGATTTGCGCGGCGCCGATGGCGGAGGTGATGTGGTCGTAGCCGGGGGCGATGTCGGTCGTCAACGGGCCGAGGGTGTAGAACGGCGCTTCGTCGCACCATTCCAGCTGCAGATCCATGTTCTCTTTGATGAGCTGCATCGGCACGTGGCCGGGGCCTTCGATCATCGTCTGTACGTCATGTTTCCAGGCGATTTGCGTCAGTTCGCCCAGTGTCTTGAGTTCGCCCAGCTGCGCTTCGTCATTGGCATCCCATACCGAGCCCGGGCGCAGGCCGTCGCCGAGCGAGAAGCTGACGTCGTAGGCCTTCATGATTTCGCAGATGTCTTCGAAATGCGTATAGAGGAAGTTTTCCTTGTGATGCGCCAGGCACCACTTGGCCATGATCGAGCCGCCACGCGAGACGATGCCAGTCATGCGGTTGGCGGTCATCGGCACATAGCGCAGCAGCACGCCGGCGTGGATGGTGAAGTAATCGACGCCTTGTTCGGCTTGCTCGATCAGCGTGTCGCGGAACAGCTCCCAGGTCAGGTCTTCAGCCTTGCCGTTGACCTTTTCCAGCGCCTGATAGATCGGCACGGTGCCGATCGGGACGGGGGAGTTACGCAGAATCCACTCGCGTGTTTCGTGGATGTTCTTGCCGGTGGAAAGATCCATGATGGTGTCCGCACCCCAGCGGATACCCCAAGTCATCTTGTCCACTTCTTCATTGATCGAAGATGTAACGGCGCTGTTGCCGATGTTGCCGTTGATCTTCACCAGGAAATTGCGGCCGATGATCATCGGCTCGACTTCCGGATGGTTGATGTTGGCGGGGATGATGGCGCGGCCACGGGCGACTTCATCGCGCACGAATTCCGGCGTGATCAGTTGCGGAATGCTGGCGCCGAACGACTGGCCCGGATGCTGGCGCAGCATCATCGCAGCCATCTTCTCGCCCTTCGGGCCCAGCGCCTTGAGGCTTTCCATGTATTGCTCGCGCTGCAGGTTCTCGCGGATGGCGATGTATTCCATCTCTGGCGTGACGATGCCGCGGCGGGCGTAATGCATCTGGCCGACGTTTGCCCCTGCCTTGGCTTTGCGTGGCTGGCGGGTGAGTTCAAAGCGCAGTGGGTCGAGTGATTTGTCGCCCTCGCGCATGCGGCCGTAGTCACTGGTCAGGCCGGAGAGCAGTTCGGTGTCGTTGCGTTCTTCAATCCACTTGGCGCGGATCGGGGAGAGGCCCTTGCGTACATCGATCTTCGCCTGCGGATCGGTGTAGGGCCCGGAACAGTCATACACGTAGATTGGTGGATTCTGCTCACCGCCGAATTCGGTCGGGGTAATGGTCTGCGTGATTTCGCGCATCGGCACGCGGATATCCGGGCGACTGCCTGCTACATAGACCTTGCGGGAATTGGGCAACGGCTGAATCGCTGCTTCATCGACGTGGGCGTCGCTGGCGCGGAATTCGGTCGGCTTGGTGGGGGAATTCATGCGGGCATCTCCAAGAGTGGCGCAGGGATGCGCTGGAAATGCCTGTGGCGAGGCATTTTCGCTTCCCTACGCCGGTGTGAACCGGATCAGGTGCTGAGGGACTCTCTCATCCGGACTGGCGTTAAAACGCATCAATACGGAACCCCTAGCGAAGATGCGTCGAAGGTACTGAACTTATGGGATAATCGCAAGTTGATTTCAGTTGACCAGACGGCCGGAAACCGGGCCGCATTGAGGTGAAGCAAAAATGGATTGGGAACAAGCCCGCTACCTGATGGTTGAACAGCAGATCCGCCCGTGGAACGTGCTCGACAGCCAAGTCCTCGAACGCCTGTTCGCCGTGAAGCGTGAAGATTTCGTGCCGGCCGATAAGAAGGATCTGGCGTTCGTCGATACGCAACTGCCGCTCGGCAATGGCAATTTCATGCTGGAACCGAAGCTGGAAGCCAAGCTGGTGCAGGATGTTGAGTTGAAAGCGACTGATCGCGTACTCGTTGTTGGCGCTGGTACTGGCTACGTTGTAGCGCTGGCTGCCGGTTTGGCCGCACAGGTGATCGGTGTCGAGATCGACCTTGCGCTCAAGCAGGCTGCAGAAGCCAATTTGCTGCGCGCAGGTATCCGCAATGCGCGAATTGACGAAGGCGACGGACTTTCTGCAGCACACTCCGCTGGCCCGTTCGACGCGATCATCGTGACCGGCTCATTGCCCGAAGTATCGGCCGGGCTGAAAGAGCAGCTTGCAGATGGCGGCCGTCTGATCGCTATTGTGGGTGAACTGCCCATCATGACCGCTGTACGGGTAACCCGTGCTGGCGGCAGTTTTGGCGAAACTCGCCTGTTTGAATATAATCTGCCGCGATTGAAGAATGCATCTGCTGAGACGGCTTTTGATTTCTAAGCAGATGGGTATTGGGAATACTTAAAAAAGCGCGCCAGTCTGGCGCGCTTTTTAGTTACTGAGGACAGTTCCAGGCTGGCCGTGTGCTCTGAGAGTCGGTGTATGTGCCGTATAGCTGAATCACGGTTTGTTTAGGGTTTGCGCATGGTGTTTCGCGATGTGTTTCGGTGGTCAGGCCGAGTGTGACAGAGATGTGAAGCTTATCTCGCGAACCGGCCATCCCATTGGAGGGAGGATGAAATCGTGCTAACGTCTGCCGCTGGCCGAGCCCAGTGGCTCGCATACTTATCGAAGACAATATTGTTTCCTACCTATTCCATGATTGCTCGCTTGTTCCGTGTGTTTGCGTGTGTGGCGATTGTCACCGCGACCTCTGCTTATGCAGAAAGTGCTTGTACGTCCGGCTCGGGCGATTGCTCGGCGGCTGCCGGCGGCAGCTCCACCGGTTCTTCGGTCAACAGCGCGTACTCAGCTAATCGCGACTGGACCAGTGGCACCGTTTTGAACGCAGGCCAACCGCAGGGCGCCCAATCTTCCAATCAGTACGCCTACTTGAACCAAGGGGCGTTGCCTGCGTTGCCGGAGCCGACATGCGAGCAATATCTGGCACCGCAGCCCTATCTGCCAGCCGCGCAATTACTGAATAACGGGCAAAATAATGGTCAAGCTGCTCAGTCCGCCACGCAGCAGCTTTCCACGGGGCAATCGACCGGCCGTCAGTCCTCGTCGATAAGCCCGGTTCCAGCGACAGCCCAGCAAACCTACCTACAGTCCAATGCTCGTCCGCTGCCGCCGATTACCGATTTCCAGCGCTATCTGTGCAAAACCACTAACGAATATCTGCCGGTCTACGGCGCAAAAGTGTTCGCGCAACAGCGTCTGCTGGCTCCATTGCCAGCCGGCAGCGTTTCACTTGATTACGTCTTAGGTGTTGGCGATACCTTTGCCCTGCGCATTTGGGGTCAGCTCGATGCCGATTTGCTGCTGATGGTCGATCGTTCGGGCAATGTATTCATTCCCAAGGTTGGTAACGTCCAAGTGGTTGGCGTGCCGTTCGGCGAACTCAAGGTGCGGCTGAATCAGGCGATCTCCAAGGTATTCCGCAATTTTGAACTCGCGGTCACGATGGGCGAACTCAAGGCCGTATCCGTCTTCGTCGTCGGCCAGGTGCAACAGCCCGGCAGCTACACGCTGCCAGCGTTGTCCACGGTGATGACGGCTCTTACAGCAGCCGGTGGACCATCGCTGCAGGGCAGCATGCGCCATATCGAGATCAAGCGTGCAGGCAAGACTGTGCGCGACGTCGATCTCTATGACTTGCTGCTGCGCGGTGACAAGAGCCAGGATTTGCTGCTGCAAGCTGGTGACGTGGTTCACGTGGGCACCGTTGGCCCGCAAGTGGCCATCCATGGCGGTGTCAATGTGCCTTCAGTCTACGAGTTGCGCGGCAAGGAATCCTTGCGAGAGCTGCTGGATTGGGCGGGTGGCTTGAGCTTGAGTGGTCTGGACGGCAAGGCCTCGATCGAGCGCATTGCAGACCAGAAAACGCGCAAGGTCGATGCAATCGAACTGAAAAAGGCGGATAGCTTCGCATTGCACGGTGGCGACGTCGTGCAAGTGTACAAACTGGCCGATCAAGTCGAAAACATGGTGCTGCTGAAGGGTAACGTCTCCCAGCCGTTACGTATGCCGTGGTGGGAAGGCATGCACATCAGCGACCTGATCACCTCGCGTCAACAGCTGGTTGACCCGCAGTTCTGGCAAAGCCGTCAACGGCCATTCCGGCAGAATTCGGCAATGTCGCTAGCCCAAACCTCGGCTCAAAACGGTCGCGAGAAGATTGGTGCGCGCAATACAGAAACAGTGCGTCAGGAATTGCGCACCGAACAGATCGAGATCAACTGGGATTACGCGACCATCGAGCGCACAGACGCTGATTTCCGCACGCATCTGGTGTCCTTCGATCTTGCCAAGGCGCTGGCCAAGGATGCGAGGCAGGATCTGGTATTGCAGCCGGGCGACGTGATCCATATCTTCTCGAAGAGCGACATCCAGGTTCCTGGTGCCAAACAAACCCGTTTTGTGCGCCTGGAAGGCGAAGTGCGTACCCCAGGTATCTACGAAGTCCAACGTGGCGAGACCCTATGTCAGTTGATTGCCCGCATCGGTGGTTTAACTGAGGACGCCTACCTCTATGGCGCGGAGTTCAACCGTGAGTCGGTCAAGGAGTCGCAACGCGATGCGATGGACAAGTTGGCAGACGAACTTGAGCAAGGTGCGCAGCAATTCGCTAGCGCTCAAGCGCAGAATGCCGTCAGCGAAAAAGATGTGCAGGCGGCTCAATTAACGGCTGGCCAGCAAAGCAGTTGGGCCAACAAATTGCGCAATGCCGAAGTCAGCGGCCGGATCGTCTTGGGCCTCGGTCCGGACGCGCGAGAATTGAACGCACTGCCGGACGTCAGTCTGGAAGATGGCGATCGTTTCTTTGTCCCCGGCAAGTCCGCCACGATCAACGTGGTCGGCTCCGTGTTTAACAAGAACGCGAGCTATCTGTATCGAAATGGCGCAAAGGTTGATGATTACGTAGCACTGGCTGGTGGCCCGACCCGTACCGCTGACAAGGGTAGTGTTTATGTAATTCGTGCGGATGGTTCGGTGATCTCCGAGCAGCAATACACCTTCCGTAGCGTTGGTGGAGCTCGAGTTTTGCCGGGCGATACGATTATCGTGCCGGAAAAACTTGATCGAACAACGTTCGTGAAGAACTTGATGGACTGGACGCAGATTCTTGCTAACTTCGGTACCGGTGCCGCAGCCATCAAGGTGTTAGGCCAGTAAGTCTCTCCGATTGACCCAACGGGGCGCTAAAGCGCCCCGCAACACAGCAGCTCGTATTGATGGAAAACCAAGTCATCCCTAGCCCTGCAGAGCAGGAAGTCAGTCTGCTTGATTTGCTGATTGTATTAGTCAAGTACCGCAAATTGCTGATTGGCTTGCCGGCGATCGCTGGTGTTGCTGCGTTGGTGTACAGCCTGCTTGCTACCCCGGTATTTGAGGCGAAAACCTCGATCCTGCCACCACAGCAACAGCAATCGAGTGCTGCGGCCATGCTGTCGCAACTTGGTGGCCTTGCTGGTGCGGCCGGTGGTGCGCTGGGCGTCAAGAGTCCGAATGATCTGTATATCGCGATGATGCAAAGTCGCAATTTGGAGACGCAGCTAGTCGAGCGTTTCAAATTGCGAGAGGCGTACGAATCCAAATCTTTAGAGGGGACGCTCAAGCAGCTTGAGGGCAATAGCAAAATTGCCAGCAGTAAGGATGGCTTGATTACTATCTCAGTTGAAGATACATCGGCGAAGCGCGCGGCAGAGCTGGCGAATGCTTACGTTGATGGACTCCGTCAGTTGACCAAGGAGCTTGCAATCGGCGAAGCGGCGCTACGCCGCCAATTCTTCGAAGGGCAATTGCAAAAAGCAAAAAAAGAACTTGCTGATGCAGAAGTGGCGCTCAAGCAGGTACAAGAAAAAACCGGCTTGCTGCAACTTGAAGCACAGGGCAGGGCAACCATCGAGGCGCTCGCCTCATTGCGTGCCCAAATGGCTGCCAAACAGGTACAGCTTGGTGCCATGCGCCATGCCATGACCAATGATAACCCTGAGTATCAGCGTACTCGTGCCGAATTGGGCGGCTTGCAGCAGCAGTTGGCTGAATTGACCAAGGGGGGCAGTGACGATGATGTCGTGTTGTCTCGATCCCAAGTGCCTGAAGCTGGGCTGGCGTACATCCGTAAGATGCGTGATGTTAAATATTATGAAACCCTATTCGAGCTGGTTTCGAAACAATATGAACTTGCCAAGCTTGATGAGGCACGTGATGGCGCCAACATTCAGGTGCTAGATCCAGCTGTTGAGCCGGAATATAAAGTTAAACCAAGGCGTTCGTTGCTGATTGTCCTCGCGTTGGTGGGCGGTTTCTTCCTTGCGCTACTCGTTTCGTTTGTTCGAGAGGCGTTGCTGCAAATGTGCCGCAACTCAGAGCAACAGGCCCGATTGGAGAAACTGCGCAGCATCTGGAAAGGCCGACTGGCATGATTTTGGTGACCGGTGGTGCCGGGTTTATCGGTGGCAACTTTGTGTTGGATTGGCTGGCGCAATCGAATGAACCTGTCATCAATCTAGACAAGCTGACCTATGCCGGCAATCTCGATACTCTTAAATCGCTCGATGGTGACGCACGTCACATATTCGTGTGTGGAGATATCTGCGATCGAGCATTGCTCATCAAGCTTCTTGCAGAGTACACGCCGCGTGCGGTGATTAACTTTGCCGCGGAATCACACGTTGACCGCTCTATCCATGGTCCGGGTGACTTTATTCAGACCAATGTCTTGGGGACATTCAACTTGCTGGAGGCGGCGCGAGCTTATTGGGTCAAGTTGCCGGCAAATGAGAAGGCTGCATTCCGATTTCTGCATGTTTCTACCGACGAGGTGTATGGCACACTCGAAGAGCAAGATCCGCCGTTTGCAGAGACCAAGGCTTACGAGCCGAACAGCCCATATTCAGCATCGAAAGCTGCTTCCGATCATTTGGTGCGCGCGTGGTATCAAACCTATGGTTTACCGGTGTTGACTACCAACTGCAGCAACAACTACGGTCCATACCACTTTCCGGAAAAGCTGATTCCGTTGGTTATCCTGAAAGCGCTGGATGGCAAACCACTACCGATTTATGGCGATGGACAGCAGGTTCGCGACTGGCTCTATGTGAATGATCATTGCCGCGCGATAAGGTGCGTGCTTGAAGCCGGAAAACTAGGCGAAACATATAATATTGGCGGCCACAACGAAATCGCCAATCTCGATGTGGTTAAGAAGATCTGTGAGTTGCTGGATGCATTGCGGCCGCGCAAAGACGGCGAACCATATTCCAAACAAATTTCCTTTGTGCAAGACCGCCCTGGTCACGACCGACGCTACGCTATCGATGCGCGAAAACTGGAGCAAGAATTGGGCTGGACACCAGCCGAAACATTTGAAACCGGAATTCAAAAAACCGTGGCATGGTACTTGAGCAACCAGGAGTGGGTGCAGAATGTGACCAGTGGCGCCTATCGTGAGTGGATGAACAAGCAATACGGGGCATGATGTGCCGACGATTCTGATTATTGGCAAGAATGGTCAAGTTGGTTTTGAGTTACAGCGCAGCTTGGTCGTGCTTGGCAACGTAATAGCGGTTGATCGTAGTGAATGCGACCTCGTTGATCCGGCTACGATCCAGGCACTGGTTGCACGTGTGCAGCCGGATATCATTGTCAACTCGGCTGCATACACTGCCGTGGACAAGGCGGAGAGTGAACAACTTCTTGCCCATGCTGTTAACGCGATCGCTCCGGGGGTGCTCGGTGAGTGCGCTGAGCAAATTGGCGCGTTGCTAGTGCATTATTCGACTGACTATGTGTTTGACGGGGGCAAGGATGGGCGATATACCGAAGACGACGCGACCAACCCGCAATCTGTCTACGGTAAGACCAAGCGGGATGGCGAGCTGGGTGTCGCCAAGGCAACTCCTAAGCACTTAATCTTTCGTACCAGTTGGGTATTTGGCGCACACGGAGGAAATTTCCTTAAAACCGTGTTGCGGCTCGCTGCCGAGCTAGAGAGGTTGGAAATCGTTGCGGATCAGTGGGGTGCGCCAACTCCTGCAAGTTTGATCGCCGATGCAACCGCGCAGATACTTGGTCAATATTTACGTACAACGGACAGGAACAATTTTCCCTACGGAACATACCATTTGGTTGCTGCTGAGGAAACGACTTGGCATGGATACGCGCAAGTGGTGTTAAACCAAGCGATGGAGGCCGGCAGAGCGCTGAAGGCAGGACCGGCACAGCTTGTGCCAATTTCGGCTGCGGCCTATCCACGCCCTGCTCCGCGTCCTGCCAATTCTCGATTAGCGACTACTAAATTGGAACACACATTTGGGCTTGTGTTGCCGAATTGGCGTATCGGTGTCGCTCATGTATTGGCGCAGCTTACCCAATAAAGGAAGCAATTCTCATGGCAAACAGAAAAGGAATCATCCTCGCGGGAGGGGCTGGAACCCGGCTCTATCCGGCGACGTTTGCTGTATCAAAGCAGCTTTTGCCAATCTACGACAAACCTATGATCTATTACCCGCTCAGCACTCTAATGCTGGCCGGGATTCGCGATATCCTTATCATCTCTACCCCACAAGACACGCCGCGCTTCGAACAATTGCTTGGCGATGGCGGCCAATGGGGAATCCATTTGCAATATATGGTGCAGCCTAGCCCTGATGGTTTGGCGCAAGCTTTTATCCTCGGGGGGGACTTTGTTGCCAATGATGATGTCGCTTTGATATTGGGGGACAATATCTTCCACGGCCACGATTTGGCGAGTTTGCTTGCAAAGGCAACTGCTAAAACTGCTGGCGCCACTGTATTTGCGTATCGTGTCAATGATCCAGAACGCTATGGGGTTGTGGAGTTCGATGCTAATGGACAAGCGCTTAGCTTGGAAGAAAAGCCGACATCTCCCAAATCTAATTATGCGGTAACTGGCTTGTATTTTTACGATAAACGGGTAATAGAAATCGCTAAGTCGATTCAGCCCTCGGCACGTGGCGAACTGGAAATCACCGATGTAAATGCACGATATCTCGCAGACTGCCAACTGGATGTGCAAGTCATGGGGCGTGGTTATGCTTGGCTTGATACAGGTACACATGAATCGATGCTTGAGGCCAGTCAGTTCATCCAGACCATCGAGGCTCGTCAAGGGCTGAAGGTATGCTGCCCGGAAGAAATCGCTTTTCGCGCTGGATATATTGATGCCGAACAACTTGAATTACTCGCAAGGCCGCTGAAGAAAACAAGGTATGGCCAGTATTTGCTTGGCATCATGAATGAGCGATTGTTTTGATGAAAGTCATTTCATCGGCAATCCCAGCCGTCAAGATTATAGAACCGCAAGTGTACTGCGACGACAGGGGTCTTTTCTTCGAGAGCTTTAATCAAAGGAATTTTGAACAAGCAATTGGCCAGACGGTGCAATTTGTTCAAGATAATCATTCTCGCTCAGCTAGACATGTATTGCGGGGTTTGCATTACCAGATCCGGTATCCGCAAGGAAAGCTCGTCCGTGTGGTGGCGGGTGAAGTCTTCGATGTTGCTGTGGACATGCGTAAATCCTCACGAACCTTCGGACAATGGGTGGGCGAGACGCTTTCGGCAGAAAACAAACGACAGCTATGGATCCCAGAGGGGTTTGCCCATGGTTTCCTAGTGATCTCAGAATACGCTGAGGTTCTGTACAAAACTACCGATTATTGGTATCCGGAATTCGAGCGCTGTATTTCTTGGTGCGATCCCGCTATATCCATCGATTGGATGTTGGAGGGCTCACCAATAGTTTCCGAAAAAGATCGACAAGGCTTATCCCTAAAATCGATAAATGTGGACGTATTTGCATGAAGAAAGTTCTCGTGGTCTTTGGTACTCGACCTGAGGCCATTAAAATGGCCCCAGTAGTTGAATCGATGCAAGCCGATGCTCGTTTTGAGGTGAAGGTTTGTGTAACGGCACAGCATCGTCAAATGCTTGATCAGGTGCTTGGACTATTTGATATCCAGCCGGATTTTGATTTGGATTTAATGCAGCCAAAACAGGATTTAACCGATATTACCAGCCGTGTGCTGCTTGGTCTACGGAGTGTTTTTGAAGCGTGGCGGCCTGACATCGTCTTGGTTCATGGTGATACCACAACTACAATGGCAGCAAGTTTGGCCGCATTCTATCAACGTATCGCGGTTGGGCATGTCGAGGCTGGTCTGCGAACCGGTGATATATATTCCCCATGGCCTGAGGAAATGAATCGAAAGATTGCAGGCACCATTGGCACTATTCATTTTGCTCCAACGGAAGCTTCGAAGAATAATTTGCTGAGGGAAGGCATTGTACCCAACAAGGTACATGTTTCCGGTAACACGGTCATTGACGCACTGCTGGAGGTCGATACACGCATTCGACAGAATGCTGCGCTAAATGCTGAGTTGGCTGGTCGTTTTCCATTTCTGGATAAGCAGAAGAGACTGATTCTGGTCACAGGCCACCGGCGGGAGAATTTTGGTGTTGGTTTCGATAACATTTGCACTGCTTTGGCCGAGTTGGCCATGCGGCCGGATGTGCAAATCGTTTACCCGGTTCACCTCAATCCCAATGTGCAAGAGCCAGTCCGCCGTTTCTTGGCCGAATTGCCGAATGTGCATTTGATTGAGCCTCAAGACTATCTCCCCTTTGTTTACTTGATGGGTCGCAGTTACCTGATCCTGACCGATAGCGGCGGCGTACAGGAAGAAGCTCCATCGCTTGGTAAGCCTGTGCTGGTCATGCGAAATACCACCGAGCGCCCAGAGGCAGTGGCTGCCGGTACCGTCAAATTGGTAGGGACAAATCGAGTTCAGATCGTACAAGAAGCTGTGAGATTGCTTGATGATGCGGATACCTATCTTGCTATGTCTCGCGCGCACAACCCTTATGGTGATGGCCTGGCGGCTAAAAGAATCACTGAAATTCTTGCAACTTGGAGTGTAGTAAATGGTTAAGTATCAAACCGTTGCCGTGATCGGCCTAGGCTATATCGGGCTTCCTACTGCTACTGTGCTGGCCAGCCGGGGCGTTAAGGTTATAGGCGTTGATGTGAACAGGCACGCGGTCGATACCATCAACCGTGGCGAGATTCACATAGTCGAGCCTGATCTCGACGGTTTGGTGCGCCATGTGGTTCAAGCTGGCAATCTGCTCGCGACAACCACGCCACTAGCCGCAAATGTATTCATCATCGCGGTTCCAACCCCCTTTAAGGATGGTCATCAACCGGATCTTTCTTATATCGAAGCTGCCGCCCGCGCGATTGCTCCGGTATTGGAGAAGAATAATTTGGTGATTCTGGAGTCGACGTCACCCGTTGGCGCTACTGAGCAGCTGGCTAACTGGTTAGCCGAGGTGCGTCCTGATTTGAGCTTCCCGCATCAAGTCGGCGAAGCTGCCGATATTCAATTGGCCTATTGCCCTGAACGTGTCTTGCCTGGACACGTCTTGCGCGAACTGGTGGAAAACGATCGTATCATCGGCGGTGCAACAAAGCGTGCCGCTGAAATGGCTGCCGAGTTATATGGCCTCTTTGTGCAAGGAGAGTGCCTATTGACGGATTGCCGTACCGCTGAAATGGCCAAGCTAACTGAAAATTCGTTCCGCGATGTCAACATAGCTTTTGCAAATGAGCTTTCAATGATTTGCGACAAGCTTGATATCAATGTTTGGGAGCTGATTAAACTGGCTAACCGCCACCCGCGCGTTAACATTCTGCAACCGGGACCTGGCGTTGGCGGACACTGCATTGCAGTGGATCCATGGTTTATTGTTGATTCCGCCCCTGAGCGAGCTCGCATTATCCGCACTGCACGCGAAGTGAACGATAGCAAGCCACACTTCGTGGTTGACAAGGTTGTGGAGTCGGCTTCTAAGTACAGGGAGCCGGTCATTGCGTGCCTCGGACTCGCCTTCAAAGCGAATATTGATGATTTGCGGGAAAGCCCTGCAGTTGAGATTGTGAGGATCTTGGCCGCTAAGGGGGTGGGACGTATATTGGCTGTTGAGCCCCATGTGTCAGAGCTGCCGAAGCAATTGAGCGGATCGATTGAACTGGTATCGATTGATGAGGCGATTGCCAACGCAAACGTGATTGTAATTCTGGTTGATCATGTGCAGTTCAAAAAAATTGAGTTCTGTCAGGAAGCTTCAATTATCGATACCAGAGGAATGTTGAGCAAATAAAAGAGCCGCGGCCATTTTGCTTGATTCTTTCATGTTGGGTTTTGGATTAAAAAACAATGCTGATGGATGTAATAAATAGGGCTCCGGTTGATCCCGTTGCCAGGCTGATTCAAAAACAGAAAGAATTGGGCGATCGCAAGATTTTACACTTTGGCAGTCTGGCCGGTTGGCCTCATACCGTTGCGAGAGTTAGCCGGGATATGGGCATAGCGGCAGAAAATGTTGTGCATGTATACAAGGATGTTCTAGACCTTGACAGGAAGCTGCCATACGATGCCTCTGTTTTTTCGCATCAGGACGCATTTGCGACGCAAGTAAAGAAAACATTGCGTTTTCTTAAAGAGTGCCCCCAAAAGTATTGCCTTGCACATTACCACAGCACAACGTTGCTGCATCGTGAATATCATTTTTTGTTTGAAGGCCCATATCTAAAGAGCCAAGGTGTACCAATGGTGTTATCCCTCGGAGGTGGGGATGCACGTTTGGATGGCCATGCACTTAGCTTGAATAAATATTATTACAAGCAGCCCAATTTCTGGCATGACCTGCGAATCAAGCTGCGTTGGCTATCCTGGAGTAGGAATATCGCTGTTTGTGCAACCGATCCAGAATTGGCCGTAGTTGCTGAGGATTACTTCGAGAAGGTTGAGATTTTCCGGCAGCCCGTAGAGCTGGCCCGGTTCATGTTTTCACCGCCGGCCGCAGAAAAGAAAGTGCCTCTTTTGCTACATGTGCCAACCAATCCGGAAATAAAGGGCACCAAGCACATCGTAGAAGCAGTTGAGCGCCTAAAAAAGAAAGGCCTGGAATTCGAATTTCAAATGGTTAGGCAACTTACGCAAGAGCAGTTTTTTGACTTGCTGAATACGTGTGATGTTTACGTTGATGAATTGCGCTGTGGCGGGCACGGCATGACAGCAGTAGAGGCGATGGCGATGGGGAAGCCGACCATCTCGTATATTCGCGAAGATTTGCTTTCCCGCTACCCGGCGGATTTACCAATTGTTAACGCGAACCCAGATACGATTGAAGTGGTTCTGGAGCGCCTGATCTTGAATGCTCAGTTACGTGCCGATATCGGCTTTGCCAGCCGGAAGTACGTAGAAAAGTACCATGATGCACATATCGTAATGCGTGATATGTCCGTGCTCTACCTGCATTTGCTAGAGAAGGCCGGTTGAGGGTGCGCGGTTTGTTGCAAAATATTTTGGGTCGGTTACGTACGGATTCAATGAGGTCACTGTTGTCCCTCGTTGCCGGAAACAGTGGAGCTAATCTGGTTTATTTGCTATGCCTGTTGTTTATGGGGGCGTTGCTGGACAAGGAGAACTTCGGCCACTTTCGTGTGGCGTATGCATACATCATGATGGCGGGCAGTATTGCATTGCTAGGGCTCAATGTGTCATTGACCAAGTATTTGCCGACATTTACGCCTTCGCAGAAGAAATCGGCGTTATTGTTCTCGGCTGGAGCGACAATGATTGCTGCGCTACTAGCTGGCGCTATTGTTTTCAAAATGATGCCTGTCTCAGTGTCATCTTACAGCGAGTTGAGTAAGGCGCTTTATATTGTCTCCTATCCTCTAGCCATCTGCGGTGCGGTGTTGTGCAATATGATGCTCGGTGTTCTGCAGGCTGAAAGTCGGCTTTCAGCCTATTCACGCTTTCAATTCCAATGGCGCGCATTTCTGTTTTTGTTTGCTGCGTTAGGCGGTTTGGTTGGTGGCGCCAAATACTCACTAATATTTATGGCGATGTCCTATGTGCTTGTCTTTTTTAGCCTGCGTAGTGTATTCAAACCGACGTTGGAATATGTTGCTCGCTCGATCAGAGCGGACACGGCTGCGCTACCTGTGTTGCTGAAAGGGGCGGTATGGCCTTTGGCGTCGATCTGCGTGTCTACGATTTACGGCAGCGCTGAATTCCTGTACGTGACGCCTGCAGATGTCCATAGCGGAGTTGCGGGTTCGTACTCCTTGGCATCACTGATTTACCAAGGGGGGGCGGCCTTTTTCTTTCCTTTTCAGACTTATGCCGTTTCAATGATCGTCTCGCGAAAGATTGGAAGCCGTGGAGTCTGGAAGCTGCAGGCGGGCTGTCTGGCTTTGGTGACTGGGGTCTCTGCGGCGAGCGTTGCGATAGCTGCCCTTCTGCATCACTTCTATCCTGTAAAATTCGACGCATATTTTGTCGAATTTTCGATATTGGTGGCACTCAAGCTGGCGCTTTGGGGGGGCTACGCGGTTACGGGGGCCGTGTTGTATTACATTGGCAAAGAATTTGAGTCCTTTATGTTGACGGTTATCACGCTCGCGGTACTTTTGATGACGCCGCAACTGCTTAGTTTGTCTGTGAACGTATTGGTCATGGTGAAGCTGCAGTTGCTGACCGGGTTGGTGGTTTTATTCGGATGCTCGTATCTGTTTTACAAAGGTTTTCCTGGTTACATCAAAAATGCCGTTGGCAATTGATGGCTGGATTTGATTTTTTTTCATTAGCGTTGAGGTTGTTATGGTCCCATTTATCGATTTGAACAGTCAATTCAAGCGTATTCAGTCTGATGTAGAAGAACGGGTGCTCGCCGTTCTTCGCAGCGGCCAATATATTCTGGGTCCTGAAGTTGCGGCGTTAGAACAGCAATTGGCAGAGTTTACCGGGGTCAAACACGCCATTTCCTGCGCGTCAGGCACGGATGCGTTGATGATTGCCTTGATGGCTGAAGGAATCGGTCCTGGTGATGCGGTATTCACAACCCCCTTCACTTTCTTTGCAACTGCAGAAGTGATTGCGTTGCTTGGCGCAACTCCGATTTTTGTCGATATTGATCCAGAAACGTTCAATATCGATCCAGCCGCGCTGGATAAGGCAATCACTGCGCTCAAAACAGGTGATACAAGTTGCACCGCGTTACCAAAGTGGTCTGCAGAGAAATTGGCTGTCCTGAAGCCGCGAGGGATTATCGCAGTCGATCTATTTGGGTTGCCGGCAGACTATGGACAGATCAATGCAGTGGCGGAGCGCCATGGCCTCTTTGTCCTTGAAGATGCAGCACAGGGTTATGGCGGCAAGCTGAATGGACTTCGAGCTGGAGCGCTGGCCAAAGTTGCTTGCACCTCATTTTTCCCAGCCAAGCCACTGGGTTGTTACGGCGACGGTGGTGCGCTCTTTACCGATGACGACACGCTCGCAGATTTGTTCCGCTCCATCCGCGTCCACGGGCAAGGCAGTGATCGTTATGAGAATGTCCGGTTAGGGATTACGGGGCGGCTCGATGCCATACAGGCCGCCGTGTTGATTCCAAAACTGGCTATTTTCCAAGACGAGTTGGACGCGAGGCAGCGCGTTGCCGCCACTTATAACAGATTGTTGGCTGCGCTGGATGTCGAATTGATTACACCGACGGTGCCCAACGGCTATTACAGCGCATGGGCCCAATACTCGGTGCTTGCGTCCAATGCAGCCGCTAGACAGGCATTGATGGACAAGCTCAAGGCGGCTGGCATTCCGACCATGATCTACTATCCGAAGCCATTGCACCTGCAGAAGGCATTCGAAAATCTCGGGCATCAACCTGGAGATTTCCCGTTAAGTGAATCGGTCGCTGAACGAATCTTCAGCCTGCCAATGCACCCCTATCTGGATGATGCGACGATCGCTCAAATCGTCTCCGCCTTCAAGTGAGTAAATTCGGTATGAATGCAGATTCTTTTGTCCATGCGAGTGCCAATGTTTCGGCGGATGCCAAGATCGGCGAAGGGAGCAAAATTTGGATCAATGTGCAAGTACGCGAACAAGCCGTTATCGGCCGTAATTGCATTGTTTCCAAAGATGTTTATATCGACCATGGCGTGCAGATTGGCAATAATTGCAAGATTCAAAACAGTGTGTCGGTCTATAGCGGCGTAACGATTGAAGACGATGTCTTTGTCGGCCCCAATGCGGCCTTTACAAACGATAAGGTGCCGCGAGCATTCAATGCCGAGTGGAAAATAACGCCGACACTTGTCAAGGCTGGAGCAAGTATCGGTGCTAATGCCACGATTGTTTGCGGTATAGTCGTAGGCGAATATGCGATGGTTGCGGCTGGCGCAGTAGTGACCAAAGATGTGCCTGCATATGCGATGGTTATGGGTAATCCCGCTCGTGTCGTGGCGACCGTCGACCGGGAAGGCAATGTGGTTTCAAGGAAATAATTAAGGTGGCGATTATGCAGAAGAATCCGGTGAGAATTGGTCTGATTGGGCTTGGAAAAATGGGCCAGAACCACCTGCGGGTGCTTGCCATGCTCAAAAGTGTGGAGTTGGTCTTTATCCACGATGCAAACCTTGAGTCGGCCCGGCGGTTGGGTGAAACATACAGCGTTCCGGTAGCTGAAAACCTGGATCAGGTGCTGGATCAAGTGGATGCCGTGGTTATTGCCACACCTACTGTTACGCATGCGGAATATGTGCGGAAGGTCGCTACTAACGTCAAAAACATATTTGTAGAAAAGCCGTTGGCCGATACCTTGCAAGAGGCGGAGGCATTGCATGCTTTTGTACAACAACACGCGCTGAATGTTCAAGTTGGATTTATCGAGCGATTCAATCCTGCCATTCAACAATTGAAGAAAGTGTTGGATAAGTCAAAGCAGATAATTAGTGTCGATTTTACGCGCACCAATAAATTGTCTGCGCGTATTACCGATGTAGATGTGGTCACTGACCTGATGATCCATGACATTGATCTGGCGCTATATATCAATGGTCCCGTCTGCACGGTGTCTGCCCACGGTGTAAAAGAAGGGCAAATGATCGATTTTGCTTCTGCGTTGCTTACGCACACAAATGGCCGGTTTTCCCGTATTCAAGCGAGCCGCATTACCGAAAAGAAAGTTCGCTCGGTTCAAGCCACTTGTATGGATATGTACGTTGATTGCGAGCTGATGCGTAAAGAGATTGTAATTAATCGGCAGTCGGAAATCCGGCAGCAATCGGGGGAGCCCTATACCATCAGTGCTTTGGAGGAGACCGTGGAGGTGCGGCCGCAGGAAGCTTTGCTGATTGAGCTACAGACGTTTGTGGCCCGTTGCCAAGGCGAAGCTGTCAGCCTACCCGATGCATTGGCTGGCCTAGAAGCAATGCAAATTTGCGATCAGATTCAGAAGGCGGTGCTGCAATGACACAACGCTCGTCTCTCGTCGGTCAAGGAATTCTTGTGACTGGTGGCGCAGGTTTTATCGGTAGTCACTTGGTTGATAAATTACTCGCAATGGGCGCGCGTGAAGTCGTTGTCATCGACAATTTATTTGTCGGCAGTGAAGACAATCTCGTTGAGGCGTACAAGAGCGGCCACGTTACTTTCTATCGCGATGATGCAGAGTTTCAGACCAGTCTGAGTTATATCTTTGCAAATCACCAAATTGATACGGTATTCAACTGCGCAACCAAGGCGCTGAATTATTCCTTCTTAAATCCAGCGAATGCATTCTCAACCAATGTAACAGTGACGCTGAATTTACTGGAATTTCAACGCCTCGGTGCATTCAAGACCCTTTGCCATTTTTCCACTTCAGAAGTATATGGTAGCGCTGTTTATGAACCTATGGATGAAGCGCATCCAAAGAATCCAACTACAACTTATGCTGCAGGCAAGGCTGCGGCGGATCATGCGGTGGAAAGTTATGTTCGCATGTTCGGTGTAGATGCTTTTATCGTCCGGCCATTCAATAACTATGGCCCAAGGCAAAATTACAAGGGTATGCTGGCTGGCATTATCCCGATTACTGCATGGCGTATTTTGAAAGGCATTACACCGGAATTGCATGGTGATGGTCTTCAGAGCCGCGACTTTATTTACGTGTATGACACGGTGGATGCGGTTACAAAGTTGTATAGCGTGCTTCCTGCTGGTGAGTCTGTCAATATTTCAACGGACAACCAGATTTCCATGCGTGATTTGCTGGGCAGGATTTGTCGTGAAATGACTTATGCCGGCGAAATTGTAAATAAACCGGGCCGGAAGTCTGATGTGCTTTGCCATAATGCGAGCAATGAAAAGGTGCATCGCTTGATTGATTACTCACTCACTCCATTTGAAGTGGGTTTGAGGGAAACGCTGGACTGGTATCGCCAACAAATTGGAGTCCAATAATGAGTGCAATTCGCCTGATAAAACCTTACATCAGCTTTGAAGATGTCGAAGCTGAGTTTCGTGATGTCTTTGAAAGTGGCATGTTCACGCGAGGGCAGCACGTTGAGGCACTACGCCAGGAGCTTGCGGCCTACACCGGTGCTAAGCACGCGTTTTTAGTGACGTCGGCGACCACAGCTTTGTGGGTTTGCATGAAGTTGCTGGGTGTTGGGCCTGGCGATGAAGTCATCGTTTCCGATTTTTCTTTTCCGGCTACAGCCAACGTGGTTGAGGATTTGGGCGCTAGACCGGTCTTTGCCGATGTTTCGTTGGATACGTTCAATATGCTGCCTGAAGACTTGGAGAAGAAAATTTCTCCTCGAACTAAGGCCGTGATTTTTGTCGATGCGCTTGGTAATCCGACTGGTCTGACAGAGATTAAATCAATTTGCCAGCGGCACGGCATTCCTTTGGTGGAAGACGCTGCATGTGCAATTGGGAGCGGCGAACATCAACGACGTTGTGGTGCGATCGCAGATCTGACTTGTTTCAGCTTTCACCCGAGAAAGTTACTGACGACCGGGGAAGGAGGGGCAATCACCACCGATCGTGATGAGTGGGCCTACTGGCTCGAAGCCAAGCTCGCCCATGGCGCTCGCGGAATGAAGGGGCCGGGTCTGGATTTTGTTGATTATGGGTATAACTTCCGCCTTTCTGAACTGCAGGCGGTGATGGGGCGCAAACAGCTGGCTAGGCTCGAGCAAATTGTTGATGAGCGGAACGAGATTCGCGTCGCGTATGAGGCCTTGCTCAGGCCCCTCGGCTTCAAGATTCAGAAGTTGGGTGCATCGGTTCGTCATAACGTGCAATCCATGGTGTTCCACGTACCAGAAGGCTGCAATAGAGATGCGCTGGTGGCTGCATTGAAGCTTTGCGACATCGAAACGACGATCGGAACCTATGCGATGAGCGCAACCACTTTTTATGCCGAACGTTATCGCGACATTCAACCGAATTCACAACAACTAAACGATTGCACGATTACCCTTCCGTGTTACCACGGTGTAGATGTGGCGCGTGTCGCTCATGAAATCACTCGGATAACGAAGGCTTGATTGCAATGTCTGTGAAAGACAATGTGCTTCAATTGCTCAAACGCATTTGGGCTTCCGATGCATTTGCTCTTAGCGATAACCAACGCAGCAAGGCATTGCGTGAAGAGTTGTTAAAGCGCGCACTCACACTGGTTATGACTGACGACGAGCGGGCAATGTTCTATGGTCTGCCTGCCGGCTGCCGAATGCGCGAAAATGCCAAGATCATCGCATCAGACAAGTTGTCCTGTGGTGAGTTTGTTTGGATTGGCGAGGGAGTGATCTTGGATGCATCCGGCGGGCTAACTGTGGGGGAGCATACCACGGTGGGTTCTGGTAGCTATATCTGGAGCCATAGCAGTGCCATGGCGAATGTAATGATGGATAATGCATCCGGAAACCCATACATAATTCGTAAGGAAACAAAAATCGGAAATGGCGTCTTTATTGGCGGGCCATCCGTGATTTATCCGGGCGTGACTGTTGGCAATCGTTGCATCATCTTGCCGATGTCAGTGGTCACCAAGGATGTTCCTATGAATAGCATGGTTGGTGGATCTCCAGCACGAGTTATCCGTGACATTGATGAAGTCTATCTCGCGGATTTCATGCAGCAGAATGGCATCGGGGGGGGGCATGAAAAATGATCTACGTGGTGGATTACGGCGTCGGCAATATTGGTTCTGTTCTGAATATGATCAAAAAAGTCGGCGGGCAAGCAAAGGCATCCGGCGACATCTCCGAATTATCGGGAGCTGAGAAAATATTGCTGCCGGGGGTGGGAAGTTTTGACAATGCCATCGGAAAGCTTCAGAACCTTGGCCTCACCCAGTTCCTCAAAGACAAAGCGGCTAGTGGCACACCATTTCTCGGCATTTGTTTGGGGATGCAATTGCTGTCCGACGCTAGTGAGGAAGGTAACTTGCCGGGATTGGGGTTGATTCCAGGCAAGGTAAAGAGATTTACGTTCTCTAATGAAAATGCCAGCCTGAAGATTCCGCATATGGGCTGGAACCGCGTGCGTGCGTGCCAGCAGCATCCACTGATTGAGGGAATAGATGCGTCATACCGCTACTATTTCGTTCATTCTTACCATTTCGAATGTGCCGATCAAACGAATGCGTTGCTTGAATCGTCCTACGGCTATTCTTTCACTTCTGGCGTATATAGGGGCAATGTCATGGGGGTGCAGTTTCATCCCGAGAAGAGCCTCCGTTTTGGCATGCGGCTGATTGAAAATTTTGTGAGAATGTAACCTATGTTGGCGACAAGGCTAATACCCTGTCTTTTGATGGATGATGGTGCCCTCGTTAAAACCGTTCAGTTCAAAAAGAAGACCTATGTGGGAGATCCTGTTAACGCCGTTCGAATATTCAACCAGAAAGAAGTTGATGAGCTGATTCTGATTGATATTTCTGCGACGACGCAAGGGCGCGGAATCGATTTTCCAACCATTCAGAACATCGTTGGCGAATGTTTTATGCCTATATGTTACGGTGGTGGCGTCACTACCGTTGATGAGATGAGGAAATTGTTTGCACTAGGCATTGAGAAAATCTCGATCAGCAGCGCGGCAATTGATAATCCGGCATTGGTTCGCCGTGCTGCTGCGGAGTTTGGCAACCAGGCAGTTGTCATTACGCTGGATGTGAAGAAGAATTTTTTCGGAAAATATACTGTGCGTACTCACGGTGGATCACGTGATACAAAAGTCGACCCGGTCACGATGGCCCGGGAAATGGAAGCTGCAGGGGCCGGAGAAATTCTGCTGTATTCAATTGACAGGGATGGCACTTGGTCGGGGTTTGATTTGACGCTATTGCAAACCGTGTGTGATGCAGTAAGTATTCCTGTAATTGCATGTGGTGGTGCGGGTTCATTGGAGGATGTCAGGGCGGCGAATCAAGACGGACATGCCTCTGCAGTTGCTATTGGAAGTATGGCGGTGTTTCAAGGCAAGGATTTGGGTGTGCTCATCAAATTTCCGAGCCGGGAACAACAAGAAAGCATATTTGAGCAGGGGTAATTAGTAATGGAAAAGCAGATTTGCTCGCGTTGTATTTACGATGAGAGTGTGCCGAATATTTCGTTTGACGAGGCGGGGGTTTGTAGCTATTGCCGTCAAATTGAGCAGCTGGAAGCTGAATATCCGACTGGGGCCGAGGGTGAGGCACGCCTGTTGAAAATGGTTGATGAAATCAAGGCTGCGGGCAAAGGCAAGAGATATGACGCAATCATCGGCGTCAGCGGCGGGTGTGATTCATCTTATTTGTTGCATAAAATGCATGGCTACGGATTGCGCCTGTTGGCTGTGCATTTTGATAACACCTGGAATTCGACGGTAGCGACTGAAAATATTCATAATGTGCTTGATAAACTGGGTATTGATCTCTTTACAATCGTTGTAGATAACAAAGAATACGACGATATCTATCGTTCATTCTTTCGTGCTGGTGTAAAGGACTTGGAAACGCCAACGGATATTGCCCTTGCGACAACGCTATACAAGGCTGCGGAGAAGTTTGGCGTTAAATATATGATCGAAGGGCATAGTTTTCGCACTGAGGGTGTTGCGCCTTTGGGGTGGATTTATATGGATGGGAAATACATAGATTCAGTGCATAAGCAATTCGGGAAAATTCCGCTCAAGACATTTCCTAATTTATGGTTGACAGATTTTTTACGCTGGATGATCTTGGGGCGTATCAAAAAGGTTCGTCCATTGTATTACATGGATTACGACAAAGAAGCAGCAAAGAAAATGCTGGTGGAGCAATACGGTTGGCAGTGGTACGGTGGGCACCATTTGGAAAACAGATTCACGGCATTTTATCATAGTCATTTTCTGCCGGTGCGCTGGAATATCGATTTTCGTATTGCGGGCTATTCGGCTTACTGTCGTAATGGCTGGATGACACGAGAGGATGCATTGAGTTTAATGCAGGAGCCGCCGCATATTGAATCTGATTTGGTTGAGTATGTCAAAAAACGTCTTGGTTATTCCGATGCTGATTTTGAAACAGTCATGAATGTACCCAAAAAGACATATAAGGATTACAAAACATACAAGAAGACGTTCGAGCGACTTCGTCCATTCTTTTGGTTGATGTATAAGCTTGAATTGGTGCCTAAGAGCTTTTATATGAAATATACCGTTCCCCAGTGATTCTCCGTGGCACTTATGGTTCCGATTAACAAGATTCTTTGTTTTGGCATCGGTTTGGCACTTGCCTTTCCGTTGTTTTTTACTGCTAACCTTTCAGTATTCCAAGGTGGGGCCGATTCATATGAGTTCTCTGTCCCGCTTTCGTTTTTCCTGGTTGCTGCTTTGTTTGGCATGGGGGTCGGAAAATTTTGTAAGACGCTACTCTCTTTAACCCCATTGCTATTCACTTTTTGGGTGTTTGGAGTGGCGGTGCTTGCTGTCATCGTTGCTGGAGCAAGGGACGTCTCGCTGCTGGCACTGTATTTGGTGCCGGCTATGGCGGGATTTTTCTTGCCATGGTGCATAGAGCTGAATAGCCAGGATCAGCTGAACGAGATTTTACGTGGCTTTGCGGTTTCCATTGCCATCGCTGCAGGCCTGCATTTATTGTCCTCGTTTGTTTCCTTTGGTGTCTTGGGCGCATTTGCCGTTCGTGGTGAAGATTCGATATTCGGCCTGTTTTCAATTTATCAGAAATTTATTTATTACTCGACTCTGTTGGCGGTTGGTGCATTTCTTCTCATTTCGCTTTTCGAGGGATATGTGAAATGGGTCGCTTGGGTTATAACTGTAGTTGATATTCTCTTGTGCGGAGCAAGAGAGGCTGCCATTCTGCTGTTGTTTCTGATGATCGGACGCGGTTTTTTTCGGCGAAAGGGGCTCTTCCCAAAGTTATACTATGCGCTTTTCTTTGCGGTGCTGTTACCTGCGCTGTTGTTTCTTTTGCTGTACATGATTGGCGATAATGTCTCCGATTTTGTATTCTTGGCGAAGATATCAGACGTTGTCTCTGCATCAAGTACGTCAGAGTTGACTGGCGGTCGCTCGGACGTCATTCGAAACGTAATGGGGGCATTTGATATTGGGCCGTTTTTTTTGTTCGTCGGTAGCGGATTTGCGACGGATTCTGGTGAGTTGGGTACGCCACACAATCAATACATCGAATGGTTTCTAAGGGGGGGGCTGGTATTTCTAATTGGAAATATTTCTATATTATTCCTTGCGGTCAGGAAAGCTTTTTCTTCTGGTGAGTACGCAATAAATATTGCCGGATGGGTGATTTTGGGGGCTTTGCTGATTAGCAATAATATTAATACACCTTTTAGGGCGCCATACTCATCTGTCTTTGTGTGGGTTCTTGTTGGTTGCGTGTGCAAACTACGGATGTCTAAGCCACGTGTATTCTAAGAACTTGCTGGTGCTGATTTTAGTATGCTGAATTTCGCAGTTGCCCGAGTGTCGGCGGTGATGTAGATCGTGCTGTGCATTTGCAAGATTGATAGGCTCGCTTGGTTCTGGCCCCCGAAAGACTTTTGGCTATTCAACAAAGCTGCCCAGTTTCGGGCTCGACTGTTTACAGCTACATGGTTTTTAGAATGTTGGTTCCTTAGGTGGGCGTGTTTTTCATCGGTGGTGGGAACTTTATTTGTCAGTTTATTGTTTTGTAAGAAATTCTTGATGTTTGTGCTGCATGTTATTGAGTATTGCTGAATTAATATTCTCGCTGAGATGTGGTTTGGTTCTTGGTATTGGTGATTGTTTTTCTAGTGTTAGTAATGAAGTGGCTTTTTGTAGCTATCGCATTTCTTTGCTAAAAGACTGTCGACTGATTTTTGGAAAAGCTAGCAATATCCTTAAGTAACCGGAAATAAAATGAAACAGATCCTGCAAAACATGGGGAATGGTCAAACCTCGTTGGTGGAGGCTCCTGCGCCCAAAGTGGCACCAGGGACATTGTTGATTCGTACTACGCATAGCCTGATTTCCGCTGGGACAGAGCGGATGCTGGTTGACTTCGGCAAAGCATCTTTGTTGGACAAGGCCCGCCAGCAGCCAGAAAAAGTGAAAATGGTTCTCGACAAGGTTAAAACGGAAGGCTTGCTGACAACCATCGATGCCGTTAGATCGAAACTAGATCAACCGCTGCCGCTGGGTTATTGCAATGCGGGTGTGGTGCTGGAAGTTGGAGCTGGCGTTGAAGGATTCCGGCCTGGGGATCGTGTTGCCTCGAATGGTCCGCATGCCGATATCGTTCGAGTACCCAAGAATCTGTGCGCTCGAATTCCAGATGGCGTGGCCGGCGATATGGCTAGTTTTACGGCTTTGGCCGCAATTGGTCTGCAAGGCATCCGGTTGGCTGCACCGACTTTGGGTGAGCGCGTGGTGGTAATTGGCTTGGGGTTGATTGGTCTTTTGACGGTGCAGCTGTTGCGGGCACAAGGATGCCAGGTACTCGGAATCGATTTTGACGAGCAAAAACTCGCTTTGGCACGGCATTATGGTGCAGAAGTTTGCAATCCGGCCAAAGGCGAAGATGCCGTGGCGGCGGGGTTGGCCTTTGGCAAGGGACAAGGTGTTGACGCGGTCCTGATCACGGCCTCTACCAAATCTTCTGATCCTGTAACTCAAGCGGCTCGAATGTCCCGCAAGCGTGGCCGGATCATCTTGGTCGGGGTGACCGGCCTTGAGTTGAATCGAAGCGATTTCTATGAGAAAGAGCTGAGTTTTCAGGTCTCATGCTCATACGGTCCAGGCCGATATGACGATGACTATGAACAGCGCGGGCAAGACTACCCGCTCGCCTTCGTGCGTTGGACTGAACAACGTAACTTTCAGGCGATACTTGCGCTTTTACAGCAAGGCAAGTTGGATGTATCTCGGCTAATTGCGCAACGCTTCAGTTTTGAGGATGCGCTGGCAGCTTACGACACGCTAACAAGTGATCGCTCCGCGCTTGGATTGGTTTTGGAATACCCTGCAGTGGATGCTGCTGTTTTGCAGCCCAAGGTTGTGGCTCTTGGGAACGCGCAACCGGCCAACTACGCTACTGCCGAGCCCGTTGTCGGTTTTATCGGCGCAGGTAACTATGCATCTCGAATGCTGATCCCTGCGTTCAAGGCCGCTGGCGCGCAATTGCATACAATCGTATCGAGCGGCGGCGTCAGTGGCGTCCATCACGGTCGCAAGGCCGGCTTTGCGTATGCCGCGACTGACATGGCAGAAGTGTTGTTGCAACCTGGCATCAACACGATTGCGATTGCGACGCGGCATGATGCACATGCCGCACAGGTGGTGCGTGCGCTGGAAGCCGGCAAGCACGTTTTTGTTGAGAAGCCGCTGGCCCTGAGATTGGACGAACTCCAGTCCATTGAGCGGGCCTATCGGTCAGCCCAAACGAATGGCGACTGCATGCAGCTCATGGTGGGATTCAATCGCCGGTTCGCCCCGTTGATTCAGCAAATCTTTCGAGCTCTGCAGCCAATCAAAGCACCGAAATCATTCATCTACACGGTCAACGCTGGTGCGATTCCAGCAGACCATTGGACGCAAGATCGGTCCGTGGGCGGAGGACGTATTTTGGGTGAGGCTTGCCACTTCATAGACCTGCTGCGTTTCCTGGCCGGCAGCGCCATTGAGAAGGCGGACATCCTCACGATGCCGCCAAATCCAGCGCTGGCTGCGAGCGACGACAAGGCAATTATCAGCCTGAAATTCGCTGACGGGTCTATCGGTTGCATCCAATACTTTGCGAATGGCGGCAAGGCCTTCCCGAAGGAACGACTAGAAGTATTCTGCAACGACGGCGTGTTGCAGATGGATAACTTCCTGCGGCTGCGGGCATTCGACTGGCCCGGAGTAAAAAATTCCCGCCTTTGGAAGCAGGACAAAGGACAGCAAGCATGTGCAGTCGCTTTTCTTGATGCTGTTCGCACTGGTACGACAGTGATTCCGTTTGAGGAGCTGCTGGAGGTGTCGCGCGTCTCAGTTGAACTGTCCGAGCAGCAAAAGGCTGTATCCGCGTGATTCGCAGGTTTTGGCGGGCTACCGCATTATTGCCCAAGCTTGGCATAAGCAATGTTGTGCGCGTGTTGCTTTATCGTGCCTTAATGCGTTTCGGTTATTACCGATACCGTCTGCCAGCGGGTAAGCCCTATGCGGGGCCGTTCCTCGAATTTGCAAAGTCAGACCAAGGCATCTCGACGGTTATCGAAAATGACGCGGCGTTACTTCTTGCCGCAGATCAATTGCTGGTAGGCAAACTGAGTTATTTTTCAAGCAGCGCTTACCAGGTTGGTTTTCCGCCAAACTGGTTTTCCGACCCGTTTTCTGATCTAGTTTGCGAAGCCAATGCGATGCACTGGTGCGATATCCAAGAGTTCGCGTTGAACTCCGGGGATATTAAATCAATTTGGGAGCCGTCGCGGTTTGACGGCCTGCTATTGTTGGCTCGTGCTTGGTTGGTCAGTAGGGATGGTCGCTATTCACAAGGCATTGAAGCGTGGATTTCATCATGGGTGGCGGCTAACCCGGCTAATATCGGACCGAATTGGAAGTGTGCCCAAGAAACCGGGTTGCGGCTTATTCAGATGTTGGTCGTGTCAGGGCTGCTGCAAAGGTGGGCTGGCGTTTGTGCTACTCCTGCAATGATCCGTTTTGTGCAAGAGCACGCCGAGCGTATCGAGCCGACGATGCTTTATGCTGTTGCGCAGGACAACAATCACGCGACTTCTGAGGCTGCAGCGCTGTATCTGGCTGGGCTTTGGTTGCAAGAGCGGGGAGTTGCTCCAGCTGCACGTTGGCGAGCACTTGGACGCAAGTGGTTAGAAAACCGCATCAAACGACTTGTCATGCCTGACGGTAGTTTTTCGCAGCATTCAGTTAATTATCATCGGTTGATGCTGGATACCTTGTGCTACGTCGAGTTGGCACGTTCAGAGGCCAGTGACACGGCGTTTTCGCCAGCTTTTCTGGCTCGTTGTCGAGCCGCTACGGAGTGGCTGGCTGATTTTGTAGATCCACTCTCTGGCGATGCCCCTAACTTGGGGGCAAATGACGGCGCTAGGCTCATGCAATTGCATTCCTGCAGTTACCGGGATTTTCGGCCGCATGTGGCATTGGCCGCTAATTTATTTCTGGACGCGCGCTGCTATCCCACGGGAGAGTGGGATGAGCCGTTACACTGGCTAGGTCGTTCGGTGCCATCTCATACCCGAGTACAGCGTCAATCGCATCTGTTTGCTGATGGGGGGTACGTGCGACTACAACGGGGAGTGACTTGGTTACTATTGCGCTTGCCTCGGTATGTCTTTCGGCCATCACAAGCAGATGGGTTGCATCTCGATCTCTGGTCAAGCGGTCGCAATCTGCTTCAGGATGCCGGTAGTTACGCTTATCATGGCGACCCATCTCTGATTGGTTATTTTCCGTCTACTGCTGCTCATAATACAGTCGAGTTTGACGGTCGCGATCAGATGCCAAGGCTGGGTCGTTTCTTGTTTGGCTGTTGGTTGAAATGCCAGAATTTGACATTTGATCCTAGGGCTTTGAAGGTGAGTGCGGCCTATCGTGATGATCGCGGGGCGAGCCACCATCGTTCAATCGAGTTGCTATCAGAACGGTCGCTGGAGGTGATAGATGAGATTCAAGGTTTTTCCAGTACGGCCATATTGCGCTGGCGACTACCCGCCGGAGCATGGCGATTGCAGGGGCGCAGGCTACAGGGTGAATTAGCCTCAATTGAGGTCGTGTCGGACTTGCCGCTGACGCTGGCGCTGGTCAGCGGGATGACATCCTTACATTACCACTCGTTCGAAGAACTACCCGTCCTCCAGATCACGACCAGCGTGCCCGGGGTCGTTATAACCAAGATTCTCATAGCATGAAAGTACTTTACTACCATCAGCATTTCTCGACGCCCGCTGGCGCTACGGGCATACGCTCTTATGAAATGGCCAAACGCCTGATTGCACGCGGCCATCAAGTTCTCATGATTTGTGGCAGTTATGGCGGAGCTCAGACAGGATTGAGCCAACCGTTTGTCGCAGGTATGCGCCGTGGCCTGGTCGATGGGATCGATGTCATCGAGTTCGAGCTCCCCTATTCAAATCGTGACGGTCTATTGAAGCGAACCTGGACTTTTCTGAAGTTTGCCGCGCGCAGCAGTTGGTTTGCGTTGCGAGAGCCTTGCGATCTGGTCTTTGCCACGACCACACCTCTGACTGCGGCTATTCCCGGGATTGTTGCACGTGTTCTTAGAGGCCGGCGTTTTGTATTCGAAGTACGTGATCTCTGGCCAGAATTGCCGCGCGAAATGGGTGTGATCAAGAATCCGGTTGTCTTGACGCTCATGTCCTGGCTGGAATGGTCCGGTTATCATGCCGCGTGCCGGGTTATCGGTTTGTCGCCAGGTATTGTCGAAGGCGTTGTACGGCGTGGCATAGCCCGAGAGCGGGTGGCGATGGTTCCGAATGGCTGTGATATTGATCTGTTCGATACAGATGCCTCCCTGGCTTGGCGCCCTCCAGGGGTTGCGGCAAGCGACCTGATGGCCGTGTTTGCAGGAACACATGGACAAGCGAATGGCCTGGGGGCGGTGCTAGATGCGGCCGCAGTATTGAAAGCCCGCGGACGGCATGACATCAAACTCGTATTGATCGGCCAAGGCAAGCTTAAATCCGCTTTGAAAGAAAGGGCGGCACGGGAAGGGCTGCATAACGTGATCTTTCATGACTCGGTGAATAAACGGCAGCTGAGCGGCCTGATGGCGGCGACCAATGTGGGTATGCAGGTATTGGCAAATATCCCCGCATTCTATTTCGGAACATCCCCGAACAAATTTTTTGACTATCTATCAGCCGGACTGCCAGTGCTGAACAATTACCCCGGCTGGTTAGCTGGCCTATTACAAGAACAAGGTGCCGGCGTCGCAGTGCCGCCTGATGACCCGAATGCCTTTGCCGATGCTTTGATAAGCATGGCGGACAACCGAGAAGCGCTCGCCGCGATGGGCGTGGCGGCCAAGCGTTTAGCCCGCGAACAGTTTGATCGCGCCAGACTGTCTAATCAGTTCGTCGACTGGTTGGAAGGGGCTGTCCGTGCTTAAACGTGTTTTTGACTTTACTGTCGCGCTGGGGGCGCTGTTATTGCTATGGCCCGTGTTATTACTACTGACCATCGCTGTTGCATGCTTTCTCGGGTGGCCTGTTTTCTTTGCCCAAGTCCGTCCCGGTCTCAATGGCCGGCCCTTCAAGATGATGAAGTTCCGGACGATGACCGGGGCGCGGGATCAACATGGATTGCTTTTGCCAGATGATGTGCGACTGACAAGGTTTGGCAGATTTCTGCGCGCCAGTAGCTTGGATGAGCTGCCGGAGTTGTGGAATGTGCTCAAGGGCGAGATGAGTCTCGTCGGTCCGCGTCCGTTGCTGATGGAATATTTGCCGTTGTACTCGCCAGAACAGGCACGTCGGCACCTGGCGAAACCAGGTATAACGGGCTGGGCGCAGATCAATGGCCGAAACGCCATTAGCTGGGAAGACAAGTTTCGGTTGGATGTTTGGTACGTTAACCATTGGTCGTTCTGGTTGGATTTGAAAATCTTGTGCCTGACGGTGAAGAAGGTCTTGGTTCGAGATGGCATTAGTCAGGTTGGTCATGTGACGGCCGAAAAATTCACCGGATCGCATTCGAATGAGTAGATTGATCATTCTTGGCGCGGGCGGACATGGAAAAGTGGTGGCGGATGCTGCCGAACTAGTTGGCCATTGGGAAACTGTCGCATTCCTTGATGACCGTTATCCTGAATTGACCAAGATCATGCATTGGCCAGTGTTGGGTCGACTCGAAGATGTCTTGACCCAAGCCAATTCCAATACCGAGTTCCTCGTGGCTATTGGCAACAACCGCGTGCGGCTAGACTGGTGTCGGCAAATTCTGGTGGCTGGCGCTCGATTGGCCTCCGTCATCCATCCTCGCGCAAACGTTAGCCGCTATGCCCAACTCGGGGCAGGAACGGTCTGCTTTGCTGGTGCAGTTGTCAATATTGCTGCAAAGCTGGGAGTCGGTTGTATCGTTAACAGTAACGGGTGTGTCGAACATGACTGCGTACTTGGCGATGCGGTGCATATCTGTCCTCACAGCGCATTGGCTGGTGGCGTCACGGTGGGGCAGGCCAGCACCGTCGGCATTGGATCCTCTGTGCGGCAGCTGATTGAAATAGGTACAGACGTAGTAATCGGGGCAGGCAGCGTGGTCGTTAGCAACATCGGCTCTGGGCTAACGATTATGGGGGCGCCTGCAGAGCCTCGTAAACCTCAAACAAACTGAAAGTGATCTCATGCTTAACACTAATCTTTCCCCTTGGCCAAGCTATACAGAGGAAGAAGTTTCCGCAGTTGCAGCGGTGTTGCGTTCAAATAAGGTCAATTACTGGACCGGGAATGTATGCCGCGAGTTTGAGCGCGAATTTGCCGAATATCTTGGTTGCAAGCATGCAATTGCATTAGCCAATGGCACACTGGCGCTTGATCTTGCGTTAAAGGCGCTCGGCATAGGTCCTGGCGACGAAGTGATTGTTACGTCACGTACCTTTCTGGCCTCTGCGAGTAGCATTGTTACTGTTGGCGCGACCCCGGTATTTGCAGACGTTGACCTGGATTCACAAAACATTACCGCCGAAACGGTTCAAAAGGTGATTTCGTCACGAACCAAGGCGGTGATGTGTGTGCACTTGGCCGGACGGCCCTGCGAAATGGATCCGATCATGGCGCTGGCACTAGAGCATGGTCTCTACGTGATTGAAGATTGTGCGCAAGCGCACGGCGCCCGTTATAAAGGCCGGCATGTTGGGACTATCGGCCACATTGGTGCGTGGTCCTTTTGCCAAGACAAAATCATGACTACCGGCGGTGAGGGCGGCATGGTTACAACCAATGACGATGCACTATGGAACAAAATGTGGTCATACAAGGATCACGGCAAGTCATGGGATGCAGTCTATATCTGCCAGCATCCGCCGGGTTTTCGTTGGGTCCATGAGTCGTTTGGCACCAACTGGCGGATGCTGGAGATGCAAGGAGCGCTGGGCAGGATTCAGTTGAAGCGGCTGGATGACTGGAAAGCGCGCCGTCAGTATTTGGCTGCGAAAATCGACACCGTTGCTGCTAGTTACCCGCTGATTCGCAAAGTTATGGTGCCGGATTACATCGATCACGCTTGCTACAAGCACTACCTGTTTGTCAAATTAGACAAACTGAAGGGGGGGTGGAGTCGCGACCGTATAATTGATGAGCTGGCCGAGCTCGGCACGCCCTGCTATCAGGGTTCGTGTTCTGAGGTCTATCTCGAGAAAGCGTTCGACGGTACGCCTTGGCGCCCTGGGGAACGCTTGCCAGTCGCTAAGGCGCTCGGCGAAACCAGCCTGATGTTCTTGGTTCACCCTACACTGCGAGATGACGAGATTGAAAAAGTTTGTCGGGCTCTCGACACCGTGTTGCAGCGGGCCAGTCCAGAGGTAGTGTAATGATCAAACAGCTGGCTAACTTGCCTAGGCGTACCAAAAGCCTGCTTATCCTAACGGTGGATTTCTTTCTTCTGCCGTTGGCATTGTGGATATCTATCGCCCTGCGTCTGGATAACTGGCGTTTCCAGTCCGTGCACGCTTGGTGGGTCTATTTTTTGCCTTCACTGATTGCCATTCCGATTTTTGTCAGGATGGGGTTGTACCGGTCCGTGATCCGTTGTTTGGAAGATCGCGGTCTTGCGACGATTGTAATCGCGGTAACTATTGCCGTTGGATTGTTTGCCGGGCTGGTGTCGCTGCTGAGCCTTCCTGTTGTGCCGCGTGGTGCCCTTTTGATCTTCTGGATTCTGGCGATTGTTTGTATCAGCGCTAGCCGTTTCGTAGTCAGAGCTGTGCTAAGAGGCTTGTTGCAGCCGGGTGGTCGTGCGCGATGCAAAGTATTGATCTATGGCGCGGGCAGCGCAGGGCGTCAACTGGTTGTTGCTTTACGTACGGGCCAAGAGTATGTACCAGTGGCATTTGTTGACGATGATCCCCGACAGCAGGGTTTGCTTGTTGCAGGTGTGAAGGTATTTGCTCCAATGGAATTGTCATCGCTCGTGCGTGCACTTAACGTACGCCAAGTGTTATTGGCGATTCCGTCGGCAAGTCGTAACCGACGTGTAGAGATCATTAATCAACTGGAACCCTTGCATGTAGAAGTTCGCGAGGTCCCTGGTATCACCGATCTTGTCGAGGGCGAGGTCAGATTGGCGGATGTGCGTGAGGTAGGGGTCGACGAATTACTCGGGCGTGAGATTGTACCGCCGAATATCAGATTGTTATCTGCCAATATTATTGGGAAATGTGTAATGGTGACTGGCGCCGGTGGGTCAATTGGCTCAGAGCTGTGCCGCCAGATTTTTCGTAATCAGCCGGTACGATTGGTATTGTACGAGCACTCTGAATTTGCCCTTTATAGTATTGAGCACGAGCTGCGCCAGTTTGCTTCAGCGAAGCGGCTTTCTATCGACATTATTCCGGTATTGGGCTCAGTCCAGAATGGTGCGCGGCTCTTTGGGATCATGGTTCGCTACGGTGTGCAGACGGTGTATCACGCCGCCGCTTACAAGCATGTGCCAATTGTAGAATTCAACATGACCGAAGGGCTGCTTAACAATGTGTTTGGCACGCGAGCGACTGCGGATGCAGCAATTCGCGCAAAGGTTGATACCTTTGTACTCATCTCGACGGATAAGGCGGTGCGCCCGACTAACGTGATGGGAGCTAGCAAGCGCATGGCTGAATTGGTGCTTCAGGCCTATGCCCAAGATCCGGCGGTAAAAACTGTTTTTAGTATGGTTCGTTTTGGCAATGTGCTTGGGTCGAGTGGTTCGGTCGTGCCATTATTTCGTAAACAGATCTCGGCCGGGGGCCCTGTGACGGTGACTCATCCAGATATCATTCGCTATTTTATGACGATTCCCGAGGCTGCGCAGCTGGTAATTCAAGCTGGTGCCATGGGCAATAAAGGCGAAGTGTTTGTTCTTGATATGGGCCAACCAGTGAAGATTGTTGACTTGGCTCGCCGCATGATTCACCTCAGCGGATTTAGCGTCAAGGACGAAATCAATCCAGACGGAGATATTGCAATTCAGTTCAGCGGGTTGCGTCCGGGCGAAAAGTTATATGAAGAGCTGTTGATCGGTGACGATGTTAGTGGTACTGATCATCCTCGCATAATGAAAGCCAATGAGCGCTGCATTTCAAAAGAGGAGTTGGACATAGAAGTTGTTCGTTTGGCGCAAGCCTGCGCACTTAATGAGTTTGGCGAGATACATGAGATATTGTCCAAATGCGTGGCAGGATTTTGCCCGGATGAGAACATCCGAGATCACTTACATGAAGTGTTGCAGCATGGGACGATTTTGTTGCACTAATTGCCCTGGTTATACTAAAACCACATCAAACCGCTCCTGCGTATAAGCCGTCTCCACCTGTAAATAAATCGGTTTCCCAATAAAATCTGCCAGTTGCGCCAGGCTGGCGGATTCTTCATCCAGAAACAAATCAATTACATTCTGCGATGCCAATATCCGGTATTCACGTGCATTGAATTGGCGTGCTTCACGCAAGATTTCTCGCAGGATTTCAAAACACACTGTTTCCGCCGTCTTGATTTCGCCGCGTCCTTGGCAAGTCGGACAAGGCTCGCACAGTACGTGGGCGAGCGATTCACGGGTGCGTTTGCGGGTGATTTCGACCAGGCCGAGGCTGGTGAAGTTGCTGATGGTGACCTTGGTGCGGTCTCTCGCCAGCGCTTTCTTTAGCTCATCGAGCACCGCCGTTTTGTGCTCTTCGTTATCCATGTCGATGAAGTCGACGATGATGATGCCGCCCAGGTTACGTAGCCGCAGCTGGCGGGCGATGACTTGGGTGGCTTCCAGATTGGTCTTGAAGATAGTGTCGTCAAAGGAGCGGGTGCCGACGAAGCCACCGGTATTAACGTCGATCGTCGTCATCGCTTCGGTTTGATCGATGATCAGATAGCCACCGAACTTCAGGTTCACGCGACGGGAGAGGGCGCGTTCAATTTCGGCCTCGACGCCATATAGCTCGAACAGCGGCCGCTCGCCAGCATAGTGCTGCACGCGTGGGAGCACGTCCGAGACGAAGGCTTGGGCGAACTCGGTCATCTTGGCGAAGTTTTCGCGCGAATCGACCAGCACCGCGTCGGTGTCCTCGCCGACCATGTCGCGTAGCACACGTAGCTGCAGCGACAGATCCTGGAACAGCAGCGAGGTAGCCGGCATCGTCTGCGACTTGTGCTTGATGTCGCCCCATATACGGTTCAGGTAATCGATATCGGCGCGCAGTTCGTCGTCGGTAGCGTGTTCGGCCGAGGTGCGAATGATATAACCCTGATGCTCCCCGGTCAGTAGCCGCGCCATCCGGTCGCGTAGCTGTTCACGTTCGCCGCCGTCCTCGATGCGTTGTGAGATGCCGATGTGATGTTCTTGTGGCAGAAACACCAGAAAGCGGCCGGCGATGCTGACTTGGGTCGAGAGGCGCGCGCCCTTGGTGCCAATCGGGTCCTTGATCACCTGCACCAGTACCGGCTGCCCTTCGTGCACCAGCTTTTCGATGCGTAGCGTGTCGTTCGGGTGTTGGCGCTGTTCGATGACATCGGCAATGTGCAGGAATGCGGCGCGCTCCAGGCCGATTTCGATGAAGGCGCTTTGCATGCCGGGTAGTACACGCTTCACCACACCCAGATAGATATTGCCCACTAATCCACGTTGAGCGCTGCGTTCGATGTGGATGTCTTGGACAACGCCATCATCAATGGCAGCGACACGGGTTTCTTCGGGGGTGATGTTGACGAGGATTTGTTCTTTCATGCGGATGAGGAGAGCCAATGCAATGGATTTGCGCGACTGAGGGATGCCAACTGCTTACGGTCGCGTTGATCGCCTCAGGGTAGCAGAAGCGTGGCGTCCTGGTAACACCAAGGCGCGTCGAATCGGGAAACGCCAGCATCCTGAGGTTTCACCTGCTAGATTGCAGCTCATTGAAGACGAGCTGAATAAGGGCTGACTCAGGTCGCCGGCTATTCGGCCACACAACAAAGACCGCCATGAAGCCCTCTCTGAAGCGGATTGCCCGCCTGCTCTGCCCGATGTTCTTGACTGCCGCCGGTTTGCTTCACGCTGAACCGTCCTTGATCGGCCAATCCGGATTGATTCATATGCCGGATGCACGCATTGGCCAGCAGGATGATTTGCAGGTGGGCTACGGTTATGTTGACCCTTACTTCACCTTCTGGACCAGCGTGGCGTTTCTGCCTCGCTGGGAGCTATCGGCTCGATACACACGGGTGAGTGGTGTATCTGCGTTGAGCACAAGCTATGGCAGCGAAAAGGACAAGGCGTTCGATAGCAAGCTATTGCTGCTAACAGAAGGGTCATACTGGCCAGCCCTTGCGATTGGATATCAGGATTTTCTCGGTAATCAATTGTTTGAAGCCAAATATCTCGTCGCTAGCAAAAAACTTGGACCGGTTGATCTGACTCTGGGGGCGGGATCGGGGCGGATCAAGGGTGCGTTCGGCGGAGCGCGTTACCGGATTAACGATCAGTGGGCGTTGGTTGGTGAATACAATGCGATCGATACAAGCCGTACGAACATTGATCAGACATCAGATGCTCACTTGCATCGCAAAGGCCCTGCTGCCGGGGTCGAATACCGCTGGGGCTGGCTCGGTGCTCAAGCGAGTTATAGCCGCGATGCCAAATGGGGCCTGAATGCATTCGTCGATGTGCCGCTGAATGCCAGGGAATTCATCCCGAAGATCGATGAGCCAGCTCCTTATATCGATGCCACTCCACGCCCGACCGCAAAGGAATGGCAAACCGATCCGCAGTACCTTGGCCATCTACGCGATGAGCTGGTGCGGGAAAACTTCCGCAATATCGCCATCGAGTATCGCGGCGACACGCTCAAATTGGCGCTGACCAACTCACGTATTTCCGACATGAACCGTGCCGTCGGCCGCGCTGCGCGCGTAGCGACGGCGCTGGCCCCGATTGAGATGCGGCGTATTGAGATCACTTACGGCGTTAACGACACCCCGGTCGTCACCTATGCGTTTGGCGATAGCGACAAGCTGGTCGATTATTTTGGCGGCGTGGTCGGCAAGGATGAATTGGCGCCGACGGTGGAGCGGCATTGGTCCGATCCGAAGCAACAGCCGGCTCCGCCTGAATATGCTTTTTGGTCCGCGCTGGCTGATGCCGGCCGGATGCAATTGCAGGTGGGTGAGGAAGGGGACGTGGTGCGGTTGAAGGCCGAAGATGCCCAAGCGAGCCGCATCCGTGTTGCGCCATACACGCGCTTCTTTTTCAATGATCCGAGCGGTGCGCTCAAATACGAGCTGGGCCTGGTCGCCACGTATTACCAGAAGCTGGCGCAGCAAACCTGGTTGCACGCCGGTGTGGCCGCTTCGTTGCTGGAAAATGTCAGCGACGTCACTCAGCCTTCGAATAGTCAGTTGCCGCACGTACGTAGCGATATTGCCAATTACATGCGTGCCAGACGTTATCGGGTCGATGACGTCACAGTATCGCGCCTGTTCAATCTCGCGCCGGGTTGGTATGCCCGCGCCAGCGGCGGCTTGTACGAGCAGATGTACGGCGGAGCAGGTGGTCAGGTGCTCTATTACTTGCCGAATTGGCCGGTGGCATTTGACGTCAACGTTGATTGGGTCAAGCAGCGCGACCCGCAACGGCCGCTAGGCTTTCGCGACTACCAGACGCTGACTGGCTTCTTTAATACGCATGTTGAATTGCCGTTGGGATTGTCCGCGACGGCTCGCATCGGCCGCTTCCTTGCCAAGGACACCGGTGTGCGGCTGGAGTTGCAGCGGCGCTTCAATAGCGGCGTGACAATCGGTGGTTGGTACACGCGCACCAATGGTCACGACGTGACCTCACCTGGGAGCCCGGATAGCCCGTATTACGATAAAGGTTTTTTCGTGTCCATCCCGCTCGACATCATGCTTACCAAGGACACCAAGGCCGGTGGCACGATTGCACTGTCACCATGGACGCGTGATGTTGGTCAGATGGTCTATTACCCATCTGACTTGTACAACCTGCTGCACAAGAGCGCAGTGGTCGATTACAACGAGCCGAACTGGTTCGATGCGCTCAACAAATAAGATGGTTTTCGGCGAGTGTTACTGTTGGTTGGGTGTGTGCATCGATACGTTTTCATACATGCGAATGTATTGCGACTTTGGCAAAATGGCCGTTTTGCATAAGTAGGTTGATGTCATGTCCGAAGCCACCAAGGAACCGTGGTTGAACCAGCTGGCGCTGGTCACGGTGATTCTCGCTGTCTGTGCCACGCTGTCTACGTTCAAGGGCGGCGGCTATTCGACCAAGAGCTTGATCAACCAGCAGCTGGCATCTGATCAGTGGGCGTATTACCAGGCCAAGAGCACCAAACAGAATCTGTATGAGTTGCAGATTGGTCAGCTGGAATTGCAACTGCAAACCTTGCCACCGAATAGCCCGGCACTAGCGGCCTATACCGCCAAGCTCGGCGAATACAAGGGCAAGGTTGCCCATTACGACGACGACCGCAAGAAAGCCGAGCAGACCGCCCGTGCGTTCGAAGCGGAGCGCGACGATGCGCAGAAACACGGCAAGCCGTTCGGGCTGGCGGTGATCTTTCTGCAGGTGGCGATCTTGATGTCGTCGATTGCGGCCTTGATGAAGCGGCGGGCGATCTGGTTGGCTGCCTTGCCGCTGGGCGTGGTAGGCGTTGCGTATTTCTTTGATGGGTTCTGGTTGTTCTTTTAATTGACCCAGGGTGGGTTCAGCGCACGAGGGCCTTGCCCATCAACCCCAATCCCATCCCCCGCAACTCATCCCAAGCATCGCCTTGGCCAATCCCCTTCACCATGCGATCAATCTCTGCTGCCTGGGCGAGCGCAGTGCGCAAGGTGCTGGCCTTGACGCGAGTCAACGCTCCTTCGATATAGCGTTGCTTGGAGCCCCAGATGCGGTTTTCTTTCATCAGCTGCGCCATCGGCGTGCCACGGGCGCGGCCTTGGCCGATGCGGTAGAGGGCGCGGGTTTCTTCGGTGAGGGCCCAGAGGACCAAGTGCGGCGCTTCGCCTTCCGCCTTGAGGCCATCAAGCATGCGCACGAAACGCGTTGGGTCGCCGGCCAGTAGCGTCTCGCCAAGTTGGAAGACATCGAAGCGGGCGACGTTGGCGACTGCGGCCTGCACATCATCGAGCGTGATATCGCCTTGTGGATGCAACAGGCCGAGTTTCTGGATTTCCTGATGCGCGGCAAACAGGTTGCCTTCGACCCGGTCGGCCAGGAAGTCGAGCGCCTCGGTGGAGAGCCGTTGTTGCTGCTTGGCCAGTCGGCTCGCCATCCATTCCGGCAATTGGTGGCGCTCGATCGGTTTGGCTTCGATGACCTCGCCGGCACCGGAAAGCGCTTGGAACCACTTGCCGTTGAGTGCCGTGCGTTCAAGCTTGGGCAACAGCACCAAGGTCAGCGTATCGGGCGGGAGGTCGCTGCAGAAGGCTTCGATGTGCTTTGCGCCCTCCACACCGGGTTTGCCGGTCGGGATGCGCAACTCCAGCAGTTTCTTGTCGGCAAACAGCGAGAGCGAATTGCCGCTCATGATCAGCCGGCTCCATTGGAAGCCGGTTTCCACTGTCATTACTTCGCGCTCGGTGTAGCCTTTTGTGCGGGAGGTATCGCGAATGGCTTGCGCCGCCTCCTGGATCAAGAAGGCTTCGTCGCCATGCAGCGTGTAGAGCGGCGCAAGTTCGCCGTTTAGATGCCGGCCGAGCTGATCAATTCTGAGCATCAGGGCTGCTGCGCGTCAGGGTGGGTCGCAACAGCGGTGATGCGGCGCAGGATTTGTAGCGCAGCGTCACGTTGCATGTCCTTGATCAGCAACGCGGCTTCCGCGTCCTTGCCCAGCGGGTTGTTCTCGTCGTAGCTGTAATCACGGAACAGGCTGAGGTGCCCGTCATCGATCAAGGTATCTTTGTCGCGGCGCACGCGGTAATTCACCGTGTAGATGATCCGATATTCGCTCACGCGGCCAGCGCCGTTGATGGTCAACACTTGCTGGCGATTCGTCTCCAGTACGACATCGATCTGCACTGCGGCTGGCGATGCGGCATCCAGCAGGGTGACTTGCGGCAGCACTCGCAGCAGCTCCTTGAGCTGTTGGGCTGTGCCGCCCGCGCCGGTCACATAGGCCGACGGGAAGGCAAACACTGGGTTTGGCCCTTGGCCGCGCAGGTGGAAGCCGCAAGCTGCGAGCAGCAAGGTGGCGAGAATCAGCAGTCGGCGCATGCCAGCTCCAGAAATGGGGGAGCGAGCCGCAGCTCGCTCCGATGGGTTGGGCAACAGTTTGCTAGGCAATAACGCGCTTAGGCAACGATGTTCACCAGGCGGCCCGGCACGACGATGATTTTCTTCGGTGTGCCATCGAGGTACTTCTGGACGTTTTCGTCGGCAAGGGCTGCTGCTTCGATTGCTTCCTTGCTGGCATCCTTGGCGACCTTGATCTGGGCGCGCAGTTTGCCGTTCACCTGAACCACCAGTTCGATTTCATCCTGCACCAGCGCGCTTGCATCGACTTGTGGCCAGGATTGCGCCAGCAGTTCGGTGCCCGGCTTGAGGGCGGCCCACAGCGCATCGGCCGCGTGCGGCACGATGGGCGAGAGCAGTATCACGGCCGCTTGCAGGACTTCTTGCGCGACGGCGCGGCCGGCGGTGGAATCAGTCTTGGTCTTGGCATAAGTGTTGAGCAATTCCATTACGGCCGCGATGGCGGTGTTGAATTGCTTGCGGCGGCCGTAGTCGTCGCTCACTTTATGAATCGTGTGGTGCAGCGAGAAACGCAGTGCCTTCAGTTCAGCGGTCAATTCGCCACCGGTATAGGTCGGCACGACCCCCGCCACCACGTGCTCATGCACGGTGCGCCACAGCTTGTTCAGAAAGCGGAATGCGCCTTGCACGCCGGCATCCGACCATTCCAGCCCTTGCTCCGGTGGCGCGGCGAACATCATGAACAGGCGCGAGGTATCCGCACCGAATTGTTCAATCAACGCTTGCGGGTCGACGCCGTTGTTCTTCGACTTTGACATCTTCTCGGTGCCACCGACGATCACCGGCTGGCCGTCGGCCTTGAGCACGGCGGCGATGGTACGGCCTTTTTCGTCGCGCTTGATTTCGACGTCAGCCGGGTTGATCCAGTCTTTGTGGCCTTCGCCGGCGTCGCGGTAGAAGGTTTCGGCGACGACCATGCCTTGCGTCAGCAGGTTCTTGAACGGCTCGTCGGACGTGACCAAGCCTTCATCACGCATCAGCTTGTGGAAGAAGCGTGCGTACAAGAGATGCAGGATGGCGTGTTCGATACCGCCGATGTACTGATCGACCGGCAGCCATTGGTTGCCGGCTTCCTGCTCGACCATGCCGCCTTCGAATTTCGGCGAAGCGTAGCGGGCGTAGTACCAGCTGGATTCGACGAAGGTATCCATCGTGTCTGTTTCGCGTCGCGCTGCGCCACCGCATTTCGGGCAGCTGCACTCGTAGAACGCGGGGAGGCGGTTGAGCGGATTGCCACGGCCATCCGGGACGACGTTTTCCGGCAGGACGACCGGCAGTTGCTCGGCCGGCACCGGCACGTCGCCGCAAGTCTGGCAGTGGATGATCGGGATCGGGCAGCCCCAGTAGCGCTGGCGGGAGATACCCCAGTCGCGCAGGCGGAACTGAGTACGGCGCGCGCCGTGCTGGCTGGTTTCCAGGTCGGCAACGATGGCATCGAACGCGGCGGTGAAACCCTTGCCGTCGTATTTGCCGCTGTTTACTGTTTCAACCGATTCGTCCTTGGCTGCGTACCAGTCTTGCCAGGTCTTCGCGTCGAATGCACCGTCGCCATTGGCGAGTGCGTAGACCTGCTTGATGGTCAGGCCGTACTTGTTGGCGAATTCGAAGTCGCGTTCATCGTGCGCTGGCACGGCCATCACGGCGCCTTCGCCATAGCCCCACAGCACGTAGTTGGCGATCCAGACCGGCAGCTTGGTGCCGGTGAGCGGGTGGATGACGAACTCGCCGGTCGGCATGCCCTTCTTTTCCATCGTCGCTACGTCAGCCTCGGCGACCGAGCCGGCTTTGCATTCGGCAATGAAAGCGGTGAGGTCGGCGTTCTTGGCGGCGGCGCGGGTGGCGAGCGGGTGTTCGGCGGCGACGGCGACGTAGGTTGCGCCCATCAGTGTGTCCGGGCGGGTGGTGTAGACCTTGAGCTGACCGGCTTCGCCAGTCGTTTCAACGTCGTAGTCGAAGACGATTTCCGCGCCGTAGCTCTTGCCGATCCAGTTGCGCTGCATGGTGCGCACTTGTTCCGGCCAGCCGTCGAGCTGATCCAGATCGGCCAGCAGCTCTTCGGCATAGGCGGTGATCTTGAAGTAATACATCGGGATTTCGCGCTTCTCGACCAAGGCGCCAGAGCGCCAGCCGCGCCCGTCGATCACTTGTTCGTTGGCGAGCACGGTCTGGTCGACCGGGTCCCAGTTCACCACGCCGGAGCGCTTGTAGATGATGCCTTTCTCGAACAAGCGGGTGAACAACCACTGCTCCCACCGGTAGTAGTCCGGCTTGCAGGTGGTCACTTCGCGATCCCAGTCGATGGCCAGGCCCAGCGATTTGAGCTGGGTCTTCATGTAATCGATATTGGCGTAAGTCCACTCGGCAGGTGCGCGGCCGCCCTTGAGCGCGGCGTTTTCAGCGGGGAGGCCGAAGGCATCCCAACCCATCGGTTGCAGTACATTGAAACCGTTCAATTTATGGAAGCGGCTCAGCACGTCGCCTATCGTGTAGTTGCGCACGTGCCCCATGTGCAGTTTGCCGCTGGGGTACGGGAACATCGACAGGCAGTAGTATTTGGGTTTCGACGTGTTGTCGTCGGCCTTGAATGCCTGCTGCTGTTCCCATTTGGATTGCGCAGCGGACTCGATTTCGGCCGGGTTGTATTGCTCGTGCATTGCCAGCATCCGGAAAACGTTTATATAGAGGCCGGATTATATCGTCCAGGAGGTTCCATGCGTGTGCTGTTGTCTTTGATAGTCGGTCTTTCCTGCGCTTTTATCGTTGCCGAAAGGGCATTGGCTGCGCCTGCCACGGTTGAGGCAGTGCAATATCCGGCGTGGCTGGAGCGTGGCGGCGTGAAAAAACCGCTGCAACCAGGCTTGCCACTGGCCGCCAATGACCGGATCACCACCGGCGCGGGCGCTCGGGTTTATCTGGTCTTACCGGAGGGGAGCCGGGTCAAGCTGGGTGAGGATGCCAGCTTTACGGTCGACAAGATCAATGAATCGGACGGCAAGACTGGCACGTTCCGCGCCGCACTCAATGTGCTCAAGGGCGCATTCCGCTTTACGACAGACGCACTCGCCAAGGCCAATCGCCGCGAGGTAGACATACGCGTGGCGACGGTCACGGCCGGGATTCGTGGCACTGATCTATGGGGCAAGGCGGCGGATGACACAGATCTGGTTTGCTTGCTGGAGGGCAAGATCGCAGTGGCGGCGGAGGGGCAGCCGCAACAGCAGATGGATCAGCCTTTGACCTTCTACGTGGCTGCCAAAGGCCAGGCACCCGAGCCGATTGCGCCGGTCGACCCGGACAAGCTCAAGCAATGGTCGCAAGAAACGGAAGTACGGCCGGGGGCCGGCGAAGCGCGTAACGCCGGCAGTTGGCGTCTGGTGTTGGCGCGGCCGGCAACGCAGACCGATGCACTAGCGTGGTATGACCAGCTGCAGGCGGCGGGTTACCCGGCCAAGATGCGTACGGTCGGCAGCGGTAAAGCAAAGCGTTATCGCGTGCAGATCAGCGGGTTTGTGTCTCAGGCTGATGCGCGCGGTGTGGGCGATAGGCTGGCGGCACAGCTTAAAACACCGCTGACAGAGATCGAGGCGGCGGCACCTGAGCGGCAATAAGCTTCGTCCGCTCGCTAAACGCCCGCTATTGCGGGCGTTGTTGTTTTGCCTACCTGACCCTGAGGCAATGCACCGTACGGTATTGCATTTACTGTTTGAAATGCGGTAGAAGCCCATGCCATCGGAATGGTTAATGACCTCGAACTTTGCGGTACTTCTTCGCGCGGTGTCGGCCCGCCGAATCGTTCCTGATGAAAATACTTAACGACAAAGTCATCTGTTTTTCTTTAAAATTGTAAGAATTCACGGGTTTAATAGATTAATTGATCAGCTCTTCCGGTAAATATGCCGCTACTTAAGCTGGTGTTCAGCATTTTTCTTACGTTTTGCGCGTTGGCTGCGACGGCCGCGCCGAACGTCGCTTTCTACTATGGTGAGCACCCGCCACTGCAGCAGCTGGCCCTCTACGACTGGGCGGTGGTCGAGCCGGGCCATCTTGCGCAGGCGCCGCAAACCGGCAAGACGCGCTGGTTTGCTTACCTGAGTCTGGGCGAGTTCACGCCAGACCGGTCTTATGCGAAATCCGTCCCCACTGCTTGGCGGCTCGGCGCCAATAAGGACTGGGGCAGTGTCATCGTCGACCAGTCACAGCCGGATTGGCCGGCTTTCGTGGTCGAAAAGATGGTCACGCCGTTGTGGCGGCAAGGCTATCGCGGGTTTTTCCTCGATACGCTGGATGCGTGGGCGGCGGTTGCCAAAACCGATGCCGATCGGCAACACCAGATCGATGGCTTGGTGCGGGTGATTCAGGCGATCAAAGCGCGCTACCCGGAAGCGCAACTGATTGCCAACCGTGGTTTTGAAATCCTGCCGCGCACGCACGATCAATTCGCCGCCGTCGCGTTCGAATCGCTGATTCAGGGCTGGGACGCCGGCAAGAAACGTTACGGCCCGGTGCCGGATGCGGATCGGCAATGGTTGTTGGGTCAGCTCAAGACCGTCACCGATCTGTACAAGTTGCCGGTCATCGCCATCGATTACGCTCCGGCTGGCGAGCGCAAGGCCGCGCAGGAGATCGCCCGCAAGATCGAAGGCTACGGTTTCACCCCCTGGGTGGCGGATAGCACGCTGACCACGCTGGGCGTCGGCAAGCTTGAGCCGTTGCCGCGCAAGGTGTACGTGCTCTACAACGCCAAGACCACGCCAAGCGTGATGGCCGATAGCCAGCTGTCGGTTTCAACACCGCTCAACTACCTTGGCCTCTACCCACGCTATATCGATGTGAGCGGCGAGCTGCCGGCTGATATCCAGTCGGGGCAAGTGGCCGGGGTGATCAGCTGGGTCGACGATGGCGAGCTGCCGCTGAAAGCGCGCGGCTGGCTCAGGCAAGTGGTGGGGGCTGGCGTGCCCTGGGTGGCATTGAACAATTTCGGCTTCACGCTGGATGGCGAATGGCAGCGGCTGCTTGGGTTGCGCGCCGATGGCGGCAAGCAGTCCGAGAACAATACGACCATCGCATTGCGTGATCCCGTCTACAACGGCGAAGTCAGCGTCGCCGCGCAGCGCGATGGCTTCATGGGCTGGACCGTTCGGGCCGGCACGCCTTTGCTGACCCTGAAAACCCCGGCGGGCCGCCGTTACGACGCGGCAGCGATCACGCCTTGGGGCGGTTACGCACTGGCCCCCTATCTGCTGACTGCCTTGCCGGACAAAACCAACCGCTGGAATTTCGACCCGATCACCTTCCTGGCGCGGGCATTGCGTTTGCCGGACATGCCGGTGGCCGATGTCACCACCGAGAACGGCCGTCGGCTGCAGATGTTCCATATCGATGGCGATGGCTTTGTCTCCAAGGCCGAGCGCCCCGGCTACCCGTTCGCGGGCGAGGTGATGCTGAACGAGGTGCTGAAGAAATATCCGATCCCGATGACCATTTCGGTGATCGAAGGCGAGATCGGCCCGACCGGTTTGTACCCGAAAGACTCGCCGGCGCTGGAAGACATCGCGCGGCGCACGTTCGCGCTGCCCAATATCGAGATCGCCAGCCACTCCTATTCGCATCCGTTCAAATGGTCGCTGGTCGAGACGGGCAAGGGCGAGGATTACCACCTCGATATCCCCGGCTATACGTTCAATCTCGACCGCGAAGTGAGCGGCTCGATCAACTACATCAATAAACGTCTCGCCCCGCCCGGCAAATCCGTGAAGGTGTTTTTGTGGCCGGGCGATTGCGACCCGTTGCCAGAAGCGATCAAGGCGGTGCGCGAGGCGGGCGTATTGGCGATGAACGGGGGCGACACTGTCATCAACCGCAGTCAGCCCTCGCTGATGCTGGCGGCGCCGATCGGGCTCTACAAGGGCGACGAGTTGCAGATCTTCGCACCCAATCAGGACGAGAACGTCTACACCAATAACTGGACCGGGCCGTTCTACGGCTATCGGCGCGTGATCGAAACCTTCGAGCTGACAGATAGCCCGCGCCGCATCAAGCCCATTGATATCTACGTGCACTACTACACGGCGACCAAGCGTGCCTCGCTGGATGCCCTGCACGAGGTGATGCGCTGGTCGATCCAGCAGCGCACCTTGCCGGTGTATGCGTCTGACTACATCACGCGGGCGCAGAGTTTCTACAACGATTTTTCGATTGCGCGCGATGGCAACGGTTACGCGATTCATGCCGGCGCAGTGCGTACGGTACGCATCGCGCCATCCCTGGGTTATCCCGATATGACGGCCAGCGAGAATATCGCCGGTTTCAGTGATCACGGCAGCGAGCGCTACATCCACCTGACCGGCAATGACGCCCGGCTGGTGCTTCAAGCCACACCGCCGCAACAGTCCCTGCTGGTCGACGCCAACGCGATGACCACGGGCTGGCAACGCATCGGTACCGGTGCCAATACAGGCTTCCGGTTGACCTTGAAACCCGCCACGCAAGGTATCTCTGCCACCTTTGCCAATATCGGCAAATGCCAGCTGCTCGCTGACGGCCGGCCCGCTCCAACCACCCGAGAAGGCGTGAACACACGCATCGACCTCCCCAACGCACATGCTGCTGTCACGATCGAGACCCGCTGCACCGGCCAATAAGCCGCAAGCGCGCATCCGGCTCGCGTCGCGTTGGAGCATCGCGGCGCTGGTGGCGCTCGTCGGTATCGGGCTGGCGTATTTCTATCCGCGTGAATCGTTGACGCGCTCCGCCGCGCTATCCCGGCCGGACGATGCGCTCGCCACCGAATACCTGCGCGGCGAGCTGGCCCAGCATCCAGACGATATCGAAGTACGGCAGGAGTTGATCCATCGACTGACACGCGCCGGGCGGCTGGACGATGCCTTGCAGCTGCTGGCACCGCTGGCAAAAAGTGGTGATCACCCTGGCGTGGCGCAGCGCGCCTCGATCGAATTGCAGGAGGCTCGGCTGATCGGCTCACCGGCCGGTCCGGCGCGGGAAGAAGCGCAGCGCCAGCTGCGCGATGCCGTGCTCGCGCTGGTGCGCCAGCTGGCTGCCAATCGTAGCGATGTCGATATCCACTGGTTGCAGCGCACGGTGGAAGCCTATGCGCCGGACGTCGCGCCAACGTTCTACGAAATCCAGGCCAAGCGCGATCCGGCCCAGGCGCTGCATTGGTGGGAACGCGCAGGGGGCGCGCATCTGGCACAAGGCCGTTACGAAGCCGCCGCCGCGGCCTATTTTGCTGCCCAGGCTGCCAGCCAGCGTCAAGACGAGCGCAAACACTATTACCTGCTAGCGATCCGCACGCTGCAGGCCGGCAATCTGCTCGACAAAGCGCTGACCGCTGCCGACGTGCATATCGATGGGCTTGCCAACGATCGCGATGTATTGATCACGCTGATCAAGCTGGCGCGGGCTGCCGGGGCGAACGATCAGGCGGAACGCTATGCCCGCCGGCTACTGCAGATGGCATGGCTGAACCAGCATCCATTCAATCTGGCACCGGCGATCATGCCGGCCACCTGGCGCGGCGCACCATCCCATCCATCTGCCGGGCGGAGTACGCCGTGGCGTATGTTGCGCATCGCCGCGAACAAGCCGGCAGCGCCGTTCGATCCCGAGGCGTATGCCCTTGCGTATGACGTCTTCGTCGGCAACAAGAAGCTTGAAGATGCGATGGCCGTTGCCGAGGAAGCGCTCAAGTCCGTCCCCAATGATCCGGCGTGGTTGCGCCGGCTGGCACAGGCTGCCGAGTGGGGCGGCAAGCCGCAAGTGGCTTTGCAGGCGTGGAAGAAGTTGGCGCAAACCCATGGCGACGCCGATGCCTGGACCTCGATGTTCCGGCTTGCCCCTGGTTTGCTTGACGACGATGTCTTGCTGCTGGCCTGGCAACATCAGTCGAGTGAGCGCGAGTTGACCGACGACGAGTTGAACCAGATCACCGGCATCTATGAGCGCCTGGGCCGTCCGCGTGACGGCGCGGTCTTCATGGAAGCGGACTTCGCCCGCCACGGCGTGGCCCGTTCGCTGGAGGTCGCGGCCTGGCTGCGACAGCGCGATGGTGACGATGCAGGCGCAGTCCGTGACCTTGATCGCTTGACCGACCGCTTCGGCCCCCGCGTAAGTTGGGCGATGACGTTGGCAGCGCTGCATTACCCGCATGGCGAGCTGGAGGCCGCGTTCCAGGCGCTGCACGCTGCGCGCAACAGCGCCACACCACAAGGCGAAGCATACTGGCGCATGCTGGGCGATCTCGCCTGGCAGCTGGGCCATAGCGACGATGCCAAGCTGGCCCTGCAGCAATTACGTGAGATGCCCAATTGGCAGAACCTCGATGCGGCGCGATTACTCGCGCTGCTACCGGAAAACGATGTACTGGCGCGGCAAAGTCTGCAGGAGTCCGCCTGGCGCACCTTCCATGACCCGCGCTACTTCACGCAGGCATTGGCGGCTGATCTGGATCGCAACGATGTCGCGGGCGCGCGCCGTCTGCTGATGACGCTCTCCGCTGCAGACCGGCAATTGCTCGAAGCGGACGTTGAATACATCGTGCAGCGAGCGCGCTTTGCGCAACTGGCCGGGCAAGCGAAAGAAGCGGAATGGTGGCTGGGGCGGGCCTTGCAGCTGGCCCCGGAGAGCAGCGAAGTGCGCGCCGGCTTGATCTGGCTGATGATCGATCAGCGCGAGGCGACGCGGCTGTCCGGCGTGCTGTCGCAATGGGAAAAAACCGCTGCGCGCGATACCGTGCTGGCCGAAGCGATTGCTGCTGGCTGGCAAGCGCTGGGCGAGGTGAACCGGGCGCTGGCCTGGCAGCGCCGGTTGTTGCCGGGCAAGCAGGCCGACTATCTATGGTTGTTCAATTACGCGGATCTGGTCGAGCAAACCGGGCAGGCCGATCTGGCGTGGCGCATCCGTCGGCATGTCTGGCAACACCGCGCCGCGCTCGCGGCGCAGCCGGATATCGAATCGCTATTGACGCGCTTGCGGGGGGCGCTGGTCTTTGCGCCGGCTGATCCAGCGCAACGCGAGCTCTATGGCGCGCTGGCCGCAGCGCAGACCCCGGCCGGCGCAAACGAAGCCCGCCGACTCAAGCTCGACGAATTGATTTACAGCTGGCTGGTGTATCAGGACGGCGATGAACGCGCGCGCTTCTGGTATTGGCGGCGTCACGCCTTGAAGCTGGAAGACCCGGACTACCTCAAGCAGGTGGCCGCCCGCGTGCGGGGTGACGAAGCAACGCTCGCTGGTCAGCTCATGCAAGACAGCGTGGCGATCCAGCCCTCCGATCTGGCCACGACCGCGCTGGATATGCGGCAGTACCCCCTCGCGCTGACCATGAGCCATGCCGCCGCCACTGGTGCGCCGGACAATGACGCGCTGCACCTGACCTTGTCTGATCAGTTGCAAGGCAGCCAGCCGGATCAGTTGACCGTGGCGACCAGCGCCTTGCGCGACGGCGATCTGCACGGCTCGCAAACCACGCTGGGGGCGACATTCAAGCTCACGCCCAACTTGCGGCTGTCGATGGCACTGGATGTCGCGCCGCTCAGCTACCAGCCGAATGGCTATCGTCAGACCAATCGCAGCATTGCGGCGACCTTGGCATGGCGCGGCGAGCACGGCGCGCAGGACGCATTCGGCCGCAATCCGGCGTGGTCGCTATCGGTGTCGCGCCAGAACGCGTGGCAGCCCATGACCGGCCTGCTACTGCATGGCGCGGGCGACCTGGGGGCGGTGAACTGGTTGCTGGAGGCATCGGCCAACGAGCCCATCGAGGACAATGCCTTGCTGCGGCTGGCAGGGCGGCAGCGACGCGCCAGCCTGGGTGTTGGTTATCGGCTGGCGCATGATTGGCAGCTGGACACCCGCTTCGATGCCGCGCACGTCTTTTTGCAGGATGGGACGGATGTCGGTAGCAAGCGCGGCGAGAGCGCTGTTTTGACCTGGCTGTGGCCGGAAACCCGCCGTATCTCCGTTAATTTCAGCGCACAGGCGGTACAGTACGCAGCAACGACGGCGACCAGCCCGAATTTCGCGGCGCTTGTGCCGCCGGATAACCCGCCCGCACCGCCTCCGCCGCTGGCTGCGACAACGGTATTGCCGCAGAGCTTCCGGCTGTTTGGCATGACGGCCGGGTGGGGCATGGCGTATCAGGAGCGGCCCGAGCGCGGCATTTCGCCATTTGGCTCGGTGTCGCTTGGCTACCACTCGATCTCCGGCACGCAATTGGGCTGGTTGCTGGGGGCGGGCGGCGAGCTGCTCGGCAATGACCGGCTGGTGTTCTATGGCCAGCGTGCGACTGCCAACGATGGTGGTGTGACTGAGGAATTGAATTTGCTGTATCGCTGGTATTTCTAGGTGTGTTCCCCTGGAAATATCCGCGCAAGAAAAACCTGAAAACGACGATATATGGAAAACGGGAGAAACACGATGAATGGGCTCAACAAGCTGGCGCGGCGCGCCGTGCTGTTGCTGATCGGCGCGGCCATGCTGGCTGCGTGTTCGGCGGTCGATATTTCGAGCAAGGGTAAAGCCCTGCCGGCGAACGAGCGCTGGGCGATGCTGCCGCTGTTGAACCGCACCGAAACGCCGTTGGCCGGTCTGCGCGCCGAATCCATTCTGCAGCCGCTGCTGCATCAGCGCGGGCTGGATCAGCTCGATGTCTATCCAACCGAGTTGTCGAAAGACACCATGCTCGCCACCGACGAGCGGGCCATGCTCGATCAGGCCATGCAATGGGCGCGTGATCAGCACATCCGCTATGCCGTGGGTGGCAGCGTGGATGAGTGGCGCTACAAAGTGGGCGTTGATGGCGAGCCGGCGGTTGGCGTGAGCTTGATGGTGTGGGATCTGGAAACCGGCCGTGTGGTGTGGAGTGCCGTGGGTGGCAAGAGCGGGTTCTCGCGTGAGGCCGTCTCGGCGGTGGCGCAAAAACTGCTGCGCCAGTTGACCGATGGCTTGCCGCTGACCAAGGCGGGTGCGAGTGCGAGCTAAGGTCGTCAGCCACGTCGCTGGCTGGCTGGGGCAGCAGGCGTTCTGGCAGCGGACGTCGTGGCAATGGTGCGAGGCGATCTTGTTGTCGACCGTCGGGCTTGGCATCGGCCGGCTGCTGTCGCCGCAAGACGTGTATGGCATCCATGCCGGTTTTCCGTGGCAATGGCTCGGGCCGTTGCTGGTGGCGCTGCGCTATGGCGTGTTGCCTGGCCTGTTGTCAGCGCTGGTGCTGCTGGCCGGCTGGCCGTGGTTTGGCGACGGTGCCGTGCCGGCGGCCTACTTCATTGGCGGGCTGATGCTGGTGATGATCGGTGGTGAATTCAGCGGCATCTGGAATACCCGCATCCGCCGCGTGCAAGAGCTGAACCAATACCTCGACGAGCGCATGGATCAGCTGGCGCGGCGTTATCACCTGTTGCGCTTGTCGCACGAGCGGCTGGAGCAGAACCTGATCAGCCGGCCGCTGACGCTACGCGATGCGTTGGCGCAGCTCCGCACCATGCTGATCGATCTGCCGCCGAGCCAGGGTTTGTCCGGCGCGCAGCCCTTTATCGAATTCCTCACCCAGTTCTGCCAGCTGGAAAGTGCGCAGCTGTTTGAAGTGACCGATGGCAAGACCGTGGGCGAGCCGGTGGCGCGTATCGGCCCGCCGGAGAGCGACTCCAATCGGGACGACCCCTTGCTGCGCTTTGCGATGCAGCGGCGCGAGCTGAGCCACGTGCAGACGGAAGGTATCGACGAGGGCGGCAGTGCGCTGCTGGTGGCGGTGCCGCTGATCACCAGCCTGGGCCGCATCCGCGGGATTCTGGCGGTGAAGCGCATGCCGTTTTTCGCGCTCAACGACGATACGCTGCAGATGCTGTCCGTGCTGTGCGCCTACTACATCGAGCAACTGGTAGTGCGCGACACCGCCGCGCCGCTGCTGGATGTGATGCCGGATTGCCCGGTTGAATTCGCCTACGAGTTGTTCAAGCTGCAGCGTGTGCAACGCGAAACGGGTCTCTCCAGCATGATCGTGGTGCAGATTTTCCACCCCAGCCGCTGGCAGCGTGATGTGTTCGATACCGTGAGCAACACCCAACGCGGACTGGATCAGATCTGGCGCATCACCACCGCCGCCAACAAGCTGATTGTGACCTTGATGCCGCTGGCCACCGAGGTCTCGGTGCAGGGCTACACCGCGCGGATCGAGCACCTGATTCAGGAAAAACATGGCATCGGGCCGGCCGAAGCGCGTTATGAGTGCCGGACTGTCGATCTCGCCCGACCGGGTGGCTGGCTGTTGTTGCAGGATGTGTTGAGTGCGAGCCGCAACTAAGTTTATTTGCTACGCGCTCGCCATCACCGATCTGATCGTGCTGGCGTACTTTCTGCTCGCCAATATGTCGGCGTGGCAACCGGACACATGGCTGCTGATCCACCTGTTCCTGGTACTGAGCCAGACCCTGCTGCTGTTGCCCGGCTTCAGCATGCTGTACCCGAAGCAGCAAGGCCGGGTGCTGCTGGTGTTGCTGCCGTTCGGGGTTCTATTGCCGGGGATCGGTTCGTTCGGGCTGGTCATCGCGGCGGAATTGGCGCTGCGCTTCCCGGAGCAAGCACAGGCGGCGACGTTCCGCGTGCTGCCGGTGCCGGAGTTCACCTTGCGCACGGCCCAGCGCGAGGTGCGTTATGGTATCGGCGGCGTGCGGGCGCGTCTGGCTGATCCGCATGCGCCGAGCGAATCGCGCCTCAATGCCTTGCTGACGCTCAATGCCATGCCGCAACGCTTATCCAGTGGCCTGCTGCGTGATCTGCTGGATGATCCGGAAGAAGACTTGCGCCTGTTGGCCTACGGCATGCTCGATCAGGAAGAAAAACGCATCAACGCCCAGATCAATACCGCCATGCAGACCTACCGCGATGAAACGGGCGACCACAAGGTCGATGCGGCCCGACGTCTGGCCTATCTGTATTGGGAGCAGGTCTATCAAGGTGTGGTGCAGGGGGATGTGCGCCAGTACGTGCTGGCGCAGGCCATCCGCTATGCCGACGAGGTACTCGCCGTGCTGCCGGCTGAAGCCGAGTTGTGGGTGCTGCGCGGCAAGGTGCTGAGTGCCAATGGCGACACTGAACGTGCTTGGGCCGCCTATCTGTGTGCGCGGGCGATGGGGTATCCGGAGGTGCGCTTGCTGCCGTATCTGGCCGAGCATGCGTTTGCCCGTCGCGATTTTGCTGATGTGCGCAGCTTGATCGGTGACCTTGATCCGCTCCATCTCAACGACACCATGGCGCCTGTGGCGCGCTTCTGGCGCAAGCCGGCCGGTTCCGACAAGGCCGAGACCGCCGCGCAAGCGCTGCAACGCATTCGTGAGGCGCGTCGCGACCGCGTCAAGCCATCTGGACAACCATCCGCGAATCAGCCTGATTCCACCGCCGGAGAGGCATCGGCATGAGCCGCATCTACAAGCTCGAAGAGCTGAAAAACGTCGAGGCGGTGGATGTCTGCCTGTTGCTCGAAGGCACCTTTCCGTATGTCTCTGGCGGTGTATCGAGCTGGGTCAACCAGATCATCCGTGGCTTTCCCGAGCTAAAATTCGGCATCGTCTTCCTGGGCAGCCGGCCGGAAGACTATGGCGACATGAAATATGCGCTACCGGACAACGTGGTTTATCTCACGGTCCACTTCATGCATGGCGATAGTCGCTTGACCCGTTCGCAGCCGGCCCCGCGCCCCGGCAACCCTGTCCTGTTTCAGAACGTGGCGGAAGCCCATACCGCATTCCAGAGCCCGCATCTGGCGGGAGGCAAGCCGGGGGCGGTGAATGCGCTGCTGGGCGATCTGTTGTCCGGCACGCTCAAGCATGACGATTTCCTTTACAGCGAAACCGCGTGGGATTTCATCCGCGACCAATATCGCGCCCGCTCGACCGACCCATCATTCGTGGATTACTTCTGGACCATCCGCGCGATGCACACGCCGATCTGGACGCTGGCCGACATCGCCCGCAAATTGCCGCCGGCGCGTGCCTATCACACCGTTTCTACTGGCTACGCCGGTTTCCTCGGTGCTTTGCTGACGCGGCTGACCGGCAAGCCGCTGCTGTTGTCCGAGCACGGCATCTACACCAAGGAACGCAAGATCGACCTCTACCAGAGCGAGTGGATTCGCGATAACCGCAACGTGTTCGAGCGCGAAGTGACGCAGGTGAGCTACTTCCGGGGTGTGTGGATTCGCTTCTTCGAGGTGATGGGCAAGCTTTGCTACGACCATGCCAACCGCATCGTCGCCTTGTATGAGACCAACCGCTTGCGGCAGGTGCACGATGGCGCACCGCCAGAGAAGACACTCAATATCCCCAATGGCATCGACCTGCCGCGACTCGGCCCGTTGATCCATCAACGGCCGGCGGAGATTCCGCAGGTGCTGTGCCTGATCGGCCGCGTGGTGCCGATCAAGGACATCAAGACCTTCATCCGCGCCATGCGGACGGTGGTGAACCGTTTGCCAGCCGCCGAAGCCTGGATTGCCGGGCCGGAGGACGAATCGCCCGAATACGCCGAGGAGTGCCGCAATCTGGTCGCGAGTCTGGGTCTGACCGACAAGGTGAAATTTCTGGGCTTCCAGAAGATTCCCGAATTGCTGCCCAAGATCGGTCTTGGTGTGTTGAGCTCGATTTCGGAGGCGTTGCCCTTGGTGTTGCTGGAAGGCTTTGCCGCTGGCGTACCGGCCGTGACGACTGATGTTGGCTCGTGCCGGCAGTTGATCTACGGTCTGGGGCCAGAGGATCAGGCACTCGGGGCGGCTGGCCGGGTGGTGAAGGTGGCTGATGCACAAGGGCTGGCCGAAGCGGCAGTTGAATTGCTCGGTAATAGCGAGGCGTGGCACGCGGCGCAGCGGGCCGGGGTGGAACGGGTCAGCCGTTATTACACCCAGACGATGATGTTCGATGCCTATCGCACGCTTTACGACGCGGCGTTTTCTTCAGGAACCACTTCTTCCGATGCGACGGAGACGTCATTCGCTCAGGTGGCGCACTGATGGCCGGTATCGGATTCGAGCTGCGCAAGATTCTGGATCGCGATAACTACGCGAGCCTGCTGCAAGCGTATGCCTACGCCGGCCTGATCAGTGCCGGCCCGTGGATCTTGTCGATCATTGGCGTGCAGATGATCGGTTTCCTGAGCCTGTCGGTAATCGTGCCAAAGGTGGCGGTCGAGCAGTTTCAGGTTTCCGTGACCTATCTGCTGGCGGCGAGCCTGATCGTGACCGGGCCGTTGCAGCTCGGATTTACACGGTATATCGCCGACCGCTTGTTCCAGAAAAACGATGAGATGGTGTTGCCCAACTTCATGGGCACGCAGGTGACGACGTTGATCATCGCCGCGGCCATCGGTCTGGTGCTGGCGTTCACCGCCTTCGCTGGCCTGAGTTGGGCGTATCGGCTGCTGATGTATAGCGGCTTTGTGCTGCTGTGCCTGGTCTGGATCGCGGCGATTTTCTTGTCTGGCTTGAAGAAGTATCTGGCGGTGGTGTGGCTGTTCGGTATCGGCTACGGCACGACGGTGATCGCGGCGCTGCTGCTGCGCCCCTATGGCTTGATCGGGTTGTTGGGCGGCTTTGTCATCGGCCATTACGTGCTGGCGAGCGGGCTGTGGTTTCTGGTGCTGCGCCACTATCCGTCCAAGCAGCTGATCTCGATCGACTTCCTCAAGCGGGGGCGGATGTATCCCGCGCTGCTGGGCACCGGCCTGCTGTACAACATCGGCATCTGGCTCGACAAGGTGCTGTTCTGGTACGCGCCGAGTACGGGCACCAAGGTGATCGGGCCACTGCAGGCGTCGCCGATCTACGACTTCCCGATTTTTCTGGCCTATCTGTCGATCATCCCTGGCATGGCGGCGTTTCTGGTGCGCATCGAGACCGATTTCGTCGAGTACTACAACAAGTTCTACGACGCGGTGCGCGAAGGCGGCTCGCTGGATCAGATCGAAACACTGCGCAACGAGATGGTGTTCACCATCCGTACCGGGCTGGCCGAGATCATGAAAATCCAGGGGCTGGCGATTCTGGCGACTTTCATGCTCGGGGATCGGGTATTTGCCTGGTTGGGGATCTCGCCGCTGTATTTGCCGCTGCTGTATATCGACGTGGTCGCCGCCGGGTTGCAAGTGGCCCTGCTAGCGATTCTCAACGTATTTTTCTATCTGGATCGCCGGCGCGAAGTGCTGCTGCTGAGCGGGGCGTTTGTCGTCACCAATAGCGCGTTGACGATATGGTCGATCGAGGCAGGGCCGAGCTGGTACGGTATGGGCTTTGCCGGCGCGTTGCTGATCGTGGTTTGTATCGGCATGGCGATCCTGAACGATACGCTCGACCGGCTGGAGTACGAGACGTTCATGCTGCAGTGATGTGTAGCCCGGACGCGTTTTTTGCGGCCGGGATACGGGGCGGATCAATCCCGCTTTTGCATCAGCGCCAGAAACTCCCGCCGCAACGTGGCATCGTGCAGGAATGCGCCGCGCATCACACTGGACGTCATCTTCGCATCCAGATCCTTCACGCCGCGCCAGTGCATGCAGAAGTGATCGGCTTCCATCACGATGGCGACGCCATCCGGCTGTAGTTTGTCTTGCAGCAGATCAGCCACTTGCGACACGGCTTCTTCCTGAATCTGCGGCCGGCTCATGATCCATTCAATCAGCCGCACGTATTTGGAGAGTCCGATCAGGTTGGAATGCTCGTTCGGCAGCACGCCGACCCAGACGCGGCCCATGATCGGGCATAGGTGGTGAGAGCAAGCACTCCGTACCCGGATCGGGCCGACGATCATCAGCTCGTTAAGCCGTTCGATATTGGGGAACTCGGTTACCGGCGGTGCAGCGCGATAGCGGCCGTGGAAGATTTCCCGCAGGTACATCTTGGCAACGCGGCGGGCGGTGTCCTGCGTGTTGTGATCGCTGCTGGTGTCGATCACCATGCTTTCCAGCACGCCAGCCAGCTTGGCCTGCACCTCGGCTTGCAATTCATCCAGTTCGCCGTCGTGAATGAAGTCGGCGATATTGTCGTTGGCATGAAAGCGCGCGCCGGCTGCTTCGATGCGCGCACGGATGCGGGCTGAGACAGGCTCTGCTGGCGGATGATCGGGGGCAGGATGTTTCGACATGGCGTGGCCTTGGGCTGCGGATCGATGAGTGCATCTGGAGGCGGAAATGAAAAAACCCAAGACCAGAGTCTTGGGTTTTTATCATGTATTCCTGGTCGGGGTGAGAGGATTCGAACCTCCGGCCTCTACGTCCCGAACGTAGCGCTCTACCAGGCTAAGCTACACCCCGTCTCAAAGAGAAGCGCGATTATGGCAACGTGATTTCAGCTTGTCAACGCGCCGGAATCAAAACTGCTGCAAATTTATCGATCCCGTTCAATGGCGAGTTCCGCCAAGGCTTCGAGGGCGAGCCGGGCCGGGTTTTCCGGCAGCTCGGCGAGCATGGCGCGGGCTGCATCGGCTTCGCGTTGAGCGGTGGCGTGGGCGTAATCAAGTGCGCCACAGGCTTGCACCGCCTTGAGTACTTCCGGCAGCTTGTCGCGCTGGCCATGCAATAGGGCTTCACGCACCACTTGGGCTTGTTCTGGCGTGCCGTTGCGCATGGTGTAGATCAGCGGTAGCGTCGGTTTGCCTTCCGCGAGGTCGTCACCCAGGCTCTTGCCGATGTCATCCTGCTTGCCGGAGTAATCGAGCACGTCGTCAATGATCTGGAACGCGGTGCCCAAATGCATGCCGTAACGGGCCAGCTTGTCTTCAGTGGCGGCATCGGCTTCGCAGAGGATTGCACCCAGCCGCGCGGCGGCTTCGAACAGTTTGGCGGTCTTGTACTGGATGACTTGCACGTAGCCGGCTTCGTCGACTTCAACGTTACCGATATTCATCAGCTGCAGCACTTCACCTTCAGCGATCACATTAGTGGCATCGGCCAGTACTTGCATGATGCGCATCGAGCCGCAGCTCACCATCATCTGGAAGGCACGGCTATATAAGAAGTCGCCCACGAGCACCGAGGCGGCGTTGCCGAACAGTGCGTTGGCGGTGTCGCGACCACGGCGCAGACTCGATTCATCAACGACGTCGTCATGCAATAGCGTGGCGGTATGGATGAATTCGATCACCGCCGCCAGCTCGCGGTGGTGCCCGCCGCGATAGCCGAGCGCCTCGGCCGAGAGCAGCACCATCATTGGCCGTAGCCGCTTGCCACCGGCGGAAACAATGTATTCGGCGACTTGGCGAACCAGCGCCACATCCGAATACAGTCGCTCGCGGATTAATGCATCCACGGCTGACATGTCCGGCCCGACGACGGATTTGACGAACTCCAGCGACATCTTCCCGCTGCCCAGAATGATTTTCAAACCGCCGATCCTACCACGAAACGCCGTTTCTCTGGCCCGACATGTACTAGGGAAAGGGATTAAGTGATTGACGCAGCAGGGAGTCTTGTTTAAAGTGTGCGGTTTCCCGCGTTGGGCGGGAGGCGTCATGCTCGCTGCGAGGCAGGTGTGGCGTACTTAAAGAGCACAAACTCTCAGGAGCTTGTTATGTCATACGCAGTCGTAAAAACCGGTGGCAAGCAGTACAAAGTTGCTGTCGGCGAAAAACTTAAAATAGAACAGATTACTGCAGACATCGACAGCCAGATCGTACTGAATGAAGTATTGATGGTGGCGAACGGTGACGCAGTACAGATCGGTGCACCTCTGGTGGCCGGCGCTGCTGTCAAGGCAACGGTTCTTTCGCAAGGTCGTCACGATAAGGTTCGCATCTTCAAGATGCGCCGTCGTAAGCACTACCAGAAGCGTCAAGGCCATCGTCAAAACTACACCGAAATCCGCATCGACGCGATCGAAGCGTAATCAGTCAGGAGCTAACACACCATGGCACACAAAAAAGCTGGCGGTAGTTCCCGTAACGGCCGCGACTCCCAGGCGAAACGCCTTGGCATCAAAGTGTATGGCGGCGAGCTGATTCCGGCTGGTTCGATCATCGTGCGTCAGCGCGGTACCGAATTCCATCCGGGTGAAAACGTTGGCATGGGCAAGGATCACACCTTGTTCGCCCTCGTTGATGGCTACGTCAAGTACGCGATCAAGGGTGCTGCAAAGCGCCGCACCGTGACCGTGCTGCCGTACACCGGCGAAGAAGCTTAATCGGTTTCTTCCGGCCTGAAAGAAGCCCTATCTTGCGATAGGGCTTTTTTTTATCCAGTGCCGTATATGGCTATCGATAAATACCAACTAGGTACGGACGACAAATGAAATTCATCGACGAAGCAAAAATCGAAGTAATCGCAGGCAAGGGTGGCAAGGGCTCCGCCAGCATGCGGCGCGAGAAATTCATCCCGCGCGGCGGCCCCGATGGCGGCGATGGCGGCAAGGGCGGCACCATCTGGGCCGTGGCCGACCAGAACATCAATACCTTGGTCGATTACCGCTTCGTCAAGAAATACAAGGCTCGCGATGGCGAATCCGGCCGTGGCGCGGATTGCTATGGTGCAGCCGGTGACGACGTCACGCTGCGCTTCCCGGTCGGCACGCTGATTACTGATCTAGAGACTGGCGAGGTCGTCGCTGACCTGACCCACGACGGTCAGCGGATTTGCGTCGCCAAGGGCGGCAAGGGCGGCTGGGGTAACATTCACTTCAAGAGTTCGATCAACCGCGCGCCCCGTCAGACCACATCTGGCGAAGAAGGTGAACGCCGTGATCTGAAACTTGAGCTCAAAGTGCTGGCGGACGTGGGCCTGCTGGGTATGCCGAATGCCGGCAAATCCACCTTCATTGCCAGCGTCTCCGCCGCGCGACCGAAGATTGCCGACTATCCCTTCACCACGTTGCACCCGAATCTGGGCGTGGTGCGCATCGACGAAAACCGCAGCTTCGTGATCGCCGACATCCCCGGTCTGATCGAAGGTGCGGCCGAAGGCGCTGGCCTCGGTCATCGCTTCCTCAAGCACTTGGCGCGTACGCGCGTCTTGCTGCACCTGGTTGACCTCGCCCCGTTCGATCCCGATGTCGATCCGGTCGCCGAAGCGAAAGCCATTGTCGAAGAGCTGCGCAAGTACGATGAAGACCTCTACAACAAGCCGCGCTGGCTGGTGCTCAACAAGCTCGACATGATCCCGGACGACGAGCGCGAGCAACGCGTGGCCGACTTCCTGGCCGCCTATGGCTGGACTGCGCCCGAAAACGAATACGTGTTCGACCCCAAGGCGCTGCGGGTATTTACCATCTCTGGCTTGACCGGCGAAAACACCCGCGAACTGACCTACGCGATCATGGATTACCTTGATGCCGTCCGACCGGCTGCGCTTGCCGCCGAAGCCGAGGTGGCGCCACAGCCGAAGCTGACCGAGGCTGAAGCCGACGCGCTGGATCAGTTCGACGGCGACGAAGACTGAGCCCCGTAGCAGGTTTTACTGTGCGGATCGCCTACCTGATCCTCGCGCACGATCATCCGGCCCAGCTTGGCCGTTTGGTTGCGCGCTTGGCTGCGCCGGGCGTAGCGTTTTATCTGCATATCGATGCGAACTCGTCGGCAGAGAAATTTGCAGTCATTCAGCGAGCGATGCCAGCCAATGCAAGCGTCACGTTTATCGAACGTCGCCCCTGTCGCTGGGGCGGCTTCTCACTTGTTGCCGCTACGCTGGATTTGCAACGGGCGGCGCTGGTGGCGGGTTGCGATTGGCTGATTCTGTTGTCGGGGCAGGATTGGCCGCTCAAATCGCATGACGCAATCGTTGCGCGACTGATGCGGGATGGTGTGGCTGGGTTTATCGATCAGCGTGGCGAGGCCGATTTCGACGTCCGCTATCGCTGGCAAGCGTTCCACTTCGAATCGTTCAATCGCCATCCGCTCAATCGTATTTTGCAAAAGCTCCAGCGGGGCATCAATGGCCTGGGTGTGAAGCGGGTGCTGCCTGCACCACTCATCCATACCCGCGCTGGTTCGCAATGGTGGTGCTTACGGGCCGATGCCGCCCAAGCGGTGCTCGACTTCATCGCCGCCTATCCGCAAGTCGTCGCCTTTTTCGAGAAAACGCTGGTGCCGGACGAAATGTTTTTCCAGACCGTGCTCGCACACACCGCTTTTGCTGACCGTCTTTCGGCTGATCCGCTGCGCTATCTTGAGTGGACAGCAGGGGCTTGGTCGCCAAAGACATTCGCCGAAACCGATCTGCCGCAGCTGCTGGCGAGCGATGCCTTGTTCGCCCGCAAGTTTGCGCCGGATGGCCAGCTCGTCGCCCACCTCGATGCCAGTCTGGCCGGTCATTCGCTAAGCCAATAAATCCATCCGAGTCATGCAAACTTCCCCGATGCAAATCCCGAATGATTTTTCGCTAGGCGACTTTTTCCAGCCCGGATTCGATCCGCGCGACTTGGGCCCACTGGCCAGTCTGCTACGCGCCAAGCCTTATCTTGATGCGCTGATTACCTTGTTCCGGGGCGGAGATGATGAGGTGCTGGTCCGTCTGTTGATCTTGCGCGAAATCGGCTCACGCGCCGACGCGCCGCGCTGGACACCGCAAGAGCTCGACAATCATTTTTCCTATATCCACGTGGTCAAGCGCGACACCGTGCTCAAGCGCCTGCGCGACAACGGTCTACTGGTCTGGGATTCCGACGAAGCGCTGTATTCATTGAGCGAGCCCGGCCGTGTGGCACTGGCAGCACTGGCAACGTTGACGCAATTCGCCGATGGCGACGCCGAACTCGGCTACCTCACCGCCCAAGTGGCTGCCGGCCAATCCGTTGGCAATATCTCACCGGAAGGCTTGCAGCATTTGCTGGCGCGGTTGAATGAATTGCATGCCGATTTCGAGAACGCACTCGAATCACAATCCGAATTTCAGATTCGCCAGGCGCGGGCCAAGCTCGAAAGCGTATGGAAGTGGGTAACCAAAGGCACTGAGGTCATCCGGCAGGTATTGGAAGACGAGAATGGCGACCGCCAGGTGTTGCAAGTCGCTCAAGCGATTGCCCTCACGCAAAGCCGCATGTTGCGCATGACCGGTGTGTTCCAGCGCCGCTTGGCCGAACTGGCTGCGCAACGTGTGCACTTGGGACAATCGGGTTTGACCTCCACCAACGTTGCCGACTGGTTGCGTGGCCGTTCGCAAGAGCAACTTGCCGCGCTTGGCCGCGATCTGCTCACTTTTCATCCGGAACCCGCTTTTGTGGTGTCGGATATCCTGCTCGATGTAACCGAATTCGAGTTGATCGAGCGCGAGCGGGATGTGCTTGGCGAATCCGATCTACCGACTTCTGAGCTGGCGCAGTCGGTTTCGGCAGTTGAAGCGGAGCGCCTGTTGCTGGCTGAAGAACTGTTCGAGGTCTTGAAGGGCATCTCGATTGAAGCACCGCTGGCGCAGGCGGTGCTTGCCGATACCTATCCCGAAACCGCCTACCGTTTGTCGTTGCTGTCGCTGCTGGGTGATAGCGAAGCGGCGCTGGAAAACAGCATCGTCTCCGATCTGGTCAAGCTGCCGCTGGCCTTGCATACCGAAGAGACGGTTGATGAAATCGACCATCCGGAAGTTGCTACGTTGACGCGTGGCAGCTTGAGGCCGCTGTAAGTCTAGGCTGATATAAAATCAAAGCCTCACCCGTAATCCAGAATGCACAACGGAACGCGATGTTGTTCCGGCCACCAGGAAATACCGAGATGGGTTTACTCGACGAACTCAAACAACAAGCCGAATCCACTGCTGCGAACCATGCGCAAGAGAAGGCGAATTATCAGCGCAACGTGGTCGCGGTCGATGCCGCTTTGCGTCAGGTCTTTGCTTACCTGGATGAATTGGTGCAGCAATTACGCGTGATCAAGCCGACCAATGCGCACCGATATCACATCTGGGGTGTTGGCGAATGGACGATGCTGGCGTTCGAGCGTGCGGCAGTCGATATGCGCAAGAAGAGCATCGATAGCGCCGATTGGGCCAATACGCTTGAATTCGCCGTGATGTGGAAAGCGCGGGCGCCGTTCTCGGCGAGCTATGGCAGCCAGTCCGAGGCGAATTATCTGAAAGACAAGTTGTGGAATCTCGGTTTGAAGCTGGAAGAAAAGATCGTCAAGAACGCGGAAGCAAAATTCCAGCGCGCGATCATCCACATTGAACCGCATCTGCCCACGCGTTTGCGTTTCGAGGCGGATTTCAATACCGGCCAGATCCAGCTGACCGTGCGCAATCTCGATGGCCTGCAAGAAGATGTCGTGGTGCTGGAGCCCGAGCAATGCAATACCACGTTGTGCGAAGAGCTGGCCAAGAGCCTGCTAGGCCGGCCCAGCAAAGTGGCCGAGTTGCTCAAGCGTTCCTGATCAATAACGTATTCCGGCTGGCCGTGCTGCCCGCCGCCCCAATGGACCCATGGACCAAGCCCTTAATATCCTCGTTGCCCGCCTGCTGTCACACCGCTTCATCTCCCGCCGCGATCCGCTCGCTCGCCGCGCGCTGATCGACGAGATGTTCCGCGAAAGTCTGGAACACCGTCTGGAAGAATGCGGCCTGCAATTGCTGGAAAATCCCTACGCCGAATACATCGCCGTCGGCCTCAAGCCCGAGATGGAAGACTGGGTGTTCGGCGAAGGCGAAAACTGGCTTTCCAACAATATGGGCCTGCCGCGTGATGCCATCGCTTTGCTGATCGTGCTGTGGGCGCTGATCATCCTGCCCAAGCGCGAGCGGCAGATTGCCCGCGCTGGTACGGCAGGCGATACCCAATCCGACATGTTCGGCACCGAAAAACCCATCCAGCGTGGCGAAGAAGTCGCGCCGGGCATTCCGGAAGACGCTGTGTACGCCGACTTCGGCAAGAAGCTTGGCGGCAAGGCGCGTTTCTCGATGAACCTTGGCCAGCTTGCCAAACTCGGTTTCGCGATCCGCCGCAACAAACTGATCCACGAAGGGCCGCTACTGGACCTGATGATCGACTACGCCAAACTCGCGCCGCGGATTATCGATGGGGCATTGGCAGAAGTGCTGAAGCTGTCCGGAACGCGTATTGCGGTGGAAGTGGAAAGCGAAGCGGAAACGTCGGACATCGAGGAAAGCATCTGATGTTTCAAATCAAAGAACTCGAAATGATCCACTGGGACTTCTGGCGCGCCATCCGCGTGCCGCTGGATGCCCAGATCGTCACCATCGTCGGCCCGAACGGCTCCGGCAAGACCACCTTGCTGGATGCGCTACGCACCTTGCTGGCGCTCAAGTGCTCCGGCCGGCGTGACTACAAGCGCTACGTGCGCAACAACCGTGAGAACTATGCGTGGCTGCGCGGCGTGGTGAGCAATCCGCGCCGGCAAGCGGGCGGCTTGTTCCCCTATCTGTTTTTCCCGGCGACCAGCGAAGTGGTCACCCTGTTCTGTCGTATCAAGAAGCAGGGCGGGGATTGGGTGCGGCAATACGCCATCGCCGAGGGGGATGTCACGCTGAATGCCGAAACGGAATCCGGCTTGCAGTGGCTGGGCGTGAACGAATACAAGCGTCGGTTGGAGCAAGCTGGCCTGACGCCAGCGATTGCCGAAGTATTGGCGCTGGAGCAGGGTGATACCGACAAGCTGTGCGAATACTCGCCTAAGGCGCTGTTGGAGCTGGTGTTTCAGGTATTTGGCGACAAGCAGGTGCTCGACCACTATGCGGAAGCCAAGCTGCGGCTCAAGGAGGCCGAGGGCGAGCTGGGCAAGATGGAGCAACAGCTCGCGCAGGTCGGGCTGGATGTCGAGCGGCTCAAGCTGCGTGCCAACAACTATATAGAGTGGCGTGCGCTACAGGACGATATCCAGCGGCTGGAAAACGAAGCGATTCCGGCGCTCAAGTACGTCGAGCAATGGGAAAGCCTGCGCGGCTATATCAATCAGTTCAAAGGCAGTCGGCGCAATCTGCGGCAAAAGCAGGATGAGCTGGATGCGCTCGATGTCGATTACCGCGCCGCCGAAGCCATTCAGGCCGGCTCGCTGGATGTCGAGCAGTCGGCCCGCGCCGATTACGACGCCGCCTTCGCCGCGTTCCAGTCGGCCCGTGACGTTGCACGCGATAGCGAAAAAACGCTGAAGGAAGCTGAGCGCTTGCGCCAGCTGGCTGAGGCCGAGCACGGTGCGGACGCGGTCGCCTTGAATGACCGATTGGTGCAACGCCGTGATGCTGCCGGCCGGTTGCGCCAATCGATCAAGGCCATGAAAGACGAACGCCAACAGCTCGCCGAAGCGCAATTTGCGTTCCAGCAGGGCCGGCAACCGAATCCCGACTTCGTCAAACACATGCGTGCCGCGCTCGATGAGGCCGGTATTCCGCATCAGTTGCTGACCGAGATTGTCGAGGTCAAGGACAACAGCTGGCAGGATGCGGTCGAAGCGCTGCTGGCGCCATATCGGCACATCATCCTGCTCAACCGCAGCGGCGACCGGCAGCGTGCGTTCGAGCTGGGGCAACAGCTTAAATACCGCCACTTCATCGTGCCGGAGCGCGAAAGCGTCGGTGGCGCGGCCCCGAACAGCATTCTCGAAATCGTTGAATTCAAGGCGGATGCGCCGGGCTGGCTGGTCGGCCTGTTGAACCGAACGCAACGCGCCAAAACAGTCGCCGATGGGCATCGACTCGATGGCGACTGGATCACCCGCGACGGTTATCACAAGGAGCGCCGCGGCGGCCGCGATATCTCTGCCAAGCCGGGTGATTACGCTTTTGGCGAGGCCGCGCGCCAATCACGCTTGGCCGAGGTGAGCCGTCGTCTCAAAGACTTGAACGAAACGTTGTTGGTGGATGAAGCCAAGCTGGTCGAACTGGAGCGTGAGGCTTCGTCATTGCAGCAGTCGTTGATGGGCATGCAGGCGGTTGTCCAGCTTGCCGCCCGCCAGGATGAATTCAGCGCCGTGGCCGCTCGCTTCCCGGAAGAAGAGCAACGTGCGCAAGAGGCTGGCGCTGCGCTGGCCGCCGCACAAGCCGCGTGGGAAGAAACCCGCAATGCGCGGGAAGAGGGCCGCGTCGCCTACGAAAAACTCAAGGATCAGCGTGGCCGCCTGGAAAGCCAGGTGAATGCACTGATCGATCAGCTGACGCGCCAGCGTGATGAGCAAAGCCGCCAGATCCGCAATCTGCGTTCCGGCAAGGCCGCGCTGCCGGCGGCCTTGAAGTCGCCTATCGCCCTCAAGCAATTACGCGACGAGTTCGGCAGCGTGCGCGAGGTGCAACACATGATCGAGCGCGAGCATGCCCGGCTCGAGACCGCTGACTGGGAAACGGATGCGACCATCGTCGCCCGGCGCGATAAGGTGGCCGACGACTACGGCGCGCTGGAACGCGATACGCTCCTGCATCGCAACGAAGTCGAGCGCACCGGCCAACTGACCGACGAGGCGCGCGCTGCTTATATCAATAAGCTCAAGGCGACCGTGCGTGCCTATGGCAAGAACGTGCGGCGACTGGGCGAGCTGGCTGGTATCGAAGTTGAACTCGATCTGCCGCAGCTGGATAACGATGACCTCACGCTGGCACAGGCTGGCCTGACCGCCCGCTTCAACTTCGACCAGAAAGGCATGATGGGCCTGAACGATGGCGAGGCTTCCGGTGGCCAACAGGTGATGAAGTCGTTGATCCTGCTGATCGGTTTGATGATGGATGATGCCAACCCGTCCGGCTTCGTCTTCATCGATGAGCCGTTCGCGCACTTGGATATCTTCAATATCGATCGCGTCGGCGGCTTCCTGAAAGCCACGCAGGCGCAGTACCTGATCACCACGCCGCTCACACACAATACCAATGTCTATGGTCCGTCCGAGCTCACGCTCACTACGCGCAAGAAGCAGCCGGGCCAAACGTGGGCGCCGATCATCGCGCAAACGCGGCGGCGTGTTCGCCCGGTTGAAGCTGTGCCAAGCTTGTAATCGCCGATCGTTTTCCAACCCATGTCGAGTAGCCAATGAACATTGATCAGTTCCGCGCCTTGTGCGCCGCCCAACCTGCTACGACGGTTGATGTGAAATGGGAGTGCAACGAGGTCTATTCAGTGGGCGAGAAAATGTTCGCGGTGTTCGGGCTGAATGATGGCCATATCTGCTTCAAGGTCGATCCGGCGCGTTTTCTCGAACTGACCGACATGCCGGGAGTGCGTCCGGCACCGTATCTGGCGCGGCATCACTGGGTGGCGCTCGACCGCCCGGAAAATCTGCCCGAATCTATGCTGACCGAACTGGTCGCTCAATCCTATTGGCTGGTGCGCAACAAGCTGCCGGCCAAACTTCGCAATACCTTGCCGCGCTGAACGCGTCGGCTGCTGGAGTATCCCTTGCAACAACAATTCAATTTCTTCGCAAGCTGTCCACGTGGGCTTGAAACGGCGCTGGCCGACGAGCTGACGCAAATTGGCGGCAAATATGTGAAGGCCACCGACGGTGGCGTGGCGTTCGCTGGCAGTTGGCCGGTGATGATGAAGGCCAACCTGCAGTCGCGCCTTGCCAGTCGTATCCTATGGCGGCTGGATGAAAAGGCTTACCGCAATGAAGAAGATCTCTATCGGCTGGCGTTCGAGGTTGATTGGCCGGCGCTGTTTACTTTGCAAAACACGTTCAAGGTCAACGTCACCGCCGTGAAGAGCCCGGTGCGTAGCCCGGAGTTTGCCGGCCTGAAAGTGAAGGACGCCATTTGCGATCGTTTCCGTCGCGCTACCGGCGAGCGGCCCAACGTGGATACGCATGAGCCGGATATGCGGATTCATCTTTATCTAACTGATCGTATCGCGACGCTGTATCTGGATACGTCCGGTGAGGCGTTGTTCAAGCGCGGTTATCGCGTCGAAACCGGTGATGCGCCGATGCGCGAGAATCTCGCTGCTGGTTTGATCGTGCTCAGTGGCTGGCAAGTGGGTGAGGCGTTCTATGACCCGATGTGTGGCTCCGGCACGCTGTTGATTGAAGCGGCTTGGAAAGCGCTGAATGTTGCGCCGGGCTCGCGCCGTACCTTCGCATTTCAGCAGCTGCGTAATCATGATGAAAATGGCTGGCAGGCGATTCGCTCGGAAGCCAGGGCGGCAGAGCGACGCGATCAAGCAATTAATATTGTCGGCAGCGATGTGTCGTCGACCGTGTTGATTGCGGCCAAGGCCAATCTGGAGTCGGCAGGTGTTGCTGATGTCGTCACACTCAAGCAACTCAACTTCGCTGATGGCAAGCCGACCGCTGAGTCTGGTGTCCTGCTCTGCAATCCACCTTATGGCGTGCGGCTCGATGAGCTCGAAAAGCTGGCAGAGCTGTATCCGCAATGGGGCTCAGCGTTGAAACAACGTTTCGCCGGCTGGCGGGCTTTCTTCTTCACCGGCGATCCGGAGCTGGCGCGCGGCATCCGTCTGAAGGCATCGCGCCGTACGCCACTCTTCAACGGCAATATCGAATGCCGCCTGTTTGAATACCGGATGGTCGCCGGCGGCAACCGGGACAAGTAAATCCAGCTGGTTTTCCGCTCTTATATAAACAAACAGCCCCGCAATGCGGGGCTGTTTGTTTATTGTTCGGTGGTTTTTGCGCTCTGGTGCCAAGGATTCTGTGGGGTGGTGTCCAGTTTGTCACACGTAGCAGTCAGTCACGAACAACCCCAAAAACCAAATAGCGGCGCGGGTTTGAGGCGCGTTTACCAGCGCTAGAACCACATGATTCAATGTGCACAAAAGTGAGTGCAAATCAGCCAACTTCTGCACGCGTTTTGGCACGAAACTGATTGATGATGGGCGCAACTGATCTTGGCTGCACTCGGGCAGCCATAACGTGTCATTCGCGGCGATGATTTCGTGGACTAATTCAGGATGTAGGGCGCGTATTCGTACGTCGCCTCTGTGAACCGACATCATGGGGTTCTGCGTTGTGCCGCTGAGTCTTCCTGCCTGCCTTAAGCGTTTCCTGAGCAGTTCTTCTATTTCTTTTTCTGTGAACAACATACTGAGCCAAATTTGGTCGGCATTTTAACTTGCTGATTTTGGCTGTAATGTATCTGATTGTTTTTCTTTCGGTTAGTCGATGGCGCGTTTCAGCTCTTCGACTTTGTCCGGGCCGACCTTCCCTTTCCAGCCTTTAGCTACAGCCAACTGATACAAAAGCCAAGCTATGTCCCCCTTCATCTTCTGATCAAGATGTGGATGGACAGCAAAGTGCTCATCGGCGACGACTACAGCCAATCGGAATAAATCAGCATCTACCTCCGTGCTAGCAGCTATGCGACCCGCTGCTTGAGTCTCCGCTGATTCATTTCTCCCCGTGTCCTGCGGCCTCTGCTGGCCTGCCTCGGCAGCATGGTAGTGCGCTTTGCGCGCCATATAGCGTTCGGGCACTTCGTACACCTTGCGCTTGCCCCCAAGGCCCACACGCACGTCTGAGGGCCACCCTTCACGCTCCGCACGTATGCGTACCCCATCGCGGGTGGTAGGTATGCCTGGAATGCCTAGCGCCGCTATCTCCGAAGCGCTAAGTAGGTTTTTCTGCATCGCAGTTATCTCACACAACTGCTAAACGGTATTTAGCAGTTTCTCGGACATGTTATCCGATTAAAAAACAAAGTGTTAACGCAAAATCCGTGATCGCCAGTGCAATTGCTAACTGCTAAGTGTTGACTGCTTAATATTTCGCACTTAAACTGCGAAGCAAGTACGACATGTAGGTGAGCAACATGACAAAAAAACGGCCCAAACAGATTGGCACCGAGCAGACATCGTGGCTGCTTTACGAAAGCGAGGTTGGTCACTGCGCAAGCTATCCACGCACTACGGATATAGCCATTCAAACACGCTTTCGACGGTACTAAACCGTCATTGGCCCAAAGGCGAAGACCTGATTGCTAAAGCCCTCGGCGTGACCCCTCGGACGATCTGGCCAAGCCGGTATCCGGTCTCGGAGCGAAGGAGTCCAGCAGAAGTCTTGGCAATGCACTTCGAGCAAGGGTTTTGTCACAGCAGCTTACCTCAGGAGTGCGGAAAAATGGGCAGTAATGCGCACTTGGAAGCGAATTGCAGTGACAAAACTGCATAAAAGCTTGTTTCTCAAGGCCAATGAAATTTGTGCCGAATTTGCAACTCTTCTGAGGAAGGACCATGCAGCTTAAAACCTATTTCGCTGCTGCTGAGTTAGCCGAACTCAAATTGAACAATGTTCCTGCGACCCGTGACGGTGTTCGGATGTTGGCGGAGCGTGCGTCGTGGCCATTTATTGAACAGCGTGGTCGCGGTGGGCTGCGCCGCGAATATCAGCCCCCGCAATCTGTCATGGCGCAAATCCGTGACCGGGCTGCTCGCCAATTGCTGAATGAAGCCAAGCAATTGCCGGTGCCTGATTCCTTAAAAACGACCCCGCCGATTCGCGATTACAACGGCACGCAATTGGAATTGGTGCTGACCGAAAAACAGCGTCTCCGTGCCGATGCCCGTAAGGGCGTGCTGCTTGCGATTGAGCGCTTGATGCAGGGCTGCAATTTATCCAAGGAACAAGCCATTGCCGGCTTGCTGGTTGAGGCTGGGCGCGATCCTGCAGGGCAGGCCGCGCGGATGCTTAAGCTGGCCGAGGATGAGCGTGGCCGTAAAGGGGAGGGGGCATTACCCAGCGTGCGCACCATCAAGCGCTGGTTCGCGCAGGATAAGGTCGGCCAACTGGCTCCGAAGCAGACGCAAGTCGACCTGAGCGTGCCGCCTTGGGCACCAGCATTTCTCGCGGTCTGGCAAACCCCGCAGAAGCCCAGCATGGCGGCAGCCTATCGGCTGTTCACGCAATCGTGGCAGGCGGGAGCTGTGCCCAGCATTGATCAGGTACGCCGATTCGTCGACAAGCTCGGCAAGGTCAGCCGCGAAGTGGGTCGCCGGGGTAGCCGTGACATTAAGAACATCAAGCCGTACGTCATTCGCACGTTCGAAGGCTTGCAGGCCGGCGACGTGTATAGCGCGGATGGTCACTGCTTCGATGCCGAAATCCGCCACCCGCTCACCAGCAAGCCGTTTCGCCCGGAAATTACCAGCATCATCGATATCGCCACCCGGCGTCTGGTGGGCTTCTCGGTTGATCTGGCCGAATCCGGCCTTGCCGTGGTCGATGCCCTGCGTTACTCGGCAGTGAATGCCGCCGTCTGCGCGACGTTCTATGTCGATAACGGCAGTGGCTACGACAACGCGATGCTGAAGGATGAAGCGACCGGCCTGCTCGCCCGATTGGGCATCACCATTTCGCACAGCCTCCCGTACAACTCGCAAGCCCGTGGCGTGATCGAGCGCCTGCACCAAAGCGTGTGGGTCGCGGCGGCGAGAGAACTGCCGACCTACATCGGCAAGGATATGGATCGGCAGGCAGGGCAGGCCATGCACAAGATCACCCGCAAGGCGCTGACCCAAGGTGGCGTGCAGCCGATGATGGCGTGGGCGGATTTTATGGCGTTTTGTCACCGCAAGGTCGCCGAATACAACGCCCGGCCGCACAAGAGCCTTGGCGGCCGGACGCCGGATCAGGTGTGGGCCGAGCAAGCTGCGAAAGCCGAATTGCATCGCCTCTCGGCTGCGGATGCCGAGCACCTGTTCCGGCCGATGGTCACCCGCAAGGTGTCGCGCGGCATGGTGCAGCTGTTCAACAACAAGTATTTCAGCGCGGCGCTGGAGGAATACCACGGCGAATTCGTGTGGGTGGCGTACGACGTCCACGACGCCGAATGGGTGTGGGTCTACGACCGCAACAAGCGCCTGCTCAGCAAGGCGCAATGGGGTGCCAACGAGGCGGCGTACTTCCCGCAACCCGTCACCGAACAGAACCGCATCAAGCGAGAAGAAGCCCGACTGGCTCGGGTGGAAGCGAAGGCGGACGACATCCGCGATGGTCTGGCCGCGCCGATGATGGGGCAACTCGCTGCCCCCGAACTCGATTTCACCCAACAGCTGGTGCGGGATGGTCTGCGCAACGTGATTGACGTGGAGCCGGTGCAGCAAGAGATCGCATCGGTAGATACCAGTTCAGTCCGCGCGCTTAGCGATGTGCCACGCCCCTTGTTTCAACGCATGGCAGATCGCTATCGCTGGCTGATGGCGCACCAGACGGCATGGACAGAGGCGGATCGGGACTGGCTGAAGGATTACGTGCAGAGCGACGACTATGAACAGCGCGTCGATCTGTTTGAAGTGGAGTGCATCGCCTGGCAGGGCAATGCACTCCTAGAGATTGCGGTTTGACTGGCAGGTCGTACCGCTGCAATCGGCATACAAACTACAAGGGCAATGATACATGAAGGCGATTTTCGTCAAAACCAGCAACTGGGAACGCTTCACGGACGGCATCCAGACCGTGCAGAACCGGGGCGCAATGGAGGCGTGCATGCTGCTCGTCTACGGCGAGCCGGGCCTCGGCAAATCGTCCATCGTGACCCGCTGGGCGCTAGAGCAAAGCGCGATTTTTGTCACCGCGCAGGCCGCATGGTCGGTGAGCGAAATGCTGCGGGCGATGGCTAGCAGCAAGCCGGCGATTCCCCAATACCACACCATCCGCGATACCCGCGCGGCCGTCATCGGCCATGTCATGAAAAATCAGGTGCCGATTGTCGTCGACGAGGCCGATCACCTTGTTTCCAGCCGTGAGCTGATCGAAGCGTTGCGCGGGATTTCGGACAAGCGCAACGTCGATTACAGCTATGACAAGGACGTCGGCACCTTCACGATTGACCCGAATGCCGGTGTCGATGATGGCCAGCCCGCGCCAGCGGTGGGGACGCAACTGGTGATCCGCTACAGCCGGAAAGGGCTGCAATGCGACGGTGTGTTCATGGATACGGTCGACACCGTCGACGTGTACCCGAGCAACCAGTTCCAGACCGCATTCGCCAGCATGATCAATGCACTGAAAGCCGAGCGGCCAACCAAGCTGTTCTGCAGCAACCGAGGGTTTACGATCCTCGACCGGATCATCGGCAGTTGCGCCTTCGTCATGTTCGAGAGCTTCCTCGTCGACTACAACTGGGCGACCGGCACGTATTCAAAAATCAGCGACCCGGCCAGCGTGGCGTTCAACGATGGCATCAAGAAACAACTGCGCCAGCTGCGGCGCGGCCACAAGTTCGACGTGCTGGCATTGAACTACTGCGACAACGGCCCGGCCGGCGACACCCTGCGGCAATACATCGCCGACGAGTGCGCGAAGGAAGGCTATATGAGCTGGTCGACCACGATCCTGCTGAATGATCCGCTGCCCAATAACCCAATGCAGATGAACCCCAACGGCATGATCCGGGGCAACACTTGGCGTTTACTGAAGAAGGTGTGACATGACCAACGAAGCGAACCCGTTCTTAACGGACATCCCGATGGTGGCGCAGGTGCGTGCGGTGCGGAGTGTGGCCGGGGTACTGGTCGAGACACCGGTCGGCGATTGCAAGCGGGTGTGGTTCCGTATTGCGCCAGTGGCCAAGGCGGGCAACAGCCGCACCGATGTGTCGGCACCGCCGACCCGGCTTGTTCCCGATCAGTTAGGGAGGGACAAACTGCGGTCGTTTTGAGGGGCATTTAGAAATGTACAGGTGCCAGCAGGGCAGCGAACCGCACATGGTCTACGCTTAGGCTGTTTAAATTGGCGTAAATCGAAGCGCAAGACTTGAAAAGGCTGCTTAACAGTCAAAAAACGTATTGGAGGAGGATGAGGAGAAATGGGTTTAACCTATTCAAAGAGCATTCGCGTCGGAGGCTTCCGTTTCAACCTGTCAGGTTCTGGCATCGGAGTATCGGCAGGTATTCCGGGTTTTCGTGTAGGAACGGGGCCACGCGGTGCCTACATTTCGATGGGCAAGGGTGGCTTCCGGTACCGCCAAAGCCTGGGGGGGCCACGTCCGATGCATCGAGATACAACCCCCACTCCAACTATGACACCGCCTCCCTCGGCTCCTGCTCAAGCTGCCGGGTTGGTTGAGTACGACCGGATCAATTTCATGGAGCTCAACGAGGCGAGCGGTGACGACCTGATTGCCACCATGAATACACAGGCTGCTAAATGGAAGCGATGGCCGATCGTCGGAGGTGTGTGGTTGCTGTTTATGTTCATACTGCCTGTCTGGCTTGCAGATGCAACAAGCAATGCCAGTCAGATTCTCCTCGTAATTGCTGTGTGTTCCGTTTTCATAATGCCTTTCGTTCTGATATTCCTGGCATGGCGTGATCATGTCCGGCGGACCACGGTATTGTTTTACGAGCTGCCCCCGGAGCTGGACGCGCCATACAGTGCATTTCTGGATACCGCAAAGTGGGTGGCGAAATCTAGGCGGTTTGTTGCCATCAAGTCATCAAAGCGCTACGCAGATTCGAAATACACGGCTGGTGCCACTACTGGCTTACGGACTGAGCCGCTCAAGTTCAAGCTGGGGAAGCTGCCGTTCACGGCTTGCAACATCCAGGTACCCATTCTGGAAACCGGGATCACCAAGATGGCCTTCTACCCGGACAAGCTTGTATTGATGCGTGGCATGAAGTACGCCGGAGTTGCATATACTGACCTGAACTTTGAGCTCACCAGCACGCGTTTCATTGAAGATGGCTCTCCTCCTGGTGATGCGACGGTTGTCGGGCATACATGGCAATACGTCAATCGGGATGGCGGACCGGACAAGCGCTTTAAGAACAACCTGAAGCGGCATATCAGTCTTTACGACGAGCTTGGATCTGGCGCGCCCGGGCTGGATATTCGATTCATGAGTTCGAAGCATGAGAGCCTGAAGGACTTCGTCATGGCTATTAATGCCTTTGTCCTTCCGCAAGTTGAGGCTGGGTAAGGCATTTGGGAGTGGGGCGCAAAAAGCCGGGGAAACCTGGCTTTTTGCTATTCAGTCTTGCTGCGGCAGCGTTTCAATGTAGGTCAAGACTTGCTTTCGGTGTTCTGCACGCAAGGTGTGGAAAACAAGCAACAGCTCCGCTTCCTCATCTTCGACTGCATAAAAGTAGGCGGCCGGTACACCCAAGACCACGCCGAAGGTCTCGACCAACTCCGGGTCGGGAATGCGCTTCCCCAGCTCATAGCGGTTCATTCGCGTGCTGGCGGACATCTCGTCCAGCCCCGCATCGATCCCCAGCCGTTCCTGCGACAGCCCTGCCCGCAGGCGCGCTTCCTTCAGCCGTTTCGCAAGTACTGACATGCCGACCTCAAGCACAAAAATAAGATGGTCAGCTGTCCGGCTTGTTTAAATACTACCGATTTGGTAGTGTCGTAGGACTCAAGAAAGCCGGAGTAATGTGCAGATGGTGTATTTGATGTTCGCCGTGGCGCTGGCAGCTATCCCGGCCATGATCGCCAACTTCAAGGGGCGTTCAATCGTCGGCTGGTACTTGTATGGCTTCGCTGTTTTTCCTATCGCACTGTGTCACGCGATCCGATTGCCTTATCCCGAAAAGGAAGGGCGTTAAGCCCGATTTGGTCGCTGCTAACGGCCCGACAACGATGTATGAGTTCAGTCTGCAAATAGCCTGCCGTTCGTCGGGATGCCGTTGGCATCAAGTTCCAAAGTAAGTAAAAACCCTATTCTTGAATGCTGTCATTGTGCTTAAGGTATTTTCTTACAAATTTAAGAAATTGCAGGGAAATAATGAAAGAATTCCGCTTGACTGGCCTTGCCCCCATTTTCTCTTCTCAGCACCCATCTGCAGTTGATATTCGGTATCGGGCAGGTAGCGACGCTACTTGTCCGAACGTAATACGCTGAGCGGGCAGTTCCAAATAAACGCAGAAACCTTCGAACAAAACTAAAGCAAGTTCAAGGATGCTGCTGTCCGAGCAAATAAGAAAACGGCTTTCGCAATTGCGTCAATTGACGCTATTCGTCCAAACATAATCAGGGGACGTTTGTGCAATTCATTATTCGACTGAAGAAATCGTACTGGCTTGGTTTGGCTGGCTTGATGTTATTGGCAACTGGCACTAGCGTCCAAGCGCGAGACATTGAGCCGCATTTCTATTATCAGCTTAGAACGCCTTGCATCCTCTGCTTTGGCGATGCGCCATATAATGCGCCACAGAACACGGCAGAGGCTGTGTATGCTGTCATACTGCAAAATGCGCCTGCGTACACTGCCGCACACCCTGAGCTGGTTCCTCCTCAGCAAGCACCGATCTATCAGGAGTTGTTTATTCCCGATGGTGATCAAACTACCAATGGAAGACACAATACTTATTACTGGCATTGGGTTACCCAGGTTAGCATTGCTAACAATTTGCCGCCAATATTGGAAGAATCGGGCATTATTCTGCATGCGGAATGCCCTGCGTACTTCCAGCTAAAGTTTGATGTTGTCGTTCCCTATCAGTCGAACAGGGCATATTGCGTCATGCTCGATCCCGCAGAGCCTGATTGCGACAGCTGCAACAACCCCCCCAAAGCTGGCAATCCGATCCTCCCTTCGACCGGTTTGAAGCAGCAAATCGAAACCGATTACCAAGGTGGTAGCGGCAATACTTTGCGATTTACCCGTACCTATCGTAGTGACCGCAACACGTGGTCTAATAACTACGCGGTCACAGGTATCGACTACGCCAACATTCAAGCCAATCTGAATGCAATCAACGGCGTTTGGCCTGATAACGCGTGCTATCCGGGTTTCGGTACAACTACCGGCCAGTCTTGGTGTTTCCACTACATGGCCAACGCGGATCAATCCGGGGTTGCATTAGCAAACGATTTTGCAGTGCAACGTGGCGCGGATCGCATACTGAATTTCGGAACGGCAACGAGTCTCGCACCTGCTGC
>NZ_KL543993.1:0-40170 GCF_000711875.1 Andreprevotia chitinilytica DSM 18519
ACCAGCGCGTTGGAATCGGTGGAGCCGGTGAAATTGGCGGACAGCGCTTCCTGCAGCCCGATCAGGTTGTCGGCTTCGATGCCGGCTTTGAGGCGCAGCACGCCGGTGGCATCGCTGCCGTAGTTATCCAGCCCGATGGTGTAGAACACGTGATCGCCGGGCTTGTTGTTGAGGTTGACGATGGAATCGCCGGGCGATTGGCCGGGCAGGATTTGCATCTCGGCCTGATTGCGGCGCAGGCGGTTGATCTGGTCGACGCCCTGCTCCAGATCGGTGAGGTTGAGCACTTGGCCCGGCTCGGCCGGGAAGGCCCACAGCGTGCCGATATCGGTAATCGCGCCGCCGTTTTGGGTGGGCTGGCCTTTGGGCGCAAGCAGCACCGGCGGTTTGCCGTTGATGAGCAGCGATTGGATCTTGCCCGGTACGAGCGTGAGCACCAGCTTGCCGGAGGCGAGGTTTTGTTCGCCCATGTAGACGCGGGTGGTGATCAGGCCGCGCTTGATCAACGCATCGGTCAGGCGGCGCATCAGCAGGTTGATGCGCCCGACGCCGAGCTTTTGCTTGAGGAATGGCGCGGTGATGCGGTCGACTTCGACCTGCTGCAGCACGGTGTTGCCGATCAGCTCGATCTGCGTGACTTCGAAGGTGGGGCCATTCTCCGGCACTTGCTCAACCGGCGTATCCAGCGGGATATCCTGCCCGGCGGCGGGGGTCGGTTGCGTGACTTCGATATTGGGCGGCGCTTGCTCGATCTGCTCTTGCCGCTGCCGTTCGCGCTGCTCGTTCTGCAGGCGGATGGCGGGGTCTTGCTGCGGTGGCGGGTTGTCGGCGCGTGCAGCCCCGCTGCCAGCCAGTAGCAGACACAGAAGGGTGCGCGGGCCGTTGCCCGCCCAGTTCAACCAGCCCCGCATCAGTGCCACAACCAGGAGGTGAGGCCAGTGTGGTGGCTCAGGGTGACCGGATCGCGATGCGCGGTGCGGATGGTGACGACGCCATCGCTGGCCTCAACGCCGTCGGCGGCGGTCAGTACGCCGCCATCGACCAACACTTTCCCTTGCACGCTGAGCTTGCCGCCGGCGGAGGTGAACATGCCGCCGTCGTCCATCGCATAAACCTGCGCCCACTGATCGCCGAACCACGTCTTCCAGCCCGAATCACGTGAGAGCGTGGTGTACATGGGCAGTGCGGTGGCGTGCACCAGTGGCGCATTCAGGGTGAGGTTCTTGAGCGCCAGCACGCGGCCACCGATGTTGTCGATGGATTCGCTGGCGGTGAGCGTGGCATTGCCGGACACCGAAATCAGGCCGCCCTGACTTTGCACGGTAGAGGTGGCGCTGGCATGGCAGCGGAAGAAACAGGAGCGGCTGTATTGGATCTTGCCGGTCAGGTAGGCCTGATTGACCAGTTTGGTGGCGGAGTCGATCTGGAGGCCGCCGCCGTTGACCAGAATCTGGCCGCCGAGGTTTTGTACTCGCTTGCCCTTCATCGTCATGCCGCTATCGGCCACCATGTAGGCCAGTTGCGACAAGGCGAGCGAGCCGTAGTCGGTGCTGAAGCCATCGTTGCTCACCGGGAACAGGCCCAGCCGGCGGCGGCTGTTGCTGAAGTCGATGCGCTGTTCGTTGTTCGCGCCACCAATATGGGTGACCTGATTCGAGACCGTGCCGCCGGCATTCACCAGCAGTTGTTTATTACTGATGACGCGGCCGGCCTGATTGGTGATGTCCCCACCAGCCTTGAGCGAGACGTCGTCCGACTGGCCGAAGATCAGGCCGAGCTGCGTTTCCGACACGGTCTGATTGAGGATGTTGCCGCCCGCATTGAGGGTGATTGCGCCGAGCGATGCGGCGTTGGTGGTGTCACGCGTCTTGCCCTGGATCAGGCCGCCGAGGTTGGTGATGTCGATCTTGCTGGTGACGGTGACGCCGCCGTTGTAGGCGGTGACGCTGGCGCTTTGTGCGCCGTCGGTGCTGACCAGTACGTCGTTCGCGGTGATGGCGACATTGCCGGCGGCGAGGAGGTCACTGCCGGTCACTGCCGTTTGCTGGGCGGTCTTGATAGTGATATCGCCGCCGTCTGATTTGAGCAGCGATTTGATCTGGGCCGTCCCGGCTTGGTCAGCCACCTTGAGTGAATCAGCCGTGATGGCGACGCCGGCGATGCCAGACAAGGTGCTGCCGCTGACAGTGGTGCCAGCCGTGGTCTGGATCGACAGCGCGCCGCCGGTGCTCTCCAGCAGGCTGGCGGTATTGGCGTTGTTGTTCACGTCATTGCCGGCCGCCAGCGCGAGTGAACGCGACTGGATGATGAGGTTTTGCACGGCGCTGAGCTTGCTGCCGGACGCGGTCAAGTCCTGGGCGGTGGTGATGCCGATGCCACCGGTGACGCTGGCGGCAACGCCATTGAGTGACAGGGCGGATTGGCCGGCTGCAGTCTGGGTGATGATCAGATCACCGGTTTGCGTCACCTTCTGGTGGCTGTCGGTCACGCCCACCGCGAAATGGGTGTTGGCGAGCGCGACTTCCGCCGCTTGCAATTGCGTGCTGCCGTTGGATTGGATCGTGGTCGGGTCGCCGGCATCAAAACCATTGCTGGCAAGTTGCCCGGCCACCATGACCACATTGCCCTTCGACTGCACGGCCGCGCCATCCAGCTGGACTTTGCCATCGGCCTGCACCACGAAATCGCCGACCGAGGCCAGCGCCTTGCCGGCCAGATGCACGCCTGCGCCGAGGTCGGTGACCATCAACTCGATACGGCCCGAGGTGAGCGAGCCGGTGCGGCTGATGTCGATCAGTGCAGCGCCGGGGTTGGAGGTCTTGGTGGCGGCGAAGGCGATGTAATTGGAGAGGTTGTCGGTCGGGGCGACGGAGGTATCGAACTCGGCCAGCGTGCTGCCGGCGACCAGCCGCGTCACCGACGTGGCGGACGAGAAACTATTAGTCACCGGCCCTGCCACCGAGAGCTGCTTGGCGATCAGGTCGAGACTGAGCATAGCGCCGGAGAGGCCATCCGGCCCGATCTGGATCTGGCCGCCGGTGGTGGTCAATACAACGTTGCGCTGCAGCTTGCCGGGTGCGGGGTGGAAATCATCGAACGACACCTTGCCGGTGCTCAGCACCACGTGGCCGGTGTTCACGAACGAGCCGCCGTTGACGGTAATGCCGTTGGGGTTGGCGAGGATCACGTTGGCCCGCTGCCCCACCACCGAGATCGCGCCCTGAATCAGGCTGGGATTACTGCTGGTGACCTCGTTGACGATCATTTTGGCGTTGACGCCGGTGTTGACGAGATCCGCCCCGGCCTTGCCCACGCTGAAGCTGGAATAGGTGTTGTGCGACACGCCGGAGACGGTCGGCGCAATGGCGATACTGGCTTTGCCGGCCGCGTTGTAGCTGACCGAAGTGGCGGTCTTGCCGTCCACGACGATGTCTGCCGCGCCGGCATAGGTTGAGGCCACCGTGCCTGAATAGATCGTGGCGACGGCCACGGCGATCAGTTTTACGGCGAAGTGTGCGCGTCTTGAATGGCGACACGCCAAGCTGCTGCCCGTCAGAGCCATCTGCGGCAGTAAGGAAATTTTGGTCATTTTTGTTAGATTCTTACAATCAATCAAATTTTACCCGATGCGATACGCATCACGAAATTCCGTTTATCGGATATGTCGGAACTGTGACGTTGACGCGCCCACATGCACCGACTAAAAAGCGCCCGCACTGGCTCGTCACTTGATTGCAATCGTGGAAAAAAGCGGCTGCATAAGAATAGCCATTGAGAATCAGTCAACTAGAAACGGCAGATACAAAAAAAGCCGCATCGGGGCGCCTGCGGCTTTTCAATTTCCTGCGTGGGATTCGCGCGCCATTTATCTGCCACGCAGCAAAGCAAACATCGAAATGTCATAAATGTATGCGTACCCCTCGAGGGCTATTGCCCACTAATTCCCCAACAAATTTAGTCAGAAAACCACCGCCACTCACTACCCCATCTCAGCTGCATTCAGGATTGAATAGGGATGCTGAATCACGCCCTACGCAGTGCTTCAGCCGGGAATCCAGAGATGAGTTGAGCGCAGCGATACCCGTGCAGCGCCCGTGTTCCAAGCCCGTGGCGATGGGTTACGGCCTTATGGCCTAACTCATCCTACGAACTGCGAACCTTGGCCAGACAAAAAAAGGCCCGCCATTGCGGCGGGCCAGTTTGACTCTGCTTGTTTTGAAGTCTGTGTGTTTTGGCTTCTTCGACTTGTTCTGAAACCCGTGGCTTAGACGTTGTATGCCTTCTCGCCGTGCGAGTTGACGTCCAGACCTTCGCGCTCTTCGTCTTCCTTCACACGCAGACCGATGGTCAGGTCAACCAGCTTGTAGGAGATGAAGGACACCACGCCAGACCAGACCAGGGTCACCAGAATGCCGGTGCCTTGGATCTTCAGTTGGGTCAGGATCGAGTAGTCAGCGGCAACCTTGTTGGCCACGTAGTCATAGATGCCGGTGCCGCCCAGGGAAGGATCAGCGAACACGCCAGTCAGCAGCGCGCCGAGGATACCGCCCACGCCGTGCACGCCGAACACGTCCAGCGCATCGTCAGCACCCAGCAGTTTCTTCAGGCCATGCACGCCCCACAGGCAGATCACGCCAGCCAGCAGGCCGATCACGAGTGCACCGCCTACGCCGACATAACCGGCCGCCGGGGTGATGGCAACCAGACCTGCCACCGCGCCGGAAGCCGCGCCCAGCATGGACGGCTTGCCCTTGATGATCCATTCGGCGAACAGCCAGGCCAGTGCGGCACCTGCAGTAGCAACCCAGGTATTGACGAAGGCGAGTGCAGCAGTGCCGTTGGCTTCGAGGGCGGAGCCGGCGTTGAAGCCGAACCAGCCGAACCACAGCAGGGATGCGCCAACCATGGTCAGGGTCAGGCTGTGCGGGGTCATGGCTTCTTTGCCGAAGCCAATACGCTTGCCGATCACGTACGCACCCACCAGGCCGGCGATAGCGGCATTGATGTGAACGACGGTACCGCCTGCGAAGTCGAGCGCGCCCTTCTGGAACATGAAGCCGCCAGTGAGGGTGGCTGCATCAGCCGCAGCTTGCGTGGTGTACGCATCCGGGCCAGTCCAGTACCACACCATGTGGGAGATCGGCAGGTAAGCGAACGTGAACCACAGCACGGTGAACACCAGGATCGCGGAGAACTTGGCGCGCTCGGCGAAGGAACCGATGATCAGGCCGCCGGTGATGGCCGCGAATGCACCCTGGAACACGACATAGGCCAGTTCGGAAACACCCACGCCCTTGCTGAAGGTGGCTGCGATCGAATCAACCGTCACGCCCTTCAGGAACAGCTTGGAGAAGCCGCCGATAAACGCGTTGCCCTCGGTGAACGCCAGGCTGTAGCCGTAAACGACCCACAGTACCGAGATCAGCGAGAAGATGGTGAACACCTGCACCAATACGGACAGCATGTTCTTGGTGCGGACCAGGCCGCCGTAGAACAGTGCCAGGCCAGGAATGGACATCAGGATGACGAGTGCGGAAGACACCAGCAGCCAGGCGTTGTCGCCCTTGTTGACGGTATCGACCACGGCGGCCGGGGCCGATGCGGTGGCGCTGGCAGCGGTTGCGGCCGGAGCGGATGCCTTGTCGGCAGTCGCAGCGGCGGAGGCTGCAACCGAAGCTGCTGCCACCGGCGCGGAAGCCGCAGCGGACGCGTCATCGGCAAAAGCCGGTGCCGCAAACGCGATCGCGCCAAACAGAGCGACCAGTGCTAATAGTTTTTTCATGCTCGGGATCTCCTACCCTTGTATGACTTGAATGGTGAGAACGTCGATGGGTGCTTAGATGGCCGCTTCGCCCGTCTCGCTCGTGCGGATACGCAGCACGCTCTCAAGGTCGAACACGAAAATCTTGCCGTCGCCGATCTTGCCGGTGTGTGCGGCTTTTTCGATGGCTTCCAGCGTTTGGTCCAGCAGGGCATCGGCAATCGCGATTTCCAGCTTTACCTTCGGCAGGAAATCAACGATGTATTCCGCACCGCGATACAGCTCGGTGTGACCCTTCTGACGACCAAAACCCTTTACTTCAGTGACCGTGAGACCTTGCACGCCGATGGCGGACAATGCCTCGCGCACTTCATCGAGCTTGAATGGCTTGATGATGGCGGTAACGAATTTCATAACATGAACTCCCTTCGTGTGCCGGATGATGACGGGGTGTCTTGAGCAGGAAGCGTGCCAGCGCCCGATGACGTGAATATTCAACGACTTGCACACTACCCCTTGATGACGCGCACCGTATCGATGCACACAAAGGTGCACCGAACCACAATAGCGCACAAAAAAGGTGCATGAGCGATGTGGTGGACGCGGACGTTGATGCGGCAGCCGAGTCAGCGGCTTCTGCTAAACTGGTTTGCACGACATTCACGCTCTGGAGAAACGCCATGCTCAAGGAAAAGTTCTTCGATGAAATCGCCGCCAAGTTCTCGGACGCGATTGCCAACAGCCCTGCCAAGGACGTGGAAAAGAACGTGCGCGCCATGATGGCGAGCACCTTCACCAAGCTCGATCTTGTGACGCGCGAGGAGTTTGAAATCCAGCAAGACGTGCTGGCCCGCACCCGCGAAACACTGACCGCACTGGAGGCCCGCGTGGCGGAGTTGGAAGAGAAGCTGCTGGCGGGAAATCCGCAGGATAGTCTTTAAACGGCTACGCGCAGTACAAACAAAAGCCCCGGCAAATGTCGGGGCTTTTTGCTTTTCAATCCCCTCTCCCATTTATGGGAGAGGGTTAGGGTGAGGGTGCTTGCAAAGGTCGATGCATTTGGCACGGCCCTCACCCCCGGCCCCTCTCCCATTAATAGCTGAACAAGGCTAAAGCCTTGCACGCGAGGGCGAGGGGAGAAAACCTCAATGCCCCAATATCGCCAGCGCCCACATGGCCGCCAGATTGGCCAGGCACACCAACTGCGCCGCACTGCCCAAATCCTTGGCCCGCTTGGCGAGGTGGTGCTTTTCCAGCGAGGTGTGATCCACCGCAGCCTCGATGGCGGAGTTGAGCAGCTCGACGATCACCGTGAGCAGGTGCGAGCCGATGACTACCGCCCGCGCCCAGGCCGGCAAGGTGATCGAGAACGCAATGATGATGCCGACCACCGCCAGCAGCGACACCTGCCGGAAGGCGGCTTCGTTGTGCCAGCCGGCGCGCAGGCCATCGATCGAGTAACCCAGGGCGTTGATCACGCGCCGGGCGCCGGTTTTGCCCTTGAACGGACTTTCCTGCTTCATGCTGTTTCCTGCGGCGGAAGGGGGGATTCGAACAGATCGCGGTAGGCGGTGTACTGGGTGATCAGCAAGACCGGCATCAGCACCAGCACGGCGATGAACAGGGTCAGCGCACTCAGGGCGAAGCCACAGACCGTCAGCACGATGGCGAGCGATACCGTTACCCAGTTGCGCAACACAGCCGTGAACGAGAGCTTGAACGCTTCGACCACGCCACAGCGCTGGAACAGGATCAGCGGCGGCGCGAAGTAGCTGGCGGCCAGCATCGGGGCCATGAGCACGATGTTGATCAGGAGCTGGTTGCGCAGCTGCGTGATCTGCTCGTCAGTGAGCGCTTCACCGGCCTTGATGACCAGTGCATCATCGCTCCCGCCGAACGCCAGCATGATCAGGCTGGCCAGCACGGCCCAGAGCAAGCCGCATGAGCCGACCATCAGCAGCGGTCGAATCACCGGCGTGACATTCGGAATCAACGTGGCCAGCTGCGGCTGGCCGGTTTCGTGGACGCGTGCGGCGATCAGACAAACCGCACCGGTAATCGTCGGATATAGCAGTGACAACAGCACGCCCAGTACCTGCGGCACCAGCATGCTCATCCAGCTCACCAGCAGGAATACGACCGCCAGCGCGATCCAGAACACGGGCTGCTTGCGGAACACGGCAAAAGCCTCGGTAAACCATAACCAGGCATGGGAGGGAGCCACACTGCGCGGCTCTAGCCCCACATCGATGATGACGTCGTCGGTCTGCATCCATTCACTCAAAAATATGACAAGAGTACCCATGCTATGTGAAAAGCACGATGCAATGCCAACTGGCCGAGCATAGTCGGGCTGTATGAAGGCGCTGTGACGGGCCATTGTGTGGTGTTGCAGGGCGGGTTAGCCATCGGCGTAACCCACGCGGGGCGCGCTCCCAAATCAAACAGATGCGGAAACTTGCCACGTCGGCGGCGTGGGTTACGCCCCGAGCGGGGCTAACCCACCCTGCATTGCTTGGAGAACTCAATCCACGGCGCAGGCCACCGCATGGCGGGCAATCATGATCTCTTCGTTGGTCGGGATCACGTACACGGCAACACGGCTGTCCGGGCGGCTGATCCGGTGTGGCTCTGGGCTGCGTTGCACATTGGCGGCCTCGTCCAGATCGATGCCCAGCCAACGCAGTTGCTGGCAAACCCGCTGGCGCACGATGACATCGTTCTCGCCAATGCCTGCGGTGAACACCAAGGCATCGATACCTTCGATTGCCGCCGCCAGTGATGCGGCCTCTCGCGCCACGTGCTGACAGAAATAATCCACCGCCAGTTTCGCGCGCGGCTCGTCGCTGGCGTGCAGATCGCGCATATCGCTGGAAATGCCGGATAGCCCCAGCAAGCCGGACTGCTTGTGCACCAGATCACTCACCGCCTGCACGCTCATATCGAGATGAGTCAGGCAATGGAACACCAGCGCCGGGTCGAACGAGCCGGTGCGGGTGCCCATCGGCAGCCCTTCCAGCGCGGTGAACCCCATCGTCGTGGCCTGGCATTTGCCGGCTGATAACGCCGCCATCGATGCGCCATTGCCCAGATGCGCCACAATGGTGCGCCCGGTTGCGGCACGAGTATCGATGCGTGGCAACACGCTGGCGATGTACTCGTAACTCAGGCCATGAAAGCCGTAGCGGCGGATGCCATGTTGCTGGCTGAACTCGTACGGCAGCGCATAGAGCTGCGTGGTTTCCGGCTGGGTGCGATGGAAAGCGGTATCGAAACACGCCACTTGTGGCACGTCCGGCAGCAGCTCAGCCAGTACCCTCATCGGCAGAATATTGGCCGGCGCGTGCAAGGGCGCGAGCGGGATCGTCGTATCCAGCACATCCAGCACTTGCGGGGTGACGCGCACGGGCTGGGTGAAGGTCGGCCCGCCGTGCACCACGCGATGGCCGATCACTGCCAGTGTCTTGCCGGCCGTGTGACCCCGTAGCCAGTTGAGGATGTAACGCAAGGCGGTGTCGTGGGTTTTCGGGGCGTCGGCCGGCAGTGGGCTGGCGGCAAGCGTATCGCCGGCTGCCGATTTCGCAGAGAACGCCGGCTCGGTAAAGATGCCTTCGACCTGGCCTTTGCAGATCAGCTGCGGGTCTTGCTCCGCCTCGAACAGCGAGAACTTGATGCTGGACGAACCGGCATTGATGACAAGGATCAGCGCATCACTCATTTGGCTTCTCCCCCTTGGCAATCGCGGCGGCATGCGCCACCAGCACCATCACCGCGGCGGATGCGAGCCGCGCCTTGGCATCGTCCGCCCGGCTGGTCAGGATGATCGGCACGCGTGCGCCGAGCACGATGCCGGCCGAATCGGCACCGGCGAAATAGCTCATGGTCTTGGCGAGCATGTTGCCGGATTCGATATCCGGCACGACCAGGATGTCGGCCTGCCCGGCGACCGGCGAGACGATCTGCTTGGCCTTGGCCGCCGTCATCGAGATCGCGTTATCGAACGCCAGTGGGCCATCGAGAATGCCGCCGGTGATCTGGCCGCGATCGGCCATCTTGCACAGCAAGGCAGCTTCGAAGGTGGAAGGCATCTTGTCGTAGACGGTTTCGACCGCCGAGAGGATCGCCACCTTGGGCTTGGCAATGCCGAGGGTGTGCGCCAGATTGATCGCGTTCTGGGTGATATCCACCTTGGCCGCCAGATCGGGCGCGATATTGATCGCCGCATCCGTCACCAGCAGTGGGCGGCCATAGGCCGGCACATCCATCACGAACACGTGCGACAAGCGCTTGCCGCAGCGCAGGCCGGTGGCGGAGCTCACCACTGCGCCCATGATTTCATCGGTATGCAGGCTGCCTTTCATCAGCGCGCCGGCCTCGCCATTGCGGCACAGCTCGACCCCCTTGGCCGCAGCGGCATGGCTGTGCGGCACATCGATGATGCGGGCATTGCCCAGGTCGAAGCCTTCCTTGATCGCCACGGCGCGAATCTTGGCTTCCGGCCCGATCAGGATCGGCTCGATCAAGCCTTCCTTGGCGGCTTCCAGCGCACCCAGCAAGGACTCGCGATCGCACGGGTGGACGACGGCGGTGGGCACGGCGGGGTAGTTGGCGGCCTTGGCACGGATATGGGCGAAGACATGATGCTGGCGCAGCGTGAGTTGCGGCGGGTCGTCGAAGCGGTTGAGGCGCTTCACCGTTGGCGGCACCACGATAATGGGGCCAGAGGCGATCACCTCGCCGTGCTGGTTTTCGCAGCGGCATTGCACGACGACTTGCTTGGAAACCTCGTGCTTTTCGGTGATTTCCAGCGTGATGCTCAGCTCGTCCCGCTCGTGAATCCAGCCATGCGATTTCAGCTCGTGGCCGGCGAGGATGGAGCCATTACCGGGGAAGAAGTTGGTGGTGGTCGACGAAAACAGCGGGAAGGCGCCGAGCGCAGGCACGCTGCGGTTTTCGTCTTCGCCGCGCGTGCCGGCAATCATGCCGAACAGGGTGATGTCGTTGGCCTTGACCGTGTGCTTGCGCTCGTAACGCATGCCGGTCTGGATGTCGTCGAAAAGGATGTTCTCTTGGACCATGGGGCAGCCTCGCTTTTTTAAGGGTTAAACGATGGGCGTTGACCGATGCACAGCGCATCCGTTCCGCCGAAACCTTGCAGGAGCGATCTTGCTGGCGACGGTTGCCGTGGCAATCGCGAGCAAGCTCGCTCCTACATGAAAATCCGATGCATCAAGCTCATCCCTTCCATTTGATGTTGCAGCCCACACTGGGCATCTGCTCGGCCAATGGCGGCTCGCCTGCGACCAAGGCCCGCACGGCGCGGCGGATATCGGAAGCGTCCGCCAAGCCGTTGCTCGGCCGGCTGGCATCGAACTGGCCGCGATAGACCAGCTTGCCGGCCGCATCGAACAGGTAGAGGTCGGGCGTGCAGGCGGCGGCGAAGGCTTTTGCGACCGCTTGGGTTTCGTCATACAGATAGGGAAAGGTGTAACCCAGCGCGTTGGCGGCTTCGACCATCTTGTCCGGCGCGTCGTTCGGATAATTGGCAACGTCGTTGGCCGAGATCGCGACCATGCCGACGCCCAGCTGCGCGAACTCGGCACCAAGCGGTGCAAGTGCAGCGTTGATGTGCTTCACATAAGGGCAGTGATTGCAGATGAAGATCACGAACAGGCCAAGACGGCCCATGAGTTCGCTGCTTTTATAGCGATGGCCAGCCCCATCGGGCAGCTCGAACGCGGGTAGCGCGCTACCCAGCGGCAACATGGTGGAGGGAGTAAGGGCCATTTTCGTTCTCCTGCGATGGCAGACGCCGGCACACTCCGCACATTGTCTGCTCCAGAGGGGTGCCAGCAGCTACCTACAACAATGAAGTAGTTTTAAATCCGGGTCATGAATTACCAACGAAAGATCAAAGCCGATGCGTTGCGCCCGCGATGGTCTTTCAGGCATACCCGGATTACTGAAGGTAAGGGGTGCTCGTTACGGCGATACGAAAGACTGTTCGACGAATGCTGACATCATTACAGCGTTGGCTGCAATACGCACGTCAACATCTTGTTTGCCCGGCGTCTCGGTGCAGGCGGCGCGGCGCACGCCCAGCTGCATCATCCAGGCTTCGAACGAGCTATCCGCGTGGTTGAAGACAATGCCATCGCGGATCGGGCAACCGTCGACTTCACCATCGGGCAAGAGTGCGAAAAAGCGCGCATTGGCATCGCGCAGCGTCCTGGTGAACGGGCCGGGCACTGCGCTGCGCTCGAAGCTGTACACGTAACCATGCTCGACCAGCACGTCTTCATGGCAGGACAGAACGCCGTCGCGGCCCAACTGGGTGAGCAGCTCGGCATGCGCCTGCAGGATCAGACCCTCGTGCGATGGCCCGGTGTGGTCTTCACTGGCGCCGGATGCCGGGCAGAAACCACGATTGGGATTCTGGCCGGCATCGTTCAAGCGGCGGCCGGCGGCGAAACCGCTGATGTTCACCAGCGGCAGAAAGCTGATGTTGGCACGGGCGAACAGCGCATCGGTCGCCGTTTCAAGAAAACGCAACACCCCCCACGGCCCGGCCGGCTCTTCGCCGTGAAAACCGCTGGCGATCAGCAGGTTTGGCCGATCGGGTGCCGATGCCGGCTGCAGCAACACAATGGGCTGACCGGCCACGCGGCCGAGTTCGGTCCATTGCAACTGGCGGCGCTCGGCCAACTCGACCAGGCGTGCCTGATAACGGGGCCAGTTGTTGCTGGCACAGCCTTCTACCGGTAATTGCCAGCGGTAGGTTTGCTTGCCGTCGCGGGTGGGTTCGTTCATACGAAAATCGGCACACAGTTTATTTAGTAGGAACTGCATCAAAGCGCCGCCAACAAAACCCGGCTGGCTAGGCGTGCGAAGCGCAGACAGTACTATCCGTACGGCAAGCGAGCACAACAACGCCAGCCGGGTTTTGTTGGTGGCGCTTAATCCGGCAGTGGCAACGCCAAGGTCTCCTTGGCCTCTTCCATCACGATGTAACTGCGCGATTCGGCCGCGCCGGGCAATCGCAACAGGATATCGCCGAGCAGACGGCGGTAGTGAGACATATCCGGCAGCCGTGCTTTCAGAAGATAGTCGAAATCGCCGGCAATCAGATGACATTCGAGTACTTCCGGGATGGTGCCGACCGTACGGCGGAAGTCGTCGAACACTTCGCCGGATTTGCGCTCCAGCCGCAGCTCCACGAAAACCAGCAGCGGCGACTCCAGCAATTGTGGGTTCAGCCGGGCGTGATAACCCATGATCACGCCCGATTCCTCCAGCTTTTTGACACGTTCCGCGCAGGGCGTGGCGGTGAGGCCGACCCGTTCGGCCAGCTCGGTAATGGCAAGGCGGCCATCCGCCTGTAGTGCCCGCAAGATCTTGTAATCGATGCGGTCGAGCTTGCGACCGGCTTGATAGAGCGTTCTCACGAATTTTTCCTCCAATTTATGACATTACTATAGAGGAAATAGCTACATATCAATCGATACACTTTCTGTATTCCCTGCAATATTGGATCAGCAAGTCATGAACGTCGTCATCATCGGCGCTGGCGTCATCGGCATCACCACCGCCCACTATCTGCGTGCCGCCGGCCATAGCGTCACGGTGCTGGAAAAGCTGCCTGGCGTGGCCGAGGAAACCAGCTTTGCCAATGCTGGCCAGGTTTCCCCAGGCTATGCCGCGCCTTGGGCTGCGCCGGGCGTACCGTGGAAAGCCGTGAAGTGGCTGGCCTCCAAACACGCGCCGCTGCGCATCCGCCCGGATGGCAGCTGGTTCCAGCTGGCCTGGATGGCGCGCATGCTCGCCAACTGCAGCGAAGTCGCCTTCGAGCGCAACAAGCGCCGCATGGTGCCACTGGCCGAATACAGCCGTGATTGCCTGCGCGATCTGCGCGCCGAGCTGGGCCTGCATTACGAGGAGCGCACGCTAGGTACGCTACAACTGCTGCGCACGGACAAGCAAATGCACGCCGCCGAACGTGATGCAGCCATCCTCAGCCACTTGGGCGTGCCGCATCAATTGCTGGATACCGACGAGCTCGCCGCCATCGAGCCGGCACTGGAACGTGTGGCGCACAAGCTCGTCGGCGGGCTGCATTTGCCGAATGACGAAACCGGCGACTGCAAACTCTTCACCGAGCGCCTTGCTGCCCAGCTGATCAAGCGCGGCGTGACCGTTCGCTATGGCATGCAGGTCGAACACATCATCACCCGGCAAAATCAGGTGCGCGCCGTGGTACTGAATGACGGCGAAGCCATCAACGCCGATGCCATCGTGCTGGCCGCCGGTTGCGCCAGCCGCGCCATTGCCGCACCGCTGGGCCTCAGCCTGCCGGTCTACCCGGTCAAGGGCTACTCGCTGACGATCCCCCTGGCCGACCCGGATGCGGCACCGCGCTCCACTGTGCTCGACGAAACCTACAAGATCGCCCTCACCCGCTTCGACAACCGCCTGCGCGTAGGCGGCATGGCCGAGCTGACCGGGTACGACAAACGCATCGATCCGGCCCGCATCGCCACCCTGAAAATGGTCACCACCGACCTATTCCCCGATGCCGCCGATACCGCCAAGGCCCAGGCATGGACGGGCCTGCGGCCGATGACGCCGGATGGCACACCGCTGGTGTGTGCCACCGATGTGCAGGGGCTGTTCCTCAATACCGGCCACGGCACGCTGGGTTGGACCATGGCTTGCGGCTCCGCCAAGGTCATGGCTGATCTCGTGAACGATCGCGTGCCTGAAATCGAACCGTATGGTTTGTCGCTGGCCCGCTATGAGCGCGAGGAGCCAATGAGCGTCTCAACTGGTGCCGCGCAACCGGCTCACGCTTGATATTGGGCATCGCCATTAATTTACCCGGATAATATTGACCTGCTAATTTTATCCGGGTAAATTTACTCCCCATCGCTCACCGCATCGGGGAACACCCATGAATCAAACATCCTGCACCGCCTTTGCCGGCACCCGCGCCATCGCCACCGGGCCGTTGCGCCACGTGGCCGCGCAAGTCAAAACCGCGCTTGATGCCGGCGAACAAGCCAGCATCCTGATCTTCGACGACGAAACCAGCGCCCCCATCGAAATCGATTTCCGTGGCACGCCACAAGACGTGCTGCAACGCCTGCCCGAAGTGCCGGTCGTAGAGGCGGATGTAGAAGATGATGCGCCACGCGGTCGCGGCCGGCCGAAGTTGGGCGTGGTCGCCCGTGAAGTCACCCTGTTGCCGCGCCATTGGGATTGGCTCGCCAGCCAGCCCGGCGGCGCATCGGTGGCCTTGCGCAAGCTGGTGGAAGAAGCCCGCCGCGCCAAGGACGACCAGGACAAAGTGCGCCAATCGCAAGAAGCCAGTTACCGCTTCATGTCAGCCATGGCCGGCAACCAGCCCGGTTATGAAGAAGCGACGCGGGCGTTGTTTGCGGGGGATCGCAAGCGGTTCGATGAATCGGTGGCGGTATGGCCGGTTGATGTGCGTGATTTCGCGAAGAAGCTGGCGGCGGTTGCCTTGTGGGGGCATTGAGCCATCTGGCCGACGTGACCGATCTGTAGGAGCGAGCTTGCTCGCGATGACACTGGTGAATTCAACGCCGCCATCGCGAGCAAGCTCGCTCCTACACAATTCGTCTGGCGAATTCATGTCAATTAACGGGGTCCGGCCCTACCAGATGCTGCGGTAAAATCCCCGCACCCTCCCTCTTCCTCATTGCCCTCCCACAAGGATGCCTCCCATGAGTTTCAACCGCGCCCACGCCACTTTCCGCCCCCGTCGCATGCGTCGTGACGAGTTCTCCCGCCGCCTGATGCGCGAGAACGCCCTCACCCCGGCCGATCTGATCCTGCCGGTGTTCGTGCTGGATGGCGCGGGGCGTGAGGAAGACGTGGCGTCGATGCCGGGCGTGAAGCGGCAGAGCATCGATTTGCTGCTCAAGACTGCGGCCGAAGCCGTCGAGCTTGGCATCCCGGCGCTGGCGCTGTTCCCGGTGATCGACGGCCCGCTCAAATCACTGGATGCGGCGGAGGCCTGGAACCCGGCCGGGCTGGTGCCGCGCACCATCAAGGCGCTGAAAGCCGCTTTCCCGGAACTCGGCGTGATTACCGATGTAGCGCTGGACCCGTACACCACGCACGGGCAGGACGGCATCATTGATGACAGCGGTTACGTGATCAACGAAGTGACCGTGACGGCGCTGGTCAAGCAGGCGCTTTGCCATGCCGCCGCCGGCGCAGACATGGTCGCCCCCAGCGACATGATGGATGGCCGCGTTGGCGCGATCCGCGCCGGGCTCGATGCCGACAAACACATCCACACCCGCATCCTCGCCTACTCGGCCAAGTACGCTAGCGCCTTCTACGGCCCGTTCCGCGATGCGCTCGGCACTGCCGGCACGCTCGGCAAGGGCAACAAGTACACCTACCAGATGGACCCGGCCAACAGCGACGAAGCGCTGCATGAAGTGGCGCTCGATCTGCAGGAAGGCGCGGACATGGTGATGGTGAAGCCGGGCATGCCCTACCTCGACATCGTGCGCCGCGTGAAGGACGAATTCGGCGTGCCGACCTTTGTGTATCAGGTGTCCGGCGAATACGCGATGCTGCAGGCTGCCTTCCAGAACGGCTGGCTGAACCGCGAACAGGTGATCATGGAAAGCCTGCTGGCGTTCAAGCGGGCCGGAGCAGATGCGGTGCTGACTTACTTTGCGATTGAGGCGGCGCGGGTGTTGCAGGCGCAACGCTGAAATCAAAAATTGTAGGAGCGAACTTGCTCGCGATTACTCAGGTCTGCAGTGGTCATCGAAGCAATCGCGCGAGCAAGCTCGCTCCTACAATGTTTTCTCGCCGTCTCTCTGAACCGCTGTGGTTCAAGATTTTTGCTGTGGCCGTTGTCGTTTACGCCGCCACCAACCGCAACCGCGTAATTTCCGACGGCGCACCAAAACGCTTCGGCGGCCCCCAATACCCCGTGCCCCGGCTGGTATAGACCCAGAGCTGATTCAAGCGATGCAAGCCAGCGGTATACGGTTGCTGAAACCGCACGAACAGATTCCACGGCCAGAACTGCCCGCCGTGGGTATGGCCGGATAGCTGCAAATCGAAACCCGCCGCTGCGGCAGCGGGTGCGCTGCGTGGTTGGTGGGCCAATAGCACCTTGGGGCCGGCCACGGGCGGCGCGCCGGCCAAGGCGGCAGTGGGATCGCTACGTTGCGCCGGGTCGAATTGCTCGGCGCCGTAGTCGGTCACACCCGCCACCAGCAAAGTCTTGCCGTCGTGATCCAGCACCACATGCTCGTTCAACAGCACGTGCAAGCCGAGCCGCCGCAACTCCGCCACCCAAGCCGTCGCGCCGGAGTAATACTCGTGATTGCCGGTCACGAAATACGTGCCGTGCCGGGCCTCCAAACGGGCCAGCGGCGCGGTATGCGGGGCGAGTTGCTGCACGCTGCCGTCGATCAGGTCGCCGGTAATTGCCACCACATCCGCATGCAGCCCGTTCACCGTATCGACAATCGCATCGAGATAGCCACGCTTGATCGTCGCCCCGACGTGGATATCGCTGAGCTGCGCAATGGTGAAGCCGTTCAACTCCGCCGGCAGGCCGATAATGGGGACATCTACATTGACGACCTGCGCCCGGCGGCGCGCATTCACCAAGCCGATCAAGGTCGCCAACACCGCCAACGCGACCACCGCAATCGCCGACCAGGGCACAACGACCGCGGCCAGTGAAGTCGGCATGAAGAAGCCCGCCAGCAACAGCGCGATATCACGCAGGAAAGTAAGCACCAGCAGTGACGAGAACAAACCCATCATCAGCATGCCCGCCCAGGCCAGACGATCCGCCAACGGCTGCTGCTTGATGGAGCGGGACATCATCAGGCCAATCGGGATCAACAACCACGACAGCGCCAACCAGAGCGCCCCGCCAATCCGACCGGCCAAACCGATGGGTAAATCCGGCAGCAGCTGATAGCCGATATAGGCGTGCAACAACGCCAACAAGCTGGCGGCGACAATGACAAAGCGACTGGGTCGCATCGATATCCCTTTGATCTGACAACGGTTTAACCACGATGCGCGTGGTCATGCGGTCACAAGATCATGAGGGGCGATGCGGGGAATTCAATCCCGGGTGTCGAGATGAGGCGACGCGAGGTACATCGCCAGAAGAAACATTGGCTAGCTCAAAAACGCCACGAACAGCGTCAGCAAACTGGCGATCGTGATGCCGCCAACGGTGGCATTCAGCCAGAACATGCCGCGCCAGAAGCGCGATGGAAGCTGCCGGAACCGGCCGCTGCGGGTCAGCGCCCAAATGTCGCCCACGAACGCCATCGCCATGTCCTGATCGACCCAGAATGTCTGGCTGTCCGTGCGGGGCAGCAGGTTGCTGTAGTTGCGCTCCATGTAGTCGAACAGGACGCGTGACAGGATCAGCAGCAAAAAGAAGCCGCAGAAAGCGCCGGATACGCAGACCGGCAAAATGACGTCGAAAAAGATGGGGCTTTTGATCATGTGGCCTACCCTTGGTCACCCGTGCGCGAAACATATCCGCATAGCATAAGCGACCGGCCGGCGGGCGAGTTGTCCGATCTTGCGCTTTTTAGGCTCGTGCCAACTACTCCGGCGCAGGCAACGGTGGCGTCAGCGCAATCAGCAAAGCCGCACCGAGAATGGCGGCACCACCCAGCCACTGCAGCGCAGTCAGCGGCTCCGCCAACAGGCACGCAGCGAGGACGACGCTGACGACCGGCTCCAGCGTAGAGAGGGTCGATGCTTCCGCCGCGCGCAGGCGATCCAGCCCGGCCAGGAAAGTGAAGATGGCGACCACGGTGGAAACCAGCGCAATCGCGCCCGTCGCCAGCCAGCCGCTACCGTGCTGCGGCCAGTGCGGGGTAGCAAACAGGGTGGACGTCCACAACGCCAGCGCCGCAGCAATCATCACCACACTCGCGGCCGGCAATGCCCCCACTTTGGGCGTTAGCTTGGCCCCGGCCAGGATATAGCCCGAGTAGATGAAAGCGGTGGCTAGCCCAAACGCGATACCGAGCAACTTGCCCTCCGCCCCGTTGCCGATGGTCAGCACCAAGCCCACGCAGGCCAGCAGCAGCGCGAACATCGCCCGCTTGCGCAGCCTCTCGTGCAGGAACAGCGCCGAGATCACGGTAACGATGACCGGGTAGAGGTAAAGCAGCAGCGCCGCCATGGCGGCAGAGGCGTAACGCAACGCCGAGAAATAACAGAACGCCTGCGCGGTATAGGCCAAGCCCATCAAGGCAAGGCCCGCCAGCACCCGCCCCCTTGGCCAACGCGCGCCGCGCCAGAGCATGATCGCCAGCATCACGAGGCCAGCCACGCCGAAACGCACCAGCAGCAAGCCTTGCGTATCGACGCCATCGCGATAGGCCCAGGTGCCGAAAATCGGCATCAGGCCAAATGAACACGCCGAGACAAGAATCAACAGAATGCCGAAAGCACGGCGTGAAGCGAACATGGTGGCTGAGTCAGGTTTGCGGAAAAAACCGAGTATGCCGTGTGAATGCTGCGATTGCAGCGAGTCGCGGTAGAAATGGGGGAACCGGGATACGGCGGCTCAGGCCCGGACGTCGATATGCCCGCTCGCCACAGCCGGCTCATCCGTACTCGCCACGCTGCCTGATGCCACCACGACCGCTGGCCTGACAGTGGCACCGCGCCGCTTGGGCGTGTGCGCATGGCGTTGCCGGACTTCGCTCAGGGTGGCCTGCAGTTGCACGAACAAGCGGATGGCCATCTCCTGCTCGCCCAATTGCAAGGCTTGCTCCACCTGGCCGAGCAGATCGAGCAATAACGCATCATCCGCAGAGGGGGTGACTTGCCCAGACTGGATGGCACGGGCCAATTTGCGGATCAGCGCGGGATAGATGCGCCGGGCCGCCGGCAGATTCGCATTGGCCAGCGCCTGGGCCAGCTGCGGAAACGCGTTCTGCACACCCATCTGGCATAGGCAGGACATCTGCTCCGCCACATTGCCTTGCTGCGCCGCGCCAATCAGGTACGCCCGCAGCGCCTCGGCGCTTGGAGTCGTGACAAGCATCGAGCCTCTCCTGCATTCGCCATACACCCGCTACCAGTTTGCAACCTGAAAGCGGCTTCGGCAAATGAGAACACAGAGGCGCAGACCTACTGCGCATAGGTCGGCACATAGCGCCGGATGATGGCCTGCAAGGTGCCGTCCTTGCGCATCTGCGCCAAGGTCTCGTCGATCCGGGGCATCAAGGCGGCGTAGGGCGATTCCTTGCGAATCAACAGATAGAAGCGGGCGCTGTCGATCTGCAGCGGCAGTTGCTCCAGCTGGCCGGCCAAACCAAGCCGCCGGCTGTAGTAATCCACCACGAAATCGTTATCCACCGTGACATCGCCATGCAACGCGGCCAGCCGGCGCAAGGTGGTTTCCAGCGACAAGGTGTAGTCCACGTTCAGCCCTTGCAGATGCGTTTTGACCCAGCCATTGCCGATGTAGGTCACCACCTGATAGCCCGCCAATCCCGGCAGCGAGTTCACCCGGCGCAGTGCGGCCAAAGCCGGGTGTGTTTTGACGGTAAAGGCGTGCTGGGGAATATCCAGTATCGGTGCCGAGCCTGGCACCAGTGCGGCCAGACGCGCCGGGGTGAGCTGGGTGATGAAGCCATCCGCCCCGCCAGCCTGGATCACTTGCTGGGCACGCGCCCATGGATAAAACGCGTGCTGCAGCGGCACGCCCATGCGCTTATGCAGCGCCTCCTCCAGCACGTCGATGTCGATCCCGGTCATCTTGCCGTTTTCCAGATAGGAAATCGGCGGGTAATCCTCGCCGTAAACCAGCTTGAGCGGTTCGGCGGCGGCAGCGGGCAACGCAACCACCAATGCGAGTAATACAGCACAAATAAGCTGGGCTTTCATGGCAGCGGAGATCGCAAGCAAACGCATGGCAATGTCTGAGCATAGGCCAGTTTGCTTACGAATTATCTGCATAGCATAGTCGTTGCCGCTAACATGCTTACAGGCATCCGTCGTGGGCTTGATCAGCATCCGAAACAAATACGGCATGCCGCGACTGGCACCGCTAAAACAAGAAAGTAAGCCGAGGGAGGCAGTACCATGTTTCACCATTGGTCCATCCGCAAGAAACTGCTCGTCAGCGTGGTCTTGATCCTGCTGGCATCACAGCTGATCGCCGCGCTGGTGTTGGGATCGCTGTTCCGGGGTGCAATGACGGAGCGCGTAGAGCACGGCGAACTCAAGCAAGCCGTGATGGCGATCCGCAACGATCTGGATAAATCGCTGTCGGTGCCGGTGCAAGTGGCGGGCGATATCGCCAGCAACAGCTATCTGCTCGACTGGATCGCTGGCGGCGAACCGGAAACCGGCATCCCGGCGTGGCAGAAGTACGCCAAGAAGGTGAAAGCCGCCACCGGTTACCCGATCGTCTCCTATGTCTCCGAAACCGGTCGCAAGTACTACGACGATGAACACGGCTTGCTGCGCAAGCTCGACCCGGCCTCGGACGGCTGGTTCGATGCCTTCATGAAGAGCGGCAAGAAATACGAATTCAACCTCGGCATCGAGCCGGGCAAGCCGGTGATGATGTTCGTCAACTCGCTGGCGGACGACGGCCAGGGCCACCGCGCCAATGCCAGTGTCGGGCTGGATGTGACCGAGATGGCCAACCGTATCCGCAACACTGCCATCGGCCAGTCCGGGCAGGTCTACGTGGTGGACGAGGCCGGCAAGATCCAGATTCACCGCGACCCGGCACTGGTGAAGGTGAGCGACAAGGTCGATATGCGCAGCTTGTCCGGCGTCGGCGATGTGGCGACGGCGCTGCTCACCAAGGGCGACTTCAATCTGGCGCACTACAACGGCCCGCAAGGCGCGACCGTGATCGCTTCCAGCTATCTGCCGGTGGCCGGCTGGTATGTGGTGGTGGAAATGCCGCAGGCGGAAATCAACGCCACCGTGAACCGCACCATGGTCTGGCTAGCGGTGGTGGACGGCATTGCGCTGGTGATTTCCATTGCGCTCGTCATCACCCTGGTCGGCACCATCACCCGCCCGCTGGCCCGCCTGCGCGACGCCATGAAGAGCCTCGCCAGCGGCCAAGGCGACCTGACCGTGCGGCTGGATGCCAATAGCGGCGACGAAATCGGCGAGATCGCCGGCAGCTTCAATACCTTCATGGGGCAATTGCGCGAGATGTTCCTGCGCGTGAAGGAAGGCACCGGCCACCTCACCACCGGCGTCGCCAGCATCAACGAAATGACGACCCGGCTCGCCAAGGACTCGCAGCACAACGCCGATATGGCCAGCGCCACGGCAGCCACCATCGAGGAAATCACCGTCTCGATCGGGGTGATCGCCGACAACACGCAAAGCGCCACCAACGCCGTGAACGAGGCCGGCAATGTCTCGGCCGCCAGCGCGCAATCGGTGGCGCGGGTGGCGGATGAGATCGGGCAGGTGGCCGCATCGATGGACAAGCTCAGCGGCGTGATGAGCGGGCTGGAAGCCAGCAGCCAGAAAATCGCCTCCATCGCGGACGTGATCAAGGACATCTCCGACCAGACCAACCTGCTGGCGCTCAATGCCGCCATCGAAGCCGCCCGCGCCGGCGAGCAGGGCCGCGGCTTTGCAGTGGTGGCGGATGAAGTGCGCAAACTGGCCGAGCGCACCGGCAAGGCCACCATCGAGATCGCCGACATGGTGCGCAACATGCGCAGCGAATCCGGCGATGCCATGCAGCACGCCGAGCACACCAGCAAGGCAGTGCAAACCGGCGTCGGGCTGGTGGAGCACGCCATTCGCGATATCGAATCGATCCAGGGCCTGATGCATTCGGTGGTGCAGACCACCACCGACATCCGCGATGCCGCCGTCGAGCAATCCAAAGCAACGGAATTGATGGCGAAACGGGCGGAGCAGCTATCCACCCGCGCGCAGGAAGAAGACGAAGACATCCGCCGCACCTCCAGCGTGGTGCAAGACCTGGGCCGGCTGGCGGATGATTTGCGGGGGTTGGTGGGGCGGTTCCGGCTTTAAAACCACTCATCCTACGAGCTTAAGGAATTTGTTCCCTCTCCCATTTATGGGAGAGGGTTAGGGTGAGGGGGCAATGCTAGCTTGTGCAACCCTCCCCCCCGGCCCCTCTCCCATAAATGGGCGAGGGGAGCACTTCAGATGAGTAACATTGGCCCATACGGCCGGTTTTTCTTTGGCGTTACGTCAGCACGACACCTACATCGCCCCCACCGTCGTGCACTTCGCCACCGCCTGCGCCTGCGTCAGATTGCGGATCGAGGTATAGAACAGCTCGCAGGCCGGCACGCTGTTGGCGGGCCATTTCTGTTTGCAGCGATCGAGCGCGGCGCTTGGGCTGCCGGCCGGGTCGCCACCCATGTTGGCTTGCCAGCAAGAGGCGGTCAGATCCTGGTTCATCACCTTCAGTCCGACTTCATCGGCTTTTTGCACATTGCCACCGTATTGCTTCGGATCAGCGGCGTACCAGATATAGCTCGGGTGATTGGCACCGAGTACCGGCACGGTGCGGCCCGCTACCGGCTGGATGCTGGTCAGCGTCAGCACATTGACCGGCGGCAGCTTGAACTCTTGTGCCAGCCAGGCCCGGGCCGGGCCGCCGAACGCCACCATGGGCTTGGGCGGGCGGCTTGAATCAGGATAGGCAGTCCATTGCTGCAGCAGCTCCACCGTGTAATCACTGAAATAGTCATAGACGCCTTCCAGCGCGGAGCCGGCATTGGCCGGGGCGGCAATCGGGGCGATATCGACGATGGTCTGGTAGCTGAAGGTGACTGCCGGCGGCACGCCATTCACCGTCAACAGGCTGGCCCAGCGCTTGGTGGTCGCGGCTTGCAGGTAATCCTGCGTTTGCGTCATCACCGTATCGGGCGGGAAGTGCAGCAGTTGTACGGTCGGGTTGTTGCGCATGGCAAAACCGAGCGGCAGGAAGAAGTACCAGTCGCTTTGCCATTTGCCGGCGGCCTTGAGCTTCTGCGCATCGGCATAGCCCAGATCGCCCGTCTTCAGAAAGCGCTGAATGACATTGCTGTAGTCGGCCGGCACGTTGCTGATAGCGGCATAGACCTGCCCGCCCTCGGACATGACCTTCACCTGCGCATTGAGATAGCCGTCACGCTGCACGCTCAGGTTGAAATAGTGCTCCACCGTCGCTTCCAGCGTTGGCGGCGGGGTGGGGCATTTATCGAGGCAATTGGGATAGGAAAACAGGGTGGTCACGCGCTGGGTGCTGCCCAGCGGCACCGTGATACTGCCGGTGGTCGCGGGCGGCTGCGTGGCACAGCCAACCAGCCCGACCACGATGGCGGCAAGGGTGAGGACAACCGGAAAACGACGCTGAATCCAATTCATGCTGATCTCCTTGTGCTTGCTATTGAACCCGGCGCTCGGCGTTCGTGACGGCGAACCTCGCCCCCACCACTCATCCCCGTTTGCCGGCTTGCTGTTGCAGACCGCCTTCCACCATGCCGGCGGGGGGAGCGGCCTCCAGTTGCCTGAGCGATGCCATGACTTCTTCCAGCGCGGCCCGCACGGCGTCGATCCCTTCTGCGCAGTCGGCATCGGCCTGCGCAGCGGTCGCTTCCAGCGCTTCCGCACTGCGGGTCAGGGCCGGTGCGCAGATATAGCGGCCGACTGATTTGAGCGAATGCGCCAACCGCTGCACTTCATTGCGCTGACCAGCCGCATAGGCCAGCTCGATCGTCTGTGCGGTATCGGCGTGGTTGTGCAGGAAATTGAACAGGATATTGAGATAGCGTCCGGCGCTGAGCCCGACCTGCTCGCAACCGGCCGCGAGATCCATGCCGGGCAAGGTCGGCCACGGATTGGCGGCGGGCGGCAATGATGGGGCCAGCGGTTCGGTCGCCGCGCGGATCGGGTCGGTGACACCGACGGCGGGGCGGCGATCGATCCAGCGTGCCAGCGTGTTGTGCAACTCGGTGGCGCGGAATGGCTTGGCCAGATAGTCGTTCATGCCGGCCCCGATGCACTGCTCGCGGTCGCCCGCCAGTGCGTGGGCGGTCATGGCGATGATGGGCAGATCGCGCAGCTCGTCCTTGGCGCGGATGTGGCGGGTGGCGGTCAGCCCGTCCATCAGCGGCATGTGGATGTCCATCAGCACTGCGTCGTAGTGGTTTTGCTGCAGTTTGCGGATCGCCTGCAGGCCGTTTTCGGCGGTATCGACTTCCGCCCCGGCGATATCGAGCAGCTCCTGGGCGATCTGCCGGTTGATGGCGTTGTCTTCCACCAGCAGGATGCGCGCACCGCGCAGGTTCGCCTCGGCCGAACTGGTACTGGCCGTCTCGGACAACGTCCGCTCCGGCGATTCGAGCCCGGCACCGGTGAAGGCGGTATCGAGCGCCTCTTGCAACAACGCCTCGGTCGTTGGCTTGAGCAGAATGGCATCCGGTTCGATGTCATGCATCTTGCGGCGAATCGCATCACGGTGCCCGACCGTACCCAGCATCACCAGCGGCATGCTGCCGAGCAAGGGGTCGAGGCGGATTTGCCGGGCCAGCTCGCCGCCATCCATCGCGGGGGCCGCCGCCAGCGTGGCGTTGGGCCGCGCCAGCTGCCAATCGATCAGCACCATATCGAACGGCGCCGCGCGTTCCGTTTCATGCAGCAACAGACCGATGGCGGCCTCGGCGGAATCCGCCACTTCGACGCGGCAGCCAAAGCGCCGCAGCAGGCCGTACAGCGTGGCCCGGGCCATGGCGTTGTCGTCGACCACCAGCATCCGCTTGCCCAGCCAGACCCCATCCCGGTCACAGGCGGGCGCATTGTCGATCACATCGAGCTCAATGGTGAAATTGAAGCAGCTGCCGAAACCGGGCTCGCTATCGACCCAGATCTTGCCGCCCATGGATTCGATCAGCTGCTTGCAGATCGCGAGGCCCAGTCCGGTGCCGCCATAACGGCGAGTGATGGTTTCATCGGCCTGCGCAAACGCCTGGAACAAGCGGCCGCGTTGTTCGGAGGAAATACCGATGCCCGAATCGGCCACCGCGAACAGCAAGCGCACCTTGTCATCTTCACGCTGGGCGACCGTCACCAGAATGATGACCTCGCCATGTTCGGTGAACTTGATCGCGTTATTGGTCAAGTTGAGCAACACCTGCCCCAGCCGCATGGCATCGCCGTTGAGCATGCGCGGCACATCGGCGGCGATATCGAACACCAGTTCCAGATTCTTGCTTTCCGATTTCAGGCCAACCAGATCGCCCAATTTGCCGAATACGTCCTGCAGATTGAAATCGACGTGTTCCAGCTGCAGCTTGCCGGCCTCGATCTTGGAGAAATCCAGCACGTCGTTGACGATGTCCAGCAGCACATCGGCCGAAAGGCGGATTTTTTCCAGATAGTCACGCTGTTTGCGTGTCAGCTCACTTTGCAAGGCCAGCCCGGCCATGCCGATGATGGCGTTCATCGGCGTGCGGATCTCGTGGCTCATCCGCGCCAGGAAATCCGACTTGGCCTGATTGGCGTGCTCCGACTCGCTCGCGGCCTTTTGCAGCGCGTGCATCCAGTACATCACGTAGCGATAGCCGAGAAAGGACATGGCAAAGAACATGATCGCCATCACCCAATACACGGCGGAGGTCGAGGCCTCGATCATCTTGGACGCCAGCCGCCACCCCTCGATGCTTTCCTTCTGGCCGATCTGCGTTGCCACGCCGCGGCTGAGGTAGAACGACAACGTCAGATACAGATAAACGCCCGCCACCAACGTGATCACCGCCAGCGTGATCCACTTGCGCTCCGCCAGCGGGTTGATGCTGTGACTGGCGAACTGCCGATCGCGCCAGCGGCAGATCAACTGGCTGCCCAAGGCCATCAACACCCCGGTCAGCAGGATGGTCTGCAGGAAATTGCCGACCCACCAGCCCTGCCAGATGCCGAATGCCTCATGCACGCCAAGCGAATTGGTAAAGGTCCAGATGAAGGAGCCGGTAGCGCTGAATACGGCGCTGAAGAACGCCAGCAGCCCAAAGAACACCAGTGAGTTGACCGAGCGCAGGTCATACGAGATCGGCAAGGCGCGATACGCCACCACCAGAATCGCCAAGCCCAAGGGATTGGACAGCGCGAACAGCGCCGCCCAGCCGGTTGGCATGCCGGAGTACAGCGACAACACGAAGGTCGCGAGCCAAGCCGGAATCGCGCCCCACCAGAAGCCGAACCACAGCACCCAGAGCGTACAGATCATCAGCGGCGGGTAGACCGACACGTAGATATCGACCCCGCCGAAATGCAGCGGCAACCCCGACCACTGCCCTTTCACCGCCAGCACGCCCAACCCGACACTGGCCACGACCGAAATCAGCCAGGCACCCAGCAATAACAACCAATGAAAGGAAAGGCCATCCGACCACACCCGGGCGGGCGACAGCGGACGGTAGAACGCGAGGTTCGCGGTGGTATTTGGAAGACTGCCTGACTGAAGCATTGCCGTTCTGCCGCCTTGGCTCTATTGACGCACGCGAACCGGGCCATGCGAGTGCTGATTCTGGCTACGCGGCGGCTACGTCAGCAGCCCAAGGTCGCGCACCACCCTAATTAAGTGATAGTTCATGTTTTTTATGACACTAGCAAGGTTCACTCGCATTTCTCCGTCATGAATGTACGTTTCCTGCCACGGGAGTAATGGCAAGTAGCTGACATGATAAATACGCTTACTAATTGGTGAGGGGTGAGGGGTGAGGGGTGAGGGGTGAGGGGTGAGGAAGTAGTGTGCTCTCCTCTCACATCGGCGTGACTCACCGTCGTCCCGTAGGTTGGCGTTGAGCGCAGCGAAGCCCAACATGGGGTGCCAGAGATTGCGCCAATGCTGGGCTTCGCTGCGCTCAACCAACCTACCCAAGGGCTACAGGGTATGTCATTCACCGTCCTCCGCTGCAACTCATCCGCGCTATCCGCACCTCGTCGCAACGCATACTCCGTTGCATGCCAATCACATAAATTGCTCGCATCAACCACGCCGACGAGGTCATCGACATGTTCAGCCAAATCATCTCGCACACGCCCGTCTGGGTCTGGCTGGTGCTCGCCTTCCTGATTTATCGCGGCCTACAAGCCACGGCTGACCGCACGGCGCCGCTGCGCAAGCTGTTCATCCTGCCCATCGTCATGTTGTGCTTGTCGTTGCAGGGCATGATCGGCCACTTCGGTGGGCAGCTGGCGGTGTGGGCGACTTGGCTGGCTGGCGTTGTGGTGGCGGTGACGCTGATCATCGCCACCACCAGGCCGGGCACGGTTCATTTCGACCGCACCACCGGCTTGGTCTACAGCCGTGGCAGCTGGATGCCCCTGGTGTTGATGCTGGCGATTTTCAGCACCAAATACGTGACCGAAGTGATGATGGGCATGCGGCCGGAACTGGCTTCCACGCCCAGCTTCGCCCTCTGCGTGGCCGCGCTGTACGGCGTATTGATCGGCTTCATGCCGCGCACCCTGATCCGCATCGCCCTGCAAGCAGCACGCCCGGCACCGTTGCCTTTGCCGCTGGGGCGGCAGGTGTAGTTCAACCTACCTTGCACCTGTAGCCCGGACGGCTTGGCCGGCCGGGGTGACACCGTGATAAATATCACTTCGGCCGAGATTGAATACGTCAGCTGCCCCGGCCGGCCAAGCCGTCCGGGCTACGGATACGTGGTCGACAAGCGTAGCGTCAACTCCCCTCTCACACTTGTGGGAGAGGGGACAAAAATCCGCGGTTCTTTTTAAACCGCCTCAGCCAACGCGGCTGACACATGCTGCGACCGATGCACCGCCAGCACCTTGCCCAGCAGCGTCAATCCATGATCGATCTCCGCCGCCGTGCTATTGAGCGGCGGCATGAAGCGCAGGCAATGCGCACGTGGGGCGTTGAGCAGGAAACCATGTTCGCGAGCGGTTTCAACCATCTGCAGCGCGTCGTCGCTGCCCACTTCCAGCGCCACCAGCAAACCTTTGCCGCGCACTTCGCCCAGGCCAAAACGCGCGCTCAGCTGCCTGAGGCCAGCAGCCAGCTGCTCGCCACGCGCAACAACGTTCTCGATGAATCCCGGCGCAGCCAACACATCGAACACCGCCACGCCCACCGCGCACATCAACGGCGCACCGCAGAACGTGCCGCCCTGATCGCCGGGTGTGAACACGCAAGCATGCTGTTTGGCGAGCAAGGCCGAGATCGGCACGCCCGCGCCCAGCCCCTTGCCCAAGGTCATGATGTCCGGCTCGATGCCGTATTGCTGGTAGGCAAACAGACTGCCAGTGCGACCACAACCAGTCTGCACTTCATCCAGAATCAGCAGCAGACCATGCTCATCACATAGCGCACGCAAGCCTTGCATGAACGCGACGCTGGCCGGGTGCACGCCGCCCTCGCCTTGCACCGGCTCCAGCATGATCGCCACCGTTTGCGGGCCGATCAGCGCCTGCACACTCGCCAGATCATTGAAACGCGCCTTGGGGAAACCCGGCACCTGCGGCGGGTAATACACATCCCAACCCGGCTTGCCGGTGGCGCTCATCGTAGCGATGGTGCGGCCGTGGTAGCCGTTCACGAAGGTGATGATCTCGTACGCGCCGCCCTTGTTCAGCTGGCCCCACTTCCGTGCCAGCTTGATCGCCCCCTCGGTCGCCTCCGCCCCGGAGCTGGCGAAGAACGCCTGATCGAACACGCTGTTGTCCACTAGCCGCCGCGCCAGATCGAGCGCCGGCCGGTTGTAATACGCCGGGCTCGGGTTGACCAATGCCGTGGCCTGCCGCGCCAACGCCGCCGCCACAATATCCGGCGAATGCCCCAGCGCATTCACCGCCCAGCCTTGCACCCAATCCAGATACGCCAGACCCACCTCGTCGTACAGCCACGCGCCACGACCGCGCGTGAAGACGGTTTCCGGGCGGACGACAGTGTTCATGAGGACAGAGTGAGGCGATTGCATGGTGCGGCTCCTTAGTGGATTGATACTTTGGGGGTTGATGCTTCGGGGGTGATTGCGTTGGCGACGGACAAAAGAAAAGGGCCACGGTAAAAACCGTGGCCCTTTGTCTGGGTAAGCTGGCGGAAGGGGGCTTGGCCTGGTGGCTACATCCCGACTTCCGGCCCTGCGCATGCTCCAGACAACGCGCCACGGCCGCTACGGGCTCGTGCGGCGGCGCGGGTGCGTCGGGAGGAAATGGTCAGGGCGGAATTCATGACGTTGATATTGCTTAACGATTCGCGCTTGTGTCAACTAGAAAACAAACCGTAGGGCGCATTAGGCTGCAGGCCGTAATGCGCCGCATGGCAGTCCCTCGTTACAGGTTCGGCGCAATGCCCTACGGGGATTGCGCCCTACGGTTTGGAATCAGCCGGTGATGCGCACCAGCCAGCACGCCTCCCCCTGCTGCTCAATCACCGCATCCACCGGCAGGAATTTCGCGATCACCGCCAGATTGGTTTCCAGATGGCTGGATACCGCGTTGGTCGTAAACGAGCCACCACCCGCCAGCGCCAACGGCAAGGTCAGCTGATCCGCCAGATGTTCGCCCACCACCGCCGTGCTTTGCAGGTAACGCCACGCTTCATGCGCCACCCGATCTGCCACGCGCTCTGCCGGGATGCCCTTTTCGCCAAATGCCGTGAACAGCTCGGTGACGTTGTCGTGCGCGACTTCCAGCAACAAGGCGTTGCCGGGGCCTTCCCGCGCTGGCTGCTCGCGGATGCGGGCGTGATCACACGTCAGCTGCGACTGCAACCGCTCAAGCTCGCGCCGGGCGACATCGGTCGGCACCGCCGCAACAATCGCTTCAGCCCGAACGCGGGGCGTACCGATCCGCGCCAGCAGATGCAGCGGCGCAAGCTCGGCACAGGGCACCACCTGCGCCACCAGCTCGCCCCCGCCCGCCGGATAAAAACCGTGCCGCACCAGCTCGATTTGCGTTGTCACGCCCATTTGCCGCATCAAGGGCAACCAGGCGCGGATCAGGAAATCGGCCGGCGGCGCGAGCGGATTATGCGTGCCACCGCTCACGGTCAGCGTGGCTGGTGCATCGGCAAACCACAGCGCCGGCAACACCGTTTGCAGTACCAGCGTGCAACTCCCGGCCGTGCCAATGGCAAAGCGATAGTCGCCGCCGCGAATCTTGTCCGGTGCAAAAGTCAGCGTTTGCGAGCCGGGCACAGCGCCTTCCACCGTCGCCCCGCTGATCTGCGCTGCCGCCTGTACCGCCGTCAGATGCTGACGCAGCAAGCCCGGCTTTTGCCGTTTGGCGCGGATCTGGTCGATGCGGAACGGCGTGCCGGTGATCATCGACAAGGTGAGCGCCGAGCGCAGGATTTGCCCACCGCCTTCGCCTTGCGAGCCGTCGAGTTCGAGGAATGTATTTGCTGTGTTCTTCATTTGTTATATCTGACCACTCAAAGCGGCTTGCTTGTTAATTCCCCCCTTCCTCGAAGGGGGGCTAGGGGGGATTTCGACGGCATAGGCGCTAATCACAGCCGATACCAATATCCAACGTCGCCGAAATCCCCCTCAATCCCCCTTCAGAGAAGGGGGAGGCTTAAAACCTCAGCGCTTAAATGCCAACACCGTCTCCCGCAAAAACGCATCCAACGCCCCCGCCTCCCCTTCCGGCTTTTTGTAATCCGGGCAAAACTCCGCCCGTGCCAGTTCAGCCTCAATCAGCGCATGGATATGCGGCCGGCGCGGGCCATATTGCGATTCATTGGCCTGCATTTTCAGCGCCAGCAAGGCGTTGATCTCGGCCAGCAAATCAACGTCATCCAGCGTACCCGCCACCAAGTCAGCAAAGCGCATCGGCGGCATGCCCAGCCCGGCATCGATCCATTTCACCGCCAGCAATGGCCGCAATACGTACAGGTATTTCTTGTAGCGCACCGTGTCGCTCTGCAGATAGCCACGGAAATTCTTCTTCGCCATCGCCAGATAGTGATGCCGCCCTTTGAGTGGCGAGAAGAATTGCGGTGCAAGCGCACGCAAAGCGGCGATCGTCTCGGCGTCTTGTCGATACACCACCGGTGAATCGAGCCACTCCAGCAAGGTCGGATTCGAGCGGCGCAAGAGCTGAAGCGCCTTGCGCAATTCCCAGCCGCTGACGTCCAGCTCGTCCGAAATCGGTAACTCGATCACATCGCGCTGCGGCTCGACGCGCAAATACCAGTCGAGCCGATGCACGTAGATGAAACGCACGTCGTAATCACTATCCGGCGAGGCAAAACCCCAGCCGCGACTGCCGGATTCGCAGGCGAACAGCACTTTGACGTCGTGACGTTGTTCGATAGCGGCAAGTTCGGTCAGGACGCGGGCACGGATTTCTTCGGAGATCGGGTGGGCGCTGAGTATTCGTTCATTGGTCATTTTGTTTTTCTCCTGCACCAATCCCATTCGTTCCATTCATTGTGTTCAAGAACTGGGCCAATCCCTTGCCCAATTCGATGGTTCCACGCGTTGTGGTCGCATTTCGGAAAAATCAGCCAACATTCGCCATTCCAGCGTTGCGGCGGATGGTTGGTCGCAGACGAACAATTGCCCGTTGCGCGAGAAAACCAACCGTTGCCGCTGATCGAAATCAGCAAAATCAGCAGCCCCGATTTCGGTATCGCCGTGCACGTTACTGACGACGAAGGACTCAACCGTTCTTGCTGCGCGCCGTGGTTGTTTTTCGCTGCGGGCGTGGCTCAACAAGCGAATCGCGCCATTTCCAACGGTTTTTGGGTGGGAGAAATCGCCTAACGGGTCATGCTCGTCTTCACTGGCAATGCATTGCCAATCACTGCGCAACGCCTTCTGCGCTGCCATCCAGACACCGTGCGGGCCATCGTGCGTTTGCACACTGACACCTCGCGGCAAATGGTCAGCATGTGCTTGCAACTTCGTAGCAGGGATATCCAGCTGCACCTCTCGATGCCCGGTAAATATCCCGCCGCCGCACAAACCGTCATGCGGCCACAAAGCCAGTGCGGTAAAAAACGGCGGCCGGCTCAAGGCCGTCCAGGTATCGCTGCCGACTTCAGCCAGCGTGCGCGCCCCGCCTTTGCGGGCGACGTAAAGCAACAGCTCGCCGTCGTCCGAAAGATCGCTCATGTCGGCGTAGATGCGCCCCCTGAACCATTGCCCACACTCGAACGTATCGTTGGCAGTGTTCCATTTGATCATTTGCGCCCAACCGGTCGGCTCCCGCCGCAACAGCACTGCAACGGGAGCCTGACTGGCGAGCTTGATGCTCAAACGGCACGAGGGCGCGGCCTGCCTCAATGCTTCTTCGGCCATTTCCCTAACCCTTCACACACACCACCTGCCGCAAGGTATGCACCACTTCCACCAGCGAAGCCTGCGCCGCCATCACCGCATCGATATCCTTGTACGCCATCGGAATTTCATCGATCACGTCCTCGTCCTTCCGGCACTCCACCCCGGCCGTAGCACGAATCTGGTCGTCGACGGTGAAGCGACGCTTGGCCTCGTTCCGGCTCATCGTCCGGCCCGCGCCGTGGCTGCAAGAGCAGAACGCCTCTTCATTCCCCAACCCGCGCACGATGAAGCTCTTCGCGCCCATCGAGCCCGGAATGATTCCCAGCTGGCCCTTTTGCGCCGAGACCGCGCCTTTCCGCGTAACCAGCACTTCACGGCCGAAGTGGGTTTCCTTCTGCACATAGTTGTGGTGGCAATTCACCGCTTCCAGGCTGGCCTCGAACGGTTTGGTGATCACCTTGCGCGCCGCGTTGATGACGTTTTGCATCATGGTGGCGCGGTTCCGGCGAGCGTAGTCTTGCGCCCAACCGACGGCTTCGACGTAATCATCGAAGTGCTGGCTACCTTCTTCGAAGTAGGCCAGATCGCGATCCGGCAGGTTGGCGATGTGCTGACGCATATCGGCCTGGGCCAGTTCGATGAACAGGTTACCGATGGCATTCCCGACCCCGCGTGACCCGGAGTGCAGCATGAACCAGACGCGGTCGGCTTCATCCAGACAGACCTCGATGAAGTGATTCCCCGTTCCCAAGGTCCCCAAGTGCTTGTGGTTATTGGTGTTCTTGAGCTTGGGGTACTTATCGGTGATGCGCTTGAAGCCGGGGGCCAGTTCGGCCCACATGGCATCGACGGTTTCCGGCGGCGTATTCCACGATCCCTTATCCCGTGGGCCACGGGTACGGCCATGCGGTACGGCGGCTTCGATGGCGCTACGCAGGCCGGCCAGATTATCCGGCAGGTCTTTGGCGGTGAGCGTGGTGCAGGCCGCCATCATTCCGCAGCCGATATCGACCCCGACAGCGGCCGGGATGATCGCGCCTTCAGTGGGGATCACGCTGCCGATGGTCGAACCTTTACCCAAGTGCACGTCCGGCATCACGGCCAGGTGCTTGAAGATGAACGGCATCTTGGCGGTGTTCATCAGTTGCTGTTGCGCTGCCGGCTCGACAGGCACGCCGTTGGTCCAGAGCTTGATCGGGGCACCGTCTACGACGGTGAGGGTATTGAAATCTTGTGTCATGTCATTTCTCATTTTCGAATTGCCTATCTAATTCTTTGGCCGGCCAGCCGACGCTCACGGCGGCAGTTCAGGCAACGCACTGCAGTTGAATACACATAGCCCTTGGCGGTTTCGAACCACCATTGCTGTTGCGATGCCAGCCAGACTTGTTTCGCGCCGCAATCACGGCAAATAAAGCACAGGTCTTCGTAGTAACCCCGGCGCAGGAATTCAGGTTGGCCGTAGCTGTTGTTCGCGGCCAGCGCCGCCGGGTTCACGAGGACGCTGCCCTTCGGGCGCGGTACGACAGGTGTCGGGGCGACGGTGTTTGCCTGCTCCCGCCTGATCTTGCGGCGCGCCATGATGGCAGACCGCTTTTGCTTGCCGCTCAACACGAACGGTTTCATTGCATTCTCCTTTAGCCGCAGCCTGACTGCTTCTGTGCGACGCCTACTTCTATGCGAAGGTCGTGCCAGTCTGCTTGACCGGGCGTGAATCAGTTGCACATCCCATTGATATAAAAAGGAAAGTATTCATTTTCCGATACCGACCCCATGCGCAAAACCATTTCCACATTGCCAATAAAACGCGATTAAAATATCCAGACTTATAAATTTGGATACATCTGCATGAAGAAAACCGTCGTCATCGGCTTTCTTGGCACCGTGCTCGACTACGCCGGCCGGGGCCAGCAGCGTTGGGAGAAGTGGCGGCCGACGGTGGGTCTGTGCCAGCAGGACGATCTGGTGGTGCATCGGCTGGAGTTGCTGCACGACGAACGCAGCCGGGGGCTGGCGGAGCGGGTGCGGCTGGATATCGAAACGGTGTCGCCGGAAACCACAGTGCGGCGGGTGGAGACGACGCTCGCCAACCCGTGGGATTTCGAGGAGGTCTATACCGCGCTTCATGACTTCGCCCGCGGCTACGCCTTCGATACCGAGCATGAGGAGTACCTCGTGCACATCACCACCGGCACACACGTGGCACAGATTTGCTGGTTCCTGCTGACGGAGGCGCGTTACCTGCCGGCGCGGCTGATCCAGACTTCGCCGCCCAAGAAGAGCGAAGGCCAGCAGACGCCCGGCACGTATTCGCTGATCGATCTCGATCTATCGCGCTACAACCAGATCGCCGGTCGTTTCAAGCGCGAACACGAAGAAACGGTGTCTTTCCTCAAGGCCGGCATCGCCACGCGCAATGCGGCGTTCAACCGGATGATCGAGCAGATCGAGCAGGTAGCGGCCAAATCGAAAGCGCCGATGTTGCTGATCGGGCCGACTGGCGCGGGCAAGTCCTTCCTCGCTCGTCGCGTGTACGAATTGAAGAAGGCCCGCCATCAATTGACCGGCCAGTTCGTGGAAGTGAGCTGCGCCACGCTACGTGGCGATAGCGCGATGTCGGCGCTGTTCGGCCACGTGAAGGGTGCGTTCACTGGTGCGCAGACCGAGCGGGCCGGTTTGCTGCGGGCGGCGGATGGCGGCTTGCTGTTTCTGGATGAGATCGGCGAGCTGGGGCTGGATGAGCAGGCGATGCTGCTGAAGGCCATCGAGGAGAAACGCTTCTTCCCTTTCGGTAGCGACAAGGAAGTGAGCAGCGATTTCCAGCTCATCGCCGGCACCCATCGCGATCTGCGGCAATGGGTGGCGGACGGGCGCTTTCGCGAAGACTTGTATGCGCGGATCAACCTGTGGACGTATGCATTGCCGGGGCTGGCGGCGCGTGGCGAGGATATCGAGCCCAATCTCGATTTCGAATTGACGCGCTTTGCTCGCGAACAGGGCGAACAGGTGCGCTTCAACGTCGAGGCCAAGCGGCGCTATCTGGTGTTCGCGGCGTCGAGCGAGGCCCGCTGGCCGGGCAATTTCCGCGAGTTGTCGGCCTCGGTGACGCGTATGGCGACGCTGGCTGAGCACGGCCGCATCACCGAGGACGTGGTCGATGAGGAAATCGGCCGCTTGCAAGGGAGCTGGGGCGATGGGATGGATGCCTCCCCGCTTGATGAGGTACTGGATGCCGACACGCTCGCCAGCCTGGATCTGTTCGACCGGCTACAACTGGAAGCAGTGATCGCCGTCTGCCAGCAAGCCAAATCGTTATCTGAAGCCGGGCGCACCCTGTTCGCCGCCAGCCGGCAAGACAAGAAGCAAGCCAACGATGCCGACCGCTTGCGCAAATACCTGGCCCGCTTTGGGCTGGACTGGAAACAACTCAAAATGGCGGCGTCATGATCGACGGCAGTCTCAATCCACCACCTCAATCCACAATGGCTACACGATGACCGAACTCGCCCTTGCCGCTCAGCAGTTGCTACGCCGTTGTCGTCACGGCGCGTTGGCGACGCAATCGACCGTGCTGCCGGGCTATCCGCATGCGTCGCTGCTGCCGTATGCCTGCGCGCTGGATGGCTCGCCACTGTTCGTGATCAGCCAGTTGGCCGAGCACACGCAGAACCTGCTCGCCGATGCTCGGGCCAGTCTGCTGGTGCATGAATCGATCGACGGATCAGTGCTAACGCAGCCACGGCTCACGGTGTTGGGCCGGGTGGAGCGTGACGACGATGCGGCCAATCTGGCGCGCTTGCTGCGCTACCAGCCGGATGCCGCGCGTTATCTGCAACTGGGTGATTTTGCGCTTTACCGGATGCACATCGAGCGGGCGCGGTATATTGCCGGTTTTGGACGGATGGGCTGGTTGACCGGGCCAGAGCTCGGTTCAGGCTGGCAACCCAGCACCGAGGATGAGGCCAGTTGTCTGGCGCAACCGGTCGGCGGTCAACGTGGCGAGCCGCTCGGCGTTGATGCCTACGGGCTGGACTGGCTGCAAGACAATCGCATCAAGCGTTTCGATTTCGCGCAGCCGGCCGCATCCGTCGCTGAAATGATTGCGCAGGCACAGACCTGCCGGGAGGACTAAGTGTCGCAACGCATCCTGTTTGTAGAAGATGATTCCGAGCTGGCCGAGCTGATCGGCGGCTTTTTGCGCTCGTTCGAATTCACGGTCGACCACCGTCTCGACGGCAACGGCGTGGTGGAGTCAGTCCGGGAATCCCCCCCCGAACTGGTGCTGCTGGATGTGATGCTGCCGGGCAAGGATGGCCTGACCATCTGCCGCGAGTTGCGCACCTTCTATACCGGCCCGATCGTGATCCTCACCTCGCTCAACAGCGATATGAACCAGATTCTGGGCTTCGAGATCGGCGCGAACGATTACGTGGTGAAAACCACGCCGCCGGCGGTATTGCTGGCCCGCATCCGCGCCCACCTGCGCCAGACAGCCGGCTCGCCGACCTCGCCCGCCCCCGCACCGGCGCCAACATCGATCGTCAATTTCGGCCAGTTGCAGATCGACGTCCGCAACCGCACCGCCACCTATCAGCACGAGCCGCTGCATCTTTCCACCGGCGACTTCGACCTGCTGTGGGAGCTGGCCCGCCACGCCGGCGACATCCTGAGCCGCGATCATTTGCTGAAAACCCTGCGTGGCATCGAGTACGACGGGCTGGATCGCAGTATCGACGTGGCGATTTCACGCTTGCGCAAAAAGCTGGGCGACGACCCGAACGAGCCGCGCAAGATCAAGACGATCCGCCACAAGGGGTATCTGTTTGCGACGGATATCTGGTGGCAGGAATAAGCACCAAGCCGCCTTTCCAGTATTTGTAGAAGCAGATCGGCTCCCGATTCCCCGTAGCCCGGACGGCTTTGCCGGCCGGGGTGACGCCACCGCAAGTGTCTCTGCAGCCGGAATTTGATGCGCAGCGGCCGTGGGTAGGACTTGATCGACAGCGGCCCCGGCCGGAATTTGATCCGCAGCGGCCCCGGCCGGCTAGCCGTCCGGGCTACGGGAACGAGGTCAGGCAATACAATCGCGAGCAAGCTCGCTCCTACAATCTACAAATTCAGCTCATTGCATCCTGCTACCACCGCAAGCGTTTCGGCCTGCATTCGCCCGTGAACGCGAAAGAGCGCCGCAGACAGTACGTTTGGTACGGCAAGGCGCGATAAGATTCTTCCCAAATACACAACACAGATTCCGCTTTGCATTCGGTCGTGAACGCGAAGGCGAGTCGCAAAAGCGCCGCAGGAACAGCTACGGCAGATAATCAAAACCCACTGCGTTTCGGCCTGCATTCGCCCGTGAACGCGAAAGAGCGCCGCAGACAGTACGTCTGGTACGGCAAGGCGCGATGACAAAGCTCACGGGCGAATGCAGGTCGAAACCATGCGCAAGATTTTTCTGAGGTTCTACTTCACCGTCGTCGTCAGCTTCCTGATCTCTTCGCTGGCGATCGGTGCGATCTACAAGCAATTGCTCGAACGCACCAACGAGCATTACTTGTCCGATATCTTCCAGACCACCATCAGCATCGTCGAATCCGAGCTGGGCGATCTGCCGCAATCGCTGTGGCACGATGAAATCAAGCGCTTGCGCGCCAAGCTGCCGGTGCCGGTGCAGATCGAAACGCTCGATACCTACATCCTCAACGCCGACAACAAACGCTCGCTCGCCGATGGCGACATCATCCTGCTGGAAGACCGCGGCCTGTATCTGCACCGGATTCCGGATACGGAACTGATGGTCACGCTGGGGCCAGTGCCCTTCCTGGAGCGGATCGACAATATCTCCTGGCCGGACATCATCGCGCTGGCCTTGATGTGCCTGGCGCTGGGGATTCCAACATGGCTGTGGTTGCGGCCGTTCTGGCGCGATCTGCTGGCGCTGGTGCGGCAAAGTCGCAAATTCGGCGCGGGTGAGTTTTCTGCCCGGGTCGCGCTGGGAGCGGGGTCGCCACTCGGGCCGCTGGGCGCGACGTTCAATCGCATGGCACATGATGTCGAAGAGCTATCCAGCAGCCGGCAAGCGATGATCGACGCCATCTCACATGACGTGCGCACGCCGCTGGCCCGCCTGCGGTATCGCCTTGAGGCCCTCAAGGCGGGCGCCGCGGCAGAGGCGCAAATTGCTGGCATCGAGCGGGATCTGGAAAACATCGATCAGCTGGTCGAAGAGTGGCTGACGTTGCGTCGCCTGGAACACCAGCGCTTCAAGATGGAATTGCAGCCGCTGGAAATCGTGCCGTGGCTCAGCAACCAGTTGACCGAGCTGGCCACCGGCGGCAACGCCATCCCGCTTTACAACCAGACCCAAGTGAAGGCGCCGTGGGTGGAGGCAGATAGCTATTACCTCTCCCGCGCACTGGGCAATCTGGTGAGCAATGCCCGGCGCTATGGTCGCGGCCAGGTGGAAGTCTCGCTGGAATGGCGAGAGGGATGGCTGCGCATCGCCGTGGATGACAACGGCCCCGGCATCCCGCAAGCGGCGCGCAGCCGCCTGCAGCAACCGTTCGAACGTCTGGAAGGCAGCCGCAATCAAGCCACCGGCGGCTATGGCCTCGGCCTGACCATCGCCCGCATGGTGATGAGCGGGCACGGCGGCGACATCCGCATCGAAGACGCCCCGCTGGGCGGCGCCCGTGTGGTGCTGACCTGGCCAGTCGCGCTGCGCGACGTATCGAAGCTGGTGTAAGTCACCGGCTTTGAATGCAGCACCGGGTCTTTAGCGGGACCGTACTTGGCAGGGGCTTGGCGGGGTAAAACGCAACCTATGCACCCCGGCCAAGCGGATGCTGATCACAGCAAGAAAGCCCGTGTACGTACATGCGGTTACACGTCGCTACCAAGCATGCATCGACCCCCGGCGCGCGACACGGTTAAATCCGCCTCAATCAACACCGATTGTGTTGTCCGATTTCCCTTCGAGGATTACCGAAATGAAGAAACTGTTTGCTGCTCTGGTTGCTGGCGTGTTCGCCACTGCCGCTGGCTTCAGCGTTGCTGCTGATGCTTCCGCTGCTTCCACCGTGAAGCCGGTCAAGGTTCAACACCACA
>NZ_KL543993.1:40521-84879 GCF_000711875.1 Andreprevotia chitinilytica DSM 18519
CCAAGTAATATCGCGGTTCAAGTAGAATTCAAAAACGGGGGCGCTGCCCCCGTTTTTGTTTTGCAAGGCAACCCATGACTCGTTTTCTTTTCAGCATCCTGCTGTTCCTCGCCGCCACCGTACGCGCCGACGAAACCCCGGAACAACGCAAGATCCTCTTCTTCGGTCACGATGATCGTCAGTTCATCGCCGCACCTTATCCCGCACCGTTCGCCGCCATCGGCCGGCTTGAAACCCACGCCGGCAGCACCTGCACGGCCACACTGGTCGCACCGGATCTCGCCGTCACGGCAGCGCATTGCTTCCTGATGGAGCCGCGCAAGATCGACGATGGCGAATGGTTCAAGACCGGCGCCTACAAAGACCAGTACACCGCGCGCTACAAGGTGCTGAGCCAGACTTTCCACCCGCGCTTCAAGCAAGGGCTGCTGTACAAGGGCGACGACCTTTACATCCTGCCCGAGGCCTCACCCTACGATATCGCCTGGCTCAAGCTCAAACTCGTCGATGGCAAGCCGCCGCAACCGATGGCGATGTTCAATGGCGACCGCAAGGCATTGCAAGCTGCCATCAAGACGGCCGGCGCGGTTGTCACCCAATCGGGCTACGCCGGCGATCATGAGGACGTACTGACCGCGCATCGTGGCTGCAAGCTGACCAAGCTGCGCCCGGACAACACCATCCTGCACCGTTGCGACACGCTGTCCGGCGATTCCGGCAGCCCCATCTGGCTGGATACGCCCAATGGCCCCTTGCTGATCGCCACGCAAAGCTCGGCACCGGACTGGTTCAAACGCAAGATGGTCGACAATATCGGTGTGACAGTGCTGCAGACGCCGAAGCGGCCTTAACCTGTTAGACGAATGCGGCCGCTGTATGCCGCGCCATCAAGACGATACAATGCCTTGATCTGATTCGATTTCCCGCCTACCGGGGCAAGCCCATGGACATCAAGAACTACATGCAAGACGTCGGCCGCCGCGCCCGTGCCGCCAGCCGCGACATGGCAAAGGCCAGCACCGCCGCCAAGAACGCCGCGCTGAACGCCATCGCCGACGCCATCCTGCGCGACGCCGCCGCGCTGAAAGCCGCCAATGAACAAGACATGGTGCAAGCCCGTGCCGATGGTCTGGAACCGGCCCTGCTCGACCGCTTGCAGCTCTCCGACAAATCCATCGAAACCATGGCGGAAGGCCTGCGCCAGATCGCCACGTTGCCGGACCCGATCGGCAATATGGGCGATTTCAAATATCGCCCGTCCGGCATCCAGATCGGCAAGATGCGCGTGCCGCTCGGCGTGATTGGCATCATCTATGAAGCCCGCCCGAACGTGACCGCCGATGCAGCGGGCCTGTGCATCAAATCCGGCAACGCCACCATCCTGCGCGGCGGCCGCGAAGCATTCCATTGCAACCAAGCCATCGCCAAACTGGTGAAAGAAGGCTTGGCCACTGCTGGCCTGCCAGCCGCCGCCGTGCAAATCATCGAAACGCCGGATCGCGCTGCGGTCGGTGAACTGATCACCATGACCGAATTCGTCGACGTGATCGTGCCGCGTGGCGGCAAAGGCCTGATCGCCCGCATCTCCGCCGATGCTCGCGTGCCGGTGATCAAACATCTGGACGGCATCTGCCACGTCTACCTTGACGACGAAGCCGACCCGGAAAAAGCCATCCGCATCAGCGACAACGCCAAGACCCATCGCTACGGCACCTGCAACACGATGGAAACGCTGCTGGTGAACGAGAACATCGCAGATCTGATCCTGCCGAAACTGGCCGAAGTCTACGCCGCCAAGGGAGTCGAGCTGCGCGGCTGTGCCAAAACGCGCGACATCCTGCCGCACATCGTCGCCGCCACCGAAGAAGACTGGAGCACCGAATATCTGGCACCGATCCTGTCGATCAAGATCGTTGGCGACCTCACCGAAGCCATCGACCACATCAACACCTATGGCAGCCACCACACCGATGCCATCGTGACCGAGAACTACACCAAGGCCCGCCGCTTCCTGCGTGAAGTGGATTCGGCATCGGTGATGGTCAACGCCTCGACCCGCTTTGCCGACGGCTTTGAATATGGTCTGGGCGCTGAAATCGGCATCTCTACCGACAAGATCCACGCGCGCGGTCCGGTCGGGCTGGACGGGCTGACCAGCGAGAAGTGGATCGTGCTGGGAGATGGCGAGGTTCGAGCCTGATCCGCAAGTTGATCCGAGGAGGGAACGATATGCAGCTGCAACCTGGTTACTTGCTGAGACAGGATGAGCCTGCCGACGAAAAACTGCAGGCACTCATGCACGAGGTCGCACTGGCCGCGCAACTGCGCTCTGACACAGCAAATGCGCTTTGGCAGCGGCACTTGGCAGATGAAATGGCCGCTGCGCAAGAACGCTACATCAAGTTGACTGTGGCCAAGCCGGCATGACAGAGCGCCCTCGTCTGATTGTAGTTGCCGGACCAAACGGCTCGGGCAAAACGTCGATTACCGAGCAAATTCTGCGCCACCAATGGTTTGATGGCTGTGTCTACGTCAACCCGGATCTGATTGCCCGTGACGAATATGGTGACTGGAACGCACCAGATGCAATCCTGAAAGCGGCGCAACGTGCACAGGCAATACGGGAAGAATGCTTGCATGCGCGTCGGAGTCTGGCCTTCGAAACCGTCTTCTCTGCGCCGGACAAACTTGATTTCCTGCAAGCGGCACACCATGCGGGCTTTTTCATCCGTATTTTCTTTGTAGGTACCGACCATCCCGCCATCAACGCCTCGCGCGTTGCTCACCGAGTATTGGAAGGCGGGCACGACGTACCCATCCCGAAAATCATCAGTCGCTATGCGCGCTCCATCGCCCAATGCGGCCCGGCTGCGCTGCTGGCTGATCGTTGCTACGTTTACGACAATTCCGTCGATCGAGCGGATCCTCACTTGATATTCCGTACCGTGAATGGCGCCATCGTCAAAACATATGGCGATATCCGGGCATGGGCCCAACCCCTATTTGACAGCCTGCCTCACGCAGCAGAATGACATCAGCCATCGGCATCTACGGCGGCACCTTCGACCCGATCCATTACGGCCATATCGCGCTGGCCAGTATGCTGCGCGATACCTTTGCCCTACCCGAAGTGCGCCTGATCCCCACTGGCCACCCGCCGCATCGGCCCGACCCGCCGGTCACGCCACAACAACGCTTCGCTTGGGTGCAACAAGCACTCGCCGATGAAACCGGCCTGATTGCCGACGATCGCGAAATCCACCGCGCCGGTTATTGCTACACCGTCGATACGCTGGAAGCGCTGCAGCAAGCCCAGCCGGATACGCTGCTGGTGTGGCTGATCGGCGGCGATTCGTTCGCCAATCTGCCCTCCTGGCATCGCTGGCGCACGCTGCTGGAACTCGGCCACCTCGTCGTCGCACCCCGCCCGGAGCACGATTTGGCTGCTTTACCCGTTGAAATTGCTCAAGAATTCGCCAAGCGGCGGGTTTCTGCTGCGCGCCAATCGCTCGCTCGCGGTAAAATCAGTCTATTACCGAGCCCGCTGATGGCGGTTTCGTCTACCGGATTAAGAGAAAAACTCGCGCGCGGCGAAGACGTCAGCGCCCTGACCCCGGTGGCCGAGGCCGTGATGCACAGCGGGCTTTATTGTCCTCAATAAAGGCCGCCAACAAAATCCAGCGTAGCGGTGCTGGCAAGGCGTGCGAAACGCAGACAGTACATTTCGTACGGCAAGTGAGCACAACACAGCCAGCAGGATTTTGTTTGCGGCCCCAAAACGGACCCAGACATATGAACACAGGAATACACATGCACGAACAAACCCAAGCCATGCGCGATGTCGCCATCGTTGCGCTCGAAGACATCAAGGGCAAGGACATCCTCACCCTCGATACCACCACCCTGACCGAACTGTTCGAGTGCATGATCGTCGCCACTGGCGATTCGAACCGTCAGGTGCGCGCACTGGCCAACAACGTCTCCGTCGAACTGAAAGCCAAGGGCTATGAGATCGTCGGCACCGAAGGCGAAGAATCCGGTGACTGGGTCTTGGTCGATGCCGGCGAGCTAGTTGTTCACGTCATGCTGCCGGCCGTACGCGACTATTACGACCTGGAGCAGCTGTGGGGCGGCCAGAAACCGACCTTCAACCCGCTCGGCAAGAGCTGGAGCGCGGTCTGATCTAACGGCCGTATTGGCCGATAAGTCGCATCAGTACTGAAAAGGCGGGTCTGGCAACCCGCCTTTAAAACATAAAAACATAACTACAGATTCTTTTTCTTTTATCCGTTTTTTGGATACATTTGCGAAATTGAATCAATCGGCTCGTTAAGAGCCCTTGTCGAGTCCGCATGAACAGCATTAGTGAAGCCCGCCTGACCCATCTCAAGCAGCTGGAAGCCGAGTCCATCCACATCATCCGCGAAGTCGCCGCCGAGTTTGAAAACCCAGTGATGCTGTATTCGATCGGCAAGGATTCGGCCGTGATGCTGCATCTGGCGAAAAAGGCATTCGCCCCGGGCAAACCACCCTTCCCGCTGATGCACGTCGACACCACCTGGAAATTCCAGGAGATGTACAAGCTGCGCGACAAGCAACAGGCCGAAGGCTGGAACCTGATCACCTATGTGAACGAAGAAGGCGTAAAGGCCGGCATCAACCCGTTCACCGCCGGCTCTGCCAAGCACACCGACGTGATGAAGACACAGGGCCTGAAGCAGGCGCTGGATAAATACGGCTTCGATGCGGCCTTTGGCGGCGCCCGCCGCGACGAAGAAAAGAGCCGCGCCAAAGAGCGCGTCTACTCCTTCCGCGACAAGTACCACCGCTGGGACCCGAAAAACCAGCGCCCCGAGCTGTGGAACATCTACAACTCCAAGATCGACAAGGGCGAAAGCATTCGCGTGTTCCCGCTGTCGAACTGGACCGAACTCGACATCTGGCAATACATCTTCCTGGAAAACATCGACATCGTGCCGCTGTACTACGCCGCTGAACGCCCGGTGGTCAACCTGAATGGCACGCTGGTCATGATCGATGACGACCGCATCCTGCAGTACCTGACGCCGGAACAGAAAGCCAGCATCGAGACCAAATCGGTGCGCTTTCGCACGCTGGGCTGCTACCCGCTTACCGGCGCGGTCGAATCCACCGCCGCCACGCTGCCGGAAATCATTCAGGAAATGCTGCTGACCACCACCAGCGAGCGCCAGGGCCGCGTCATCGACCACGATTCGTCCGGCTCGATGGAAAAGAAAAAGATGGAAGGTTATTTCTAAGCCATCGCGCCCTTAGGGTGGGCTAGCCGCGTTGCGGCCTAACCCCCCCCCCCACGACACAACTGCCTGGCTGGTTAGATCACAGATGACTAATCCGCCTCACATGAGCCAGATACCATGTCCCACCAGTCCGACCTGATCGCCAGCGATATTCTCAGCTACCTCAAGCAGCACGAGAACAAAGACCTGCTGCGCTTCATCACCTGTGGCAACGTCGATGACGGCAAATCCACGCTGATCGGTCGCTTGCTGCATGACTCCAAGCTGATCTTCGAAGACCAGCTCGCCGCGATCCAGAAGGACAGCAAGAAGTACAACACCACCGATCAGGAAATCGATCTGGCATTGCTGGTAGACGGCCTGCAAGCCGAGCGCGAGCAAGGCATCACCATCGACGTGGCCTATCGCTACTTCAGCACTGATAAACGCAAATTCATCATCGCCGACTGCCCGGGTCACGAGCAGTACACCCGCAACATGGCGACCGGCGCCTCTACTTGCGACCTCGCCATCATCCTGATCGATGCCCGCTACGGCGTGCAGACGCAAACGCGCCGCCACAGCTTCATCGTCAGCCTGCTTGGCATCAAGCACGTGATCGTCGCCGTCAACAAGATGGACCTGGTCGATTTCTCCGAAACGCGCTTCAACGAAATCAAAGCGGAATACCTGACCTTCGCTGAACAACTGGCGATTCCGGACATCCGCTTCGCCCCGATCTCCGCCCTGCGTGGCGACAACGTCGTGACCGAGTCCGCGCTCACGCCGTGGTATGACGGCGAAACGCTGATGAAGCTGCTGGAAAGCGTACAGATCAACCGCGACGCCCAGCTCGACGCCTTCCGCCTGCCGGTGCAATACGTCAACCGCCCCAACCTCGACTTCCGCGGCTTCTGTGGCACCATCGCCGCCGGCCACGTGCTGCCGGGCGACGAAATCGTCGCGCTGCCGTCAGGCAAATCCAGCAAGGTCAAAGCCATCGTCACCTTCGAAGGCGACCAACCTGCCGCCTTCGCCGGCCAAGCCATCACGCTGACGCTGGAAGACGAAATCGACATCAGCCGCGGCGACACGCTCGTGCGCACCGGCGACACCCACCCGCACATTTCACAAGCATTCGACGCGCATATCGTGTGGATGAACGAAAGCCCGCTAGTCCTGGGCAAGGAATACGCCTTCAAACTCGCCGGCAAAAACGTCTTCGGCCGCGTCACCCGCATCCAGCATCGGATCGACGTCAATACGCTGGCACAAGCTGAAACCGGACAACTGGGCCTGAACGAGATTGCGCTGGTTTCAGTTGAAGTAAACGCGCCGGTCGTGTTCGATGCCTATGCGCAATGCCGCGGCACGGGCAGCTTTATCGTGATTGACCGGCTGAGCAACGCGACGGCGGCGGCGGGGATGATTCTGCAAACTGCGACGTCATCCGACACAGCGGGTGAGGCGGACGAACTGGCTCGCTTGCGGGCGTTTGAAGTGGAGCTGAATGCCTTGGTGCGGAAGCATTTTCCGCATTGGGGGGTGAAGGAAATTGCCCCACTTCTAAAAGCTGAATGACCGCCTAGATGCTGTAGCAACATCTCTCGTTTCAAGGCATTATATTTTGTATCATTAAATCTGCGCATTTTAGCCAGGAAAATCGATGAGCCTGAAATCCGACTTGCTTACACAAGCCACAAGCGCACATCAAGCAAATCAGCTTGATCGAGCAGAGCTTCTATATAGGCAAGTGCTTTCAGCGGACCCGTATAATGCCGATGCAATTCATTTTCTTGGCTTATTGTTGCATCAACGAGATCGGCGCCACGAAGCATTGCTAATGATGGGCTACTCGGTCCAGCAAAGGCCAGAGCACTCAGATTTCTGGCGTAATTATGCGCTAGCACTAGAACAAGTTGGCCGGTTCGATGAAGCGGTTATTGCGTACCGTCAGTTGGTTTCCCTTTCGCCACAAGATGCTTCCGCCTCCCTTGGGCTAGCGAAAGTGCTGTACGCCACGTGGCAACAAGATGAAGCCGAACTTCTGGTCGACAAAATCCTTGCGGAACTCCCAGAATTTATTGATGCGCTATTTCTAAAATCCAAACTATTGCTTCGTGCCGGGCTTGTGCAAAGTGCGCTCAACAATTTTGTGAGCATAGCCAATCAGCAACCCGGGCATCATTCAATTTATCCTTGGATTGAAAGGTGTTTGCTCATGTCTGGGCAAGTTGATGCCGCTCAAGAAATTGCCGAGCATCGATATTTGCAAGGCTTAGATGAAACGATTGAAGCGAGTAATGCATTACTCTATGCTTTGCACAGCAACAAATATTCAGAAATAGAGATATTTGAGCGTCACAAATCAATTGCAGCCAGGCTCTATAATAAATATACGCGCCTAGCCCCTCCTATTACGCGCACCAGCGCAAATCATCCCAAGAAGATTGCTCTAATTGGCGGCGAGTTTAATTTTCACGTCATGCAGTATTTCTTATTGCCGCTCGTGAAGAAACTTGACTTCCAAACAAGGCATTGGGTTGCATACCACACAGGCGATACCGATTCGGTCACCAGCGCCTATCGAGAAGCAGGATTGACGGTTATAGATATTAGAGGGCTATCTGACACAGACGTCGCTCGGCAAATTCGGAATGATGGAATTGATGTCCTTATTGATATAAATGCACATAGTGGACAAAGTCGCCTGGGCGTGATTGCACGCAAACCAGCTCCTATACAGCTTACTTGGCTTGGATATGCATATGGCACAGGCCTAGAGGCAATGGATTATCGGATTACCGATCATCGTATTGATCCTCCTGGGCTAACGGAATATTTGCATACCGAAAAACTGCTTCGCCTTCCCGTCGCACTGCCTTTTGAACAGCCTGAGGATGCGCCTGACGTCTCGTCGCTACCAGCCGAACTGAATGGATTTATCACATTTGGTGTATTCAACAAGCCGGCTAAAACGAGCTGCATGTTACCCGTTTATGCCGATATCCTTGTTCGCGAGCCTGATGCGAGGATGATTATCTTCGCGCAAGATTGGGAGAAAAACCCTGATCTTGTCGATGCATTTCTGTCGCCCTTCCATGAGCGCGGCGTTGCCAATCGTGTTCGTTGCATTGGTTCTGCTGCATTGCACACCTTCCTCGGAAATATTGCGGACGTAGATATTGCTCTCGATAGTTATCCCTATTCTGGAGGCGTAACAAGTTTTCACACCCTTTGGATGGGAATCCCAATTATCACCCGCCGTGGCAATACACCGATCTCCCGTGTCACTGCATCAATTGTCGAGACTCTTGGCTACTCAGACTGGATTGCAGAAAATGACGAAAAATTCGTGGAAACTGCACTGAATTTAGCGCAAAACCGAGCCAAATTAAGTACAATTCGCAATACACTCAGACATAAATTAGCAACTTCGGCATGGTGTGATATAGATGGGTTTGCGTCTGCATTGCAGACTACGCTAGATATGTTACCTGCCCCCTCTCTTCGCCAAGAAAATTGGGGTAAGATTCTCAATGATCAAGCAAAAGTAGTAATTAATATAGGCTGTGGAAGCAAGAGCAATCAAAGCCTATGGCTTGGCTATTCAACAGACACTTGGCAAGAAATTAGGTTTGACATTGATCCAGCAGCAGAACCCGACCTGCAGGGTAGCGTCGATGACTTATCGATGATTCCAGATGGCGTTGTTGATGCCGTTTGGAATAGCCACAATATTGAACATCTACCAGCGCACAAAACACCAATAATTCTGGCCGGCTTTTTCCGCATCCTCAAACCAGGTGGAGAGCTACGTATGCGCCTTCCAGATCTGAGTACTTTGGGTAATCATATCGCTCAAGGCAAATTAGATCAGGTAGTCTACGAATCTGCAGCTGGCCCCATCCAAGTTCTGGATATTCTTTATGGGCACAGTGAATCCATTGCTCAAGGTAATGGCTTTATGGCGCACAGAACAGGCTTCTCAGCCCAAACTCTTCACGACGCCATTTCGCGAGCAGGGTTCATTCAAATTGACATTAAGACGATCGGCTTTGACTTGGCTTTGCACGCAATCAAGCCAATCTGAAATTACCGAAGCCAAGCTCAATCGGTAATTTCAATAATCAGTCAAACATCAGCGATTGAACTTTCTTTTACCACCGTCATAAAAGCTCGTTCTAACGACAAGCCTGGCTTCACCTCGATCAAATGATGGCCTGCGGCTTGTATTTTCTGCAAAGTCAACCAGACGTCACCAGGCTCGACCTCAATCCACCAGCGCCCGCCGACATCTGCCTGCATTTCCGCTAACGGCGTATTACCTTCACTACGTATTTGCACCAACCCACCATCTGCGACAAGCTCCACAGGACTTCGAACCGTCCTCAGTTCACCTTTATGAATCAACCCAAACCGGTCAGCAAGCCGCTCGACGTCATGCAATACGTGAGAAGAAAAGAAAATAGTGCCACCACGCTGACGAAAAGCCATCAATATGTCCACAACATCCCGGCGCCCAATCGGATCCAAACCAGAAAGGGGTTCATCCAAAATCAGCAATTGTGGCTGCAATGCCAACGCATGAGCCAACGCAGTGCGTTGCGTCATGCCTTTGGAAAATCCGCGGATAGTCTTTTTCGCAACGTGGGCGATACCAAACTGTTCCAACCACGCCATACAATGCGCTTCAGGATGATCTAGTTTGAGCCCTTGCATTTCAATACCAATTTTCAATATCTCAAGCGGGCTTAGATAATCCGGCAAGTACGGATTTTCTGGCACATAAGCTAAACTCTTCCGTGCTTGGTAGTTGGCGCAATTAATATCAAATAGCTTAGCCGTACCGGCATCAGGTCGAATCATTCCGGTAAGTATCTTAATCGTCGTGCTCTTTCCTGCACCATTGGGGCCAATGAAGCCAAATGCCTCTCCTTGCTCAACACTCAGCGATATATTCCTTAATGCACTCAACTTGCGAAAACGTTTATCTCGAAAGCTTTTGCTGATTCCCTGCAAGCTGATAGCGGTCATTTATTCACCATCGTTTTGATCTGCTGCCGTTTGCCAGCAAAGTCTGGATGCCCATTTTTATCAAGAATATAACCAATGCCAGTCGGATCAATGGGAAGAGCCTTTAACCCACCATAACCAACCAATACGTCCAAATTGCTAGGCACTTGGTTCACTGTCGCACGAAATTCTCTTTCTGCATTTTTCAATTGAATAAGGCCGTCCACACGCAGAGCCCTCGCCTCAAGATAACGCTTGAACCTTTGATCCCTGCTTTGCTGAGCCATCGCACGCAGAACCGATAATGCTTGCAGCGGGTCAGGTGTTTTCTCATACCAACGGGCCGCCATGGCTTGTAAACCAAGACGGTTTGTGCCAGAGCTACGAGCCGCCGCAATATCAATCGAATGCGCCGCAGACAAATAGTCACCTTGAAAATATTGCTGCGTGAATCCAAGAAAGAAGGGAGGCAAGGCATCAAATGTGCGAGCTTGGGTTGCACGCTGCAAAACCTCAATGGCCGAATCCACTTCCCCCCCCCATGGGAGAATCCCTGCTGCAAGATAATAGTTATCTTCTTGCATAGGACTCATCAAGCTAGCATCCACTTGCAATGCACCAAGCACATGCATGGTTTCCTCATCCAACTGCCCGGTGCCAACCAACGTCGCTCGGAAAACGTCAATATTAGCGGCCAACGCTTGATCACCTGTAGCGCCAAGTATCTGCAATGGAACAGGCATTCTTACTCGCAATTCATCCACAGGGCGCGGGCGCTGCATCTGGTCGCCGATCCTGACAGTTTCGCTAAATGTCAGTACCAACAACGACAAGGCTACGTACGCAGGGATATGTCTCAGCCAACTCATATGTCAGCGCCCCCCCCCCAACCGAACCAATCTTCGTGCGCCCCTTCCTCAATCAATATCGAGATGCGCTCAGCGACGCGTTGTGCCTCAATAACCATCCCTTGGCGTTCAAACAAATCTTGCATATGGCGCCAAATCGGTAAGACATCAGAACCAAGATGCATGGCTTCACTAGCCCAACGCAAAGCGCCATACACGTCATCACGAGCCAATAGCAGTCGCGACAACGTAAGCATGGCACCAACGTGCTTATTGTCCACTTTGATGAGGTGATTCAGCGTTGTTTCAGCAGCTTCTAGCAGCCCGGATGCAATTTCTAACCGCGCTTTCACGCCGAGAACAGCCGGACGCTGACTTTGAGCTGCAATTTCGTTCAACAGACTAAGCGATGTCTTTGGATCCGCTTTTGTATCAGCGGCACGTAAAAACGCCTCCAGCACGTTAAATGGGGCATCGATCAGCTGCTCATGCACCGCCCCAGAAGAGTTCGGCTCGATGAACTTCGGATCCACGGCCTTATGTCCACTCAATTTTTCCAACCATTCACACATGCGCGTGATTACTGGCCGCCAATCTGCAACACGATTTTGGCGGAATAACACGACTGAGTCATACCAATCCGTTTTCTCTCCTGCGGTCCCCCAACGCCAATCTGGCGTAAAGGGAATCAGCGCCCAAACTGGCTTACCCAACGCCCCAGCCAGATGCACAGGCATAGAATCAACACTGATCAATAGATCCATCTGTGCTATCACGCCCGCCAAATCGGCGAGGTCATCAATACGTTGATCTATTCGCACCACGTTGAAATTAGACGGCAAATAGTCGAGCTGGATATCCACCGGCCCCTTTTGCAAAATGTAAAACTCAATGCCCGGTATTCGCCCCAGCGGCATCAGTTCCAGCAAATGGACCGAGCGGAAATGATCCCCCAAGTGAGCAGCATTGCCGGCCCAAACCAACCCTACCCGCAATCCCCCGTCTATTAGCCAAGGCTTCGTACGTTCAATAACGGATGAGTTTAGAGAGAAATAAGCCGACCCTTCTGGCAATGGTTTATTTAGCACCCTTGGCAAGCTCATCATGGGCAGCTGAAAGGTAGGCACAAGGGGGGGGGGCTCTAGCGCATCATCTGGGCTCACTTCGCTAAACCCATCTGCAACTAACGGCACTCGGGGCGAGTCTGTCTCATCAGGCTCGCCATCCTCAAATGACAACGCACCCAACAACGCGTACAAAGCCTGTGCAAAATCGAAAGTTAATCCCCCAACCTTCGAAATGACATCGGGCAGGTATCGCAGCATCTGGATCACATCACCGAGCCCTTGTTCCGTGTGGATCACCAACATTTCCGGCGTTACAGCGCCGTCCCATACTTTCAGCCCGCTGTAATTATGCTCACGTTGCGCCATGCCAGTACCGGACTGAAACCTACTCTCCCATGCTTGCCACGCTTCCTCGTAACGGCCCAGCAAAAATAGGACGTGGGACCGGTTATAGTCGCCCATGCTCTGCAAAGGATAAAGCGCCGTCATTCGATCATTTTCGCGCAACATTTCCTCATATTTGCCGAGGCGATAGTAAAGCAAGGACCGAAATCCCATGACCGTTGCAGGATCTGGGCTCTCTGCTTCCAGCCTCGCAAAATCTGCCAGTGCAACGCGTTCCATACGCGCGATTGCATAGGCTTGAGCGCGTAAGATTTGCTGGATAACAGACAAAGTGTTATTTGCTTGCTGCTCTGTCTCGCGCACCAAAAACAGCAATTCAGGCCAAAGTGCTACTTCATTTAACAGCGATGCCAAAGCAATTTTCGTTACAGTTGACTCTGGAGGATGCACCAGAAGAGGCTGAAGCGTATTGATTGCGTCTGATCGGCACCCCATTTTGTGTTGAGCAGATGCCAGCCAGATGCGGACATTCTCGTCATCTGGATGAGCCCCCAGATAGGGTTCAAACTGGTCTACCGCTTTTTGAAAGAAACCTCGATGGTGATCGAGACGCGCCAACAATATGCGTGGCCGGGTCTCGTCATCCCAACGAGACTGCAGTAACAACACCCATCGCTCAGCCAGCTGAAAGAGCGACGAGTCAAGGAGCTCATGCGCTACGGTATAAAAGGGCAGGCGGTGAGTCGTCGTGCAGTCGTCGACAACGGATCCCGCCTTTGCATCGAAACCATTCGCCAACAAAGAAATTCCGACTTGAGCAGATGCTTCGCCAGTCCAAAAGGGCTTTTTCGCATATTTACGCCACGCTTCGTACAGCGCATCAGATCGGCCGTATTGGGCCAACAGTCGTAACCAGCCCATCAACTCTTGCATTGTTTCGGGTTGCAAGAGAAACGGTGGCTTCCCGCTCTGCAAATGTCGTTGTAAGCCTGCCAACTGGGCGACAAATCGTTGCTTGTTCTTCATACCGTATCAGTCAGCTCTCGAATTGACGCCGATTGAAAACCTGCACCGCCAGCCAGAGCAATAGTGCGGAAAACACCAGCGCTTGCAAACTGACATTTACAATTTGTGCCACTGGTATTGGCAAGTGGTATAAGGCCACGCCCCGGATATCTAATCTACTCAAATCCGGGAGCAGCCAATGAATGAGGTCTACCAGTTTCGCAAAATTTGCTTTGATTGACGCGTCTGCCGTTTGCGTTGCCAAATATGCCATGACCGGCCCCAGCAGACGGGCCGACACCGCAAAAGCCCCCCCCAAGACCAAAGGCAAATAGGGCGTTGTACTGAATGCTGTCATTGCTATGGTGAAAGCCGCCACAACCGCCAACTCTAGCCACAACATCATCACTACAACCGGCAGCTTGGTAATATCCGGTGGTAATGCTTGCTTGTAGCCAAGTAACTCCGTGCCAGCCATCAATACTGCCAAGCCCGACAGGACAACCAAGGAACCAAGTGCAAGCAGCAAGATGCCGAAATAGCGCCCAAGCAAATAACTGTATCTTGGGCGCGAATACGCCAGCATAAACAATACAGTGCGTCGATCAATCTCACGACTGATCAAGTCCTGGCACCAAAACAGCACCATCATCAATCCGATCATCCGGATGCTGCTGATTGAAACATCCAGCATCACAGTCTGCGGCTGACGGCCGGAGAATGTTCCCGCGAGAACGGATGCGCCCACCATCCCCACAGCAAAAATCAGCAGTATCCGGAAACTACGGCTGCGATGTCCCGCCAACAAGGTAGCTTTCAGTTGCGCCCACATAACAGTCCAATCAGGAAAGAAAAATGGAAAATTTGCCAAGAGATCATTATGAAAACCGGCTGCAGCATGCCGCTTCATCTGTTTTCTATGCAAATAATTGTGTCAGATCACGGCTGTGCGAAAAAGAAAAATAGATATGCACCACCTAAAGACCAGCAGTGGCGCATGGCAGGTACCGCAAATGCTCTGGCAACGCAAGGCAATCTTAGGTGCAGCCATTACCAGTAGCATTCGGCACGAGCGTGAAGCCCGTCGAAGTATTTGGAGGTGTCTGACACTGTGCCACCGCACCACCTCCAGACTGCGATCCGAATGTCGTTGTACCTTTAGAGTGACCGGTCTGTACTGACACCTGAGTGCTATTCTCTGCATATGCCAAACCAACGCCAGCGGACATATTAAATGAGAACGCCGTCAGAACATACGAACTCACAGGCACGGCAGTCACAAGTTGAGGGGTCGTTTGGGGAAGAAACGTGACAGCATCTACCATGCCCCCCATCAAGACCAAGGGAACGGCCATGCCAGCGATTTTGATACGGATTTCCATGGGGCACCCCCAGAGCAAACAACCCTACTCAAAACCATACAAAACCCAAAGGCGTGAAGCCGATCTGGTGCTTTGCTTCATATCCCATGAGGGAGGGCAGAACGCTCCACCCTCCTCAAGGACAAAAGAACCGCTATCGATTAACTGCAACCACTGCCAGCGGTAGATGGAGCTGCTACCGAATATCCGTTAGCAGTACTAGGCGTTGCATTGGTAGTGCAAGGTGCCACCGCGCCACCAGTCGAGTTAGCGCCAAACGTCACACTGCCCTTGATGTTACCGGTGTTGATGACGACATTGGTCGGGCTTTCCGTATAACCCAGCCCCACGTTGGCGGACAAACCAAAAGAAAAAGCCGCTACAATGAAGCTACCTGTAGCTGCCGTTTGCGTAGTAGCAGTCGCGGTCGGGGCGATCGTTCCGGCATTGGCTTGCATTGCAAGCACAACAGGAATGGCAAGACCAGCAATCTTCAAGCAAGTTTTCATTTTAATCTCTCCCCGACTTACTGTTGGGCGTTGGCAATAGCGGCAGTCAGGAAGTTACGGTTATCAGACTGTGCAGCCTTGTCGTAACCTTTTTTCTGATATGCCGAAAATTGCGGGATAGCAATCGCGGCCAGGATGCCGATGATTGCAACCACGATCATCAGTTCGATGAGCGTGAAGCCTTGTTGCAGTTTTTTCATGATGACCTCTGTTGTCACGTTCGTCTCAGAATCGACCCAGGAGCAGGGAACACTTCCTCCGAAACTGGATCGCCTTGCGAGGTATAGCATGCAAGTACTATGCCAAGTATGAAAAACTAGCCCTCCACCGGACGAACTGCGTCGCGACCCGATGCATCCAAAAGTGAATGGGCCAAGGCAATCAGCATGACGAAACAGGTGAACACAGCCCCCCTCGCCCCGTCATCAGGGCCATTCTTAATGACAAACACCCCCAATATAAGCAAGCCAAATGTCGCGGCAGGCACATTCAAGGTTATCTGCCGAGCGAACCTAAGTGCACTACCAAATATAAATACCAGCAGCAATGCGACACCAGGGTACCCAGTTTGCAATAGCGCATTTAGAAATACGTTATGCCCATGTGAAAACCAAAGTGTAGGCAGCCCTTTTGGAAGTAATCCTAAATGACCTACCACCCCAGCCGGCCCTCCCCAACCCAAGCCCCAGCCATACCAATGCCCAAAATCGAGAAAGAATCGAATCCAGTTGCTGTAAATAATCCACCGTTCTGTTTTGGAAAATGTGTCCCAAAGTATATTCCCATATTGAAAATACTCATTTCTGATATCAATCACAAAAACCATGCCTACGAAATAAAAAACCGCACCAACGAATAGCATCAATCTATTCGAATAGAAGCGTGGTCGATCATATAAATATAGAAGCGTGCCGCAAAAAATCACCATTACTGCGAATGCCAGTTCTAAAATTCGGGAGAACAGTAGACCGCTCGCGACGTAGTGCGCCAGGAACAGAACGATCCAGTCCTTGCGCGCCCACCCGAACTGGAACGCCGGCATGCCCCTGAACACCCACCCACACAAGAGCACGGGCGCAATCGCCGCAAGCAACGTACCAAACATCACAATATCGATAACTTGCGTGCTCAACCAACTGAAATAGAAATAATCAGGCCAAAGTAAATACAAAGTACGCAACAGCATTGCTGCCAGACAGCTCAAGATCAATGACTTAAGCAACGTAACAACCGGAACACACGCCAAAGGAATACCGATACGCACCAGCAGATACCCAAGAATCGAAGGAATAACATCAGTCTTGACCGTCAGAACACTGAGGTGCGGGTAGAGCGACCACGCACAGGATGCCACCCTCCAAATACAAAATAGGATAAAAATGTAGTCATATAAATTCAGCCTCCTCATTGACTGAGAAAATCCATTCAGCATCAATAAGATCACAAGAAATCCGGCAGCTATGATCATGACAATCTCAGGCCAAACCCCAAATGGCAAGATTGCCATAAGCATCGCGAATACGGAGGCGGAAAACCACGGAGCTGGAAAAAGTATGCTCGTCAATTTATGGCTGTCCTTCAAGAGCTTCTGATCCAACGTGCGAGGCATCAGAGATTAAATAATTTGATTATCCGATTTGATGTTAGCACATATGCATATTCAATTTGAATAACGACTCTCCTTGCGATCGCAGACCTTTACAGCCGCGCCCGGGCTTGGCCTTAGGTGGCACACCTGTTAGAATCTTGCGCCATGCCGTTGTAGCTCAGTCGGTAGAGCAACTGATTCGTAATCAGTAGGTCGAGTGTTCGATTCACTTCAACGGCACCAGCACTTCCCAAGGCCCGCGCAAGCAGGCCTTTTGCTTTTCCGTAACCATCTGCTGCCGCTGCCACGCAGTAAGTGACGGAAATTGTCACCTGCCGGCTCAAATCGGCCACCTTGACCAAAGATGTGAATTCGCACGATCGGCATAAGTGACATTTGCTCTCTAAAATGAAGCAAATTCTGATGGAGCGCCTTCCATGCCGACCCCGCAGCAAACCTCCCTGATCCGCATCCATCAACATGGCGATTCATCGGTGCTGTGCCTTGAGACCGAATCGCTGCCAGAAGTCGGGCCGGATGACGTGTTGATTCGCCAGACTGCGGCGGGCGTCAATTTCATTGATACCTATCACCGCTCCGGCTTATATCCCCTGCCCTTGCCCAGCGGGCTTGGTGTGGAAGCGGCGGGTGTGATCGAAGCGGTTGGTGCCAACCATGTGCGCGAGTTCAAGCCGGGGGATCGGGTTGCGTATACGGGCGGCACGCCTGGTGCCTATGCGGCCTGGCGGGTGATGCCGGCGGCCAAGGTGGTGCCGGTGCCGGCGACGATCTCGGATGAGGTCGCAGCGGGCACGCTGTTGCGTGGGATGACGGCACAGTATCTATTAAAGCGAACCTTCCCGGTCAAAGCGGGGATGACGGTGTTGATTCATGCCGCGGCCGGCGGGGTCGGGCAAATTGCTTGCCAGTGGGCGCGAGCACTCGGCGCAAAAGTGATCGGCACCGTGGGCGGGCCGGAGAAAGCGGCGCAAGCAGCACGTTGGTGCGATCTGGTTGTCGACTACGCTGCAGACGATTTCGTAACGAAGGTGCGTGACTTCACGCACGGTGCGGGCGTGCCGGTGGTGTATGACGGCGTTGGCGCGGCGACTTTCGAGGGCTCGCTCGATTGCCTGTCACCACGCGGCATGCTGGTGAGCTTTGGTAATTCGTCCGGCCCGGTGCCGCCATTTGCACCGGGCATCCTCGCGCAAAAGGGCTCACTATTCTTTACCAGGCCGACGCTGGGGCATTACACCCTCACCCGCCAGGAGCTGATCGATACGGCAGAGGACTATTTCACGGCCGTATCACGCGGCAATGTCCATGCCGAGGTGCGTCAGCGCTATCCGCTGGCAGAAGCGGCGCAAGCCCATCGCGATCTGGAAGCGCGTCGGACCACCGGCTCGACCATCCTGATTCCCTGATTGATTCACTGACCGGACGCCATGACTCCCCCGCATCTCGTTTACTTACACGGTTTTCTCTCCAGCCCGTTTTCGCAAAAGGCGCAGGACATTGCGGTCTGGATGGCGGAGCAACATCTCGCCGACTACTTCCACTGCCCGCAGTTGCCGATGGAGCCGGTCGCGGCTGGTCAGTTGATCCGGGAAACGGTCGAGAAACTGCAGGGTGAGCGAATCTGCTTTGTCGGCAGCTCGCTGGGCGGCTATTTTGCAACGTGGGCGGTCGAGGAATTCGGCGGGCGGGCGGTATTGATCAATCCGGCCGTCAAACCCTATGAGCAACTGAAGCATTACATCGGGCCACAGCGCAATTACCAGACCGGCGAGCTTTACAGCATCGAGCCGGGCTTCGCCGATGCATTGCGTGCCTACGACCGGGTGCCGACGGATCCATCACGTTATTGGCTGCTCACACAGACCGATGATGAAGTGCTCGACTACCGCGAAGCAGTGACGAAATTTGCAGCCTGCCGCCAGACCATCGAGCCGGGCGGCAACCACGGCTTTGTCGACTTCCCGCGCTGGCTGCCAGAGATCTGGGCCTTCGCGAATCAGACCGCCGATGCGACTCTCAAGGAGACCCCATGACCCCACAAAGCGGCATCCTGCCCGACGCCTCTACCCATGCCCTGTTCGTATCGCTACGCCGCCGCATCGGCCGCCGTTTCGATGCCGCCAGCAGGCGAGCGTTGTCGCAACTGCCAGCCAAGGTGGCGGCGAAACTGGCTAACGGCGGTGTGGCCTTGGGTGTCGTCGCCATTGGCCCGGATGCGTGGAGCGAATTATTTGATGGCAATCGCCCGGCTCAATTGCGCCCGTTTCCGCGCATTGCCGGGGCAATCCATCCGGCGCCGGTCAGCGATATCGACTTGCTGCTGCATTTGCGTGGTGAGCGGTATGACTTGCTGCATGAGCTGGCCGACCAGTTTGTCGCCGGCGTGGCGGATTGGCTCGAAGTCACCGAAAGCATCCCAGGCTTTCGCTTTCACGGCGGCCGCGACCTGACCGGCTTTGTCGATGGCACCGAGAACCCGCAGGGCAAGGAGAAAGCCGAAGTCGCCCTGGTCGCGGCTGACGATCCGGACTGGGCTGGCGGCAGTTATCTTCATATACAACGCTACGTGCACCGCCTGCAGACGTGGCGACAACTGGCAGTCAAGCAGCAGGAAACCATCGTCGGGCGCACCAAGGAATCGGACGAAGAATTGCCGGATGACGACCGCCCGCTTACCTCGCACGTGAGCCGGGTCGTGATCGAAGAGAAAGGCGAGGAGCTGGCGATGCTGCGCCGCTCGATGCCGTACGGGTTGCCGGGTGGGGAACAGGGCCTGTATTTCACCAGCTATTGCCATACGCCTTTCGTGTTTGAAAAAATGCTGGCACGGATGATCGCTCCTACCAGTGACGGCCGTGTCGATCACATGCTCAACTACACGCGCGCCGTGACCGGGGCCGCCTTGTTCGCCCCCAGCATCGAAAAGCTCGAATCGCTCGCCGAGCCCAAGACCTGATTCATCATTCGTTCCATCAAAACAGCCGCTCGGCAAACAAGGCGCGGGGAAACTCGCGCTGCCAGCCGCTCGCCGCCTCATCCGCCAGCTGCGCCGGATCACGCTCGCAACGCGCTGCCAATGTATCGAAATAACGATCCCGATAGGGCAGTTGCTGCGCGATTACCGCAGGCACGCAGAACATCGGTCGGCCTGCGAGCGTCTGACCCATCGCCTTCGCCCGCATCGGCTCTGCGGCATAGCGCACAAACAGCGGCACCTCGCCGCGCACGGCACGTTGTTGCGGCGTCAGGTTCAAAGCGAACCTGAAATCACCATTACGCGCCCCGGTAGCGCGGAAGTAGCTCTGATCAAACACGCCGGCATCGACAAACGCTTTCGAGAGCGATGGCTTGTGATCGCCGACCAGCATGAACATCAGCTTGCGCCCGCGCGCCTTTGCCTTCGCTTCCAGCTTGGGTACAAAGCGGTTGAGGTCGGCGACCGCCTCGGCCAGCCGCTTTTCGTAATCACCTCGCCCGCCATCGCCCTCCTTCTCGGCATATGCACCATGCGTGTGCACGGTGACGAGAAACATGAATGTGCGGCTGCGCTTCGGCTGCTTGCCATAAAGACTCAGCGCTTTGTCATAGAGCAGCCTGTCGGCCGGCCAACCTTTTTCTTCCCATTGCATCTCATCAATGAAGTGCATCTCGTTGAAGCCGAACTTGGGATAGGTGTCTTCGCGCTTCCAGAAATTGGCATGGAAGTTATGGATGCCGAACGTCTGGTAGCCGGCACGTTTAAACAGTGCTGCCAGGGTATCGGCCTTGTCGCGGTAGGCCGAAGCGAAGTTCTGATAATCAATGCCCGGCAGCACCGATGACGGCAGACCGATCAGGAATTCGGATTCAGCTTCCGCTGTACCGCCACCAAAAACCGGGCTCACGACCGACGCCAGACTGAATCCGCGTTGGGTCAGCTGGGCAATCGGTGTGCTGAAACGCCCATCCTGGCTGGTGAAACACGCCTCGCACAGGATCATCACCACATCGGGCGCAACGGTCGGTTCGGACGACTGCATCGGCGCTACGGCATAGAAATCGTGCGGGCCACGTTCGGGCACCTCGACACTTTCTGCAGTAAAGAACACATGGCCCAGAATGCCGTTGCTGCGGATGTTCTCGTGGAAGTTATATGAGAGGTAATGCGCGCCGAGCTGATCTTCCAGAAACGCATTCTGATAACGATTGATTTCATGCGGGGCATAGACCCGCACCAACAACATGAGCGGCAAGATCAACGCGAATGGCAGCAGCCCTAAACGCCGGCGGTTCCAAGGCGGTTGCCGCCAAAGCCCGATGCCAATGGCAAGCACCGTCACCACCAGCCAGCCCACCACTTCCGCGTCCAGATAACTCGTCAGTGCGGCACCTTGCCCGGCCGCCAGCAGATCGCGAGCGACCAGTGGCTCATCGGTCATCCCTTCCTTGATGGCGGTCACGACGTTGAGCAGGCTCTCCAGCCCGATGGTGGCGAACAACGCAGCCCAGCGCTGCAAAAAGAACGCGAAAAACCCGAATAGCAACAGCGAGAAGAACAGCAGCGGTGGATAAACGCCCGTATCCGCAGCGATATGCCCGACGATGAGCGTCAATAACGGCGCAACGATACGCGGCAGCCATGCCGGCCAACGGCGATGGAGCAAGTAGAGCGGGCGGAACAGGGGAAGGATCTGAACGAGGCCGAGCGGTGCAGCAGCGTCGCCGGCGGGATGAATCAACTTACGCATGCGGCGGAAATTAACATGGGGACGCCATGCCCACCATTGGAAAACTTCCGCTCCGACCAAGATGACCGATGCCAGTTCAGGCAATCACATCAAGACACAGAGCCCACCCGTCAGGATTGGAATTCCTAACTAGAATTAAACAGCCCGCTCAAATAATCCTACACTCGCATGGCATTCCATTACAAAAAAACCACGTCAGATTGAATTAAAACCAAGTAAGGTTTTTTGACCATGTCACACATGACATGAACAAACCAGCGTGCTAAATCGAATTCAGCGCCACCAATTAGGCCAACATCAATCAAGCAATATTGTTTTAATAGATACGATTAATGTAAATAAGCTTATTATATTTGCACTTGCAATTGAACAATTCTCGCAATCGTCATTGACTTTGCAAAATTACAATGATAATTTTGCTGCGAATATTCTTACATCAATCTAGAAAACGAGCATTGGCAGATACCCTTACAGGTTCGTCTGACTCGTCAAGAATAGAACATCGAAACGATATAGCCAGAAGCGATCTCAATTCGGTGCTGTTGCCGCGCTATCCGCGGCACTTCCAAGTATTCTGTAGCGACATCACTCTATGACAAGCAAACAGGACAAGCCCGCCGTCTACTGGGGCTTCATCTCTGGTGCGTTTTACGGCAGCTGGGCGTTTATTGCCAATTTCGACCACGGCCTAATTGCGGCAATCCGAGCCGGCGCAATGCAATTCACGCTTAGTTTTTGTGCCTCATCCATTCTGGTATTCGTGATGGATATTATTCTGAGCAAAGGCAAAAGCGTGCTCCATCAGTGCGTGGCTGCGTTATTGCCGATCAATTTGCTGGCGCTGGTATTCATTGCCGGCCATTGGCTGGCCGGCACACCGCATATATTGGCCACGATTGCGCCATCTTATTTAGTCGGCACCGTGTTTTGCACATTATTGGTGCGCCGTAAAACCCTCCGATTGAATGCCGCTACATGATTGAATCACCCCAGAGTGAATCGCCCCGCGTCGTTGCCATTACCGGCACACGCAAAGGAATCGGCAAGGCATTGGCAGAACATTTCCTGGCCAAAGGGCATACGGTATTTGGCTGCAGTCGCGGCGATGCCAGTATTGCAAATGCCAATTACCAACACGTATGCGCCGATGTCGCCGATGAAACGCATATCAAGCAATTCTTCAAGACGGTGCGGCAAAGCGCGGGGCATCTGGACATCCTGATCAACAACGCAGCATCCGCATCGATGAATCACTTGTTGCTCACCCCGCGCCAGACGTTCTCCAGCCTGCTGGAAACCAATGTCGTCGGCACCTTCCTGTGCTGCCGCGAAGCGGCCAAGTTGCTCAAGAAGAGCAAGACTGGCGGGCGGATCGTCAATTTCTCCTCCATTGCCGTGCCGATGCGGCTGGAAGGCGCCAGCGCCTATGCCGCCAGCAAGGCGGCAGTAGTGAACCTGACCGAAATCATGAGCAAGGAACTGGCCGCGTACGACATCACCGTCAACGCGATCGGGCCGACGCCGGTGCCCAGCAGCATGTCGCGCACGGTGCCAAGCGACACGATGAAACAACTCATCGAGCGCCAGACCATCAAGCGCATGGGCCATATGGATGACGTGCTGCATCTGGTCGACTTCCTGGTCAGCCCCAAGAGCAGCTTCATCACCGGCCAAACCATCTATCTCGGAGGCGCACTGCAATGACGCTCAGCTACAAGCCCTGCATCGAACAGCTGCGCAGCCATGGCGAGCGCCCGTTCCTGCACGATGCCGCCGGCACCACCAGCTATCACGGTCTGTGCATGCAGATCGAACGTCATCTGTCGTTGCTGACCTATTCCGGTGTGCAAGCGGGGCAGACCGTGTTCGTGCAGGGCGATTACTCGCTGGCGCGCATTGCCTTGTTTCTGGCGCTGTATCAGAACGGCAATATCGTCGTGCTCAATACCTCGACCAACGAGGCCGAGATCGCCACCAAATTGCGGGTGGTGCAAGCGGATTACCGCATCGATGCGCAAGGCGTGATCACCCGCCACGTTGCTACCGGCACGGCAACCACCGCCGAGAACCGCCTGCTGAACGGCCTGCGTGAGCGCAATCGGGCTGGCTTGATCCTGTTCAGCAGTGGCACCACCGGCGAGCCGAAGGCGATGCTGCACGATCTGGATACGCTGGTGGATGCCTTCCTCGGCCGCCGCGCCAAGGCCACCAACATCCTGCTGTTCCTGCTGTTCGATCACATCGGCGGCATCAACACGCTGCTCAACATTCTGGCCTCCGGCGCGAGCGCTACCTTGCCGGGCGAAAAGACCCCGGAAAACGTCGCGGCGATGATCGAGCGCTACAAGGTGGTGGTGCTGCCCACCTCGCCCACCTTCCTGAACCTGCTGCTGGTCAGCGGCCTGCTCGATCCGGTGCGCTTGTCCAGCCTGCGCATGATCACCTACGGCACCGAGCCAATGCCACACACGCTGCTGGCCCGCCTGCGCGAACGCCTGCCACGCGTGAAGCTGCTGCAAACCTTCGGCACCAGCGAAACCGGCATCGTCAGCACCGCCTCGCGCTCGTCGGACAGCCTGTTCATGCGCTTCGACGACGGCGACACCGAACACCGCGTCGTCAATGGCGAACTTTGGCTGCGCAGCAAGCGGCAGATCCTCGGCTACCTCAACCATCAGAGCGACCGCTTTACCGACGACGGCTGGTACAAGACCGGCGATATGGTGGAACAAGGCGAAGACGGCTTCCTGCGCATTCAGGGCCGCGATAGCGACATCGTCAATGTCGGTGGCGAAAAGGTCTTCCCGGCCGAAGTCGAATCGATCCTGCTGCGGCTGCCTTTCATCGTCGATTGCAAAGCCTATGGCCAGCCCAACGCCATCACCGGCCAATCGGTCTGTGTCGACGTGGTGCTGCGCGATACGCCGCCGGAAGAACACAAGGCGCGCGCGCTGGAAATCAAGCGCTTCGCCCGCGACAACATGGATGCCTTCAAGGCCCCCACCCGCATCAACGTGGTAGCGCAACTGGCCTATTCAGCGCGATTCAAGAAGCTCAAAGCAGCCACACAGTATTTAGAGGAAGAAGAATGAAAGACCTGATCCTGATCGGTAACGGCGGCTTTGCCCGCGAAGTGCTGGGTTACTACCGGGCCATGTGCGATGCGGACAACCGCCGCCCCCGCTTCAAGGGCTACCTGGATCGGCGCGCCGATGCACCCAACATCTTTTTTGCCGGCAGCTATCTGGGCAACGAGGCCATCCACCTCACCGACCCGAACGAAGTGTTCGTGCTCGGCATGGCGGACATCGCCACCCGCAAGGGCATCATCGCCACCTATTTCTCGGTGGACTGGCAAAGCGTGAACATCATCCACCCCAGCGCCACCATCGATTCGACCGCCCGGCTCGGCACCGGCAACGTGATCGGCCCGCACTGCCATATCGGCGCGGCAGCGCGGCTGGGCAATCACAACGTGCTGAATTACGGCTGCTCGGTCGGCCATGACTCGGTGCTCGGCAACAACAATGTGCTGGCCTCCAATTGCCAGCTGGCCGGCTACGTGTCGATCGGCAGCGACAACTTCTTCGGCATCAGCGCCAGCGTCATTCCGCGTACCACCATCGGCGAGGGCAACAAGATCCAGGCCGGCACCACCGTCACCAGCGATGTGCCGGATCACGCCTTCTATTTCCACCGTGACACCAACAAGACTGCGTTCATCTTCAACGATGGGCGCATCGCCGGCAGCCCGGCCGGCAGTACTGAAGAAGCACTGACTTGAGAATGAAAGGCTGACTTTCTCCCCTCTCACATCCCGTGCAAGGCTTTTAGCGTTGTTCAGGGAAAGTGGGAGAGGGGCTGGGGGTGAGGGTGAGGGTGATTTTAAAAGGCTGCGTCCTTTTCACCACCCTCTCCCTAACCCTCTCCCACTGTCCCTGAACAAGGCAAAGCCTTGCACGGGATGGGCGAGGGAACAAAAACGTTGAATGGCTTCGGCCCGTTTTTTCCGACACACCAACACGAACAGGAAGATCCATGAGCAAACCCGTATTGATCATCGGCGCTGGCCCCGGCGGCTGCGCTTCGGCCCTGACGCTACGCAAACTCGGTCGCGACGTGATCCTGTATGAACGCGCGCCGACGCCGCAGTACAAGATCGGCGAATCGTTCCTGCCCGGCACGCTGTCGCTGCTGAAGCGCCTCGGGTTGATGGATCGCATCGATGCCGCCGGCTTCGTCAAGAAACCGTCCGCCACCTTCATCTGGGGTGCCGATGAAGCACCGTGGACCTTCTCCTTCGCCACGCCGTGCCCGGAACCGTGGATTTTCGATCACGCCCTGCAAGCGCACCGCGCCGAATTCGATGGTCTGCTGCTCGATGCCGCCCGCGAAGCCGGCGTAGTCATCAAGCAAGGCCACAACGTCACCAAGATCGGTCTGGACGATGCCGATGGCGTGCACATCGAATGGGCCACCGATCAGGAAAGTGGCCGCGACGAAGGCAGCTACGTGATCGATTGCTCCGGCCAGGGCGGCCTGATCGCCCGCGAATACAAGCTGCGCCGCTACGACGAGTTCTACCGCAGCCTGGCAGTGTGGAACTACTTCAAGAGCACGCGCGAATTCACTGGCGATCTGAAGGGCACCACGTTCTCGATCACCTTTAAGGACGGCTGGATCTGGATGATCCCGCTCAAGGACGGCACCTATTCCGTCGGCGCGGTGGTCGATATGGACAGCCTGAAAGACATGAAGGCGATGGGCGATCTGAACTTCCTGCAGCACTGCCTGCGCTCTGCCCCGGAAGTCGCCACCATCATCAACGTCGATGAGCCGCTGACCGAAACCCGCATCATCCGCGAGTGGTCGTATGACGCGGAGAAGTTCTCCTTCGGCCGCGTCTTCATGTCCGGCGATTCGGCGTGCTTCACCGATCCGCTGTTCTCGCAGGGCGTGCATCTGGCCACCCAATCTGGCGTCAGTGCCGCCGCTGCCATCGACTACCTGTTGGACAATCCGGCACGGGCTGACCAGGTGCATGCGTGGTACGACCGCTCCTACCGCGAATCGTATTCGCAGTACCACGAGTTCCTCGCCTCGTTCTACAGCTTCGCCTCGCGCCTGATGCCGGCCTCGTCGTTCTGGACCAAACGCCGCGTCGACGGGCTGGCGGACAAGCGTTTCGAGAACAAATTGTGGTTCGCCAAACTCACCGGGCAGGCGCATGACGAGCCGGCCAGCGGCGATCGCGATGCGGTCGAGGACTTCGTGCAGCGCTCGGGCAACATGATCAACATCGGCCAGCACTTGCGCAAAACGCTCACCGAAGACTTCACCGAAGAAGAGCTGAACGCCGCCCGCCTGAACTGGATTTCCAAGCTCACCAAGTCGCTCAACCGCATCACGGCGTTCCGCTGGGAAGGCGATGAAGTCCGGCTGAACGACACCTTCAAGATCGATCCGCACAGCTTCGAGCTGAAGGCCTATCAGGTGATCGGCAACGAAAGCGACGTGCGCATGAACAAGTACCCGCTCTCCGCCGCGCACCGCGACATCCTGGCGCAGGTGAATCGCCAGAAGATCGGCTACAAGGAACTGCTGCGCCAGCTCAAGGATGTCGACGGGCAGGATCGCGCCTCGCAAATCATCATCCGCCTGCTCGAAGCCGGTCTGATCAAGGGCTACGACGACGCGGGCGAACAAGTCCACGTGCAACGCCGCCTGCGCTTTGACGGCGTCGGCGCCGAGTACGAGGTCTGATCGTGCAGTCCAGGGGCAGCAATGTCGTGGTGCTCTGCGCCCGCATCGGCCGGCAGCTCTCCGAGCCCGCGCTCGGGCGCTACCTGCGCCTGCTGCCCGAGGACGAACGCGAAGCCGTGCTGCGAATGCGGCGCTGGCAGGATCGGCAGGCGCGCTTGTTCGGCCGCCTGTTGATTCATCGCGGCCTGCGTTTGTGCGGCGCGGCGGCCAGGCTGGCCGACCTGCGCTATGGCGAACAAGGCAAACCGTACCTGGCAGGCAGTGAAGTGGAAATCGGTCTGACCCATTCCACCGATGTGGTCGCGGCAGCGCTCTGCAGCGGTGGAATGGTCGGCATCGATGTCGAGGAAGCCGGCAAGGTCGAGCGCACGGTACTGAACAAGGTGATGGATGCCGGCCTGATCGCGCAAGCCGATGGCTGGCGCGGCCCGATCGATGCCACCACCCGCTTGTGGACGGCGTTCGAGAGCATCGTCAAAGCGGACGGCTGCGGCATCGTGCTTGGCAGCAAGCACGTGCAACTGGAGTGTGATCCGCAATCGCCCTGGCCCAGCGGCACCTTGCATGGCCGGCGCTGGCATCTGGCCCCGCTCTCGCCCACCGACGGCAGTTTTGGTTATGTCGCCGCGGCGCGACCGATCAAGGCGTTGCATATCCATCATCTGCAGTTCGCGCCCCCGCGCAATCCGTCACGCAACACCTCGTGAAATCCATCACGAAACCAGACACGAGCCCCATCGTGAAACGCAGCAAGGAGGAGTCCTGACATGACGCAAGCAACATTGGTGGTGGTGCCCGGCTTGGGCAATTCCGGGCCGGAGCACTGGCAAACCCACTGGGAATACAAGTACCCCGGCACCTTGCGGGTGCAGCAGCAAAATTGGGATCACCCCGACCGCCAAAGCTGGATCGACACGCTGGATCGCACCGTGCGCGAAACCCCGGGCAAGGTCGTGCTGATCGCCCACAGCCTCGCCTGCGCGCTGATCGCCAACTGGGCATCGAGCGCCGCCGACATCAGCGACAAGGTACTGGGCGCGCTGCTGGTTTCCCCGGCCGACGTCGATTCACCCGAACACACGCCGGCCGAAGCCCATGTGTTCGCCCCGATGCCGACGCACCGCCTGCCGTTCCGCAGCCTGGTGATCGCCAGCGATGACGACCCCTACGTCGACATCGACCGCGCCCGTGACTTCGCCAATGCCTGGGGTGCCGATTGCATCAGCATCGGCTCGGCCGGCCATATCAATTCGAAATCGAATCTGGGTGAGTGGAGTGCCGGGCAGGTTTATCTGGATCGGTTGTTGAGTCATTGAGCATTTTTATCCCCTCTCCCATGGAATGGGAGAGGGTTAGGGAGAGGGTGCTTGCAAAGCAAGTTGCAGCTTGCACGACCCTCACCCCCCGCCCCTCTCCCATAAATGGGCGAGGGGAGTAAGTGCACCACCGCCCACTCTCCAGACAGGAATACTCGTGAGTCATCCGCGCTACGACCTCAACCTGGCCCAGCAGGACATTTACTTCGATGTGCTGCAGCAATCGGGCACGCTCTATCACGTCGGTGCCCGCATCGATGTCGACGGGCCGCTCGATCTGGCGCGGCTGGAGCGCGCCTACCACGCGGTGTTCCGCGATGTGGACACCCTGCGCAGCACGGTGGCGGTGCATAACCACCAGCCTGCGATCACGGTGCTGCCGGCCGATACCCCGCCGCCCCGCCTGCAGATCACGGCACTGGGCGAGCGCGCCACGCCGGAATGCGTCGAGCAGCATGTCGAGCGACTCTTCGACCAGCCGTTCGCCTTCGACGGCCACAGCCTGTTGCATCGGCTGCTGGTCATCCTCGAACAGCCCGATCGCCATACGCTGGTCTTTGCCTGCCACCACCTGTTGATCGACGGCTGGACCGGTCTGCTGCTCTACAAGCGGCTGGTCGCGGCCTACAACGACCCGATCAATAACGACCCAATGCTGATGGGCAAGCTGGTCAGCGGGACGCCCGTTGAAGTCTGGCCGCACTGCGGCGACGGCAACTATGCCGAGTCCGCCCGTTGCATCAGCGATCAGGCTTATTGGTCGGCGCATTTCCCGGATTTGCCCGAGCCGCTGTTCCCGCATCCGCAGCGCATCAAGGGTCGCTCCGACCGGGCGGAGATCGCGCTTGATCCAGCGCTCTATCAAGCATTGCAAACCCAGGCACAGGCCATGGGTATCGGGCCGGCAGCGGTGTTTCTCGGCCTGTTCCTGCTGCTGCTGAGCCGCCAGTCCGGTAATCGCTCGCCGTGCATCGGCATGCCGATCCTCAACCGCCACAGCGCCGCCGAGCGCACCGTACCGGGCTTGTTCGTCCACCTGCTGCCGGTCCGCGCGCACCTCGACGACGAGACCACGCTGGGCGATTTTCTGCACGCGCTACAAGGGCAACTGAAAGACCTGTATCGCCATCAACGCTACCCGCTGAGCCGGGTCGCCACCGGTGCCGGCGCGCTGGGCAAACCGCTGTTCGATTGCGTGTTTTCGTTCGAGCGCCAAGACGTCGGCCCTGCCTTGCTCGGCACCCGCTGCCGGCTGGCCCCTGTCACCCGCGAAGGCGAGAAATTCCCGCTCACGCTGCACGTGCGCGACTTCGGCGAGACGCAAGCGCCGGAGCTGCATTTCGACTTCAACCAGCACTACTGGGGCACGTACGGCATTCAGCCGCTGGTTGAGCAATACCTGCACGGCTTGCGTGATTTCGCCGCCCAACTGGCTGCGCCGGCCAGCGCCTTTGACTTCCAGCACAGCCATTTCAATCGGACTTTTCTGGATCAGTACAACCATACCGGCCACGACCTGCCACACGCAGATGCACAGACCGTACTCGACTTGTTCCACCAGCAAGTCGAACGCCAGCCCGATGCCATCGCCGTGCAGGATCGGGATACGCAGCTGAGTTATCAAGCGCTGAACCAGCAAGCGAACCGGCTCGCCAATTACCTGCTCGCCAGCGGCCTGATCAGCGGCCCGGATACCCGCATCGCAGTCATGCTGGAGCGCAGCGCGGCAATGATCGTCGCCGTGTGGGCCATCCTCAAGGCCGGTGCGGCTTATGTGCCGATCGACCGGGATTTCCCGGCTGAGCGCATCGCCTTCCTGATCGACGACAGCGGCAGTGTCGCCACCCTGAGTAACTCCGCGGCGCTGGCGCGACGCCCACGGTTGCCGGGCAAAGTGATTGAACTGGACATGCACGCCGCCAAGATCGCCGCCACCAGCGATCGCAAGCCTGCCAGCACCGCCAAACCCGCCGATCTGGCCTACGTGATCTACACCTCCGGCACCACCGGCCAGCCCAAGGGCGTGATGGTGGAGCACGGCGGGCTGCTGAACCGGCTGGCATGGCAGGCTGACTTTCTGCAGCTCTCGCCCAGCGCAGTGGTACTGCAGAAGACCACCTACACCTTTGATGTCTCGGTCTGGGAAATCCTGCAGCCGATGTGCTTCGGTGCACGGCAAGTGCTATGCCCGGAGTCCGTCACCCACAATCCGCCGGCGCTGATCCGCTTGATCGAAGAAACCGGCGTCACCTGCCTGCACTTCGTCCCCAGTGTGCTCAACGCGGTGCTCGCCGCCGTCGGGCCGGTGCAACGGGCCGCTTTGCGCTCAGTGCGCCATGTAGTTACCAGCGGCGAAGCACTGTCGCCGGTCACTGCGCATAACGTCTTCGCCGCAATGCCGGACGTGCAGCTACTCAATCTCTACGGCCCGACCGAGGCCACCATCGACGTCAGCTATTACGTCGTCCGGCCGCAAGACAGCGTGGTCTACATCGGCAAGCCAGTGTGGAACACCACGCTGCACGTGCTGGATGCGCAGTTGCAGCCGGTGCCGGTCGGTTGCGTCGGCCAGCTCTACCTCGGTGGCATTCAGGTGGCGCGCGGCTATATCAACCGCGACACGCTCAATCGCGAGCGCTTCCTGACCGCGCCGTGGGGCGAGCGCCTGTATTACGCCGGCGATCTGGCCCGCCTGAGCCCGTGCGGCGAACTGGAATACCTGGGCCGCATCGACGGCCAGGTGAAGATCAACGGCGTGCGTATCGAGGTGGATGAGATCGCCAATGCGCTGCTGGCGTGCGCCCATGTGCAGGAAGCGACGGTACGCGCCGTCGCCACCGCCGATGGTGGCGGGCAGATGCTGGTGGCGTACTTCACCGCGACGACGGTCATGGATATTGCCCGCCTGCGTGCCGAACTCGCCGCGCGGCTCCCACAGGCGCTGTTGCCGACATTGTTCATCCAGCTCGATCGCCTGCCGACCAAACCGAACGGCAAGCTCGATGTCGATCAGCTGCCGCCACCGAGCGTCGCCACCAGCGGCGTAGCCAGCACCCCGCCGCAGACTGCGAGCGAGCACCAACTGCTGGCGATCTGGCAAGCCTTGCTGCCCGAGCGGGACATCGGCATCGACGATCATTTCTTCGCCATCGGCGGGCACTCTTTGCTGGCGATCCGCATGCTGCAGGAGATCGGCGAGCATTGCGCAGTAACGCTCGGCCTACGCGATGTATTCCACTATCCGACCATCCGCCAGCTGGCGCAGCGCATGGAGCAACAGGGCGAGGACAACAACAGCCTGCTGATTCCGCTGTCCCGCCCCAACGAGGCGGCGGCCACGGCGCAGCAGGTGTTCTTCATCCCACCGATGTCCGGCTCGTCGACCATCTATCGCACGCTGGCGGAGCGGCTGGGATCGGCCTGCCGGGCATTTGGTCTGCAATACGACGACAACCATTGGGACGACGGCCACGCGCAGCGGGAGAAAGCCCGTTTCGACTCACTGGCGGCGCTGGCCGAAAGCTTCCACCACGAAATCGTGCTGAATCAGCCGCAAGGACCGTTCGTGATCGTCGGCTATTCGATGGGTGCCAAGATCGCCTTTGAAATCGCCCGCGAACTGGAGCGGGCCGGTCAGCAAGTCCGCTTGTTCCTGCTCGATGGCGGACCGCAAGACGATCCGAAATACGACCCCGATGCCGCCCGCAGCCGGCTGACGCAAGACATCGAGCGGGTGATGCCCAGCCAGCGCGGCGATCTGGAAATCGGGCCGCGCCTGATGGAAACGCTGCTGCACAACATGCGGCTGGATGCCGCCCATGCCGCGCATGGCCTGATCGACGGCGATATCACCGTGTTCCGCGCCGCACGCAACGAACGCCGGCCGAACCTCGACTTGTGGTCAGCCCGCACCCGGGGCGATTTCAACCTGATCGACCTCGATTGCGACCACTTCGATGTGCTCGATGGCCCCAACGAAGCCATGCTGGCCGCGCACCTGATCGCGTACCTGAGCCGCGATCAGGCCGCCGCACCGGTGCTGGCCGAAATCACTCACGCAACACCCAACCCATTCCCGGTTCACTGACCTCCACCTCTTTTGCAAGGACATTGCCATGGAAAACCAAGTCTTCTCGCTCATCATGAAAACGCTCGAAGCCATCAACGCCGAGCGCGACAACCCCATCGACACCAGCGCAGGCTTGCAATTGGCACTGTATGGCACCAACGGCGTGTTCGATTCGATGGGCCTGGTCAACTTCCTGTCCACGCTGGAAGAAGAAATCGAGGACGAGATGGATCAAAGCGTGTCGCTGACTTCGGAAAAAGCCGTGTCGCGCAAGATCAGTCCGTTCAGCAGCGTGGCTGCACTGATCGATTTCATCCACGAGGAATTGGGCGTGACAGCCGCGGCAGAAACGCTGGAAGCGGCAACGGTCTGATCGCCGAGCGAGGAGGGCAACATGGTTGATATCCGCAAAGCGACCGAGAACGACTGCGAGCAGGTCTACCAGCTGCTGCGTTCATCACCGCTGAATTCGCGTGGTTTGCCGCGGGAAAATCGCGAGCGCATGTTTCGCCGCCACTGGGGCGGGGAAGAGGATTACTACGGCTATGTCATGACGGACGAGGACAAGGTGGTGGGCTATATCGGCACCCTGTTCAGCCGGCGCGAGGTGGGTGGCGTGGAGCGCAAGTTCTGCGAAATCCATAGCTGGTATGTGCAGGACGCCTACCGCAACGAAAGCCTGAAGCTGTTCTTCCCGATCTGCGGCCTGCGTGGTTATGAAATCACCAACCTCACCCCGACACAGGGCGTGCTCGATATCCAGCGCAAGTTCGGCTTCGTCGATCTGGAAACGCATCTGCGCGTGATCTATCCGCTGCCGACGCTGGCATCGTTCACCACCCGCTACCGCCTCCAATATGACCCCGAGCGCATCGACGAACAGCTGGAAGGCGAAGGGCGGCGGGTGTTCGACGATCACCGTCACCTGAACTGCCTGCACGTGCTGGCCAGCAATGCCGCCGGCGAGACGTGCTACCTGATGGTGAAGAAACTGCGCCGCAGCCACCTCGAACCCTATGCCCGTGTTTTTTACATCAGCAACTTGAAGGTGTTCCACGAGCTGCTGCCGGTGTTACGCACCCGTCTGTGCCTGAAGCTGAAAGTGCGTTGTCTGGTGATGAACGACGACCTGCTCGAAGGCCGCACACCGCGCTTCTCATCCCGCATGACGCGGGAAGTGCCGTCGATCTACAAGTCGAAGAACCTGGGCAAGCAGGATATCAATCACCTGTATTCGGCACCGTTGGTGCTGGATTACTACATGCAGTGAGTTGACGACGGTAGCACAAGGGCTCCCCTCTCACACTTGTGGGAGAGGGGCTGGGGGTGAGGGCGCATGTCATGTGCAGCGTCCTTTTCCCGACCCTCTCCCTAACCCTCTCCCACAAGTGTGAGAGGGGACTAGATTGTGGAGCGACGTTAACGTCACCGCCCCAGCAAGCAGACCCGAACCACCATAAGAACGAATGAAAAAAGCCCTGAAAATCACCGCCACCAGCCTGCTGATCCTCTTGCTGCTTATCGCTGCAGCACTGCTCTGGTATCGCAGCGCCAGCTTGCCGCAGCTGTCCGGCACCCGCCAGATCAACTCGGCGACCTTGCAAGCGCCGGTGAAGATCGTCCGCGATGGCAATGGCGTGCCGCATCTGTTTGCAGCCAGCGAAAATCAGGCTTATTTCGCGCTGGGCTTTGTGCATGCCCAAGACCGCTTGTGGCAGCTGGAAATGAACCGGCGCATCGCCAGCGGCCGCGTGGCGGAGATTCTCGGGCCGGCGGCGCTCGATATCGACAAGTTCATCCGCACCATCGGCGTGCACGAGAACGCAGCACGTATCTACGCCAATCTCGACACCACCACGGTCGATTCGCTGCAAGCCTATGCGGACGGGGTCAACGCGTATCTGGCGCAGCGGCATGGCCCGTTGCCACCCGAGTTCCTGCTGACCGGCGCCCCTGCCCCCGAGCCGTGGACGCCCGTGGACAGCATCGCGTGGCAAACCATGCTGGCGTGGGATTTGAGCACCAACTGGTCGATGGAATTGCAACGCATGCGGCTGGCGCAAAAGCTCGATCTGCCGCAGATCCAGCAATTCATCGCGCCCTACCCCGGTGAGCTGCCGCCGGCCACCGCCAACTACGTGAAGCTGTATCGCGGCCTGAATGGCGCGGCCGAGCAAGCGGGTGCGCTGTTGGCCGCTGCGCCGACCGGCCATGTCGAGGGGATTGGCTCTAACAACTGGGTGGTGGATGGCAAACGCAGCGAATCCGGTAAACCGCTGTTGGCCAACGACCCGCACTTGGGCTTGTCGGTGCCGTCGGTGTTCTATCTGGCGCATTTGTCCGCACCGGGGCTGAACGCGGTCGGCGCAACCGTGCCGGGGCTGCCGGTGGTGCTGTTGGGGCATAACAGCCACATCGCGTGGGGCTTCACCAATACCGGGTCAGACGTGCAAGACCTTTACATCGAGGCGATCAATTCGCAAAAGCCCAGCCAATACCGCACGCCGGACGGCTGGGCGGATTTCGCCGCCCACAAGGAACAGATTCGCATCAAAGGCGCTGAACCCATCACGCTCACCGTACGCCGCACCCGTCACGGGCCGGTGATCAGCGATGTGTTGAATCCCGCCCGCCAAGCGCTACAAGGCGATGGCAGCCACGTGATCACTTTGCGCTGGACGGCGCTGGAGCCGGATGACAAAACCGTGCGTGCGGGTATCGCATTGGGCAAGGCAACGGACTGGGCGTCGTTCCGCACCGCCTTGCGCGACTTCCATTCGCCGCAGCAGAACATGGTTTACGCCGATGACAGCGGCAATATCGGCTTTATCGCCCCCGGCCGCGTGCCGCTGCGCCGGCGAGACAACGATCTGCATGGCATGGTGCCCGCCCCCGGATGGGAGGCGCGCTACGACTGGGGCGGCTTCATCCCTTTCGATGCCTTGCCACAGCAATACAACCCGGCGCAAGGCTGGATCGCCAGCGCCAATCAGAAGATCGTCCCGGACGATTACCCGTACTTCCTGACCAGCGAGTGGGGGCTGCCCTATCGCTACGACCGGATCGCGGCGCTGCTGCAGCAGAAGCCGCGCCACACGCTGGATAGCTTCGCTGCCATTCAGGCCGATACCCGCTCGCAAGCGCTGCTCGACCTGTTGCTGACGTTGCTCGCTGCGCCGCCAGCGGACGATGCATCCCGCCAGGCCATGGATCAGCTGCGGAACTGGGACGGCACCATGGACACGGATCACGCCGAGCCTTTGCTGGCGACCGCGTGGCTGCGCCAGCTGTCGAAAATGATCTTCGAGCCGCCGTTGGGCAAAGCCTTGTTCGACGACTACTGGGAGCACCGCAGCGTGCAGCAGACGCTGCTGAACGTGCTGCATAACGTCGATGGCGAAGCCGCCTGGTGCAAGGACAAGCAAGGTCAGGGCGATGCCGCTTGCCAGCGCCTGATCACCGCCGCCTTGCCGTTGGCACTGGCCGAACTGCGCCAGCGCTATGGCAAGGATGCCCAGGACTGGCGCTGGGGCGACGCCCACCATGCCCGCTTCGAGCACCGGCCGTTCACCAAGCATCCGCTGCTGTCGCGCCTGTTCAATATCGAGACGCCCAGTGCCGGCGACACCTTCACCGTCAATGTCGGCCGGATCAATTTCAAGGATGAGCAACACCCGTTCGATAGCCGTCACGGCGCTGTCTTCCGGGCGCTCTACGATCTGGCAGATCTGGAACACTCGCGCTTCGTGCTGGCGACCGGCCAGTCCGGCAACGTGCTTTCGCCGTATTACCGCAATCTGGTCAGCATGTGGCGGTCGGGCGCTTATATCGCCATTCCAACGGCGCCGGCTGCATTGAGCGGCGATGGTTTTTCCACGCTGACGTTAACGCCGATTCGCGATAATTAACCCTAACCACGATCTATAGACGGGAACATCATGTCCGCCCTGCACGAAAGCGCTTTGATCAGTTTCTTCCTCAGCATCGTCTGCATCGTCGGCTTCGCGCTGGCGCTGGGTGCCATCGCCCAACGCCTCGGCCAGGCGCCGGTGATCGGCGAAATCCTCGCCGGCATCCTGATCGGGCCGTCTTGCCTGAGCGCAGCGGTGCCGGAATTGCACAACCTGTTGGCCACCAGCGGGGTGAAGAACGGCTTGTACCTGTTGAGCCAGATCGGCTTGGTGTTGCTGATGTTCCAGTTCGGGCTCGACTTCCACCTGGATCACCTGCGCGAACGCAAAAACCGCCGCGCCGCGCTCAGCATCGCCCTGGGCGGATTGATCGCCCCGTTCGCACTCGGCGCACTAGCAGGCTGGTATTCCCATGCCCTCCTTGCGCCAGCAGTACCGCGCGCCGCGTACGTGCTGTTTTGCGGCATCGGCTTATCCATCACCGCCGTGCCGGTACTGGGCCGCATCATCAGCGATCTGGGCTATCAGGACACCCCCGCCGGCAGCATGGCGATGTCCGCCGCTGCACTGACCGACGTCATCGGCTGGTTCATGCTGCTGGCGATTGTCGCGATTGCCAGCGCCGGCTTCGATCCGATGCAGTTCGCCGGCAAGCTGGCACTGTTCGGCGCGTATTGCCTGGTCTTCTCTTTCGTGGTCAAACCGTTGTTGCTGCGGGCACTGGCGATTCTGGATGCACGCGGCAGCGCCTTGGCCGAACAAGCCAAACTGGCGGTGACCTTATGCCTGGTCCTGGTGTCGGCCGCGGCCACGTCCTATATCGGCGTGCACACGGCGTTCGGTGGCTTCATGCTCGGCTTGCTGTTGAGCAAACAGCAGAAGGCGCTGGGCAGCTGGTCGATCAGCGTGCCGCCATTGGTCAACATCCTGCTGGTGCCGGTGTTCTTCGCCTATACGGGGCTGAACATGGATCTGTCGGCGCTATTCTCGGGCCAGATGTCGTTGTGGACCGGCGTGTTCATCGCGTGCGCCATCGTCGGCAAATACGGCGGCAGCTATGTGGCCGCGCGGGCCAGTGGCTTGGCCATCGGCGACTCACGTGTCATCGCCATGCTGATGAACACGCGCGGACTGATGGAGCTGATCGTGCTCAACATCGGCTTCAGCCTGGGTGTGATTCCGGCCAGCGTGTTTTCGATGCTGGTGTTGATGGCGCTGGTGACCACCATGCTGACCTCACCGATGCTGCACTGGTGGCGGACACGCATGGCGACTCAATCACCCTTGCTGCAGGATGTCGCCACCGAGAATGGCGTTTGAGCGGTCAGGTCGCTGCTGCTTCAAGATTCGCCTCGTACCGGGCTACCTCGTCCGCCATCCAGCGTGAAAAGGCTTCCAGTTTGGCCGACCCGTGCGAGCGCGGCGGCCAAACCAGCCAGTAGGGGTACTGGTACGGGATTTCGATCTCGGTCACCCGCACCAGCTCGCCCCGCCGCAATGCGCCATCGACCAGCGAACGGCGGCTGAGCGCAACGCCCTGGCCGAGGCGCACGGCCTCCAGCACCAGGTTGGAGTCGTTCATCCAGATGCCGCTGGGCGGGCGCTCCTCCAACCCGGCGGCCATCAGCCATGATCCCCACGGCTCGGCGGTCTGGATGATCGGGCACGCCAACACGTCCTCTGGTTTGACAGGCAACTTGCCGCCGTTGAAGTGTGGGGAGGCCACCGCCAGCAAGCTGTCGTTCATCAACCGTCGCTGGTGCAGCTCTTCCCAGCCCCCCGCGCCCATGCGGATGGCGATATCCAGTTGCGCCGTGTGCAGGTCTTCCATCTCCAGCGAGGCGCGCAGATGCAGGCGCAACTCCGGGTACATGGCAGAGAACGTCGGCAAGCGTGGCACCAGCCAGTGCTGGCCAAAAGACGGGATCACGCCGACGAACAACTCGTTGGCGCGCGGCTGGGCCAGCACCGCCCGCGTGGCACGCGCTATTTCCTCCAGTACCAGGCGCACCTGCAAAGCGTAGACACGCCCCTCTTCCAGCAGGCGCAACCGCTTGCCTTTGCGCGCAAACAATTCGATGCCGAGGTACTCCTCCAACGCACGCAACTGGTGGCTCACCGCCCCGTGCGTGACATGCAACTCTTCCGCAGCCTTGACCACGCTGCCCACTCGCGCCACCGCTTCAAACGCCCGTAACGCCGCCAGTGGCGGATGCTCTCGCATGTTAATTTCTCTCACATAAAAGGTGAAAACAGATCGGCGAACCGCTTCTTTTTACGCAGTATAGTGGCGGAAACAGGCTCGGTTGCTATCCAAAAATGCTCACCTATCTCAGGTTGAAAATTTATCCGGGGGAGTTGTTTTCCGCCCGCATTGGCAACCTCGCGGCACGGTGCGAGAGCGGGGTCGCGTGGCTTACCGTATCGAGCACCGGCACCGATTACGTCCTGAACGATGCTGACCAGGTGGAACTGCCCAAGGGCGACCTGTTGGTAGAGGGCGATTGCACGCTGAGCCTGTGGTCTGTCGCCAAGCCTTCCCGCTTTCCGGGGCGTTCCATCAGCAACCTGGGAAGCGCCCACGGTGCAAGCTTCCACCAAGGGGCCAGTGGCGACCAACGCGAGCAGCAGCCCGCTGCATGAACATTCGCACAACAAGGGACTTTCCGGTGAATAGCAGAATGACAAACTTGGCCCTGCCAGACCACGCAGATAACGAACACATTGGCGAACACATAGGGGACAGCACAGGCTTCCTGCTCTTGCAGGTATCAAGCGCCTGGCAACGCACCATCACCGCCGCATTACGCCCCTACGGCCTGACGCAAGCCCAGTTCACCTTGCTCTCCGGCATGCTGCAGCTCTCCGAGCATGAAACGTATGTCACGCAAGTCAAACTGGCACGCCACACCTGCAGCGACGTGATGATGACATCCCAAGTGCTGCGCACGCTTGAATCGCGTGGCCTGGTCGAGCGCAACCCTCACCCGACCGACACGCGCGCCAAGATCCTGGTACTGACTGAAATCGGCGAAAGAACCGTACTACGCGCCATGCCAGCCGTGAACCGGATCGATATGGACTTCTTCAGCGATCTGGGCGAGCAGCGCACGGTGTTCTACCGCATGCTGCACAAACTGAGCGCGCATGACCCCTGCGCCATCGTGCCGGATCAAAGTACGCGCGTACCGCAAATCCAGTTCATCGAACCAACAAGCCATGCCGGGTTGCGGCAGTGAGGGCTGTTAGATCTGCTTGACGTCCGATGCCGACATCACCGCTGCCGCCAGATGTGGCGGCAGCGGCTTGTATCCCTGGCCATTTCTTGCTAATCGTTTCGTCGCGTTTGGAATAGCTATTTGTCTGGATCATCAACTGCAAAATGACTAGGCAGGCCGTAACGCTGCAGGATCGCTTGATAACTCCCCTTTTTCTTCATTATTCTCAATCCTTGATTAAGCTCCGCTGCCAGTTCTGCATGGTCAGGGTATTTTCTGGAAATCATCAGGTGGAACTTGATGAAACTTTCAGGCCGCTCCAATACGCCGATTTTTGCGGCTTCTGCGGCCGAGAAATTTTCTCGCAGTATTTTCTGCCCGACGAATTCATCGAGAACGAGAAAATCAATGCGCGCGAAAACAAGCTTTCGTAAATTTGCCTGATCATCGCTGACATAATCGATTGTCAGTCCGGCCTGCTCAAAATCCGGAATATACCAATACCCCCTGATCCCACCTACTCTGTATCCGCGAAAGTCCTTTAACGTATGCCATGAAAACCCTTTAGGGAATTTTTCCTTATTAAAGAAAAAGCGATTGGAGGAATAGACAATTGGATCGGAAAAATCGTATTTTTTCAGGCGCTCTTCATTTTTGAAATAAGGGGCCGCGCCAAATGCCTCTCCAGCACCGACCATGGTTTCGCAGCGGACCCACGGGTAGAACTGAAATGTGACATCGCGATGCATTTCAGCAAAGGCCTGTTTTATCAATTCCAATACAACACCCGAACCATTATTGCGGGAAGACGTATATGGCTCGTAATCGGAAGAAACAATCAACACAGGCTCTCCGGCCATGCAAAAGCTGGCACAGCAGCATATTGCAGCAAGAAAGCACCAGCATCGCTGAAGCATTTTATTCATTGCGTGCACCTGACATATAACCTTGCCAAATCAAGCACCCCAGCAAAACCGGGGAATTACCTTCAATTCATCATCTTATGAATAGTTTACGCGCTGGCACGTTGTCCAGTTCGACCAAATATCAATTGATGTGATTCCGATGAGTTGCCGCCAGAGAGGATGGTCGCACAGCGAGCGATGAGGCAGCATGGTGCCTATCAAGCCAAGGATTCTCTCGGCCTCGGCCCCACAGGCACGGCGATGAGGGAAACCGACGCGCAGAGAATATATTGGCGGAACAGAAGGGGAATTGCGGAAGAGAACCTGCAGAAACAACAAGGGCCTGATCAATGTCAGGCCCTTGGTTTGCTACGTATTTCATGGTGGGTCGTGCGGGACTCGAACCTGCGACCAACGGATTAAAAGTCCCTCAGTCTTTCGGCCCGCTAAGGCGCGGCAGATAAGGAAACGCAGGGGTTCAAGTGTCTAATATTTTGTCCCTGCCGCCAATCCCCCAAGCCAATGAATTCGCCACGTGTGACCGGCTAATTAGACAGGTCTTGAGCGCCGGATCGCGCTAAAAAAGCTGCTCCACCTCCGATGCTTTCCAGTTGGTGATGCCACTGGTCTTTGGACTCCCAAGCGCATTCGCAACGCTATAGCAGATACCTACCTTTATGAACCCCAGCAAAAAAGGCCGGATTTCCGGCCTTTTGTTATTCGTGTTGCTGCGGCAGCGTTTCGATATAGGCCAAGACTTGCTTTCGGTGTTCCACACGCAAGGCGTGGAAACCAAGCAACAGCTCCGCCACCTCATCTTCGACCGCATAAAAGTAGGCGGCTGGCACCCCTAAGACCGCGCCAAAAGTCTCGACCAGCTCCGGGTCGGGAATGCGCTTCCCCAGCTCATAGCGGTTCATTCGCGTGCTGGCGGACATCTCGTCCAGCCCCGCATCGATCCCCAGCCGTTCCTGCGACAGCCCTGCCCGCAGGCGCGCTTCCTTTAGCCGTTTCGCAAGCACCGACATGCTGACCCCAAGCACAAAAACAAGATGGTCAGCTGTCCTGCTTGTTTAAATACTACCGATTCGGTAGTGTTGTTGGGTTCAAGAAAGCCGGAGTAATGTGCAGATGGTGTATTTGATGTTCGCCGTGTCGCTGGCCGCCATCCCGGCCATGATTGCCAACTTCAAAGGGCGTTCGATTGTTGGCTGGTATCTGTACGGGTTTGTCATTTTCCCACTAGCGCTTTGGCATGCCATCCGGTTGCCGTATCCGGAGGGCAGAGGCCAATGAAACCCGACATCCACACGCTAAAACCATGTTCGCTTATCACTCTGCCGTCTGTCGGGATGCCGTTGGCATTGGGTATCAAAATAGGTAAAAACCCGAATCTTAAATGCTGTCACTATGCTTAAGGTTTTTTCTTACAAATTTAAGAAGTTGCAGGGAAAACATGAAAGAATTCCGCTTGGCTGGTCTTGCCCCCATTTTCTCTTCTTACCTCCCGTCTGCAGCTGATATTCGGTACTGGGCATGTAGCGATGCTACTTGCGCGAAAGCAATACGCTGAGCGAGTAGTTCCAAATAAACGCAGAATCCCTCGGACAAAACAAAAGCAAGTTCAGGGGTAATGCTGTCCGAGCAAATAAGAAAACGGCTTTCGCAATTGCGTCAATTGACGCTATTCGTCCAAACATAATCAGGGGACGTTTGTGCAATTCATTATTCGACTGAAGAAATCGTACTGGCTTGGTTTGGCTGGCTTGATGTTATTGGCAACTGGCACTAGCGTCCACGCGCGAGACATTGAGCCGCATTTCTATTATCAGCTTAGAACGCCTTGCATCCTCTGCTTTGGCGATGCGCCATATAATGCGCCACAGAACACGGCAGAGGCTGTGTATGCAGTCATACTGCAAAATGCGCCTGCGTACACTGCCGCGCACCCTGAGCTGGTTCCTCCTCAGCAAGCACCGATCTATCAGGAGTTGTTTATTCCCGATGGTGATCAAACTACCAATGGAAGACACAATACTTATTACTGGCATTGGGTTACCCAGGTTAGCATTGCTAACAATTTGCCGCCAATATTGGAAGAATCGGGCATTATTCTGCATGCGGAATGCCCTGCGTACTTCCAGCTAAAGTTTGATGTTGTCGTTCCCTATCAGTCGAACAGGGCATATTGCGTCATGCTCGATCCCGCAGAGCCTGATTGCGACAGCTGCAACAAACCACCCAAAGCTGGCAATCCGATCCTCCCTTCGACTGGTTTGAAGCAGCAAATCGAAACCGATTACCAAGGTAGTAGCGGCAATACTTTGCGATTTACCCGTACCTATCGTAGTGACCGCAACACGTGGTCTAACAACTACGCAGTCACAGGTATCGACTACGCCAACATTCAAGCCAATCTGAATGCAATCAACGGCGTTTGGCCTGATAACGCGTGCTATCCGGGTTTCGGTACAACTACCGGCCAGTCTTGGTGTTTCCACTACATGGCCAACGCGGATCAATCCGGGGTTGCATTAGCAAACGATTTTGCAGTGCAACGTGGCGCGGATCGCATACTGAATTTCGGAACGGCAACGAGTCTCGCACCTGCTGCCGACATCAACGACCGTGTGACAAAACTGACCGATGCCAGCGGCAACATTACTGGCTATAGCGTTGCTAATGCCGCCAACAATTCGACCGAGTTTTATGGTCTGACCGGGCAATTGCTGTCAGTCACCGACCGCAATGGTCAAGTGCAAACGTTCACTTATTCCGACGCTGCTACACCAGCTGCCATTGCCCCGAGGTCGGGCCTGTTGACCAAAGTTGCCGATGCCTTCGGCCATGCCTTGTCATTTACCTACAATAGCGCCGGTCAAATGGCGACAATGACCGATCCCGCAGGCGGTGTTTATACCTATGCCTACGACGAAGCGAGTTCGATTGTTTTATCGGGTAACCCGGCTGCTGGCGTTCTAACTTCCGTGACCTACCCAGACGGCACAAAGAAAACTTATTGGTACAACGAACAGGACAAGACGGCGCAAAACAATCTGCCCTATGCCTTGACCGGCATTACCGACGAAAACGGCGTGCGCTTTGCTACCTATACATACAACAGCGCTGGCAAAGCCACCTCCACCGAGCATGCAGGCAAGGTTGAGCATTACGACGTTGTGAGCTTCACCGATATTACGAGTGTTAACACCCAAGCTACTGTCACCGATCCGCTCGGTGCACAACGCAACTATACATTCCAGAATGTGCTTGGCGTTGCCAAACCGATTGTTCAAACCCAGCCCGGTGGGGCCGGGAATCTGAACGCGTCGAATGCAACGACCTATAACGCGAACGGAAATGTGGCGAGTCGCACCGATTTCAATGGCGTTACAACGACCTATGCATACGACCAAGCCCGCAATCTCGAA
>NZ_KL543994.1:0-66004 GCF_000711875.1 Andreprevotia chitinilytica DSM 18519
ATGGCTAAGGGTAAGTTTGAACGTACGAAGCCGCACGTGAACGTGGGCACGATTGGTCACGTTGACCACGGCAAGACCACGCTGACCGCAGCGATCACCACCATTCTGTCGAAGAAGTTCGGTGGCGAAGCGAAGGGTTACGACCAGATCGATAGCGCGCCGGAAGAAAAGGCGCGCGGTATTACCATTAACACCGCTCACGTTGAATACGAAACCGATGCGCGCCACTATGCGCACGTCGACTGCCCGGGTCACGCTGACTATGTGAAGAACATGATCACTGGCGCGGCGCAGATGGACGGTGCTGTGTTGGTTGTGTCGGCCGCTGACGGCCCGATGCCGCAAACGCGCGAGCACATCCTGTTGTCCCGCCAGGTTGGCGTGCCATACATCATCGTCTTCATGAACAAGGCTGACTTGGTGGATGACGCTGAGTTGCTGGAACTGGTCGAAATGGAAGTGCGCGAGCTGCTCTCCAAGTACGACTTTCCAGGTGACGATACCCCGATCATTACTGGTTCTGCCCGTCTGGCTCTCGAAGGTGATCAGTCCGAATACGGCGAGCCGGCGATCTTCCGTCTGGCGGACGCACTGGATTCCTACATCCCGACGCCGGAACGTGCCATCGATGGCGCCTTCCTGATGCCGGTGGAGGACGTGTTCTCCATCTCGGGTCGCGGTACTGTGGTGACCGGTCGTGTTGAGCGCGGCATCGTCAAGGTTGGTGAAGAAATCGAAATCGTCGGTATCGTGCCGACGGTCAAGACCACCTGCACGGGTGTGGAAATGTTCCGCAAGCTGCTCGACCAAGGTCAGGCTGGCGACAACATTGGCGCGCTGCTGCGCGGTACCAAGCGTGAAGATGTTCAGCGCGGTCAAGTTCTGGCCAAGCCGGGCTCGATCACCCCGCACACCAAGTTCTCGGGTTCGGTGTACGTGTTGTCCAAGGAAGAGGGTGGTCGTCATACGCCGTTCTTCAATGGCTACCGTCCGCAGTTCTACTTCCGTACCACCGACGTGACCGGTGCGGTTGAATTGCCGGCTGGTACTGAAATGGTGATGCCAGGCGACAACGTGGAAGTGGTGGTGTCGCTGATTGCTCCGATCGCGATGGAGCAAGGTCTGCGTTTCGCGATTCGTGAAGGCGGTCGTACCGTCGGCGCGGGTGTCGTGGCTAAGATCATCGAGTAATACTGATATGGGCGAGCCGCAAGGCTCGCCTTCTGTTCTTTCATGATGTTTCGGCAGTGATCTAACTGCCTCGCTCTTTGGGAAAAACCATGGCAAACCAAAAAATCCGTATCCGCTTGAAGGCATTCGACTACGCGCTGATCGATCGTTCGGCTCAAGAAATCGTTGATACCGCTAAGCGTACCGGTGCAGTCGTCAAGGGTCCGGTGCCGTTGCCGACTAAAATCGAACGTTTTGACGTGCTGCGTTCGCCGCACGTAAACAAGACTTCGCGTGATCAGTTCGAAATCCGTACCCATCTGCGTTTGATGGATATTGTTGATCCGACTGACAAGACCGTTGATGCGCTGATGAAGCTGGATCTGCCGGCTGGTGTTGACGTCGAAATCAAGCTTCAGTAATCGGCGGGGAGTTTGTGTGCGCGGTTGTCTTGGTGCGCAGTACCCGGTCGCTGTTGATTGCTTCTCCGGTTTGAATGAGCCGTGGAGTAGAAGTTAAAAAGATAGGCCGCGAGTGCGCTAAGTGCTTGCGGCAAAAGAAAAAGCTGTGCTAGTATCGCGGGCTTACCACTTTCGGGTGGTAAGCCCTTTTGTTTTTCATTTAATTAGTCAGTTATTAGCCGATCAATCGCAATCGGCCCTGAAAAGGAAATAACTATGAGCTTAGGTCTTGTCGGTCGCAAAGTCGGCATGACTCGCGTCTTTGCCGAAGATGGTGCATCCATCCCGGTAACGGTGCTGGACATGTCCGCAAATCGCGTCACGCAAATCAAGTCCGTGGAAACCGACGGCTATGCTGCCGTTCAGGTAACTTTCGGCGCCAAGAAGGCCAATCGCGTCAACAAGGCGGAAGCCGGTCACTTTGCCAAGGCAGGTGTCGAAGCAGGTCTGGGGCTCGTTGAGTTCCGTGTCTCTGCTGAGAAGCTTGCTGATCTGAAGGCTGGTGATGCGCTGTCCGTGGAGTTGTTCGCAGCTGGTCAATTGGTTGATGTTTCCGGTACCACTCAGGGTAAGGGTTTCTCTGGTGTTATCAAGCGTCACCATTTCAGTTCCAACCGTGCTTCGCACGGTAACTCCCGTTCGCACAATACGCCAGGTTCTATCGGTCAGGCGCAGGATCCGGGTCGTATTTTCCCGGGTAAGCGCATGGCGGGTCAGCTCGGTAACGTCAAGTCTACCGTGCAGAACCTCGAAGTGGTTCGCATCGATGTTGAGCGCCAGCTTCTGCTGGTCAAGGGTGCGGTTCCGGGCTCCAAGGGCAATGACGTTGTCGTTCGTCCGAGTGTGAAGGCAGGTGCATGATGGAACTGAAAGTCATCAATGCTAGCGGTGAGGCGCAAGCCGCCGTCGCCGCGTCCGATGCCCTGTTTGCGCGTGAATTCAATGAGGCGCTGGTCCACCAGGTGGTCACCGCTTACTTTGCAAATGCGCGCAGCGGCAATCGTGCTCAAAAAGATCGTACGGATGTCAAGCACACCACCAAGAAACCGTGGCGTCAAAAGGGTACGGGCCGCGCTCGTGCCGGTATGACGTCCTCGCCGTTGTGGCGTGGTGGTGGTAAGACGTTCCCGAACAGCCCGGATGAGAACTTCAGCCAAAAGGTTAACCGCAAGATGTACCGTGCCGGTATCGCGACCATTCTGTCGCAACTGGTGCGTGAAGATCGTCTGATCGTGGTTGACTCGTTCGCGCTCGAAGCGCCGAAGACCAAGGTCTTGGTGCAAAAGCTCGGCTCGCTGAATCTCGATTCCGTTCTGATCATCACCAAGGAACTGGACGAGAACCTGTACCTTGCGTCGCGCAATCTGCATGACGTTCTGGTGCTTGAGCCGTCGCAAGCTGATCCGGTGAGCCTGGTCCGCTTCAAGAAGGTCGTGCTGACCCGCGAAGCGCTGGCTGCTTTCGAGGAGCTCTTCGCATGACGCAATTCACTGAAAACCGTTTGCTTCAGGTGTTGCGTGGTCCGGTTGTATCCGAAAAGACCACCTTCGTTGCTGAAAAGAACGAACAAATCGTGTTCCGCGTTTCCACTGACGCTACCAAGGCCGAAATCAAGGCTGCGGTTGAGCTGCTCTTCAAGGTGCAGGTCGAGTCGGTGACCGTGTTGAACGTTAAGGGTAAATCCAAGCGTTTCGGCCGTTTCAACGGTCAGCGCAAGGACTGGAAAAAGGCGTACGTTAGCCTGGCTCCTGGCCAAGAAATCGATGTTGCGGCTGCGCAATAAGGAGACTGAGAAATGGCATTGGTTAAAGTAAAACCGACGTCCGCTGGTCGCCGCGCTGTCGTCAAGGTCGTCAATCCGGATCTGCACAAGGGTGCGCCGTACGCGCCGTTGCTTGAGCCGCAATCGAAGACCGCTGGTCGTAACAATCGCGGTGTGATCACGACTCGTCATATGGGTGGTGGGCATAAGCAGCACTATCGTGTGATCGATTTCAAGCGCAACAAGGATGGCATCGTTGCCAAAGTTGAGCGTCTGGAATATGACCCGAACCGTACCGCGAACATCGCGTTGCTGTGCTACGCCGATGGCGAGCGTCGCTACATCATCGCCCCGAAGGGCCTGAAGGCCGGTATGACCGTTGTCTCGGGTTCTGATGCGCCGATCAAGGTGGGTTCCGCGATGCCGATCCGTAATATTCCGGTCGGTTCCACTATCCACTGCGTCGAGCTGCAACCGGGTAAGGGTGCGCAAATCGCTCGCTCCGCTGGTGCTGGTGTGCAATTGCTGGCTCGTGAAGGTGCTTACGCCCAGTTGCGTCTGCGCTCTGGCGAAATCCGCAAGGTGCATATCGACTGCCGCGCTACGCTGGGTGAAGTCGGTAACGAAGAGCATAGCCTGCGCTCCTACGGCAAAGCCGGTGCGAAGCGTTGGTTGGGTATTCGTCCGACGGTTCGTGGTGTCGCGATGAACCCGGTCGATCACCCGCACGGCGGTGGTGAAGGTAAGACTGGTGAAGGTCGCGTTCCGGTTAGTCCATGGGGCCAACCGACCAAGGGCTATCGTACCCGCAACAACAAGCGTACTGACGGCATGATCGTTCGTCGTCGTTATGCGACTAAGGGGTAATTGAACATGGCACGTTCTGTTAAGAAGGGTCCTTTCGTCGACCTGCACCTTATCAAGAAGATTGAGACTGCCCGTGCATCGAACGACAAGCGCCCGATTAAAACTTGGTCGCGTCGTTCCACCGTTTTGCCAGATTTCGTCGGTTTGACGATCGCTGTGCACAACGGTAAGCAGCACGTTCCGGTCTACGTGAACGAAAACATGGTTGGCCACAAGTTGGGTGAGTTTGCGCTCACCCGGACTTTCAAAGGCCATGCCGCCGACAAAAAAGCCAAGCGATAAGGTGAAGACATGCAAGTATCCGCTGTACTGAGCAATGCTCGTCTCTCCGCCCAAAAAGCTCGGCTGGTCGCTGACCTTGTCCGTGGCAAACCGGTGGAACAAGCGCTGAACATCCTCGCCTTCAGCCCGAAAAAGGGTGCTGTCCTGATTAAGAAGGTGCTGGAATCGGCAATCGCCAACGCGGAGCACAATGAGGGTGCCGATATCGACTCCCTCAAAGTCGCGACGATTTATGTGGATAAGGGTCCGTCCCTCAAGCGTTTTACTGCTCGTGCCAAGGGCCGCGGTAACAAGATTGAGAAGCAGACCTGCCACATCACGCTGACTGTTGGCGACTAAGGAGCGATTATGGGTCAGAAAATTCATCCGACGGGTTTTCGTCTCGCCGTCACCAAGAACTGGGCCTCGCGCTGGTACGCCAACAGCAAGAACTTCTCCGAGATGCTCACCGCTGATATCGAAGTGCGTGAGTTCCTGAAGAAAAAGCTGGCAAACGCTGCGGTTAGCCGCATCGTGATCGAGCGCCCGGCCAAGAATGCCAAGATCACCATCCAGACCGCGCGTCCAGGTGTTGTTATCGGCAAGAAAGGCGAGGATATCGAGCTGCTCAAGAAAGAGCTGCAAAACATCCTCAAGGTGCCGGTGCACGTTAACATCGAAGAAGTCCGTAAGCCGGAAATCGATGCGCAGATCATCGCCGATAGCATCTCGTCGCAGCTGGAAAAGCGCGTGATGTTCCGTCGTGCCATGAAGCGCGCGATGCAAAACGCCATGCGTCTCGGTGCTCAGGGCATCAAGATCATGTCGTCTGGCCGTCTGAACGGCATTGAAATCGCACGTACCGAATGGTATCGCGAAGGTCGTGTGCCGCTTCACACGTTGCGTGCCGATATCGACTACGCAACGTCCGAAGCCAAGACGACCTACGGCATCATCGGGATCAAGGTTTGGGTTTATAAGGGCGAAATGAAGCCAGGCGAAAAGGCTGCAGAGCCGGCGCCGGAAACCCAGAAGAAACCAAGAAAGGGGCCTCGCAATGCTGCAGCCAACTAGACTCAAGTTCCGTAAGGTCCAAAAGGGCCGTAACACCGGTATCGCCACTCGTGGCAATTCCGTTGCGTTCGGTACCTGGGGCCTGAAGGCCACCAGCCGCGGCCGTCTGACTGCACGTCAGATCGAAGCTGCCCGTCGTGCCATCACCCGTTACATCAAGCGTGGCGGTCGCGTGTGGATCCGTGTTTTCCCGGATAAACCGATCTCGACCAAGCCGGCCGAAGTGCGGATGGGTAATGGTAAGGGTAGCCCGGAGTACTGGGTTGCTGAAATCCAGCCGGGCAAGGTTCTCTATGAACTCGACGGCGTGGACGAAGTGATTGCACGTGAGGCGTTCCGCCTGGCTTCGGCCAAGCTGCCGTTCGCGGTTTCCTTCGTTACTCGCCAAGTGGGGCAATGATGAAAGCTGCTGAACTGCGTCAAAAGTCCGTCGAAGAGCTCAAGGGCGAATTGACGGCGCTTCTCCGCGCTCAGTTTGGCCTGCGCATGCAACATGCGACTGGTCAGCTGGCGAAGACGAGCGAAATCAACCGGGTGCGCAAGGAAATTGCGCGTGTTCGTACCATTCTGGCTGACAAGGCGGCGTAATCATGAGCGAATCCAAATCGAAGCGTTCTTTGACCGGCCGCGTCGTCAGCGACAAGATGGATAAAACCGTCACTGTCCTGGTCGAGCACTTGGTCAAGCACCCGCTGTACGGCAAAGTTGTTCGCCGTTCCAAGAAATACCACGCTCACGATGAGACAAATCAGTATCACGAAGGTGATCTGGTTTCGATCGAAGAGGGGCGTCCGCTGTCAAAGACCAAGTCTTGGTATGTGACGGCACTGCTGGAAAAGGCTCGCGTGGTCTGATCTTTGATCTGATGCATGCTTGCGCGGGCATTGTACTCTGTGTACAATGCCCGCTTTTCTATCTTCGGCGTAACACTGCCGTTGTTCCTTCCCTTACGGGATCCAAAACTGACCGCATCCTGGCTCGGTTTAGCCGAGCACCTCGGCTTTGTCGGGATTAATGTGCGGTATAAGTTGGAGGTTGTTTTTAAATGATCCAAATGCAATCCATGCTGGAGGTTGCAGACAATACCGGTGCGCGTCACGTGATGTGCATCAAGGTGTTGGGCGGCTCCAAGCGTCGCTACGCTTCAGTTGGCGACATCATCAAGGTGACCATCAAAGATGCCGCCCCGCGTGGTCGTGTCAAGAAGGGTGACGTCTACAGCGCCGTCGTCGTTCGCACCGCCAAGGGCGTTCGTCGTGCCGACGGTTCGCTGATCAAGTTCGACGGCAATGCCGCCGTTCTCCTTAACAACAAGCTTGAGCCGATCGGTACCCGTATCTTCGGGCCGGTGACGCGTGAGCTGCGCACCGAGCGATTCATGAAGATCGTTTCGCTTGCGCCGGAAGTGTTGTAAGGAGATCGGAATGAACAAGATTCGCAAGGGCGATGAAGTCATCGTCATTACCGGCAAGGACAAGGGCAAGCGCGGCACCGTCGTGCGTATGCTGCCGACCGAAGACAAGCTGGTTGTTGAAGGCGTGCACGTGGTCAAAAAGCATCAAAAGCCTAACCCGCTGCGCGGTGTTCAAGGTGGCATCGTCGAGCTGACGCTGCCGGTGCACGTGTCCAACGTTGCAATTTTCAACCCGGCGACCGGCAAGGCTGATCGCGTTGGCTTCAAGCTGCTCGATGACGGCAAGAAAGTCCGCGTGTTCAAGTCCAGCGGCGAAGTCGTTGGCAGCTAAGGGGTAAAACATGGCTCGTCTGCAAGATATTTACAAAGAGCAAGTTGTACCGAAGCTGATTGAACAGTTCGGCTACAAGTCGGTCATGGAAGTGCCGCGCATCGAAAAGATCACCCTGAACATGGGTGTGGGTGAAGCGGTTGCTGACAAGAAAGTGATGGAACATGCTGTGGGCGATCTGGAAAAGATCACCGGCCAGAAAGTGGTTGTGACCAAGGCGAAGAAATCCATTGCTGGCTTCAAGATTCGTGATGACTATCCGATTGGTTGCAAGGTGACTCTGCGCCGTGACCGGATGTACGAATTCTTTGATCGCCTGGTTTCGGTTGCGCTGCCGCGCGTCCGTGACTTCCGTGGTGTGTCTGCCAAGTCCTTCGACGGTCGTGGCAACTTCAACATGGGTGTCAAGGAACAGATCATCTTCCCGGAAATCGAGTACGACAAGATCGATGCTCTGCGCGGGATGAACATCACCATTACGACGACCGCGAAGACAGACGAAGAGGCTCGCGCCCTTCTCGCCGCGTTCAAGTTCCCGTTCAAGAATTGAGGCGATCATGGCAAAACTTGCACTGATTAAACGTGAAGAGAAGCGTCGCGCCGTCGTCGAAAAGTTCGCAGCTAAGCGCCAGGCGCTGCTTGCAACTGCCAACGACGTCAACGCGAGTGAAGAAGACCGCTTTCAGGCCCGCCTGAAGCTGCAATCGCTGCCGCGTAACAGCGCGCCGACCCGCCTGCACAACCGTTGCTCGTTGACCGGTCGTCCGCGTGGTGTGTACAGCAAATTCGGCCTTGGCCGCAACAAGCTCCGCGAGCTCGCCATGAAGGGTGAAATCCCCGGCATGGTGAAGGCCAGCTGGTAATAGGAGAGTAGAAACATGGCAATGCATGATCCTATCGCCGATATGCTGACCCGCATCCGTAACGCCCAGCGTGCGGACAAGGTACAAGTCGCGATGCCGTCTTCGAAATTGAAGATTGCGATCGCCAAGGTACTGCAGGATGAAGGTTATATCGAATCGTTTGTCGCTTCTGGCGACGTGAAGCCGGTGCTGACCATCGAGCTCAAGTACTATGCTGGCCGTCCGGTCATCGAGCGTATTGAGCGCGTGTCCAAGCCGGGTCTGCGCATCTACAAGGGTGCGAACGACATTCCGCAAGTGATGAATGGTCTTGGTGTGGCGATTCTGTCCACGTCCAAGGGTGTGATGACCGATCGCAAAGCGCGTGCCAATGGTGTTGGTGGCGAGCTGCTTTGCTTCGTAGCTTGATGAGGTGAACTAATGTCTCGCGTAGCTAAAAATCCGGTAGCCATTCCGTCTGGTGTCGAAGTTAAAGTCGATGCCGCTGCAATCGTCGTCAAGGGCCCGAACGGTTCGCTCACGCAGCCGCTGACCGGTTCGGTCGAAGTTAAGGTAGAAAACAACGCAGTTGTGTTTGCGGCCAAGAATGGCGATCGTTTCGCACGTTCGATGTCCGGCACCCTGCGTGCACTGGTCAACAATATGGTGACCGGCGTTTCCAAGGGTTTTGAGCGCAAATTGAACCTGGTTGGCGTGGGCTATCGTGCTCAGGCTCAAGGTGATGCGCTGAACCTGACGCTCGGCTTCTCCCATCCGGTTGTGCACAAGATGCCGGCCGGTGTGAAAGTTGAGACCCCGACCCAGACTGAAATCGTCCTCAAGGGCGCCGACAAGCAAGTTCTTGGTCAAGTCGCTGCTGAAATTCGTGCTTATCGCTCGCCGGAACCCTATAAGGGCAAGGGCGTTCGTTACTCGGATGAAGTCGTGGTTCTGAAAGAAACCAAGAAGAAGTAATCGAGGCTGAATCATGGACAAGAAAGAAACCCGAGCCCGCCGCGCACGTAAAACCCGTGCAAAGATTGCGGAGCTCAAGGTGGTGCGCCTTTCGGTGCATCGGACCAACGGCAACATCTACGCCCAAGTCATTGATGCGACTGGCGGCAAGGTGCTTGCAGCTGCTTCCAGCCTCGAGGCTGAAGTACGCGGTCAAATCAAAAATGGCGGCAACGTTGAAGCTGCAACCCTCGTGGGCAAGCGCATCGCTGAAAAGGCGAAGGCTGCTGGTGTCGAGCAAGTTGCATTCGATCGTTCCGGTTTCCACTATCACGGTCGCGTTAAGGCGCTTGCCGACGCGGCTCGTGAAGGCGGCCTCGTCTTCTAATTGAGCTTGGAGTTACAACATGGCTAAGAACGAAGTAGAAGATCGCGGGGACGGCCTTCGCGAGAAGATGGTTGGCGTTAACCGCGTCACCAAAGTCGTCAAGGGCGGTCGCATTATGGGCTTTGCCGCACTGACCGTGGTCGGTGATGGCGACGGTGCAGTCGGCATGGGCAAGGGCAAGGCGAAAGAAGTGCCGGTAGCGGTGCAGAAAGCGCTGGAAGAAGCTCGCAAGAAGATGTTCAAGGCGTCGCTGAAGAATGGCACCGTTCCGCATAGCGTGATCGGTAAGCACGGCGCGACGACAGTCTTCATGCAGCCTGCTCCTGAAGGTACCGGCATTATCGCTGGCGGCCCGATGCGCGCTGTGTTCGAAGTGGCTGGTGTACACAACATCACCGCAAAGATTCACGGTTCGACCAATCCGTACAACGTGGTTCGCGCCACGCTGGACGGCCTTGCCAAACTGCATACCGCTGGCGATATCGCGGCCAAGCGCGGCAAGAGCGTCGAAGAACTCTTCGGAGGTGAATAATGGTTGATGCCAAGAAGATCAAGGTCACGCTCGTGAAGAGCCTGATCGGCCGTCTGGAAAGCCACAAGGCATGCGCCCGTGGCCTCGGCCTCAAGAAACTGAACCACTCAGCTGAAGTGATCGATACCCCGGAAAACCGGGGCATGATCAACAAGATCAGCTATCTGCTGAAGGTGGAGGGCTAATATGTCTCTCGTACTGAATAACCTGAAGCCGGCCGAGGGCGCTACCCACGCGAAAAAGCGTGTTGGTCGCGGTATCGGTTCCGGTCTGGGTAAAACCGCAGGTCGCGGCCACAAGGGTCAAAAATCCCGTGCTGGTGGCTTCCACAAGGTTGGTTTCGAAGGCGGTCAAATGCCGCTGCATCGTCGCCTGCCGAAGCGTGGTTTCGTGTCGCTGTCTCGCGGCAAGTCGGCTGAAGTAACGCTGTCGGCATTGGACAAGCTTCCGGTTAACGAGGTCGATTTTCTCGTTCTGCTGCAAGCGGGTCTCGTTTCCCAGCATGCTGACCAAGCTAAGGTCATCCTGTCCGGCAAGATCGAACGCGCTGTTACCTTGAAGGGCATTGCTGCCTCGAAGGGTGCTCGCGCTGCGATCGAAGCGGCGGGTGGCAGTATCGTCGACTAACCTAGCCTTTTGAGGAATACGGCAACGTGGCTAATCCCGCACTGGCTTCCGCAGGTAGCAAGTTTGCAGATCTGAAGAAACGGGTCTGGTTCTTGGTGGGTGCGCTGATCGTTTATCGAATCGGCGCGCACATCCCGGTGCCGGGTATCAACCCGGCAGAACTGGCAAAGTTGTTTGAATCGCAGCAAACCGGCCTGCTGAACATGTTCAACATGTTCTCAGGTGGCGCGCTGTCTCGTTTCACTGTTTTTGCTATCGGGATCATGCCGTACATTTCGGCATCGATCATTCTTCAACTTGCAGCTGAGGTTTTTCCGACGCTCAAGCAATTGAAGAAAGAGGGTGATGCCGGCCGTCGCAAGATCACGCAGTACACGCGTTATGCAACGGTGGCATTGGCTAGTGCGCAAAGCTTCGGCATTGCGACCATGTTGCTGAAGCAGCCGGGCCTTGTGGTGTTGCCGCAAGTCCAGTTCCTGTTCTTGGCCATCGTCACGCTTGTTACGGGTACGATGTTCCTGATGTGGCTGGGCGAGCAGATTACAGAGCGAGGTCTTGGTAACGGGATCTCGATCTTGATCTGTGGCGGTATTGCGGCGGGTGTGCCGTCAGCAATTGGCAAAACGCTTACCTTGGCAAACCAGGGTGCGTTGCCGATCTTGCTGGTGTTGTTCCTGTTCGTTGGTGTGGTGCTGCTAACCGCTGCGGTGGTCTTTGTTGAACGCGGCCAGCGAAAGGTGCCTGTGCATTATGCCAAGCGCCAAGTTGGTAACCGCATTCAGCAGGCGCAAAGCACGCACCTTCCACTCAAGCTCAACATGGCTGGTGTGATTCCGCCGATTTTTGCTTCGTCGATCATTCTGTTTCCGGCTACCGTGCTGTCTTGGACTGGTAATAGCGAGCGGTTCTCGTGGCTTAAAGGCATTGGCGACAAGCTCCATCCTGGGCAGCCGTTGTATGTGCTCTTGTATGCGGCGGCGATTATCTTCTTTTGTTACTTCTATACCGCGTTGGTCTTCAACCCGAAGGAAACCGCGGACAACCTGAAGAAAAGCGGTGCGATGATCCCGGGCTATCGTCCGGGTGAGCATACGGCGCGCTACATCGAAAAGCTCATTCTGAAGCTGACGTTGATTGGCGCTGTATATATCACCACGATTTGCTTGATTCCAGAGTTCTTGATCCTGAAGTGGAACGTTCCGTTCTATTTCGGCGGCACTTCACTGCTGATTTTGGTAGTGGTGACGATGGACTTCATGGCGCAGATGCAATCGTACGTGTTGTCGCACCAGTACGAGAGTCTGCTGAAAAAAGCCAATTTCAAAGGCTGAGCATAAGTAGGCTGTCATGGCGAAAGAAGACGTCATCCAGATGCAAGGCGAGGTGCTCGAAACGCTGCCGAATGCAACGTTTCGAGTGAAACTCGAAAACGGGCATGTGATTCTTGGTCATATCTCCGGCAAGATGCGGATGCATTACATCCGCATTCTTCCCGGTGACAAGGTCACCGTAGAACTGACTCCCTACGATCTGACCAAGGCTCGCATCGTATTCCGGGCGAAATAAGCCGCTCGGGATTTCATTTTGACTGAAAGGAAAGACGATGAGAGTTCAAGCATCGGTCAAGAAAATCTGCCGCAACTGCAAAATCATCCGCCGCAACCGTGTTGTGCGCGTGATCTGCACCGACCCGCGGCATAAGCAACGCCAAGGCTGATTGAATAAATCGGCAACTAGCGTTATACTCGAAAACTTTTTTGAACCTGGGGTAAAGAAGTATGGCCCGTATTGCTGGGGTTAACATTCCCAATCACCAGCATGCTGTGATCGGCCTTCAGGCAATTTACGGCATCGGCCGCACTCGCGCTTACGCGATCTGCGAAGCCACCGCCGTTGCGCCTACCAAGAAGGTCAAGGATCTCAGCGAAGCTGAACTCGACAAGTTGCGTGAAGAAATCGGTAAGTTCACCGTTGAAGGCGACCTGCGTCGCGAAATTACGATGAGCATCAAGCGTCTGATGGACCTTGGTTGCTATCGTGGCTTCCGCCATCGCAAGGGTCTGCCAGTTCGCGGCCAACGCACGCGTACCAATGCTCGTACCCGTAAGGGTCCGCGCAAGCCTATTGCCGGCAAGAAATAAGCCGGCAGCGTAATTAAAGGATTTAGTTAAATGGCTAAAGCAAACACAGTGCGTGTACGGAAGAAAGTCAAAAAGAGCGTGTCGGAAGGCATCGTGCATGTGCACGCGTCTTTCAATAACACGATCATTACCATCACCGATCGCCAAGGCAATGCACTTTCTTGGGCTACCTCGGGCGGTGCTGGTTTTAAGGGCTCTCGGAAAAGTACACCCTTTGCGGCACAGGTTGCTGCAGAGCACGCTGGTAAAGTTGCCCAAGAATATGGTGTGAAGAACCTTGAAGTTCGTATCAAGGGCCCTGGTCCGGGTCGCGAATCCGCGGTGCGTGCATTGAACGCGCTCGGCTTCAAGATCACCAGCATTTCGGATGTGACGCCTGTGCCGCATAACGGCTGCCGTCCGCCGAAAAAGCGTCGTATCTAATCCCGGAGTAAGTCATGGCTCGTTATATTGGACCCAAGTGCAAACTCGCACGCCGCGAAGGTACAGACCTTTTCCTGAAGAGCGCTCGTCGCTCGCTCGATAGCAAGTGCAAGCTGGAACAAGCCCCAGGCCAGCATGGCGCTAACGGTAAACAACCGCGTCTTTCCGACTACGGTGTTCACCTGCGTGAGAAGCAAAAGATCCGTCGTATCTACGGCGTGCTGGAACGTCAGTTCCGCCGTTATTTTGAAGAAGCCAGCCGCCGTAAAGGCTCCACTGGCGAAAACCTGCTGAAGCTGCTCGAATCCCGCCTCGATAACGTTGTTTATCGTATGGGTTTTGGTTCGACACGTGCTGAAGCACGCCAACTGGTAAGCCACAAGGCAATCGTCGTGAATGGCCAAGTCGTCAATATCGCGTCCTTCCAAGTGAAGGCCGGTGACGTCGTGTCCGTGCGCGAAAAAGCCCAAAAGCAAGCTCGCGTGGTAGAAGCTCTGTCGCTGACCGAAGGCATCGGATTTCCGGGCTGGGTGCAGGTTGACAGCAAGAAGATGGAAGGCGTGTTCAAGAGCGCGCCGGAGCGTTCCGACCTGTCCAGCGATCTGAATGAATCGCTGGTGGTGGAATTCTATTCCAAGTAATCGCTGACAACCGCTCAGGCCCAAGGGATCACTGAATATATGCAAAACCTCGCTAATGAGTTGCTCAAGCCGCGCATCATCGACGTGCAGGCTCAATCTGCTGCCCAAGCACGGGTAGTGATGGAGCCGTTCGAGCGCGGTTACGGCCATACGCTCGGTAACGCCTTGCGCCGCATCCTGCTGTCTTCGATGCCGGGCTTTGCCCCGACCGAAGTCAAGATCGACGGTGTCGTTCACGAATACTCCGCGCTTGATGGCGTGCAGGAAGACGTGGTCGATATCCTGCTGAACCTGAAGGGTGTGGTGCTCAAGCTGCACGGTCGTGAGGCCGTGACGCTGACGCTGGTAAAAGATGGTGAAGGCGTAGTTAAAGCCGGCGACATCCAATTGCCACATGATGTGGAAGTGGTCAATCCGGAACACGTGATTGCTCACCTTTCCGCTGGTGGCAAGTTGAACGTGGAAATCAAGGTCGAAAAAGGCCGTGGTTACCAGCCGGCGCCAGTTCGTCTGTCCAACGACGAAAATCGCACCATCGGCACCATCCAGCTGGATGCGTCGTTCAGCCCGATCCGTCGCGTTAGCTACGCGGTCGAAAGCGCCCGTGTTGAACAGCGTACCGATCTGGATCGCCTGATCCTCGATATCGAAACGAACGGCGTGCTGACGCCAGAAGATGCCGTGCGCCAAGCCGCTCGCATTCTGATGGATCAGCTCGTGGTGTTCGCCGATCTCGAAGGCACTCCAGTCGAGGAAGAGAAACCGCAAGCGCCGCAGATCGATCCGATCCTGCTGCGTCCGGTGGACGACCTCGAACTGACCGTGCGTTCGGCGAACTGCCTCAAGGCCGAAAACATCTACTACATCGGGGATCTGATCCAGCGCACCGAGACTGAACTCTTGAAGGCACCGAATCTGGGCCGCAAGTCCTTGAATGAAATCAAGGAAGTGCTGGCTTCGAAGGGTCTGTCGCTGGGCATGCGCCTCGAAAACTGGCCGCCGGCTGGCTTGGAAAAGCCCTGAGCGGTCAACGGAAAGGAACTGACAAATGCGTCATGGAAATGGCAATCGTAAACTGAATCGTACGTCGGCTCACCGCCAAGCGCTGTTGCGCAATCTGGCAAATGCGCTGTTGCGTCACGAAGTCATCAAAACCACTTTGCCGAAGGCTAAGGAACTGCGCCGCGTCGCAGAACCGCTGATTACCCTCGGCAAGGCACCGTCGCTGGCTAACCGCCGCCTCGCGTTTAACCGCACCCGCGATCGTGATATCGTGGTCAAGCTGTTCGATGTGCTCGGCCCGCGTTATTCCGCCCGCAATGGTGGTTACCTCCGTATCCTGAAGTGCGGTTTCCGCGCGGGCGACAATGCGCCGATGGCGTTTGTTGAACTCGTTGACCGTCCGGAAGATGCGGAAGTGGTCGCTGCTGAATAAGCAGACGATGACAATAAAAAAGGCCAGCTTATGCTGGCCTTTTTTATGCCTGCAATATTTGTGGTTCAGGTGGTTGTGGTTCGGAGGCGATTACTATTAATGGACGTTGACTGATTGGCGGCAAGCATTGATACCACTGCCAGTGGTGTCCGGTGCGCAATGCACAGTCTCGCACCAACTGGTAGGCCGCATCGACATCGGTATTGAGTAGATCCGCCACAACCTGGTAGTCATCAGGTAGTGCAGGGTTGTCCCAGCCGTGGCCTAAATGGCGCGCGATAGCCGTTGCTGCGGTCACCGTGCGCACTCTGGGCTCGTCAGCGCGGTGCTCGTCCATCAAGTGCATGAGCAGCGTCGGTAATTTCCATTGCTGGGCGATATCCAGTTGAAGATCGATCAGAGGAAAACCGATGACAGCTATTTGTGCATCCCGGCTGCGTAAATCCGGATTCTGGATTTGATTGCGCATGATGGTGACGGCAAGTTGGGGTGCGGAGAGCCATAGCAGCATTTCCGCCAGGCCTGAGAGTAGGGAGGCCGTCTTGGTTTCCAGCGGATCCAGGTCGTGGCGTCGGTCTGCGATAGCTGCGGCAAGCTGGCTTGCGAAATAATTGCGCGCCATGACCCGTCGCAAGCCTTCTCGAGCGGAAGGATGATCAGCCAGTCGTTGCTCTACCGATTCGACACGGGCGAACTCCTTGAAGAATCCGTCGATACCAACCATAAGCAGTACGCGATCCACGGTGCTGACATCGGTGAGTTGACTGGCGTGGCGGTGGTCTTGCAGGAATCGGATCATGCGCTGGGTAAGCAACGCATCATGCTCAATCATGCTGGCAAGATCCCGTAGACCGATTTCGTCGCTGCGGGCGCGCAAACCCTGCATTTGATCCAGCGTATACTGCAGCACCGGCAGGTCGAGCGTGCTCCAGTGGCTGATCCAGGAAGAACGGGTCTGTGGAGCGCTAGTCAGCATCGGGTGGCATCGAGTAATGATTGCTTGCATTGTAGCGGGTGTTAAGCGCTTGTTTCAGCAGATAATTGCTTCGATTTGCTGAAAGGGATGCAATCGGAGTGACCTATATCTCGATATTCGTGCTGTTCGCGGTGTCGGTCCGGGGCGCGCTATTTCTTCTACGGGTTTCTTGCCGCAAGCAAGTCGACGACATCCTCGCCGCATTTCATGATCTGCCCGGCCTGCCTTGGGCGCTCCTTGAATCTTCTACGAATAGGCTATCAGCATGGCACGGTACGCAATCGGCGATATCCAGGGCTGTTATACGGAACTCCAGCTTCTACTGGATCGGATGCAATTTGATCCGCAACGCGACACGCTTTATCTGGTCGGCGATCTCGTTAATCGGGGGCCGGATTCACTTGCGGTATTGCGCTGGGTGATGAGGCAAGGTGCTGCGGTACAAACGGTATTGGGGAATCACGATTTGCATCTGCTGGCCATTGCTGCAGGTGTGAGCAAAGCCAAGCTTGGCGATACGATGGCGACGGTGTTGCAAGCGCCGGATTTGCCGGAAATCGTCGACTGGCTGCGTAGGCAGCCGCTGATGCTGACGCTGTCGGATGCCATCGTCGTGCATGCCGGCATCTGGCCAGGATGGGATGCACGCTTGGCGCAGTCGTTGGCGGATGAGGTGGGATCGGTATTGGCGGGAAATCAGTGGCGATCTTTTCTGGCCGCGATGTATGGCAATCAGCCATTGCAGTGGTCGGATGCACTGCAAGGGGATGATCGTTTGCGTTTTGTGGTGAATGCTGCGACCCGAATGCGTTTTGTCGATACGGCTGGTGCTTTGCAGCTCAAGTACAAAGGTGAACTCGACCGGGCTCCGGCGGGATTATGTCCTTGGTTCGAATGGCCGCAGCGCGTGGCAACGCCGCGTGTTATTTGCGGTCATTGGTCAGCCTTGGGATTGCGCGTGAGCGAGACGTTATGGGCGCTCGATACCGGCTGCATTTGGGGTGGGGCGCTGACCGGGGTCGATCTGGATAGCGGCCGATTGTTTCAGGTGCCGGCGCAGCAGGTGTATCAGGAGTTGGCCGACTAGGGCTTGTGGGTACAGGGCTGCACCTGCACGGCTTGCTCGGGATGCTGCGCTTGCGAATGTGCGTTTAGCGCGACGTGTGCCGCATGAATGCGCGCTTCGACTGCCCGGGTGAGTGTGCGACGGTCATGCTGTTCGCTGGCTACTGGCGATAGGAAGTTGATTTCCACTGTCAGACCGCGATTGCCGAGGATGCGCCACAACGAGTGGCCGATGCTCATATCGTTGACGTAGGCCGCCAGCTCGCAACGCTGCCCTTTGGCATTGCAGTAACGCAAATACACGGGTTGCAGTGTGGTCTGGCCATCTACCGCAGCTTGCAGCAGGGAGGAGCGGAAAGGCAGGATGCCGTTGCCACAGCTGGTGGTGCCTTCCGGGAAGACGGTTAGACAGTCGCCACCTTGCAGGGCGGACAGCATGTCTTGGCCGACTCGTGCGGTATCGCGTTTGCGCTCACGTTCAATGAATAGCGTGCCGGTGCCGATACAGAGCTTGCCCACCACGGGCCAGTGGCGGATTTCCGCTTTGGCAACGAAGCGGGACACCGTCACGGCGTTGAGGACGAAGATATCCATCCATGAGATGTGGTTGGAAATCAACAGGTGATTGGCCGGATACAGACCGGGTGCAACGCCTTGTACGCGAATGCTGATGCCAAGCAGCTTGGTCAGCTGAGCCGACCAGGCGTGAATTCGTGTCACGCGTGCGGCCCGATCCAGCCTGGGGAAAACCCAGGCTACCGTAGCCATCCCGCGCATCACATGCAGCAGAAAACGACAAAGCCGATACAAGCGCAGAACGAAAACTGGCATGGCTGGGGACGGCGATACAATCCAGGGTGAAAAAAGTTCCCCGGAGTTTAGCTGCTCCGCTTTCATCCCGCTATGTCCCTATTGCCATGCGTTAGCGAATGAAATGCCGTGCGTAGCGCTGGTCCATTTTCTGCATCGGCAGCAGAACGAACAGATCAGCAGTATTGAAGTCAGGATCCCATGCTGGCTCGCCGCAAATCATGGCACCTGCGCGCAAGTAGCCCTTGATCAGCGGGGGGACTTCCGCGTCGAGCTTTTGGTTCAGCGCAGCCAGTGGGAGTGGGCAGCGTGGCACCACGCGCCATTCAACCGGGCCGAGGTGATTGTCCACCAGCTTGCGATACAGGCTGGCTGCCAAGTGGCCGCCATCGATCAACGAGACGCTGGCGCAACCGATCAGGTAATGGTGGTTGCGGCGTTGCATGTATTCGGCCAAGCCTGCCCAGAGCAGCGTAATGGTCGCGCCAGTACGGTAGTCCGGGTGGACACAGGAGCGGCCAACTTCGACCAGCTGTGGGCGCAACGCACCCAAGCGAGTCAGATCGAATTCGGTGTCCGAGTAGTAACTACCCAGTTTTTTCGCCTGATCCGGCGGCAGGATACGGTAGGTTCCGACGACTTCGCCGGTTTCATCGTCCTGAACCAGCAGGTGGTCGCAGTATGGGTCGAACAAATCCTGATCGATGCCAGCCTCGCGTGAGGGCAGGCGGGCGCCCATTTCTTCGGCGAATACACGGTAGCGCAGCATTTGCGCCGCGCGGATGTCATCTTGATGTCGCGCCAATGTGACGGACAGCTTGCGTTTGCGGGAATGGGTTGAAGCTGTTTGCAACTGCTCAAGCATGGGTCTCTCTCCTGCGAGTGAGACAAAATTAAGCGGTTGCGATGACGGTGCGATGACCGAAGTGTGAACAGCGTGTGACGGTGTGAGGTGGTCGGCAGGAAACGGGCGAACCGTGCTGGATTGTTGCAAGCTGGTTCGTTGCTTGGGCGCACGGATATTGCACTGATGTTGCCGTGGGGGTGAATGGCTCGCCTGCCTGCGCCATGATCGTGCAGCGCAGGGGCGATCCATGAGCAATCAGAGAATGAACCCGGCCAGCTTGTTCTCGAGCATGCGGGGGTTTTCACCATTCGCGATGGTCACCAGGCCTTCCAGCAACATTTCACGGCGGCGGATTTCGATGCTGATGTGATTGCGTAGCTTGTTCGAGATTGGCAGGAAAATCAGGTTGGCAGAGCCCACGCCGTAGATCGTTGCCACGAAGGCGACGGCGATACCGGCGCCGAGCTTGGAAGGATCGGTCAGGTTCTCCATCACGTGGATCAAGCCCATTACGGCCCCCAGAATGCCGATAGTCGGTGCATAGCCACCGGCTGATTCCCATATCTTGGCCGCGGCTCTGGAGCGGGTTTCAAAGGCATCGATATCCAGCTCCATCGAGCGGCGGATGGTATCCGGTTCGGCCCCGTCGACCAGCATCGCCAAGCCGCGTTTTACATAAGGGTCTTTTTCTCCGCCTAGATAGGCTTCCAGTGACAACAGCCCACCACGACGGGCTTGCTGGCCCCAATTGACGAGTGTTGCAAGAACGCGACGGAAGTCGTGCTTCGGCGGCACGAACACCCATTTGACCATCCTGACCCCGGCGGTGAAGTCGCTGAGCCGGCTTTGCAGCATGACCGCGCCGATGGTGCCGCCCATGACGATCATGAAGGCGGTGAATTGCAGCAACGAGCCGATATGCCCACCTTCCATGTACTGGCCGAGCAGGATAGCCGCGAGGCCAAGGGTGAGGCCGATAACGCTGATTTTGTCCATGAGTTCCCGTGCGGTGAGCGGCGTTGGGCGTCAAGAGCGCCTAGCGGCCGGTCCAATCTTTGAGGCGCGCACGCAGGCGCGCGATGGCTTGGCTGTGGAGTTGCGACACACGCGATTCGGTTACGCCGAGCACTGCGCCGATTTCCTTCAGGTTGAGTTCTTCGTCGTAATACAGCGCCATCAGAATCTTTTCGCGCTCCGGCAATGCGTTGATGCCTTCGATCAATACTTGCCGGAAACCGCTATCGGCGAGTGCTTCAAAAGGGTTGGCCGTGGTGTCGGCAACAAACTGATCGAGCTGGCTATTGCCGTCATCGTCTTCGAAATCGTCGTAGTACAACAGCTGGTGCCCGCGTGCATCGCCGAGCATCTGCTGGTATTCCTCAAGCGGGAGGTCCATGGCCTTGGCGACCTCCCCTTCGGAAGGGGCATGGCCGAGCTGGTGTTCAAGCTTGTGCACACAGGACTCAATCTCGCGCATGTTACGGCGGGTTTGGCGCGGCATCCAGTCGGCATTGCGCAACTCATCCAGCATGGCACCGCGAATACGCTGTGTGGCGAAGGTCTCGAACTGCACGCCAGCGTTCGGATCGAAATTGCGCGCGGCCTCCATCAGCCCCATCAGCCCGACCTGGATCAGGTCGTCGACTTCGACGCTGGATGGCAACCGGGCCACCATGTGGTAGGCGATCTTCTTCACCAGCGGCGCGTAGAGCTGCACGCGATCCTGATCATGATCACTTTGCGTCTGACGATAGAGTTTGAGGGCGCGTTGGGTCGGCATGGGTACAAAATCTGTAAGCGTATTGAGTTTAGCTGAGCCGCTTGCCCGAGGCGAGTCAGCGAGAACCCTGTGCGATGGTGGATTCGATCTCGTCCAGCATTGCGGCTAATGCCTGATCCGCCGCGGCAGCAATGGCGTCGGCGGTCAACGGCGAAACCGGACGGCTGGCAGAGAAAATTTGATCGAAGACGATGGCGGGTTCCGAGGCGCGCAAGTCGACCAGCCGCAGCCGTAAACGCAGCAAGACGACGGGCGAATCGCGGCGATCCACGGTCAGCTCAAGCAACTCGCCCTCTAATCGCTGAGCAACGGGGCTGTCGGCCGTATTGTCGACGACGTGACCATACAGACCACTGGCAGCGAGCCATTCACGTAGTCGCTGCGTGATTTGTCTGTCCGGTGGGGTCAGAAAACCGCGATAGGGATCGATCACGAAGCGTTGTGCGGTTTCCCGGTAGACGAAATGGCTGTCATCGAATGGCGCAGGCGCGCGCAATGGCATCACACGCAAGGTCAAGCCGTTGCTCGTTGCCACTGGTGCACGCGCACGGGCTGCTGTCAGCAGGTAGTGCGTCTCCTGCGGTGGCGTACGGGGCGTGCTGCAGGCGGCGAGGAGCAGGATGCTGAGGAGGAGAGCGAGCGGTTTCATCAGGCAGGGTTCATCGCACAGGCAAGGGGTAGGGCGTGGGTGGGGTGCTGAACAGCAGGCTGGATGGATTGCTGCGGGTTTGCTTGATCAACTGGTGCAGCTCCTCGCTTGCGTCCTGCAGGCTGTTTAGCGTGGTGTCGATCTGGTGATCGCGGCCGGCTACCAGCCGGCTCAGCTCTGTAGACGCACGGTTCAATTCCTTGAGCGTATTGCCCAGGGCCGGGTTGGTCAGTAGCTCACGCGCTGCTTGGGCGCTGGCACCGATGTTGGCTGGGGCACTGGCCAGCGCCGGGTCGGACACAAGGCGATGCAAGATCTCGCTGCTCTGGCGCAGCTCTTTGACCAAGGCCAACGTTTCTTCGCCGGTCTGGCGAATTGGCGTGGCTTTCAATTCGTGTATTTCGGCCAGCAACGCCTCGCTGATTTCACGGGTTTTCAAGCCAGCCGTCGCCGTTGCACCGTTGTCCAATACCCGGTTCAGCCGGTCTACCGTGGCGACCAAATCCAGTTTCTCCAGCTTGCCGACGAGGTTTTGTGCTGACGTCACGATCTGTTCTACCGTGCTGCGAGCAGAAGGGACATAGGCTTGATCCGGTTGCCAGGCGATCGCCAATGGCGGGTTCTTTTTCGGGTCTTGATAGTCGATTTCGAGATAATTGGTGCCGGTCAGCCCTTGCGGCGCGATGCGTACCCGCAAGCCACGATCGACTTCGGCGACGAGCTGGCTGGCATCGGGCAGGCGTGAACTGCCGAACAATTCTGGCTTCAGGCGCGTTTCGACCAGCACATACTGTTTGCGTGCGGTGGGCGGTAAGTCTTGCTGGTACTTGGCGTGCGTGAACGAGATCTTGCTGATCTCACCGACGGTGACGCCGCGGTATTTGACCTTGGAGCCGACATCGAGGCCCTGCACCGATTCATCGAAATAGGTTTCCATCATGGTCGTGGTGGTAAACCAGCGGCCGCTGCCAAAGGCGATCAGCAGGGTGATGCCGAGGGTCAACGCGATCAATACGAACAGGCCGAGCCGGAAATAGCCCGTCTTTTGCGGGGTCATGCCATTTCCTTGTTGATCTCACGATGGAAGAAGCGCCGCACCGCATCGCTGGGCGGCTGGTCACGCAATTGCTCGGGCGTATCGAGTGCAATGGCGCCCTTCGCCCCTTTATCGAGCATGAGGGCGCGGTCTGCAATAGCGAAGATGCTGGCTAGCTCATGCGTGACGACAACGAAGGTCAGCCCGAGTGTCTGGGCCAACTGGTTGATTAGCGCATCCAGCTCGGCGGCGGTGACCGGATCGAGGCCGGCGGAGGGCTCGTCCAGGAACAGGATTTTCGGATCAAGCGCCATAGCGCGGGCGATTGCAGCGCGTTTTTGCATCCCGCCCGATAGTTCGGCTGGCGAGTAATCGGCATAGGCCTCCAAACCGACCTGCCGCAATTTCAGCCGCGCCACCAGTTCGCAGGCACTGCGGTCGAGCTGGGTGAAATTGACGAGCGGTAGCAGCACGTTGTCCAGCACGCTCATCGAGCCGAACAGGGCACCGGATTGGTAGGCGACGCCAAACTTGCGCATCAGCGCTTGGCGAGCGGGGCCTTCGGTGGCGGTCAGTTCTTCGCCAGTGAGCCAGACTTGCCCGGTCTTCGGCCGCTCCAGCCCGATCATGTGGCGCAGCAGCGTGGATTTGCCGCAGCCCGATCCGCCCAGAATCACGAACACTTCACCCGTTTCCACCGTGAACGACACGTCGCGCAGGATCGTCTCGTCACCATAGGCACAGGTGAGGTTTTCGACACGGATGATGGGCTCGGTCATGGTTACCAGCCGAGGTAGTAGAAGGCCACGGCGAACAGCCCGTCGCAGACGACCAGAAATACCAGCGAGGTAACGACGGCACGGGTCGTCGCGGCACCGACAGCTTGCGCGCCGCTACCGGTGCGTAACCCTTGCCAGCAGCCAATGGCAGCGATGCCAAAGCCGAACACGGCGGACTTGACCAGCCCGCCGAGGAAGTCGGTCAGGGCGACGATGCTTTGCACCTGAATGAAGGCCGTCTTGAACGGGATATCGAAGCTCAGCAGCACCAAGCCGCCGCCAAACAGGCCGACGACTTCAGCAAAAATTGCCAGCAGCGGCGTCATCAGTGTGACGGCCCACAGGCGTGGCAGTACCAGCACTTGCATGGGGTCGATGCCCATGGTGGTGAGCGCGTCGACTTCCTGATTGGTTTTCATCGTGCCGAGTTCGGCTGCAAATGCGGCGCCGGTGCGGCCAGCGAGCAGTACAGCGGTCATCAGTGGCGCGAGTTCGCGAATCAGCGCTAACCCGACGAGGTTGGCAACGAACAACTCTGCACCGAACTGCTTCATCGGGATTGCCGACTGAAAAGCCAGAATCACGCCAAGCAGAAAGGCGATCAGCCCGACGATGGGGAGTCCATCGGCCCCGGCCGAGGCGGCGACTTGCAAGAAATCGTGACGGTGGAAGCGAGTGTGACTACCGAGCCGCGTTCTGGCGGCAACGATGATTTCGCCGACAAAACCGACGCGGTCGTATAGCGATGCCAATGTCTCGGCTGTGGCATGCCCGAGGGAGCCAATCCAGTTTGCGGTTGCCGGCGGGGCGGAGGAGGCGAGTGGTTTTTCCGGCGTCAGTTCGGCGAGCAAGGCCGCGAATCCCGGTGCCAGTCCTTCGATCTTGCCGCCGCGCTGGATCAGCTCGAACAACAATGCCAAACCAGCACCATCGCAGTAATCGATGCCTTGGGCGTGGATGGTTTCAATCTGGATTGCTGCGCGGGCCTGAGGCCAGATGGCTGCGGCGCCATCCGCATCGAGGCGGCCGGCGAGGGTGAGCGTGTTGCCGTCTTGTTGCAGCGTGGCGCTCATGGGGCCACTCGCATCAATGATGCAAACGATCAGTCAGGATCCGGCTTGATTCGACCAGCCGGTAAACGAAATCGGCCGGGTTTTCGAAGCCGGCTTCGGGCTTGCGCCAACGCAGCATCGCATCGGCCAGTTGCCGGAAGGCATGGCTTGATTCGGCATCGGGGAAGGCATCGAGCACCGTCTTGCCCAAGCGCGTGGCACGTTTGAGCAGTTCGTCCTCGGGGACGAAACCGATCAGCCGCAGCTGCACGGCGCTGCCCAGATACTGCTGGGCGACGCGCTTGATGCGTTGATACAGGAAATTGGCTTCGGTCAGGCTGTCCACACGGTTGACCAGAATGCGGAATTCGCGGCGGGCGTATTCGGTGTAGAGCAGCTTGATGGTGGCGTAGGCGTCGGTCAGCGATTCGGCGCGCTCGGAGACGATCACCACTACGTCGTCGGCGGCCAGGCTCAAGCTCGGCACGCCGGGGCCGGTGGCGGGGCGGGTGTCGAGCAGGAGGAAGTCGGCAGCGCCGGTAACGGCTTCGAATTCTGCGCCCAGCCAGGCGAGTTCACGCTCATTCATGGCGGCGAGTGTTTGCGGGCGCGCGGCGACCGGCAGAACCGAGAAACCGGCCGAGGTTTCGAGCAGCGTATCGGCCAGCGAGCTTTCGCGGCGAATGGCGTCTTCGAAGTTGTAACGCGGTGCGAGCCGGAGACGGTGAGCCGCGTTGGAAAGACCGGTGTATTCGTCGAGCAGGATGACTTCGCGCTGGCGTTCGGCCAATGCAGCAGCCAGATGAATTGCGATGCTGGTGGTGCCGACGCCACCGCGTCCGCCGCAAAAGCTCACGCTCCGGCAGGCGGCAGGGGCCACCATGGCGCGCAGGCCGGAGGCTTGATCCTGCCACGGGCTATGCACGCACGCCTCCGACGTTCAGGTGCAGCTCGTCGCCGGCACCCACGCCGCTAGCCCCCATGAACAGCGGGTATTCGCTCTGCTGCAGCTGGAATGCCTTGGGTGGTTCATTGCGGAAGGTGCGGTCGATCAGGTAGTCGACGCGCGCGCCGTGCAGGTCTTCCGGCACGCGCTGGCCATTGGTGACGAATTGCAGCTTGAGCTTGTGGCGGATGGCGACATCGAGGCAGCCACCGAGATTCATGGCTTCATCCAGCTTGGTGACGATGCAGCCAGCCAGCTGGTGGTTCTGGTAGCGGCGGGCGACATCGTCAAGCGTGGCTGGCGCAGCGTTGGCAGCCAGCAGCAGCAGGGTCTGGATGTGTTCGTGCTCGAACAGCCGCAGCTGCTCGCCGACGCGTGAATCGCGCTGCCCCATGCCGACCGTGTCGATCAGGATCAGATGGCGATCGGCCAGATCGGCGAGGGTGAGTTCGAGGTCGGTGTTGTCTTTTACTTCATGCACCGGCACGCCGATGATGCGGCCGTAGATGCGCAGCTGGTCATGCGCGCCGATCCGGTAGCTATCGGTGGTAAGCAGGGCGACCGACTCCGGCCCATACATCAGTGCGCAACGTGCAGCGAGTTTGGCGACAGTGGTGGTCTTGCCGACACCGGTCGGCCCGATCAAGGCGAAGGTGCCGCCACGGTTGATCAGGTCTTCGCCGGTCGTCGTGGCGGGCAGGTTGTGTGCCAGTGCCGCTTTGACCCAGCGCAGGCCCTGATCGAAACCGAGGCCGGGGGGCATTTTGTCGATCAGCTGGCGAGCCAGTGCCGGGCAGAAACCGGCGGCCAGCAGCTGGCGTAGCGCTTCGAGTTTTTCTGGTGCGTGTTTGGCGAGTTCGCCCCACGCCATGCCGGCAAGCTGGCTTTCCAGCATGCCGCGCAACAGACGGATTTCACGGGCGATGTCTTCCATTGCTTCTTTATCTGCTGGCGCGGCAGCCGGTTCAGGCGCGGCGGGCGTTTCTTCTTCGAAGCGGAAGGTGGGGAGTTTTTCCGGCGGCTTGCGCACGGGTTGCTGCGGTGCAGACTGGGCCGGTTGCGCGGATTCGATCACCTGCTGGCGGGCGATGGCAAAATCCTGCAGCGTTTGGGTCGGTCTGGGCCGGCTGCTGCGTACCAGCAGTGGTTCTTCGACTGGCTCGCTGGCGCGAGGCAGATCATTGATGTCGGGTTCGTTGTCTTCGTCGGGGATCGCGTAGGAGCGGGCCAGTGCACGGGATACGGGCGCTGAGGGCTCTTGCGCAGAGCGCATCAAGCGTGCGCCATTCTGAACTGCGCGGGGGGTCGGCTTGGGCGTCGCATCGACCGTTTGTGTGCTGGTGATGGCGGCTACATCGGCGTCGGCCACGGCCATGATCTCGATACCACCACCGGCCACTTGCCGGTTCGACAGGATGAGCGCATCCGGGCCGAGTTCATCCCGAACCTGGCGGAGCGCATCGCGTGTCGTGGCACCGTAGAACTTTTTGACGACCATGTCGGCTGCTATTAACCCCAAACGGTGAATTATGCCCGTTTAATGACACACGGGCCGCTCTAATACACTTGCTGCCTTATCCCGCTGCGCCCAATACGCCAACGATGCGGATCGTTTTGCTATCCGGGATTTCGGTATGGGCAATCACGCGCAAATTCGGAATCGAACGCCGCAAGAAACGCGAAAGCATCGGCCGCAATTGTCCAGGCGTAATCAGCACGGTATTCAAGCCTTGCGCCTCCATTTGCTCGGCCAATTGCGATGCTTGTTTCAGTAGCCGCTCAGCCAATCCCGGTTCCAATCCGCCTTGCGATTTACCGGCAGCGGCGGACATCAGAATGTTTTCCAGCTGTGGTTCCAATGCAACGACCGGCAATTCGTCTTCACCCGGGAAGAGCTGGTGGATAATCGCCCGGCCGAGTGCAATACGCACCGTGGCGGTCAGCTCATCGACATCCTGTGTACGCAGGATTTGCTCGCCGAGTGTTTCCAGAATGGTACGCAAATCACGGATGTGCATCCCTTCTTCAAGTAAATTCTGAAGAACTTTCTGCAAGGTGCCAACTGGAATGATTTTTGGCACCAAATCCTCGATCAGTTTTGGTGCTTCCTTGGCGAAATGATCCAGCAATTGCTGCACTTCCTCGCGGCCGAGAAGCTCGGAAGCGTGGCTCTGCAGTACGTTGGAAATATGCGTGCCGACGACGGTGCTGGCATCGACCACCGTAAAGCCGAGCGATTGCGCGTTGTCGCGCAGATTGGCATCGATCCAGACGGCAGGCAGGCCAAAGGTTGGGTCAGTGGTCTGCATGCCGGGCAACTGGCCAGATGCATTGCCAGGGTTGATGGCGAGCCATTGGCCGACAAACGCTTCGCCCATGCCGACATCGACGCCTTTCAATTGAATGCGATATTGATTGGGCTTTAGTTCGAGATTGTCGCGAATGTGCACGGCCGGCATGAGAAAGCCGAGTTCCTGCGCCAGTTTCTTGCGGATGCCGCGAATGCGCCGCAGCAGTTCGCCATCCTGATTACGATCGACCAGTGGAATGATGCGGTAGCCGACTTCCAGCCCGACCGGATCGACCGGTTGCACATCGGCCCAGCTAACTTCCTGCAGCGGCTGTTCTGTCGGGGCAGGTACGCCCGGGGTGCCTGGTGCGGCGCTGGGTGGCGGGGCGAGTTTTCTCTTCTTTTCGACATCGTCCAGCCACCATGCCAGACCGCTGGCCATCGCGGCCATCAGCAGGAACGCCACGTGTGGCATGCCGGGAATCAAGCCCAGTACCGCCATCACAGCGGCGGTCACGTACAGCACTTGCGGCTTGGAGAACATCTGGCCAAGCAGCTGCTCGGACAGGTCCTCCTCGGTGCCGACGCGCGAGACGACCACACCGGCCGCGACCGAAATGATCAGGCCGGGGATTTGCGCGACCAAGCCGTCACCGATGGTGAGCAGGGTGTAGGTTTTGCCGGCTTCGGCGAACGCGAGGTCGTGCTGCACCATGCCGACGATCAGCCCGCCGACGATATTGATCAGCATGACCATGATGCCGGCGACCGCATCGCCGCGGACGAACTTGCTCGCACCATCCATGGAGCCGAAGAAGTCGGCTTCCTGCGCGATGGTGGCGCGACGTTTGCGGGCGTCTTCCTCGCCGATCAGACCGGCATTGAGGTCGGCATCGATCGCCATCTGCTTGCCGGGCATCGCATCCAGCGTGAAGCGGGCCGAGACTTCGGCGATCCGGCCGGCACCCTTGGTGATCACGACGAAGTTGATGATGGTGAGAATGACGAAGGCGATGATGCCGACGGTGAGGTTGTCGCCGATCAGCACGTGGCCGAAGGATTCGATCACTTGCCCGGCCGCACCGGCCCCAGTGTGGCCTTCCGTCAGCACGAGCTTGGTCGAGGCGACGTTCAGGCTCAGACGCAGCAGCGTCGTGAACAGCAGCACGGTGGGGAAGCTGGAAAACTCCAGCGGCTCACGCGTGTATAGACCCACCATCAGGACGATGATCGAGATCGCAATATTGAAGGTGAAAAAGAAATCGAGCGCCGGCGCGGGCAGCGGCAGGATCATCATGCCGAGCACCATCAGCACGAGCGCGGGGCCTGCCAGCCGGGTCAGATTGAAATTACGCCACACGTTGTACTCGGATTCCTGAGGTCATGAAGGGCTGCTGCTTCTGCTTATTTAATTAGGGTTGCCATGGATCGCTATTCGTCGACCGCACCGGGGTCCAGCTCGGCTGGCACCGGTAATTCGTCGCTCAGCGATGGCTCCAAACCGCCGTAACTGTGCCAATGCTTGAGCTGGTAGATGTAAGCCAGCACCTCTGCGGCGGCAGTATACAGCGTGGCCGGAATCTCCTCGCCGAGTTCGGCGTGGTGGTAGAGCGCACGGGCGAACGGCGGTGTGCGGACGATGGAAACCTTGTTGTCGCGGGCCAGATCGATAATGCGCTCGGCCAGCAGGAACGCTCCTTTGGCGACGACTTTCGGCGCGCGCATCTGTTCGGTGTATTTGAGTGCGACGGCATAGTGGGTCGGGTTGGTCACCACCACATCGGCTTTCGGAATCTCCGCCATCATCCGTTTGCGGGCGGCTTCGCGTTGCAGCTGGCGGATACGGCCCTTCACCTGCGGATCGCCTTCGGATTCCTTGGATTCCTGCCGGACCTCTTCCTTGGTCATGCGCAGGCCCTTGTGGTAGTCCCAGAGCTGGTAGGGCACGTCGACCGCGACGAGCAGGATCATCGAGCCGGCCACCATCAACAGCGTGAAACGGATCATCTGCCATAGATACAGCAGCCCGTTGTCCGGCGGCATCATGATCAGTTGCAGGAACTGCTCACGCTCGCGCCATAGCACGGCCGCAGCGACGCCGCCGATCACGCCGGACTTGAGGATGGCCTTGCCCATTTCGACCACCGCGCGGATCGAGAACATGCGCTTGATACCGGTGGCCGGATTCATGCGGGTGAAATTCGGAGAGATCGGTTCGAACGTGAACAACCAGCCGCCAAACAGAATCGGTGCGGCCATCGCTGCGACTGCACAGGAGATGAAGATCGGGGTCAGGGCCGTGAGTGCTTGCCGACACGCAACGACGAAGTGGTCATGCATTAATCGTGGATCAGAGACCGTGGCATGGTCGAAGCGAAAGTTGGCCACCATGATGTTTTGCAGCGTTTGATACAGCGCGGGCCCATTGCTCAGGAAGGCCACCAATCCGCTCATTACCACGGCGAAGGTCACCAGCTCTTGCGAGCGCGGTACTTGTCCCTTGTTGCGCGCGTCTTCAAGACGCCGGGATGAGGCTGGCTCGGTACGTTCGAGATCGGAATCTTCGGCCATGCTGCCTCCTTCAGCGTGCGGTGTTTCTGAATGGACGGTGCTGCGTTGGCACCGAACTTGCTTATGTCATTGTCAAAACATCGGCTTGCATGCCGACGGGAGACCAGTAGATGACTACCAGCGCCGTCAATCCTAACCCCTTCTTGGCAACGACAAGCCAGTCGGCCGACTCGCGGCAGGGTACCAGCAAAGCGAATGATCCGGGCGATCAAACCGGCTTCAATGCTGCTTTGCAGAGCCGTGTTGGCCAGCAGAACAATGTGCCGCAAAAGACGTCCACAACGCAGCCGGCGGACAAGGCAGACGACAAGAAGACCGATGGTACGGCGTCGGATGGCCTGCAACAGCAGATCGATGCGTGGATGGCCCTGTTGCAGTCAGCGCAACTACCGATTCAGTTGCCGCAAACGACGACTGCCGATGCCACGAACGCCAAGCTGGACGATACGCTCCAGTTGCTGACTGGCGGTGGTGATGGCAAGTCCAAAAAGGATGTCGGCGCCATTGATCTGGGCAAGTTGCTGAGTGCCGATCAGGCGCAGGCCAAGACGGAAGATTTTGCCGTCCTCGGCAAAAGCTTGCCGGGTGGTGGCGAAAAATCGTCAACCCAAGACAACAGTGCGGACGATTTTTCCGGTCAGCTCAGTCAACAGCGGCTGGCCCAGCTACAACTGTCGCAAAACACCAACGAAACTCAGTCTGCCAAGCAGGTGGTGGCTAGTCACACTGTGCAAGAGCCGGTGGGTGACAATCGCTGGGGCGATGCGGTGGCTCAGCGGGTTTCGTTGATGTTGGGGCGGCAAGAGCAACAGCTCGAAATGCAATTGAATCCACCTCACCTCGGGCCGATGGAGGTGAAGCTGTCGATGGCGGCCGATCAGGCGAGTGTGATTTTCACTTCGCAACACGCCAACGTTCGTGAAGCACTGGCTGCGGCAACCCCAAGGCTGACATCGCTGCTGGCGGATCAGGGCATCACACTCACCAACGTGCAGGTGGCATCCGACTCGCTCAATCAGCAGGCACAGCAACAGGCCAACCAGTTCCAGCAGCAATCGGACTCGCAACGAAATGGCCGGGCCGGGTTTTCCGGTTGGGGCGACGATGGCAAGCCGGTTGCGGTCCAGATATCCCATCTCACCGACATCAAACTGCCGGTAGCAAGGGGTGGCCTTAACCTCTACGTGTAATCTAACGCCGATCTGTACGGGGCTGCTGTTGAAGGCAGCTTCTCAACATCATTCGCTTAGCGCTTGTTTCTAATGGATTTTTGAATTATAAACAGCCTGGCGTCATAGCTTTCATGCCCCAGCTGCGCCTGGGGCATTTATACTTGCGCTTCCTGTATCCCATTCGCATCGAGACGAAGATCATGGCTGAAGCCAAGAAAGAACCAGCCGCAAAAGGCAAAGAGGCGGCGCCCAAGAGCAAAAAGAAATTCCTGCTGATCATCGTCGCCGTCGTTTTGCTGCTGGTTTTGCTGGTTGGCGGTGGTTTGGCAGCCTTTCTGTTGATGGGAAACCGCGATACCTCGGCGGATGACACCACTGCTGATGCCAGCCATGGCAAGAGCGACGCCAAGAAAGACACCAAAAAGAAGAAAAAAGACGATCACCCAGCGATTTTCGAAAAGCTGCAGCAATTCACCGTCAACCTGAATAATTCCGGCCCAGATGGTACGGATGCGGTGCTGCAGACCGATATCGTTGTCGAAGTCGCCAATGCAGATACGCAAGAAAAGCTGAAAAATGTGATGCCGAAAATCCAGAGCCAGGTGAATCAATTGCTGCGCAGCAAAACCGCAGCCGAGATTCGCACTGTGGATGGCACCGACAAGCTGGGCAAAGAAGTGCGTAAAGTGATTAACAAGATTCTTGATGTGGAAGGCGAAGACGACGGCGTGTTGTCGGTTAATTTCACTACATTTATCGTGCAATAAACCGATATAGCGATTAGCAGCATTTTTCGGCGACGCAATTCAGGCGGAATTTAAAGAGTCATGGCAGACGATATCCTTTCCCAGGAAGAGGTCGACGCGCTACTGCGCGGCGTGACCGGGGAGGAGGACGCCGACGAAGGTCAGGCTGATGCATCCGCCGTGCGCGCCTACGATATCGGCCGGCAAGAGCGGATCGTCCGCGGCCGGATGCCGACGCTCGAAATCATCAATGAGCGTTTTGCCCGCTATCTGCGCATTGCCCTGTTCAATTTCATGCGCCGCAACGCCGAAATCAGCGTTGGCCCGGTGCGTGTGCAGAAATACAGCGAATTCATCCGCAATCTGGTCGTACCGACCAACCTCAACCTGATCCATATGAAGCCGCTGCGTGGCACCGGCTTGTTCATTTTCGATCCGGATCTGGTATTCTTGGTGGTGGATAACCTGTTCGGTTCGGACGGCCGCTATCACGTTCGCGTGGAAGGCCGCGATTTCACGCCAACCGAACAACGCATCATCCAGCGCTTGCTGGAAGTCGTATTCGAGGAATATCAGAAGGCGTGGAAGCCGGTGTTCGAGTGCGAATTCGCATATATGCGCTCGGAAATGAATACCCAGTTCGCCAATATCGCCACGCCGACCGAAGTGGTGGTGGCCTATACGTTCAAGATCGAACTGGGGGCGGGCGGTGGCGATTTCCACGTGTGCTTCCCGTATTCGATGATCGAACCGATCCGCGACGTGCTGTACAGCACCATGCAGGCGGACCGGATCGAAGCCGACAACCGTTGGGTGAATCTGCTCAAGAAGCAGGTGCAGGGGGCGGAAGTGGATCTGGTCGCAACGCTCGGCAATACACGCATCACGCTCGGTGACATCCTCAACCTCAAAGAAGGCGATGTGATCTCGATGGAAGTGCCGGAAGCCATCGTCGCCGAGGTGGACGGGGTGCCGGTGCTGGAATGCAAATATGGTATTCTCAACGGCCAATATGCGTTGAAAGTAAACCGCATCCTGAACGGTCCGGATCACGACGGTTCGGGTGAAGACGGTCAGGGAGAAACCAATGGCTGAAGACGACAAGCCACAGGAAGAAGAGGCCGGCCTCGACGACTGGGCGGCAGCCATGGCCGAGCAGGCCGATGCCGACGCGGCAGCTGCGCCGAGTTCGGATTCAACGGTGCAAGCGGCCGACATCTTCGAGCGCTTCGATACCCCGCAAATCGCCGGCCCTGCCTCCGGCAACATCGACATGATTCTCGACATCCCGGTCACGCTGACCGTGGAGTTGGGGCGCACCAAGATCGCGATTCGCAGCTTGCTGCAGTTGGCGCAAGGCTCGGTCGTCGAGCTTGATGGCCTCGCTGGCGAACCAATGGATGTGCTGGTCAACGGCTGTCTGATTGCGCAGGGCGAAGTCGTCGTAGTGAACGACAAATTCGGTATCCGTCTGACCGACATCATCACCCCGGCGGAGCGGATTCGCCGCTTGCACAAGTAATGTTGCGTCTGTCCTGGTTGCGACGTCTGTCGCCGTGTCTGTTCGTCATCCCCGCTCTTGCTCACGCCGGTTTTGCTTCTTCACCGGCATCCGTGCCGCTGACTGCGCTCGCCAGCCCGTCGTTCGCTTCGCAATTGGCCCAGGTGGTGGTATCGCTGGTGCTGGTGCTTGGCGTCATCGTCGCCGCAGCGTGGGCCATGCGGCGCTTTTCGATGGTGCCGATGGCCACCGGCAGTCGTTTGCGCGTGGTGTCCGGCGTGATGGTCGGGCCAAAAGAGCGCGTGGTTGTGGTCGAGATCGAAGACACTTGGCTGGTCGTTGGCGTGACGGCGCAAGCCGTCAATCTGCTCCATGAGCTGCCCAAGCCGCCGAGTGCGGTAGCCGCCGCGCAGCCTGCCATGCCGGCGTTTGCCGAACGGCTCGCACAGGTGCTAGGTAAACGTTTGCAAAAGCGGGATGGGTCAGCATGAAGCGTCGCATACCGATCCTTGGCATTTCAGCCCTGTTGCTTTTGGCCAGCAGCGTAACGCTCGCTGCCGACGCGGGTATTCCGTTCATGTCTGCCACGCCGGCTGCGGGTGGCACCAGTTATACGCTGCCGATCCAGACGCTGTTGTTCCTGACCGCGCTGACTTTCCTGCCCGCAATCCTGCTGATGATGACCGCGTTCACGCGTATCGCCATCGTGTTGTCCTTGCTGCGGCAGGCATTGGGCACACAGCAGGCACCGCCGAATCAAGTGATTGTCGGGTTGTCGCTGTTTCTGACTTTTTTCGTGATGGCGCCGACCTTTGACAAGATTTACCAGCAGGCCTACCAGCCCTATACCGAACAGAAAATCACGTTCAACGAGATGCTCGACAAGGGCTCGGTGCCGTTGAAAGAGTTCATGCTCAAGCAGACGCGCCAGAAGGATTTGGGCTTCTTCATCGAGGTGTCCGGCATGCAAAAGCCGAATGGCCCGGAAGACGTCAGCCTGCGCGTACTGGTGCCCGCGTTTGTGACGAGTGAGTTGAAAACGGCCTTTCAGATCGGTTTTCTGGTGTTTATCCCTTTCATTCTCATCGATTTCGTTGTCGCGAGTATTCTGATGGCCATGGGCATGATGATGGTCTCGCCGGTGATCGTTTCCTTGCCCTTCAAGCTAATGCTGTTCGTGCTTATCGACGGCTGGACATTGTTGATGGGCTCGCTCGTGCAGAGTTTCATTCAGGGGTAGCCACCATGACGCCGGAAACAGTCATTACCGTAGTGCAACGGGCGATGGAGATGCTGGTGCTGCTGGGCGGACCGATCTTGCTCTCCACCTTGCTGACCGGCTTGATCGTCAGTATTTTCCAGGCCGCGACGCAGATCAACGAAGCAACGCTGTCGTTCATTCCCAAGCTGTTGGTGGCCTTTCTCGTGTTTGTGCTGGCCGGCCCATGGATGATCGAGACGGCTATGGATTACACCATCCGGCTGTACCAAAGCATTCCGCAATTGATCAGCTGAGATTCACTGGATGCTGACCATAACGCAGGCGCAGATCGACCTGTGGCTGGCCATGTTCTGGTGGCCATTCCTGCGTATCTTCGGGCTGCTGCTGACCGATCCCTTTTATTCCAGTCGCTCGATTCCCACCAGAATCCGCGTCGGACTGGCGATCCTGCTGGCCGTTGTGCTCGCGCCATTGGTGACCGTGCCGGCTGTTCCGGTAGTTTCGCCCGCTGGCATCCTGATTGCGGTCAACCAGTTGCTGATTGGTGTGATGATCGGCTTCGCCATGCGGCTGATGTTTTCCGCGGTCGAATTGGCAGGGCATTTGTCCGGTTTGCAGATGGGGCTGGGGTTTGCCATGTTCTTCGATCCGCAGCATGCCGCTCAAGTGCCGGTGGTTGCGCAGTTCTTGAGTCTGGTGACGTTGCTGCTGTTCCTGGCCTTCAACGGCCATCTGGTGATGATTCGCGTTTTGGCGGATAGCTTTATCCAGCTTCCCATTGATCCCCACCCGCTGGGTGCGGGTGGGCTCAAGTTGATGGCCGACCAAGGGGCGATGGTTTTCCGGATGGGTATGCTGCTTTCGTTGCCGGTGGTTGGTGCCTTGCTGGTGGCCAACCTCGCCATCGGTATCATGACGCGGGCCGCACCGCAGCTCAATGTGTTTGCGGTCGGGTTTCCCTTGCTGCTCGGGATTGGTTTGGGCGCGCTGTATCTGGTGATGCCGTATCTGCCACCGCATATCGACGCGATGATCGGGCAGGTGACACGGTTTATTGCACAGTTGATGACGGCATCGCATCCGCATTGATCCCGGCATTTGGTGAGACGGCGTACGATCTTGCCACCTCACACCTCACACCTCACACCTCACACCTCACACCTCAAATCCATGTACATCCTGCTGATTGGTTATCTCTACGTCGTGGTCATGTTTGCCGTTGCCACGGCTGACCCGGCCAAGGCCGTGGTGTGGATCGTTTTATTGGGAGCGTTGCCGACCTGGTTGATTATCTGGATCAAGCGGCGCGGTCAGGTGAAGCGAATCGAGAAGCGTGCCGAAGCGGCGGAGGATGCTGCGGCGCAGGCGGCACATGCGCTGCCGCCTGAGGGTGCCGTCAATCCTGCAGCCAAATCAGACTCGCCATCCGGCCAGTGATTTTGTCGCGACGGTAGGAGAAGAAGCGTTCTGCATCGCTCACAGTGCAGAAATCGCCACCGTACACAGCGGTAACGCCGATTGCCGCGAGTCGCTGTCGTGCCAGTAGATAAATATCCGCCAGCCATTTCCCGGCTTGCGCACCTGGTTTAAAGGCCTGCGCAGCAGCTAAGTCGTTGGCAACAAAAGCAGCCCGAACTTCGTCCCCCACTTCAAATTTTTCCGGCCCGATGGCAGGGCCAAGCCAAGCGAGCACTTCCTCGCCGGGCACGTTCATGCTTTGTGCTGTTGTTTCGATCACGCCATCGCATAAGCCACGCCAGCCCGCGTGGGCGGCACCAACGACTGTGCCATTGCGATTGCACAGTAGAACCGGTAGGCAATCGGCAGTCATGATCGCGCAAACCGCACCGGGCTGATGGGCCACGATCGCATCTGCTTCGCTGGCTTGCGGAGCGGTCAATGCATCGGCGACATGGGTGCCATGAACCTGCGTGAGCCAGAGCGGCTCGGCGGGGAGTTGCTGACGAACGCGTGCGCGATTGGCGGCGACTGCAGCCGGGTCATCCCCTACGTGATCACCAAGGTTAAGGCTGGTGTATGGCGGAGCGCTCAGGCCACCCGTGCGGGTGGTTACCAGTGAACGCACTCGGGCTGGCGCAGGCCAATCCGGCACGATCCAGTCATTCGCGGACATAGATCACTTCCATATCGCTGTCGTCTTCGTCATCCCAATCATCTTCATCCCAATCGTCATCGAGGCCAGCGGCGGCGCGCAGGGCGGCAAGCAGGTTTTCGAAGTCTTCCGGCAGTGATGATTTCCAGGTCATTGTCTTGCCGCTGGACGGGTGAACCAGGCTGAGCTTCTTGGCATGCAAGGCCTGCCGGGCGAAATCATCGAGCGCGAGCTGAATTTCTGGCGCCTGCAACTTCGGTCGGCCACCGTAGACCGGATCGGCCGCGAGCGGATGACCGATGTGGGCCATGTGCACGCGAATCTGGTGAGTGCGGCCGGTTTCCAGCCGACATTCGACCAGCGTATGGCCGGATAGATGCTCCAGCACGCGGTAATGCGTGACGGCGGGTTTGCCAGTGCCGACCACGGCCATCTTGATCCGGTCCTTCGGATGCCGGCCGATCGGGGCATCGACGGTGCCATTGCGTTTGACCTCGCCCTGCACGATGGCGAAGTAGTGACGTTTGACGGTGCGTGCCTGCAATTGCTGTACGAGCTGGTTTTGCGCGGCCAATGTGCGTGCTATCACCATCAGGCCGCTAGTGTCTTTGTCCAGCCGGTGCACGATGCCGGCGCGCGGCACGCTTTTGAGTTCGGGGTAGGCGTAGAGCAGACCGTTCAGGAGTGTGCCGGACCAATTGCCACTGCCCGGGTGGACGACGAGGTCAGCCGGCTTGTTGATCACCAGCACCGCGTCGTCTTCGTAGATGACATCGAGCGGGATGTCTTCGCCTTGAAAGGCGACTTCTTCCGGGTTGGGCTGGATTTCAACAGTAATGTTTTCGCCGCCCCAGAGCTTGTCCTTCGGGCTGGCAGGCTTGCCATCGACGGCAACCTGGCCGTCTTTGATCCAGTTTGAGAGGCGGCTGCGTGAATAATCAGGCAGCATGGCGGCCAAGGCGGCGTCCAGTCGTTGGCCGGCACAAATGGCCGGCACGGTCAGGACACGCGTTTCCGCCAAATCGCTATAATCGTCGGGTTCTAAATCGGGATTCATCATGAAGCAGATTTTAACGCGTTTCGCGCTTACTTCCGTGGCCTTGGCGCTCATCGCCGGTTGTGCCACCGGGCCTTCGGAAAATGACGAAACGAAAGGCTGGTCGGCCGAGAAGCTGTTCACCGAGGGTAAGGCTGAGCAATCGGCTGGCAACTACGCCAAATCGATCAAGTTGTTCGAGAAGCTGGAAGCGCGCTACCCATATGGCAAATACGCGCAGCAATCGCAGCTGGAAACAGCCTACGACCAATACAAGGATCAGGAGCCGCTGCTGGCGCTCGCCGCCATTGATCGGTTCATCAAGACCAATCCGGCGCATCCGAGCATGGACTACGCGCTCTACCTGAAGGGCTTGGTGAACTTCAACGAATCACAGGGGTTCCTCTCCGCGGTATTCAAGCAGGACATGTCCGAGCGTGATCCGAAGGCCGCGCGTGACGCGTTCGATACCTTCAAGCAACTGGTCGAGCGCTTCCCGGATAGCAAATACGCCGGTGACGCGACGGCGCGGATGGGTTACTTGCTAGGGGCACTGGCCAATTATGAGTTGCATGTCGCAACCTACTACTACCAGCGTGGGGCGTATCTAGCCGCAGCCAATCGTGGCAAGGCGTTATTGGAAACCTATCCGAACGTACGGCAGACGGAACAGGCGCTCGCTATGATGGTGATGTCATACGATAAGCTCGGCCTCAATGACCTGCGCGACGATACCAAGCGTGTGCTATTGAAGAACTACCCGAACACCACAGCGCTTTCCGGTGATTTCATGGAGCGTGGTGCCTGGTATCTGCCGTTCTAAGTAATTGATTGATTTCGGTTCTTGTATTTTGTCACCGAAACTTGGCGAAAGTGCTTTACAAGGACCGGATCACCCCCTAGAATTGCGCTCTCTTTCGGGGCTATAGCTCAGCTGGGAGAGCGCTTGCATGGCATGCAAGAGGTCAGCGGTTCGATCCCGCTTAGCTCCACCAAGTTTCAAATCGGTTATCTCAGCGACCGAATAAGTTGTTAGACGTCCCCATCGTCTAGAGGCCTAGGACACCGCCCTTTCACGGCGATAACCGGGGTTCGAATCCCCGTGGGGACGCCATCGTGCAGTACCGCAGTAGCAAGTAACAGCGCGCCCGTAGCTCAGTTGGATAGAGTATCTGGCTACGAACCAGAGGGTCGGGCGTTCGAATCGCTCCGGGCGCGCCATCGTTACTTTTGATTTGCCTCTGTCCCCATCGTCTAGAGGCCTAGGACACCGCCCTTTCACGGCGATAACCGGGGTTCGAATCCCCGTGGGGACGCCACCTTAATGCTCAGTTAACGGTTGGCTCATTATGTTATATGCAGTGGTCCTCGTTCTGAGGTTAACTGCCGAGTGGCTTTATTTCTTATTGCTGCTGCTTCAATCCACATCACTTTTATTTCGGTTCACATTGAGCAACTCCAGAGCCAGTTTGGCTGGGTGCGTTTTAGCCTGACCCCCGCTCGTTTTCTTCTTTCCGCACATTCTCTGCGCAGATCATCAGTTTTAACCTGTGACTCCTTCACGACTTGTCACTGGAATGGTGCTTGTGCAGTTGATGGCAGGAGGAGTGATCGCCTGAGTCTCCCCTCCCTTTGCTGCCGCGCGTGTTAACTAGCGGCCTTCCGTCCAGCTATCCGCATGAATGATGTTGCCGTCCTTGTAGGCCCAAGTGATTTTCTCGTAGCGTAGCTCCACGTTTTCCACGTGGTTGTAGCGCTCCTTGGTGGGGTCCTTGATGTTATGCATGACCGGGGTAACACCGACGACCTTGACGTTATCAAGCTGCATGTTGAAGTACTCCTTTTCGTTGCCGGCATCGTCGATCTGATACCACTTGATCTCGATGCCTTTCAGCGTCTGGCCGCTGGTCACAGCCTTGTAGAGATAGGGCGATGAGGCATCGAATTCCTTGGTAACAACCATCGGGTCATGAACACGCGTGCCCGTCAGCTTGCCGGTATTGCCATCGGTGGGAATGCGTATGCCGTGATTGAAAGCCACGACTTCGACACTGCCTTCGCGATCCTGCACCGTGACCGATCCTTTGATATCGGCGCCACCGTCATCCTTGATCCACATGTATGCGGGAATTGCCATGCTGTTTGCTCCTTGGGTTGAGCCCCGGTTGGGTTGGGGCGAGGACGTCAGCGTGCCGGCGTATCCGGCACGAGCGTGATTTCGACGCGGCGATTGCGGGCTCGCCCCGCTGCATCGGCATTGCTGGCGATTGGGCGCGAGTCGCCATAGCCCTGGATGACGAACTGTGTTTCAGGCAGATCGGACATCGCGACAAACCAATCGCGGACGGCGCGGGCGCGGGCATCCGATAGTTTCAGGTTGGCGCTGGCTGTGCCGCTGCGGTCGGTGTGCCCGGCGATCAGCACGCGTTTGTTCCGGTTGGACTGGATCAGGAATAACGCTTTGACCAATTCCCGCTCCACATCAGGCTTGAGCGTGGTCTTGCCGCTATCGAACAGCGACAGGCTATCCAGCGTCACCGTGGTGGGTAGTGGAGCGGAAGGGCGATAGCTGGTGATGGCCTGATCGATTACCGGCAACAAGATCACGCCGCGATAAAGCCCCCAGCCCAGGTGAAATGGCGTGCCAAGCTGCAAGTAGTGACGCAACTCGGTGCGATCCTGCTCCAGCGTATGCAATGCTGCCCGCTTGGTGTGAATGGGATCGTTTGGTGTCTGTCGATAGGTCGCAAGGTCGCTCGTCACGCGCTCGACCAAGCGTTGGTTGCTCCAGGCCGAGGCGGCGAAGGCAGTGCACAGCGCGATCATGGCAAGGCAGACGGCGTGGCACGCGCCACGCCACAACGGCAGTCCGCCAGTGCGCGTGGGGAGGAGCGGGATAAGAAAACTGGGTATCGGCAGCGAACAACTGGCCGATGCTGCCAGAGTTGGGAGCAGCCCGCTTTTTTCGTTCAACCAATGCGGCCAGGCACCAATAGCTGGCGGCCGATGATCTGGCGTGCCGATGTCGGCGATCAGTAAACCTTGCAGTGCCAGCGGCGGAGCGCCGGGTGCGGGGGCATCTAGTGTCGGCAAGATGGTTTCATTGAGCCAATCCAGCAGGGCTTGCCCGAGGGCATTTCGCTTGGTGGCAGTCGGGCATTGTTCCAGTCGGTGCCGGATGGCCTGCAACCGGTCGTTCAGTGCGTTGCTGTCGGTCAGCACAGTTGAATCGGTCAATACATCGCCAAACCATACGACATCGGTTGAATCATTCAGATTCGACCATCCCAAATGAGCATATGTAGCGAGATAGCAGGGCAGTGAGCGTCCAGATACGCGCGTAAATTCCGCGAACGTGCAGCGCCATTGCATCAATTCGCTTGTGACTGTTGCGGCATCCAGGCATTCATCCGGCAGTACCGGCAGCAGCACCGCAAAAGGAAGGCGGCCTTGCGCACGCTCCACCATTCGTACTGCTTCAGTGAATAGCGCCGGGCTGCCGACGTGTAACCAGATTCCATTGGAATTTAGCCTGATTGAACCGTGCCCAGCGCTCCGTGGAAACAGTCTTGCTGCCTGCGAGCCAACCACCAGGATGACAGGGAGTTGTGCATGGCTGGCTAGCCCGGCTAGTGGCGTTGGTGTGGTGGCTGCCCAACGTTTCTGCTGCGTGTTCAGCCAATACAGTGCGATGAGCGCGACGGCGACAACACTCAACGCGAGTGCTAGACGGCCCACAGTCGACAGTGGCAGACAAAATAGCGCCAGGCTACTTGCCAGAAGGGCAGCCCAAAGCAGCAGGGCATGAAGGGGATAGCGCTCCGACATGATCAGCTCCCCTTGGTGTCCTGCTTTGCCGGTCCCGTCGTGTGCGGCGAGGTCAAACCATCCCCTGCTTGTGGCTGGGTCAATCGCGTGACGGCTTGATCCAGCTGTCGATCCAGCAACACCCAGAAACCAATGGTCAACCCAATGCTAATGACCGCCCAGCTTAGCGGTGACAGTGCGCGCCACGGGATACGCCAGCCGCGCCGTGCGTGCACGATCAGCAGCTGGCTATCGTCTTGGCCATCAATCTTGCTGAGTCGAGCAAGCGTGGCAACGATCCTTTGGCGCTGCTGGTTGTCCGCATCGGGATAGCGACCCAAGAACCCCAAGCCTAATAGCGTGCTGTAAAGCTCGACGAGCTGCGCCGGTGGTTCGCTCTGCCGCAGCAGCGCGTCGATCCGCTCGTAAACAACATCTCCGGCGTTGTAACTACCAAAAAAACGGACTTGCAACGGCTCGCTTTCCCAGTCGTTGCGCTGGTGGTCTGGCAAATGGCGTAGGGCAGCTTCATCCAATAACGCGCATTGGGCATAGCTGACTTCCGCAATCATCGCCTCGTCGTAATGCTGATTGCGCATGGCTTGGCGTAATTGCTCGATCAAGCCTGTGCAACGCGTCCGCCAGATTGTCATCGAAGGGACTTCGGCCTGCTGCGATAGCAAAGCCACTTGCAGCGCGGTGTCGCGCAGCATGGCGCGCAATGGCAAGGCGTTGGGCATCATGACCGCAGCACCGCATACAGTTCGAGGCTGATCTCAGGCAGTGAGGCCGGGACATAGAAGCTGCAGGCTCTGGCCGCGAGCATTCGGGCATGGGCCGGGTGAGTGGCGTCGAGCGCGAAGTATTGGTTTTCCAGTCGCAAGGGAATGGCGCTGGGCACGCGCTGCAGTGCCTTCAGCGGCACGCAACCCACAGCAGAGTTGATCACGCGTTCGACCTCATCGGGTGCGCCGGCCTTGCAGACCAGCGGGAACTGCTCTTGCAGCTGAAGTGCGGGCATGCCGGCATGAACCGACAGGAAGAAATCGACGTTTTCGGTCAGGCGCACATCGTAGAACTGCGCGCGCCACTGCGTCGGTTTGAGCCGGGTCAGCTCGACAGGGATCACTGGTGACGGGATGACGGTATCAAGCAGATCGCGCAACAGCCGTTCCAGCGCTGCAAAGGTGGTTTCAGCACCAATATGGCGATAGCGCGGAATGGCATCGAGCGGATCGCCCAGTGAGAACGTGGATAACGCCCCGGCTAGCCGCGCCATCGATAGATACAGCCGCTCGGGATGTTGCACGGGGTGCGTGCGCAGATGGTTCAGTTCCGGCCAGGCGGCGTTGATGCAGTTGAGCAGCCAGAATTGCGAAACATCCGAGACCGAGAAGTCCGCGATGTTGTCGTTGCGCTCATGTCGCCGCGCAGAAAGACGCCGGCTTCGGATCAGCAGGATGTCGCACAGACGGCCGAGCAGATCGAGCAAGGGCTGGCTTGCGGTGAGACTCAGGCAGGGTGGGATGTAGCCGGGGTCAAGCTCGAAACTGCCCTGCGCGTTGCGGGTTAGCCGGGCCAGTGGGCAGGTGACGTAATCGGCGTGGGATTCGAAATCGAACAATAGCGCCAATGCTTGCCGCTCGACGGCCATTTCCTCACTGGCCGTACTGAACAGGTCGGCCACTTGCTTGTATTCGGCGAAGAAACGTTTGGGCCGCATGGCCGGGTGTGTGGCATCGCCGCAGTTGTCGCCGCCCGCATCGTAGAGCGGCAGCCCCAGCAGTATTTCGACCGTTTGTCGTTGTGGCGGGATGGCTTGCGCCAGATCACGGGCGGCGGGTAGCGGATCGCATTGGCGGGTGTCGACCATGGCGCCATCCGGCAATCTCAGCCGGAGTTCGCGCAATTTCAATTGCCCTAAATCCAGTGCGGCTATATCCCAATCGAGCTGCCATATCCCCCAGGGATGGGGGCCGGCCATTCTGGCTGCGTTTTCGCATGCTTGCTGATCCCAGAGCGTTTGCTGCTGAAAGTATTGGGGCGATAACAATGCGCCTTCTGCCCAGAGTGGTTTCGATATTTTCATGATGGCAGCTTGCATATCCCTTAAAAAATCATGAATTTTTCATTTTTGAATGAGATAAATCTCAAATTCAGCAGTGCATTGATTTTTATATGATTTTTGTTTTTTTAAATTGAGGTTTTTTATTTGTGTTTCTGATTGCAATTTTCGTGAAGATTACATTAGGATTTGGTTTCGATCAATCGATCGAATTTTGGTTGGAATTGCAATTAACTGAATTGATTTATTTTTCAAATAGGAATTATCTGAAAATTTGATCAGATAATTCTGGTTTTTAAGGCGTAGAAAAATGACGGATAGTTTTCAGAATGAAGTTCCGGCTGCGCGGGTCAATATCAAACTCGATTTGCATACAGGCGGCGCGCAAAAGAAAGTCGAGCTGCCACTCAAGCTGCTGGTCATGGGTGACTACGGACATGGTCAAGATGCCCGGACGCTGGCCGAGCGCAGCAAGCTGTCAGTCAACAAGAACAACTTCGATTCGGTGCTGGCAGAGCTCAACCCGCGTGCGCGCATTACGGTTGAGAACACGCTGGTGGGGCAGGGCGACGACATGACCGTCTCGCTCGATTTCAAATCGATGAAGGACTTCCAGCCCGATCAGGTCGCGCGCCAAGTGCCGCAGTTGCAGGCGCTGATGGCGATGCGCAATCTGCTGCGCGATCTCAAATCCAACCTGCTCGATAACGCCTCATTCCGGCGTGAGCTGGAAAAGATCCTCCGCGATGACTCGCAGTCGAGCAGCTTGCGCCTCGAACTGGAACGCATCGCCCCGCTGGATGCCGACCAAGCCTGATACCGGGCCGTGATCAATCAAGGAGAACCCCCGCATGTCCATGCAAGAAACCCCGATGAGCAGCCCAGAGACAAGCATGCCGTCACGTGGTGCGCCGGTTGGTGTCTATGAGTCGCTGTGCGCCAAGATCAATCTGGTTCCGGTCAGCAGGGCGCAGCCGTTTGAAATTTTCCAGAATAGCGATGCGCTGTCCGAGTCCTCGATCGACGAGCGGGTCGCGGTTGCGGTCAACGTCTTCCTGAAAATGATTCAGGCGTCGTCGCAGAAGGTCGAACGCCTCGACAAGAGCCTGCTTGATTTTCATATCGCGAATATCGACGCGCAGATCAGCCGCCAGCTCGATGCGATCATGCACCACGAGACCTTTCAGCAGATTGAATCTGCCTGGCGTGGCCTCAAGTTTCTGGTCGACCGTACCGATTTCCGCAAGAACGTGAAAATCGAGCTGCTCGACATTTCCAAGGATGCCTTGCGCCAGGATTTCGAAGACACCCCGGAAGTGGTGCAAAGCGGCCTTTACCGCCACACCTATATCCAGGAATACGACACCCCGGGTGGCGAGCCGATCGGCGCCATCATCTCCAACTACGAATTCGACCGCGGCCCGCAAGACGTGGCGCTGTTGCGCAATATCTCCAAAGTATCTGCTGCCGCGCATATGCCGTTCGTGGGGGCGGTAGGGGCGGCCTTCTTCGGCAAGGAATCGATGGAAGAAGTCGCCGCGATCCAGGACGTCGGCAACTACTTCGACCGCGCCGAATACATCAAGTGGAAGAGCTTTCGCGATACCGACGATGCCCGCTATGTCGGCCTGGTGCTGCCGCGTTTCCTCGCCCGTTTGCCCTATGGACCGGATACCACACCGGTGCGCGCCTTCAATTACACCGAGGCGGTCAAAGGCCCGGATCACAGTCGCTACCTGTGGGCCAATGCGTCATTCGCTTTCGCGGCCAATATGGTCAAGAGCTTCGTCAAGAATGGTTGGTGTGTGCAGGTGCGCGGGCCGCAGGCCGGTGGCGCGGTGAAGGACCTGCCGATCCATCTTTACGATCTGGGAACCGGTAATCAGGTGAAGATCCCGACCGAGGTGTTGATCCCGGAAACGCGCGAGTTCGAGTTCGCCAATCTCGGTTTCATCCCGCTGTCGTTCTACAAGAACCGCGATTACGCCTGTTTCTTCTCGGCCAATTCGGCGCAAAAACCAGTGTTGTACGAAACCCGCGAAGCGACCGCCAACAGCCGCATCAATGCGCGCCTGCCGTACATCTTCTTGCTGTCTCGGTTGGCGCACTATCTCAAGTTGATCCAGCGCGAAAACATCGGCACCACCAAGGATCGTCGCGTGCTGGAGCTGGAACTCAACAGCTGGATCAAGAACCTCGTCACCGAGATGACCGATCCGAGCGATGAGCTGCAAGCATCGCACCCGCTACGTGAAGCCCACGTGACGGTTGAGGATATCGACGACAACCCGGGCTTCTTCCGCGTGAAGCTGTTCGTGGTGCCGCACTTCCAGATCGAGGGGCTGGATATCAATCTGTCATTGGTTTCACAGATGCCCAAGGCCAAGAACTGATCTCTCTAGCGGTCGTACGGCGGGCCTTGTTGATCGGGCTCGCCACTTCAGGAAATCCGTATGTTGCCGTCGTGGTTCAAAGCCCTGTTCGAGCAGAATGCGCCGGGTGACTTGGCGCGTTCTCGCTTGAGCCAGTGGCAGGCGTGGCTGGAACCGATTCCGGGGCTATCCGAAGTGGGCAGCGATCCGGCGTATGAGGACGACTTCCTGTTGATCAAGGAGGAAGTCGCCAAGTTCAGCGGCATTGATGATGCCTTGGTGATCACTGCCAGCGAACGGCTGCTGCGTGAGCACTGCAAGGATTTACGCCCGGCCGCCTACTATGCGTTTGCCCGCCTGCGGCAAGACGGCGTGGCGGGCTTGGCCGACGGATTGGAGCTGATCGCTGCGTTGATCGTCCGCTATCCAGATCACGTGCTGCCGCATCGCCCGGAAAGCCGCAAGGCCGCGCTGGAATGGCTCTTGAGCGAGCGTGTTACCGCGCACATCGGCCAGCAGCTTGAGACGAGCAAGCCAGATATCGAGCGAGCCTGCTCAGCGCTGGTGTTGATCGAGCACTTGACCGAAGCGTGGGATGAGCCCGGCCGGCCGCTGCTACGGCCGCTGTTGCGGCATTTCGAGCCACTGATCGAGCCCCCGCACCAGCATGCTGGTGCAGCTTCGCTTCCCTCTGCCGCAGATTCGTCTGCCTCGTCAGCCAATCCAGTGCCGACGGCGGCAGGCGCTGAAATCACCTCGGCGCGTGAGCTCATTGAGCAAGCACGGCAAATGGCCGTTTTCATGCGCCGCCAGCCCCACGGCTATTTACCCGCTTACCGGCTGGTGCGCTGCGTGCGTTGGGATCTGGTTGCCGAACTGCCACCGCACGATGTTCGTGGCCTCACCCGCCTTGCGCCGCCGCGCGCCGAGTTGCGACAGCAGCTCAAACGGTTGGTGTTGCAGCAGCAATGGCATGAGTTGATTGAGCGAGTCGAAACGGCGTTTCTGGAAGGGGCCAATCATTTCTGGCTCGATCTGCAGTATTTCGCCTGGCTGGCACAAGGCCAAGCTGGTGCGCCATATGGTGGCTGGCGTGATCTGTTATTGACCGATTTCGCCCAGATGCGTGACCGGCTCGATGGCCTTGAGCGGCTCGCCTTTAGCGATGGCAGCCCGTTTGCGGAAGATGCGACGCTGGAGTGGATTGCGCGCTATGCCATCGTCCGTGATATCGAAGCGGGTGAGGCGATCTTGCCGCTACCGGTGGATGCCGGCGGCGAGCACTGGCGCGAGACTGAAGCGCAGGCTAGTGAATTGGCTGCCTCTTCCGGCTTGGAGGCAGCGTTTGGGTGGTTGTGTGATTTACCGGCCGTAGCAGGTGAGCGGCATCGATTGTTGCGCCAGTTGCTGATGGCCAGGCTCGCTGAAGCCAATGCGCGCCCGGATGTGGCTTTGCATCTACTCGCCACGCTTGATCTCGACGTTGATGCCTACTGTCTCGACCGCTGGGAGCCGGAGTTGGCGTTTGCTATCAAGGCACAGCAGTTGCGCTTGTTGCGGCAGAAGCTGTTACGCAAGGACGTCGATCGCCCCGGCGTATTGGCGCACATCGAGAGGCTGATGCCGCAGCTGGCCCGGCTGGACCCGGCTCGTACGCTGGCGTTGGGATCTTAGAACAACATGTAGGGCGCAATCCCCGTAGGGCATTGCGCCGCACCCGTTCCATCACAACAACCCGTAGCATGGATTACCGAAGAGCTTGGCATCCCGGCGGAACCTATTTCTTTACCGTGAACCTGTTGCATCGACAGGGGAATGACCTGTTGATCCACTACGTCAATCATTTACGCACGGCTGTAGCAAGGGTACGCCAGCTTTATCCTTTCATCATTCATGGCTGGGTAGTTCTTCCGGATCATCTGCATTGCGTGATCGAGTTGCCGACGGGCGATGCTGATTTTGCGGTGCGCTGGCACCTAATCAAGATGATCTTTTCCAAATCGCTGCCGGTCGCGGAACATCGCTCTGTGGTGCGGTTACGTCGAGGGGAGCGCGGCATTTGGCAGCGGCGTTACTGGGAACACTTGATTCGGGACGAGGCGGATTTCCGCGCGCACATGGATTACATCCATATCAACCCGTTAAAACATGGCTTGGTGCGACGGGTGGCCGACTGGCCGAGTTCTACGTTCCACCGTTTGGTTGCGCAAGGCGTGTACCCGGTTGAGTGGGCGGGCGGGAATGAAGCTGGCTTGAATTACGATGATTGAGGTGCGGGGGATTCGGCGCAATGCCCTTTGCTGAGCGAATCAAAGATTCGCACGCGACGGGGATTACGCCCTACGGATTGTGGTGTGAGCATCACCACCCCAACACCCGCTCAAACAGGAAAAACCGCCAGCGATACGGCAGCAGGCGGATCAGCCGCAGCATGCGGGTGAAACGGCGTGGAAAGTCGATTTCGAACTGACCGCGGGCGAAGCCGTTCAGGATGGCCTCGGTGGCATCTTCCGGGGAGAGCAGGGCTGGCATGCGGAATCGGCTCCTGGCGCTCAGCCGTGTCTTCACAAAGCCCGGATTGATCAGGTACACGCCGAGTCCTTTGGGGTGTAGATCGCCGTACAACAGCTCGGCCAGATTGATCAGTGCGGCTTTGGTCGGCCCATAGACAGTGGCGTTCGGCAAGCCCATATAGCCTTCCACACTGGCGACGATGGCTATGCCGCCGCGCCCTGCAGCGATCAGTCCGGGCAGCACGGTTTCCAGTCCGAAATAGACGCTGGCCAGATTGACGTCGAGCGTGTGGCGCACGTGGTCGGCGTCCAACTCCCAACTCCGCTGCGGCCGATAGTCTGCGGCGCAGAACACGATCAGATCGATGCCACCCCAATCCGCCTGCAGGATCGCGTTGGCCGAGCCCCAGGCTGCATCGTCAGTCGCATCGAGCGGCAATACCAAGGCTTGTGGGTTGCCACTGGCCAACTCGGCCAGTTTGGGCTGGTTGCGTGCTGATAGCGCCACGCGTGCCCCTGCCGCCAGCATGGCCTGTGCCAGCGCTGCGCCAATGCCGCTGGATGCGCCAATCAGCCACACGCGCTGGTTGGTCCAGTCTTTCAGCTTGGGGTTGAGCGGCTTGAACAACGCGACGTCCTTATCGAATTTTCAAACGAGCTTTCACACAATGGCGCGAGCTTGGTGACCTAGTCCGCGGAATTGTGGGGTTTCGCATCCATCGGGCTGGTTTGATCCGGCTCGCCAGGCGAAGCCGTCAGGTGCTTACCTTGCCCGAGCCGTTGTGCGTGGTAAATGCCGGTGTGCCCGGAGAAAAGATAGCTCATCACGCAGGCCAAACCAGCGTAAACGCCAATTTCCGGGCCGAACAATTCCATCGCCATCAGTGTGGACGCGAGGGGGGTATTGGCCGCCCCGGCGAACACCGCGACGAAGCCGAGCGCGGCCAGCAGCGGGAAAGGCATGTGCAGCAGCGGTGCGAGTGCATTGCCGAGCGTGGCGCCGATATAGAACAGGGGCGTGACCTCGCCGCCCTTGAAGCCGGCACTGAGTGATGCCACGGTGAATGCGAATTTGGCAGCGAAGTCCCACGGTGCGACCGGGTGCTGGAAGGACTCGACGATGACCGGAATGCCAAGGCCGGTATAGCGATAGGCCCCCAGTACGTAGATCACGACTGCGAGCACAGCCCCGCCAAGCAGGGGGCGCAGGGGCGCATACGCGACGTGGTGTTTGATGAGCCGGGACAGTCGATGCGTGGCTCGGGCAAACAGCATGCCGGTCAGGCCGAAAATGGCCCCAGCGGCCAGCGTGCCGAAGAAGCCCGCGGTCGATAGCGCCGGAATTGCACCAGCTACGTAATGGGTGTGGTGCACGCCCCACAACAGTCCGACCCGATCGGCGATGATCGCTGCCACGAAGCAAGGCAGGATCGCGTCATAACGCAGACGGCCGATGGCCAGCACTTCCAGTCCGAAGACGGCGCCGGCCAGCGGTGTGCCGAACACCGAGGCAAAGCCGGCGCTGATGCCCGCCATCAACAAGATGCGGCGGTCTTCACGCTGCAAGCGGAACAGGTGGGTGAGCTGATCCGCCAGCGCGCCGCCCATTTGTACTGCAGTCCCCTCGCGGCCGACCGATGCGCCAAACAGGTGGGAGATGATCGTCCCCCCCAGCACCAGCGGGGCCATGCGGAGCGGGATCACCTTCTTGGGGTCGTGGATTTCGTCGATCAGCAGGTTATTGCCGGCTTCGACTTGGCGACCGAACTTGAGATACACCCAACCCACCGCAAAGCCAGCCAGCGGTAGCAGCCAGATCAGCCAGCGATTTGCCTCGCGCGTGCCGGTGGCCCAGTCGAGCGCGAGCAACAGCCAGGCGGATGCCGTCCCGGCCAGTGTGGCGACGATGGCGGCCAAAGCCAGCCACTTGGCACAGGCTTTCAGAATTGCGAGTTGTTCAGGGAAGGGGTTCGATTGCATAGCCGCCCGATTGTGGGGCGATTGGGCAGGGCGGACAAGTATTGCGATGGCATGATGGTAATCACGCCCGTAGCCTGGCCCACAACGCTAGCGAGGGGTTGTCTCCCCGCTCACGCTTGCGGGAGAGGGGGCGGGGGAGAGGGTTGTGCCAATTCCAGAGTGCTTTGCAAGCACCCTCTCCCACAAGTGTGAGAGGGGATATAGAACTGAGCCTTGAGGCCGCCCGGTTTTTCCCCCATTGCCCGGGCGCAGTCTGTGGCTAGAGGCGCTGCTGCGGCCTAAGACTACTGATCCGGACCGGCGGATTCTGCTTGGGATTCCACGCTCGAATCTGTTCGCGAATCTGTTTGAACAAGCGGCAGCACCAACACCGCCATCGCGCCCATCGCGGTGTTTTCCAGCCACACCTTGCCGCCATGCCGTTCGGCGATATTACGGGCGATGGCAAGGCCCAGCCCGGCACCACCGGTTTCGCGCGAGCGGGATGTCTCCAGCCGGTAGAACGGCTGGAAGACCCGGTCTATCTCGCCTTCAGGGACGCCCGGCCCGCCGTCGCGAATGTGGATGGTGACTGCCCCGGCGTCGGCATGGGCGCTGACGCGGGCGAAGTCGCCGTATTTGACCGCGTTCTCGACCAGATTCATCAGGCAGCGGTACAGCATGCCGGGGTGGCCGATCACGGCAACGCCCGTCGGCACATTGTCGTATTCAACGTGCTGGCCGGCATCGCTCGCTTCGGCGCACACGCTTGCCAGCAAGGAGTCGAAATCGATCTGGCGTTTTTCTGCTGCGCCGCCAGAGCTGCGGGCATAGTCGAGCCCTTCCTTGATCAGGATTTGCGTGGCGGCAAGGTCGTCGATCAGGCGCTTGCGCAGGTCGATGTCTTCGACCTTTTCCAGCCGCAAGCGCAGGCGGGTGAGCGGTGTCTGCAAGTCGTGGGCGATGGCGGCAAGGATGTAAACGCGCTGTTCGATGTGCTGCTGGATCTTGGCCTGCATGGCGTTGAGCGCGGCGGTGGCCTTGCGCACTTCGATCGGGCCTTGTTCGGGGAGCGGCGCTTTATCCATGTTGTCGCCGAACTGCCCAGCCAGCTTGGCGAGTTGCCGCAAGGGTTTCACGGTCATGCGTGCCGCCAGATAGGCCAAGGCGGCGACACATAACAGGAACACGCCGATCTGCAGGCTGAAATCCAGCGGGGCCGGGGGGCGCGGGCCGGGGCCTGGTCCGCCGGGACCACCCGGGCCAGGTGGCCTTGGCATCATGCGGCCCGGTTCGGCGGCGGTCAGGCGCAAGGGCGTGCCATCGGCCAGACGCAAATCGATCACGTGGCAGGGGCCGGGACGCATGCGGCGCTCCGGTTCCACCTCTGGCGGGGATTCGTTCGTGCACATCGCCTGATTGCGCACACCAAGCACGGTTGCCGTGCCGCGCAAACGGGCGGCCAGCATGAACTGCACGCTTTCATCCGGCTCACCTTGCAGCGGCGCGCTCGCATTGGGCTCAACGCCCAAGCCGGGCCCTAATTCCACCGCCAATACTTTGGAGCGCGAATCCGCGGGCACGGCGTCGAGCAGCTTCAGCAATTGGACCACCCGGTCGGCCATATGCTGAGTGCGCATCTGCATGAAGTCCCGCCGCTCCTGCCGTATGCCCAGCCAGAGCGTGAGCAGCACGGCTGCGGTGATGCCGAAGACCAGCAGCAGGAAAATCCGGTTGGCGATCGAGCCCCAGAAGCGGCGCCACATTGTTCCCATTAGTGTTCCACCGTGACGTCGGCATTCAACATATAGCCTTCGTTACGCACGGTTTTCAGCATGGTGGCGCCACGTGCGGCATCGCCCAGCTTTTGCCGCAAACGGCTGATTTGCAGATCGACCGAGCGATCGAACGGGTCGGCATCGCGCCCTTGCGTCAGATTGAGCAATTGATCGCGGCTGAGGACTTGGTGCGGGTGTTCCAGCATGGCGTTGAGCATGCGGAATTCACCCCCGGAGAGCAGTACGACCATGCCATCCGGGTTGATCAGCTGCCGGGCGCGCAGGTCGAGTCGCCAGCCGGCAAAGCGCAGGTTGCGGGTCTCGGATTTTTCCAGATTGGGCGGCAGCATCCAGGTACGGCGCAGCACGGTGCGGATGCGCGCCAGCAGCTCGCGCGGCTCGAATGGTTTGGTCAGATAGTCGTCCGCGCCCATTTCCAGCCCGAGAATCCGGTCTACCGGGTCGCCGCGTGCGGTGAGCATGATGACCGGCAGGTTGGATTTGGAGCGCAGGTTGCGGCACAGCACCAGTCCGTCATCGCCGGGCAAGGTCAGGTCGAGCACGACGAGGTCGATTTTCGATGCCGCCAGGGTTCGTTGCATCGATGCGCCATCGGCGGCGACCGAGACTTTCAGCCCGTAGGATTCGAGCGATTCGGCCAGCAGGCTACGGATCTCGGCGTCGTCGTCGACGACCAGAATGTGGGCGGCGGTTTCCATGGCGGCATTATGTCCGGGGCGGTCAGAGTGGTTTCAATCCAAATGTAGCTGAAAGTATCGCTGCATCGTGTCGATACAAAATCGTACAAATTGGCCGGAAGCTGACAAATAACGCTACAAATCGGCATGCCGTCGACATGGCCGGGATACAAGCCGGTGTTGAAATGCTGTCATGCCGAAGCAGGATTCGACTGCAGTTTTCGGCAAGCCCCTTTCAAACACTGGCAACAGCGGGAGCCCCGATCATGAGCACGATTTCCGGCATTTCCTCGTCGAGCAGCAGCTATTACTCAAGCAAAATTTCGGACGAACTCAAGCAGCGCCGCCAGAATTACAAGGCGTTGGAGAGTGCGCTCAATTCGGGCGACATGACCGCTGCCCAGCAGGCTTACGCTGCGCTGCAGCAGTCACAGCCCTCTACGTCCAGTTCATCTTCGAATTCATCCTCCGGCGGTGGCAACTCGCCGTCGCAGCAATTCCAGTCCGATTTCAGCGCGCTTGGCACCGCCCTGCAATCGGGTGATCTCTCGACGGCGCAGAAAGCGTTTGCCACCTTGCAGCAAGATCGCCCGCGCCCGCCGGGTCCGCCGCCGTCGGAAGGGGATTCCGGCAGCAGCGGCATTCAGCAGATCGCGTCTGATCTGAGTTCGGTGCAAAGCGCGCTCAAGAGCAATGACCTGAGTTCGGCGCAATCGAGCTTTGCTTCCTTGCTCAAGGACATCACCAGCCGGTTTGGCTCGCTCGACAGCACCAGCAGTTCGTCGAGCAGCAGTACCAGCAGTACATCCAGCACCGCATCCACCAGCTCGGTCAGCAGCGCATCGAGCGGCGCCAGTGGTTTGCTGGGGCAGATCGATACCGATTTCACCACCTTGTCGAATGCCTTGGCATCCGGCGATCTGAGTGGCGCGCAATCGGCGTTCTCGAATCTGCTGCAAGACATTACGTCGTCTGCCAGTTCGTCTGCGTCGGGCGGTGTGGCGCAAGCGGGCGGGGCGCAGCCACACCATCACCACCATCACGGCGGCAGCGATGGCGGTGGGCAAATCGGCTCGGAACTGAGCGCGGTTTCCAGCGCGCTGAACGCCGGCGATCTGAATTCCGCGCAATCGGCGTTTTCGTCGCTCATGAATTCGCTCAGTCAAACCGATAACAGTAATGGCAGCACCAGCAGCACGTCGTCGACGTCGACGGCAGCCAGCGGGCTGGGCCAGATTCAATCCGATTTCAGCACGCTGGCCAGCGCGCTCAACTCGGGTGACTTGAGTTCGGCACAGAAGGCGTTTGCGACGCTGCAGCAGGATCGGCAGAGCTGGCTGCAAGCCCAGGCCAGTAATCCGTACTTGGTTCCGCGCTGGAGCGGGCTGACGTCGAGTACGTCTGTCAACACATCGGCATAACGCGCGTTATGGATTGATGTTGGACGCCACGGGCCGGATCCGGTCCGTGACGTGTTGTTTGCATTTACGCAGTATCTGCTTCGGGAGCTCTGATCATGGCGACGACGTCTGCCTCCACATCTGCCTCATCCAGCTCGGCCATCCTGACCTCGATGGGCATTGGCTCGGGGATCGACATCAACAGCATCATCACGCAGTTGATGACGGTGGAAAAACAGCCGTTGCAAACGCTCGATGCCAAGATCAGCACCGATCAGACCAAGATCTCCGCGTTGGGAAGCGTGCAAAGCGCGCTCAGCGTGTTCCAGGCCCACGTTATCAGTCTGGAAAGCGCCAGCAGCTATACCAGCGTGAAAGGCAGCCTCGCCAATACGGCGGTCGGCACGGTCTCTACCACGGGTACCGCGCAACAAGGCAGCTATAGCTTGTCGGTCAGCCAGCTGGCGCAAAACCAGAAGCTGTCTTCGCAAAGCTTTACCACGGTGAACGATCCGGTCGGTACCGGCACGCTGTCGTTTTCATTCGGCACCTTTACCGACAACAGTACCGCCGTGCCGCCCAGTGCCAATACCTTCGTCGCCAACGGCAATCAGGGTGCATTCAGTGTCACGGTCGATAGCAGCAACAACACGCTTTCCGGCTTGCGCGACGCGATCAATGCCAAGAATGCCGGGGTGACCGCCACCATCATCAATGATGGCAGCGGCTATCGCTTGCTGATGAGTTCGACCAATACCGGTGCGGCCAATAGCCTTCAGGTCACTGCGGCCGATGACGATGGCAACAACACGGATACCAATGGCCTGTCCCGTTTTGCCTACGACCCGCTGGGCACGAAAAACCTGACCCAGTCGCAGGTGGCGCAGGATGCCAAGCTCACGCTGGACGGCATCAGCATCTCCAAGGCCAGCAATACGATCAGCGATGTGTTGCAAGGCGTGTCGTTGAATCTGCAAGCCACGACGACCACTGCCACCACGTTGTCCATAAGCAGCGATACCTCTGGTGTCGCCAAATCGGTGGGCGATTTGGTCACCTCGTACAACAGCTTCATCAAGGCGGTGAACGCGGTCACTTTTTACGATTCGACCGCGACTGATCCGACCTTGAAGGCGGGTGTGCTCAATGGCGATCAGTCCGTCACTTCGTTGCAAACCTCGCTGCGCCAGACGCTGAACAAGGCGCTGGGCGGCGGCAACGTTTATCAAAGCCTGAACGACGTGGGCATCAGCTTCGACAAGACGGGCAATATGACACTGGATAACACGAAGTTGCAGAACGCACTGTCGGCCAATCCGAATGCCGTGGCCAGCCTGTTCGCCGTCAATGGCATCGCCAGCAATTCGAGCGTGAGCTACCTCGGCGCGACGGATCAGACCCAGACCGGTCAATACGATGTGCAGGTGACTGCGCCGGCGACTCAAGCTGGCTTGTCTGGCGATGCAATGAGCGCCTCGCCGATCACCATCGATGCCAATAACAATTCGCTGATGGTAGCGGTGGATGGCGTCTCGTCCGCCATGATCACGCTCAACGCAGGCTCCTATACCCAGAGCGCGCTGGCTGCGGAAATGCAATCCCAGATCAATGGCGACAGCGCGCTCAAGGCCGCAGGTGTCTCGGTGACCATGTCTTACGATTCGACCAACAACAAGCTGGTCATGCATTCCAATCGCTATGGCAGCGCATCGAACGTGCAGGTGACCAATGTGGGCGCCAATGCCGAAACAACGTATGGCCTGCATGTGGGTCTGAATGCTTCCGGCACCGATGTTCAGGGGACGATTGGCGGATCGCCGGCCAACGGCAACGGCCAGGTGCTGACCGGGACGGGCAACGCCACCGATCTCAAGCTCTCGATTTCGGGCACGACCGCAGGTGACTACGGCACGGTCTCGTTCAGCCGCGGCTTCGCCAGCCGGCTTGATCAGACGATTACCAGCCTGCTGTCCAGCAGCGGCCCGCTGACCGCTGATATCGCCAACCTGAACAGCAACATCACCGATATCCAGAGCCAGGAAGTGATGATGAACCGCCAGTACGACGCGATGCAGGCGACGTATACAGCACAGTTCACGGCTATGGATTCGCTGGTGGCTTCGCTGAAATCGACTGGTACTTTCCTCACACAACAGTTGGCATCGCTCACGTCGTCGAAGGCGTGATTCGCTTGTTGTATGGCTTGGCGTGATCCCGGGGGCGAGTCCTCCGGGATCACGACGCGTAGCTCACTCGGGCCGTTGCGGTCGCAATGGCCCCGTCATTCTTCGCGGCTCCCCACATTCCGCGCGCACTTTCAGAGTCCTCTGATACCCCCACCCCTTTGAGTCAGGCAGCCTGATGCACCTGTATTGGTTCGTCAGAGATTGCTACGCATGTCTGATTTATTGCTTACCCAAAATTATCCCGCGATATCGGCCGCTCGCCCGTCCGTGCGCGAACGCAATGAGCGCCCTGTCTGCGCAATGCGCATGACCTGTATGGAGGAATGAGGAAATGATGTCGGCGAACGAGCAAGAGCTGGAAAAACCGCTGAGGTTGCGTCGCTATGCCGCCGGCTCCTCCCGGCAACGGCACAGCAGCGGCTGGCTGGTGAAACTGGGGCCCAACCCGGAATCCAGCGCCTACTTCAGCATCGGCTATTACGGCTCGGACGAGCAGGCTCAAGAGGCCGCCCGACAGTTCGGGCAGTCGGCGCGAACCTTGCACCGGCTGGCCATCAACGTGATCGGGGTTCCTGCCGACGCCTTGCGTTACCACATCCGCAACCGGGACCCGATGCCGCCGCAGCTGGGGTTTGAACTGCGGCTGCTGCGGCCGGGCAGTTACTTCTGGTTGAAGCGGGCCATCGTGATCGAGGACGTCAACACCGCCAGCGATGCATTGGTGGAAGCCAAGGCATGGGTCGAACAAGAGTTCGCGCGCGGCCCAGAGCGGCTGCCCTTGCCGAACCGTAGCGATCGCCGCTAAAACGCCCGCCAAGTAGAGCCGCGATGGACGATCCAATCCTGCGTTATTACGAAGCCGAAATGCGCTATCTGCGCGAGGCTGGCAAGGAATTCGCCCGGGCGCATCCTGATCGGGCCGGGGCGCTGAATCTGGATCGTGTTGGCGATCGCGACCCTTACGTGGAGCGCTTGTTCGAAGGCTTTGCTTTCCTCACTGGCCGCTTGCGGCAAAAGCTCGATGACGATCTGCCCGAGCTGACCGAGGGCCTGGTCAGCCTGCTGTGGCCGCATTACCTGCGCATGATCCCGTCGCTGACCGTGGTGCAACTCTCCCCGCAGGCCGATGCCTTGCAACAAGGTGATCTCGCGCCAGCCGGATTGATGTTGCGATCCAGCCCGGTGGGGCCGGAATGCACGCGCTGCCTGTATCGGACGACACAAGCTGTCTCGTTATTGCCCTTGCAGCTGGAGGCAGCTGGTGCCCACGTGCAGCACGATGGCCGCTCTGTCATCCGTTTGCGATTCCGGCTGGAGAATCAGGCGCGGCGCGATCAGCTCGATCTATCCCGCCTGCGTTTGTTCCTGGCTGCCGATACGCCGGTGGCGTTTACCCTGCACCACGCGTTGACCCGGCAAGTGATGTCGATGCAGCTGCGCATTCCTGGCGAAACGCAACCGCAGCCCTTGCCGCAAGGGCATTTCCAACCCGCCGGATTCGCGCCGCAGGAACGGCTCTGGCCCAAGGCCGACAACGCCTTCGGTGGCTACCAGCTGTTGTTGGAATACTTCAGCTTCCGCGAGAAATTCCTGTTCATCGATCTATGTGGCTTGGACATTGCCGCCTTGCCGGAAGCGGTGGTGTCGTTCGAAATCGAAGTAATCCTCTCGCAGCATTACCCCGACGATATGCCGTTCACTGCCGAAAACGTGCGGCTGCATTGCGTGCCGGCGATCAACCTGTTCGATCTCGAGGCAGAGCCGATTCGCGTCGATCACCACGCCAGCGAATACCGGGTCGTACCGATGCTGCATCACGGTGCGCATGTCGAAACCTATTCGGTCGATGCGGTGCAGGCGTTTGATCACGCCAGCGGCGAGCGCCACGAGTACGTGCCGTTTTCATCGTTCCGCCACCGTGGCGGCATGCTGCGTCATGAAGCGCCGGAGCGTTACTTTCATGGCCGGGTGCGACGCGGCCCGGCTGGCTTGTTCGAAACCTGGCTGGTATTGGGCGGCCATGCGTGGGAAGCACAGCGCGATCTGCCGGTCGAAACGCTGTCCCTGCGCGTCACCGGTACGAATGGCCTCTTGCCGCGCAAAGCGCTGCGCGAATCGCAGATTCTGGAATTGGCCGGTGGCAGTGCCTGTGTCGCCACCGTACGCAACCTGACCGCCCCGACCTTGCCGATCTATCCGCCAATGGAGGATCGCTTCCACTGGCGCGTGCTCTCACACTTGGCCCCCAATTATCTATCGCTGCTCGACGCCGAGGTGCTGCGCGGCACGTTGGCGTTGTATGACTGGACGGACGACGAACTCAACCGCCGCCGGCTGCAGGGCATCGTGCAGGTGGACCATCGGTCGGTGCAGCGATTGGAGCGGGGCGCCTTGCTGCGTGGGGTCAGTATCGAACTGACGCTGGATAGCCACTGTTTCGCGGGCGAAGGTGACCTCTACCTGTTCGGCGAGCTGCTCAACCGGTTCTTTGCCGCCTATGCCGATATGAACCTGTTTACCCGGCTCACCGTGATCTCATTGCCGTCCGGCAAGCGGATCGAATGGGCCGACAGCAAACCGACGGCTGCGCCGCTGTGAATGCACCGCTCGTCGATGTGGGCACAGTGCCCAATGCCCGCCTGAGCGAATCCCTGTTGCGCCGCGCAGCGGCAATGAATTTCTACCGCTTCTGCGAGTTGCTGGAACTCATTCATCCAGACCGGCCCGGTCTGGCCACGCGTGATACCCCGGCCCATGAGCCGGTGCGCTTTCGGCCGTCACCCTCGCTTGGCTTCCCGGTCAGCGACATTGCTGGTGTCGAGTTCGAAGATGAAGTGCACCCGACCGCAACCGCACCGCCCACGGTTCGTACCACCTTTCTTGGTCTGTACGGTGTCGACGCGGTGCTGCCGTATTACTTCCTCGACGACATCGCGATGCGCCGCGAAGGCAGCGATGCGCTCGCTGGCTTGCTTGATCTGTTCAACCACCGTATCACCACGCTGTACTACCGCATCTGGCGCAAATACCGCTACCCGGTCGGCTTTCGGGCCGGTGCGACAGACGCGGTATCCCGCTCGCTGCTGGGACTGGTTGGTTTGGGCATTGGCGACGTTGCGCAGCGGCAGGGGATTCCCGCTGCGCGTTGGCTGGCCTTGCTGGGCTTGGCAAGTCAGCGTACCCGCCCGGCCGAAGGCTTGGTGGGCGTAGTGCGCTATCTGGTGCCGGATGCCGAAGTGACAGTGCAGGAGTTCTGGCCGGTTGCGCATCGCATGGCGCATGCGACGCGCTTGGGTGACGGCCCCATCCGGCTGGAGACCGGCAACCTGCTGCTCGGGCGCACCTTGACCGAACGCAACAGCACCGTCCGCATCGTGATCGCGCCATACACCGCCGATCGATTGCTCGCGCTGTTGCCGGGCACGCAAGACCACCACGATCTGCTCGCCATGCTGCGGGTGTATCTCGGGCTGCGGTTTGATGCGGAGTTGGTGCTGCGGGTATTGCCCGCCTTATTGCCCGCTTGTGCGCTGATCCGCCCTCGCCGACGGTTGGGTTTGAGTTTGCTGGGGCGTGCGCATCAAACGGCTCGCCCACTGGACATCCGCATCGGCCGCTATTCCAGCCACACGCCTGCCCATTGACCCAATCCATCGCTCCCACTCACCAATCAAAGACGGGGACCACCCCATGAACCGACTCCAATTCCTGCTCTGTCTGGCATTGAGCCTCGCCGTAGCGCTAGGTGGCTGTGGCCTCGCCCAAAAGGTGAAAGACGGCACGGTCGATCTCACAAGATCAGTGTTTTTCGCCCAGACCAAGACTGTGAAGCTCGATCTGCTGGCGCGAGAAGAACTCAACAGCGACGACAAGTCACAGCCGCTGTCAGTCGTGGTGCGGGTGTATCAGCTGCGTGACGGCAAACGCTTTGCCAGCACTAGCTATGAGCAACTGCTGACCGAAGACAAAGTCCGTTTGGCCGACGATCTGCTCGCCAGCAAGGAAGTCATTCTGCTGCCGGGCGCCAGCCTGAGCCTGGATGAGCCATTGGATAAGGACGCCAAACAGATCGGCGTGGCCGCGTTCTTTCGCAAGACGGATGTGCCGTCGGGCTGGCAGCTCCTGATTGGGCGCGAACAGCTGTCAGACGAAACACCGTTTCGCATCCTCGCCCAAGGCTACCGCCTGCAACCGGATACGCCGGCCCAACCCTGACAAGCCTCAACCGGAGACCGACATGCCCACCGGCCCCGCCTTCTACGAACGCCTGACCGGTCATTTGACTGATGGCCAAAGCATCGATGACTTTGATGAGCGGACGCTGACCATTCTGAGCGTGATGGACAGCATGCAACGCATCCTCAACAGCCGGGCCGGCGCGCTCAAGCACCTGCCGGACTACGGCTTGTCCGACCTCACCGGTATTTATCGCGACTTGCCCGCGGGCGGCCATCGCCTGATGCGGGAAATCCAGCTCACGCTGCTGAAGTACGAGCCTCGCCTGAAAGCGGTGGAGGTGGCTTTGCGCCCGCCGGAAGACGGCATGCAGCTGGGCTTCACCTTGCTGTGTCACCTCAAGCAGGCCGGGCTGGTCCGCTTCGGCACGTACTTCATGCCGGAAGGGCGGGTACGGTTGACCCGGCAGCAGGATGGTTAAAAGTACCAATGACCGCTCCGCAAGCCCGGTAAACAAGTACGGGCTGCGAATCGTTAAAGAAAGGAGAATCCTGGCCGAATCTGGCCGGGACAAACTGTAGGCGTGCGATGGCCGTGTTGCTCCCTGGCCCGGAGCGGGACGAAAGACGGCCGATGCCCGCCCGCGGACTGCGAGCGTGTCATGGCAATGCCGCTAAGCATTCTGTATGTGGATGATTCGCCCTACGACCGTGAGCTCGTGCGTGCTGCGCTTGCCGCAGAGGAGGGCGTGTTTCGGCTGGTTGAAGCCGCCACTGCTGCTGAATTCGAGGCGCGCCTGGGCGAAGCCGGCTGGGATGCGGTGCTGAGTGATTTCAACATCCTCGGCTTTGATGGCCTGCAAGTGCTGGCGCTCGTCAAAGCACGCGATGTGCATATCCCGGTGGTGATCGTCACCGGCACCGGTTCCGAAGAAGTCGCCGTCGAGGCCATCAAGCGTGGCGCAGCCGACTACGTCATCAAGTCGGTCAAGCACATCCAGCGCTTGCCGCAAATCATCCGCAATGCCATCCAGCAAGCGCAATTGCAACTTGCGCACGAGCGTGCGACCAAGGCGCTATTCCGCCTCTCCCGCGCCCGCCTGGTGATGGCTGAGTGCAACCATGCGCTGGTGCACGCCAGTGAGCCGCTGGTGTTGCTGCACGAGATGTGCCAACTGCTGATCGGTCTGGCGCACTACGACCATGCCTGTATCCGGTTGGCGGATGAAGCCGGGCAGCTTGCCATTGCCGCGCAAGCCGGGGTGGCGCAAGCGGGTGACGTTCCGCCGTTATCGATGGCCTTGCCGCTGCAATCGGGCGCTCAACTGCTGGGGGAGCTGACGCTTGAAACCAGCGAGCCCGATGCATTCGATGATGACGAAATGAAGCTGCTGGCCGAGCTGGCTGACGATATCGCCTTCGGCATCACCGCCTTGCGCACTCAGTCCGAGCGCAAGGAACAGCAAACCAAGATTGCCCGGCTCAGCCGGATTCAAGCCGTGTTGTCCGGTATCAACTCCGCCATTGTGCGTATCCACGAACGCCAGGCGCTCTTCGATGAAGCATGCCGGATCGCCGTCGAGCACGGTGGTTTCGACCTGGCGGGCATCGGCCTGCTGACTGGCGAATCCCTGCGCCTGATGTCCTCGATGCGCCGCGAGGGAATGCCTGCCGGGTCGCCGGAGGTGCTGTACGACGCGACGCTTGAAGCCGCGCTGCTCGGCAACATGCAACGCAGCCAGCAGGCGGTGTTCTGCAATGACAGCAGCCAGGCACTGGACGGCCAGCGGCTGCGGTCGGTGGCTGCACTGCCCTTGTTGCTCGACGACGCCTGCATCGGTGCCATGCTGCTGTATGCGCCGGAAGCCGGGTTCTTTGATGCCGAAGAGATCAAGCTGCTGAACGAGCTGGCAGGCGATATTTCTTTCGCGCTCAAGTACATCGAGCGGGCTGAGCGGGTTGATTACCTGGCTTGGTATGACCCGCTCACCGGCTTGCCGAACGCACGCCTGTTCAATGAACGGCTGGCCCAATTGCTGTTGACGGACGAGCGCGGGAATCACCAGCTCGCCGTCATCCTGATCGACCTGGATCGCTTCAAACGGTTGAACGATAGCCTGGGCCGCCATGTCGGCGACGCTGTCCTGCGGCAGGTGGCGCAACGGCTGCCCGCCAAACTGCACGAGCCCTATACCCTGGCCCGGGTCGGCCCGGATACCTTTGCAGTGGCCGTATCCGGCTTGCGCCAAGCCAGCGATGCGGCGACGCTCCTGCTGGATCGCTTGCTGCCGGAAATCTCTGCCCCGCTGGTTGGCAGCCATCCCGGCAACAACGTGCAGATCACCGCACGGGGCGGCATCGCACTCTTCCCGACCGACGGTACAGATGCAGAAACCCTGTTCCGCAACGCTGAATCAGCGCTGAAACAAGCCCAACTGCAAGGCGAGCCATCGCTGTTCTACGCGCCGGAAATGAATGCGCTGGTCACTGGCAAGCTCATGCTGGAAGAACACCTGCGCCGTGCGCTGGATGAAAACCAGCTGATCCTGCATTACCAACCCAAAGTCAGCGCGACCGGCGGCCAGATCGTGGGGGCGGAAGCGCTGGTGCGTTGGCAGCACCCGGAACACGGCCTGATCAGCCCGGCTGATTTCATCCCGCTGGCCGAAGAAACCGGCCTGATCGTGCCGCTGGGCGAATGGGTGATCGATGCGGTCTGCGCCCAACTGGCCCGCTGGCATGCTGCCGGGCTTGATCTCGTCCCGGTAGCGGTCAATCTTTCCGCCCTGCAGTTCCGCCGCGGCAACGTGTTGCAGGTCATCCGGCAGTCCTTGCAACGGTATGACATCCCGCCCAAATACCTATCGCTGGAGCTGACCGAAACCATCGTCATGCAAGATGCGCCAGCCGCCACCGCCGTGCTCGATGGCTTCCGGCAATTGGGCCTGCCGCTGGCGCTAGACGATTTCGGCACCGGCTATTCATCGCTCGCCTACCTCAAGCGCCTGCCGTTCGATGCCCTGAAAATCGACCGTGCCTTCGTCAGCGAGATCACGCACAAATCAGAAGACGCTGCCATTGCCAGCGCCGTGATCGCCATGGCGCACCAGCTCAACCTGCGCGTGATCGCCGAAGGCGTCGAAACCCAGGGGCAGTTTGACTATCTGCGGCGGCATGACTGCGATGAAATTCAGGGCTATTTCTTCAGTCGGCCAGTCCCGGCCGACGATTTCGCGGCGTTGCTGCAGCGTGGTCGTTTCGAGATTCCGGTGAACGATGCCCGCGAAGTGCGGCAACGCACCGTGTTGCTCGTTGACGATGAAGCCAGCGTCCGCACGGCATTGCGCCGTATCTTGCTGTATGAGGATTACCGCGTGCTGGAAGCGTGCTGCGGCAGCGAGGCGCTCGATGTGCTGGCGAGCAACTCGGTGCAGGTGATCATTTCCGACCAGAACATGCCGGGCATGTCGGGCCTCGAATTTCTTGACGTGGTACGGCAGCTCTACCCTGACACCATGCGCATCCTGCTGACCGGCCACGCTGATCTTGATGCAGTTATCAATGCGGTAAACAGCGGCGCGGTCTACAAATTCTTTACCAAGCCCTGGCAAAATGACTTGCTGTTGGGGCATATCAGAGAGGCATTCCGGCATTACCGCTGGCCACGTGTAGAGGCGTTGCCAGACGAACATAAATCGATAGGGGTGGAGAGCACATGGCCAACAAATTGACCGCATTGCGGGTGGATATCCGCGAAGGCGTACCCGACTATCTGATCGTCAAGCAGCGGCTGGCGGCGGCTATTGCGGCCGGCTTCTGGGTGCAGGATGAACCCCTGCCATCGGTCGACGTGATTGCCGAATTCAGTGGCGTCACCGCTGATAGCGCCCGCCATGCGCTCGATATCCTGACGCGTGAAGGCCAGATCAAGCAGAACCCGAACGGCGAATTCGTCATCACACCGAAGATCGACCAGCCGCTGGGGCGTCTCACCAATCTGAGCGTCATGCTCAAGCACCGTGGCTTCGTCGCCGATTCGCGCTGGCTCGGCAAGCGGCTGGCCACGCCGAACGATGAGGAAATGGCGAACCTCGATATTCCATCGACCTCACGCGTGGCCAAACTGGAGCGCTTGCGGCTGGCAGGCGATACGGTGATGGGGCTGGAAGTCTCATCGCTGCCGGAAGACATCGTGCCGGAGCCGGAGCGGATCGAGGGCTCGCTCTATGCCTACCTGGCCGCCAGGGAAATCGCCGTGGCTTCCGCCAAGCAGCACATTGAAGCGTTGGTGACGGGTGAGCGGTTGGCGAAAATCACCGGCTTTGCGCTCGGGCTGCCGTTGCTGCATTTGATCCGGGTCAGCTATGACCAGCGCAGCCGGCCGATCGAGCTGACGCATTCGTATTTCCGCAGTGATTACTATCGGTTTGTGGTGGATTTGAAGGGGTAGGGGGCAATGTAGCCCGGACGGCTTGCCGGCCGGGGCCTTTGGCGGTTGTAGTTTTAGCGCCTTTGGCGCGGGTAAAAGCATTTCAGCGCGTTCCGTCGCGCGGACGGGGAAGGGACTTTGTCTCGGGCTGTACATATTCCTTGGGCCCCCTCCACCCCAAAGGCGACCCTGCAAAAGCGTCTGTCGCAAGCGCCAGATGCCCCCGCCAGCCAGCCCGTCACGGGCGGGAATCGAAAACTCGGGCCAAGGCCCTCAGACACTCGATCCCCGAAACCCCCGCGTCGGCCTGTCTGGCGGGGCGCTTTTGAAAGGGGGGCGGACCATCCTCACCCCGGCCCTCTCCTTGAAGGCGAGGGTGACGTTGTTTGATGCAGTGTTGTATGGCGCGATTATTGGCATGCGTTTGCGACAATATTGGCTTGGTGCTCATAATTCTGGGATTTTCCGAGAGTTACAGGAAAATTCCGAATCTACCAAGTCGTCGGATAGAGCGGATGCGCTCCAACGCCAGCAGCGGCTTTTGACGAACGGCCGCTGTTCTTGATCGCAAATACGTGCTCTAAGTCTGAGTCGGATGAAGGTTGTTGTCACACTGCTTATGTCGGCATACCGCGCGTAATTGTTGTAGCTCCCTTTCTTTCCCTAGAAAGCTACAATCTAGGCACGGGTTCCGCGCCGCCCGCAGAT
>NZ_KL543994.1:66853-79228 GCF_000711875.1 Andreprevotia chitinilytica DSM 18519
GTTGTAGCTCCCTCTCTCACCCCGGAAAGCTACAATATCTAACCAATAACCCTCTGTTTTTACAGAGGGTTATTCTTTTTTTAGCCGAAAAAATCCAGAAATCAGAACAACAATAATTGCTGCTTACCGATTTTTTCTTCCTGCACCGTCAACGTTCCGACCAAAATATCCATCGCGGCATACTGTTTTTCACTAACTTTCATGCACCGAACCGAGCCCTTATTCGGCAAATTTACAACAAGCCGCTGCTGATGTTTTCGGACATCATCCTCACCATTTGCGATCCGGGCATACACCGACCATTGCAACATTTCATAGCCGTCTTGAACGAGGAATCGATGAAAAACGGTATAGGCACGTTTGTCTGCCTTGCTTACCGTGGGAAGGTCAAAAAACACGATCAGACGCATGAAACGGCGGGTCTCCTGGCTCATTGAGCAGTATCCGCATCAACTCAGGATAATCGGCCAATCCAGCTCGACTGGCATGGTGTTTTCGCAATAGCGCCCCAAACTTTCCACCATGTGTTCGATAGCAGTGAGGACATTCATCACACCGGCGTTCATCCGTACATCCGCATAAAGAAGTTGCGCCAAGCCTGCTTTGTCCGCAGTGATCAGGGCATCACAGCCCTGTCTCACCTGAGCTCTGACCAAGCCATCAACCAACGGACGCAACGGTTCGATCAGATCATCGGCCAAGTTAAACGCGTTGAGCTGATTCTTATGGTGCAGCCCGAATGCGGGCAAGAATCCGTGACCGACCAAGCTACGAGCAATGGCAGCCCGGATGATGGCGTAACCATAATTCAGCGCAGCATTGATCCAGTCATCCTGTTCACGCGTAAAGTCTCTGCCGAAGAGTTCGACAAAGTAATAGCGTGCGCCACCGCCCTCGCGGTTATCGGGGTCGCCTGAACGTACTCGCTCGGCTTGGTCGAATAAAAATCTGCCAGCGCCAGGGAGGAATCGGTTCAAGCACTCCCCTTGATTGCGCAACTTCTGTTGCACGATGCTCTGCCAGGCGCGTTTTTTTTGCGGCACTGTCAATGCCAACTGCTTCTGCATCGCCCTAAGTGCTCTGCTATGCGGCAAATACGGTAGCAGCACGCCATTGGGATGATGCGTTTCGTCACATGTAATCAGTGCAACATCATGCGTTGCCAGCTCGGAGAGCAATGCGCTGGTGATCATCGCTCGCGGTGTTTCTAGCACGACCACACTCAAATCCTCTAGCGGCAGGGTGGCTGTGACACCAGTCTCTTGTTCCAGCAGCAACTGGCGGTTTTTCACCGACAGCCGCGCTGGCTGGCTGATGATTACGCTACGCCAGCCCACGCCGCACCTCAGACTTGGCGGGATAGACACGACCGAGTACGTCAACGTTGAATTTTTCGACCGAAACGGCGGTTTTGACGCCGATGCCGCGAATCAATCCATCTTTGCCCTGTTGCTGATCGCGGTCATGTGCCCATACTGCAAGATTACCCGTCGCTCGATCACAGCCTGCGTAGTACCCCTCGATCATGGGCTTGCCTTTCTGCTGAATACGCAGCAGATCATTTGGGTACACCGAAAACCGAAACTCAAAACTGTCGTCGATTAATGTCCATTCGTCTTCGTCCTTACCCTGCACAATCGCACGGTTCGGCAATGCCTTAGCCACTCGGTGATGCACATACACCGGGACCAAGTGGAACTTGCCAGCTTTGCCAAACACGTCGACGCGTATCATGCTGTCATTTTTAGCCAAGCCGCCACGAATTGGGATGCCGGACAACTTGTCGATGACCAACGTGACGCCACGTACCAGCGGCTCCCGTTCGTGATTAACAGATGGCTTGTAGAACGGAGTGGCGAAAGCTTTGTCCGCCTTGCCGCCATGCGCGAGCAACCGCTCGTGCAAGGCGCGGTAAAGCCGCGCATTGCGGTGCGGCTCGATCAGTGAGCAGCCTCCTTCGTCATATTCTTGCCCGCCAAAATGCGCCAGCGTTAGGTCGGTAAGTGGCAGCTTTTGTGTAACACGATTAGGTTTGTCGTTCGTTGAGCGGGCGGCATAAATCGTGTCCTTGTGCGCTGCGCCGCCATTGCGCCGCTTTGGCGCTCTGGATACGAAAAGCGGCCTTATTTTGGCCAGCGCAAGTTCGTCATAACCCAGCACGGCGAGGTGCTTTCGCATTTCGTCCAATGGCAAGTCGTCGCGCACCCGACCAGTGCTGCGATCCTGCCCGGCTCGCATGCATAATTCATCGTCGAAATGCAGCCACGGGCGCGGGAAGTGTTTATCGAGCTGATGCAGGATAGCCAGATTCACGACTTCTCCGGTCTCCAGATCGACAAAGCCTTCACGCACTGCGTCCAGTTCCTTGCGGCGCGCAAAGTCTGATAGTCGTTTGACCATACCGTGGCTACACGCAGCGACTACTGCAGCATCAATGGCATGATGACGATCACTTGCCTTGCGTAATTTGGCCAAGCCCCAACGCGCGCGCAGGAAGCTCGTTAGTTGCCCGCTAACAACAACACAGCGCTGATGTCCCCCCTCTGGGTGCAGCGCCAAGTGATTTTCAACAAAATTTTTAAAGTAGCGGCAGGCGTAACGGGTGTCATTTAGGTTGCGCGCCTTGAATTCTGTTGCTTCCTGCGTATTGAAGTGTTTGCGCAGCAATCGGTCGCGTTTGGCTTGACGGTAGCTATGATTGCTACTGACAAAAGTGACAAAACGCAGCCATTGTTGAGCACCCACGGCCCCGCCGAGGTATTCATACGGCGTACGATTGCCCTTGTTGCGGTTTTCCGCCGTCAGTACCAGCACCTTGTTGTTCTTGCTGTCATCGAAGCTGCGCGAGTACGGTAACGCGTGATCAATTTCGGCATAAGTGGCATCGTCGATCAGGCGGTTGAGATCGAGTGCCGTCAGGCTATACGCGCATTTGCCATGCTGCTCGTGATAAAGCTGCCATTTTTCAAACTCACGTCCGGTGGGACTGCGGCCAAACGCCTCGGCAAAGCGAATACGATCTTGCTCGTTGCGCGTCGCATATTCCTTTTGGTCTTTTTCAATTTTTTGCCGCTCATCCAATGGGCGCGATAAATCTCGCGCCATTTCGATATGGACAGCATAGGGTGGACCATATTTGCGGATCAGGGCATTGACCACTTTGCGTGCCTGATTAAGCGCGCGTAATACAACCGGGTTGTTTGGTGCTTCACCGTCAAACTTAGGCAGGTAATGACTGAGGCTCTTTTCAGCCGCCATGGAATGATGATAGCCAGCGGCAAGGCACGCTTCGTCATAGCGTTTGCCCTGCTCCATTTGTGGCAAGATACCGGACAACGCCTTCAGCGACAGGCGAACGAAGTCGCTGAAGCTTTCAACCGATAGCGCATTAACGATTGGCTTAGCCAAGCCTAATTGGCCTAGCTCGTGGACAACTTCATTGTCAGTCTTGTAAAGACTCAGGATTGTGGCGATTTGGTCAAGCTCATAATACCGATTGGATAGGCTTTGCCACTCAGTCTTGAGTCCCCCTTTTTCAAGCGCTTTGCGTAAGGTATGCCAGCCCTTGAGTTCGATCAGCTTGGCATCTTCTGGGTCCTTACTGCCATCGCGATAATTGAGTCCAGTAAAACGTACGTCGGCACTCCAAAGCCCCTGCGTTACTAGCTTGGTCTTAAGTTGTTTGTATTTGACGCTAGCTAGTTCATAGGGCAGGTTCAGTGCAACTACGCGTTCGTCAGCATTGAGCGGCCTACTTTCGCCGTTAATGCTGATGCGTAGATTGTTCAAGCGCGTAAGCCAGACAAAACGCTCGGCAGACCAGCTATGCTTGGCTGCCCGATATTCATTGTGTTCAAACGTGCATTTACCAATCAGATTGAGCATGGCTTCGCCGGACAACGCTGGTTTTTGTTGCCAGAACAGGCCGGTTTCGGGAGCAAGAATTGCCGATTCGAATCTGGTCGCGGCATGTGGGTTACCTAGTTCGCGTTGACATGCAAACAAGCATGCCAATTCTTCGGCGAGTAAATCGCGGGCAAGGGACTGACCGTAATCGCCACGTTTGTTGCGCTGGTTATCTGGAAATTCGGCTAGCATCATTTCGGCCGCTGTCCGATAACCCTTTCCCTCCATCAGTGCCCGTGTGCGTTCCAACCCTTGCTTTACTTTGCCGCCTTCCGAGGCCATGGCATCGGCTGTGCGTGCAAACCAGAAGCCCCGATGCTTGCACAAGTGGTAAATCACCCTTGCCCATTCTTCGCCACCCAAGCAACGGTCTAGCGCTTCGACTCGCAGAATCCACAACGATTGTGTTATCGGTACCTGTCGCTGGAATAATTGGCTGCTTGCAATCAAGCCTTCATGCTTGAGTAAACGCGCAAGTTTAAGTAGCCGCCATGCTCGACGACGCAAGCGACGGCGGAGCAATCGCGCGGAGCGCCGACCCGCATTGAGCGATTCGCCTTCTGGTGTTTCGGCCTTATCGAAAGCGCGTACACCTAAATCAATGATGCGCTGCTCACCCAATACACACCATCCGACCGAGGCAATACCGATGTCGAGGCCAAGATCATAACGAAGCGCTTGTTGCATGGATTTTTCCTGTGCTAGATTGGCCCTGTTGTAGTTTTCCGGGGTGAGTGCCGTTGCTACAATAAACTGTAATCGTAAGATTACGAGTTGTACCCGAAAGCCCGCGTCAGCGGGCTTTCTTTTTTCTTTCAAAAATTAGCTGCCTGCAAACGGATTTGCAACATCAGATCGAGTCGCATGGAACAAAAGCACCAACTCACAGGATGTGAGGGCTAGCGTGAAATGGTTGCTGCGCCAAGCCCGCAACATAGCAATGCTCTGATATTGACCTCTGGCCCCCTTCGATCCGAAACAAAGGCATCTTGACAGACGAAACGGCCGATACTTATGGCACAGCCCTATCTTTCCCAATCCATGCGATTCGTGCTGCAAAACATCACGGCCGGACGCAGCCCAAGCCATGGCTTATCCGGCATGGGCCAAATGGCGCAACTGCAAAAAACGTTACAGGTACTTCGCCTTCGCGGCCTGGTCACCGAGTCAGGCCACATCACCGACGTAGGCCGTGCAGCCCTCGGGGCCATACAAGAGGAATAAAGTGGCCGGATTTGCCCAAGAGGACGCCTCCCGTCCGATAGCAATTGCAGCGCGTTCTGACTGCCATCTAGTTCATTGAGCAACGTAACATTTTTTTATATCTCACCCATCCACTCATTCCTGCAAGGTAGTAAGCAGCGCGGTTGGCGCAACAGGCTTCGCTAAATACGCACTGAACAATTTGGAGCGCGGGTCTTCCTGCAATAAATTGATATGGGCGGTGAGCGCGATAATCGGAAGCTGTAATCCGAATTCGGCAAGCAATGCCTTGGCGAATTCAAATTTAGATTTATGCGGCCTCTGAATATCGGCAATCACCACATCAAATTGTATAGCTGTGGCAGTGTCAAAACCTTGCCGGCCGTCTTCTTTGAGCACGCAGGCAAAGCTATCGGCAATTTACGGCTCACTTATGCCAGCAAGTGCCCGAAGTACTGTTTCGGTATCAGCTATTCGCTCGTCGTTGAACAGCCGCAGGCCAGAGAAGGTTAATGGAAAGGCTTCATCGTCGAGTTGTAATACGTCGATCAGCGCAAGTTGAATCAGAAGCTCATCACCAGAGATTTTTCGAACTTTGCCCGACTCCCCGAATGTTTCTATTTCCTCGCGAGTTTTGGCAGTTGCTGCCGCTTCTGTTAAGAAGAAATCAACAGCTCGAATTCCGTCCCCGTATCTATCAATATAGTGATAAATAATAGGCTTATTATCCTCATCAACCAGAGCAAAAACCGCAATATCTTTTACTTGCTTTCGAACAGGATGCTCAACTCCCCGGCTAATCAGCCAAATGCCATTTGGGCCGCGCTGACAAAGATGCGGCATCAGTGCTACCTCAAAGGTAGACAGCTCATTCAAGTGTTCTGTCGGGATGCATGGCCTGCCAATAAATAAAGATGTCGCAGCCGCCATTCCTAAACTTCATTTTGTCATAGGAACGCTGCCATTTTTCTTGCGACTTGATTTTCCGGTTTCGGAATAAGGTCAGCAGGTGCGGGAGTAATTTTTGAGTTTTCTGCCCGCAGAATAATTTCGTTGTTCGAATGAAATCAGTTTCATCTTCGGTTACTGATTCTGGCATGGCTGCATCAGTAACGGGGATAAACTCCCAATCCAAAATCCCAGTTGATTTCAGTGCGATCAACTCCTCTAGCTGGTCGTCATAACAATCAATTTGCTCTCGTCGAAGTGGAATCAAATCAGTTGGTCGGGAGAGTCTGCCCGCGTTGGGGTCGGGGCGAATCGCATCGATTGCGGAGTGCCAATCCTTTATCGGTGCAGCTTGCCAAATGAGATGCGCATCTGGGAAGGGGACACCCGATGTGTTTTGGTGTGGTGTGCCAATGGAAATACGTACATCTCGCGGGCTTTTAAACAATACCCGAGATATGGCGCTGGTCGGAGGAAGCTGTGTCGGGCTGCCGTTTAATACCGCCGTTGCATCAACGACCAAGTCAAGGTCGCCGCAAGTAAGTGCGCCGCGCGCATAGGAGCCAACTACCCAGACATTTGAGACAGTGACAATCGGGGCGTGAATCCGGTGTAAAAACCTGTTTTTCCATTGAACAGGTGCGGCCCCCGCGTCATCTAGCCGAAGGCAGATTTTTTCAAGGGCACGTGTGAAGTGGCTTCTGGGATGGCGGTGTTCCATTTGATAGCTCTACAGATAGATTCGTGGCTTCCAGGCGTCTTTCCCAGCGTCGTGCCAGATGCCTTTTCTTGGTGGAAACCTCCGCAGATCAGCCCGTATTCAGGCGCTGCCCAAGCTGTTTTAGTAGACCCACCAGCAGTACCCGGTCTTTCTCACTGAGTGGGCGCAATACTGCAGCCAGTTCCCGTGCCAATTCATCGGGCGTGGTTGAAACACCGTCAATCAGTCCCGCCAAGGTACTGTCCAGCGCGGCGGCCAATCCGGCCAAGGTTTGTAGGGATGGTACGGTCGCTCCGCGTTCGAACCGTGAAATGGTTTCGGGATTGACCCCAAGTCGATCTGCGACCTGGTGCTGCGTCAAACCGAGCGCTTGCCGCTGCCGCGCAATATTTCCGCCCAACTTCATTGCCAGCTCTTCCGCCATCGCACCCAACCCCAACTGTTGAACTCAGCAGTAGAAGTTGCCTTAGCTGTCAGGCTCTGATAAGGTTGTGATATGTTGGTATCAACAAATTAGGGTGATATTTGGGCGCTTTTTTTTGGGGGGCACGTCACGAGTCGCTGCGCAACAGCTCAGCCAAAGGCAGCATGAGCGCCTCGGCCAGCGCTTCCATATTGTCGATGCTGATATTCCGCACGCCACGTTCCACTTGGCCGATATAGGTCCGATGCAGGCCAGACCGCTCTGCCAGCTCCTCTTGTGACCATTCCAGCTGATTCCGACGTTGCCGCACTGAAATACCGAATCTGATTCTCGCTTTTGCCACCTGCCAACCCTAGCTGTTGTATTTGAGCGAAGGCTGCGGTGTTGATGACGATGTATCTACAGAATCCGCGTAACATCTGCTAGATTTGATGACTATAAGTAACTTTGTGCGCATTGAGGCTGTGAATGGGTACTCGCAAGAGTGGTCTGGGCTATGTGTTTTGGGGTTTCAACATGCTTGCTGGCACGTTGATTGGATGCGGTGATCGACACTCGGATAGTGCGCTGGCAGCCCAAGGCGAAATCCTGCTGCGTAACGACTGGGGACCGACTTGCGAGGCGTTGGAAGGGCTGCAAGCGGAGGAAGTCATCCGTGGGCGGTTATCCACCGATTTTCGCCCCGCTTTTGTCGTCGGTTATCGCTTCACGTGCAAGAACAAGTTGCTGGGTGACCAGCGTGTTCAGCTTTTCTATGGCTGGGCCTACAACCCCAGTACGACCAAAGCCGAATGCACCCATTCGTCAAAAGACCGCAGCCATCTCGCGGATGCCAAAGCGTGGCATGCATGTGGTGGTGGTTTCGAACGCATTTCATAAATGATGTTGCTATTTAAAGAGCGGATTTCTCCTGTGCCAAAACGAAAGCCCGACCCGATGTCTCCGGTGTACCACGCTTCATTCAAGGCGTTTTCGCAGGACTACCACCAGTTGTCTCTGGACGCGAAAGCCGAATACAGGGCAGCGGTCAGGACGGTATTCGGGCATTTCTTCCTGGAGGCCTGGCTGCGCTGGGATGAACAGCAGCGCCAGAACCCGTACGCCTGAGTGGGTACCCATGCGCTGCATTGTGCGTACAGGCCACCCAGTGATTAAATTCTGAATCATTTAGTATGTTTGGATTCAGTATTTTTATTTGTACCTTAATGCCGATGGAATTCATTGTCCTGATGTTGTGATTGTTTTACGTTGTTGGTCAGAGAATGAAGACCTGTAGTCGGCAAGTGTGTGCTTGGTGAGTAACGCATAGTTTGTGGCTGGAGTGAGGGTTGCTCATCTTTTGGATTTGCCACGCCGCACTTGAAATCGCGTGGTTTTATTGTGCTCTGTTGGTTTAGGTATCTGATTTTTATGTGCTTGGTGATCAGATTGGCTACTGAGGTCGAGTAATTGACCGAAATTTTGGCTCGCTAGTTGGTGGGTTCTTGCTTGTCAATGTCACATTTCCAACATATCCGATGAACGGGATTTCGGGGTATTGGGTTCATCGGTTAAAATTTAATTGATTGTAAGAATCTAACAAAAATGACCAAAATTTCCTTACTGCCGCAGATGGCTCTGACGGGCAGCAGCTTGGCGTGTCGCCATTCAAGACGCGCACACTTCGCCGTAAAACTGATCGCCGTGGCCGTCGCCACGATCTATTCAGGCACGGTGGCCTCAACCTATGCCGGCGCGGCAGACATCGTCGTGGACGGCAAGACCGCCACTTCGGTCAGCTACAACGCGGCCGGCAAAGCCAGTATCGCCATTGCGCCGACCGTCTCCGGCGTGTCGCACAACACCTATTCCAGCTTCAGCGTGGGCAAGGCCGGGGCGGATCTCGTCAACACCGGCGTCAACGCCAAAATGATCGTCAACGAGGTCACCAGCAGTAATCCCAGCCTGATTCAGGGCGCGATCTCGGTGGTGGGGCAGCGGGCCAACGTGATCCTCGCCAACCCCAACGGCATTACCGTCAACGGCGGCTCGTTCGTGAACACCGGCCACGTGGTGCTGAGCACCGGCAAGGTGTCGTTCGATGATTTCCACCCCGCACCCGGCAAGCTGCAGCGCAACGTTGTATTGACCACCACCGGCGGCCAGATCCAGATCGGGCCGGATGGCCTCTCCGGCGCTATGCTCAGTCTCGACCTGATCGCCAAGCAGCTCTCGGTGGCAGGGCCGGTGACTAATAGTTTCTCGTCCGCCACGTCGGTGACGCGGCTGGTCGCCGGCAGCACGCTGGCCGAGTTCGATACCTCCGTCGCCCCGACCGACAACCTCTCCAATTACATCGCCTTCGCCGCCACCAAGACCTCCAACCCCGGCGCTGCACTGATCGACATCAGCCGCACCGGCTCGCTCACCTCGGGCCGTATCGAGTTGATGGTCACCGACCTCGGCGCAGGCGTGCATCTGGCCGGCAAGGCGCTGGCCTCGGTCGGCGATTTCGTGGTGCAGGCCGATGGCAAAGTCCAGCTGGATGGCGCGGCCGTGCAGTCGAAGGGCAATGTGGTCATGGTGGCCGGGCAACTTGCCAGCAATGGTTTTGATGCCGGCGACCCGACCACGATCCAATCCAACGGCAGCACGCAATTGCAAGCGGCGGAAGTCGCGCTCGCCAACACCCATTTCGCGGTGGGCGTGACCGACAGCCACCAGAAGGTGACGCAAACCGGTGATCTGATCATCACCCAGACTGCAGCCGGCCAATCCGCCCTGTCACTCAATGGCGTTGCCGCCAGCGTCACCGGTGGCATCGGCATCACCACCGCCCAGGACTTGACCGCGTCCGGCAGCAAGCTCAGCGCCGTGCAAAACCTCATCATCCAGTCGCGTTCACTCGCGCTGGCGGCCGGCAATGACGTGAACAACAACGCCAATACCGCCAGCCTGCTGGAGAGCACCGGCGGCGCGCTGTCGATCCAGACCACGGCTGGCACCACTGTCAGCGGCAGCACCTTGTCTGGCATCGCCGGCGTCGCCATCACGGCTGATTCACTCAAGGTGGCTGACCAAGCCGGGACGGCCCAGATCAAATCGCTGCTCAAATCAGACGGCGGCGATATCACTATCAAGACCGCCCAGCAAACGGCAGTGACCGGCAGTGACCTCCTCGCCGCCGGCAATGTCGCCATCACCGCGAACGACGTACTGGTCAGCACCGACGGCGCACAAAGCGCCAGCGTCACCGCCTACAACGGCGGCGTCACCGTCACCAGCAAGATCGACATCACCAACCTCGGCGGCCTGATCCAGGGCAAGACGCGTGACACCACCAACGCCGCATCGCTCGGCGCAATCACCCTCAATGCGGGCGGCAACATCCTCAATCAGACCGTGTCGGAAACGCAGCTCGGCCTGATCTTCGGCCAGTCGGACGACGTCTCGCTCAAGGCTGGTGGGGACATCACCAATCAGGCCGGCCGCGTCATCAGTAATAAACAACTGCTGGTGAATGCCGGCGGCACGGTCTCGAATCAGGTCACCCATATTGGTGGCGCGAACAACGAACAGCGCATCGACTTCAGCAACAGCCGCCGCCGGCTGGGCCTGTTCCCGGTGAGCAACGATGGCTTCAGCACCGACTACGGCTCGCTCGCCTTGTCGCAACTGGCCTACATGGTGGCCGATAGCGGCATGACGATGAAGGGCAAGCGAGTACAAAACCTCGGCGGCCAGATTCTGGTCAACGGCGGCGGCCTCCAGATCGACTCCGCCACCAAACTGGTCAATCAGGCCTACCTGACCGGCAAGATCCAATACAGCCGCTCCTGTTTCTTCCGCTGCCATGCCAGCGCCACCTCTACCGTGCAAAGTCAGGGCGGCCTGATTTCGGTGTCCGGCAATGCCACGCTCACCGCCAGCGAATCCATCGACAACATCGGTGGCCGCGTGCTGGCGCTCAAGAACCTCACCCTGAATGCGCCACTGGTGCACGCCACCGCACTGCCCATGTACACCACGCTCTCACGTGATTCGGGCTGGAAGACGTGGTTCGGCGATCAGTGGGCGCAGGTTTATGCGATGGACGACGGCGGCATGTTCACCTCCGCCGGCGGCAAGCTCAGCGTGCAAGGGAAAGTGTTGGTCGATGGCGGCGTACTGACCGCCGCCGACGGCGTTGAGGCCAGCGATGGCGTCGTCACCATCCGCACCGCGCATCGCGATCCGGTCACCCTGAGCCACCACACTGGCCTCACCTCCTGGTTGTGGCACTGATGCGGGGCTGGTTGAACTGGGCGGGCAACGGCCCGCGCACCCTTCTGTGTCTGCTACTGGCTGGCAGCGGGGCTGCACGCGCCGACAACCCGCCACCGCAGCAAGACCCCGCCATCCGCCTGCAGAACGAGCAGCGCGAACGGCAGCGGCAAGAGCAGATCGAGCAAGCGCCGCCCAATATCGAAGTCACGCAACCGACCCCCGCCGCCGGGCAGGATATCCCGCTGGATACGCCGGTTGAGCAAGTGCCGGAGAATGGCCCCACCTTCGAAGTCACGCAGATCGAGCTGATCGGCAACACCGTGCTGCAGCAGGTCGAAGTCGACCGCATCACCGCGCCATTCCTCAAGCAAAAGCTCGGCGTCGGGCGCATCAACCTGCTGATGCGCCGCCTGACCGATGCGTTGATCAAGCGCGGCCTGATCACCACCCGCGTCTACATGGGCGAACAAAACCTCGCCTCCGGCAAGCTGGTGCTCACGCTCGTACCGGGCAAGATCCAATCGCTGCTCATCAACGGCAAACCGCCGGTGCTGCTTGCGCCCAAAGGCCAGCCCACCCAAAACGGCGGCGCGATTACCGATATCGGCACGCTGTGGGCCTTCCCGGCCGAGCCGGGCCAAGTGCTCAACCTCACCGATCTGGAGCAGGGCGTCGACCAGATCAACCGCCTGCGCCGCAATCAGGCCGAGATGCAAATCCTGCCCGGCCAATCGCCCGGCGATTCCATCGTCAACCTCAACAACAAGCCCGGCGACCACGTGTTCTACACCATCGGGCTGGATAACTACGGCAGCGATGCCACCGGCGTGCTGCGCCTCAAAGCCGGCATCGAAGCCGACAACCTGATCGGGCTGCAGGAAGCGCTGTCCGCCAATTTCACCGGCTCCACCGATTCCAACGCGCTGGT
>NZ_JONM01000021.1 GCF_000711875.1 Andreprevotia chitinilytica DSM 18519
CCTGCTGTTGGCGCTGCATGACGCCTATCCCTGCTGGGGCAGTCGCAAACTGCAAGCCCTGTTGCCCGCCTCATCCCTCAAACCCCATCCCAGCACCATCGATGCCATTCTGCGTCGGCACGGCCGGGCCATTCAGGGCGATGCAATGCAGACGCAGCAAGCCCGCCAGCGCTTCGAGCACGCCGCGCCGAATCTGCTGTGGCAGATGGATTTCAAGGGCCATTTCCCGCTGACTGATTCGCGTGCCGGCCGCTGTCATCCCTTGACCATCCTGGATGATCATTCGCGCTTTGCCCTGTGTCTGGCCGCCTGACCTGCAGCGCACTCGTTTGCGGTGCATTCGCTGCGGTGTCCGTCGCTGCGCCGGAGCCGACTTCACCGCTTCCCAAGGACTTGCCGTCCAGCGGCTCGTTGCTGCAGAACAACCCGATCCTGAATGCACCGATGACGCCCCGCTCGGATAGCGATATGTCATTGGGTGGCGGGCGCGCGCATGCCGAGGACGATGCCACGGCGGGGGAGGCATTCCATGTCGCACGCATTGAGGTGGACGACGTGCCGGAGGCATTGCGGGCGGCAGTCGATGCCGCGGTCGCGCCTTATCGCGATCAGCAGATGTCGCTTGGCATGGTGCGCAACGTGGCCGTGAAGGTGACGATGGCCTTGCAGGATGGCGGCGAGCGGCTGAGCTATGCCTATGTGCCGAATCAGGACATCGTCGACGGCGTGGTGCATCTGAAGGTGCTGCGCGGCCATATCGAATCGGCATCGCTGGGCAAGAACACCTCGCTGGTGATGGATAAGGTGCTCAAGAGTTATCTGGCCAAGGGCGTTTCGCCGACGGGCGACGTGCCGACGGCGGAAAGCCAGCTACTGCGTCTGGCGGATCTGCCGGGGGTTGGCGGTACGACGCCGGTATTGGCGGCCGGGCAGGAACCGGGCGGCTCCGCGCTAACGGTGGACGTGGCCCCGGGCGAGCGGATTGAAGGTTTGCTGGTCATGGATAACAACGGCTCCAAGACCAGCGGCAAGTTGCGGATGGGCACGCAGCTCACGTTGAACAGCCCGCTGGGCATGGGCGATCGTTTTCAGGCGGTGTTGTACGAAGCGCCCGAAGTGATCCAGACCAATCACGACAGCGATGGCGGCGGGCATACCTGGATCGGGCGTTTGTCGTATGACTTGCCGATGGGCGCGGATGGCGGCCGGGCGGGGTTTGCCTATTCGCAGGTGGGGTATCAGCTCGGTGGGGAGACCTATCGCCGATACGGGTTTGAAGGGTTCGCAAAGGTGTGGAGTCTGTACGGTAGCTATCCGTTGATACGTACCGCGACACGCAACCTGAGCCTGAGCGCGAATCTCGACTACAAGCAGATGTTTGATTCCAGTCTGAGTGATGATCTGCGGTCAGCATCGATGGCAACACTGCAATTGTCTGGTGATGTGCAAGGCCAGATCGCTGGCCTGCCTAACGTGCTGCAGTATCAGTTCTCCATCAGTGGCGGTGATTTTACGAATACGCCAGGGGATTGGAGCCGGACCAACGGCAAATTCCTTAAAACCACGCAAAGCGTGAAGCTGTCGCAAGGGCTGATGCCGGGCCTGTATCTCGATTTGCCCTTCAGCGCGCAGCAGGCCAGTCGTAATCTGGATGGTTCGGAGAAAATGAGCCTTGGCGGCCCGAGCGGAGTCCGGGCTTTCAATGGCGATGTGGCGAGTGTGGATACCGGCTGGTTGTTCACGCCAACGGTGAACTGGTCCGTGCCGTGGGTCGATGGCCTGACGGCGCAGCTGTTCTATGACTACGGGCGTGGCACGACCCAGAAGACATCCAATCAATATGAAAACATCTTTGCGCTGGGGGGGTATGGCGCTGGATTGAGCTATGCGTTGCCCGGTCGTGCCGTGTTCAGTGCGAGCTATGCCCGTCGCGATATTGCCAAGCTGTCGAAAGCCACCGTCGATGCCATGCATCAAGATATGTTCTGGGGCAATATCGCTGTTCGTTACTGAGTGCGTTACGTTGCCGTTCCCCCCTTTTTGTGCCGTGCGAATCTTTGATTCGTTCAGGTATAGGGGCTAGGGGGGATTTCTGCGACATCTCAATATCCACTGGCGTCGAAATCCCCCTCCATCCCCCTTCGAGAAGGGGGAAGTAACACGCTGAAGCGCTTCAAGCTGGCAGTTTGCGAGACTTTGAACAGCTTCTTGGAAAAACCCAGTCCGGCGTGAACCAGTTCAGTTACACAAAGCGGTGTCCTGTAGGAGCGAGCTTGCTCGCGATGACGCGGCTTCGTTGACCATTGCCATCGCGAGTACCCCAAGGGTATTTCCTCGCTGAGCGATAAAAAACTATCGCACGCTTGCAGGGCACAAGCTCGCTCCTACAAGCGCTCCAAACGAAAAAGCCAGCCGAACCGGCTGGCTTTTTTCATTGGAGCGCGAACGATTAGGCCGTCAGTTGCAGCAGCTTCTCGAACGCTTCATCAAACAGTTTCAGGCCTTCGGTCTGCAATTGCTCGCCAACCGCGTTGAAGTCGATGCCGAGCTTGCGCAGTTCGGCCATCGTCTTGATTGCGTCCGCAGTGCCGGTTTCCAGCTCGGCGGCAGCAACGCCGTGATCGCGGAAGGCATCCAGCGTGGCATCCGGCACGGTGTTGACGGTTTCCGGGCCGATCAGCTCTTCCACGTACAGGGTGTCGCGGTAGGCCGGGTTCTTGGTGCCGGTGGACGCCCACAGCAGGCGTTGCGGATGCGCGCCGGCGTTGTTCAGTTGCGCAAAGCGGGTGCCGTGGAACAGTTGCTTGTAGTGCTGATACGCCACCTTGACGAAGGCAATGGCGCTCTTGCCGCGCAATGCCAGCGCTTCCGGTGTGCCGATGGCTTCGAGGCGCTTGTCCAGCAGTACATCAACGCGGGACAGGAACACCGATGCAACAGCGCGGACGTGATCGACCGGGTTGCCATCGGCCAGACGGGCTTCGAGGCCGCGAATGTAGGCGGTGAGTACGTCGTCGGTTTGCTTGAGGCTGAACATCAGCGTGATGTTGACGTTGATGCCAGCGGTGATCAGGCGCTCGAAGGCGCGGATACCGGCTTGCGTGGCCGGGACTTTGACCATCAGGTTCGGGCGGCTGACTTCGGCCCAGAGGCGCTTGGCAGCGGCCACGGTGCCTTCTTCGTCGTTAGCGAGGAAGGGCGAGACTTCGAGGCTGACGTAGCCATCGAGGCCTTCGCTGGATTTGTATTGGGCGTGGTTCAGATCGCAAGCGGCCTGCACATCCGGCACGACCAGCGCTTCGTAGCGTTGTTCGGCGGAGAGGGCGGCGTTGGTCTTGAGTTTGGCGAGGTCGTCCGCGTAAAGCGGGTCGCTCGAAATGGCTTTGTAGAAGATGGCCGGGTTGGAGGTCACACCAGCAATCGCGTCGTCGTCCAGCAGTTTCTTGAGCCCACCGGATTGCAACAGCCCGCGCGACAGATTGTCCAGCCAGATCCGTTGGCCGAAGGGTTTGATGGCGGCGATTCTACTCATGGCGTACACCTCATGCGATTGGTCGGGGAGCCCCGATGGCGGCAAGCGCATCAGGGAAGGGTAAGAGTTTGACACCGCGTAGGCGCAAAGTGCAAAGGCCTCGGCAAAATTATCTTGCGATTGGTGAAATTAAATTTGGGGCAATAGGGTGGAGGGGGTAGGTGGTCTGGAGGGGATCTGAGCGCCCGCCCTAAAATCTTCGCCATGGTATTCCCCCCTTTGTGAAGGGGGGCTAGGGGGGATTTCGGCGGTATCTCAAATTGGAATGAGGCCGAAATCCCCCTCCATCCCCCTTCAAAAAGGGGGAGGTAAATGCCGTGCGGCTTGAAACGATCATCTCCGCAAGATCATGGGCTGATTGCGGATCACTCCACCAACAACCGCTGCGCCGGAAACTTCACCGCAAACTCGCTACCTTCGCCCAAGCGCGAGCGGATCACCATCTGTGCCTGATGTCGCTGCAGGATGTGTTTGACAATCGCCAAGCCCAAACCCGTGCCGCCCGTGGCGCGTGAACGGCCGCGATCCACCCGGTAGAAGCGCTCGGTCAGGCGCGGGATGTGCTCAGGCGAGATGCCGATACCGGTGTCTTGCACCGAGAACAATGGCACTTCGCCTTCAGCACGCCAGCTCAGGGTGATGGTGCCGCCGGGCGGGGTGTAGCGGATCGCGTTCGACACCAGATTGCTAAGGGCCGAATGCAGCTCGTCGTGATTGCCGATCAAGCGTACTGAGGCGATGGCGCCGATGCGGATGGTATGCCGGCCTTGCGACAAGCCATCGGCCTCGCTCTTCAATAGCCGCATCAACTGCGGCACGTCGACTTCTTCCTCGCGCAGCTGCTGGCCGTTTTCCAGTTTGGAGAGCGTCAACAAATCCTCGACCAGTCGCTGCATGCGTTGCGTCTGGTCGTACATCAGTTGCAGCTGCTGCTGGCGGGTGGTCGGATCGAGATCGGGGATGTCGATCATGGTTTCGATGAAGCCGCCAACCACCGTCAGCGGGGTTCTCAGTTCGTGCGAGACGTTGGCGATAAAGTCGCGGTGCACGGTTTGCACGCGGTCGAGCTGGGTGATGTCGCGGCTGAGCAAGAGCTTCCTCGTCGAATCGAATGGCACCAATTGCACCGACAGCACTTGCTCGGCTGGCCGTGTGGTGCGCAACAACAGCGGGTGCGAGAAATCCTGCGTGCGCAGGTATTCGCGCAAACTGGGCTGGCGCAGGATGTTGGTGACGACTTGCCAGATATCGGCAATGCGGTCGATGCCGAGATGGGTGCTGGCGGCCTGGTTACACCACTCGATGCGGTCGTGCTCGTCCAGAATGATCACGCCGTCCGGCAGCGCTTCGCCGGCGCTGGTGAAGCGCTCCAGCGTGTTGGCCAGGCGATCCTGCTGCTTCTTCTGCAGCCGCACCTGGTCATAGAACTTGTCGAAGACGTCCTGCCACAGCAGGAAACTGCGCGGCACGGTTTCGACGCGCGGTTTCTGCGCCCACTTGTACAGGCTGCCCAGATTGTAGAGATGGAAGACCAGTGATGCGCCGACGACCACCAGTGCGAAGGTCAATCCCCAGACCGTGCCGTGTACCGCGCTGATCATCAGCGCGACCAACGTGACGATCAGGTAATAAATGATGGAGCGCAGCCAGAGCATGAGGATCGACCGAGGTGAAAGAGGGCGGTAGCGCTTGTCCTGATCGGGGGCGCCACACGCATTTTAGAGTGATCCAGCTTTAACTTTGATGACCGTGTCGTTGCACCCAGCCTATCGCACAGAACGTGCAACAGGCTTATTGGGCGGACAAGCGATAACCGGTGCCGCGCACCGTCTGGATCAGCCGATCGAACCCGGTGGCTTCCAGTGCCGAGCGCAGGCGGCGGATATGCACGTCCACGGTGCGTTCTTCCACGAACACGTGATCACCCCAGACCTGATCCAGCAGCTGGGCACGCGAATGCACGCGTTCCGGGTGGGTCATGAAGTAATGCAGCAGGCGGAATTCGGTCGGGCCGAGGTCGATGTGGTCGTTGTTGCCGGTAACGCGATGTGTGGTCGGGTCGAGGCGCAGACCTTGTACTTCGACCACATCGTCCGTCACTTGCGGTGAGCGGCGGCGCAGCACGGCCTTGATGCGGGCTTGCAATTCACGCGGGCTGAACGGCTTGGTGATGTAGTCATCCGCGCCGGTATCCAGGCCGGTGATCTTGTCCTGCTCGTCGCTGCGGGCGGTGAGCATGATCAGCGGGATGGTCTTGGTGCGCTCTTCGGAACGCAGCTTGCGGGCCAGCTCGATACCGGTCATGCCGGGCAACATCCAGTCCAGCAAGATCAGGTCGGGCAGGGCGTTGCGCACGATGTGCTGGGCGGATTCGGCCGAGTCTGCACGCATGACGTGATGACCGGCTTGCGTCAGGTTGAAGGCAATCAATTCCTGGATTGCCGGTTCGTCTTCGACCAGCAGGATGTTGGCGGGCATTGGTGACCTCACAATTTTCAATTGTTGCGAGATTAGTACTCCATTGTGAATCTAATATGACAAGTCCGTATATAAAGTCGCAGACAGGGAACCATTCAGCGGGTGGCGAATCGTCGCGCGCAGCCGCCAGTGCGCGTTATCATTCGGGTCTTACCGTTTTTACACGTGATTGCTCATGGCCGGCCTCAATGCGGCAACGCCGCTCCCCGTTGAGATCAAACTGCATCAAACCTCACGCGTGCTCGATATCGCGTTCGACGACGGCCAGCGTTTCTCGCTGCCGTGCGAATATCTGCGGGTGATGTCGCCCAGCGCCGAAGTGCGCGGCCACGGTATCGGGCCGGGCGTGCTGCAGACCGGCAAGCGCAACGTCAACATCGTCGCCATCGAGCCGGTCGGCCATTACGCCGCCAAGCTGGTGTTCGACGACGGCCACAATTCCGGCCTGTATTCCTGGGATTACCTCTACGAGCTTGGGCGCGATCAGGCGGCCAAGTGGCAAGATTATCTGGATCGGCTCAGCGCAGCCGGTGCATCAAGAGACTGAGACTGAGAAAACACCATGAGCGATACCCACTTCGGCTTCAAAACCGTCGACGAATCGGAAAAAGCGCAGAAAGTCGCCGAGGTCTTCCACTCGGTCGCGCAGAAATACGATGTGATGAATGACCTGATGAGCGCTGGCCTGCACCGCGCCTGGAAGTTCTTCACCATCGAAACCAGCGGCGCCAAGGCCGGCGACAAGATTCTGGATATCGCCGGCGGCACGGGCGATCTCTCCAAAGCGTTCTCGAAAAAGGTCGGCAAGACCGGTCAGGTCTGGCTCACCGACATCAACAGCTCCATGCTCGGCGTCGGCCGCGATCGCTTGCTGGATGCCGGTTACGCCCTGCCGGTGGCGCAATGCGATGCCGAAAAGCTCCCGTTCCCGAGCAACTATTTTGACATCGTCTCGGTCGCCTTCGGCCTGCGCAACATGACGCACAAAGACGCTGCGCTGAAGGAAATGCACCGCGTGCTCAAGCCGGGCGGTCGCCTGCTGGTGCTGGAGTTCTCCAAGGTCTGGACGCCGCTCAAGCCGGCCTACGACCTCTACTCGTTCAAGCTGCTGCCGTTCATGGGCAAGCTGGTGGCGAACGATGCCGAGTCCTACCAATACCTTGCCGAATCGATCCGCATGCACCCGGATCAAGAGACGCTCAAGCAAATGATGCTCGACGCCGGTTTCGCCCGCGCCGACTTCCACAACATGAGCGCCGGCGTGGTCGCCTTGCACAAAGGCACCAAGATCTGATGCTCGCCAGCCTGCTCAATCGCCTGTTCGATCGCGACGCGACGGCGCGTGGCGAGCTGGCGCGCTATCACGGCCGGGTGATCCGGCTGGAATTCCCGGTGATCGCCGCCACGCTGACCATCGATGAGCACTGGCGCTGGCAGAAAAGCACCGCCGATGCGGAAGCCACGCTGACCTTGCCGCTGGCCTTCTTCATCACCTTCGCCTTCGACCGCACCGCCGCGCAAAAACAGCTGAAGCTGGCCGGTGACGCCGACCTCGCCGCCGGCATCGGCCGCGTACTCGGCCATGTGCGCTGGGATGCGGCGGAAGAACTATCGCAATTCGTCGGCGACGTCGCTGCCAACCGGCTGGTGTGGCTGGCCGGCAAGGTCGGCGGTATCCCCGGTGCCATTGGCTCCCGCATGTTCGTGCACCTGATCGAATACTGGCGTGATGAAGCACCACTGCTCGCCAACAAGCCGGACGTCCAGGCCTTCCTGCACGATGTGGACGCCTTGCGTGATGACGTGGCGCGCTTGGAAAAACGTATCGAACGCCTCAACCATAAAAGCTTCTGATGCGCCTTTTCCGCCTGCTCAAAATCACCCGCGTCATCGTTCACTACGGGCTGGATGAATTCCTGCTCGGCCACGAGCGCGTACATGGTCTGCGCAAATTTCTGACTCGCATTTTCTTCTGGCGTGATTTGAGCCAACCGCGCGCCGTGCGCCTGCGCCTGGCGCTGGAAAACCTCGGCCCGATCTTCGTCAAATTCGGCCAAGTGCTGTCTACACGCCGCGATCTGCTGCCGGAAGACATTGCCGACGAACTTGCCAAACTGCAGGACGACGTACCACCATTCGATGCGGATGTTGCTGTCGCTGTGATCGAAGCCGGCCTGCGTAAACCGATCGGCGAGCTGTATGCCGAATTCGACCGCGTGCCGGTCGCCAGCGCATCCATTGCCCAAGTCCACCGCGCCAAGCTCCCAAACGGCCGCGATGTGGCGGTGAAGGTGCTGCGGCCGAATATCCTGCCGGTGATCGACTCCGATCTCGCCTTGATGCGCGTGATGGCCGCACTGGTGGAAAAACTGTTCGCCGACGGCAAGCGCCTCAAGCCACGCGAAGTTGTTGCTGAATTCGACAAATACCTGCACGACGAACTTGATCTGATGATCGAGGCCGGCAATGCCGCGCAACTGCGCCGCAACTTCCTGAACTCCAGCCAGCTGATCGTGCCGGAAGTGTTCTACGACTGGACGCATCGCGAAGTACTGACGCTGGAATGGATGGACGGTACGCCGATCAGCCGCATCGACGAGCTGCGCGCTGCCGGCATCGACCTGAAAAAACTCGGCCGCTTCGGCGTGGAAATCTTCTTCACCCAAGTGTTCCGCGATGGTTTTTTCCACGCCGACATGCACCCCGGCAACATCTTCGTCGCCGCCGACAACCGCTATATCGCCCTCGATTTCGGCATCGTCGGCACACTGAGCGAGAGCGACAAGCAATACCTCGCCATCAACTTCCTCGCCTTCTTCAACCGCGATTATCACGGCGTGGCCGTGGCGCATATCGAATCGGGCTGGGTGCCGCGGGAGACGCGCGTCGAAGAACTGGAAGCGGCCGTGCGCACCGTCTGCGAGCCGATTTTCGATAAGCCGATCTCGCAGATTTCCTTCGGCACCGTGTTGCTGCGCCTGTTTGAAACCAGCCGCCGCTTCAACGTCGAAATCCAGCCGCAGCTGGTGCTGCTGCAAAAAACGCTGCTCAACATCGAAGGCCTCGGCCGCCAGCTCGACCCCGATCTCGACCTGTGGCAAACCGCCAAGCCGTTCCTGGAGCGCTGGATGAACGAGCAGATCGGCTGGCGCGGCATGTGGCGCAACCTCAAGCGCGAAGCCCCGCAATGGGCCGCGCTGCTGCCAACCCTGCCACGCAAGCTCAACGAACTCGTGAACCAGAACCCGACCGAACTGTTGATCACCGGCTATCGTGGTTTGATGTGGGAACAGAAGAAACGTAACTGGCTGTTGGGCGCGATTGCGGCGCTACTGGCTGGGCTGCTCGTCACGCTCTGGCTGAAGTAGCCGCATTCGTGGATCCCGTAGGTTGAGCGCAAGCGATACCCATGCGGTTTCGTTCAACGTGAGCGATGGGTATCGCAAGCTCAACCCATCCTGCGTGGCTACATATATTCCTTTTCATGTGCTCCAATTCAAAAGCAAGCGACGGAGTGTGCCCCGTCGCCGGCCGCGGCAAGATCAACCCATCGATCACACCGGTCAGCCGCCTTGGAGAACACCATGAACACCCTTACCGATCTCCCCGTTTTCACCACCGACGACGAACGCTGGGCCGCCGTGCAGGCGCGTGATGGGCGGGCGGATGGCGTGTTCTGGTATTCGGTCGCCAGCACGGGCGTCTACTGCCGCCCCTCTTGCCCGTCACGGCCGGCCAAGCGCCAGAACGTTCGCTTTCATGCCAGTTGCGCCGATGCCGAGGCTGCCGGTTTTCGCCCGTGCAAACGTTGCAAACCCAACGAAGCGCCGCTCGCTGAGCGCCAAGCCGCAGCAATTGGTCGGGCCTGCCGTCTGATCGAAGCCAGCGAAACGCTGCCGACGCTCGATGAGCTGGCAGAAGTCGCCGAGCTGAGTCGCTTCTATTTCCACCGCATCTTCAAAGCCGTCACTGGCCTCACGCCCAAGGACTACGCTGCCGCCAACCGCGCCCGGCGCGTGACCGATGCACTGCCCGCCAGCGAGTCGGTCACGGCGGCTATTTACGATGCGGGCTTCAACTCGAGCGGGCGCTTCTATGCCGATGCCACCGGCCTCATCGGCATGGCCCCGGCCAAATATCGATCTGGCGGGCGCGGCGAGGTGATCCGCTTTGGCGTCGGTCAATGCTCGCTCGGCGCAATCCTCGTTGCCGCAACCGACAAAGGCGTGTGCTGCATCCTGCTCGGTGATGAGGCCGAAGCGCTGGTACACGATCTGCAAGACCGTTTTCCGCAGGCGCAGCTGACTGGGGGTGAGGCAGATTTCGAGCAATGGATGGCGCAAGTGATCGGCTTTGTTGATCTTCCGATGCAGCCGCTGAACCTCCCGCTGGACGTGCGCGGCACCGCCTTCCAGTTGCGGGTATGGCAAGCGCTGCGCGACATCCCGGCCGGCACAACGCTGAGTTACACCGACCTCGCCGAGCGCATCGGCTCGCCCAAGGCTGTCCGGGCGGTCGCAGCTGCCTGTGCGGCCAACAAGATCGCCGTTGCGATTCCCTGCCACCGGGTGGTGCGCAATGACGGCGCACTGGCCGGGTATCGGTGGGGGATTGAGCGCAAGCGGAGTTTGCTGGCGTTGGAGCAGGTGGCTGAGTCGACGAAATAGCGCGCCATGGTTGGTTGAAAATGCCAAACCTGGACTGGGTAAGGGTACGAAGGAATGCTGCTAAACTTCGTACAATCTTTTTTGGAGTTTCCCAGTATGGATGCCCTTACCGCCAGCTATACGCGCCAGCATTTCGCCGACGTGATGCGCCGCGTTAACGATGACCACGCACCCGTGATCGTCACCACCCAGCGCGGCAAGCCCGTTGTCATCATGTCGCTGGACGATTACAACGCCTTGGAAGAAACCGCCTATCTGCTGCGCAATCCCAAGGGCGCACAGCGTCTTATGGCTGCAGTGGAGCGCTACCAAAATGGCGAAGTCGAGCAGCACGATTTGCTCGATCCGGATGCCGAATGAATGGATATCCGTTTCGACCGCAATGCCTGGGAGGACTACCTGTATTGGCAGCAGACCGACCGGGTGATTCTGAAACGGATCAATCTGCTGATTCGCGAAATCCAGCGCGATCCATTCGTCGGCATCGGCAAGCCGGAACCACTGAAGCATCAGCTTTCCGGTTTTTGGTCTCGCCGTATCAATGATGAACATCGCCTGGTGTACGCGGTTCGCGACGACACCGTGACCGTCTTGCAATGCAGGGATCACTACTGATCAGGTTCTTTGCAATTGCCCTATGAGTTCCTCATCGCCCATTCAACTACTGTTGTCCTTGCCTCATATGACTATTCGCCGACTTACCCCAGACGACGCTGCCGCATTCCAGGCATTACGCCTTAGCGCACTCCAAGACGCGCCGACCGCTTTCGGATCGAGCTATGAGGAAGAGAAAGATTTCCCCGTCGCTATGATCGAGGGACGTCTTGCGTTCCATCCAGACCGTGGCGTCTTTGGCGCTTTTGTCGAGCGCGAACTCGTTGGGCTTGTTGCGCTTGGTCGAGACAACAAGAAGAAGCTGGAGCACAAGGCGCTTATTTGGGGTCTGTATGTGTCGCCAAGTGCCCGTGGAAAAGGGCTTGGGCGGCGCTTGCTTTTGCAAGCACTTGCATTGGCGAAATCGGTGAGTGGCATTAGCCAAGCCAATCTGAGCGTCAATGCGCGTAACGCGCATGCGATCCAGCTTTATGAGTCGCTTGGTTTCAAATCGTTTGGCCAAGAGCCAAGTGCCTTGATCATTGATGGCGAGCATCACGATGAAATGCACATGTGTCTTCGGCTGACAGAAAGCTAATTCTTCATTTCATTACCTCTTGCACTCATTGACGTGAAATAAAAAAAGGACAGGCCGAAGCCTGTCCTTTTTTTTGTTTCAAGCACCCGATACCCAGGCAGCCAAAGCCACCCAGGCATCGGCAAACAGCGTTACGGCAAGCTGTTCAGGTGCGGTTTCACCGTGTTGGCGAAGTTGTTGTTATTGCTCAAGTCCCAATTGATCGACCAATCCATCACGCCGCGCAACGTCGGGTACTTCGCGACCGGGATGTATTTGCCGCAGTTGGTGCCGGAGGTCAGGCAATCGACGGCCTTGTTGACCAGTGACGGGTCAACGTAGCCGCTGCCCGCGCCAGAGCTGGAGGCAGGCAGGCCAAGGCCGACCTGATCCGGGGTGGCGTATTGCAGCACGATGTCCGCCAGGGCGGTCATGAAGTCCTCGGTGCCTTCGTAGTACACATTGCCATCACGCCCCAGCATGCTGCCGGAGTTGTAGTACTGGGTGTTGATCATCGTGATGATGCCGGTGCCCTTTAGGTCTTGCAGGGCCTTGAGGTAGGTCTGGCTGCCGGCTTGCATGTCGATGGTTTGCGGGGCCATCGTCACGATGAGCTTCGAGCCGACCTTTTGGCGCAATTGCGTGAGTGCGCTTTCCAGCCCGCTGATGCTCAGGCCGTTTTCCAGATCGATATCGATGCCGTCAAAGCCGAATTGCTGGATCAGCGCGTAGGCGCTGTTGACGAAGTTGGTCACGTTGGTGGCCGAGCTCAGGTCGACATTGCCGTTCTGGCCGCCGATCGACAGCACCACGAAGCGGTTCTGGCTATGCAGCGTGTTGATGTCGCTGGTGAACTGGGCATCGGTATAGCCGCCGAGCTTGCCGGCCAGGCCGGAATCGACCGTGAACGAGATGCCGCCCGGGGTCGAGGTCGAGTTGGCGAAGGCGACTTCGATCACGTCGTAGTTCTTGTTGACGTTGGCGAGCGAAACGGTTGCCGCGCCGTTATCGAAGTTTTGCCAGTAGCCGACGAGCACATGCTTGGGCAACGTGCCGCTCGGGACCGGAGTGCCGATTGGCGTCGGGGTGGGGGTCGGTGTTGCTGTCGGGACTGGGGTCGCCGTCGGCACCGGGGTAGCGGTCGGCTTCGGGGTTGGCGTGGCCGTTGGGGTCGGCACCGGTGTGCCGCCGCCGCAGTTGCCCAGCACAGTCCAGTCCTTGCCAGAGCCGGACGGGCCGCTGTTGGTGGCCGGGTTGGCATTGGTCCACCAGTTGGCGACGTAATTCACGCCTTGGTAGGTCACCTTGTCGCCACCGTTGTAGTGATCCTTGGTGGAATCCCACGCGGCGTAGCAGGAGCTGACCGGTGTCGGTGTGGCGGTGGGTTTCGGTGTCGGGTCGACCACCGGGGTGATCGATGGGGTCGGCGTTGCTGTTGGCTTCGGCGTGGGGGTCGGGACTGGGGTTGCCGTGGGGGCCGGGGTGGCTGTCGGCGTACCGCCGGCATCCGCGCCCAGATCCGTCCACAGGCTGGCAACGGTCGGGTTCCAGCCGGTGCTGCTGTAGTCGGTTTGATTGACGGTGGCTTTGTAGTCGTGGCCGTTGTAAACCACGATGGTGCCGGCGGTGTAGTAGGTATCCGCCTGCCAGGCCGGATAAGCGGCGAACGCAAGTTGCGTTGCCAGTGCGGCGGGAAGCAGCGCGAGCGCCAGCTTGCCGTGTCCGCGTGCGAACAAGGTCGTTTTCATCACTCCATCCTTTAGTTTGATTTTTTACGTGATGACAACATGCTGCTGTCATCGAGGGGAATTCTATAAATATTCCCTTTCAAGTCAAGCGCTTGTGTGTACGAGCCATGCGTGCGTTGCATGCTGCGCAAAGCCGAAAACCCGCCAGGGTGAGCTGGCGGGTTTCGGGGTTCAGCTGGCTTGAAACAGGCCGGGGTTTATTGCAGCTTCCACAGCGTCGGCGTAGCTGGCGGGTTCCAGCCGGTGCCGACATACGCGGTGTGGGTCACCAGCGCGATGTAGTTCACGCCGCCGTAGCTCACGCAGCTGCCAACCGTGTAGGTATTGCCTTCTGCCCAAGCCGGGCAAGTGCCGGGGGTCGGCGTGGCAGTCGGGCTGGGTGTCGGGGCAGGGGTTGCGGTAGGGGTTGCTGTGGGCACCGGTGTGGCGGTGGGCTTCGGTGTCGGTGCAGTGGTCGGAACCGGTGTCGGGGCCGGTGTTGTACCGCTGCAGTTACCCAGCACAGTCCAATCCTTGCCGGAGCCGGACGGGCCGCTGGTGGTCGACGGATTGGCGTTGGTCCACCAGTTGGCGACGTAGTTGACGCCGTTCAGGGTGACCTTGTCGCCTTGGTTGTAGTGATCTTGCGTTGCGCTCCACGCGGCGTAGCAGGAGCCGCTCGGCGTCGGGGCCGGTGTCGGGACCGGGGTGGCGGTCGGCTTGGGTGTCGGCGCTGTCGTCGGTACGGTGGTCGGGCTTGGCGTCGGCGTGGGGGCCGGGCTGCCGGTCTTCACCGCCTTGAAGGTCTTGTAGAACTGGTAGTCGGTTTGCGGCGTGTTGGAGAAATCATCCACGCTGCCGGAGCCGCTACGGTCACGTTGCAGCGCCCAGAAGGCCAGCAGGCCGACGCCGTATTGCTTGGAGAAATTGGCCACGGTCGTCGCATCTGCCGTGGTGAACACCTCGGTCGAGACATCGTTCTGGCCGATCATGGGTGTGATGCCGACCATCGCCCACAACTCGCTGCTGCTCTTGCTGGTGTAAATCGACTGGAGCTGGCTGTAGAGCGAGTTGGCGGCCTGCACCGCCAGGTCGCCCATCTTCTTGCCGCTGGAAATCGACGAACCGTAGTCCATCGTCATGATGTTGACCACGTTGATACGTACGCCGGCATTGGCGGCGCCTTGCACCAGCGCAACACCATCCGGTTCGAGGCCGGTTGGGTTCACCGGCAAGGTGAACGAGACGTACAAGTCCGGGTATTTGGCTTGCAGTGTCTTGATTGCCGCGTTGCGCACGCTATTCAGATTGCTTTGCGACAGCTGGCTGCCTTCCACGTCGAAGTCGAGCGCACGCACGCCGGTACGCTGCAGCAGGCCATCGATCAGGGTAGCCATCTGGGCACCGGTACAGCCGGCTTCCACATACGTGCCGGATGCGCCGCCGAAGGAGATGATGACGCGGCCGCCGGCGGATTCGAAGGCAGTGACATCGCTCAGCATGTTGTCGACGTCGCCGCTGAGCGAGCAGCCACCGCCGGAGATGATGAAGGCCAGCGTGACGGCGTCGAGGCCGGCTTTGGACTTGGCATCCATCAGGCTGGTGAATTTATAGGCGCTATTGCCATAGCCCCAGGTGAAGAAGTAGGGCGCGGCTTCCGTTGCGATGGCGCTGCTTTGGCCGAGCAGGCCAAGGGAGAGCGCGAGGGCAACCGCTTTGAGGCGGCGCGAGGTTTTTGCGATTGGCTTCATTCGGTGAATCTCCATGTCATCTTCTATGAGAGCCGCTAACAAAATCCTGCTGGCGTTGTTGTGCTCGCTTGCCGTCCGACTTTGTACTGCCTGCGCGTCGCACGCCTAGCCAGCATCGCTACGCTGGATTTGGTTCGTGGCTCTTGGGTGGGTGCGGGTTGGTCTGTGCTGCTCCCGCTGCTGCGTAGAGTTCCCGACGTGGTATGGCGAAACAACGCATTGGAAATGCCTGTTTCACGGAAAGCGCTTTCATTTGAAAAATGGTTATATTTTTCAATGATTTGTAGTCGTCCTTTGTTCGGGGTTATTTCACGAAAATCACCGTGATATGGCGTTTCCCGCCCCCAAAACCGCATAAAACGATGGACGGCAAGGGCTGATCCGGCTCACTTCCCGCAAGCGCGCAGTAGTATGCGAAGCAGTGGCGTTTCAACGCCCGACCAGGATTGATCCGATCTCGACGGATCGATCAAAAAAGGACGGAGATGAGAGATGGCGTGGGCTTCATGCGTGCGCTGGCTGATGGGACTTGGGCTGTGCGCTGGCTGTATGTTGCCGGCCGCTGCGCAAGGACTGCCCAAGCCGGTGCTGATCGGCTATTACCCGTACTGGACCAGTTTCCAGAACCAGTTTTCGATCGACAACATTCCGCTGGATCGGCTGGATTTCCTCACCTACGTCTACGCCAAGCCGAACCCGGATGGCTCGATCTCCCCCGGCAATTTCGTCGCGGACCTCAACTTCGCCCAATCCGGCCTGCGTGGGCCGGACACCGTGCGCGGCAACTACGCCAAGCTGCGAGAAGAGAAGATTCGCCATCCCGGCCTGCACACGTTGATCTCGATCGGTGGCTGGACGTATTCCGATGCCTTCCCCGAACTGGCCGCCAGCCCGGTACTCCGGCAGAAATTCGCCGCCGCGCTGGTTGCCTTCATCGACCATTACGGTTTCGATGGCGTGGAGATCGATTGGCAATACCCGGTGGTTGGCGGCCCGGAAACGCTTCATCCGCGCCCGGATGACCAGCGCAACAAGATCAGCCTGCTGCAGACGATCCGGCAGGCGCTGGATGAACACACGCGCCAGACCGGCCAGCGCTATTGGCTCTCCACCACCTTGGGCGCCAGCCCCTTGCAGCTGACCCCGCCGCTCACGCGTAGCGAGGTCGAAGCGGTCGATTTCGCCGTCGTCGACGCCTACGACTATTACGGCGCGTGGGAGAAAACCACCGGCCATAGCGCGGCGCTGTACGGGCGAGATAGCGCTGACGAAAGCAACGTGACGCACGTGATGGAACTACTCAAATCACGCGGCGTGCCGGCCGACAAACTGGTGCTGATGATCGATGCCGAGGCGAACAGCTGGGTCGGGGTGAAACCGGCCAATCATGGCTTGTATCAACCGTTTACCGGCGTGCCCTATGGCAGCTGGGACGACACCACCACCGGCCCCACCGGCACCTTCACCATGAATGAAGTGCTGGACATGGCCCGCCACGGTCCCTTCACCGAGTACTGGGATGACAAGGGCCACGCCAGCTATCTCTACAGCGCGGTGCGCGGCCAGTTCGTCTCCTTCGAAAGCCCGCGTGCCTTGCGGGAAAAGCTCGGCGTGCTGGCGCAGGCTGGTTATGCCGGCATCGGTTTATGGGAGGTGGCGAGCGATGCGCGTGGTGCGGATAGCCTGCTGCGAATCGGTTATCGCGATTTCCATCCTTGGCGTGGGGCTTGGCTGGATGCGCTTGAAGCGTGGCATGCGCGGCCATCATGGGCAGACGGCGTATTGGGCGGCGTCTTGGCACTACTGGCCCTGCCGTTTTTATTGATCGCACGGCGACGGTACGTGACATGGCGTCGCGACCAGTTTGAAGCTGATGTGGTGCAGCAAGTGCGCAGCAATGTCGAGCAATTGTTGCCCTTGCTCTTCAGCTTCGAGCAAGACGTACAAGGCGCGATGACGCAGATCGCCTTGGCCGGGCCTGCCGCGCAACAGCAACGCGTTGGCATGGGGTTGGCACTGGCTAACGCCAATCAACTCACGCAGATGCTGATGCCGCTGGTGGCCGATGCGCCTCCGGCGCTCGATCCCCCGTTGATCAATCCAACTGCAGCTCCTATTCCGGTGCAACATCAGCCGGATATGGAATTCGTCTCGGCAGATTCGGGCGGGACGGCGGTTGCGGCAGTCGCCGAGCGGATCGCCGTCAGTCCATTGGTCGAACGACTCACCGCCTTGGGCAAACTGACCGAGACGCTGAGCGAGCAACGCAGCGTCGAAAAAATGCTCGACGCCGTGATGAATTTCCTGGCGATGGAACAGGCTGTCCGCGCGGTTGCCTTGTTGCAAGACGGCGAATTGCAGGAATCGATTGGTAACTGGGTTGGCGATGCCGGCGGGGAGACATTGCTGGCGGGCGAGCAAGCGCTGGGGTTCAGTGCTGATCGCCTCCATGCTTGGCTCAAGCCGGATCACGGCTCGGATCACCAGCTCGCCATCGCGTTCAACAGCGCGGCCAGCGACGAAGACGAAGCGGTGCTGCGCCATCTGGTCGCGCAGATGAGCATGATCCGCCAGCAACTCACCGAACTTACCCGCCAGCCGCATGTGCTGTCCGAGCTATACGAGATCGCCTCCCGCAAGGACAAGCTGCTGTATGTCCGTGCCGACAAGGGCTACAGCGGCATCTACACCCAGGACAGCAAGATGCCGCTGTACGTGACGCTAAGGCTGCGCACGATCCGGCTCTATTTCCCGGATGACGTCATGCTGCAGGTGCACCGCTCCTATCTGGTGAATCCGAAGAAGGTCGAGCGGGCGCTCTACAAGGGCAAGGGGCTGTACGAGCTGGCGCTGGGCGCGGCACGGGTGCCGGTGCGCAAGCAATATGCCGAACGACTGCGGGAGCAGTTTGGGCGTTGGTTTGAGTGAGGGGTGATGCCGTTTCTAATTCCCTCTCACATCCCGTGCATGGCTTTTAGCCTTGTTCAGGGACAGAGGGAGAGAGTTAGGGGGAGAGTGCTTGTAAAAGCGTTGCTCCTGGCGCAATCGATTCCCCTTGGCCGCTCAACCCACCGGCGGCTGCGTTTCCTGAAACGACGGCCGCTGATTCAACTGCTCGAACAGCACGGCCAGGTTCGGGTGGCGGTCAGCCCAACCCAGCGCCGGCATGCGCAGATTGAGATAGCCAAGGCAACAGCCGACGGCGATATCCGCGAGGCTGAAATGGCCGCCAAAACACCACTTGCGATCGCTGAGATCGGCGGACAGCATGAACAGGCCGCGATCGACTTTTTCCAGCTGGCGGGTGATCCATTCCTCGCTTTGCTTGGCTGCCGGGCGGCGTCGCTCCAGAAAGGCGAGCACTGCCGCATCGACAATGCCATCGGCCAGTGCTTCCCAACGCTTCACGCCGATGGCCTGCCGATGCTCGGCGGGAATCAGTCGCGCTACTGGTGACACCTGGTCGAGGTAATCGACAATCACGCTGGAGTCATAGAGCGGCTTGCCGTCATCGAGCAGCAGCGCGGGCACCTTGCCGAGCGGATTCAGGCTGGCGATCAGGCTCCCCGGCGTGTTCGGTTGCTCTTCGATCCACTGGAATTCGATCTTCTTTTCCAGCAGCACAACCCGGACCTTGCGACCAAACGGGCTGGTATGCGAGGTATACAGTTTCATCGGCGGGGGCAGGAGAGGGAGGAATGAATCCTGATTCTAAGGGGACGAGCTCGCCGCAGCCAAAACTGTTGCAACGCAGCATCATATTTCCAACACTTCTACATCCCGTAGCCCGGATGGCTTAGCCGGCCGGGGTGGTGGCGTATGCCCGTACCGCACGGGGTGATCCTTGATGCCATGTTGCCCCGGCCGGAGTCTGTTCCGATGGCGGCCCCGGCCGGCAAAGCCGTCCGGGCTACGGAGGCGGTGCGATACCTAAACCACGCCCAACAAACCCAACACCGCGCCACCGGCCAACAACCACAAGGGATTGAGCCGCGTATGGATCATCAGCAGCACCGTAACGGCCGTCAGCACATAGGCCGGCCAGCTTTGGTCGGCCGAACGCGTCAGCAGATAGCCGCTACCCAGCACCAACCCGATGGTGATCGGTGTCAGCCCGCGCAGGATGACGCCACGCAATGGTGCATCGCGGAACCGGTGCCATAGTTTGCCGATGTGATAGGCCAGCAATGACGATGGGCCGCACATGGCGACCGTCGTCGCCACCACACCCGGCAATCCCGCCACGTGCAGACCGATCAGGCTCACGATCAACACATTCGGCCCCGGCGCGGCCTGTGCCAAGGCAAATAGCGCGGCGAATTCGCTGCCGCTCATCCAATGGTGGATGTCCACCGCTTGGCGATGCATTTCCGGCAGCACCGAATTCGCGCCGCCGATGGCAAAGAACGACAGCATGCTGAACGTCGCCAGCAGTTGCAGGATCGTGCTCATTGTTCCGGCTCGCTGTTATGTTTGGTTTGCCGGGCCAGCTGATACCAGGCCATGCCGATGCTGAGCGGTGCCAGCACCAGCAAGACGCCTACCAGATGGAAGCCAAACAATGCCGTACCAGCAAAAGCCGCTGCTGCTACCGCCCAGACCCAAGCAGTGCGCTCCAGCTTGATGGCGAGTTTTACACCGGTGCCCCCCATCAACCCGGCGCCGACAGCCGCAATGCCATTCAACATATGCGGCAACGGGCCGATCTGACCGTAACGGGCATACAGCAGGCCGAGCATCACGATGATGCACAAGGGCGCGAACAACAGCCCGGCCAGCGCCACGACTGCACCCCATGCCCCCTGAAACCGCGCCCCGATCACCACCGACATATTGCAGATGTTCGGCCCCGGCAGTGTCTGCCCCAGACTGAGGACTTCGGTGAACTCGGCGTCATCCAGCCAGCGCAGATCTTCCACCAGCACCCGGTGCGCCAACGGCAGCACGCCACCAAAACCGGACAAGCCAATCTTGAAAAACCCGCTGAACAGTTCCCGGCGGGAAAGGGTTTGGGTTGCAGCGGAGGAGGCGGGCGTCGAGGTAGGCATGCCCGCAGTGTAAAACCGGCGCTCGCTTTGCAGGCATTGCCGATTGCCTTTAGCTGGCCCGATTCGCTCGTACACGGGGGCGACGATTGATTTGTACTCAATTTGAGTATATTAATACTCTTTATGAGTATGAATGTCCCTGGTGTCGCAGATGTTCTCTTTACCGGCGTGCAGCAAAAACTGCTGGCGCTGTGCTTCGGGAACCCTGACCGCACCTTTTACACCAACGAGCTGATCCGCTTGATCGGGGCCGGTAACGGCCCGGTGCAGCGTGAACTGAAACGCATGGGCGAGGCGGGCTTGCTCAGCATCAGCAAAATAGGCAACCAGAAGCACTACCAAGCCAATCAGGCGTCTCCGGTTTTTGCAGAGCTCAGTGGCTTGATACGCAAGACATTCGGTTTGGCGGACGTTGTGCGGCAAGCGTTGCTGCCCGTTGCGAATCAGCTGGAAGCTGCGTTTATCTACGGCTCAGTTGCGAAGGGCAATCCGCAGCCCCATAGCGATATCGACCTGATGATCATCAGCGATAGCCTGGCTTATGCGGATCTCTTCCCCATGCTGACCGAACCCGAAGCGCAGCTCGGCCGCCCGATCAACCCGACCGTTTACAGTCGTACTGAATGGCAGCAGCGCATGTACGAAGGCAACACCTTTGTGGTGCGCGTATTGGAACAACCCAAAATCTTCTTGATTGGAGGTGCCGATGACCTTGGAGAATCTCTCCAACCTGCTGAAGACCGGTAGCCTGAAGAGCGAACGTGCCAGCGCCGGCGAATTTGCCGGTTTGCTCCGTTCGGCCATCGTCCGTTTGCAGGACGCGAAGAACAGCAGTCTGTCGCAAGACAGCCGATTCGATCTCGCCTACAACGCCTCGCATGCGCTGGCCTTGGCGGCATTGCGCTATCACGGTTACCGATCGGATAACCGCTATCTGGTTTTCCAATGTTTGCCGCACACGCTGGATGCCGGGCCGGAAATCTGGCGCGTGCTGGCCAAGTGCCATCAGCAACGCAATCTGGCCGAGTACGAGGGTTATCTGGAAATCGACGAGCGCCTGCTGGCTGAGTTGATCATTGCGGCGGATTGGCTGCTGGATAAGGTGCAGCGCTTGCCACCTCTGGTCAGCCCTGATCCCAGCCCAAGTTCCACCTAAGAGCCTGTTCAAAGTTTTTTTCGACAACGGGTTACGTTGCCATCCCCCTTTTTTGAAGGGGGGCTAGGGGGGATTTCTGCGACATCTCAATATCTACCGGCGTCGAAATCCCCCTCAATCCCCCTTCGAAAAGGGGGAGGTAAAGCCCTGCAGCGCTTCAAGTTGGCAGTTTGCGAGACTTTGAACAGGCTCTAAGCCATTCCACCTCGTGACGGATATGAAAAAGCGGCACCGGTTGCAGAACCGGTGCCGCTTTTTCATTGCGGGGAATGCTTGGGTTAGCAGCGCTTACTTCGGCACATCCCCCACCACGCCCTCCACATAGAAATTCATCTTGTGCAGATCGTCGTCGGAGTACGTCTTGCCGGCGGCCACGAACATCTCGCCGGCCTGGTTCTTCAGCGGCCCGGTAAACGGGTGCAGCTTGCCGGCCTTGATCGCATCGCGGCGGTCTTCGGCCAGCTTCTTCACGTCGGCAGGCACCGCCGGGCCGAAGTCGGCGATGTTGATTGCGCCTTCTTTCACGCCCCACCAGATGTTCGACGATTTCCACTTGCCCGCCAGCACGTCTTCGGTGGTCTTGTTGTAGATCACGCCCCAGTTCAGTTCAGACGCAGCCAGGTGCGCCTTGCCGCCGAACTTGGTCATGTCCGAATCCCAGCCGAAGGCGAAGACGCCTTTTTCCTGCGCGGCTTGCACCACGGCAGGGGAGTCGGTGTTTTGCATCAGCACATCGCTGCCTTGCGAGATCAGCGCCAGCGCGGCTTCGCGCTCCTTGCCCGGATCGAACCAGCCGTTCACCCAGATCACGCGGGTGGTGGCGTTCGGGTTCACGCTGCGTGCGCCGATGGTGAAGGCATCAATATTGCGGATGACTTCCGGGATTGGAATCGAACCGACCACGCCCAGCTTGCCGGACTTGCTCATCTTGCCGGCGACTACGCCAAGCATGTACGCGCCTTCATAGGTGCGGATGTCGTACACGCCCAGATTCTTGCCGGTCTTGTAGCCGGTGGCGTGCATGAAGGTGGTATTCGGGAAGGCCGTTGCCACCTTGTTCATTTGGTTCATGTAACCGAACGAGGTGCCATAGATGACCTTGTAGCCCTTTTGCGCCAGATCGCGGAATACGCGCTCCGAATCCGCCGTTTCGGCCACGTTCTCAACGAAGGTGGTGGTGACCTTGCCGGCGTATTTTGCATCGACCGCCTTGCGGCCCTGATCGTGCGAGAACGTCCAGCCGTGATCACCGGTCGGGCCGATGTAGACGAAGGCGACCTTGAGCGGGTCTTCGGCATGAACGCTGGCGGCAAAGCCGAGCGCCAGGCAGCCGGCCAGGGCCGTTTTGAAGCAAGGTTTGAATCGAAATGCGGGCATGACCAATTCTCCTGTGCGTTTCCGGGTATTTCGTTGGTGTGATCAAGATCAATTCAATGACTGGCTTACTCTAGCAATCGGCCGCAACCTCTCCCATCGCTACAGCGTTATGAGCGGTATTCAAATCCGTATAGATACGGCGCAACGTTGGCGCCGGATAATTTGATCGCTGCCACTGGTTTGGGCAATACAAGTGTTCGATTATGCCAGTGTTCTAATCGATTTTCGGGAGCCACCATGACCGATTCTGTCTTCCCCGCCCAAGGACTTGCGCCCACATCCGAGCAGATTCTCAAGCACCTGCGCCGCTCCAACGAAGTCGGCCAGCGGGCGATGAGTCTGGGGCATCACCCGTTCGGCGCGGTGCTGGTCGGCCCGGATCAGGAAACGGTGCTGTTGGAGCAATGCAACATCGATACGGTCAACCATGCCGAATCGACCCTGGCACGGGTCGCGGCCAGCAACTACACGCCCGAATACCTGTGGAGCTGCACGCTCTACACCGCCGTCGAGCCCTGCTGCATGTGCGCCGGCACCGCCTACTGGGCCAACATCGGCCGTGTGGTATTCGGCATGACCGAGGAACAGCTGCTGGCACTCACCGGCGACCATCACGAAAACCCGACCATGAGCGTGTCGTCGCGCTACGTGTTCGATCATTGCCAGAAGCCGGTGCAGCTGATCGGGCCGGTGCCGGAGATTGCGGCGGAGACGGTTGAGTTGCAGCGGGGGTTCTGGGTGGGGCGGTGAGGTGTCTGATTGCAGCTGATATTGTCCCCTCGCCCACTTGTGGGAGAGGGTTAGGGAGAGGGTGCCTGAAGAGGGCGCGATACTTGGCACGACCCTCTCCCCCAGCCCCTTTCCCATGAAATGGGCGAGGGGAGCCAAGTCACTGCTATCCGTCGGCATATAACCCATATAAACGCCGACAGATCATCGGCATCCGGGTGGCATGATAGATTGAAATCAGCTGCAACCTTGTCCGCAGAGTCCGAACCTTATGACCGCCAGACCCATTCAGTTCTATTTCCGTGGCCGCGTCCAACAGGTCGACGCCGTTGCGCCGACGCGCACGGTGCTGCAATACCTGCGTGAAGACCTGCACCAGACCGGCAGCAAGGAAGGCTGCGCCGAGGGCGATTGCGGCGCGTGCACGGTGGTGATCGGTGAGCTGACCGACGATGGCTTTACCCTGCGCGCCGTCAACGCCTGTATCCAGTTCTTGCCCACGCTGGACGGCAAGGCGCTGTTCACGGTGGAAGACCTCGCGGACGGCAACACACTGCATCCGGTGCAGCAGGCGATGGTCGACTGCCACGGCTCGCAATGCGGCTTCTGTACGCCCGGTTTCGTGATGTCGATGTGGGCGATGTACGAAGACCGCCCGACTTGCCCGGCGCGTGACGAGGTGGCGGACGTATTGTCCGGCAACCTGTGCCGTTGCACCGGCTACCGGCCGATTCTCGATGCCGCCAAAGCGGCCTACACCGCGCCACGCATCGCGCTGGATCGCCTGCCGGTGATCGCTGCCTTGCGTGAATTGGCGGCTTTGTCGGCGTTGGAATACCACCATGAGAACACCCGTTTCTTTGCCCCGCGCAGCATCGACGAACTCGCCGCGTTACGGCTGGCGCACCCACAAGCGACGATCCTCGCCGGCTCGACCGATATCGGCCTGTGGGTGACCAAGCAACTGCGCACACTCGGCGATGTGATCTATCTCGGCGCGGTGGATGAGCTGCGCCAGGTCGAACACGCCGACGGCTATCTGGAAATCGGCGCAGCCGTCAGCCTCTCCGATGCCTTCGATGCGCTGATCGCCGCCGAACCAGCGTGGCAAGAAATCGTCCGCCGCTTTGCCTCCTTGCCGATCCGCAATGCCGGCACCTTGGGTGGCAACGTCGCCAACGGCTCGCCCATCGGCGATTCGATGCCCGCGTTGATTGCATTAGGCAGCCGCGTGGTCTTGCGCCGGGGCGAACGCGTGCGGGACATGCCGCTGGAAGACTTCTATCTCGGCTATCAAAAGAACGCGCTGGAAGCGGGCGAGTTCGTCGCTGCCTTGCGCGTGCCGGATGCAGTGAACGGACGCTTGTTCCGCAGCTACAAGATTTCCAAACGCTTCGATCAGGATATCTCCGCCGTCTGCGCCGCCTTTGCCGTCACGCTGGACGCCGCCAACAAGGTGGTAGACGCACGCATCGCCTACGGCGGCATGGCCGCGACACCCAAACGGGCTACGGCATGCGAAGCCGCCTTGCGCGGCCAGCCGTGGAATGAGGCGGGCATCGCAGCGGCAATGGCGGCGATTCCGACTGATTTCTCGCCACTCACCGATATGCGCGCCAGCCGCGAATACCGTCTGCAGGTCGCCGCATCGTTACTGCAACGGTTCTGGCTGGAAACCTCCGCTCAGTCTGTGCCGTGCCGACTCGATGATCTGGTTGCCGCGGGAGGTGCCGCATGAACCAGCGCCTGCCTTCGCAAACGCAAGAGACACTAACCACCGTCGGCCAGTCCCACCCGCACGAAAGCGCGCATCTGCACGTCACCGGCCGCGCCACCTACGTGGACGATGTGGCTGAGTTGACCGGCACGCTGCACGCGGCGGTCGGGTTCTCCACTTGCCCGCACGGACATATCCGCGCCATCGATCTCACTGCCGTCCGCGCTGCACCGGGCGTGCGGGCCGTGATTGTCGCGGCGGATATTCCTGGCCACAACAACTGCGGTTCGATCCTGCACGACGAACCAATCCTGGCCGACGATCTGGTGCAGTTTCATGGCCAGCCAATCTTTGCCGTCGCCGCCGATAGCCACGATGCGGCACGGCGGGCGGTGCGGCTGGCCAAGATCGAATACGACGCGCTACCGGCGATTCTCGATATCGAATCCGCCATCGCCGCCGAATCGTGGGTCATGCCGCCAGCCGACATGGCGCGCGGCGATGCCGCTGCCGCTTTGGGCTCCGCACCGCACCGGCTGACCGGCCAGGCGGAAGTCGGCGGGCAGGATCACTTCTACCTCGAAGGGCAGATTTCCTACGCCCAACCGCGTGAAGACGACACGATCCACCTGTGGTGCTCCACCCAGCATCCGACCGAGATGCAGCACATGGTCGCGCATGCGCTGGACATGCGCTCGCATCAGGTCAGCGTGGAATGCCGGCGCATGGGCGGTGGTTTTGGCGGCAAGGAATCGCAATCGGCGCAATGGGCCTGCATCGCCGCCGTGCTGGCGCGGCATACCGGCCAGCCGGTCAAGCTGCGGCTGGATCGCGATGACGACATGGTCGCCACCGGCAAGCGCCACCCGTTCCACTATCAGTGGGAGGTCGGTTTCGATGACGTGGGCCGGCTGCTGGGTTTGCAGTTGCAACTGGCATCGGATTGCGGCTTTTCCGCCGACTTGTCCGGCCCGGTCAACGACCGTGCCTTGTGCCACGTCGATAACGCCTATTACCTCGACGCGGTGGCGATCCGCAGCCTGCGTTGCAAGACGCACAAGGTATCCAACACCGCTTTCCGCGGCTTCGGCGGCCCGCAAGGCATGTTCGCCATCGAGACGATCATCGACGACGTGGCCCGCTATCTCGGCCGCGATCCGCTCGATGTACGCCAGATCAATTTCTACGACCCCAGCGAGGGCGGCCCGCTTGAAGACGGCGGGCGCAATACCACTCACTACGGCATGCCGGTTGAGGACAACATCGCGCCAGCCTTGGTGGCTGAACTCGCCAGCACTTGCGATTACATCGCGCGCCGCGCCGATATCGCCGCATTCAACGCCAACAGTCCGGTCATCAAACGCGGGCTGGCGCTCACGCCGGTCAAGTTCGGCATCTCGTTCAACGCCACCCAATACAACCAGGCCGGCGCGCTGGTGCATGTCTACACCGATGGCACGGTGCTGGTATCGCACGGCGGGACAGAGATGGGGCAGGGCCTCTATACCAAGGTGAAGCAGGTGGTAGCGGAGGTGTTTGGCCTGCCGCTGGCCGATATCCGCCTCACCGCCACCGATACCTCTCGCGTCTCAAATACCTCCGCCACGGCGGCATCCAGCGGGGCCGACCTCAACGGCAAGGCCGCGCAAGCGGCGGCGTTGGCGGTGCGCGAGCGGCTGGCCGCGTTCGTCGCCGAGATCGCTGGTGTGGCCGCTACCGACGTTGTGTTTGCCGACGGCCATGTCCGGGCGCCGGGCTACGACAGCAGCTTTGGCGATCTGGCGTTTAGCGCCTACAAGGCGCGCATCCAGCTCTGGAGCGACGGCTACTACCGCACGCCGAAAATCCATTGGGACTTGGCGACCCGCACCGGTCGGCCGTTCTTCTACTTCGCCTATGGCGCGGCGGCGACCGAAGTCGCCATCGATACGCTGACCGGCGAGCTCAAGGTGCTGCGGGTCGATGTGCTGCATGACGTCGGCCGCTCGCTGAATCCGGCCATCGATATCGGGCAAGTGGAAGGCGGTTTCATTCAGGGCATGGGCTGGCTGACCAGTGAAGAACTGTGGTGGCAGGCCGAAGGGCCGAAGTCAGGCGCGTTGGCGACGCATGCGCCGTCCACCTACAAGATTCCCGCCGTGGCCGATGTGCCGCCAGTGTTCAACGTGCGGCTGTATGACGGCGCGAACGTTGAAGACAGCATCCACCGCTCCAAGGCGGTGGGGGAGCCGCCGCTGATGCTGGCGCTGTCGGTGTTCTTCGCCGTGCGCGATGCGGTCGCCGCGGCCATCGGCCCCGGCAGCCGGCCGGATTTGCGAGCGCCGGCGACGCCGGAGGCGATTTTGCGGGCGTGCACAAAATCCGCTGCACGCGATGTGCTCCCCTCGCCCACCAGTGGGAGAGGGGCTGGGGGTGAGGGCTCGTCTGTTGAAGCCGGCAAGCACCCTCACCCTAACCCTCTCCCGCAAGCAGGAGAGGGAACGCAAGGCCCCGCATCATGAACGACTGGCTAACCACCCTCGCTCCCCGCCTCGAAACCCTCGGCGACCAAGTGCTGGTGACGGTCGCCCGCGTGGATGGCTCCGCCCCACGTGAACCTGGCGCGACCATGCTGATCGGCGCGCAGGATTGCATCGATACCATCGGCGGCGGCCATCTGGAATGGGAGGCCATCGCCACCGCCCGCGCCATCCTGAACGGCGCGACTGCGCAGGCACTGGTGCGTTTCAATCTCGCTGCCACGCTCGGCCAGTGCTGCGGCGGTGTGGTGTGGCTGCTGTTCGAACGTGTGACGGCGACGGATGCAGCGATTTGGCGTGAACGTGCCAATCGCGTCGCCCAAGGCCAGGTGCTGACACGGCTCGCTGCCAAAGCTGGCGTCGGATCGGGCGCGTATTCGACCTGGACGATGGCCGAGCGCGATTCGCAGCGCGTTCAAAGCGACGCCAAGCTAGAAGGCGATGCGCAAAGCTGGCGCTTGCTGCAGACGCTCTGCCTGCCAGCCTTTCCGGTTGTGCTGTTCGGTGCAGGTCATGTCGGCGCAGCGTTGGTGCGGCTGTTGTTGCCGCTCGGGGCGCAGGTCGACTGGATTGATGATCGGGATGATGCGTTTGCAAGTCTCGGTGATGGGGGTTTTCACCTCCCCCTTCTCGAAGGGGGATTGAGGGGGATTTCTGCGGCATCTCAAATTGCAATGACGTCGAAATCCCCCCTAACCCCCCTTCAAAAAGGGGGGAATGAAACACGACAGCGCTTAAGTCAGGCAGTCCGGCCCTCATCTGAGTCTGATATCTGGGCCGGCGTGCGCTGCCACATTACCGACACCCCCGAAGACGAAATCGATGCCGCACCGGCCGGCACTTGCTTCCTGGTCATGACGCAAAGCCACGAGCTTGATCTACGCTTGTGTGAGCGCATTTTCCAACGCCGCGATTTCGCCTACTTCGGCATGATCGGCTCGAAGAGCAAGCGCGCGTCGTTCGAGCATCGCCTGCTGGCGCGGGGTGTTGATCCGGCGCGGCTGGCCGAGCTGACTTGCCCGATCGGCGTGCCCGGCATCGTCGCCAAGGACCCGGCCAGCATCGCGATCGCCGTCGCCGCGCAGCTGCTACAGGTGCGTGATGCGCGCTCGCTGATTGCGCAACCGGCCAACAGGCCAAGCCGAAAGACCCACAGGGAACAACGATGACGTCCGCCATACCTCCCGGCGTGCCCCGCCTTGAGCTGAGCCACATCAGCAAGCGTTACCCCAGCGTGGTCGCCAATGACGATGTCAGCCTCATCGTGCAGCCGGGCGAAATCCATGCCGTGCTGGGCGAGAACGGCGCGGGCAAGAGCACGCTGATGAAGGTCATCTACGGCGCGGTGCATGCCGATGCCGGCGAGATGCAATGGAATGGCCGACAGGTGCGGGTGGCGAATCCGGCCGAGGCGCGGCGGCTGGGCGTCGGCATGGTGTTCCAGCATTTCTCTTTGTTCGAAACGCTGAGCGTGGTCGAAAACATTGCCTTGGTGCTGGATGAGAAATTCGATCTGGCGCGGCTGGCAGGGCGGGTGAAGGAAGTTTCTGAACGCTATGGTTTGCCGCTTGATCCCTATCGGGCGGTGCATGGCTTGTCGGTCGGCGAGCGCCAGCGGGTTGAGATCGTGCGCTGCCTGTTGCAGAACCCCCAATTGCTGATCCTTGATGAGCCAACTTCGGTGCTTACGCCGCAGGCGGTGCTCAAGCTCTTTGAAACCCTCAAGCGACTGGCGAGCGAAGGCGTTTCCATCCTCTATATCAGCCACAAGCTGCACGAGATTCGCGCCCTGTGTGATACCGCCACGGTGATGCGCAGCGGGCGGGTGACGGGCATTGCCGACCCGCGTGAGGAAACCGATGCCAGCCTCGCCCGCATGATGATCGGCCGTGAGTTGCCGGTGTGTCACACCGAGCCCTATACCGGCGACGCGGCCACGGTGCTGACGGTGAACCAGCTCACGCTGGCGTCGGACGATCCGTTCGGCACGGCGCTGAAAGACATTTCGTTCGACGTGCGCGCTGGTGAGATCGTCGGCATCGCGGGTATCTCCGGCAATGGTCAGGCGGAGCTGCTGGCGGCGTTGTCCGGCGAACACACGGTCGCGCCGGATCGCGTCGTGATGGCCAGTCAGCCGGTCGGGCATCTGGATGCCGGCCAACGCCGTGATCACGGGCTGGCGGTGGTGCCGGAAGAACGACTCGGCCGTGGTGCGGTGCCGGGCATGCCGCTGTGGGGCAACGCCATTCTCACCGCGCACCGGCAAGGCTTGCGCCGTTACGGCTTACTGCGTTTTGGCGCGGCGCGGGATTTTGCCCGCCGCTGCATCGAGCGTTTCGACGTGCGCTGTGGTGGGGTGGAGGCGGCGGCGCGGTCGTTGTCCGGTGGCAATCTGCAGAAATTCATCGTCGGGCGCGAGATCATGCAGGCCCCGAAGGTGATGGTGGTCGCGCAGCCGACCTGGGGCGTGGATGTGGGCGCATCGGCCTTCCTGCGCCAGACGCTCATTGACCTATCCCGCACGGGCGTCGGCATCGTGGTGGTGTCGGAAGAGCTCGATGAGTTGTTTGAAATCTGCGACCGGATAGCGGTACTGGCCCAAGGGAAATTGTCCGCCGCCGTGCCCAAGGCGCAAACCAATGCTGAACAGATCGGATTACAGATGGCAGGCTTGAAGATGGCCGGCGCGCATCAGGATACGGAGACCGCCCATGCATCTGCTTGAACCTCGCCCGCAACCGTCCCGGCGCATGCGCTGGCTGGCGCCGCTGATCGCCGTCGGCCTGACGCTGGTGACCGGCACGCTGCTGTTCCTGGCGCTGGGCAAGAACCCCTTACAGGCGTTTATCGTGTTCTTCGTCCAGCCTTTGTCATCCGGCTATGGCTGGAGTGAATTGCTGGTGAAGGCGTCGCCCTTGATCCTGATCGCCGAAGGGCTGGCGATCGGCTATCGGGCACGCATCTACAACATCGGCGCGGAAGGGCAGTTGATCATGGGCGCGCTGTGCGGCGGCGGCGTGGCGGTGCTGACCGACGGCATGAACGCCCACTGGATCTTGCCTGCGATGGTGGTGGCTGGCGCGCTGGGCGGGGCGATTTGGGGCGGACTGGCGGCGTGGCTGAAAACACGTTTCAACGCGGTGGAAACGCTGACCACGCTGATGCTGGCCTACATCGCCAATTACATCTTGTCCTATATGGTCAGCGGCCCCTGGCGTGATCCGGGCGGCACCAATTTCCCGCAGTCGGTCATGTTCGGCGATTCGGCCTTGTTCACCGTGTTGATCGAAGGTTCACGCGTGAATGCGTCGGTGTTCATTACCGCTGCCGTGGTGCTGGCCTTCGGTTTGTACTTCCGCAACAGCTTCGTGGCCTATCAGCTCGAAGTCGGTGGCCAAGCGCCAGATGCGGCGCGTTACGCCGGCTTTTCCGCCAAGGCGACGGTCTGGATCAGCTTCTTGCTGTCCGGCGTGACGGCGGGGATTGCGGGCGTGGGCGAGATCGCCGGGCCGGTCGGGCAGCTCAATCTGAATATCTCGCCGGGCTATGGCTACGCCGCGATCATCGTGGCTTATCTGGGCCGGCTGAATCCGTTCGGCATCGTCTGGTCGGGCTTCTTGATGGCGCTGCTCTATCTGGGCGGTGAGGCGGCGCAAGTGTCGCTGCAGCTGCCTTCTGCAATCACCGGTTTGTTCCAGGGCATGTTGCTGTTCTTCCTGCTGGGGGCGGATGCCTTCATCGATAACCGCCTGCGCCGCAGCAAGAAAGCCCAGGCGGCCAAGGCAGCCATCCAACCCACCGCCGCTGCGCCAACGAGCCCGGCTGCGCTGCCGCATGAGAGCTAATCATGATTGAACTCCTGATCCCCGTCCTCGCTGCCACACTCGGCGCTGCCACGCCGCTGCTCTTTGCTGGCTTGGGCGAGTTGGTGACCGAGCGCTCCGGCGTTCTCAACCTCGGCGTGGAAGGCATGATGCTGATTGGCGCGATTGCTGGCTTTGCCTGCGCGGTCGATACCGGCTTGGGGGCATGGGCTGGCTTGGCTGCGGGCACCTTGGCCGGCGCAGCATCGGCGCTGCTGTTCGCCATTCCGGCGCTGTCGCTGGCGGCCAATCAAGCAGCCTGCGGTTTGGCGCTGACCATTTTTGGCGTCGGTCTCTCAGCCTTCATCGGCCAAAGCTATGTGAGCTACAGCCTGCCGGGCATGCAGCCGCTGCCGATTCCACTACTGGCGCAAATCCCGGTGCTGGGCCCGATCTTTTTTCAGCAAAGCGCGGTGGTGTATTTGTCCGTGATCGTGTTCGGCGTGGTGTGGTGGGTGCTGGCGCGCACGCGGCTTGGCTTGTTGCTCAAGGCGGTGGGTGAGTCCCCCGAAGCCGCGCACGCCATCGGCTACCCGGTGCTGCTGGTGCGCTACGGCGCGACACTATTCGGCGGGGCAATGGCCGGTTTGGGCGGCGCGTATCTCTCGACCGTCTACACCCCGCTGTGGGTACAGAACATGGTGGCCGGGCGCGGCTGGATCGCGATTGCGCTGGTGGTGTTCGCCACCTGGAAACCCAGCCGGTTGCTGCTGGGCGCGTATCTGTTCGGCGGCGTGACCATCCTGCAATTCCATGCGCAAACGCTGGGGATCAAGGTGCCGGTACAGCTCCTTGCCGCCTTGCCGTATGTGGCGACGATTGTGGTGCTGGTGCTGATTTCTCGGGATCGACGGTTGCTGCAGTTGAATTTGCCGGCGTCGTTGGGGAAGCCATTTTTGCCGGGGTGAGTGGGGGCTTTTTCAAAATAAGCGAACCGTTACTACCTAAGTAGGGCAGGTTTTTACTTCCCCCTTTGTGAAGGGGGATGGAGGGGGATTTCGACGCTGCTGGCAAATTGAGAGGTCGCAGAAATCCCCCCTAGCCCCCCTTCGAAAAGGGGGGATATGCACTGAATATTCTGAGGGCAGTTTTTGATGACAACCCTGCTGCTACATCACGCCGATATTCTCGTCACGATGGATGCCCACCGGCGCGAAATCGCCGACGGTGGTGTGTTCATCCGCAACGGCGTGATCGAAGCAGTCGGCCCTAGCGCCGAGTTGCCGCAAGCCGCCGACGAAGTCATCGACCTGCGCGGCAGTGTGCTGATGCCGGGCATGGTGAACACGCATCACCACATGTTCCAGAGCCTGACGCGGGCGATTCCCGGGGCGCAGGATGCCGAGCTGTTCGGCTGGCTGCAGCGGCTGTATCCGATTTGGTCTGGCCTGACGCCGGAGATGATCCGCATCTCCACGCTCACGGCGATGAGCGAGCTGATTCTGTCCGGCTGCACCACCACCTCCGATCACCTGTACCTCTACCCGAATGGCAGCCGGCTCGATGATTCGATCGAAGCGGCAGCGGAAATCGGCATGCGGTTCCATGCCTGTCGCGGCAGCATGAGTGTCGGCGTGAGTGCGGGTGGTTTGCCGCCGGATCATCTGGTCGAGCGCGAACACGCCATTCTGACCGATAGCCAGCGCCTGATCGAAACCTGGCACGACCCGGCGCGGCATTCGATGCTGCGGATCGCCCTCGCGCCGTGCTCGCCATTCTCGGTCAGCCGCGATTTGATGCGCGAATCGGCGCTGCTGGCGCGCGAGCATGGCGTGTCGCTGCACACCCATCTGGCCGAGAACGACAACGACGTCGCCTACAGCCTGGAAAAATTCGGCATGACGCCGGCCCAATACGCCGAATCGCTTGGCTGGGTTGGTGCGGATGTATGGCATGCGCATTGCGTCAAACTGGATCATGACGGCATCGCGCTATTTGCCCGTAGCGGCACCGGGGTGGCGCATTGCCCGTGCTCGAACATGCGGCTCGCGTCCGGCATTGCGCCGATCCCGGCCATGCGGGCTGCGGGCGTGTCGGTCGGGTTGGGGGTGGATGGCTCGGCCTCCAACGACGGCGCACACATGCTCGGCGAAACGCGGCAAGCCATGCTGCTGGCGCGGGTCGGCTTTGGCCCAGCCGCGATGACGGCCCGGCAGGCGCTGGAGCTGGCGACGCTGGGCGGCGCAAAAGTGCTCGGTCGCGACGACATCGGCGCGCTTGCCCCCGGCATGAGTGCCGACATAGTGGCCTTCCGCACTGACGGCCTCGACCATGCTGGCGCGGCTGTGCACGACCCGGTGGCATCGCTGGTGTTCTGCGCCAGCGCCAAGGCCGCGCTATCGGTGATCAACGGCCGCGTCATCGTTCGCGATGGCGAGCTGCTGCCGCTGCAGTTGCCCAAGCTGGTTGAGCGGCATAACCGTTTGGCGCGGCAGTTGGCGATGGGTTGAAGCGGAAAATCTTGAACCACAAGAGAACACAGAGGTTCACAGAGAAAGGTAAAGGCGAGGTTTTGTAGGAGCGAGCTTGCTCGCGATAGCACCGCTTCATTCACCGTTGCCATCGCGAGCAAGCTCGCTCCTACATAAAGCGATGCCGTTCTCTGTGTGCTCACCGGGCTCTGTGTCTACAGGTTTGCTGCTGGTTTTTTTTGAAAATATTTAATTTCTCTCTTCAAGGCCGACATGCCCGCATTCCAATCCGAATCAACGCTGCTGGTGCGCGGCAGCGTGCTGCATTTTCTGGCCGACCCCGGCGAGAACGACGCGGCAGACAGCTACCAGTATTTCGATGACGGTTATCTCTGGGTCGAAGCCGGCATTGTGCAGGGCTGCGGCCATTGGTCGGCGCTGGAGCAAGTCGTGCCGGCGGAGGTGCGGGCGCGGGCGGCCCGGCATGATCATCGCGGCCGGCTGATCCTGCCCGGCTTTGTCGATACGCATATGCACTATGCGCAGGCGGGGGTGATCGGCTCGTTTGGCCGCCAGCTGCTCGATTGGCTCAATCACTACACCTTCCCGGCCGAGGCCGCGTTTGCCGATCCGGCTATTGCCCGCCATACCGCTGATTTCGTCGTGCAGCAGCTGCTGGCACATGGCACCACCACTGCTTCAGTGTTTGGCACCGTCCACCCGGCTTCGGTCGATGCCTTCATGACCGCAGCGCAGGCGCACGATATGCGCGTGCTGTGCGGCAAGGCGATGATGGATCGCCATTGCCCGGACAACGTGCGCGATACCGCCGCCAGCGCGGAGCGCGAATCGCAGGCGCTGATCGAGCGCTGGCACCGCAAGGGCCGGCTGCGTTACTCCATCACGCCGCGTTTCGCCCCGACCTCAACGCCCGAGCAACTGGCCGTCGCTGGTGCGCTTTACGCGGCCTGGCCGGATCTGCACGTGCAATCCCATCTGGCTGAAAACGCCAAGGAAGTCGCCTGGGTGAAGACGCTATTCCCCGAGCAGCGCGACTATCTCGATGTCTACGCCCGCTACGGCCTGATCGGCCCGCGCACCATCTACGGCCACTGCATCCACCTTTCCGCTGCGGAACGCGACGTGATGGTCGCCACCGGCACCGCTGCTGCGTTCTGCCCGACCTCCAACCTGTTTCTGGGCAGCGGCTTTTTCGACTACGCCGGCGCGGTTGCGGCGGGGGTGCGCGTCGGCCTTGCGACCGATATCGGCGGCGGTACGTCGTTCAGCATGATTCGCACGCTGGCCGAGGCGTACAAGGTCTCGCAAGTGCATGGCGTGCCACTCTCGCCGTTGCGTGGCTGGTATCTCGCCACGCTGGGCGGCGCGAATGCTTTGTATCTGGACGATTTCATCGGCAACTTCACGCCCGGCAAAGAGGCCGATTTCGTCGTGCTCGATCTCGAAGCGACGGACGAGCTGGCCTTCCGCATCAGCCACGCTACCACGCTGGCAGAGCGGTTATTTGCGTTGACGACGCTTGGCGATGATCGCTGTGTGACGGCGACGTATGTGATGGGGGTGCGGGCGTATTGAGCGGGTAAAACACCCTTGAGCGCAAAACCCGGTTGGCTGGATGGCATGCCAAGTGGGAAAATTCAAAACGGTGATTTCATCCGTCATTTCAAAGGAGCGACTGTGCAACTTGACCTCCCGCTGGACCTGCAAGCATCGCTTGAACAGGTTGCAAAACTGCAAGGCGATACGACAGATGCGCTTGCTCGTCGCGTGATTTCTGAATATCTGGACGAATACCAACGTCTGCAGGAAGCGATTGCCGAAGGCGAGTATTCGCTGGCAACAGCGCCGGCGTTGTCTGCTGAGCAGTCATTGAGCGATCTGAAAAACCTGCTGGGCCAATTACGGCATGCGGCTTGAGTCCTCGGCGCGCTGTTTCTGCCATTCGGAGGATTGCTGTTTTTCTTATGTTTTTGTCATTTAAATATTGGGCTGATGTAATATTTTTCACTGCCGAATTGGGCGAATAGTGAAACTTATAACAATCAAGTGGGTGACTTCATGTTGAGGAAATTGATTTCTGTTTTACTGGTGTTTGGTTTTTCCCATGCTGTATTTGCTGGATCTACTCAGGATACGGGTCACGTGAATATGCTTTATGGGGATGCGACGACTGGCGCGATTGTGATTCAACTGGATGGGGGCTTTCCAAATGCTGTTGCGGCCAAGCAATGCGCTGCCGCTGACGGATCTTGGGCAGGCAATATTTCTGCCAGCAATACGGTCAAAGCAATGCTGCTTACCGCAAAGGCCACCGGTGCAAGTCTGATCGTTACAACGCAAGGTTGTGAAGGCGCGTGGCTTAAAATTGTCGATGTTTATATGAAATAAGATTCTGATTTGATACCCGATAGGAATTCGTAGGCAGCCTGAAATGGTGACTTCAGGATGCCTACGAATTACGTTAAGCGTGCGGCGGGCTGCTGGCCGCAATCACGAGTAATTCATCCAGCACCACCTCATCACAATTCCCCCCCGGCCCGGCGCGGTCGATGACGAGGAAGTCACTGACCTCATCCAATGCCAACAGCGGGTGATGCCACGTGCCGGCAGCGTAATTCACGCCCTGACTGCCTTGCGCCAGAAACAGCCGGATATCGTCCGCTGTGACGGTTTCCCCCGGCCGTGCGACGGCCACTAGATAGGCGCGGCCGCTCAGTGGCATGAAGGCTTGGCTCCCTTTCGGATGCCGTTCCATCATGCCGATCGTGAACGGCAGCGCCCGTGGCTGGCCACGAAAGATGCTGACGATGGCGTGGCCTCCCGGGTCGAGATCAATGCGCATCAGGTCGTGATAGCGCTCGGTGTTACCGCCGTTGATGGGAAAGTGGCGCACGGCATCGCTGGCTTCGATCACGTCGCCGAACGGGGCGAAGGCATCGCGGGTGAGCGGTTCAGCTTGCAGGATGCGCGGGGCGCTCATCGAACCACCTTGGCAACCGGTTTTCCCGCTGGCTTTCCCCATAGGCGAATGCGCGATACGCCGCCGTCCGGAATGATGTTGAGCCGCACATGCGTGATCGGGCCGAGTGCGGCGACGGTGTCGAATTGATGGATCGCATCCATCGAGAGCTTTTGCTCGGGCAGCAGCACCGGCCAGAACATGCTTTGCGTGATGATGGATTGATCGGTGCCGCCGTCCATATAGGCCGCCTGCAGCATGCAGCGATCCGGGTAGTTGCCCTTGAAGTGGGCGGTGTCGACATCGACGCGTTCGACGATGCCCGGCGTGCCGAGCGCGATGATGCACCAGTCGTTGCCCGGCTCGCGGCGGCGGCGGGTTTCCCAGCCATCACCCATGTTCACGCCCCGGCCCGGCAGCAGCAGGTTGGAGGCCACGCCGAAGTGGGCGTCATTCCACGCCACCGCCCGGCCGCCGTTTTCCAGCGCGGCCAGATCGTAGACCTTGTTCACGTCATCGAACGCGCCGACCGGCTGACCGTAGACGCGCAGGCGGGCGATGCCGCCATCCGGGTAGATGTGCACGCGCAGGTGCGTGTAGTGGCCGGCGTCGGTGATTTCGAGCAAGTGGTGACTGTTGCCGGAAAGGCTGGTGGAGGTGAGGATTTCGCACCACTCGGCTTGGTCCAGCGCAGCCGGATCATCGCTGTTGCTGTGGGTGGCTTCGATGGAAACTGCCGGTGCGTAGTTGCCGGTGAAGTGGCTGGTATCGACATCGAAACCGCGAATCGTGCCGGTGCGGCCCAGCTTCACGATGGCCCAGTCGTGGCCCATGCCGCGTTTGCGACGCGTCTCCCAGCCATCCATCCATTTGCCGTGGTCGTCGTATTTGCCGGGCACGAACACCGCCGGTTGCGGGTCGAGCATGCGTGACAGCGGCGCGAAGAATTCATCGCTGGCGCAGATGGCGAGCGCACCCAGACGCGGGTCGGCGAGGTTGACTGATTGTTTTGCCCATTGGGGCAGGTCGGCGGGGGCGGATTGGATGAGGGTCATGGGGGTCTCGGGTAGTCAGTGATGCAAAGCAAATGCAAAACATGAAATCTTGAACCACAGAGAACACAGAGGTTCACAGAGAAAGGCAAATGCGGGAGATGGGGTTTTTGTAGGAGCGAGCTTGCTCGCGATAGCGACGGTTGGCACATCGCTATCGCGAGCAAGCTCGCTCCTACAGGTTTTCCTCGCAATCGGTTTTGGTTTTCTCTGTGCCCTCTGTGGTTCAAGATTTTCGGTTTTCGCTTTCAATTTGGCGTGTACGGATGCGTGGCAATCCAATGCCGCGCAATATCCACGCGGCGGCAGACCCACACCCGGTCATGTTGTTCGATGTAGTCCAGAAAGCGTTGCAGCGCCCGCATGCGCCCAGGGCGGCCGAGCAGGCGGCAGTGCATGCCGATGCTCAGCATCTTCGGGCATTCGTCCCCTTCGGCATACAACACATCGAAGCTGTCACGCAGATAGGTGAAGAAGTCCTCGCCCTGCGCAAAGCCCTGCGGCAGCGAGAAACGCATGTCGTTGGTATCGAGCGTGTAGGGCACGATCAGGTGCGGCACGATCTGGTTGTCGCTGCGGGTGACGGCGGTCCAGAACGGCAGGTCGTCGCCGTAATAGTCCGAGTCATAGAGCAGCCCGCCGTCATCCACGACCAGCCGGCGCGTGTTGGGGCTATCGCGGCCGGTGTACCAGCCGAGCGGGCGCTCGCCGGTGAGGCGCTGGATGGCATCGAGGCCGAGGCGCATGTGTTCGCGTTCGGTGGCTTCATCGATGTTCTGGTAGTGAATCCAGCGCCAGCCGTGGCAAGCGATTTCGTGGCCGAGTTCGACAAAGGCTTGGGTCAGCTCCGGGTGTCGCTCCAGCGCCATGCCCACGCCGAACACCGTCAGCGGCAGGCCGCGTTGCTCGAATTCACGCAGGATGCGCCATACGCCGACGCGGGAGCCGTATTCGTAGACCGACTCCATCGACAGATGCCGATCCGGGTAGCTGGCCGGGTTGAAGAGTTCGGACAGGAATTGTTCGGAGCCGGCATCGCCATGCAGCACGCAGTTCTCGCCGCCCTCCTCGTAATTGAGCACGAACTGGACGGCGATCCGGGCGCGGCCGGGCCAGTTGGCCTGCGGCGGATTGCGGCCGTAGCCGATCAGGTCACGCGGGTAGGTCATGCGGGGCTCCTTGGTGCGTGGGCTGCAGTCTGGGCTTGTGGGGTGTTGCAGCTTTTGCTTCCCCCTTTGTGAAGGGGGATTGAGGGGGATTTCGACGTCATTGCAATTTGAGATGCTGCAGAAATCCCCCCTAGCCCCCCTTCAAAAAAGGGGGGGACGTTGGCGTAGTTTTCAATACGCACCTCAATGCGCTCCAGCCTCAAACCACTTGGCAATCTGCGCCCGCTCGTCATCGGTGATCTTGGTGACGTTCCCCAATGGCATGGCCTTGAGCTGCACCACTTGCTGATAAATACGCGGCGCGACGGCGCGGATGCCGGCTTCGGAATCGAGTTTCACTCCGGCTGGCGCAGCCGGCATCATGGTTGGTTTCTCGGCGTGGCAGGCGATGCAACGGTCGTTGATGATGGGCCGGATCGAGGCCAGGACCGGCAAGGTCGGTTTGGCCTCGGCTGTCGCGGCGGCCGGGCGCGACGGCGCCAGCCAGATGAACACGCCCAGCAGCAGCAGCACCCCGGCAAGCGGGTATTGCCACGCCAGCTTGCCCTTGTGGCGCAGGTTGAAGAAGTGCCGGATCAGCACGGCGGCCAGCATGATCAGCGCCAGCACCAGCCACGCCAGCGAGCCGCTGTACGTGAAGGCGTAGTGGTTGCTGATCATGCAGAAGATCACCGGCAGCGTGATGTAGTTGTTGTGCACGCTGCGCTGCTTGCCGCGCCGGCCGTGGATCGGATCGGGCGCTTCGCCGCGCTCCATGGCCGCGATGATCTTTTTCTGGCCGGGGATGATCCAGAAGAACACGTTGGCGCTCATGGTGGTCGCCAGCATCGCGCCGATATGCAGGAAGGCGGCGCGGCCGGAGATCAGGTGGCTGAGCCCAAAAGCCATCCCTACCACGAACAGGTAATAGATCACGCCGAACAGCAACTGACTGCGGTCGATCAGCAGACGGCAGAGGGTGTCGTATACCAGCCAGCCAAGCACCAGCGAGCCCAAGCCGGCCAGCACGGCAAGGCCGGGCGACTGGATCAGCTTGGATGGGTCGACCATGTAAGCGCCGGCCTGCAGGTAATACAGCGTCGAGATCAGCACGAAGCCCGACAGCCAGGTGGAATAGGACTCCCACTTGAACCAGTGCAGCTCGTCCGGCAGGCGCGGTGGCGCGCCGAGGTATTTCTGCGGGTTGTAGAAGCCGCCACCGTGTACCGCCCACAACTCGCCGCCGACGCCCTTGGCGATCAGTGCCGGATCGGTTGGCGGCTTCAGGCTGTTGTCGAGCCAGATGAAATAGAACGATGAACCAATCCAGGCGATGGCGACGATCACGTGCAGCCAGCGCAGCAGTAGCGATGCGCATTCGATCAGGTAGGCGGTATCCATCAGCTGCCCCGGTAGGTCGAGTAGCTCCACGGCGACACCAGCAGGGGCACGTGGTAATTGGCGGCGGTGTCGCTGATACCGAAGCGCAGTGTCACCACATCCAGAAACGGCGGCTCCGGCAGCGTGACGCCTTGGGCGCGGAAGTAATCTGCCGTGGCGAAATCGAGTTCGTAGATGCCGGGCAACAGCGTTTCACCTTCCAGCAGCGGGCGGTCAACGCGGCCATCGGCGTTGGTGCTGCCGCTTAGCAGCACCTTGCCATCGCGCCGCAGCGTGAACACCACGTTGGCAGCCGGAACGCCGTGCGCGGTATCGAGTACGTGAATGCTGAGCCGTCCCATTGGGGGGTCCTTTTTGAGGAAGGCGGTTGGGTGTACAAAAAGCCGCTAACAAAGCTCAGCGTAGCGGTGCTGGCAAGGCGTACGAAACGCAGACAGTACGATTATTAGTACGGCAAGTGAGTACAACGCAGCCAGCAGGGCTTTGTTAGGGGCGTGCAATCGATTATATGGGGCGGCCTCTCATGCGGACCGAATAAGCACTATCGCGTTTTTCAAATATACAAACGGGCATCGGGGCGCTCATAAAAGAGTAGAGAAGACCGGTATAACTCAATGCATCTTGCTGACGATTGGTGCGCTTCGTACCCTCGCTGCACCATCCCGGTACGCCATATGAGGGCGAAGCATGACATCGAACGCCGCTGCAAATCCGATCCCAGGCCGCACCACTGCTGAACTTTCGCAATTGAATCAGACCGAGTTCATCGCCGCGCTGGACGGCATCTTCGAGCACTCCCCTTGGGTGGCGGAGCGGGCGTGGCTGCATCGGCCATTTGCCAGCCGCGAAGCGCTGTTGCAGTCGCTGCTCGATGCGATGCTGCACGCGGAGCGGCCGTTGCAGCTGGCATTGATCTGCGCCCACCCCGAGCTGGCCGGCAAAGCGGCGATTCGCGGTGAGTTGACGGTGGAATCGACGCAGGAACAAGCCAGCGCCGGCCTCAACGCTTGCACGCCGGAGGAATACGCCGAAATCCAGCAACTCAATGCCGCTTATCGCGAACGGTTTGGTTTTCCGTTCATCGTGGCTGTGCGGGGCATGAGTCGGGGCGAGATCATTGCGGCGATGCGGCTGAGGGTGGCAAGGCATGCGGAGGAGGAATTTGCGGAGAGTTTGCGGCAGATCGGGCGGATTGCTTCATTGCGGTTAGAGATGGCGGTGGCTTGAAGGGCAAGACCTAAAATCTTGAACCACAGAGGGCACAGAGGGCACAGAGGGCACAGAGGGCACAGAGGGCACAGAGGGCACAGAGGTTCACAGAGAAAGACAAATACGAGGTTTTGTAGGAGCGAGCTTGCTCGCGATTGCATCGTTGATTGATGCGCGCCATCGCGAGCAAGCTCGCTCCTACAGGTTTCCGTTCAACCGGTTTTGGTGTTCTCTGTGTTCTCTGTGGTTCAAGACGTAGGTTTTACGCCGTCGCCAATTTCCGCGCCGCCGTACCGGCCGCCGCCTTCAACGCATTCGCCGCCATCGGTCGCCGTTCCGCTGCGCTACGGGCCACCGATACCACTTGCTCACGGAACCAGCGGCATTCGTCTGCCAGATGCGTGCGGTCATGCCACAGCAGATAGAAATGCATGCGCGGGAATTCGATCGGCGCTTCGACCACCGTCAGCGGCATGTGGGCACAGAAGGATTCGGTGAACGAGCGCGGGCCGGAGAAGATCATGTCGCTCTGCAACAGCAGATAGGGCACGAGGTTGAAGTAGGGCACGAAGGCGGCGACGTTGCGCTTGAGTCGTTCGCGCGCCAGGTGCAGATCGATCACGCCGCGCTGGCCGACGGCGTAGGGATTCGGCACCAGATGGTCGGCGGCGAGGTATTCATCGATGCCCAGCGGGCGGCCTGCCAGTGGGTGGCCTTCACGCATCAGGCAGACCACATCGTCCTCAAACAACGGCGTCATGCGCAGGTGCTCGGGTGGCTGCGGCCAGTTGCCGATCACGGCGTCGAGGTCGCCGACTTCCAGCGCGCGGATGTAATCGTAATCCGGGCCGAGCGAGTGGATGGCGACTTGCGAGTTCGGTGCCTGCTTGCGCAAGCGGCCGACGATCTCACCAAGCAAGGCGGCATCCAGATAATCCGGCGTGGCGATATTGAACACGCGACGCGATTGGGCCGGGCTGAAGCGCACTTGCTGCACGGCGATGGTTTCGATCTCGCGCAGGGCGATCTTCACCGGTTCCAGCAGCGCCAGACCGCGTTCGGTCGGCGTCATGCCGTTGCGGCTGCGCACCAGCAACGGGTCGCCAGTGATGTCGCGAAGGCGGCGCAGCGCGGTGCTGACGGCGGGTTGCGATTGATTCAGCCGGCGGGCGGCGTTGGAGACGCTGCACTCGGTCAGCAATACGTGCAGGACGCGCAGCAAATGCACGTCGATGGATTCCCAGCTGTGTGACGACGCCATGTCTTGCCCCCGTTGGTTTGCGCGTATGCCTTTTGCGTATGGCTCTTATTTAAGCAAGTGTTGTTCCCAACTGCTGGGATGTAGTGGTTTTTTCTTATGCGCAGTTGGTGAAGGCCAACGTGAAAAGCCAACACAAGGCGCCCCACGTAGCCCGGACGGCTTTGCCGGCCGGGGTTCCCTGTGCAAAAAACCATCCCGGCCGGTAAATCCGTCCGGGCTACAGGGGCTATGAGCCACAACGGGGCATGCCCACGTGGCGAAGCGCCGAAAGGGGGCGTGCGGTTGGGGCGCCAGGCCTGAAAAAACGGCGCATCGCTGCGCCGTTTGTCTTGGGCCAAACAGCTTGGCCCGATCTGCCGATCAACAAATCAAATCTTTTCGTACAGCGGCAAGGTCAGGAACTCGGCAAAGTTCGCGCTGGTGCTCATTTGCTCGAAAATCTCCGCGGCTTGCGTGAACGGCGTTTTGGCGAACGCGGCGTCGCCATGTTCGGCGCGGATCGCATCCAGCACCTGCGGGATCATGCCGCGCACCATGTCGGCGGTGACTTTGCGGCCGTCATCCAGCACACCCTTGGGTGAACGAATCCACTGCCAGACTTGCGAGCGCGAAATCTCGGCGGTGGCGGCGTCTTCCATCAGGTTGTGGATCGGCACGCAGCCATTGCCAGCCAGCCACGAGCCGAGGTACTGGATGCCCACGTCGATATTCATGCGCAGGCCGGCTTCGGTGATCGGTTGCTCCGGTTGGAAGTTGAGGATGTCGGCGGCGCGGGTTTCTACGTCCGGGCGTTGCTTGCTGATCTGGTTCGGCTTGTCGCCCAGCACCTTCACCCATTCTTCCATCGCGATCGGCACGAGGCCCGGGTGGGCGACCCAACCACCGTCGAAACCATCGTTGGCATCGCGGGTCTTGTCGGCGCGCACGGCGGCCATGGCTTTGTCGTTGGCTTCCGGGTCACCCTTGATCGGGATCAGCGCGCTCATGCCGCCAATCGCCGGGGCTCCGCGCTTGTGGCAGGCCTTGACCAGATTCAGTGCGTAAGCGCGCATGAACGGCACGGTCATGGTGATCTGGGCGCGGTTGGCGAGGCAGAAGTCGGTATTGGTCTTGAACTTCTTGATGCAGCTGAAGATGTAATCCCAACGCCCGGCATTCAGGCCGGCCGAGTGCTCGCGCAATTCATAGAGGATTTCTTCCATTTCGAATGCAGCGAGGATGGTTTCGATCAAGACGGTGGCCTTGATGGTGCCTTGCGGGATGCCGATGGCTTTTTGCGCTTCAACGAAGACATCGTTCCACAGCCGCGCCTCGAGGTGCGATTCCATCTTCGGCAGATAGAAGTATGGGGCGGTGCCGCGTGCCAGCTGTTCGCGGGCGTTGTGGAACAGGAACAGTGCCAGATCGAACACGCCGCCGGAAACACGTTGACCATCGACGGTGATGTGCTTTTCATCCAGATGCCAGCCGCGCGGGCGGACCACCAACGTGGCGATCTTGTCGTTTAGCTGATAGGTCTTGCCGTTGCTTTCGAGCCGGATGGTGTGGCGGACGGCTTCCTTCAGATTGATCTGGCCCTGAATCTGATTGAGCCAGTTGGGCGTGTTCGAATCCTCGAAGTCGGTCATGTAGCTATCCGCGCCGGAGTTGAGCGCGTTGATGATCATCTTGCGCTCGACCGGGCCGGTGATTTCCACGCGGCGCAGGGCGATGTCGGCCGGGATCGGCGCGATCTTCCAGTCGCCGTCGCGGATGGCTTTGGTTTCGGGCAGGAAGTCCGGGAGCTTGCCGGCATCGAGTTCTTTTTGGCGCAGCACGCGGGCGGCCAGCAGCTCCTGACGGCGGCCTTCGAATTTGCGGTGCAGCGTGGCGACGAAGGCCAGCGCATCCGCGGTGAGGATGTCCGCGAATTCGGGGCGGAATTCGCCGTGGATCTGGATGCCGTGGGGAAGTTGGCTCATGGGATGGGTCCTCGGAATCGGGTGGAAGTGGGGGATTGGGGGCGCTGATTGGTCCTCGCGCAGTTCTTGCAGTCTAGTTCACCGGAAAGTGCGGAAAAAGACCTAGAATGCGATAGCTTCTTTTACTTTTAAGTACAGAATGGACGCGCTTAAACAGCTGCAAACCTTCATTGCGGTCGTCAATCACGGCAGCCTTTCCGCTGCTGCTCGCGCCGAGGGCGTGGTGCCGGCGGTCATCGGTCGGCGGATCGATGCCTTGGAAGAACGACTGGGGGCGAAATTGCTGGTGCGCACCACACGCCGGGTCACGCTCACGCAGGAAGGCGAGGTGTTCTTCGAGGATGGCCAGCGGATTCTGGCCGAGCTGGAAGAGGCCGAGGCGGCTGTGGCTTCCGGCAGTAGCCGGGTGCGCGGTCATTTGCGGGTGACCGCACCCGCCGGCTTTGGTCGTCGCCACGTCGCGCCGCACATCGCGACATTTCAGCGCGCGCATCCCGATCTGAAAGTGACGCTGGATCTGGCTGACCGCTTGGTGGATTTGCAGGCGGAGCGAATCGATTGTGCGATTCGAATTAGCGAACTGGCCGATTCCAATCTTGTCCCGGTGCGCCTGGCCGAAAACCGCCGCGTCGTGGTGGCTGCGCCAGCTTATCTTGCCGCGCACGGCACGCCGCAAACCCCAGCTGATCTGGCGCGATTCGATTGCCTCTCGCTCGGTGGCAGCCAAAGCCGGGGCTGGACGTTTGCCGTGAACGGCGAAGTCAGCAATTGGCGCGTGCAAGGCGTGCTCGAATGCAACGACGGCGCGGTGCTGCACGAGTGGGCGCTCAAGGGCTACGGTCTGGCGTGGCGGTCGCTGTGGGAGGTAAAGGGCGATCTCTCTGCGGGTCGGCTGGTGACGGTATTGGATGCGTTTTCCTCGCCCGATTACCCGGTCTACGCCGTGATGGCGCAGCGCAAATACCTGCCGCAACGCGTGCGGCGGTTTATTGATCATTTGAAGGCGGTGTATGCGGAGCCGGGGTATTGGGATTAGGCAGAGCCATCAACAATCAGTTTGGCGGCGCTGACTTGCTGCACTTGTACGATCTGCGTTTCGTAAGCCGCGTTAGCCCAGATTTGTTTTGCATCTTTGCTCTGCGAAATCAACGGCTATTTGCGAGGATGGTCAGGAGGGGGTATGGAAGCTGTGTGCGGTACTGACTGGAAAGTAACATAAATGTCGTAGATACTTGCTCGTGAAGTGTTATTTAGCTTTTTATGACTAACAGCTGTTTCTTGTTATCGAGTACCGCATTATGGCAAATAATGATCAAGTAATACTGGACCAAATTATTGAAAATGAGCGCTTGGCAAGAATGCCAACGGCGACCAAACCTGATTTCTTCGAGCAGTACGTTGCTGAGCAAGTTTTAAAAAACTATGATCTATCCGATGACGAAGTTGAGTATGGTCTGACCGGTGGTAGCCATGATGGTGGGATCGATGGGCTTTACACTTTTGCCAATGGCGAACTTGTTCATGAGGACTTCGATCCGACAGCATTGAAAAGAAATATCGTCATCGATGTAGTGTTGCTCCAATGCAAGACGAGTAACGGTTTTGATGAAGATTCGATGAATAAAATAATTGCACTAACTCGTGATTTGTTTGCTCTAGACGTGGCTGTAGACAACTATGCTGGTGTTTACAATGAAGGTGTACGAGATGGTGTGAGTTGTTTTCGTCAATTGTATCAATCCATTGCAGGTCGATTTCCGACGTTGCGTTTCCAATACATTTATGCGACGAGGGGTGATAGTCGTGAAGTACACCCCAATGTGCAGCGCAAAGTCGAGGATTTGAGGTCAGCAATTGGTTCTTTGTTTACTCATGCAGATTTTAAATTCGAATTTTATGGCGCTAGTGACTTGCTTGGACTTGCACGGCGGCAACCAACCACATCATTTGACATACAATTTACTGAGATATTGACAGGGAGAGATGGCAATATTGCATTAGTTCGGTTGCAAGATTTTATTAACTTTATTCGCACGGAAACCGGTCAGCTTCGAAAGAGTTTGTTTGAGGCAAACGTGCGTGATTATCAAGGAAGCAACCAAGTAAACGAAGATATGCAACAAACATTGATTGGGCGAGGCCCTGAAGATTTTTGGTGGCTCAATAATGGAGTTACTGTTGTTGCGACTCGTGCAGTTCAAGGTGGTAAAGTCCTCACGATAGAAGACCCTCAGATTGTGAATGGTCAGCAAACTTCAACGGAAATTTATAATTATTTTCATGCTGCCAATATTATCAATGTCGGTAATGATGAGCGTTGCGTTATGGTTCGAATTATTGTGGCAAATGATGCCGTAAGTCGTGATCGAATCATTAAGGCAACCAACAGCCAAACTTCAATCCCCGCCGCATCGCTCCGGGCAACAGAAAAAATCCATCGAGATATTGAAGCATATTTGGCCCCGTTTTCGATTTTTTATGATCGCAGGAAAAATTCACAGAAACAGCAAGGGCGCCCAACGGATAAAATAATTAGCATTGGCCTGTTGGCGCAGGCAATGATGTCAATTGCTTTGCAGCGACCTGATGACGCACGAGCTCGTCCATCATCTTTAATAAAAAAAGATGAGGATTATTCGCAAATTTTTGATGAGAGCCTTCCAATTAATATTTACTTGGTAGCGGCCAAGATAATAAAGACTACTCATTCTTTTCTTCGCGGTCGTGAGGATTTGGCACCAAAGGACAGAAACAATTTACTGTTTTATGTTGCTACTCATGTTTCGTCAGTCCTGACGAAGCGAGCTCGTCCATATCCGGGCGAGTTAGCTCGTATTAAGGTTGAGGACATTGACGAATTGGTGGTGTGTCAAAGTGTCGCCGTGGTTGAAGCGCTTTATAGGGCGTTGGGTGCTAACGATCAAGTAGCCAAGGGACCTCAACTATTGGCTGCGTTGCAGCAGACCATCGATATGCAATATCCACTTGCAAATGCTGGATTGCAGGCTGATCTGTTTTAATGTATCTGCCATTTCCCAGGCTTTAAAAATTGCGCGGATAACGTATTTTTTATCGGCTGGGGGGGCGATCCAGGTAGGGTCGTCGCTTCGGCCTAGTTTTAGTGGAGCTGCTGGACTGCCCCAACCATGAAAACCACGCTGGAAGAACTGATCGCCTTCGTCACGGTTGTGGATGCCGGCTCTGTCACTGCCGCCGCCGCGCAACTGGATCAAACCGTCTCGGGCGTCAGTCGGGCGTTGCGGCGGCTGGAAGAGAAGCTCGCCACCACGCTGCTACGCCGCACGACGCGTCGGCTGGAATTGACCGAAGAAGGTGCGGTGTTTCTGGCCCATGCCCGCAATATCCTCGCCGCCATCGACAACGCGGAAGACCAGATGGCATTGCGCCGCCAGCAACCGGCTGGCCGCCTGCGCGTGAACGCGGCATCGCCATTCATGCTGCATGTGATTGTGCCGTTGGTGGGCGGTTTTCGGCAGCGCTATCCGCAGATCGAGCTGGAGCTGAATACCAACGATCAGATCATCGATCTGCTGGAGCAGCGCACCGATATCGCCATTCGCATTGGCGCATTGCGTGATTCGAGCTTGCATGCCCGGCCGCTGGGCAGTCATGGCCTGCGTGTGCTGGCGAGCCCGGCCTATCTGAAGGCGCACGGCAAGCCGAAGGATGTGGCCGACTTGGCCAGTCACAGCCTGCTTGGTTTTAGCCAGACCGAAACGCTCAACCACTGGCCGTTGCGCAATGTGCAAGGCGACGCGCTGCTCATTACGCCGAGCCTGACTGCATCGAGCGGCGAAACGCTGCGGCAGCTGGCGCTGGCTGGCGAAGGCATTGTCTGTCTTGCTGATTTCATGACGGCCGCTGATCGCCAGCGTGGCGATCTCGTGCCGATTCTGGTGCGGGAGACGGTGGAGGTGCGCCAAGCGGTCAACGCGGTCTACTACCGCAACACCCAGCTGGCGGCGCGGATTGCCTGTTTTCTGGACTATGTGAGTGAGGCGATGCAGGGCTGAGCAGTATTTCGATCACGCCTCGCCCGTTCCAATAAAAACGCCAATAAAAAAACCGCACGTGGATAACGTGCGGTTTTTTATCGGTTGCGGCGGCGGCTCGGGGTAGGGCCGTCGCTTTTGCCGGTATTAGTGGAACTGTTCTTCCTCGGTCGAGCCGGTCAGCGCGGTGGTCGAGGATTGACCTTGCTGAATCACTTGCGTGACTTCGTCGAAGTAGCCGGTACCGACTTCGCGCTGGTGCTTGACGGCGGTGAAGCCCTTCTCGGCAGCGGCGAATTCAGCTTGTTGCAGTTCGACGAAGGCGGTCATGCCGTTGCGGGCATAGCCGTGCGCCAGGTTGAACATGCCGTAGTTGAGTGCATGGAAACCGGCCAGCGTGATGAACTGGAACTTGTAGCCCATCGCGCCCAGCTCGCGCTGGAATTTGGCGATGGTGGCATCGTCCAGGTTCTTCTTCCAGTTGAAGCTTGGCGAGCAGTTGTAGGCCAGCATCTTGTCCGGGAACTCGGCATGGATTGCTTCGGCGAATGCCTTGGCGTAGGCGAGGTCCGGCTTGCCGGTTTCACACCAGATCAGATCGGCATACGGGGCATAGGCCAAGCCGCGCGAGATGGCTTGTTCCAGGCCCGGCATGGTGCGATAGAAGCCTTCCGGCGTCCGTTCGCCCGTGCAGAACGGCTTGTCGTTGTCGTCCACATCGCTGGTGATCAGGTCGGCTGCTTCCGCATCGGTCCGTGCGATCAGCACGGTCGGCACGCCCATCACGTCGGCGGCGAGGCGCGCGGCGACCAGCTTTTCGACGGCTTCACGCGTCGGCACCAATACCTTGCCGCCCATGTGGCCGCACTTCTTGACCGAGGCGAGCTGGTCTTCGAAGTGCACGCCAGCTGCGCCGGCTTCGATCATGGCTTTCATCAATTCGTGTGCATTCAATACGCCGCCGAAACCGGCTTCGGCGTCTGCAACGATCGGGGCGAAATAATCAATGCTGTCGTCGCCTTCGGCGTGGCTGATTTGGTCAGCGCGCAGGAAGGTGTTGTTAATGCGACGAACCACTGTCGGCACCGAGTTGGCCGGGTACAGCGATTGATCCGGGTACATTTCGCCAGCGACGTTGGCATCGGCTGCAACTTGCCAGCCGGAGAGATAAATGGCTTTGAGACCGGCTTTCACCTGTTGCATGGCCATGTTGCCAGTCAGCGCGCCCAGAGCGTGCACGTAGGGTGTTTCGTGCATCAGCTTCCAGAGTTTGTCCGCGCCACGACGAGCGAGGGTATGCTCGACGTGTAGTGTTCCGCGAAGTCTTTCAACATCCGCAGCCGAATAGGCACGTTTAATGCCTTTCCAGCGCGGGTTCTCGCGCCATTCGCGTTCCAGTGCTGCAATGCGTTGTTCTCGAGTGCTCATGGCGTTCTCCGCTTTGATATTGGGTTTCCGGTTGTTTACGCCAGAAGACCCGGTGGGTCGATGTTGTGATGCAAAAATTATTGCGTCGCACCATTAGTGTGTAGTTTTATTTTTGCGACTACAAATTGGGGATTGCACGTATCCTTACGTTGGCGCGCAAACGAACGTTTAATTATTGGTATAACTCATTGTTCTGTAGTGAAAAAATTTCTTTGTTGCGCGCCGGTCACACCCTTCCCTTGAAAACCCTGCTGGCAACCCCACTTTTCGGCATGACTTGGATTTCAGTGAGGTAAATCGCAGTGAGCAACGAGAACATGCAAGACCAGGAAAACGTCGTGGAAAACACCGAAAACGTCGGCGAACAACTGACTATGGAAGATCAGCTGAACGCAGCTGCGGCCGATCTGGATAAGGCACGTCAGGACGTGCTCTACGCCAAGGCCGAAATGGAAAACGTGCGCCGCCGCGCTGCAGAGGAAAACGACAAGGCGCGCAAGTTCGCCGTCGAGCGCTTTGCCCGCGAGCTGCTGGCCGTGAAAGATGCGCTGGATATGGCGCAGCTCGACACCTCCGGCAATTTCGAGGCGCTGAAGATGGGTGTCGATCTGACGCACAAGGCGTTGATGGCCGCGTTCGAGAAATCCGAACTGCTCGAAATCGCACCTGCGGTGGGTGACAAGCTCGATCCGAACCTGCATCAGGCGATCTCGGTGGAGCCGTCCGAGCAAGAAGCGAATACCGTCGTGCGCGTGCTGCAAAAAGGCGCACAACTGGCCGGCCGCGTGCTGCGCCCGGCCATGGTGATTGTCGCCGCCCCGAAATAATCAATGGGATTCAGGCGCTTGAAACATTTCGCGCTATCCCCATGTAGTGACCAAGGTTATTTGCAACGCGGTAACCGCTTCATTTCAGAGTTTGAATCAAACGTAATCCGCTCGCGCTGCGAGCCGAATCCAGATTGGAAGGAAGATAAAAATGGCAAAGATCATCGGTATTGACTTGGGTACCACCAACTCGTGTGTGGCAGTGATTGAAAACGGCCAGCCGAAAGTCATCGAAAACGCAGAAGGCACACGCACCACGCCGTCCATCATCGCGTATCAGGAAGACGGCGAAATCCTCGTTGGCGCACCGGCCAAGCGCCAGGCAGTCACCAACCCGAAGAACACCCTCTATGCAGTGAAGCGCCTGATCGGCCGTCGCTTCGAAGACAAGGAAGTGCAGAAAGACATCGACCTGATGCCGTATACCATTACCAAGGCGGACAACGGTGATGCGTGGGTCTCGGTGCGCGACAAGAAAATGGCACCGCCGCAAATCTCCGCCGAAGTGCTGCGCAAGATGAAGAAGACCGCCGAAGATTACCTCGGCGAAGAAGTGACCGAAGCCGTGATCACCGTGCCGGCCTACTTCAACGACAGCCAACGCCAAGCGACCAAGGATGCCGGCCGCATCGCCGGTCTGGAAGTGAAGCGCATCATCAACGAGCCGACCGCGGCTGCGCTGGCTTTCGGCATGGACAAGAAAGAAAAGGGCGATTCCAAGATTGCCGTGTATGACTTGGGCGGCGGTACGTTCGATATCTCCATCATCGAAATTGCCGATGTCGATGGCGACAAGCAATTCGAAGTGCTCGCCACCAACGGCGATACCTTCCTCGGCGGTGAAGACTTCGACCAACGCATCATCGATTACATCATCAGCGAATTCCAGAAAGAGCAAGGCATCAACCTCAAGCAAGACGTGATGGCCCTGCAACGCCTGAAGGAAGCTGCTGAAAAAGCCAAGATCGAGCTGTCCAGCGCCAACCAGACCGAAATCAACCTGCCGTACGTGACCATGGATGCGACCGGTCCGAAGCACTTGGTGCTGAAGATCACCCGCGCCAAGTTCGAATCGCTGGTGGAAGACCTGATCGAGCGCTCTATCGAGCCGTGCCGTGTGGCGCTGAAGGATGCCGGCCTCAAGGTTTCCGAGATCGATGACGTGATCCTCGTCGGCGGCCAGACCCGCATGCCGCTGGTCATGGAAAAGGTCAAAGAGTTCTTCGGCAAGGAAGCGCGCCGTGACGTGAACCCGGATGAAGCCGTGGCCGTTGGTGCTGCGATTCAAGGTTCGGTGCTGTCGGGCGACCGCAAAGACGTGCTGCTGCTGGACGTGACCCCGCTGTCGCTGGGTATCGAAACGCTGGGTGGCATCATGACCAAGCTGATCACCAAGAACACCACGATCCCGACCAAGGCATCGCAAGTGTTCTCGACCGCCGACGACAACCAGAACGCCGTGACGATCCACGTGCTGCAAGGCGAGCGCGAAAAAGCATCCGCCAACAAGAGCCTGGGCCAGTTCAACCTGTCCGACATCCCGGCCGCACCGCGTGGTGTGCCGCAGATTGAGGTCGAGTTCAACATCGACGCCAACGGCATCCTGCACGTGGCTGCCCGTGACAAGGCGACCGGCAAGGAAGCCAAGATCACCATCCAGGCATCGAGCGGTCTGCACGAAGACGAAATCGCCCGCATGGTGAAGGATGCTGAGTTGAACGCGGAAGAAGACAAGAAGCTGCACGAGCTGGTCACCGCCCGTAACCAAGGCGACGCGATGATCCACTCGGTGAAGAAGTCGCTGGTCGAATTCGGCGACAAGATCGCCGCCGATGAAAAGACCGCCATCGAAGCTGCCATCAAGGACCTCGAAGAAGTTGTGAAGGGCGACGACAAGGAAGCCATCGAGGCCAAGACCGAAGTGCTGATGAAGGCATCGCACAAGCTGGCTGAGCAGATGTACGCGCAGCAAGGCGGTGCTGAAGCAGGCGCTGCCGGTGCAGCCGGTGCGGCGGGTGGCGAAGCCCACAAGGACGACGGCAACGTCGTTGATGCTGAGTTCACCGAAGTCAAAGAAAACAAGTAATCCAGCTCACGGAAAGGCACTCCGGCTTGCATATGCAGGCCGTTGTGCCTTTTTGCTTAGGTATCGACCATGTCCAAAAAAGATTATTACGATGTGCTTGGGGTCAATCGCGATGCGTCTGATGACGACATCAAGAAGGCTTACCGCAAGCTCGCGATGAAGTACCACCCGGACCGCAATCCGGACAGCAAGGATGCCGAAGAGCATTTCAAAGAGGTCAAGGCTGCTTATGAAATCCTCTCCGAACCGCAAAAACGCGCGGCCTACGATCAATACGGCCATGCTGGCGTGGATCAACAGGCGGGGATGGGCGGTGGATTCGGTGGTGGCGCGGGCGGTTTTGCTGACGCGTTCTCCGACATCTTCGGCGACATCTTCGGTGGCGGCGGTGGTGGTGGCCGCGGCGGGCGTTCCAACGTCTATCGCGGCGCGGACTTGCGCTACAACATGGAAATCTCGCTCGAAGAAGCCGCTCGCGGTGTCGAGAAGCAGATCAAGATTCCCTCGCACGAAGAATGCGAAACTTGCCACGGCAGCGGCGCGAAGCCCGGTACGGAATCCAAGACCTGCCACACCTGCGGCGGCGCGGGCCAGGTGCGTGTCTCGCAAGGCTTCTTCTCGATCCAGCAAACCTGCCCGACCTGCCACGGTTCCGGCAAATACATCCCTGATCCATGCCGCACCTGCCACGGCGCAGGTCGCGTGCAGACACACAAGACACTGGCGGTGAAGATTCCAGCCGGTGTCGACGAGGGCGATCGCATTCGTCTGTCTGGCGAAGGTGAGCCTGGCGTCAACGGTGGCCCGCCGGGCGATCTGTATGTGGTGGTGCACCTCAAGGCGCACGGCGTGTTCCAGCGTGAAGGCAACGATCTGCATTGCGAAATGCCGATCAGCATCACCGTGGCGGCACTGGGCGGCGAGATCGAAATCCCGACGCTCGACAACAAGGCGCGCATCTCGATTCCAACCGGTACTCAGACGGGCCAGGTGTTCCGCCTGCGCGGCAAGGGCATCAAGGGCGTTCGCTCGGCGATCACTGGCGACCTGATGTGCCACGTGGTGGTCGAAACGCCGGTCAGCCTGACCAGCCGGCAGAAGGAGCTGCTCAAGGAGTTCGAGGAAATCAGCGCAGGGGAGCCGGGCAAGCATAATCCGCGCGCCAAGTCGTTTATGGATAAAGTAAAAGACTTCTTCGCCTGATCATTCCGCACCCGGCTTCATCCCCGATTGCTGCGTCGCTACGCTGCTTGTGTACTTGATGTACACGGCGTAGCTAGGCTCCTTGCACTCGGGGCGAATCCGGGGCGGAATGGAAGTTGAGTAGAAAAAAAGCGACCGAAAGGTCGCTTTTTTACGTTCCAAGCCAAGGCGAAGCCGCTGGTCATTCCGGCTGCGGCCCGTCGTACCCCTCGATGATGACCATATCGAGCGTAGACACGGGCGCCCGCAGCTTGATGGCCTCTTGATACGCCGGCGAATGCCAGCAATCGAGGGCCGCCTGATAGCTGGGAAACTCGACGACTGCATGGCGGGCACGGCTTGTGCCCTCGGTGATTTCGAACTGACCGGCTCGCACCAGGAAGCGAGCGCCGTACTGTTTCAGAGGTTCGGCATTGGCGGCCACATAGGCTTTGTACTGTTCCTGATCGGCGATATCGACACGGACGATCCAGTAACCCTTCGGCATAAAACGCTCCTATTTCAATGATCTGGGGCCAGTGTTGGTGGCGATTCCCCCATTCCAGCGGGGCGACCATACGCGCCTTAAACCCGTGTCCTGCGTTGTGGCATCAACGCGCCACGTAGCCATTGCGCACAAGCGGCCATACGCGGCTTGGCCAATGTCGCAGCGCGAGCGATGACGGACGGCTGCTTCGCTGGCGCCGCCAGCCATCCTAACTGCGTGGTCTGTTCTGCCTGCACGGTAAACCAGCCGGACGTTTGCAACACATAAACACTGCCGCGTCGCAGGTGCTGCGGGACGGAGAAGGCTGTCGTTGCAAGCAGGCGTGGTGCTTCGGCGAGCCAGATCTGGCCGGCCAGCACGTGGAGCACGGTGCCGCGCTCGCCATAGAGCGACAAAGATTGTCCTTGCGGCAGATCGGTCAGTTGGAAGTCCGGATAAGCGGAGGAGAGGGCGGTTTGCATGGCGTTGCTCCGGTCGCTGAGGATGCCGCCAGTGTGCCGGCCAAGCGGCGACGCAAACAGGCACAAGGACGGCGTTCTCGCTCCGCAACAAGTGGCCGATTTGCCATCTGTATCGATACTGTTTTGAAAAATCTGTATGTGTTCTGGTGGTGGGGGCCGGCTGATAATGCCGTATGGATACCCAACCGCTCTACCGCCAACTCGCCAGCCACTATCTGCACGCCATCGAAGCCGGCACGCTGGCGCCGGGCGAGCGGATGCCTTCGGTGCGGGCGCTGATGGCGCGCCACGATGTTAGCCTTTCAACTGCGTTGCAGACCTGCCGGCATCTGGAAAACCAAGGTTTGCTCGAAGCCCGCCCGCGTTCCGGTTACTTCGTGCGGATGCCTGGCCGGCATGCCTTGGCCGCTGTCGAGGAGCCCGTGCCGACAGTGCCAGACCCGGCCCAATATGTCGGCATTCACGAGCGCGTCTCGGCCATCATCGCGCGGGGGCGGCAGAGCCCGGGTGCGATCAATCTATGTGGCGCGAGCGGTGCCCCATCCCTCTATCCCGTCGAGGCACTGAAAACCGCCGCAATGCGCGCGCTGCGCAACGACCCGGAGTTGTTCGGTGCGCAAGCGCCGCCCAACGGGCATCCGGCATTTCGATCCATCCTGGCCAAGCGGGCGTTGGCGGCGCGTATCAATGTCCATCAGGACGAAATCATCGTCACCTATGGCTGCGTCGAAGCACTCAATCTTGCTTTGCGGGCTGTGGCGCAACCGGGCGACGTGATCGCGGTGGAGTCGCCGACGTTCTTCGGCCTGCTGCAAATTCTGGAAAGCCTGGGCATGCGGGCGCTGGAAATCCCGACCAGCCCGCAGACCGGGATCTCGCTCGAAGCGTTGGAGCTGGCGGTGCAGACCTACGACAACATCAAGGCCGTGGTCGTGGTGCCCAATCTGCAAAATCCGCTCGGCAGCATCATGCCGGACGCCAACAAGGAGAATCTGGTCCACTGGTGCGAGGCGCAAGGCATTCCGCTGATCGAAGACGACACCTACGGTGCGCTGAGCAACGCCGATACCCCGCTGGCCGCACTCAAGGCGTGGGATCACAGCGACAACGTGATCCACTGCGCGTCGATCAACAAGGTGCTGGCCCCCGGCATGCGGTTGGGCTGGATTGCGGCTGGCAAGTGGCATGCCCGGGTCGAGATGCTCAAATACGCCCAATCGCGGCCGAACGAGGCGCTGGCGCAGATCACCGTGGCCGACTACATGGCGTCCCCCGCCTTCGATCGCCATGTGCGCCGCTTGCGCGGCAATTTGCGCGAACAACGGGAACGGATGGCGGAGGCGGTTGCGGCCTACTTCCCGGTCGGGACGCGCCTGAGCGTTCCTGCTGGCGGCGTTTGCCTGTGGATCGAATTACCCGGCAAGTTATCGTCCGAAGCCTTGTTCAATGCGGCCTTGGTCGAGGGGATTCACATCGCGCCCGGCGTGATGTTTTCCAACTCCCGGCGTTTCGATCATTTCCTGCGGGTCAGTTGCGGCATGCCGTGGTCGCGGGAGCTGGATCACGCCATTCGCCGGTTGGCGGCGGTGGTGTCGCGGTTACTGGGGGCTTGAGGCGATGGGTATTTTCTCCCCTCGCCCATTTATGGGAGAGGGGCTTGGGGGAGAGGGGTTGCGTCAAGCGGGTAGGGCGGGTCATTTGACCCGCGCGGGAGGGGGGTGATTTGCGCGCTGAATTTGCGGGTTACGCCTGACGGCTAACCCGCACTACAAAACGGTTACGCCGTCGCCAACCGCTCACCCCGCCGATACCCTCCGGGCGGCGATCCTGTCGCACGCTTGAATGCCTTGCTGAACGCCACTTCAGACTGATAGCCGACCGCGCTGGCGATCTGGCTCAGTGAGTTGTTCTGCTGGCGCAGCAGGCTACTGGCGCGGTACATCCGCCAGTGGGTCAGGTACTCCAGCGGCGATTCGCCCACGCACGCCTTGAAGCGGGCCGCAAATGCCGATCGCGATAAACCCGCTGTAGCGGCCAGCGTCTCGACCGTCCACGGCCGCGCAATGTCGCGATGCATTGCCCGTACGGCCTGGCCGATTTTCCGGTCTCGCAAAGCGGCCAGCCATCCGGCTTCATGGGCCGACATGGCCGCGACATGGGCGCGGATCGCTTGCACGAAGATGATGTCGGCCAGCCGGCTCACGACAATGCCGGAGCCCAGATCCGGGGCGGCGGTTTCCAGGGCCAGCAATTGCAGCGTGGCTTGCAGGGTCTCGGTGCGCGCCTGATCCATGCGCACGTGCAAGACCGGTGGGATGAGATCGATCAACGGTTGCGCACCCGCTTGATCGAAGTTGAACCAGCCGCAGACGATGGTGGCCGGCGCACCGCCACCGCCTAGCTCGACCACGCCGCCGATCTTGTCCCGCACCACCTGCGTGCAGCTCACCGTCGGCGTATTGAGGTCATCGCGCAGGATGTAGGGCGTGCCCCGCGCCAATACATAGCAGTCGCCAGCAATCAGGGCGATGGGGTGTTCCAGCTCCTCGACACTCAGCCAGCAATGCCCGCGCACCACCAGGCCAAACCGGGCGCTTTGCCCACCCGCCAGACTCAAGCCCCACGGGGCGGTGGTTTCAAGCCGGGCATACAGCGCGCTCTGCACACGCATAGCGGAGAACACATCATCAAGTGGGTCCATTGCGCGCTCCAGAATTGGACGATTGGCAAATAGAAATGGATGAAGAGGCATTCTACGTCTGTTTTGTGCGCCACATAATCAGCTCCACGCAAGCCTTGATCAAACATTGTGCTCGCTTCTTACCAAGGAGACTCCACCATGCAGGCCTACCATCTGGACCAATTCGGCGACGCCGCCCGCCCCGTGCTGCGTGATTGCAAAACCCCGGCCCCCGGCCCGCATCAGGTGCTGGTACGGGTGCGGGCAAGATCGCTCAACTATCGCGACCTGCTGATTCTGAAAAATCGCTACCCGATCCCATCCGTACCGGGAACCATCGCCTTGAGCGACGGCGCGGGCGAGGTGGTTGCCTTGGGGGAGGGCGTGCGGCGAGTCGCATTGGGCGACCGCGTGGCTGGCACCTATTTCCAGCGCTGGATCGACGGCCGGATGACGCTGGAGCTGGTCTCGGCGCAATTCGGCTGCACCCATGACGGCATGTTGGCCGAGTACGTGTTGGCCGATGAAGAAGCACTGGTCAAGATTCCGCCACACCTGTCCTTTGCCGAGGCCGCTTGCCTACCTTGCGCCGCCGTCACTGCGTGGTCGGCACTGACCGGCCCGCGCCGCGTGTTGGCCGGTGAAACCGTGCTGACCATCGGCACTGGCGGCGTTGCGCTGTTCGCGTTGCAGTTCGCCAGGATTTTCGGTGCCCGGGTGATTTCACTCACCTCGACCGAGGAAAAAGCTGAACTGCTGCGCCGGCTTGGCGCGCATGACGTCGTGAATTACCGCACGACCCCGGCTTGGGATGCCAAGGTGCGCGAACTCACCGAAGGGCGCGGGGCAGATCACGTCGTCGAGACCGGCGGGCTGGATACCTTGCCCAAGTCCGTCAACGCCGCCGGGCTGGATTCACAGTTGTCGCTGGTCATCGCCGTCACGGCGATTGCCAGCCCCGGCGATGTGCTTGATCCCTCCGTGCTGGCCGGTCGCGGCACGATCCGCCGCATCGCCGTGGGGAGCCGTACCAGCTTCGAGGAAATGAACCGCGCCATCACGCTGCATGGCTTGCGCCCGGTCATCGACCGTACATTCGGCTTTCTGGATGCCCTGGCCGCTTATGACCATTTCGAAGCGCGCAAGCATGTTGGCAAGGTGGTGATTGCGGATTGAACGGTGTCTCGATGGCAGCGGCCTGCTGTTCATGTAGGAGCGAGCTTGCTCGCGATAGCGATGTTTGAAATGTCGCCATCGCGAGCAAGCTCGCTCCTACAAGGCCCTTACCGCACCGATCGAGACGCCCACCATGCGCCAACCTCAGGCGAAGTAGTCATCCTCCAGCAGCATGTCCTCAAAGAAAGCGCCGTAGCGATGCTCCGGATGCCGGATGTGGATCTCCAGCACCCAGATCAGGCGGGACGGCGCAAAGTCGGCTTCGGCCAGCGGACCTTGATGGATCGTGGCGTGGGGAAAATCGGCGATGCGGTGCCCGGATAGATCGAGGTTCAACGCCCAACCGCGTGCCTGGGCACAAGTCTCTGCGAATTCATACAGCGCACGGCCGGTGGTGCCGTCGGCGGCCCATTTACGCCGGACTTCGTGAAAGATCGCCCGGGCATCGTCGGCGCAGCGCTGGTGTTCCGGGTCGTTGCCGGTCACGAACGAGTCGCCGCCATCGCCTTCCCATTGCTGCCAGACCGGGCCGATGTCGATGAAGAAGATATCGTTCTCCGCCAGTGCCACGCCGGGTTCGGACGGCGCGCCGAAGGTCTTGGTGGTGTTGGGGCCGAAGCGGACATAGACATCGTGCCAACCGCGCAGCATCCCCGCTTCTGCCAACGTATCTTTGGCCAACTCCAGTGCATCTTCCTCCAGCATGCCGGGCTGCATCTGGCGGGCGATGTCGTGGATGGCCTTGCGGGTCATGTCGCGTACCGCCAGCAATTGGTCCGGGTCATAGGCCGCGCCGACACGTTCAGCGTCGTGCTTGTCGAGATGTTGGGTGTTGAGATTGCTCATTGCGTATTTCCTTGTTGCTGTCAAAAAATGGGCGCTTTCGAGGGGAGAAGTCAGGATTGGAGGCGGATGATCAGTCCGTGGAGTTCCGGTTGCAGGGGGATCTGGCAGGCCAGTCGGTCCGTCGGCTGGGTGCCGTCCAGCGCGGCCAGCAGCCGTCGCTCGGTGCGATCCGGTGGGGCGAGGCGGTTGATCCAGTCCGTGGCGACCGTTATCCGGCAAGTGCCGCAAGAGGCATTCCCGCCGCATACGCCCTGCATCAGGTGGGCACCGGCCAAGGCCTGCATGAGTGAGCCATCGGCAGGAACCGTGATGGCGCTGCGCGTGCCGTCCGGGTGTGCCAGATCGAGTTGCACGTCGGGGGCTTGGCTGAGTGGTGCAGAGGTTGCTGCTGCCGGGTTGAAGGCATCCGCAAGGAAGTTGTCCGGTGCCAGCCCGCAGGTGGTGGTGAGCAGTTCGCACGCGGCGTTCACCATCAGCGGCGAGCCACAGGCGTAGACGGTGGCGTCCGCCAGATGGGGGTGATCTTCGGCAGCCGCCGCCTGAACGAAGCCGCGACGCCCTTGCCATGATCCATCCGCATCGGTCAGTACCGGGATGAAGGTGAAGTTTTCATGCTGATCCGCCAGCGCGGCGAAGTGCCCCGCCTGATACAGATCGCTTTCGAGGCTGCCGCCCCAGTACAGCGAGATCGATTGGGTTACGCCTTGGCTCAGGGCTTTTTCCAGCAGCGCCTTGACCGGAGCAATGCCGGTGCCGGTGGCGAGCATGACGATCCGGGTTGTGGCGCGGCTTGGTGTGCGCCAGATACAGTCGCCAAACGGGCCGTAGGCTTGCAGCACCTGCCCCGCCTTTGCCGTGCCGCGCAGCCATTCCGAGAACTGCCCGCCCGGCAGCAAACGGATATGCAGCTCAATGCGCCCATCGCCCCGGTCAGGGCTGGCCATGGAGTAACTGCGCAGCTGACCATCCGGCAGACGGATGCTCAGAAACTGGCCCTCGCGATAGCGCATCGGCGCGTCGACCGTCTGCAGGTCAAGCCGAAAGACGGAGTCGCAAAGCGGTGTCAACTTCGTCAGCTTGAGCATATGAACAGGCATGGTTCCAGCGGCATCCATCACATTGCGCTCCCGTTATTTGAATGATGTGAGGGATGTTAGGATGTTGATGGACCGGTAAAAACATCCAGTTTTTAGAACTTCGCTGGTCCAGTGTTGGGGCTCAATAGCGGGCCTTGATCATCCGGAATCAGGGATAGGGGAGCGGCATGCTGCGGCCTTGGGAACTTGCACTGTCGATACAGCGGGACGGCGAGCTGCCGATCCACCTGCAAATCGCGCAGTCCATCATCGATGAAATCCAGCGGGGGCGACTGCCGCCCGGCACGCCTTTACCGGGCACGCGGGAGCTGGCCGAGCGCCTGGCGGTGAATCGCAAGACGGCCGTGCTGGCCTACGACGAACTGATCGCGCAGGGATGGTTGCGCACGCAAGGTCGACGCGGCACCTTTGTCGCGCCCGAACTGCTGGCTAATGTCGGGGCCGCGTCGCCACATGCCCGCGACGAAACGCCACTGGTGGAGGCGAGCTATCGGCTTTACGGCGCGCCCTGGCAGCAGGAAGCGCCGAGCCAGCCGGGAACCATTGAATTCTCCGATGGCGTGCCCGATTCCCGACTGATTCCTTTCGACGTGCTGGGCCGCGCCTATCGTCGCGCCTTGATCGCAACCGCCCGCGCCAATCGACTCGCCTACGGTGACCCGCGTGGCGAGCGCCCCTTGCGTGAGGCGCTGGCTGCCATGTTGGGCATGGAGCGTGGCTTGAGTGCGGATGCCGACAACATCTGCGTCGTTCGCGGCAGCCAGATGGGCATCTATCTCGCGGCGCGGCTGCTGGTTCGCCCCGGCGATCATGTTGCGCTGGATGCGCTGACCTACCCCCGTGCGCGGGAGACCTTCAGGGCGGCAGGTGCTCATACGCTGAGCATTGCGCAGGATGAATGGGGCATGCTGCCGGATGATCTGGAGCGGCAATGCCGGCAGCAGCGCATCCAGGCTGTCTATCTGACGCCGCATCACCAATTTCCGACCACGGTGATGATGCCGGTGGAGCGCCGCATGCGCTTGCTGGCCTTGGCCGAGCAATACGGCTTCGCCATTGTCGAGGATGACTATGACCATGAGTTCCACTTTTCCCACCGGCCGATGTTTCCGCTGGCCAGCGTGGACCGGGGCGGCAAGGTGCTCTATGTCGGCTCGCTGTCGAAGGTGCTCGCGCCCGGTCTGCGGGTTGGTTATATCGTCGGCTCGAAAGACCTGATTGATCGTTGCGCGGCCGAAATCCTGTTGATCGACCGGCAGGGCAATGCCGTCACCGAACTGGCCGTTGCCGAGCTGATGCACAGCGGTGAACTCAAGCGCCATATCCGCCGTGCGCTGCGGGTGTATGAGGCGCGTCGCCAGCACTTTGCCGAGCTGATCGAGTCCGCCTTGTCACCGTTTGCCTCCTTCAACATGCCGGAGGGCGGCCTCGCTTTCTGGCTCAAGCTGGACCCGCGCCTGGACATCGCCAGACTGGAGCGGGATGCGCGGGCGGAAGGCGTCCGCATCAAATCCAGCAGCCGTTTCGCCGACGATGGTCTCGCCGTGCACGGGCTGCGGCTGGGGTTTGGCAACCTCACCCCCGAGGAACTGACGACCGGGATCGAACGCTTGCGGCGGGCGTTACTGAAGCAAAGTCCGCTGTGAGCGAGCCGGCTGCCGTTCTCCGCAGCTGCATCATCCGGGTCGATTGCCCGGCCTCTTCCAATGCCCGGTCATGGTCACCATCGCCAGCAGTTTCAGCGTGTTGCCGTAGTAGTCCTGATCGTCGATCCGCTTGGTGACGAGGTCATCCCAGATGGTGTTGAGCCAGACCTGATTGCTGCGGTCGATCATCGCCGATACGCCCAGGGCGGAGACATAGGCCAGCGCGTTGGTATCGCCGCCGGGTAGCGGGCTGCCGTCGAGTTTGTAGGTGTCCGCAAAGCGGGTTGGATCATCGCCGGTGGTACGGCGCGCCCAGGCGTTCAATGGGGCCAGCGCGTTGTAGGCCCGCGCATCGCCATACAGCAGGTAATCCAGCGCGACACGCCACGGGTAGCGTGCTGCATTCCAGGAATAGAAACCGTCCCGCTCATCGCCGACCAGCCCGGCCGGCGCGGGCCGTGGCGCGCTGTCGAGCCCGGAGATGAAGTCCGGCATCAGCGCGGTATCGGGGCTGTAGCGCAGGCGGATCTGATCGATGATGGCGTAGGTGCGGTTCTTGATCGACAGCCAGCGCGACTCGCTGGTCACTTGATAAAACGCGGCCAGGTGCGACAACATGAAGTCGGACGAGCGCGTGGTGGCCTTCATCACCGGATCGCCATCGGTGCCCGGCCAGTCGCCGATCATCAAGTGGTCATCCGCCGGGCTGACTTCGTGGCGCAGGATGGCGGCCAGCACTTTTTCCGCCTCGGCGCGGTAATTGATTTCGCCCTTGCTGCCCCAGGTTGTGTCCGCCAGCAAGAGTGCATAGGCGATATCCAGATCGCCATCCGTGGCGCTGATGTAGCCACGGAAACGCCCGCCCGAGTTGCCGCAGCCGGCCACCTGATTCCACGCCATCAGCCCGCTGCTGGATCGGGCCGGATGATCCTTGAAGTAGCGGAACATGCCGTCGAACACGCTTTGCGCCGCGTCGTCCTGTGCGGCCATCAAGACCGATAGCAGCATGCCGTAGCCATGGGCTTCGGACACGGTGATGGTGCCGGGCGCGGTATCGCCGCCAACCGGTTTGCCATCGGCATCCACTTTGACGAAATAGCGCTTGTCGCCGCAGTCCTGCGCTACGTAGCGGCTTTTCCATTGCTGGTAGAACGCCAGCAACTGGCGATCCAGCTCGGCCGGGCTGAGGTGGTTGGGCTGGATGACGCCGTCCTGGTATGGCTGTGGCTTCATGCTGGCGACCCGGCGTGCCCGGTCGACCGGCTTGGTGGGGGTATCGCTGCTATCGCTGGCACTGCATGCGGTGAGGCTGGCGATGAGCAGCAGGGCGGAAGCGTTGGCGACAAGGCGCATCGCTGTGTGCGCCCAGGCCTTGTCTGGTGGACGAGGGGTAGGGAGGCGAGCGTCGTCGGCGTCCGCCCGTCCGTGTGGCGCGGCAAACTTGCTGGCACGAGCGATTGCACCGATCCGGTGCGTTGAAAGGTGCATGGTGTGGTCCCGATTCTGGATGCGGATGAATGGCGGCGCTGCTATGCCGCAGTGATCGGGACATTAACGATGAGGCGGGATGCGGGGCTGTCACTGGCTGTAACAGCGGGCGATGGGGCTGGAAGCTGGAGGTTCTCAAAAGTTAGTCGCGATTTTTTGGGAGGTCGGTTCCGTGAGCCAATGCGGCGCAATGCCTCATTGCTGAGCGAATCAAAGAGTCGCATGCGACGGGGATTGCGCCCTATGAACTGGAAGCGCTCAGAAGCTGTTCAAAGTCTCGCAAACTGCTGGCTTGAAGCGCTTCAGGGTTTTACTTCCCCCTTCTCGAAGGGGGATCGAGGGGGATTTCGACGCCGGTAGATATTGAGATGTCGCAGAAATCCCCCCTAACCCCCCTTCAAAAAGGGGGGGATGGCAACGTAAACGTTGCCAAAAAAGACTTTGAACAGGCTTTCACGGCAAGGCGATCGGCAGCACCACCGTAAACCGCGCCCCGCCAAGCGGACTGTGCGCCACCTCGATCTGGCCGTGATGCCAGTGCACGGCCCGCTTGACCAAGGCGAGGCCAAGGCCGAAACCGGTGTTATCGGCGTCGGCTTGTGGTGGCGTTAGCCGCACAAAGGGTTCGAAAATCCGGGCGCGGTCGCTCGGGGGGATGCCAGGGCCGTCGTCGTCCACCGTCAGCACGATGCACTCGCCATCTTGTTGAGCGCTCAACTGCACCGCCTTGGTGGCGTGGCGCAGCGCGTTGCTCAGCAGGTTGCGCACGATCATATGCAGCAAGGCGCGGTCGCCAGTCAGCTGCAGGTCTTCGGGTGCGATTTGCAGTGCAACGCGCTCGGCCGCATTTTGCAAATCCAGTTCCTCGCGTAGCCATGCGCCGACTTGTATCTGTTCGCGGATCAGCGTGGCGGGTGCGTTTGCCAATCTGGCGTAACTCAGGCTGGCGCGCACCAGGGCTTCCAACTCCGCCACGTCCTTGTTCAGCCGTTCCTGCAGGCGGCTGCGGGTGGCATCGTCTTCGCTGCGTTCCAGCAGCGCCAGGGCGAACCGCATCCGGGCCAATGGCGTGCGCAGCTCGTGCGAGATGGCGTGGGAGACTTCGCGATACTGGTCGGCCAATAAGGCGATCTGCGCGGCGTGCGTCTTCAGTGCGTGCACCAGCGGCGTCAGCGGCCGGCTGGTGGCTGGCAGCACGATGGCCGGATCGCGCGCCAGGGCGTGCAAGACATCGGCGACTGCCGTGATATCGCCACGTTGGCGTCGACGTTGCCGGAACCACAACAGCGCCAGGGCAATCGATGGCACGACGGCGGCTAGCGCGGTGAACCAGTACACCGGCGTGCGCAATACCTCGCCGACCGAGGCGGTGCCCCACATCGGGCCAAACTTGATCAGCGTGGTGGATGTGAGCGGGTAGTAGTAGATTTCCTCGTCGCTGCTTTGCACGCCTTGACCGTGCGCGAGCATGGTGTCGGCCTCTGGCGCGAGTTCGATGTCGGCGCGCTCGACCAGCGCCACCGGGTACTGGAACCGGCGCGAGAGGGCGTCGAGCTGGTTCTGCCATTGTGTTTTGGGCGTGCGCTTGAGGGATTCGGCGATCAGGTAGCCCGGCCCGCTCATCAGGCGGCGAAAACTGTATTCGCTGCTGAACACCGCCGCGCTGGCCGATAGCCACAGCAGCCAGAACATCAGCGCCAGCCCGGCGACGAAAGCGAGGCTGGCCAAGGCCCAGACCCATCTATTGCGCATGATCGGTATCCGCATCGACCGTGCAGAACATATAGCCCTGCGCGTTGATGGTCTTGATGGTGACCGGGCAGCCCAATGTGGCCAGCTTTTTACGCAGCCGTGAAACGCGCATGTCGATCGAGCGATTGAAGCCGTCGTACTCCAGCCCGCGCAGGCGGCGCAGGATGGTTTCGCGGTCGATCGGCACGCCGGGGCTGGCCGCCAAGCGGGATAGCAACTCGAATTCCCCGCTCGTGAATGGCAATGCTTGCCCATCCAGACTGGCCTCGCGGCGCTGCAGATCGACCCGGAATGTGCCAAATGTCAGTGCTTGCCCCGGTTGCGGGCCGCGCCGACGCAACAGGGCGCGAATGCGGGCGGCCAACAACTTCGGGTCGACCGGTTTGACCACGTAATCATCCGCGCCGGCGGTGAAACCGGTGAGTTGTTCGTGGTCTTCGTCGAGCGCCGTCATCATCAGGATCAGGCCAGCATAATCATCGCGGATGCGGCGACACAGCGCGAAACCGTCGAGGCCGGGCAGCATCACATCGAGGATGACCAGTGCCGGCTGTGTTTGCAGGATGCGCGCCGCTGCTTCGTCGCCCCGATGCTCGACGGCGACGGCAAAGCCTTCCGTTTCCAGAAACTCGGCGGTCATCGCGGCGAGTGGCTGGTCATCTTCGACCAGGAGCAATCGTTCAAGCATGTCCGGCATGGTGCTGACGGGTCTTTGCAGAGGGAACGGGCGATGATAACGCCGGTGGGGCGGTCGTGTGGCAAACCGTTGCCCACGGGTTTGTCGCCACGACTGCGGGCGCGGTAAGGTATGCCTTTCCAGCATTGCCCGCTTCAAGTTGTCAGGAAAGATGTCCATGAATGCCCCGCAAACCCGCTCCCTAATTGCTGCTGGCCTCGTCGTGCGCGATGCCGTCGCTGCTGATCTGACCGCCGCGCACACCATCTACCAGCACTATGTCTTGCATGGTCGCGCTTCGTTTGAAGAGATCCCACCCACGCTGGATGAGATGCGCAATCGGCATGCGCATGTGTTGCGTCAGCGCCTGCCGTATCTGGTGGCGGAATACGACGGCCAGATCGTCGGTTATGCCTATGCGTCGGCCTATCGGACACGTAGCGCTTATCGCTTTACCGTCGAGGATTCGGTTTACGTGGCCGAGGGGCAGCAGGGAAGGGGCGTAGGTCGTGCCTTGCTGGCTGAGCTGATCGTTCGCTGCGAGGCCGGGCCGTGGCGGCAAATGATTGCGGTCATCGCCAGCTCCGCCAGTGGCGAAGGGGCTGGCTCGTTGGTGCTGCACGAGCGCATGGGTTTTCGCAATGTGGGTGTGCTGCATGATGTGGGTTTCAAGCATGGGCAGTGGCTCGATACCGTTTTTCTACAGCGCGAGCTTGGTGCTGGCAGCGAGACGCCACCGGTTGATGCTTGATCGCGTCGCGACCGGATTGCAGCGATAGGCCTGCGCCAAGGCGATTGGCGTGGCCTGATCTGAAATGTCGGGAATTCGTTTGCGTTGCAAATGATAATAATTATCATTAATATGTATTGCATGGACCGACACCCAACCCCTTCATCGCCACGCCCCGTCGATGCGCTCAGCTGGCCCAACCAGCAAGTCGTGCTGGATAGCCGCACGCTGCTGCAATCGCAATCGGCCGTGGTGATCGAGCACAAGGGCGTGCGCTATACCCTGCGTGAAACCCGGCAGGGCAAGCTGATCCTCACCAAGTAAGAGCCCATTTCAGTAGTTGGCTGCGCCTGCGCATTTTGCGGTCGGGCGGTGCTCGGAATCCTCATGTACCAATCGTACATTCCGGTTCCTGTGCTCCGGCCTTCCACAAACTGCTTTGGCTCGCCGACTACTGCAACGGGCTCCAAGCACCTTAAACATACCGCGCATGCCAGCCGGACCCCGAACGACACCTCGTTACGGGCAGCCAGCCGCGCAGGGTTACGTTCGCCCATCCAGATGGATGAGCGACTGCCCGCTGACAGGAACTGGCATGAATCGCACCCAGCACACGCTGGCGCTAAGCCTGATGGCTTGCGCCTTGAACGCCGCCTATGCGGCAGACACCCATCAAGAATCGACGGATACCCTCGCCCCGGTCGTCGTCACCGCCACGCGCACCGCAAAGTCCCTCGGAGACCTGCCGCCCTCGGTCACCACCACCGACCGCAAGACGCTGGATGAGCAATCCATCCGCAGCTTCACCGATCTGGGCAACCGCGCCGAGCCGGGCGTCACCATCACCCGCCAGCCGCGCTACGGCGGCACCAACATCAATATCCGCGGGTTGGAAGGCAACCGCATCCTGATGCTGGTCGACGGCATCCGCCTGCCGGATACCTTCTCGTTCTCCGGGCGTGATGCGTTCATCGGGCAAGACATGGTCGACTTCGGCTCGCTCTCTGCTATCGACATCGTGCGCGGGCCGGGTTCGACGCTGTATGGCTCATCGGCCCTCGGTGGCATCGTCGGCCTGCGCACACTGGAACCGGCCGACTTGCTGCGTGGTGGCAAGCAGTTCGGTGGGCGCATCGATACGGATTACGACAGCGCGGACAAAAGCTACGGTGCACGTGCCACGCTAGCTGGCGAGTTGGCGACCAATACGCTGTGGCTGATGCAATTCGGCGGGCGCAAAGGCAGCGAGCTGGATAACCAAGGCACGGTGGGTGGCACCGGCGCGCTCCGCACCGAGCCGGAACCACAAGACAGCAACAGCAAGAACGTCCTCGGCAAGCTGCAGCATTACTTCGAGGGCGGTCACACGCTCAGGCTGACTGGTGAATACCGCAACAGCACCACCGATACCCAACTGCTGAGCGATCTCTCCGCTACCGTCAAATCCAGCCGTGCTGAGGACGAACAAACCCGCAAGCGCCTCTCGCTGAGTTATGACTATGCCGCGCCGGAAGCCGGCCACTGGATCGACGCCGCAACCGCCCGTGTGTACTGGCAAAAGCTCGATAGCGACCAGCATCGCTACCAGGTACGCACCACGGCGGCCGACTACCAGCGCGACGGCCAATACGCCCAATCGATGAAGGGTGCGAATGGCCAACTGGTGAAAAACCTCGACGGCGCGGTGACGCAGCAATGGGTCGTCGGCGGGGAGTGGTGGCAATCGCACACCGTCGAGTTCGCTGCCGGCAAACCGGCCTCGTCCGCGATCAATGTGCGCACGATCCCGGTGACGGATGTCACGCAATGGGGCGTGTTCGCGCAGAACGAAATCGGCTTCAACGATGGCAAGTATTTGCTCACGCCGGCCGTGCGTTATGACCGCTACGGCCTGACGCCGGAAATCGATAACTTGCTCGCCGCGCAGATTGCCGCCGGTACGGCTGTAACTCCCAAGGAGCAGAGCGATTCCAAGGTATCGCCCAGCCTGCGAGGCACCTGGAAGGTCAACGAAGGGCTGAGCTTTTACGGCCAATACGCGCAGGGTTTTCGTGCGCCGACGGTGGTGGAAGTCAACGGCCAGTTCGCCAATACCGCCCAGGGTTACAAGCTGATCGCCAATCCCGACCTCAAGCCGGAAACCAGCGCCGGCATCGAGTTCGGGGCGCGCTTCGGCAGCGATGCGCTGGGCGGCACGACTACTGTTTACGACAACCACTACAAGAACTTCATCGAGCAGGTGGTGCTGGGCGGCAGCGGCACCTCGGCCGATCCGTTGATTTATCAGAACGTCAACGTCGCCAAGGCACGCATCTATGGCGCGGAAGCCACCGGCCACTGGCGTTTCTGGCCGGACTGGCGCATCAACGGCTCGCTGGCGTGGGCAGTCGGCAGCAACGAAACCACCGGTGCCTGGCTGGATTCGGTCGCGCCACTCAAGGCGGTCATCGTCGTCGGCTATGCCCGCCCGCAATGGGGGCTGGATAGCACGTTCACCGCCGCTGCTGCCAAACGGCATGTCTCCACCAGCAGTTACTTTCAGGTGCCCGGCTATGGCGTGGTCGATTTCAGCGGCTGGTGGTCGCCGATCAAAGACCTGCGCCTGACCGCCGGCCTCTACAACCTGTTCGATCACAAGTACTGGAACAGCCAGGATCGCGCCAAGAACGCCCAAGGTGGCGGGCCGGGCGGACTGATGCTGGCAAGCGATCCAGCACTAGACCGCTATTCGCAGCCGGGCCGTAGCGTGCGGGTGGCAGCGAGATGGATGTTCTGAGCGGTCGCGCATTGTTATTCCGGCTGAAACGAGCGTGGCTTTTGTAGGAGCGAGCTTGCTCGCGATGACACTGGTTCATTCACCGTTGCCATCGCGAGCAAGCTCGCTCCTACCGGGGCAGCGGCTCCGATCACGGCAGCGTAACTAGATTGAGTTTCCCCTTCCGCCAAGCCATCCCGCACTTTCGAGCCGGGGTGGCCGAGTGGTTTTTCAACGATCAATTCGAGGTACGACACATGAGTGTTCCAACCATCGTCCCATCCTTCGCCGAGTTCGCCGCCGAGCTGCAAACCCGCCACACCTTGCTGGTCGCCGCCGAACCCAAACTGCGCATGCGCGAGCGGGCGGAACGCCTGCAGGTCAGCGAAGCCGCCTTGGTCGCGGCGGAGTGCGGCGTGCAGTCGGTTGAACTCACCGGCACGCCACAGACGCTGTTCCGCCAGCTCGGTACGCTCGGCGAAGTAATGGCGTTGTCGCGCAACGACTGGTGCGTACACGAACGCCATGGCCGCTATGCAGACATCCATGCCGATGGCCCGGTGGGCATGGTGCTCGGGCCGGACATCGACCTGCGTCTGTTCTTCAACTGCTGGAAATACGCCTACGCCGTGGTCGAAAACGGCCGGCAAAGCTTGCAGTTCTTCGATCAGGAAGGCGTGGCGGTGCACAAGGTCTATCGCACCGAAGCGACTGACGCCGTGGCCTGGGAAGCGCTGATCGCTGTCTTCGCCCTCGGCGCCAAGCAAGTACCGCAGTTCGATGCGGTGGTTCCGACCCAGGAAGCCGCCGATGCCGCTGACCCCGCCGCCTTGCGCGCGCACTGGCTGGCGCTGGAAGACACCCATGCCTTCTTCCCCATGCTGCGCAAATTCAAAGTCGCCCGGCTCGGTGCCCTGCGCGCTGCCGGCCGTGATCTGGCGCAGCCGGTGGAGAACAGCGCGGTGGAAACCATGCTGCAGCGCGCGGCCGAGAGCGGCTTGTCGATCATGTGCTTCGTCGGCAATCGCGGCATCGTGCAAATTCATACCGGCGCGGTGCAAAAGCTGCTGCGCACCGGGCCTTGGTTCAATGTGCTTGATAGCCGTTTCAGCCTGCATCTGAACACCGCCGCGATCGCATCGAGCTGGGTGGTGAACAAGCCGACCAAGGATGGTTGGGTGACCTCGCTGGAGGTTTACAACGCCGATGGCGAGCTGATCGTGCAGTTCTTCGGCGAGCGCAAACCGGGCAAGCCGGAATTGCCGGCATGGCGCGAGTTGCTGGTTGATTTGTGCAGTGAGCCGCTGGCGGCATAACCCGTAGCCCGGACACCTTGGTGGCCGGGGTGGCGATGGCTCCCGTCCGGAGGATTCATGGGGCGGCATCCGCCGACCATGCCGTCCGGCCTATGACCTGGCGGTTTGTTGGGGCTTTGTTCCCTCTCTCACTAATTAGCTGAGCAAGGCTAAAGCCTTGTACGCGAGGGCGAGGGGAGAAAGGCACAACCTGTAGACGAGACACCTTGTGTGGTCTCAGTTACGACAGCTCCCCGGCCGGCGAAGCCGTCCGGGCTACGAATGAATCAACGTTGATACCCATTATGAAAAACCTGTTTCTCGCCCTGTTGCTGAGCCTGTCCACGGTGTTCGCCCAAGCCGCCGAAGCCCCGCAACGTGTCGTCAGCCTCGGTGGCCCGCTGACCGAGATCGTCTATGCGCTCGGCGCGGGCAACCGGCTGGTCGGAGCGGACATATCCAGTCTCTATCCGGCCGAAACCGCCAAGCTGCCCAAGGTCGGTTACTACCGGGCGTTTTCGGTGGAAGGCGTGGCAGCGCTGAATCCGGATCTGGTGCTGGCAACCGATCAGGCCGGCCCGCCGCAAGCCATCGAGCAGCTGCGGCGCTTGGGCAAGCGTGTGATCGTACTGCCGGGTGCGCCGACGCTGGATGCTTTGGAGCAACGTATCCAGGGTGTTTCCGCCGCGCTGGGGTTGCGTAGCGACGGCAGCGTGATGGCGGCGCAGATTCGCGGCGAGGTCGAGCAATTGCGCCGTACCCCATCCGGGGCCATGCGGGTGCTGCTGGTGAGCAACCACACCGGCAAGCTCGAAGGGGCCGGGCGCGATACCGCTGCCGATGCGATGCTCAAACTCGCTGGTGCCAAGAACGTGCTGGCGGCGCAGAAGGGCTACAAACCGCTGTCAGCCGAGGCATCGCTGGCATTGGCGCCTGCTGCCATCGTCACCACCAATATGTCGATTCAGGCGGCTGGCGGCTTGAGCCAATTCCTTGCGATGCCGGGCATTGCTGCCACCCCGGCCGCGAAAAACAAACGAGTCATTGTGATGGACGACTTGCTGCTACTGGGATTTGGGCCGAGGTTGCCGGAGGCGTTGCGGGTGTTGAAGGGTGGGTTGGTGGGGGTGACGATGGCGAGTCGATAAAAAGTACTGGCACCCAAAGCACGCGGCCATTTAAAGCGCGGCAGGTTTTCACCTCCCCCTTTTTGAAGGGGGATTGAGGGGGATTTCGATTTCGGTGAAATTTGAGATGACGCAGAAATCCCCCCTAACCCCCCTTCAAAAAGGGGGGAATTGCAACGTTGGTTATTTGGAACGTAGCCCATAACAGGAACACCAATGTCATCACCAACAACCCCCGCCTTGACCATCGCATCCTCGCCACTCCAGCTACCCCGCGGCCTGATCGTCCTGCTGGCCTTGCTCGCTGTCCTGATCTTGCTGGTCCTTGTCTCCTCTGCCAGCGGCGCAGTCCGCATCCCTTTCGCCGAACTACCGCGCCTGCTTTTCGGCACACCAACCAGCGATGAAGAACTCCTCTGGCGCAACGTCCTGCTGGAAGTCCGCCTGCCCCGCGTGGCCTTGGCGGTGGTCGCCGGGGCCGGGCTGACGCTGACAGGTGCGGCGATACAAGCGCTGTTCCGCAATCCGTTGGCCGAGCCGGGCTTGATCGGCATTTCCTCCGGCGGGGCGTTGGGCGCAGTGGCGGCAATCGTGCTTGGCGCGCCGGCCATGATCTGGCTGGCCCCGGCTGCATTCCTCGGCAGCGTGGTGGCGACTTCGCTGTGCTACCACATCGGCAAGCGCCAGCAGGGCGTGGGTGGTTTGTTGCTGACGGGGGTGGCGATCAATGTGGTCTGCGGCAGCCTGATCGGCCTGTTCACCTATCTGGCGGACGACAACCAGCTGCGCAGCCTCACGTTCTGGAACATGGGTAGTCTGGCTGGGGCGACGTGGTCGTCTCTGGCGTTTCTTGCGCCGTGGACGCTAGGGCTGTGTCTGCTGTTGCTACGCCAATGGCGGGCGTTGAATGCGCTGCTGCTCGGCGAGCGTGAGGCGCAGCATCTCGGCTTTGCCATGAAACCGGTGCGCCGCAAGCTGGTGTTGCTGGTGGCGCTGATTGTCGGGCCGCTGGTGGCGGCGACAGGCGTGATTGGTTTCGTCGGGCTGGTGGTGCCGCATCTGGTGCGGCTGACCTTGGGGGCGGATCACCGTTGGTTGTTGCCCAACGCGATGGTCGCCGGTGCGATTGCACTCACGCTGGCGGATTGGCTGGCCCGCGTGGCCGTGATCCCGGCTGAGTTGCCGATCGGCATTGTCACCAGCCTGATCGGCGGGCCGTTCTTCCTGTGGTTGCTGGCACGGAGGGCGTTCTGATGCTGGTTGCCGAGCAACTCAGTTGTGGCCGCAATGGCCGGGCAGTATTGGAGGGCGTCTCGCTGCAGCTTTTACCCGGCGAAGTCTTGGGTGTGCTGGGCGCGAACGGCGCAGGCAAATCCACCTTGCTCGCCACCTTGGCGGGGGAGATTGCACCGCTGGCTGGCCAGCTTCATCTGGCTGCTAAGCCACTGCTGCACATCGCTGCCGAGACGCTGGCCCGCAGCCGCACCGTGTTGCCGCAATCGCCGTCACTGTCGTTTGATTTGGGCGTTCGGGAAATTGTTGCAGCCGGTGCATACCCCTTCCCTGAACTCTCGCCGCGTGAGCTGGAAACGTTGTTGGCGCGCACGCTGGCGCTGGCGGATGCCACGGCATTTACGGCGCGGCGTTATCTGGCACTTTCTGGAGGTGAACAGCAACGGGTGCAGTTCGCCCGCGTGTTGACGCAAGCCTTGGCCGGCAAAGTGGTCGGCGAATATCGCGTGCTGATGCTGGATGAGCCCACCGCCAATCTCGATCCGCGCCACCAGTTGCTGCTGCTACGCACCGTGTCGGCGTTGGCGAAAAGTGAAGGTTTGGCGGTGTTGGTGGTACTGCACGACGTCAATCTGGCCGCACAGTGGTGCGATCGCTTGTTGTTGCTGGCGGATGGCGGTGTGGCCGCCTTGGGCTCGCCGGACGAGGTGCTGATTCCGCCGGTGCTGCAAGCGGTTTATGGCGTAGCGGCCACGGTGTTGCCGCATCCGGCTAGCGCGGCACGGCGGTTGGTGTTGTTTGGGTAGGTCATGTAGCCCGGACGGCTTGCCGGCCGGGGTGGCACCGCTACCAGAGTCACCCCGGCCGGCAAGCCGTCCGGGCTACATGTTGGCTCAACGTTCCAGCTCACGCCGCCGTCCCGGCAACCGATCCCGCGCCTGCACATCCTGATACTGCCTGAGCAGCTGATGCGTCAGCGCCCGTCCTTCCAGACCGATGCGGACGATCTGGATGAACTGCGGCTGGGTGAGCTGTTTGGCGTCGGCCAATCGGGCCAGCGCGTCGAAGGCGGCGGCGCTCGAGGCGTAGACGGCATGGCTGGACGCCGTGAGTGCTTCGGCCATCAGCGAAGCCAGCGTGCTCGTGTCCGCATACGGGTCGAGGTGGGTCAGCGTGGTGGCTGGCTTGCCGATTTCCGCCACATATTGCGCGGTGATGCCGGGGCGGATGTGTTTTTCGTCCCACAGCAGCTGGTAGCCATAAGCGGCTTGATGCGGGTAACGCGCCAGCTTGGCGTATTGCCGGACCTCGTCGTCATCGAGCTTGTAGGTCTTGCTGCCGGCTTCGAATTTCTTGGTTTGCAGCAACAGGGTGCGGCAGCCTGCGCCGTCTGGCAGCTCCAGCACAAAGACGATATCTGCACCGGTTTGCGTTTCCGGCTTCTGGCTGGCGGCGCGCACGGTGCGGATGTCGACGCTGGTATTCGGGTCAATCAACCACGCTGGCGCGGTGCGCAGTTCGGCTTGCAAGGCATACAGCCATGCACCGGTCAGCACGTTTTCGCACGCTGTGGTGCGCAAGTCAGAGGCCCGGAATTGCTCCGTCGCGGCCTCCACGCACCAATAGATCAGCCAGGCCCAACGGTTGTGGAAGTAATTGTGCTGGGCCAGCAGCGCTTGGCGAGCCGGCCAATACACCTGATCGAGCGGTACGCCGTTCGATTTGGTCAGCCCCTGCATCCGCGTCGTGCTTTTAGCGCCGATGGCGGCAAAGGCCGGTTGATCGAGCAGATTGGGCGGATGCAGGCTGGCTTGCTGCGACGCGTTGACGGTATGCAGCTGCGCTTCCGCCCAGTCCAGCATCATGGCTGCCCGCACTGACGTCTTCCAGGTCACGTCGCAGATTTGCAGCAGGCGGTCGGTTGCCGCCCTGAGCATGGCTGCGTCGGCGATGTCTTGGGTGCCCGGTAGCGCGAGTCCGCTGGGAATCCGGCGCGTGGTATCGAAGCGGGCAGTTTCGGCTTTTAAGGTGTCCAGGGCGCGCTGGCAGTCGTAGATGACGAGTAGCTGCTTGCAGACCTGCTTGTAGTCTTGCAGGGCCAGCTGGCTGAGCCAGGCGTAATCGGTGTCGAGTGTATCGATCTGAGCATTGCGCTGGAGCGATCCGACCCGTTGTGCAACAGCGTCGACCAGCTCGCGCTCCTGCAAATTTGCGTCTTCGATGAGCTTGGTGAGTTCGGTCTTGCGGCGCCAGGCATCGAACGCCGGGCGGGGCGGCCAGAGGTCGGTGTTGAGGGCTTGTTTCTCAACGATGTTTTGCTGGCGCTCAGTGCGTAACTTGGCGAGCTGTGCAGTCTCGGGCAGCACTGCTGCGGCGTTGACGATGCCTCTGGCCTGTGCGGCCGGAATGAGTGCTTCGTGCCGCTGTTTGTGCGCTTCCAGCGTGGCTCGCAAGGTGGCGGCTTGTTCGATCAGCGCATAGAGCGCGGTCTTTATCGCCGCGACGGTATCCGGGTAGTTCAAATGAGGGGCCGTTGAGTTGATGTGGGGGCAGGTGCTGCTCTTCAGCCGAGTGATCAAGGCGGTGTTTCGACAGTCTGGCACTTTTTTATTTTCTTGCCGGACACGTCATCAATTTGTGTCGTCGATGCGGATTTTTGCATGTCCGCCCGACACTTCGTCTGGAGAAAAAGCCGCTTATCGGGTACCCCATTTTTTTACATTCAAATGCTTGACGCAAAAAGGGCTTCTCCCGGTAAATCCCATCTCGGTGTCAGTTCAATGACATCGAGTAAAAAACATAAATGGAGGAGTACCCAATGAAACCCTTGTTCGCGCGCGGACACGGGAAGCTGGCGCTTGCCGTGCTTCCTGCCGCACTTGCAGCACAATTCGCCCTCGCCTCGTCCTACCCGACCTGGCAAGCCGATACCTACTACACCGCTGGCACCATCGTTTATTACAGCGGCCACGACTACAAGGCACTGGTCAACCAGACCGACTACACCAGCACCGGCTGGAACCCGACCAACGCCAGCCTGTGGACTGACCTTGGCGTGAGCAGCGGCGGTGCTACACCGACCCCGGCACCGACCGCAACCCCGACACCGAAGCCGACGGCAACGCCGGTACCGGTGACCGGCACGCCAGTGCCGACAACGGCCCCGACGCCGACTGCTACCCCGACCCCCGCGCCGACCCCGGCCACCACCTGCTACGCAGCGTGGAGCGCAACGCAGGATCACTACAACGGCGGCGACAAGGTCACGTTGAATGGCGTGAATTACGTTGCCAACTGGTGGACCAACGCCAATCCGTCGACCAA
>NZ_JONM01000022.1 GCF_000711875.1 Andreprevotia chitinilytica DSM 18519
CATGCCCGAGTGATGATCGACGCGTGGCGGCGGGAGTACAACGAGGAAAGGCCGAAGAAGGCATTGGGCGGGCTAACCCCGCTCGCTTATGCGCGGCAGTTGGCCGCAGTGCAACCAGCCATATCGGGAGTAGGACTCTAAACCTAAATGCTACTCAAGGTGGGGGGACGTCGGATTTATTCTCAACCCCGGCGCAGGCTCTAAGCTGCACGCAAGCCCTCGATGCCCCTCTTGTCGAGTAGCGTGCTGGAGCGCTACTCATACATCTTCCCGCAGTACAAAAACATCGCAAACCGCTTCCACGGTGAGGCCTCGTTCAGGCCTTGTGTTTTGCCGAGGTGCGTGGTTTCCGCCCAGCGCAATGCGGCATCAAGGAAGTCTTCGATGGTGTGATTCTCCCAGCCATTGCTAGCGTGCCCGGTGTCATCCGCAGGCTGATTGGCTTCGGCTCGACGGTCGGCGAGTAGTGCATTGGCAAAGGTGAGAAAGGAGCTTGGATCGGTCACGTTCTGGAGTTGCTCATACAGGGTCATGTGACTCCTTGGGGGCTGTGCTGTGAACCGGGCAGGGGACGGAGATGCGTAGCAACCTTGACTATCCGTTGCGTCATCGATCCAGTCACCGCCAGCCACGGGGTGCCACGTTGAGTCAGCTCGGCCTCGTACCAGCGATGTTGTAGCAGTCTGAACTCATTGCCTTGCCGCGTACCATCTTGCACGAAATCGAAGTCCGGCGCGCATAGCACGACCAGATCATATGGGCGCTGGGCGAGTTCGATCAGCGCCGGTTCGGCTTTGCCAAACAGATGCTGACAATAGAAGAGCGTGGTGAGCGGCGAGGTATCGCAGATCAGGTAGCGGTTGGCGTGGCCGATGCTGCCGACCTCACGGGCAACCTGTTTTTGCGCGATGTGCAGTAGATCGTCATAACTCAATTGGCCGCCCTGTTGCTCCCATAATTCGCGCCCGTATTCCGCCACGTATTTCGTATCCAGATGCGCGGCGAGGGCGATGCTGAGGGTGCTTTTGCCCGTTGATTCGCCGCCCAGCAGGCAAACACGCTGGACGAAATCGCCATAGATTTCCGGTGCCATCGCGGCACGCTGACCATGAATATCTGCCCGTAATTTCGTGCCGGATACGCGGTTTGCGGTTTGGCTGCGATCAATGCGCACGTGCGTCACTTGGATCGGATGGCCAGCCTTGGCGGTGAAGTCGTCGGATAAAACTGCCGCAAAGCCATCGCCGTAATCTTCGCCAGTAAATGCCGCATCCACCATGCAGCCAAGAACTTCCAGGCATAACTGCGCTACGAAATGCCGATGAACATCGGCCGGCGCATCGTTATCCGACATGGGGTCGATTTGCCTGCCCGCCGCCCGCCATGCAGCGATGCGATCCGGCGTGACGACCAGTATTTCGGCCATCGGGAAGCGGGTTTTCAGCCAGCGTTCGCGCTTTTCCGGCTCACAGCCGGGCAATTCCGGTTGCGAGTAACTGATGATGAAAAGCCGCTCGCATTGAGCCTGCGCGGCGCGGATCAATGCCTCGTGGCCGATGTGCAAAGGAGCAAACTTGCCGACGATCAGCCCGGTCTGGAAGCGCGCGCTCATTGCTGCGCCAATTCCCTGCGCCAGCGATAGAGGCCATACCAGGCGTTGAACCAGAAGATCAAATACAGCCCGGCAGTAAAGTACAGTTCGCGCGCGGCATACAGCGGCACGGCGATAGTGTTGACCACCAGCCAGGCGTACCAGTTTTCCAGCCGCCGGCCCATCAACATGAATTGCGCGAGCACGCTGAAGGTGAGGATGAGTGAATCCAGCCACGGCGACCAGGCATCCGTAAAGCGATGCAACAGCGCTGCATAGCCGGCAGCGACTAACAGTGATAGCACCACCAGCGTTATGCCGAGTTGCTGTGAGGTACGGCGAATTGGCACTTCAGCACCTTGGTTGCCCTTCACCCAATTGATCCAGCCAAGGATGCTGCTGACGATGAAAAACACCTGCAGCGTCACGTCCGCATAAAGCTTGGCCTCAAAGAACACCCAGCCGTAGAGCACGCAGCCGATCAGACCGATCCACCATGTATGGACGTTATTGCGCGCTGCAAGCCAGACCGACGCGGCGTAACTGCCGCAGGCGGCGAGTTCTGGGGTGGACATCATGGGGCGGCTCCTTTGCCGGTATGGGGCAAGCGCAGTGCGCAGGCATCACATGGTCTTGTTGAATAACGCCAGCTTGGCATCCGGCCGTAAACGGTACAGTTGGGCTGGGCGGTGTTTGCCTTGGCGCATGGCATCCGGCACCGCCTCCAGAAAATCCAGCTCGCCCAGCTTGCGGCGGAATACGCTTTTGTCCAGCGAGATGTCGAGTACTTGCTCGTAAGTGTGTTGCAGCTCGGTCAATGTGAAGGCTTCCGGCAGCAGATGGCAGGGCAGGGATGAATAGGTCGATTTATCGCGCAGCCGTTTTACCGCATGGGCGGTGATGCGGTTATGGTCGAAGGGCAGGTCGGGCAGGACGTCGACCGGCAGGAGTTCGAAGCGATGTTCGGCATCTGCGATCAGCAAACTTTCGTGCACCAGCGCGTAATAGGCAATGCTGGCTGACCAGCCACGCGGGTCACGCACGCCGCCGCTAAAGGTGAAGAGCTGTTCCAGATACGGCGAGACAAGGCCGGTTTTCTGTTGCAGCACCCGCTCGGCAGCGGCCAGACTATCGCGATCTTTCTCGGGATGGATGTAGCCACCGGGCAACGCCAGTTGATGGGCATACGGGTCGCGTTCACGCCGCAGCAAGACGATCTTCAACACATCGCTGCTCAGCGTGAACAGGACGATGTCGACGGTAACGATGAGGGAAGATTCCATGACCATGCCTTTTAGTTATGTTCATAATAAAACTAAGATTGACCGTGGCGCAATCGGCATCAGCTCCTTTATGTGTAAAGAACTGGTTTTGTGGTAGTTTGAAATTTCCAAGTGTTGTTGGCGGTTTGCTTCTTTTATTTTTTGTTAGTTGCAAAATAAAAATAAGTCTGCCAAGATGGCTTCACCCACTGACCCTCGTATAGGGAGCGCATCATGACCAGCAAGGCCGCCAACGTACAACTCTTGATCATCGATCCGCAGAACGACTTCTGCGATATCGACGGCGCAGCACTGCCTGTCCCCGGGGCCAATGCAGACCTGCAACGCGTGGCTGCCTTGGTGGCGCAGCAGGGCGAGATGTTTTCCGCAATCCACGTCACGCTGGATTCCCACAATCCGCTCGATATCGCGCACCCAGCGTGGTGGCGTGATGCCACCGGGCAATCGCCATCCCCCTTCACCTTGATCAGCGTGGCCGATGTGCTGGAGGGCAAATGGCTGGCGCGTGATCCGGCGCAACAAGCCACCAGCCTTGCCTATGTGCAGGCGCTGGCCGAACGGGCGCGCTACCAATTGATCATCTGGCCAGAACACTGCCTGATCGGCAGCTGGGGCCACAATCTCCAGCAAGACTTGTTCGATGCCTTGGCGACTTGGGGCCGGACTCAGCTAAAGGCCGTGAACTACGTCGGCAAGGGCACCAACCCGATCACGGAACACTATTCCGCCATCCAGGCCGAAGTGCCGGACGCCACTGACCCGACCACCTTGCCAGATGCGCGCTGGATCGCGCAGCTGGCGCAGGCCGACACCATCCTCATCGCCGGGGAGGCGCTCTCGCATTGCGTTGCGAGCACGGTGCGCGATCTGGCGGATCAGTTGGGTGCGGCGAACGTCAGCAAGCTGGTGTTGCTGACCGATTGCGCCAGCCCGGTCGCCGGTTTCGAAGCCCTGGGCCAAAGCTTCATCGATGAAATGGTGGCGCGCGGCATGCGGACTGCTACCAGTCAGAATTGCCTAGCCTGACCATAACAGAATACGAGACCCCATCATGTCCACCTTCAACCCCGTGATCGAATCCCTGCTCGATACCGATCTCTACAAATTCACGATGATGCAGGAGATCCTGCACAGCCAGCCGGAGACGCAATCCGCATACGCCTTCAAATGCCGCAATCGTCCGACCACGCCGCTGGCATCGTTCCAGCGCGAGATAGAAGCGCAGCTCGATCACTTGTGCAGCTTGCGATTTGCCGAAGACGAGCTGGCTTATCTTGGTGGTCTGCGTTTCATCAAATCGGATTTCGTCGATTTTCTGCGCCTGTTCCAACTGCAACGCCGTTTCATCACCGTCTCGGTCGCGGCCGGTCGACCGGATGAGCTGGATATCCGTGTGCAGGGGCCGATGCTCCACTGCATGTTGTTCGAGATCTATCTGCTGTCCATCGTCAACGAAGTGTATTTCCGCCAGTTTCCGGTGGACGCGGCGCTCACCATCGGCCGTGAAAAGCTCGCGACCAAAGTCGCACTACTCAAGCAATTCGCCACGCAGCCACCGCTGCGCAACCCCTTCATCTTTTTCGACTTCGGCACCCGCCGCCGCTTTTCACGGGCATGGCATGAAGAGATGGTGCGAACCCTCGCGCAACAAGCCGGCACCTTCATGCGCGGCACCAGCAACGTCTTGCTCGCCAAACGTTATGGCCTGACGCCGATCGGCACCATGGCGCACGAGTATCTGCAGGCGTTCCAATGCTTCGGTTCGCGTTTGCGTGACTTCCAGAAAAACGCACTGGAACACTGGGTGCGCGAATATCGCGGCGACTTGGGGATCGCGCTGACCGATGTGGTCGGCACCGATGCCTTCCTGCGCGATTTCGATCTGTATTTCTGCAAGTTGTTCGACGGCGTGCGGCACGATTCGGGCGATCCGTTTGAATGGGGCGAGAAAATCATCGCTCACTATCAAGCCATGAAGATCGACCCCGGCACCAAGCAGCTGGTGTTCAGCGATGGTCTGACTCTGGAGCGTGCCTTTGCACTGCATCGCCATTTCGCCGACCGGGCGCGGACTGGTTTCGGCATCGGCACCGATCTATCCAACGATTGCGGGCATGAGCCGCTGCAGATCGTGATGAAGCTGGTGGCGTGCAACGGGCAACCGGTCGCCAAGGTGAGCGACACGCCGGGCAAGGGCATGTGTGAGGACGTGAATTTCCTCAACTATCTCTCTGACGTATTCAAGATCGCGCGCCAGTGAAGAATTGATTTTCAAAATAAGAAAACGGTTGTGACACCGGCGTCATGGATTTTGACCTCCCCTTCTTAAGTGGGATTGTGCGCGTGCGAATCTCATCACTGGGCAAATCAAAGATTTGCACGAAGAGATTCGCTTAGCCCGAGGATTTCGACGTTGGTAGAAATTTGAGGGGCCGCAGAAATCCCCCCTAGCCCCCTTCAAAAAGGGGGGATGTGGCGCTGAAATATTTTGAGGGCACGTTCTAAAACGCCATCGAAAGGAAAACCAAAATGACCCTCCGCATCGCCATGGCACAGCTCAACTACAAGCTGTGCGATTTCAGCGGCAATCTGGCGCGCATTCGCGCTGCCGTCGCCAAAGCGCAAGACGCCGATCTGATCGTGTTTACCGAACTGTGCCTGTCCGGCTATTACCCGCAGGATCTGGTCGAAGAGCCGGATTTTCCGGCACGGCAACAAATGGCGTTGGACGCTGTGTTGGCGCTCTCCCGCGAGACAACTGCCGCACTGGTAATCGGCGCAGCCACCCGTAATAAAGGCATCGGCAAGCCCCTGCACAACAGCCTGCTGGTGATCCAGCGCGGCGAGGTGCAGCTGGCCTATCACAAGCAATTGCTGCCTACCTACAACATCTTCGACGAGCGCCGCCACTTCGAACCCGGCCCAAACCAGCCTGCGTTGCTGACGTTGAACGGCACGCGCATCGGTTTCGTGATTTGCGAAGATGCGTGGAACAACACCGGTGCCGAATACGCCATCGACCCGGTGCAAAGCGTGGTCGATGCCGGAGCGGAATTGATCGTCAGCATCAATGCCAGCCCATCGAACGTCGGCAAGCCGGCGCAAAGGGCCGAGTTGTTCGCCGGCATCGCCAAGCACTGGAACGTGCCGCTGGTGTATGTGAATCAGGTCGGCGGTAACGACCAGATCGTGTTCGATGGCGCGTCTTTCGTGGTCGACCCGCGCATCGGCCTGGTGCAGCAATTGCCACTGTTTGAAGAGGCCGTCGAGATGGTCAGTTTCGATGGCGGATTTCTGCGCGATGGCGAGCGCTTGCAGGATGCCGTCCCACAAACGCTGGCCGACAGCGAGTTCTACTACCGCCAGATCGTGCTCGGCTTGCGCGACTACGCTGCCAAGATCGGCTTTCGCAAAGTGGTCATCGGCAGCTCCGGCGGCATCGACAGCGCCTTGACGCTGGCCTTGGCGGTCGATGCACTGGGTGCGGACAACGTCTGTGGCATTACCATGCCGTCGCAATATTCCAGCGCCGGCAGCGTGTCCGATTCGGTCGATCTGTGCCGCAATCTGGGCGTGCAACTGCTGGAGCACCCGATTGCCGATCTGGTCGGCGGTTATCGCGCCAGTTTCGAACGGGATTTCGGCGCGGTGCCGTCAACGCTCACGGTCGAGAACCTGCAAGCGCGGATTCGTGGCACGATCTTGATGGAATATTCCAATCACTTCGGCCACCTGCTGCTCACCACCGGCAACAAGTCCGAAATCTCTGTCGGCTATTGCACGCTTTATGGCGATACCAATGGCGGCCTCAATATCATCGGCGATTTGTACAAGACTGAAGTCTTCGCGCTGGCGCGTTATTTCAACCAACGCCACGGCCGCGAGCTGATTCCGCAAGCCATCATCGATAAAGAGCCATCGGCCGAATTGTCGGAAGGGCAGCGCGATACCGATTCGTTGCCGCCGTATCCGGTGCTCGATGAAATCCTCAAACTGCATATCGAAGGCACGCGATTGCGCCCGGCTGAATATGCCGCTGCCAAAGCCTTCGTAACCCAACTGCAGGCAAATGGCGAACAAGCGCTGATCGACCGCATCTTGGGCTTGGTCGCCAAATCCGAATTCAAACGTCGCCAAGCGCCGCCAATCATCCGTGTGCGCAATCGCGCCTTTGGCAATGGCCGGCAAATGCCGATCGCAGCACAGTATTAAGGAAACCCAATGAGCGAATCGCGTTACGACTATCTGGTTTACATCGGCCGCTTCCAGCCCTTCCACAATGGCCATTTGGCGATGCTGCAACAGGCATTGCGCCGCGCAGACAAAGTGATCCTCGTACTGGGTTCCGCCGGCGCCGCACGTAATACCAAGAACCCGTTCAACATGGCCGAACGCCAAGCCATGATCACGGCGGCGATTGTCGAGTGGGACGCCAGTCGCGTTGCCGATATCCAGTTCGTTGGCGTGCGCGATTATTACGATGGCGCTCGCTGGGTAGCCGCCGTGCAGCAAGCCGTTGGCGCTGTTGTGCCGGCTAACGCCAGTGTCGGCTTGTTCGGCCACTTCAAGGATGCCTCGTCGAGCTACCTGAGCGACTTCCCGAATTGGCCTTTGGTGCATCAAGACAACTTCGGCCAACTCAACGCAGCCGACTTGCGACAGCAGTGGTATGCCGATGGCGGTGATGTGACTGCCATCGCCGATCGACTGCCCGCCGCCGTCACCGCGCTCCTGCAGCAATTTCGCCGCCAGCCCCACTTTGCCGATCTGCTGGCGGAGTACCGCTACCTGGAGCACTACCGCACCCAATGGGCCGCTGCGCCATATCCGCCCATCTTCGTGACCGTCGATGCCGTCGTGCGCTGTTGCGATCACGTATTGATGATTCAGCGGGGCGGCCAACCGGGGCGCGGCTGCTGGGCGCTGCCGGGCGGTTTTCTCGATCAACGCGAACGCGTGGCCAATGCCGTGATCCGCGAACTGATCGAAGAAACCTGCCTCGCCGTGCCGTCAGATGTATTGCTGGCCGCCAAGCAAGACCAAGCCCTGTTCGACCATCCCGACCGCAGCCTGCGCGGCCGCACGCTCACGCATGCCTACTACTTCAATCTGCCGTTGAATGGACTGCCTGCCATCACCGCCGCAGACGATGCCGCCGCCGCCCGCTGGATTCCGGTGCGAGATTTGCTGGGCATGGAAAGCGCGTTGTTCGAGGACCATTTGATGATTCTGGATCGGTTTTTGGAGTTGTTTGACGGGGCGGAACGCTAATGGGTGTGGTCCGTAAACGTGGTGGCAGGTTTCTATCTGCACTTATGCTCGTTTATTTGAGTGGTGCATTGCCATTGGCAAGCGCAGCAGACCAATCACTTTCCTCCGTCGAATACCAGGGGCAGCGCGTGCCATTGGCACAGACCTATCGGGATTTTCGCGAGTATAAGGATGCCCCACACAATCTCACTGACAAGGCCATTCAACAGATTGAGCATCTTGTTCGCCAAGCCCGATTTGGCCCGGAGTTTTCTGGCATCGCAGATCTAAGCGCCGCGCTCGATCACCTTACCTTTCCCGGCTATGGGTCGTTCTACGCGAATCAGTTAGGCGCACGTCTTGATCCGCAGCTTGAGTTTGTTTATGTCGAAATTCCGGGGCGGCATCTGAATCGATACATTGCGCTTGAACGACAGTCAAATCAGCATCTGCGCGTTGTTGATGATTTTATTGCGGCTGATATGCCTGAAATAATCCGGGTTCATCGAAAACGTGGCGTGCTTGTCTATGAGACATCGAATGGAGCCAAGATTGATCCGCTTCGTAAATGAATTTACAGCAAGACGCTGCTCATTATTGGCGAATTCGTCATATACAGAACGCTTCTGCAGTGGCGGGGTTGTCGAATTGGATATGCGCGGGTAAATGTATGTTTACGATGTTTGTCACGTTCTTTCGAGCAATATTTTCTAAAGTGAAGTTGCTAATACATAGCGAAGTTACGATTGAAGTTTTGGCCGAGTCTCGGGAGTGGGCTGCGGTATCGAATACGAAGTCCAAGAATCCGTTGAGATTGATTCATAAGAAGCCATTTGTTATTCCACGTGATAAGAAGGGGTTTGATGGTTTCGTATCATTGTCTTGGGCGTATGATGAGGAAGGCTCCTCTCGATTACCTACGCAAGAAGAGCAAGTATTCATTGATGAATGGACAGATAGAATAAAAGAAAAATTTGAACACGACGGTGCGAGTTTCTTGTTGCTGTCTATGTCTTCAGATGGACTGCAGCAATGGGTCTTGATGACAAAAAAACCTGATACGGCTCAGTTTGAATTGATTGACGCAATGGGTGGTAACGAACGCGTGAAAGCGTTTTTAGGCGGGAGGTATCCAGCATTTGAGTTTTCATTGGTTCACGATGTGGAGTGGACTCATATGCAGCAGGTGCAGAAAATAATTCAAAGAAACACGTGAGCTGATCATTGAACGCTACGAATATTCAAGAGCCCTTTCGCAATGCTCGATCTAAATAGCCCCCGCTGGTCCGAATTACAACACGCATATGGTCCTGCCGGCGATATCCCCGCTCTCCTACGCCAATTAACCGAGCTACCAAGCGCAAAAGATGACGAGGAACCTTGGTTTTCCCTATGGAGTGCACTAGCCCATCAAGGTGATGTCTTTTCTGCCTCGTTTGCAGCGGTGCCGTACGTAGTCCATGCGCTAGCTAGTGCGCCAGATCGGGCCGACTCGGTTTATTTTCAGTTTCCCGCCTGGATTGAGGTGTGCCGGCAGAAGAGGGATGTTGAGGTGCCGGTTGATTTGCAAGCGGCGTATTTTGCGGCCTTGCAGCAGCTTCCGGCGCTGGTAGCTGTTGCCGCTAGCCGTGAATGGGATGCAGATTACATGCAATGTGCCTTGGCGGCGATCGCCGCAGCCAAAGGGCAGGCAAGCGTTGCTGAGGCGGTGATGGAACTCACGCCAGAGATTGCCGAAGAATTCATGGCGTGGTTCTACGAGCGCTGAGATAGCAAACGCGATGGCAGTGGAGGATGAGGAGGGCCGGCCGCCGATCCTCCCCCAATACTGGTCAATTGGGCTTACTAAAACCTCAATTCCAAACCGGCGCCAGCCCCTCCGGATCAACCAGCCGCTCGCCCCGATCCAGCCCAGCAATCCGGGCCATCTCCTCATCAGTCAGCCGTAGCGCTTGCGCCCGCAAATTACTTTCCAGATTGGCTCGTTTGGTTGAAGACGGGATGACCGCATAACCCAGCTGCAGCGCCCACGCTAACGTCACTTGTGCTGGCGTTGCGCCGTGGCGTTGGGCGATTTGCTGGATCACCGGGTCTTGCAGCGCTTTGCCGTAGGCCAGTGTCATGTAGGACGTGATCGGGATGCCGTGGCTGCGGGCGAATTCGGCGACTTTGCGGTTTTGCAGGTAGGGGTGTAGTTCGATCTGGTTGGTGGCGATTGCTGCTGCGCCGACTGCATCGATGGCCTGTTGCAGCAAGCCGGTCGTGAAGTTCGATACCCCGATCAGGCGCGTCAGTCCTTGGGCTTTGGCTTCGGCCAAGGCACCCATGAATTCGGCGACCGGCACGGCGTTGTCAGGGGAGGGCCAGTGGATCAGCGCCAGGTCGACATGATCGGTGCGCAGCTTGGTCAGGCTGTCTTTCAGGCTGGCGATCAGCTTGTCTTGGGCGAGGTTGTCGGTCCAGATCTTGGTGGTGAGGAACAAGTCTGTGCGGGCGATGCCACTTTCGGCAATCGCTTGGCCGACTTCGGCTTCGTTGCCATAGATTTGCGCGGTGTCGATCAGGCGGTAGCCGACGTCGAGACCCGCTTTGACGGAGTCGATGACGATTTGGCCTTTGAGGCGGAAGGTGCCTTGGCCGAAGGTGGGGATGGTCTTCATGGTGATGTCCTTTGGGTTGTCAGGCCCCTCACGCATTGGTCGGCGAGGGGTATTGATTGATGTGGAAATGTCGGGTTGTTGCCTTAGTGAGCAACGGGGATCGCCCCACCTGTCCGGGCTGCAAAACCGCTGCGCTTGTCCAGTACGCCGCTCCAGGTGGTGATCGCCAGCGACAGCAACACCACCAGCGCGCCGATCCACGGGGTATGCATCAGGCCGAGGTGAGTCACGATCAGGCCACCGGCCCAGGCTGCGCCGGCAATGCCGAGGTTGAAGGCGGCGATGTTCAGGCCGGATGCCACGTCGACGGCTTGCGGCGTAAAGCGCTCGGCTTGTTGCACTACATAGACCTGCAACCCCGGCACATTGCCGAATGCCACCGCGCCCCACAGCAAGACCGTCAACAGCGCCAGCCACGGGTTGTGGGCGGTGAAGGTGAACAGCAGCAGTACTAAGGCCAGCAAGGCAAAGATGATCTGCAGCGCCGGAATCGGGCCCTTGCGATCGGCCAGACGCCCGCCCCACAGATTGCCGGCCGCGACCGATACGCCGTACACCAGCATCACCCAGCCCACGGAGCCGGCGCTAAAACCAGAGACTTGCTGCAGGATCGGGGCGAGGAAGGTGAAGGGGATGAAGGTGCCGCCGTAGCCGATGGCCGTCTTGGCATACACCATCAGTAGCCGTGGCTGAGCCAGCACCTGTGCTTGCTTGGCGAGCGAGGCCGGCGGGGTGTGGCGGATATTGTTCGGCACGAAGATCAGGCTGCCGACGAAGGCGACCACACCCAAGGCGGAGACGGCCAGGAAGGTTTCACGCCAGCCGAAGTGCTGACCGATGAAGGTGCCCAGCGGCACGCCAGTCACCAAGGCCACCGTCAGACCGGTGAACATGATGGCAATCGCACTGGCGGCTTTTTCCTTGGGGACGAGACCGGTGGCAATGGTCGATCCGATCGAGAAGAATACGCCGTGGGCAAGGCCGGTCAGCACACGGGCCAGAACCAGCGATTCGTAGCTTGGTGCTTGCCACGCCAGCAGGTTGCCAAGGGTGAACAGCGCCATGAGCCCGAGCAGCAGCGTTTTGCGCGGAATGCGGCCGGTGAGGGCGGTCAGCAGCGGCGCGCCGATGGCAACGCCGAGCGCATACAGACTGACCAACAGGCCGGCCGAAGGAATCGTGATGCCAAGGTCGGTGGCGACGGTGGGGAGCAGGCCAACGATCACGAACTCGGTCGTGCCGATGGCAAATGCGCTGAGGGTCAGCGCGAATAGGGCAATGGGCATGGTGGTACTCCTTTCTCAAGTGAGATGGAGTGTGCCGCTGATTCATTTGCAGAAAAACGTGGTTTTCGTCAAAAGATTGTTGATTTTAGATCCACAATTGGACGGGCGTAGGGGGGCTGCATGGACCGTAGACGCCATCCCCTTAAAGCCTGTTTACGATCTTTTTCCGCGATGATGTCGGGGTGCTCCCCCTTTTTTGAAGGGGATGTAAAACCCCGGACCGCTCCAAGTTGGCAGTTTGCGAGCCTTTGAACAGCCTCTTAGCGTGCTTGCATGCAGCTGCAAGATCGGTGGATCAGCGTCAGGTATTTGCCACTTCTGACGCCGGTCTGTTCGCGCTTGGTAACAACACTGACGCAATAATGCAAAAATTGGCTGCCACCTCAGACAGATTTGTATGCGTGCAGATTATCTCGGATCGTATTCTGCTCGCACTGATCTCGCTTCCAGCCTGTCTTGCCGCCGTGGTGTAGGACAATTTCCGCACCACATTGCATGTAAGCAAATCAAATAGTGCCTTGCACCAAAAAATGGTCTACATATGAACGGTTTCTCTTTTGCTTACAACGTGGTGTGCGTGCCGGCCGGGTTTTGATCGGGTTTGGCTGCTCTTGTTGCCAATAGATCAGGTGCCGTGCATGGATAAGTTCTCCCAATTGAATCTGATTGGTTCTTCGCCGTCGTTTCTGCAGGTGCTCAAGCAAATCCAGAAGATCGCCACGGTCGACGTATCGGCGTATGTGGTAGGCGAAACCGGCACCGGCAAGGAGCTGGCCGTGCGGGCAATCCACTATCTGGGGGCGCGCCGCGACAAGCCGTTCGTGCCGGTCAACTGTGGTGCCCTGCCGGAGACGTTGATCGAAAGCGAACTATTCGGCCACGAGCGCGGGGCGTTTACCGATGCCAAGAACGCATCGCGCGGGCTGATCGCCGAAGCCGATGGCGGTACGCTGTTCCTGGATGAAGTCGATTCGCTCGGCCTCAAGGCGCAAGCGGCGCTGCTGCGGTTTTTGCAGGATCGCACCTACCGCCGAGTGGGCGGGTCCACGCAGCGTCAGGCTGATGTGCGCATCATTGCCGCCAGCAATGTGCAACTGGAAAAGCTGGCCGAATCCAGATTGTTCCGCCGCGATCTGCTGTACCGGCTGAACATCCTCACCCTGCGTGTGCCACCGCTGCGCGAGCGGGGTGAAGATGCGCAGGAGCTGGCGCATGTGTTTCTCGACCGCTTGCGCCACCAATACCGCATGCCGGACAAGCATCTCCACCCCGATGCATTGGCTTATATCGCCCGGCACGATTGGCCCGGCAATGTGCGCGAACTGGAGAACATGATCCACCGCGAATTCCTCATGTCCGATGATCAGTTCGTGCGGCTGGGGCAGGGGGAGCATCATCCCGTTGCTGCAATTGAGGCGTGCAGCAGCGAGAGCGGCACAGGTAGCGGCAACGTCGAATACAAGATCGCCAAAGCGCAGGCCATTGCCCATTTCGAGCAGCATTACGTGCGGGAGCTGCTGGTGCGCACCAACGGCAATCTGTCACGCGCCGCACAACTGGCCGGGCAAGACCGCAGCGCCTTTGGCAAGTTGGTGCGCAAGCACGGCTTGAGTTACGACAACTCCAATTGAATCCGGCATCGGGTCGGGCATTGCATTAGATGCCTTTGGGCCGCGGATTGGAGCGGCGCTGCCCAGGCTTTCCCGCATAGGCGCGGGCAACGTTCGGCCCGATGATGCAATGCGCTGTGCAACCGCCTTGCTGTCCGGCATTCACGAACGAATACTCCACGCATGAACACAGATTTGATCAACAGCACCGCCATGCTGATCCAGCGCTATCTTGCCAACCGTCCCGATGCGGCGGATACGTTGGAGGGCATCCACATGTGGTGGGTGGATTGGCCACGCTCGCCGGAATGCATGTCCGTGACGCTGGCTGCGCTGGAGCAACTGGAGGCGGACGGCTTCGTCGAACGTGTGCGCATTGCCGGCAACGAGCTGTGGCGACGTCCGCGCGGGGATTGAGTTGTGGGCGTTTGCCATCATGAAAAGGCCGTCATTGACGGCCTTTTTGATTTTTACCGCCACGTTTTTCCCGGGCATTTACCGTCTTCCTCCTGGGTAAAAATCCTCCCGCCCGGGTAAAAAAATCCTCCCTCCCTTGCGCTTTTCATCTTCCCTCTGTGCGCTACGAGTTTTGAGAAACTCGTTCCAAATCAACGTCTTGATCTGCCTGATGCCGCTGGCATGGAAATTGTTAGATCAATGCCCAGTTGATTCCGCATTCCACCCGGCTCGCCGAACCTAATGCCGGAATCCACCGTTGGCGAGCTGAACCCGATGTCGGCGCAATCCGCGCCTGGCATTAGAGCCAAAACAAGACGGAGCCCCGTTCGGGGCGGTGGGGCGGCGTGGCGCAACTTGTTTGCGTGGCGCGGCTAATTCAGGTCATGGAGCGTGTTAGATGAATTTGACGAATGACGATAAGGTCCAACAGAAGCTGCTGCGGGTCCGCCCGCCGCGCGTGAAGATCACCTATGAGGTAGAAACGGGCGGAGCGATCGAGCAGGTCGAGATTCCGTTCATCGTCGGTATTTTCGCCAGCTTGTCGGGCGATACCGCAGTAGGGACGGGGGTATTGCCCAGCGCCAGCAGCCAGGCACCGGATAGCGTGCAGCCGGCCACCAAGCCGCTGTCGGCCTACAAGGATCGGGCGATGGTCGAGATCGACCGTGACAGCTTCAATACCGTGCTGAACAACTCGGCGGTCAGCGTCAATCTCTCGACGATCAACAACAGCATCGATGCCCTTACCCCGCCGATTCCCGGTGCGCCACCGGCTTCGCCGACGCTATCAGGGGCCTTGTCATTTTCCACCTTTGACGACTTTCTGCCCGGTAACGTCGTTTACAACATTCCCAAGTTGCGCGAATACGCCAAGGCTCGCGCCGGCATTCGCGAGCTGCAATCCAAGGCCGATGCCTCGGACGCAATCGCCCAACTGCTTGATGCCATCGTGGCCCTCAACAACGCCACCACGCTGAAAGCCAGCATTACCAGCCAGCTGCCAGCCGCAACGGCCACTGATACCCTCGGCACGCAAGCGGCATCCTGGGGGATTACCTCCGGCGCGGTCGGTGGCTCGGCCACGTTTACCGGCGCGGATGTGAATACCTCGGGCGCGGTGAGCATTCCGGTAACGGCGACCTACGCGGCATCGGGCTCGGGCTCGGTGACCGTGAGTGGGACGGTCTCGCTGGCGTTGGCCGCGCCAGCCAGCGGCACGCTCACAGGCGTCATCAGCGGCACCAACGTCATTGACGGTTCGGGCACCATCCAGCTGAAGGGCACGCTCACCGGCACTGTGACGGCCAGCGGCAGCTTCAGCGTCGCGGTCTCCGGCAGCGCCAGCGTCGCCGGTACCTTGCTCACTCCGCTGCAACCGTCCTTCGATACCAGCTGGCCGCCTGCATCCGGCACCATTGCGCCGCGCTTGCTCGGCGAGATCGTCGGCCCGGCTCCCGCCGCAAGCGATACGGTTGCCAGCGCAGCTTATGAGCAGAGCATCATCAATGCCTCCACCTTGCTGGGCTATTTCTCGCAGCAAGTGTTGAGCCAGCCGGTGCCCAGCAGCGGCAAAGCTGCCCGTGCCACACAGTTGATCGATCAACGCGTCGTCGCGATCGATGCCGGCCTCAGCCAGCAGCTTTCCACCATTCTGCATGCCCCGAATTTCCAGCGCCTGGAAGCCACTTGGCGCGGCCTGCACGATCTGGTCTTCAACTCTGAGACCGGTGGCCTGCTCAAGCTGCGTGTCTTCAACGCCGCCAAGCAAGACCTGATCGACGATCTGGATCAAGCCGTCGAGTTCGACCAGAGCAAGCTGTTCAAGATGATCTATGAGGCCGAATACGGCACTTACGGCGGCTTCCCGTATAGCCTGTTGATGGGGGACTACGAATTCAGCAGCAGCGATGCCGATATCGATCTGTTGAGCAAATTCACGCAAGTGGCTGCCGCTGCCCACGCCCCATTGATTTCGGCCGCATCCCCGGCACTGTTCGGCCTGCCGGATTTCAGCTTGCTCGCCAAACCACGCGATCTGTCGCAAATCTTCGAAGGCATCAGCTGGGCCAACTGGAACGCCTTCCGTGATACCGAGGATTCGCGTTATGTCACGCTGGTGTTGCCGCACACGCTGCTGCGCCAACCCTACGACTACCGTTTGGCTGCCGTGCCAGGCTTCAACTTTGTTGAAGACATCACCGCCGGCGGCACGCCACTCGATGCCACCGTCAACAATCCGGGTGACCCTGCCACGCCGATTACCCCCGGCAACAAGAATTTCCTCTGGGGGAATGCGGCCTACGCCTTGACCGGCCGCATCACGAACGCCTTCGCGCTCTATCGCTGGACCGCAGCGATCCGGGGCGAAGAGGGCGGTGGTCTGGTCGATGGCCTGCCGTTGTATATCTACCCGTCCGATCTGGGCGCACCGGTGGCTTTCTGCCCGACGGAAGTCTCGATCACCGACCGGCGCGAGAAAGAACTGAACGATCTCGGGTTCGTGGCGCTGTGCCACCGCAAGAACACCGCGCAAGCCGTGTTCTTCGGCGGCCAGACCGTCAACCTGCCCAAGCGCTACGTCAGCGATTCGGCCAATGCCAACGCCAAGACCTCGGCCATGCTGCCGTACATGCTCGCCGCCTCCCGCTTTGCGCATTACATCAAGGTGATGATGCGCAAGAAGATCGGCAGCTTCCTCACTCGCGGCAACATCGAGTCGTATATCAACACCTGGATCGCCCAGTACGTGCTGCTGGACGACAACGCCAGCCAGGAAGTGAAGGCCAGCTATCCGCTGCGCGCTGCCGAAGTAGTGGTGACCGAAATCCCTGGGGAACCCGGCTCCTACAACGCCACGCTCTTCATCAAGCCGCACTTCCAACTGGAAGACCTGCATACGTCGATCCGCCTCGTGGCCGATCTGCCCAAGGTCTGATCGTTGAAACTACCTGACAAGGAACAAGCAACATGGATCTGATTCTCTTAGAGCCGGGCGACCAGGACATCTTCGGTGGCGACAACAGCTGGACCAACGGTGGCAGCCTGATCGACAACACCTGGCGCGATGGCGTGCTCAACCTCAAGAAATGTATCGAGCTGGTCTCGATCCATCACGGCATGAAGCAGCAGGTGACCACTGACGTGAGTAACTCGGCGCGGACATCCGGCCGCCCGGTCATCACCGAATTCACCTGCGTGAAGTACGTCGACAAGACCTCGGTCAAGTTCTACGACTACTGCCTGCGCGCCCAGCCACTCGGCAAGGACAAGGGCCAGCCGACCAAGATCTATATCGCCCGCAACTCCGGCGATAAGACCGCCAACATCATGACCATCGCCCTGCGTGATGCGCTGATCAGCGAAATCCAGTTCCAGTCCCACCCGGACGACATGCCGACTGAGCAGTTCAAGATCAGCTTCACCGAAATCGTCTGGACCTACACGGTTCAGCTGGCCGATACCGGCACCGCCGGCAATATCTCGTCCGGCTGGAGCGTGTCGCGCAACCGGCCGATCGGGCAGTTTACGGATTGATGGTGGGCTGAGCTGTCTTGTGATTTCCCCTCGCCCACTTGTGGGAGAGGGGCTAGGGGAGAGGGTGTTTGTCAAGGGCGCGGTCCTTTTCAGCACCCTCTCCCTAACCCTCTCCCACTAATAGCTGAGCAAGGCGAAGCCTTGCACGCGAGGGCGAGGGAACGAAAAGCCTTGGTCAGATACTTGATAAGCCCTTTGTGCCGTCGCTGGAGTGTCGTCATGTATTTCCTGCTGGAGCGTCTGGCGGCCAGTCCGCAAGCATTGCGGACCATCGCCATGCCGCACGATGCCGAGTTCGCCCAGGGCGAGCTGGAAGCGCTGATCGTGGCGCAGATCACGCGCATCGTCGCTAACCGCCCCTTGGACAAGGACGACGCCAACCTGCTCTACAACTTCGGCATGCCCAGCGTGGTCGAGGTCGCCATGCACAGCGATGGGCAGCTGGCCCGCTATGCCGCCCGGTTGGAAGCCATGATCCGCAAGGCCGAGCCGCGCCTGGAAAACCCTCGCGTCAGCATCGTCCCCGGTGAAAACGAATGGAACCAGAAACAGTTGTTCATCACCGGTTCGATTCGTTGTGATCAGGAACTGCATCCGTTTCAGTTCACCGTGAACGAATCCGCATGAATACCGCCGATACCAAGCTCAAGGATTTCTTCGTCGAGGAGCTGCAAGCCCTGCGCGAAGACGCGACCGAGTTTGGCCGCAATTTTCCGGCAGCGGGGCGCGCGCTCGATCTGGGGCGCGGCGTGTCGGCCGACCCGCAAGTCGAGCTGCTGCTGCAGTCCTTTGCCTATCTGTCTGGCCGGCTGCGCTATCAGGTGGAAACCGGGCTGGCGGACGTGCCCAACTTCCTCACGTCCTACCTCTATCCGCATCTGTCCGCGCCAATTCCGTCAATGCTGATCGCCAGCATCGACGTCAAGCCGGATGGGGCCAATTTCACCCGCGAGACGGTGCTGGAGCGGGGGCGCTATTTCACCGTCACGGCGCGCAACAACGCGCAAGACCAGTTCAAATGCCGCTTTCGCACGCCCTGCGATACGCAGCTGCTGCCGCTGCTGATCACCAAGATCGAGCTGCTGGCGCAGGACGAATTCCCGGCCGATCTACAGGGCAAGAACCCGACCTCCATCCTACGGGTACGGGTGCAGCGCCAATGCAATGAAAGCGTGAAAACACTCAATCGCCGGCGCATGCGTTTTCACATCAAGTCGGACAGCATGGATGCCTTCCGCATCTATGAATGGTTTGCGCTCAATCGCTATGAAACCGGCCAGAACCCGATCGGCGTGTGCGGCGATGGCGATACCAGCACCATTCAATACCTGCCGGCCGAAGGGTTCCGCTGGGTGGGTTTTGGCGACGACGAAGCGCTGTTCGGCGATACCCTCAACACGCATCCGGGTTTTCGGCTGCTGCAGGAGTACTTCTCCTTCCCGGAGAAATTCTTCTTCTTCGATCTGGAAAACCTGCCGCTGGATCAGGCGCGGGATTCGTTCGATCTGCTGTTCTTCAGCGATGCCGCTGTCGATAAAACGCTGGAAATCCGCCAGGACTCGCTGTTGCTCAACTGCGTGCCGCTGGTGAACCTGTATTCACAACGTCTTGAGCCCTTCCAGCTCGACCAGACCCAATACGAATACCAGTTGATGGGCGATATGCGGTTCCACCGCTTTTGCGAAATCCACACCATCACCGAACTGACCTCGACGCGACCGGGTGGCGTGCCGCGCCCCATTGCGCCGTATTTCTCGCTCAACGATTTCGAAAACGACGATGCGCTCGATTACTTCTATATCGCGCGTCGCAGCGAGAACCCGAGCGGCGCCGTGCCCGGTACCGAAACCCATGTGTCCTTCCTCGATACGCAGTTCACCCGTGATCAGACGGTGGACGAAGTGGTTGGCGGCACCGCGCTCTGCACCAATCGCTGGTTGCCGGAACAACTGCGCATCGACGACAGCCTGCGGGTGGAGGGGGCGGCGCCCATCGTGGCGACCACCATCATCAGCAAGCCCACGCCGCACCAGACCCCCCGCTTGATCGGCGAGCACCCGTGGGCGCTGGCCTCGCAACTGGCGCTCAATCACCTCTCGCTGGCGGACGGCCCGCAGGCGCTGGGGGCGCTCAAGGACATTTTGCGCACCCACGTGCCGGCCAAGAATCAGGAGGCGCAGCGCCAGATCAACGGCTTGCTCGAATTGAAATGCACCCGCGTGCGCCACCACCGTGGCACCGATGCCTGGCGTGGTTTCGTACCGGGGCTGTGCATCAAGCTGGAAGTCGATCACAGCCAGTTCGGCAGCGGCAGCGCCGTGCTGTTCGGCGAAATCCTGCACCACTTCTTCACGCTGTATGCGCCGATCAACATGACCGTGGAACTCGCGCTCAGCACCAGTGACGTCAAAGGAATATTGAAAGAATGGCCACCGATCCTCGGCACCCAGAACCTGCTCTGAACGGCGCAGGCGGCGGGGCCAAGGGGCCGCGCCTGAATGACCTGATGCGCGCGCAATATGCGCGCTTCGACCCGTTCCAGCTGGTGCGCCTGCTGTGTTGGCCGGAAGGCCATGCCGGTGGCGAACCGGCGATGTCCGGCCATATCGGCAAACGTGTCACGTTCAAGGCCGACTGGTCGGCGGCGTTCCCCGGTGTGGAAGTCACCGCCTGCCGCCCGGTGGTCGCCCCGGTGACCGATGTCGTCCGCGCCAGCAGCAAAGCCAGACAGCCACAGCGCTGGTCGCTGGCGACGCCGAACTATTGCATTGGCGGCGAGCTTGGCCCGCTGCCGGAAACCTATACCGAATGGCTGCGTGATCAGCAACGCAACGGCGATGTGACCGGCGCGGCGTTTCTGGACTTGTTCAACCATCGCTTCAACGTACTGCGGCACGAGCTGAAATCCGCGCAGGACATCAGCCTCAACCGCATGCCGCCGGAGCACTCCACCCAAGCCGATTACCTCGCTGCCTTGGCCGGCCTCTATTCGCCGCACGTGCAGCAGCAGATTCCGCTGCCGCGCCGCGTCTGGCTGGGCTTGACCGGCATGCTGGCCATTGCGCGCCATAGTTCCGCCACGCTCAAGCGGGCGCTGCAGCTCTATCTGGGCGCACCGGTCAGCATCGAGCCCTTGGTCGGCGGCTGGTTCCGGCTGGAAAGCAACGAGCAGCAACAGCTGGGCCGCTGCAACAACGCCCTCGGCCGCAGTGCCGTGATCGGCTCGCGGGGGTGGGACGAAAGCGCCGGCATCCGCGTGAACGTGACCGAGCTGGACTACGCGCGTTTTTGCAGCCTGTTGCCCGATCCGGCGGATGCGGGCGGGCAGGGCGGCGAGGTGAACAAAACGCCGTTCAATGGCTTCGCCGGCATGCTGCAGCTATTGCTGGATCGTCGCCAGGATTGCCACGTGCGTCTGCAAGTACGCACCGATACTTGCCCCCAATCCCGTCTGACCGGCAACGCCAAGCGCACTGATGCTTATATCGGTTTGCGGCTGGGCCAGACCGCGTGGCTATCTGCCGAGGAGCCGGCGAAAGCAGAGAGGTCGGCACGGCGCGAAGCGAACTATCTGCTGATGGCCTTCCCTGATGAGGTGCCGGCATGAGCCTGCCCAGTTCCGTGCTTGGCCGCACCGCCATCCAGCCGCTCGCCCCGGCGGGTAGCCCGCCATCGAGCCAGTTCCCGCTGCTGTTTCTGCACGTGGCGTTTTTCCTGTCCGGGCAGCGCATCATCAGCGACGAGACCTTCCGGCTGGAAAGCTTCCAGGGCCAGGAAACGGTATCGGACCTGTTCGAGTACACGCTACAGCTGAACGGGAATAGCGACGCCAATGCCACGCCGCTGCAGTTTGGCGACCTGATCGGCAGCAGCGTGACGGTAGGGATTCAGTATCCGCACGATGTGTTCCAGTACTCCGAGCTGGAGCGGGAATCGATGACGGCCCGCTTCCAGAGCGCGATTCGCGGTGACGCGAATGTGGCGGGGCTGTCGCTGTTCAACGGCATCGTCACCTCGTTCGCCAGTGACGAACCCGGCGTCTACCGCGTCACAATGAAGCCGGCGCTGTACCGCATGATGCTCACCAACAGCTATCAGGTGTACCCACAGATCAGCGTGCGCGACCTGATCGCCCAGCTGATGAAAAAGCACGGCATCACTTACTCGGTGGATGGCATCAGCGGCGACAACAACATGGCGATCAGCCGCGTGCAGGATTGGCTGCAAGCCGGCGAGAGCGACTTTGCCCTGCTGCGCCGCCTGCTCGGCAAGGCCACCATCTATTACTACGTGACGCACACCGCCACTGATCATCAGGTGGTGTTCGCCAACCGCGCCCATTACACCGACGTCTACCCGGCCGATCTCTATCCCCCTGAGCTCTACCCCAACGGCCGCGCCCTGCGCTATACCTTCACCGGAGAAGACGAGCTTGGGCTGGCGCAGGAAGACGTCGTTACCCAATACAGCTACCAGCAATCGCTGATCAGCAGCAGCGTGCAGACCGTGTTCACCCGGCAAGAGGAATCGTGGGAAGTCGACCCGATCCCGGTCTATCACAGCTACGCCGCCGGCGATGTCAGTACGCCCGGCGAGTTGCCGTTCAACCAGTACCGCATCTTTCCCTACGGCGTGAGCCAGCAAGAGGTGCAGCAGGCCGTGTCACTCACCGGCCAATCGCTGCAGACATCCGGCAGTCGTTTGTCCGGCGGCAGCCATTGCACGCTGTTCCGCGTCGGTGCCCGCTTCACCCTCACCGGCAAGGACACGCTGCCGTTGCCGGTGCTGCCGGAGCTGGACGACCAGCAATTCGTGCTGCTCGAAGTCAAGCACGAAGCCTCGGCCGATGGCGGCTACAAGAACGATTTCCAGGCGGCGGAAGCGGCGGGGCTGCTCACGCCGTTCTCCATCGAAGAGACCCAGCAAGGCTCCGTGCTGGCCAAGGTGGTCGACCACGGCGATGGCACCGTGCCGAGCGATTGGCGCTATTACACGCCCGACAATTTCGACCCGGAAAGCTGCGCGCTGATCGATACCCAGGCATCCCCCGGCACGCTGCAGGCCAAGGGCGTGTACGTGCGTTTTTCCAATGCCGAGGAAGATGCGAAGCCGGTCTGGATCAAGCTCGCCTCGCACATGCAGACGGTGCCCGAGCTGGGCGTAACCGTGGTGGTGGCGCGGGCGCAGGATGAGGCGGAACTGCCGGAAATCCAGAGCATCGTCCACGCCAACGGCAGCCGCGTCGTCACCCCATCCGGCTGGACGGCCGATACCCGCGTCGGCAGCAGTTACTCCACCAGTTATGGCGACGGCAAGAGCATCCGCTTTGGTGCAAGCTCGGCCTACGATCTGCAAGGCGCGGTGGACATCGTCACCGACGCCTATGGCAGCGGCCAATTCCGCGAGGCCAGCTTTTCGCAAGGCGCGAGCTACAGCTATTCCCGCTCCGAGACGATGGAGCAGGGCCTGCTGAACGAATCGCACTCCTACGGCTCATCGAACGGTTTCAGCTGGGCCAAGCAAAACTACAACTTCAGCGCCGTGGGCACGAGCTTCAGCGAATCGGTGCACGGCACCTACGATTCGGCCTCGGTGCAGCCCGGCAACCATCCCGAAGCTGCCGGTGCGGTGCTCGCCAGCGTCACCACGGTGAACGGTAAGACCTACACCGAAAACACCAATAACGATGACGTGACCAACATCAGCACCACCACGGGCAACACCGACAGCACCAGCACCTATAACGGCGACCTGAGCAGCACGACCACCCATAACGGCGACGTGAGCAACACCACCACGCACCACGGCTCGGTCAGCTCGACGACGACGATTTCGGCCGATTCGGATAACACCAACACCATCACCGGCACCAGCACCTCGACGAACACGACCGGCTCATCGGTGAGCACCAATCTGACGGGCGCGGCCTTGAATACCAACCTGACCGGCGCGCAGATGAGTACCACGCTGCAAGGCGCCACGCTGTCGATGGAGCTGACCGGTTCCAGCGACAACCGCTCGATCACCGGCTTGAGCAACCGCCTCAGTGTCGTCGGCGCGTCCCTCGATACCACCATTACCGGCTCGGCCACGCACGTCACGCTCACCGGCAACAACAACGTGATCGAACTCGTCGGCCCCGGTTTCAAGATGACCGAGCAGGCAGAACGGCCGGGCGTGGATATGACGGATGTGAACATCACGATTATTGCTGTGGCGCAGATTTATCTATGAACAGCCCTCGTTTGCTCACTTCACAAGCGCTACCTGTTCCCCCCTTCCGTGAAGGGGGGCTAGGGGGGATTTCTGCGCCCGTGGAATCTGCAATGGCGTTTGCTATGGCGTCGAAATCCCCCCTAACCCCCCTTCATAGAAGGGGGGGATATCAGTGGAACCTGGCGCGTGTAATGGATGTTTTACCGGCATTGGGAACGGCTTCCCAACAAGGCCGCACCCCATGAAATCCATCAAACCCCTCAGCCTCGGCCTGCTGCATCGCCCCTATCGCATCGGCGACGAAAACCGCTTCGTTGTCGCGGCGTTGGGCTTTTTCAAGCTGGGGGAGACCAACGAGCGCTTCCTGATCGACAACCTGCAATGGCCGCAAGTCGCCAAGGCATTGGCCCCCGGTCAGATGCTCGATGAAGTCATGCCCAAGCCGGTTGGCGAAGTGCTGCTTAACGGCACCGCCCATGCGCCGGAAGGCAAGCCGGTCGCGGCGATGGCCGTGTCGCTCAAGGTCGGCACCCTCGAAAAGACCCTGCGCGTGGTCGGGGATCGCACCTGGAGTTACGGCCTGCTGCCGTTCTATCGCATCAGCAAGCCCAAGCCGTTCACCAGCATGCCGCTCGATTACGCGCACGCGTTCGGTGGCAAGAAGCTCCCGGCCAATCCGGTGGGCATCGGCTATAGCGGCAACCCGTTCGCGGCCTTCGTCGGCAGCAATCAAGGCGTGTTGCCGAATATCGAAAACCCCGCCCAACCGGCGCGGCTGCACTGGCGGCGTTATGACCCGGCCGGCTTCGGCCCGATCAACATCAGCTGGACCCCGCGCATGACCCTGCTGCGCGCCATGCAGCGGCCGGACGTGAGAAAACTCACTGCGCAATCGCCGCTGCCCGGTTTATCGGCCAATGTGGACCGCACCTTGTTCCAGCTCGCGCAGCCGGATCAACGCCTGCCCGGCTTTTTCAGCGGTGGCGAGCCGTATCGCCTCACCGGCATGCACCCGGACAAAGCAGCGATCGAAGGCCGTCTGCCCGATCTGACCGCCCGCGCCTTTATCCAGCGCACCAGCCAGTCCGGGGAAGTGGCTGACGAAGTACCGATGCACTGCGACACGGTCTGGTTCTTCCCGGAGCTGTTGCTGGGTGTGATGATCTGGCACGGCGAAATCGCCATTACCGACAGCTTGGGGCTGGACGTGAGTACGGTGCTGGTGGCCTACGAGCGCATCGGCTCACCCCGGCCGGTTGACCACTACGGCCGCGCCATTGCCCGCCGCAACGACCCGGCCACGGCGGGGCACGATGTCTTCAATGAGTCGCAACTGGCTGCTGATTACACGCCGGTCGAACAAGCCCGCCGCCAGGCCACGCAACACATGGAGCAAGCGGCCTCCTCGGCTAAACAGCAAGCCGTGCTCGACGAGCAGATGGCGGATTTCTGGGCCAAGAGCGGCCTGAAGCCGCCGGCCGATTTCGTGCCGCCCAAAGTACCGGCGCCCCCCTTTGCCATGCCTGCGCCGCAGCAAGTGAAAGACAAGGATTTCGATGTCGGCGCGCTGCTGGATGCCGCCAAGGCCTATACGGCCCAAGCTCAAAAAGACGCCGAACAGCAACAGAAAGAAGCCGGGAAAAAACTCGCCGCGCTGCCGCCCGTGCCACCGCCCACGGTGCGCGAGCAGCAACAGAAAGTGCTGGCGCGGGCCAGTGTGACGGCGAGTGATTTGCAGGGGCAGGCGGTGTTGTCGCCGGAGTGGCGCAGTTTGTTGGATGCGGCCGCATCTGCTCCCCCCTTCCCCGAAGGGGGGCCGGGGGGGATTTCTGCGCCGGTGGATAAGGCGATGGCGGTTGATACATCGTCGAAATCCCCCCTAACCCCCCTTCGGGGAAGGGGGGAACTAGAGGCGACCATCGCACAGCTGCCGGCCCAACAACGCAAAGCCCGCCTCATGTCCCCCGAAGGCGAAAAAGACGCCGCCAAGCTCGATCCGGTCGTCGCCGCGTGGCTGGGGCAGCAAGTGGCGCTGTGGCATGCCGGTGGCGCATTCCTCGCCGGCCGCGATCTGGCGGGGGCGAAGGTGGCCGGCATGGATTTCTCCGGTGCGGATTTGCGCGAGGTGATGTTCGATTACGCCGACTTGAGCGGGGCGAAGTTTGTCGGCGCGAATCTGCAAAACGCCGTGCTGACCGGCGCAGTGCTTGATGGCGCGGATTTCTCCGGCGCGAATCTGCAAGGGGCCAACCTGAACCTCAGCCGGGGGCGCTCCATCTGCTTTGCCGGGGCGAACATGAGCCGTGCCCAGTCCGACAACGCGCACTGGCTGGCGGCGGATTTGAGCCGGGCAAAGCTGGCTGGCTGGCGTGCCTCCAGCATCGATCTTTCCGGGGCCTCGCTCGACGACGCCAGTCTGGTGGGCGCGGTGCTGCCGAGCGCCAACGCACCCGATAGCCAATGGCGGCGCGCCAATCTCGACAAGACGGTGTTGTTGCGCAGCACCTTGCGCGGGGCGGATTTCAGCGGCGCGGTGCTCAATCGCGCCACCTTGATCGAATCGCAACTGGCCGGCAGCGATTGGTCTCGCGCCTCGTTTACGGCCGTGGTCGCTGGGGGCGAAAAAACCGACTGGCGCGGCGCGATCTTGCGTGGTGCGAGCGGCGAACGCAGCAATTGGCAAGGTACGTCCATGACCGGTGCCGATCTCTCGGGCGCGCGGCTGAACGCCTGCGATTTCAGCCGCTGCGACCTCTCCGAAGCCACCTTGGCCGGCGGCGTGTTCGGGTCATGCGTGTTCATGGCCGCCAAGCTTAATCGTGCGCAGGCGGCGGGGGCGGATTTCTATCAGGCGCTGGCGCAGAAAGCGGATTTCAGCGATGCCGATTTGAGCGGGGCCAGCCTCGTACAGGCGAATGTGGCCGAAGCGTTGTTCGTGCGCACGCTGCTGACCGGCGTCGTGATCGAACCGACACGGAGGATTGCGCAATGACCGCATCCACCATTGATTGGGCCGCTATCGACAAGGCCTTGCGCCTGCAGCAGCCGATCGAAAAGCAATCCTTCGCTGGCGTGGATGCCCGCGGCCGCTCGTTCAGTGGCGCGGTATTCAGTGCGGTGGATTTTCAGGGGGCGCTGCTGGCCGGGGCGGATTTCTCCGGCGCACGGTTTATCCAGTGCGATCTCACCAAAGTCGATTTCACCCAGGCCAAGCTCGGCAAGACCAGCTTCATCAAATGCGCGGCAAGCGGAGCGCAGTTCCCCGCCGGGCCGCTGAACCTGCTCAATTTCATCGAATGCGATCTGCAAGGCAGCGTGTGGTGCAAGGCGCAGCTGGAAATGTGCTCGTTCGCCAACAGCCCGCTCAATCGCTCGGTGATGCAGGCCGTCAAGCTGGAGCGCTCGGTGATCAACGGCTGCACGCTGGCGGGGGCGCAATGGCAAGACCTGCTGCTGGATCAAACCGCGCTCAACGATGTGGATTTGCGCGGCGTCACCTTCATCGGCCTGCGGGCCGAGCGGGCGGTGCTGATGCAGGCCAATCTCAGCGGCATGGCACTGGCCGGGGTGTCGCTGCGGCAATGCGTGCTGCAGCAAAGCGATTTCACCCAGACCGATCTATCCGGCGCGGACTTGAGCGAATCCAACTGCCACGCCGCCATCTTCCACGGCACGCGCATGGCCGGGCTGGTGGCCACCAATGCCATGTTCTTCAAGGCTGATCTGGTCGGACTCGATCTGCGCAATACCAAGCTCGACGGCGCAATTTTCAAGCAGGCCACGGTGAGTGGTTGCCGCTTTGACGGCGCGAGCCTGCCGCAAAGCATCTGGCACGACGCCGTCCTCAATAACGTGTCGTTCGCTGGCGCGGATTTGCGCTACAGCCAGTTCGACCATGCCCGTGGCAGCGATGTGAGTTTCGATCTGGCCAAGCTCGATCACGCCAGCCTGCATGACCTGGTGCTGGATAACGCGACCTTCAAAGGCGTGCGCCAAAGCACGGTGCGCCCGACCGACCCCTTCAAGCTGGCGGCGCAACAGCGCAGCCGCGCAGCGACGACCACGGAGACTTCTTGATGCATACCTATCGTCAGCCCCACAAAACGCAGTCGCCCGCGCAACCGGCCTGGAACGAATCCACGGTGGTGGTCGAGCTGGGGGAAGGGCGCTTCTTGCTGGAAGACGGCCGCATGGCGATGCAGTCCTTGTCGTGCCTGGTCGAAACGCACATCGGCGACCGGGTGCTGGTGGCGGCATGCGGCAATGGCGATTGCTACGTCGTGCACGTGCTGGGTCGCCCGCAACTGGAAGAAGTGTCCTTGTCTGTGCCGGGTGCATCGCTGCTGCGTATCCAGCAGTCGATGCTGGATCTCGCCAGCACCGGCCATATCGCACTGCGCTCGCTGGCGGACGTGGAAATCAGCGCCAGCGGCGGCGCCATCCGCCTGACTGCGCAGGATTTGTTCCAGAACGTGAGTGGCTCGGTGGTGGAGAACATGCGGCATTACGTGGCACAGGCCGAGCACTACTTGCTGGAGGTGAAACAGCTGCTGCGTCAGCACGGGCAGCAGGTGATGGTGACGGCGGATAGTGATGTGAAGGTGGATGGGGAACGGATTTCAATGGGGTGAGATCGGTACCTGCGATGGTTTTCTCCCCTCTCACACTTGTGGGAGAGGGGCCGGGGGTGAGGGTCGTGCAACCTGCTACGTTCTCGTTAGCACCCCCTCCCTAACCCTCTCCCACCAAGTGGGAGAGGGGACAAAAAAACAGAGCAAGGACCAAAAATGTTTGCCAACACCAACCTCGGCGTCATGAATTTTGCGTTTCCCGATTTCTGTAACACGCCCACGCCGATCGGGCCGATTCCGCTGCCGTATCCGAACATCGCGCTGTCGTTCACGCATATCCCGTCGCAGTTCCAGGTGATCTTCGGCGGCGGGCTGGCGGAGAACCTGCTGACGGAAGGCACGATCAGCAACGGTGATGAACCGGGGGTGTTGGGCGGGCTGATCTCCGGCATGTTCATCGGGCCGGATCGGCAATTGCTCGGCAGTTTCAAGGTGTTGATCTGCGGCATCTTCGGCACCCGCCTGACGACGCTCACGGGCCAGAACGGCATGATCCCCAACATGGTGGGTATGTCGATCACGCCGTCGCAGTTTCGTGTGATTTTGCTGGGGTAGGGGTGATGGGATTGTTTGGGAGGTTGGTTTCGATGGTGGTGAGCCCCCGCTCTAATGAAGGAGCCGCTGCTGTTATTCCCCCCTTCCTTGAAGGGGGGTTAGGGGGGATTTCTGCGCCGGTAGAACCTGCACTGACGGTTGTGATGGCATCGAAATCCCCCCTAACCCCCCTTCAAGGAAGGGGGGGATGGCGTTTGCGTTGCTTTTCGATATTGCTGGCCGTACTCACCCTGAACCTCTCCAGCTGCGGCCTCTACACAACCGTCTTCGGCCCACCCACCACCACGATCAGATCGATCCAGGCGGTGGCGGAGCTGAACGCCAACCAGAACATGGCCGCGACCGTGGATGCGGTGTTCGTTTACGACAGCACGGCGCTGACCTTGCTGCCGAATAAATCCAGTGATTGGTTCGCCAACAAGGCCGCATTGCAGAGCGCCCTGGGTAGCCGTATCGAGGTGGTGTCGGAGCAAGTCGCACCGCCGAGCATCGTCGATTTCGTACTGCCGGCGCGCCACAGGAGGGCGCTGACCGTTTACAGCTACGTGGACTACGTGGCGGGCAATCTGGGCGTGACCGACATCACGTTTTACAGGGCAGCGCAGATCCAGCTGACGCCAAGCAAAGTGGTATACACCGGCCAATGAAGGCCTGGGCGTTTACACCGGCCAATGAAGTCCGACGACTGACCTCGGCCAGTGAAGGGAAGGAATGACAATGCAGACCGAATATCTACCGAATGCCTTGCAGTGGTCCGAAGGCTTGTTGCTCTCGCCGCAGCACTTGCAGCAGAACGACATCCTCTGGCATGAGCGCCTGCATTATCTGGCGCAAAGCCTCGACCCCACGTTCTGGGGCGTGCGCAAGCTGGTGCTGGATACGGGGCGGCTGGTGCAGGGGCAGGTGTTCATCTCCGAGCTGGAAGCGATTCTTTCCGACGGAACGGTGATCCAGTTTCCCGGCAACTTCAGCAATGCCCAGCCGCCGGTGCAACTGTTCGCCGATACCGCTACCGTCATCACCACCGGTGTGCCGCTGCGCATCTGGCTGGTGCTGCCGGAGCGTGGCCGGATGGCGGCGGCGCGCAACAATCCGCAGCGGCGTTTTTTGTCGTTCAGCGACAACGATGTCTATGACGAGAGCGCGGAATCGGAAAAAGAAGCGGTCGCCGTGGATCGGCTGCTGCCCAAGGTCAGCCTCTATGCCGGCGTGGTGCCGCCACCGCTGAACGATGTCTGCCCGCTGCTGGAAGTGACCCGCGATGCCGACAACCACTACAGCCTGACCACATTCCACCCGCCCATGCTGTGCATCGGCGCATCGGATTTTTTGGGCGAGCGCAGCTTGCAGCAGCGGCTGGCCGACCTCAAGCAGACCATGTGGGAGAAGCTGCGCGAGCTGGTGCGTGAAACCGGCGCGGATTCGGACAATGCAGATGTCTCGGCCGACAATGCCACGCAGGGGCAGCTGACCATTGCCCGCCACCTGGCGATGAGCCTGCCGCTGCTCAGCATCATGGCGGATAACCCGCAATCGCGGCCGATCAACATGTACGCCATGTTGGCGCAGGTGGCCGGGCAGGTGGCCCCCATCGGCGCGAACCCGATGCCGCCGCTGCTCGATGCCTATAACCACCTGCAGTGCTACGAGCAGTTCGATACCGTCATCCGCTACATCTCGCGCAAGCTCGATTCGGTCAATACCCGCTACCAGACGTGGACCTTCGCCCGCGTGGGCAGCGCCGGTTTCGGTCGCCGCCTGCCGGACAACCATCCCGACAACGTGGTGATCGAGCTGCGGCCGCGCGATGGTCAGACGCTGGAGTCGCTGACCGCGTGGCTGAACGACTGCGCCATCCACGGGCTGTCGCTGCTGCAGGATCTGCAGGACCGTCGTGTGCTGGGTGCGCATCGCGCGCCGATGTCCGCCGCCGAGATCGCACAACGCGGCCTGCGCAACGGCGGTCTGTTCTTCCTGCTGCGCAACAAGCCGCTGGATGCCGGCGGCAAGCTGGTGCCGGCCTACCGTGCTGGCGATACCTTGCTGATCCGCGGGCTGGGCGATAACAAGCAGGCCCCGGCCGACATTGTGCTGCACTACTTGCGCGCTGGCAGCAGCCGGGACGGGGTGATCCCGACCGTTTCCGAAGAGGTGACGGATGCGGTCTGAACTGGCTGAACCCACATTGCTGCCACGGCGGGTGGCGACCCGGGCCGGAACGGATGCGGTGGTCGAACCGGGCCCGCCGCTGTCGCTGTTCGGGGCGTTCTGCGCCTTCTATGAAGAGGTCGCCGCCATTCGTCTTGCCAACGCGCAGGGGCGCTTGCCGGCGTATCTGGTGATGGGCGACGAAGCACCGCCCACCACTGGCGCGGACATGGCCGCCCGCGTGTCGGCCCGGCTGGAACGCCTGTTGCGCCAGCAGGCGGCTCAGATGCGGCATGGCGGCAGCGAGGTGCAGATCCGCATCTATCGGCTGGCGCAATACGTGATGGCGGCGTTGGCCGACGAAATCATGCTGCTGGAGTTCAACTGGCCGGGCAAAAAGGATTGGCCCGCCGTGCTGCTGGAAGCTCGGCTGTTCCAGACCCGCGTCTCCGGCGGACGGTTCTTTGAGCTGCACCAGAAGCTGCTGGGCGTGCAGCGGCCGGCGCAGCTGCATGTCGAGCTGGGCATGGTGATGTTGTCCGCGCTGCAACTGGGATTTCGCGGCGAATTGCGGGGCGACCATCTGGCGCTGCAGCTGGCCGATGTGCGCCACCGCTTGTATCGCTTCGTCAGCACCCGGCGACCGGAGGCGGATGGCACGCATGCCTTCCAGCAGGCGTATGAGCAGCAGCGCAGCGGCGCGCAAGACCAACGGCTTGCCCCGATCAAACCGTGGATTCGTGCGGCGGGTGCGACGTTGCTGGGGCTGTCCTTGGCATCGGTGCTGGTGTGGCTGGTGCTGGTGCAGTCGTTTTTGTTTTCGATTCGGTCTTAGGGGATTGTTCAAAGTGTCTGCCACGTTGCTCGCGGCCATGATTCCCCCCTTCCTCGAAGGGGGCTAGGGGGGATTTCTGCGGCGGGAATAACGGCAGTGACGGTTGCAAGGACGTCGAAATCCCCCCTGACCCCCCTTCGGAGAAGGGGGGAATGTGCTGTTGGTGTACTTAAAGGTTTGTTCATTAAAAAAGAGGCGCTGCATTGTCCTTCGGTTTCCTGCTAGTCCTGTTGCTGGCTGTCCTGCTCGGTGTTGCCGCCGCGTGGTTGATCTGGCGCGCCAATGCGCCGGCAGGGGCAGTGTCGCCGCTGGATAAGTGGTTTGCGCCGCTCGCCAATGTCGGGACCTCGGCCGATGCGCGTTACAAAACGCCGTGGGTGCTGTTGCTGGGGCAGGCCGGTGCCGGCAAGAGCAGCTTGGTGGCGTCGATTCCGCCGTGGCTGGAGCAGGGCGTCACCGACAAGCAGAAAGCCTGGAGCGTCGACGGCACCGCCTGGTGCTACTGCAATAAGGGCGTGCTGATCGACCCGGATAGCGGCCTGCCGGATGCGGCGGACGGCACGCCGCTGGCATCGAAATGGACCACGGCGCTAAAGGGCATTCGCAGCCTGCGCCCGGAGCGGCCGATCGATGGCGTGGTGTTGTTCATCTGCGCCGAAACACTGCGAAATGGCGACGGCAACGCCATCCAGACACAAGCGGACAGCGCATGGCGGCAGCTGACGCAGATTCAGGACACGTTCCAGTTCTCGCTGCCGGTCTACGTGGTGGTGACGCGCAGTGACGAGATCAGCGGGTTCTCCGCCTTCTGGCGCGCACAAGCGCCAGCCTGCCGCGAGGAAATCTTCGGCTGGTCGGCACCGGCTACCAGCGAGAGCGAACCCCCGGCGCAATGGAGCGCGGCGGCGTTCCGCTCGATGGCGCAGAGCCTGGAAACGCTGCAGATTCGTGTGGAAGGAGGGAGCCTTGAAAGCGGGGACGGCAATGCCGACAACGCCGATCACCAAGACACCCCGCAGGGCACCGATAACGATGGCTTTTTCCTGTTCCCGACCACACTCGCCAAGCTCGAAGGCGCATTGACGCAGTGGCTGGAAACGGCCTTCCGCGCCAGCGCGTGGCGGGCCGGATTTACCTGCCGCGGCATCTATTTCACCGGCAGCGTCGAGGCCGATGGCGAGGTCAAACCCAAGCCGCGCACCGACCTGGTATTCGTCGATGACCTGATCAACAGCAAGGTGCTGGCCGAGCCGCTGCTGGCCTCGCCCACGCAAAAAACCATCTGGTCCCGCGATACCGTCATCCGCAGCCTGCAACAGGCCGGCGTCGCCATTGGCGCGACCTTGCTGTTGTTGCTCGCGTTGTCCAGCCTGAATCTCTATCGGCAAACGCACACGCTGTCGGCGGGCGTCGCCAACCTGCAACGCGCTGCCCAACTGGTGAGCGCCAATCGCTGTGCCGGCAAGGAAGACGTGTTCCGCTTGCTGGCCGGCATGTCGCAACTCGATAGCACCATGCTGATGCCGTGGGCGCTGGTCGATCATCGTGTGACGGATCGCACCGCCAACACCCTGGAACAAGACGTCTTCGCCCGCGCCGTGCTGCCATCGATTGCCTGCCAGCTGGAGCAACGCGCACAACGGGTGCAAAAGGTGGGCGAGGCGCTGCCCGGCCCGGCCACGCCCGACCAATACCCCTACCTGCAATACCGCGCCGCGTTGTTCGAGGAACTGCGCAACGTGCGGCAGCTGGAAGAAAACATCGCCCGCTACAACGCGTTGGCCCTGCCGGAGCGTGCCGGTTCAGAGAAAGAAGCGCTGCAGGATTTCGCCGTGCTGGCCGCCTATGCCTACGACGTGCCGGAAGTCGAAATCACCCGCTACGAGAAAGGCGCGTTCCCGAGCGTCTTGCGCGCCGTCGAAAGCGTGCCGACGCTGCAACTGGCAGCCAACGTGCGCAAGAGCTACAGCCAGCAGATCGACCGCCTGGCCGATGGCCTGGATGTGCAGCTCTTCAACGAGGTGAAGGTTGGCGGCACGCTGATCGACAATCTCAACCACAACCGCGAACCGCTGCTCGGCAATGCGCGCCAGCTGGCGTGGTGGTTCAACTGGACGCGCTCGTCGTGGCGCTCGCTGGCCGATAACCCGTGCCAGAAAATCTCGGTCGAGCTGCAGCAGGAAACCGGCCGGCTGATCCAGCTCAATGCGCCTGCGTACGGTGGTGCGGAGGGGCTGGGGGCGCTGCCCCGCAAGTTCGACGCGACCAACTGCGGTGCCAAGGCATTCCAGACGCTCGATACGCTCACGCTGTCACCGTACGGTCAGGTCTTCGTGCAGGTGAACGGTGCGCGTGACCTGAACCCGGCGCTGGTGCCGGAACAGGCCGGCCTGAACGCCTTGCTCAATCTCGGCTTCATGCAGCTCAACCCGGTGCGGCCGTTCCATTGCGTGACGCCGATGGTGGGCTGGCGCGAAGACACGCTCGGTCAGGCCAAGGGCTTCATCAGCGAATACCAGCGCTTTGCCCAGCAGCAGAATCTGGCCACGCTGGCGGCGGATACCACCAAGCAACCTTTGTATGCACGGGTGGCGCTCGACCAGCTGGAGCGCTCGCTCAACAGCACCATGAACGATGCCCAAGTGCCGGAAGCCAGCCTCTCCACGCTGCCCGCGGTCAGCTCGCAACCGGTATCCGGCGCGGAGGCCGAGCTGGCACAGGAAAGCAGCGCCTTCAGCCGCGCCATCGGCCCCCTGTCGTCGATTGTCGATTCCTACACCCAGCTGGGTTTTGCCAGCAGCGGCACCACGCTGACCAGCTGCATGCGCACCATGGCGAGCGGTCGCTTGAGTGCAGTGAATGCGCTGGCGGACGATGGCCAGCTGTACAACCCGAGCACGCCGCTGGGCCAGAGCAGTTTCTTCGCGCCGCAAGGCACGCCGGCGTTGAACAACTATCTGGCACAGCAAGCGGCGCGGGCGCAGGTGCTGGTCGGCTACGCCAGCCCCTTCGTGCAACTGCTGCGCAACTCCACCGGCGTGAACGAGACGACCGACCCGAGCGCCACCACGGTGGATTACTGGGCCAACACCATCGACCAGCTGAACCGCTACCAGCAGAAAGACCTGAGTGGCACGGTCGGCCAGCTCAACGGGCTGCTGACCAATATCAACCCGATGACCGACCAGAACTGCCACACGCTGCTGGCGGCCAACCCGCTCGGCGCGTCCAGCAACGACTTGTTCTTCTCGCGCCGCCAGCAGCTGTTGAACGACACCACCAGCCGCTGCAACGGCTATGTGCAGGCCAGCGCGATGGATGCGTGGCAGAACCTCACGCGGCGGTTCCGCGATCTGGCCGGCCGCTATCCGTTCGGCCCGCTCTCGGCGGCGGATGCCGACCCGCAGACGGTGCGGCGCTTCTTCACCGACTACAGCGCCAACAGCGCGGCACTGCGCAACGCGGTGAAGGCCTTGCCATCGTCCTTTACCGACGAAGGCAACGAGTTCCTCGATCAGCTCGACGAGTGGAATACCTTCTTCAGTACCAACCTCACCGCGCAAGGCGATATGCAGCCGGTGCATCTGGTGCTCACCTTCCGCGCCCAGCAGGCTTATTCGCAAGGCACCGAGCAACTGGTGTCCTGGCTGCTGAGCAGCGGCACGCGCATGGCCGGCTTCCCCAATCAGGCGACCACGCTGGATTGGCCGTACGGCCAGATGATGGTGCTCGATCTGAACTGGGCCGACCGCTCCTTGTGGTCGCCCGGCGTGGATAGCAAGCAGGCCGACCTGCAGGTGCAAAAGCGCACGGCATCGTTCGTGGCGCTGGGCAACTGGGCCTTGCTGCGGATGATCGATACTCACGTGCCGACGCATGCGTTGCCAAGCGGCGCCGCGGGCAAGGGCGTACTGCTGGAATTCAACGTGCCGGTGTCGACCGCCCCCGCCACCGGCATGACGCAGCAGACCGGTACCACGCGTGGCTATCTGGGCATCGTGTTGCAAGGTACTGACCCGACCACCAAGGCGGTGCTGACGCTGACGCCACCGAGCAATGCCCCCTTCGTCGCGCCGCAAGTGAAGACCGTGCCGATCAGCAGCAAGAGCACGACATCGACCAGCAAGTCCACGTCCAAGCCGGCATCCACGACGGCATCGAAACCGGCGTCTACCTCGGCATCGAAACCCAAACCCACCCAAGCCAGCGGAGTGTGAGCATGAGCCAAGACCTTCCTTCCCCACTCATCGCCATTGCCGAGCGCTATTTTCTCGATCAGCTTGGGGTTTCGCTCGAATCGATTCTGGCGCCGGTCAGTGCGCAGCAGCCTGAGGGTGAATCGCTGCGCGGCAGCGCCATCTACCGCGCCATCCAGCAGGCACGCGAGTTCGACGACCCCAGCCTGCCGCAAGGGCAGTGGGAGCGCGATCTCAAGCAAGCCGACTGGGAGAAGGGCAGCGCACTGGCGCTGGAAGCCCTGGTGCATCGGAGCAAAGACCTGCAACTGGCCGCGTGGCTGCTGGAAGCGCGGCTGAATATCACCGGGATGGACAGCATCGCGCCGTGCATGGTGTTGATGGATCTCCTCTGCCGCCGCTACTGGCCCACGCTGCATCCGCAACTCAAGAACGGCGAGGCCACGCACCGCGCCAATCTGGTGAGCTGGATCAACGAAAAACTGTTGTCCACCATCCGCCAGACCCCGATCACCGCCAGCGGCAACCGTGAATTCTGCTGGGCCGACTGGGAGCAGGCGCGGCGCAACGAGGCGATCCGCGCCGAAGGCGGCCGCAATGCGCAGCCGACCGAAGGGGCGACGCTGGCGGAGTTCAACGCCGCTGCCTCCGCCACGCATCGCGATAGCTATCTGTGGCTGTACGACACGCTCAAGCACGCACTGGAAGCCATCGCCCAGTTTTCCGCCACGCTGCGCGAGTACCTCGGGCCGGATGCGCCGGGCCTGCACAAACTCGCTGACCTGCTGGAACGCATCCTCTCGCTGGCCGAGGCGGAGTTGTACCGGCGCGGCATCCGCCCGGAAGCGGTGCTGGCCGACATGGCCGAAGAAGCGCAGGACGACACGCTGTCCGAGGAACAAATGACCAGCCCGCGCCAGCTCTCCGGCCAGATCATCGAGCGCGAGGAAGCCTACGCCCGGCTCGCCGAAGCCGCCGATTTCCTCATGCGGCTGGAACCGCACAGCCCCGTGCCCTATCTGGTCCGCCGCGCCATCGAGTGGGGCAACCTCAACACGGTCGAGCTATATCAGCAGCTGTTCCTCAAGTTCAACGGCCAGATCAGCATCTTTGAATTGCTGGGGCTGGAAGGGCAGCAGGCGAAGTAGGGGACAGCGTGTTCGCAGGATGGGTATTGCTGGTGCTCAACCTAGCCTACGGGCTGGGGTGAATTGAAATCAGGATGTCGAAATGAAGCAAAGTCAGGAAAAGCTGGATAAGTGGGCGGTCAAGTCACTCTTGCGCAGGGAGGCCATGATGCGGCCGCCGCGGCAGTGGACCAAGGCTGGCAAGAGCCCCAGCGCGCAGATGCAGTCCATGCCGCAAAAACTGCAATTGCGCCAGACGCTCATTACCGAGTTTGGCTCCGTTGCCAAAGTGGTGCGCGCGCGGCCCTTCGGCAAGCCGGTCATTCCTTTGCCCAAGTCGGGTTTCAGCAGCTATCAGCCGACGCTGGAGCAATGGAAGGCCCATCGCTTCGGCGCAAAAGCGCTCAAGAACACGCTGAACGCGAAGAACCCAAAGGTATCGAAGGGCGAGTTCGACAAGAAGGGGATTTACTCCCGCTGGCGCATGCCGCAGCGCAAGCACAAGTTTGGGGGTTCCGGCCTGGACGAAATGACGCGCACCGCCTTTGCCAGGGATACGCTGGCTGCCTTGCACAAGGCGGCCATTCCCGGCCTGAGCCTGATCAAGTCGGCCCAACTCCTCTCGATGAACCGGGGCAATACCGACGCGCTGGTCTGGTACAAGGGCAATGAAATCGGCGGCCATCCGGGCGGGCTGCGTGAAGCGCCGAATTCCGACAAGGGCGTGACACACGGGCATGGCAGCCTGGACAACGCGCGTGCCAAGGCCGCCAAGACCGAATTCCAGCAGCTGCTGCCCAATCTCCAAAAAGCCCGTCCTGGCGATGTCTACAACGCGATTGGCCGCGTGAACATGCGCACCGAGGTGGAAACCGTCGCCCATATGTCGATGCAGTACCAGGAAACCATGACCAAGCCGCGGCCGTCGCCCAAATCGGTCTATCACGCGCAATTTGGCGATCTGTCGAATAAAGGTAATTTCGAGCAGATGGCCCGGTATATGCACAACCACCGCGAAAAGCAGAAATGGGATACCGCCGGCAAGCTGATGCGGCATGACTTGCAAGGGCATGTCCCGCAGGTGATGCAGGATTATCTGAAGCGGGCCAAGGGCGACCACCATCTGGCCCGGCAGATGTTCCAGCACGCTGCGACCCGACAGGTTAAGCCGGAGACGCGGGTCAATTCGGCCAATACCTCGCAGGCCGAGCACGTGCCAAACACCACCACCTTGCGCGATGCGCCCAAGCGCAACCGTGCGCTCAGCCTGCCGCGCATCTCGTTCCAGAAATGACGACCGGGTTTGAACAACGGCTTGAACAGGGGGAGTCGCGCATGGATTGCATCGATGATCGGCTGCAACAGGTACAGGCGCGTTTAGCTGCGGTCGCGGTCGAGTTGGCCGCGCCTGCCATCGCGGATGAACTGGCCTCGCCCCGCCTGGTCGATGCCTGGGCGGATGCCATCGTGGCCGCTTGGCTGGCGGCGGAAGCAGCCGGCGGCATCGACCTGACCTTGCCGCTACAGCTAGTCGATCTCGCTCCTGGTCGTGGCCGCTTGGCAGCACAACTGTTGCCGCGCCTGAACGACAAGCTGGCCGCCATCGGGCGCGGGCATTGGCAATGGCGTTACCTGGCATGTGCCGGGCAGTTGGATGAGGTGGACATCCATCCCGGCAATCCACTCACCGTGTTGGCACTGGGCGCATTCGGCTGCCATGCCCCGATGGTGTACGGCATCCATTATGGCAAGTTGCTGGATTGCCAGATTCGCAACATGCCGACGGAAGAGGCGGGCGTTTACGAATTGGCGTTCGATTGGCTGCCCGCCGAGCTGACCACCGCGCCAAGCGCCGCCTTGCTCGACGACTACCGCATCCAGCTCAACAGCGCGGCGGTCTCCATCCCGGAGCAGGCGCTGACGCAGCTCGATGTGCTTGCCGAGCGATCCGGCGGTCGCTACCTGTTGCTGGCGGCGGACTACGGCGTGACCGAACTGCGCGATATCCGGCTAGGCGCGCTGAGCCTGCCGGCAAGCTGGACAGTCGGTCAGGACGGGCTGCCGGTGAATTTCCACGCGCTCACTCGCTGGCAACAGCAGCAGGGCGCACTAGTGATCAACCGGCAGGACGAGTGCGGCGGGCTGACGCTGCACGTGGCGTGGCGGGATGACCTGCATCCGGCCGCCATTGCCGTCGATGCGCTGGCGGATCGACTGGCTACCGCCCACCCGGCCGATCACGCCGCCATGCTGGAAGCCGCGCAGAACATGCCGCCCAGCCTGGCGTTGTTGCGCGCCAGCCAGCACGACCCCTATGTGTTCTCCCGCATGCTGCCGGCGCTGCTGGAGCAACTGCCCGACGCGGATCGTGCTGCATGGTGGGCCGCGCTGGATACGGTCTGGCGGCATGCTGTCGCGCTACCGGTGGATACCAACTTTGCCATCGAGCTGGCATGGCTGGCGGGGGCGCTGGATCACTACGCGCTGGCACGTGCAGTGCTGACTGCAATGCTGGAGGTTGAGCCGGGGCATGGGGATGCCGTGTACTGGCTGGCCGAGATTGAAGCGCGGACGGGGCGGGCGGATGTGGCGTTGGGGGTGTTGGGGCGGATGTTGGGGTCAGAGTTGGATCAACAGGGCCGCACTCCAATTCCCCCCTTCCCTGAAGGGGGGCCAGGGGGGATTTCTGCACCATCTCAACTTGCAATGACGTCGAAATCCCCCTCAGTCCCCCTTCGAGAAGGGGGAGGTGGCGCATCTCAACTGGATACTTCTTCTGCACATCCGTCAGCGCAGAACCTGCTTGAAACCTTGCAGAGCCGCATGGCCGATGCACCAACTCCGCCACTCCGCCGCGGCCCCCTCACCCTCGACCCCCTCCACCCCGACCACGCCCCGGCGCTATTCCACCAATACCGCGATCCGCAAATCAGCGTGATGGTGCGGCTGGATGGCTTCGAGTCACTCGCCGATGCGCAAGCGTGGATCGCCGATCTCGCAGCCACGCCGGAACGCCAGCACTTGGCCGTCATGCACGCGGATTTCGGCTTGGTCGGCGTGCTGTGCCTGACCCGGATCGACAATGCCGCCTACTTCCACTTCTGGATCGGCGCGGATTTTCAGGGGCGGGGGTTTGGTGAGCAAGCGGCGCGGCTATTGCTGGATAGCCCGGCCGTGCAAACGCTGGATGCGCTGTTCACCTCGGCCTTTGCCGATAACTACCGCTCGCAAAAAACGCTGGCGCGGCTGGGCTGGCTGCCCTTGCCGATCAAGGCGCTGCCGCCGGACGACGACATGCTGTTTTTCCACTATCCGTTGCAGGGTGCTCCATTGCCGGGGGCAGATGAGCAGGCGATGTTGATCGCGCAGCTGATCGCGTTTTGCAGCCAGTCCGATAGCGCATTCCGGTTTGCCGCCGACCTGAACAAGGCGCATGCAGATGAGTAGCGTTGGCTCCAAGCGCAAGCGGACGCACTCGGATGAAGATCCCAAAGACGGCAGCTACTTTGAGGCGGATCGCGAGAAGGGCAAGAAGAAGGCGCGGCCAGGCTTGCCCACGTCCATACGCAAGCAGCTTGAACGAGAGCAGAACCTGCAATTGAGTGAGGATGGCACCCACACGACATTCGATAGTGCCGTCAGGCCTGGTAAGAAGAACAAGCTGGATCGGAACGGCAAGGAGCGGATTCCGCAGAGTGACGATGCGCGCGGCAGACCGCGCCCGGATCTGGTGAAAAGACCGGCAATCGATCACAAGAAGCAATATGCGCTGTTCAAGCGTGCTTATTTCGAAGCCGTGAATGAAGCGCGCGAAGACGCGAAGCAGGGCAAGGAACGTCGATCCTCGGTCGACTACGCCCAAGCATTTCGCGATGCGCATGAAGACGTCAGCAATTTGCGGTTGGTGACGAAAGAAGAGCATGACAAGTACGGCAAGACACTACGGGCGGATGAGTTCACCGAGACACAAGTTGCCAAAGCCAAGCGGAAACTGCTCGAGTTTCTTCCCCGTATCAAAGCCAGCTCCAAAAGAGAAGCTGTCTTTGCCGCCAAGCGGCCGGACTGGTCGCCGCCACTGCCAGACGGCCAGCCGCCGCCGCAACCCACCGTGCGCACACGCAGCCGGACTGCGGCCTCTGAGTCTCCCGAGTTCACGGCATTGGCTGATACCGGCCGCCGTGGCCGCAAGTCGAGCGGCGGCTCTACTTCCGGTTCTTCTTCTGGCTCAAGTTCTTCCCGTTCAGGCTCGAACGTCGGGCGCAAGAAAGGGGGCCAGTGAGGTAGTCATGGGCCTGATGGAAACGATTGGTAATGAAAACAACGCGGCGGGCAGGGGGCTGCCCGCCGCGAAAAGCAGGCGAAATGTCTTTTGGCGAGGAGGATGCCAATGAGTAGTCCTTTTGGTGGCGCCTTTAGTGGGTCGAGTAGTGGATCGGGCGGTGGGCACCCCGGTGGATCGAGTGGCTCGTCCGGCCCGAGCGATCATTCGTCGTATGGCCCGATGCGCAGCAAGGTGTCGCAACGCTTGCGGAGCATGGCGACGATGGCCGCGGCAGGGGGCGATGCCGCTCAGGCGATCCGCTACGACCGGGCGGCGGCGAAGCGGTCGGGCGCGGATGAGGGGACCAAGCGTCAGCGCTCGCGCTCTTACGAGCGTGATTCATCCAGCGCCAGCCTGCCGACCGCGCCGATGCCCAGTGTGGGGTTCCATTTTTCCCTGCCGCCAATGACACCGGATGGCACCGCGTCGACGAGTTCAGCGCCATCGATTGCGCCACCGCCGTTTTCTCCGGACAAGGTGACCGGCACCACGCTGGGCACCGATGTGCTGTCGATGAGGGAGATGGTGCGGCCCGCGCTGAAATTCGCTCATCCAGAACTGCAGAAGCGCCCGCAGCCCGGCACCGGGCTGAAGTACCACGACTTTTCCACCAAGTCGTTTCCCAGTCTCGACGACTACAACCGCTATGCCAGCGAGACCGGCCTGAGTGTGGATTCGGGCGTATCGCGCCAATGGCAAGCCACCGATACGGCGCGGCCGGTGGCACTGTCGCGGCGCGGCTCGGTCAGCAGTTTCACGATGAATCAGGATGGCAGCGTGAATAGCTTTCGCTTCCATTCGCTGCCGACGACCGAAGCACTGCGCAGCGGTGCGGGGAGCTCGGACGAGTTTCATCAGGCGTATGAAGCATCGTCCCAGCGCGTGCAGACCAAGACCAAGAACTCGGTCGGCAACGATGAAACCGTCAACGCGGTCTTGGCCGACCACGCCAAGATCGGCTTTGGCCCGAGCGGTTTCGAGGCCACCCGCATGACGCACGGGGTCGGGTTCTCCGGCAAGGGCATCGACCGCGACCACACCGGCGAGGCTGCGCCGCTGTATGAGCCAGGCGTGAAGCAGGCCAAGCGTGATCACAAGAAGGGCACGCCCACCCAGACGTTTCACTCCGAACCGATGATGCACACCGCCGACAAGCTGGTGCGCGAGGAGCAGCAGTGGCCAACGCTGGGCGAAGACCGCGGCATGGTGTCGATGGTGACCAGCTTCCCCAATCAGGTCTGCTTCAACTGCGGCCGCATGTTCAATCACGAAACACCGCAAGACAGCGTGACGTCGGGCATGTCCGGCATCGAGTTCGGCGGCCAGCACCCCGGCCCCATGCCGACCAAAGCACGCAATAGCTCGGCCGTTAAATCCACGCCGTTTGCCACGCTGAACCCCGAAGCGAGCAACAAGCGTGAGGTGAAGGCGATTCATGACTGGAAGTGATGAGCGGCAACCCTTTTTTCCTGTGCGCGCAGATCACTCACTGCAGGACACCAAATGGATTCATCACAACGCAATCAGACGGCCACTTCGCCGTTCCCCGGCAGCCCACAAGTGCGCCGCTCTCCCCGCAATACCGAAGCGCCGCCGATGGTGAACAACAGCAGCATCTTCCAACCCGTGATGGTCAACCTGGAGGAGATCTCCAAGAGCAAGAGCGGCTTGTCCAAGCTGGGTGCCGCCCAGACGAAGACCAAGAAAGAGATCTCGAAATACGTGCCGCACCGGCTGAGTGAAAGCGATGCCAAGCCACTGCTGGATCACTTCGAGAAGGCGGATATCAAGCGCAAGCACGGCAAGAGCTATGTCGCCGATACACCGGATGGCACCAGGGATCGGCCGTTGTCGGTCTTCGGCGTTGCCGAGGATGTGCAGCACGATCGGGATACGACGCCAGCCACGCGCAAGAAAAGCAAGAACGAGGATTCATCGCACGGCTTTCCGCAGAGCCAGATCGCCAATGCGTTCGAAGCAGACATGGTCAAGCGGATGTTCTCGGAGAACTACATCGGCAATCAGGGGACGACCAAGGCGATCGAGGATCACATGGCCTCGATGCCAAGCGACGACAAAAGGAGTGGCCACATCGCCAAGATCAAGATGGGCACCTATCAGCCCGGCGATAGCAGCCAGTCGGTCACCACGATGCAGGATGCGGTGCTCAAGCGCAGCAACTCCGGCAACCACATCGATGTGCTGTTTGCCCTCCAGCACAACAACGCGGACGTCGATCGAAAGTGAGTCCGGGCCGGCGGGCGCATGACCGCGTCTGCGCAGGGCATTTTTTTCAACACACCGTGCAACCTTGCGTGGCCATACGACATGGTGATGTAACAAGCAGGAGGATGTGATGAGTTCATCAGAAGAAAAGAAACGCACCGAACACGCAACGAAGGACAACAGCAGCGGGCCGCGCAAGACGGTGAAGTTCAACTTGCAGCAGCCCCAGTCGACGCCGCGTGCCAACAGCAACGCCAGCCATAGCCCGACGCACAGTCCGCCGCTGCAGAGCAGTTCGCCCAGCAACCAGCTCAGCCCGATGATGAGCAGCTCGAGCCAGCATTCACCGCCGCTGCAAAGCATGTCGAGCACGAGCATCAGCTCGATGCAGCCGCTGAATCTCAATGCGAATCCGTCGCTCGAGCCCAGCTCGATGCTGAGCAGCAGCTCAAGCCAGATCAGCAAGCCGAAAACGCTCTCGTCCAGCAGCCTGATGCCGCCGCCGCCCCCCAAGGCCAGCAGCCTGTTCATGAGCAGCAACGCCAATCGGCCCATGCGCAGCCTGCTGCCGACCTCCAATCTGCGGGCGCAGTCCAGCCAGTTCATGCAGCCGATGCAGCAAGAGTCGCTGCAGCCGCAACTACAGCCGCAAGCGCCGAAGCTCACCCCGGATGAAATGATGACGGCGGCACGCAGCCTGACTTCCGCGATGCATAACACGGCGAAGACCGACAAGGAATTCAACAACTTCGTCATCAAGGGCAGCACCGCCATGATGGTGCATGGCGTGAATGTGCAGCCGGGGGATATCGACATGCTGGTCGGCAGCATTCCGCACGCGGCGCGGGCCGCCAAGGAGATGGGCTACAAAGCGCAGCCTACGGCCATGAAGATGCGCGTGGAGCAGGAAAAGTCATTGCCGCAAGTGGATATGCTGCACGCCGAAGACTGGGGCGAGATGCAGAACCTGCAAGACGGCCGGATGATGTACGGGGTGCGGGTGCGCTCACGCGAGGCGCTGCTCAAGGATTTGCGCAACGACAAGCGCCCCGAAAAAAGCGCCCGCAACCGGAACGCGATCCAGACACTGGAGACGCAGGCCGAACGCGAAAAACACATGCAGATCGTGCCCTACGTCAAACCGCCCAATGAGAAATGACCCCGGCTAGAACAGAGCCTAGAACCGCAGCTTGACGCCGATGCGCGGGCTACCGGTGACGTCCGGTTGCCGGGGGTAGGCCTCCGGCACCTGCAGCTGCTCCGTTTCATGCACCGACAATTCGTGCGAAAGAATCGTCTGTACGCGCACCGGTAGCGGCTCGTTGATGGTTTCCAGTTCCTGATGGCGCGGCGAGTAGGGGTTCTGGCCCCATTGGCGTAATGCCTCGGCACGGCGGTCGGGCTCTTCCGGCGACGACACGGCCAGAACCGGGCGCGATTCGCCATTGATCCGCTTCACGGTCACACGGCGGCCCAGGTAGTACAGCAGTTCAGCAGGATTCATGACGGATGAATGATCAGGACGATGCTGGCAGTATTGGCGGGCACCGACCGGTGCGCAAGGCGAGACGGAGAGACGCAGAGGATGGCAAGAATCTATCAGGCCGCCACCATGGGCGAGGCGCATATCCGCGTCGCCATCGTCACGGACCGCGGACGGGCGGATTTGCTGGTGCACCGGGTAGCCAGCTACGGCATGGCACACGGCGATGCCCGTTGGTACATCACCCGCGACAAGCAATCCGCCACCGCCTGGGTGTACTTCACCAGCCCCGGCTTTGCGCAGGTATCGATCTGTTTTGTGGATAGCTATGGCGAAGCCGGCTGGCAGAAACCAAACCCGCACAAGGGGCGTTTCGGCTGAGCGCCGGTTCAACGGAAAACGCGCATTTGCAGGATGGGCTGAACACGCAGCGATACCCATGCGGCTTCGTTGAACGTGAGCGATGGGTATCGCAAGCTCAACCCATCCTGCGCATTTGCTTAACCCTTCGGTGGCGGTGGCAGCAAGATCACCGGCAGCGGCGCGCTGCCATGCAAGACCGTATCCAGCAGCGGTTGAGCGCCTTGCGCTTCCGGCACGCTGGCATACGGGCCGACGGCCAACACGTAACCGGGGTTGCCGAATTGATCCACCACCGGCACCACGAGGTACGCCAAATGCAGCGGTTTGAGCTTCGCCGCAGCGGCATCAGCAGAAGCCGAATCGCCGAACTGGCCGACCTGAAGCGCATATTGGCCCTTGGCTGGCAATACCGCTGGCAACAGCAAATCAACGGCGGAAGCCGCATTGGCTGGTGGGCCGGCCGGTTTGGCCGCAGCGGCCGATGCCGTTTTACCTCCGGCGGATGCCGCACTGGCCGCAGCGGGCAAATGCGCCGCGCCGCTGGCCGCAGCAGCTGCCGAAGCCGCCATACCCAAGGCATTGGTCAGCGGCTTGGCCAGCTGCGCGAGATCAGCCTTGAACGCGGCCGGCACAGACAGGCCCGCCGCCAGCATCAGCACGCCGAACAGGGCAACCAGCAGGATCAGGCCAAATTTCATCGAATATGCTTTGTGAGTAATCTGAGGCGGGACGGCCTCGTTATACCCTTGGCGGCCGGCATAACTCAAGCGGCCTGAAATGTCCTTCATGTAGAAATGCAATAACCCCTCCCTACAATGATCCGCTCACACACTCGACTAGAGGGTTGGACATGGATCTGGGAATCGCTGGTCGCACCGCATTGGTCTGCGGCGCGAGCAAGGGCTTGGGGCGGGGGTGTGCGGATGCGTTGGCTGCCGAGGGTGTGCGGCTGGTCATCGTGGCCCGTCAACAGGATGCGCTGGAGCGGGCCGCTGACGAGATCCGCACCAGGACGGGGGCGCATGTGCAGGCCGTTGCTTGCGATATCACCACTGTCGATGGCCGTGCCCTGGCGCTGGCGGCTTGCCCGAATCCAGACATCCTGATCACCAACGCCGGTGGGCCGCCGCCGGGGGATTTTCGGGATTTCAGCCGGGATGACTGGATTGCCGCCCTGGATGCCAACATGCTCACGCCCATCGAACTGATGCGCCAAGCCGTCGACGGCATGATCGCGCGGCGGTTCGGGCGCATCGTCAACATCACCAGTTCTGCCGTGAAAGCACCGCTGGATATCCTTGCGCTCTCGAATGGTGCGCGCTCCGGGTTGACTGGTTTTGTCGCCGGTTTGGCCCGCAAGGTGGCGGCGCACAACGTCACCGTCAACAACCTGCTGCCGGGGGCGTTCGATACCGATCGCTTGATGAGCACGATCAAGAGCGGCGCGGCTGCGCAAGGCATCAGCGTCGATGCGGCGCGGGAGCGGCGGCTGCATGGCGTGCCGGCAGGGCGGTTTGGCACGCCGGCCGAGTTCGGGGCGGCTTGCGCATTCCTGTGTGGCGCGCAGGCGGGCTATATCACCGGGCAAAACCTGTTGATCGATGGTGGGGCTTATCCGGGGACGTTTTGAGTGCCCGCGTCTTCACTGCCGTCCTCGTAATGCTTTGATCTCTCCGTTCCCCTTTTCGCGACGGGACGAATAACGACACCGGCTCTCCGCGCCGAAGGCAACGCCCATCGAGTCATGTAGGCCGGGTCGTTTGACCCGTGCGGGCTATGTGTGAATTGCTCGTTGAATTTGCGGGTTACGCCTTTTGGCTAACCCGCACTACGTGGCTGCTGCCATCCCGCTGCTCGAACGTTTCAACCTCCGCATCACCCTCCTGGCTTTTTTCCTTCCTGCCAGCCCATCCGATTCAGCACTGACTGGGATTGACTGGATATATCCAGACGGTGCGCGTCAGTGCGGCCGACTCCCCCTTGTCTTGTGCCTGTCGTGTACGAGTCATGTTTTGCGGGGTGAGGTTTTTGTTGCAATGCAATAAATAGATTGGGTTTTTTGTATTTCTTACATTTGATTTTGCTGTTTTTTGTGACGGTTCGGTGATGTGGTTTGTCATTTTTCAGTCAATAAAATCAAATAGTTGTTGCGTTTAATCACAACAATTAATTCACGCGACGGTAAAGATTGGCACGCTAAACTTGTTGCGAATTTAAAAAGCAATAAGTCAATTTTTTGTAAATACATATTGTTTGTGTGAAAGATATATGTGTGCTTATGAAAGCTTTTGGGCTGGTTTTGCCATGCCGGGAAATGAAGCGGCACACCCAGTCGGGCGATGGCCGGATTGCGATTGCGCCGTGATGTGCCGGCTACTTGTCGGCGATTTGTTGAATTGGGAGCTTGCAATATGTTGCGTCTGAAAGGTCGTCGGGTCGTCATCTTTGCCGAGGGCTACTTTGGCCCCGTTACCAGCAAGGTGGCGACGTCGTATCTGCGCTATTGCCATGAGGATTGCGTGGCGGTGATCGATAGCCGCCTTGCCGGGCAGGACGTCGGCGCCGTCCTTGGCTACGCCCACGGGATTCCGCTGGTGAGCTCGCTGGAAGCCGCGCTGGATTTCGAGCCGGATGTGTTGCTGATCGGCGTCGGTTTGTTCTCCAACGAGTTGCCGACCGCATGGCGCTCGCAAATCGCCGGGGCGCTGGAGGCCGGCCTGGACGTGGTCAGCGGCCTGCACTTTCGCATTGCGCATGACCATGCCTTCAGCGAAATCGCCTCGCACTCGGGCAGCCGCATCTGGGATACCAAGGAACCGCCGGAAATCCTCGTCACCAGCGAAGCCAAGCTCGGGGAGCTGGATCGTTTCGTGATCCATACCGTGGGCAGCGATTGCCGCGTGGGCAAGAAAACCGCCGCCATCGAAATCATGCAGGCCGCCAAGCGCAAGGGCTTCAACGCCGGCTTTGCCGCGACTGGGCAGAGTGGCATCTATATCAGCGGCAACGGCGTGGCGGTGGATGCCGTGCCGTCCGATTTCGTGGCTGGCGTGAGCGAAGCGCTGGTGCGGCAAGTGGCCGAGGATCACGACTGGATCGTAGTCGAAGGGCAGGGCTCGATCTCCCACCCGGCGTATAGCGGCGTCACGCTCGGCCTGCTGCACGGTGCCATGCCGCAAGCGCTGATCCTGTGCCACGAGGCCGGGCTCACGCATCACAAGGGCTGGCCCAACGTGCCGCTGCGCCCCTTGAATGAACTCATCGCGCTGTACGAACAACTGGCGGGCTATCTGCGCCCGGCCAAGGTGGTCGGCATCAGCGTGCATTGCGGGCAGCTGAGCGAAGACGAGGCGGCTGATTACATCCAGCGCATCGAAGAAGAAACCGGTTTGCCCACCACCGACGTGATCCATTTCGGCGCGGACCGGCTGGTGGATGCGTTGGCGGCCTACCGCGCGACCTTGCCGGCCAATCTGGTGGCCCCGCGTTCGCAAGGGCTGAGTGCGGTGCGGGAAGTGCACGCGGCTTAGTGCGCTGCGTCCTTAAGTCCCCTCACCCCCGGCCCCTCTCCCACAAGTGTGAGAGGGGAGCAAACCGTCTGTTCGATTTCGATTGATTTGGTTTTGATTTGGATAAGGAGGCAACTCACATGAATGCTCATCCGCTGTATCTGCAAGTCATGCCGCTGCGCAAGTTGTCTGGCCGGGCGATGATTCCGTCGTCCAAGCCGGAAACCCAGCGTGCCATTCTGGCCGCCACCCTGGCGCGTGGCCGCTCGCTGGTGTTCAACGACCTGCGTTGCGTTGAAACCACCACCATGAAAGAAGCCTGCCGGGCCATTGGCGCGGTGATCGACGAGAAAGACGGCTTCCTCGAAATCCACGGCGTCGGGCGCGATATCAAAGCCGACCGGCGCGTGATCGATGCGCTGGGCTCCGGCCTCGTGTTCCGTGTCTTCACCGCGCTGACGTGCTTCTCGTCCTCGGCGGCGGTGATCACTGGCGACACCATTCTGCGCAACCGCGTGATGCTGCCGCTGTTCGATGCGCTCGATCAGCTTGGTGCGCATATCGAATGCATCGGCGACGAAGGCAAAGCACCGGTGGTGAACTGGGGTGGTGGCCTGAAGGGCGGTCGTTGCGTGTTGCCGGGCAATGTCAGCTCGCAATTCATCACCGCCGTGATGTTCGCCGCGCCGCTGGCCGAGCAAGTGACCGAGATCATCGTCGAAGGCGAAATCCTCTCGATCTCCTACATCCGCCAGACCGTCGATACGCTGCGCCGCGCCGGTATCCGCGTGGAAGTGAGCGACGACTTCTCGCGCATCGAGGTGCATCCGGGCGAGTACCAGCCGGCTGAATACCGCATTTATGGCGACTTCACCTCGTCGTCCTATCTGATCGGCGCGGCCACCTTGTTCCAGGGCACCACGATTTTGGAAAACATCAACAGCAACAGCCTGCAAGGCGAGCGCGCCATCATCGATGTGGTGAAGGCGCTCGGGCTGACGGTCGAGTTCGACGACCACAACAACCGCCTGCTGCTGACCAATCCGCATGCGCAGATCACTGGCGAATTCGAGTTCGATGCCAGCGATTTCCCCAACATCGTGCCGACGCTCGCCGCCATTGGCGCACACGTCAAAGGCACCTTCCGCGTGGTCGGCGGTTCGATCACCCGCCTGCACAAGTCGCCGCGCATCAAGGCGATGGTGAGCGAGCTGGCCAAGCTGGGCGTGGACATCAAGGCACTGTTCAAGGACGGCGTGTACGACGGCTTCGAGATTCATGGCAAGGGCGAGGACTACGCGGGTGATGTAGCGCTGTCGAGCTGGGGCGACCACCGCATCTTCATGTCGCTGTTCGTGGCCTCGCTGCGCTGCCGCCGGCCGAACCTGCTGGATGGCTATCTGGACGTCAATTGCTCCTTCCCGGACTTCTTCGAGCAATTCGCGCTGCTGGGCGTACACGCCCGCGAAGTGGTGCAAGCGCTGCAGGAAGACGATGCGCTGGCGCTGCAGGAAGGGTGAGGGGTTGGGTTTTTGCCTCCCCCTTTCATGCCTGAACGAATTAATAAATTCGCACGGCAAAGGGGGATTGGGTGTGCGAATCCAGGGATTCGCCCAGCCAGGGGATTTCGACGTCGATGAAATTTGAGATGCCGCAGAAATCCCCCTAACCCCCCTTCGAAAAGGGGGGAATGTAGCGCTGAAGATTTTGAGAGCAGTTTCTTACCCAATCGATGACTTATTGGTGGAACGAACCATGATTTCAGAGCAACAAGCCCGGTTTTATGCCGACAACGGCTACCTCGTCGTCGAGAAGCTGTTCGATGCCGAGCAGGTAGGCGCAGCCTTGGCGGCGATCGATGAACTGCTCGACCCGGACAACGCCGACAAGGCGTTCGAAGTCGAGCCGCAAGATGCGAACACCGTGCGCCGCATCTGGTCGCCGACGCAAAAACACGATGTGTTCGAGCAACTGGCCGCCGCCCCGGCGCTGGTCGATAGCGTGGCCAAGTTGATCGGCGAGAACGTGCTGTTCCACTACAGCAAGCTCAACATGAAAGGCCCGAAAGTCGGCAGCGTGGTCGAGTGGCATCAGGATTTCTCGTACTACCCGCACACCAATTCCGACCTCGTGGCCGTGCTGATCTTTCTGGATGCCGCCAGCAAGGAAAACGGCTGCCTGCGCGTGATTCCCGGCTCGCACCGTCTCGGGCTGCAATCGCACGACGTCGATGGCTTCTTCCGCGGCAAGGTGCAAAACATCAACGAGGACGTAGCGGAGCATCTGGAAGTCCCCGCCGGCGGCGCGGTGTTCCTGCATTGCCTGACCTTGCACGCCTCCGCCCGGAATGAATCCGATCTGCCCCGCCGCACCTTTTTGCCGGCGTACCGCGCTGCCGATGCCTTCCCGATCTATTTCGGCCCGCACGCCGCGCACAACGAGCCGGGTATCAAGTTGCTGCGTGGGGAGCCGGCTCGCGTGGCACGAGTGGAAGCCGGCGTGCATCGCTTGCCGATTGCCGAGCGGGATTTCGGCTCGCTGTACGAGGTGCAGGAAGGCTCGCACCTGAGCAAGCCGATGGAGCAGATGAAGACGGCGGGGTATGCGGTGGTTTGAGTTGCCGCTGTCGCTACCGCTGTTTTTCTCCCCTCTCCCACTTGTGGGAGAGGGGCCGGGGGTGAGGGCCAGGCAACCTTCAATGACCTTGCTAGCACCCTCACCCTAACCCTCTCCCTCCCGTGCAAGGCTTTTGCCTTGTTCAGGGACTGTGGGCGAGGGGACTTAAAAGATCGCATCCACGCTAGAGGTTTCTTCATGGATTGGTCCACGCTCGTCGCACCCCAGTTGCGCGCGCTCAAGGCGTATCAGCCCGGTATCACCGCCGAGAAATTGCGGCGGGAAAGCGGTTTGACGGAAGTGTTCAAGTTTTCCAGCAACGAAGCGCCGATCAAGCCCTCGCCGTTGATCGAGGCCGCCATGTGCGCCGCGCTGGGCAACGCCAATCGCTACCCGGATGCGCAAGCGCTGCTGGATAAGCTGGCCGAGCATCTGGGCGTGCCGGTGGCCAGTCTGGCGCTGGGCAACGGCTCCATCGATCTGATCGAAGGGCTGGTGCGCTTGTTTGTCTCGGCCGAGCACAACGTGGTGCTATCCGAATTCGGTTATTCGGCCTATCCGGCTTTTGTGCTCGGGCAGGGGGCGAAGATTCGCATCGCCCGGTCCGGTGCAAACTTCGGGCATGACATCGACAACTTGCTGGCGCAGGTCGATGCCGATACCCGGCTGCTATTGATCGACAGCCCGACCAATCTCTCTGGCGCTGAACTGGCCTACGCGGACATCACCCGCTTGCTGGAGCAACTGCCGCCGCATGTGGTCGTGGTGCTGGATGAGGCGTATGCCGAGTTCGCTGGCAATGCCGAGAAAACCGCCAAGCTGCCGCAGCGTTATCCCAACGTGGTCATCACCCGCACGTTCTCGAAAGCCTATGGTCTGGCCGGCTTGCGTGTTGGCTATGCCATCGCCGATGCCGGGCTGCTTGGTTATTTCCATCGCATCCGGCCGCCGTTCCCGGTCGGTGGCGTGGCCTTGGCCGGTGCCTTGGCCGCGCTGGAAGATTCGGCGCATCTGGCGCTCATCCTGAATGCCACACGCAGCGGGCGGCAGCGATTGCTTGAGGCACTGGCAGAAGAGGGCGTCACGGTCGTGGCGGGCACCGGCAACTTTGTGCTGGCGGATTTTGGCCCGGCCGCCAAACCCGTCTACGAAGGCCTGCTGGCGCTTGGCTTCATCACTCGCGCCATGTCGGCTTATGGCCTGCCGACGCACATTCGCATCTCCATCGGCGCGGCGGCCGAAATCGAAATGTTGATCGTGGCCATCGCGCATTTGCTGCAAGCCCATCTCAACCCGCATGCCGATCAACGCCATTCCGCCTTGGTGACCTCATGAATATCGTCATCGTCAACAACCTGCCGCGCTTTCCGGATACGCCGCGCTGGGATTTCGAGCTGGTGCGCTACGAGGATTTCATCGATCACGACGAACACACCGTCAGCTATCTGGTGAACCAGCGCGGCTTATCCGGCGTGACCGCGCCGGCCGGCAGCTACAACCTCTACCTGTTCGATAGCCTGAGCGATGCCGACGCGTATCGGCCGGTGCTGGATGCCATCACCCAGGCTGAGGGGCAGATCGACCGGCTGATCGTGTTCTCGGAAGGGCTGCAAGACGTGGTGGCCCAGCTGCGCGGCGAGTACGACATTCCCGGCAACGGTCCGGAGCAAAACCGCCTCGGCCGCGACAAGCTGGTGATGAAAGAGAAAGTCGCCGCCGCTGGCCTGCGCGTGCCGCGTTTTACTTCGATACGGGCCGGCCAAGTGGATGACGCCTTGGCGTTCGCGGTTGAGGCGGGTTATCCGCTGATCCTCAAGCCGGTGGACGGGCAATCGAGCGCAGGGGTGCAAAAGCTCGATAACGAAGCTCAACTGCGCGCCGCCATCACCGCCTTGCCGGCGCAGATTCCACATGATCTGGAAGAGTTCATCGACGGTGAACTATTCCATGTCGATGGCCTGATCAACGCGCAAGGCCAAGTCAACTTCGTCGTGCCGTCCCGCTATGTGAACACCTGCCTCGACTTCACCTTTGGCGCACCGCTCGGGGCCGCCATGATCGCGCCGGGTTCCGAGTTGTACGAGGCGGTGTGCCGGTTCTCGGTGCAGTGCATCGAGGCCATCGGCCTGCGTGGCTGCCCGTTCCATCTGGAGTTGTTCCATTCCCGTCACGGCGAACTGGTGTTCCTGGAGGTCGGCGCGCGCGTCGGCGGGGCGGATGTGCCCTACGTGATCGACAAGACCACCGGCGTGAATCTGTTCGGCGAGTGGCTGCGCATGATCATGGGTGAAGAGGCCTCTGTCCTCGCCAGCATCCATGCCGTCGGCGGCTGGCTGATGTTCCCGCGCCCGGATGGCTTGCCGTTGCGAGTCGAGGCGGTCAGCGATTTCGAAGGCCAGCTCGCCAGCCTGTACCGGCAACTGGTGCCGCAGCTGGGCGAGGTGATCGAGCACGAGGAAGGCTACTGCTCGATGCAGTCCGGCCGGTTTTTGTTCTGCGCCGATTCGGCCGAACGGGTGGAGCAGGACATGCAGCGGGTGATGCGGGAGTTTTCGATCAGGACGGTGGCGGTTTAGGTGGGGCATTTGTTCCCTCTCCCTCCCGTGCAAGGCTTTTAGCCTTGTTCAGGGACAGTGGGAGAGGGCTAGGGAGAGGGTGGTGAACAGGTAGTTGTACTTGCTAGCACCCTCACCCCCGGCCCCTCTCCCATCAATGGGCGAGGGGAGAAAAGCAGGCTTCTCAGAACATTGGATCTCTAGTCATGGCAAAAAAATCGCTGTTGTTGTTCGCCCACCAAGGCCGCTCCTACCTGGCTCTGGTACTGCAAGCGCTGGAACGCCTTGGCGTGCACTGCCTGGTGCTCAGCTCCCGTCCGCGTGATCCGCGTGATCTGGATGAGCTGCAACGCCTGGGGCCGGCGCGGCTCTGGCATGTGGAAGACGAATACCTCGCGGAATCCCACGTGGCGCGGGTGCTGCAAGAGGCACAGGCCGAGGGCTTTGAGGTGATCGGTGCCTTGGCGACGTTTGAAGGCTATCGGGCGCTGATGGCGCAGACCAACCGCGCCCTGAACGCGGTGGATGCCGATCCCGATGCGATCGCTCACTGCATGGATAAATACCTGTGCCGCCAGAGCTTGGTGGAGCAGGGCTTGAGCCGCTCCACCGCCACCTTGCTGGATGCCGACACGCTCGATGCCCTGCGCCTGAGCGGTCGCAAACTGTTCGTCAAACCCCGGCGCGGCGCGGGCTCGTTTGCCTGCTTCCGGCTTGATGACTCCCTCACGGTCGACAAGCTGCACGCCTTGCAGCAGCAAATGCGTGACGACTTGGCCTTCCGCGCCATCTTCGCCGGCCAGTTCGACTTCATCGCCGAGGATTACATCGCTGGCGACGAATACAGCTTCGAAGTGTTAGTGGCGCAAGGCGAGAGCTACGTGATCGGCGTGCATGCCAAGTATCTCGACGACTCCACCGGCACCACGCTGGAAACCAGCAACTCCTGCCCGGCCCCGCGCCTGACCGATGCGCAGCAACTGGCAGGCGAGCGCTACATCGACCAGTGCCTGTCTGCACTGCATCTGTGGGAGGGCTGCTACCACATTGAGGCCCGCCACGATCCGCAAGAGGGTCATTGGGACATCATCGAAATCAATGCCCGCATGGGCGGCGCGCTGATCAATCAGAGCATCGGTGTGTTCACCGGCGGCTTGTCGGTGCTGGAGCTGTGGGTGCGCGCGCTGTGCAGCCGCAGCGAGCCCGAGCGCGCTGTCTTCCGTACCGAACTGAGTGCCCTGCGTGAGAGCACTCGCCGCGCCAACAACGCCATCGTGCACGGCACGGTGTTCTTCAGCCGCTACGGCGAACGCAATCGCACGCTGGAACGCATCTCGATCGAGCACCTGCCGCGCCAACCGGATATCTACGACATCCCGGTGCGGGAGGGCGCGCGCTTGCCCGATTCCGAACGCGGCATCTTCATCCTGAACGCGCTCTGGAAGGTGGATCTGGCCGACATCGCGCAGGAATTGAACGCGCTCTCGTCGATGCTCGACGAGACGCTGGTGGTGCAGTACTCCGACGCTGTTTGAGGGCGGCCCAGCCCTCCCGAACTCATGTTTCACCCCATCCGACAACCCCATCGCAAGGAGCAGGTCATGAATCGTGTCACCCACTGCGGTATCGAACGCCCCGCACCGTTTTATTCGCTGGCCGACGGCGCCCAGGTTCGCGCTCGTCTCGACCACTATCTGGACCAGAAAATGGCCGAATGGGCCGAGACCGTGCCCTACGCCAACCATCTGGAAAGCAAGAACCTCAATAGCGCGTGGTATCGCCGCCATACCATCGAGCACGTTTGGCGCATCCGCCTGAGCCGCTCCGCCCACACCAAGGCGCTGCACGCCATCACCAAGATTTCCCCGGAAGCCGCCCAGCTCTACGCCGAGTATCAGGCCGAAGAGATGAACCACGACGTGCTGTTCATGCAGGACTGCAAGGCAATGGGCGTAACGCAGGAAGAGCTGCTGGCCACCGAGCCGTTCCTGGCTACCCGCCTGCTGCAAGGCTTCTTCTACTTCATCACCGAACACGAACACCCGCTCGGCGTGGTGGCCTCCAGCTATCTGGTCGAATACACCACCGCCAAGCTCACGCCGCGCCAGATCACTTCGCTCAAGGAGTCGCTGGGTGAGGACAAGATCAAGGGCCAGCTGGCGCACATCAACACCGACCTGGGCGACGACCATGCCGGCGAGATGTGGCGGATTCTGCGCTACCTGATCAACAGCGAAGCGGACGTGGAAAAGGTGCTGCGCTACTTCGACGACATCCAGACCATCCTGGCGCTGTATTTCCGCGAGCTGTACGACGCGACGATTGAGGAAAAGCTGGCGGCTTGAGGGGCGTTTGAGCGCGTTTTTATTCCCTCTCCCATGTGGCTGAGCAAGGCAAAGCCTTGTACGCCAGGGAGAGGGTTAGGGAGAGGGTGCCTGAAAAGGGCGCTGCAATTTGCAAGACCCTCTCCCCCAGCCCCTCTCCCGTAAACGGGCGAGGGGAGCCAGTTGGCCGGAGCAACAAATGCACAAAGTCACCATCAGCAGCACCGGCGAAGAATTCTCGCTGCCCCATAACGCGCACCTGTCAGATGCCGCCGAGCTGCAACTGGCGGGCCTGATTTTCGGCTGCCGGGCCGGCGCATGCGGTATCTGCGCCATCGAGGTCGTGGCCGGCGGCGGCAATCTTTCCGTGCCCGAAGACAGCGAGACGGACTTCCTGTCGTTTCTCGGCTACGAGCAGCGGCCGGTGCGTCTGGCCTGCCAATGCAAATTGCAGGGCGACGTCACGATCAGGCAGTTGTAGGTACGGTCTGCAAAGTGGAGGAGTGCTCACTACGTAAGTGCCGCAGGTTTTTGCCTCCCCCTTTTCGAAGGGGGACTGAGGGGGATTTCGACGTCGGTGAAATTTGAGATGCCGCAGAAATCCCCCCTAACCCCCCTTCTAAGAAGGGGGGAATGTACTGGCTGCCTTGCTTGGCGCTAGTCAAAGCCACAGGAATCGAACGCATGCCCTATGTCATCACCCTGTCCGGAAGCCCGGCCGACCGTTCGCGCAGCACGCACATGCTGAACACGGCGGAGGCGTTGTTGGGCGAGCGCGGCATTGCCGTGCGCCGGATCGATATCCGCAAACTGCCCGCTGCCGCATTGATGGTGGCGGACACCAGCAACGTGCAGCTGCGTGAAGCGCTGGAAGTGGTCGAGCACGCGCAGGCGGTCATCATCGCCACGCCGCTGTACAAGTCCGCCTATTCCGGCCTGCTGAAAATCTTTCTCGATGCCTTGCCACAGGCGGCGCTGGCGCAAAAGCCTGTGTTGCCGCTGGCGACTGGCGGCAGCCTCGCGCACCTGTTGGCGCTCGATTACGCGCTGAAGCCGGTCCTGGCCTCGCTCGGTGCGCAACACGTGCTGAGCAACGTCTTTGCCACCGAACAGGACGTGGTCTGGCGCGATGACCGCTACGTGTTGGCCGAGCCGATCGCTGCGCGGCTGGCCGAGGCAATCGATGCGTTTGTGCAGGTGCTGGAAGACGCGGCCGAGCTGCGGCGTTTTCGCAGCAACGCATTGGTAGGACCTCGCCCTTTTCGCCGCACCCATGCACGTCAGTCCGAACAACTTGTAGGCCAAGGGTCGGTCGGCGTTTTTATCCAACCCGAAACGACTTATTGAGAACTTATCCACGGTTAGTGCAGTGGAGCAGGCGCGGCGCAATGCCCTTCGGGGATTGCGCCCTACGAAATAGATGACCGTAGCACTTAACTGCCGTTGCATTTCACCGCAACGGTTGCACTGCGGCTTTTTTCCCCTTTCGCTAAGCGCCGAGGGAGTGTCGCGAGACCTTAGGCTCGCGACCGACTGAGGGTAGTCCGGAGGACCGTAAGGCGCAGGGTCGCCTTTGGAGTGGAGAGGGCTTTGGCGAGACAAAGTCCTTTCCCCGTCTGCGCGGCGGAACGCGCTGTAACGCTTTTAAAACCGCGCCACAGGCGCATAACTGAACAGCTTCTGAGGAACCATTGCACATGACACGCCCGCTACGAATCCACTGGTGCCTGCCACGCGGCAACGGCAATACCACCGCATCGGAAAAGGATCTGGCTACGGAGCTGGATCTGGATGGCATGGTGAGCTTTGCCCAGGAGGCCGAGGCGCTGGGCATCGATTCCTTGCTGATGGGGATCGGCTTTCACCTGCCGGACCCGCTGCCGCTGATCGGCGCGCTGGCCCGCGAGACCAAGCGGGTGAATTTCATGCTGGCCTATCGCCCCGGCCTGCTGCCGCCGACGCTATTTGCGCAGGTGGTGAACACGGTGTCGTGGATGTCCGACCGGCGCATTTCGCTGAACATCGTCGCCGGCATCTCGCCGGAAGAGCAGGGCTACTACGGCGATTTTCTGCAGCATGACGACCGCTACCGCCGCACCGACGAATTCCTCGCCTTGCTGCATCGCTTCTGGCAGGGCGAGTCGCCGATTTCACACGAGGGCGAGTTCTATCGCCTTGCCGGTGCCAAGCTCGGCTTGCCGTTCAAGAATCAGGAACGCCCGCGTCTGTATCTGAGCGGCGCTTCTGAAGTGGCCCAGCAAACCGCCATCGAATACGGCGATTGCTGGTTGCGTTACGGCGATACGCCGGCCGGCATCGCTGCCGCCAGCAAGCATGTGCTGGCGTCCGGTCGCGACATTGGCATCCGCATGCACGTGCTGGCGCGAGAAACCCGGGCCGAGGCGCTGGCGGAAGTCGAGGCGATGATGGTCAAGCCGGACGAAGCCCACCGCCAGAACGTGCAGGACTTCGTGGCGAAATCCGATTCGGAAGCGGTGAAGACGTCGTTCTGGCTGGCGGCGGAAGCGACCAACGACTGGTTGTCGCCCAATTTGTGGTCGGGCGCGGTGGCCTATCGCGGCGGCCCGGCGCTGTGCGTGGTTGGCAGCTACAGGGAGGTGGCCGAATACCTGCTGGAATACAAGGCGGCAGGCGTGAGCGAATTCATCTTCTCCGGCTGGCCGACACGGGGCGAGATGCAGCGGTTCTGCCAGCACGTGTTGCCGCTGGTGCGCGAGCTGGAAGCGGACGCGAAGGAGCCAGCACTTGTCTGAGTCCGTTCCTCTTCCAAGCACCGAGCGAACCCAAGCCGAAGCTACCGCCGAGGCCCGGCGCTTGCGCTGGTTTTCCGGTGGCGTGATGTGCGGACTGATCGCCGAACACACCGTACTGTTCGCTGTGCCGCTGCTCATTTACCAGAACACCAAGAGCATCGCCTACGCTGGCACGGCCTTTGCGCTGGAGTGGCTGCCGGCGCTGATCATGTACCCGTTCGCCGGTTTGCTGGCCGATCTGCTGGGCGGGCGGTTCCTGTTCCTGAAAGCCAATCTGGCTCGCGCCGCGTGTTTGTTGATCGCCACGCTGTGCTGCTGGCTCGCGCCGTCGTCCACCGTGATCGTGCTGATCATCAACGGCATCTTGCTCTCCACGCTGATGGCGCCGATCCGTATGGCGGTCGAGAAAACCGTGCCACGGCTGGCGGCGGGGGACCGGCTCTCGCGCACGCAATCGACCTTGCAGAACATCGAGCTGCTGGCGATGGCGTTGGGCCCCGGTCTGGCGGCCGGGCTGGCGCAGTGGGTCGGCAAGCTGCCCTTGCTGGGGCTGGCCGGGGCGGCGTTTCTGGTGGCGGCATGGTGCTGGCGATCCTTGCCGACCAGCCCGCGTCAAATGCTCAATCCGCGCCGGGTGGGCCATGATTTGCTGCTGGGTTGGCGATTGCTGCTGGGGAATCCGCCGGTGATCCGGCTGGCGGTGGTGAACTTCTCGATCAACTTTGCGTTTGCGGTGGCGATCAGCGCTAACGCCTACCTGATCACCAGCACGTTTGGCGCATCGGATACGGTATTCGGCCTGATGAACGCCGGGGCGGGGGCGTTGGGCTTACTCAACCTGCTGCTGATTCCGCCGCTATTGGCGAGATGGTCGATCTACCGGGTCGGCGCGGTCGGGTTCACGACGCTGTGCGCCGGTCTGGTGAGCATGGGGCTGGCGGTCAACGTGTGGGTGTATGTGTTTTCCTTCCTGGCGGCGATGGGCGGCGTGGCGCTGTTCAATGTGTTCAACCGCACCCAGCGCATCAAGGCCATCGAGCCTGAGCATCTGGGCAAGGTGATCGGGCCGTTTTATCTGATCACTTGTTCGTCTTATCCATTGGGCGGCGTCGTGACTGCCAGTCTGGGGCAGGTCATCAGCATCCAGCACATCGTGCTGGTCATGGCGCTGCTGCTGGCGACGCTGGGTGGCTCCCTGCTGTGGGCGACGGCGCGTTACTTCCGCCAGAAGCTGGCTGCCAAGGTGCCGGTTCGATCGCCCGACGTGGTGGGCGAACTGGTGCCGGCCGGGTCATCCGCACCGTGATGGCTGGATCGCTAGATATGAATCTCTTTGTGGAGCGGAATTGATGATGACAACCCTGAAATCACTGCTGATTGGCGCTGCCTTGGCTTGGGCGCCAGCCACCGCACTCGCGCAGCCGTCCGATCAAGCAACGGCCGGCGGTCTGGTGGGGAGCTGGAGCGTGGTGCTGGTCGATAACCTGTTGCCCGATGGCAGCCGGGTGCATCTGTACGGCCCGAATCCGCAAGGCTTGCTGATCTTCGATCAAGGTGGGCGCTATTCGCTACAACTCTTGCGCGCCGACCGCCCGAAGTTCGCGGCCAATGACAAGAGCAAGGGCACGCCGGAGGAAATCAAGGCCGCCATCGATGGCAGCAATGCGCATTTCGGCAGCTATGTGGTCGATCCGGTCAACCACACCATCACCTTCAAGATCGAGCACGCCTCGTTTCCGAATTGGGATGGCACGACGCAAGTACGCGCGTTCTCGCTGATGGGCAATAAATTGAAATACACCGTCCCCAGCCCGACCACGGATCGCACCGCCACGGGCGAGGTGGAGTGGGTGCGCTTGCCCTAGGCCGCAGATTCAAATCTGAAGGCGTGATTTCTCCCCTCGCCCACTTGTGGGAGAGGGGCCGGGGGTGAGGGTATTTGCCAAGTACCACGTTCTTTTCACGACCCTCTCCCTAACCCGCTCCCTCTGTCCCTGAACAAGGCTAAAGCCCTGCACGGGAGGGAGAGGGGACAAAAGTACGTCCCTGTCCCATCGCTCCGCCAGAAACATCCGCACAAATTTTTTTGTATGCGTAGGCAGCGCTCATCCCCATAAACCGCTAAGAAGGCCGCAATGTCCCAAATCGCCGATTCAATTCCAAATACGTTCGAGGCAATCAAACCCGATTACCGTTCGATGTTGATTATCGCGGCCACATTGGCCGGCATGTTTGCAGTCTTCACCCTGGCGGTGATGTTCGCCAATCAGGGCCATTTCGCCTATACGCTCGATGCGGGCACCTATACGCATATGGCCTTGGCCAAGCAGATTCTGCAGGGCGGCTATGGCCTGAATCCGGGCGAATTTACTGCGCCGAGTTCCAATATCCTGTACCCGTTTATCCTCGCCTTATTGTCGTTTTTTGGGGCTGGCCAGTTTTCGCCATTTCTGGTTTGCATTGCCGCCACCTTGGCGTTAAGCCCGCTCATTTGCAATCTGGCCGCTGAATGCCAATTGCGGCTGGAGCGGGTGCCTGCGATCTGGCTGGTGGCGCTGACCGTTTCCATTGCCCTGGCGCTCAATCTGATTGGCCTGGCGTTTACCGGCCTTGAGCATTCGCTGCATATCTTTCTGACGATTACCTGCCTGCTCGGCCTGCTGCGTTTTATTCGCCGCAACGAGACGGATTGGTGGTGGCTGGTCGCCATCATCATCCTGCCGCTGATTCGCTACGAGGCATTGGCGGCATTGTTGGCGGATGTGGTGCTGCTGGTCTTGTTCCGCAAATACCGCTACGCCTTTGCCATTGCGGCCACCAGCTTGTCTCTGGTGTTGTCGTTCAGCCTGTATCTGCATGCGCAGGGCTTGTCCTATTTACCCAATTCCGTGCTGTTTCGTTCTCACGTCGCCACCAGCAGTCTGTCTTTGCATAGCGCTGGCCTGTTCGGCTTTGTGCAGGCGTTGGCAACGACGTTGCAGAACAACATCTTCAGCTTCGGCGCGACGCATATCATTTTCCTGCTGCTGGTCATTTGCTGGAGTTTGTCCAACTGGCGGCGACCGGCTACATCGCAGCGCTCGCATTGGGTGCGGCCGGCGGTGGTGGGTTTTTGCGTGATGATTTGCAGTGCGCAATTGGTGGCCGGCAGTTTGCAATCGCATTCGTCGCGCTATGAGGCGTATGTGCTGGCGCTGGAAGCCTGCACGATCCTGATTTGCTACAAGGACACGCTGCTGGCTTTCGTGAACCGGTTCTCGACCCGCAACTGGATTTATGTGTGTGCATCGATTCTTGTCCTCGGCTCGGGCTATGCCATTCATACGCTTGATATCGTTTCGGCCACCAAAGTCGTTTACGAAGGGCCATATCAAATCCGCCGGTTTGTCGTGGACTATTACAAGCAACCGATTGCCAGTACGCATCCCGGCTTGATCAATAACAACAATCCGTATTACGTGCTCGATCTATCCGGCCAGATTTCCGAAGCTTCCCGCAAAGCCATTACCACGCAAGCCGATCCGCAATGGATGGATCGCCTCACGCGGGAACGCGGTATCGGGTTGGCCATTCTGCATAGCGATGACGAGGTGTTGCCGCCACCGCAATGGCTGCCCGTCGGCAAACTGGAAACCCGCAATTCATCCATGTTCAGCGGCACCACGGTGGCGACGATTTACGCCACCACGCCGCGCGATAAGGACGTGATCACGGCCCGCCTGCGGGAATTCGCCCCAAGCCTGCCGGCCGGCACGCGCCTGACTTTGGCGGGGGCGGATGATCGCAGTCAGTCAGTTCAGTGAGCCAATGCGGCGCAATGCCCTTTGCTGAGCGAATCTCTACGTGCGAATTTTTAATTCGCTCAGTGATGGATTCGCACGCGACGGGGATTGCGCCCTACGAACTGATTTTCTGCGCCTGTTCATGATCTTTTCAGCGACGGCGCCGGGTTGTTGTCCCCCCCTTCCGCGAAGGGGGGAATAAAGGCCATTGCAGCTCAGACATGCAAAAGATCGCGAACAGCCTCCCCCCACTCAACGCGCCCGAATCGCAAACGAATCCGCATACGCCTCAGGATTGGTGCCATCCCACGGCTTGCCATCGAGCAGCACGCTGCTGCGCATGTCGCTGGCCGGCAGCGCAATGCCGAGCGCGCCGGCCGCTTCGCGGTAGAGGGCGATCTGGTTGATCGAGCATGCCATCGAGGGCAGGTCGACCGGTTTGCGCAGCATGCCCCAGCGGCGGTATTGGCTCAGGAACCACAGGCCGTCGGAGAGGTAAGGGAAGTTGACTTCGCCCTCGGCAAAGAAACGCACCGGGCGGGGCGAGGTGGAGAGGGGGGCGCCGCCGTAGTCGCCTAACAGGCGCGGCGCGATCAGGCTGGTGGCGCGGCCGATCAGGCCGGGGCCGGAGAGCCAGCCGGCGGCTTCGCGGCGGTGGTCGGGGGTATCGAGCCAGCGGCAGGCTTCCAGCAGCGTCATCGTCAAGGCGCGGGCGGTGTTGGGGTAGAGCGCGGCGAAGTCGCGGCGGCAGGCGAGGACTTTTTCCGGGTGATCGGGCCAGATTTCGCCACTGGTCACCACGGTCTGGCCGACGTTTTCCGCCTCGGCGACGGCATGCCACGGCTCGCCGGCGCAAAAGCCATCCAGCCGGCCACGCGCCAGCTCGTCGCTCATCTGCGGCGGCGGGATCACGATGCTTTGCACATCGTTGAAGGGATGAATGCCTTGCGATGCCAGCCAGTAATACAGCCACATCGCATGCGTGCCGGTGGGGAAGGTCTGCGCGAACACGTGCCGATGCGTATCGGCGGCCAGCACGGTGCTGAGCGATTCGCCTTGCCGCAGCCGCTGCGCCAAGCGGTTGGAAAGACTGACTGCCTGGCCGTTCTGGTTCAGCGTCATCAACACCGCCATATCGGCTTGCGGCCCACCCAGGCCCAACTGCACGCCATACACCAGGCCATACAGCGAATGCGCCGCGTCGATCTCGCCGGACAGCAATTTATCCCGGATCGCCGCCCACGACGGCTGGCGGCACAACTCGATGGATAGGCCATGCTTGCGGCCGAAATCCATCAGCTTGGCCGCCACCACCGGCGCGCAATCGGACAGCGGTACAAAGCCGAGCCGCAGGTGCGGTTTCTCGGGGGCATCGGAGCCGGCGATCCACGGCGTGGCAGTACGGGAGGGGGACGGGTAAGGCATCTCTTGAGAACTCCGGTCGGGCACTGCTATAGCAGATCAGCCATGGCAATGATCTGGCGCGCCACGTCAACGAGTTTGCTGCCTTGCTTCATCGCCTGCGTGCGCAGGGTTTCATAGGCGACGGCTTCGGTCATCTGCCGCTTATCCATCAGGATGCCCTTGGCGCGGTCGATGAGCTTGCGGTCACTGAGCTTCTGCTCCACCTCCGCCAGTTTCTGGCGCAGCCGGCTTTCCTCGGCAAAGCGGGCCAGCGCCACATCCACGATGGGGGCGATTTTTTCCGGGGCGATGCCTTCCACCAGATAGGTGGTCACGCCGGCCCCGACGGCAGCGCGAATCAGCTGCTGATTGGCATCGGCGCTGAACATCACCACCGGGCGCGGCGCGGCGGCGTTCATCACCGAGAGCTGCTCCAGCGTATCGCGCGAGGGGGATTCGGTATCGATGATCACCACGTCCGGCCGCTGGCCTTCCACTGCCGCCAGCAACGCGTGCGGCGAGCCGACCACGGCCAGTACTTCGAAGCCGTGACTAGCCAACGCCTGGCGCAATTCGCCGATGGGCTTGTCGGTGTCATTGACGAGCAGGATACGCAGCATGAAGGAGGAAGCCAGTGAAGCGGGTTAAAGCGGTGCGAATCGATTCATTCATGTACGGAGCAAATTGCGTGCCGGGCTGATTGCTTTTTGATGAAGGTCGGTAAGGCATTGAATTGACGGAATTTATTGATAGCCCGCTTGCGTTCAAAACGCTTTGGTTTTGCCCCGATATGGTGCATTGCATTGTCATGGTGCGTCGATGCCGGTGCGCAGGGGGCGCCGCAGGGGGCAATAAAATGGGTTGGTCTGCTGCATCGGCAGGGATTACTGATGGCATAAGCCCACTGGGAATCATCTGATTTCTCAGGTTCGTCGTGTTTCGCGTCAACGCCTGCGTCCCGATTCTTTGCATCAATCGGCGCCAAGGCAAAACCGGGCTCCTACGCAGAGGGGGAATCGGTCGCATGGATCAAACACCACCAGCAGCGTGTTTAGAAATCGTTGAGCTTGGTGTAGCTGCATGGTGCATTTCCTTACCCTTTGGATGAACGGAAGACCAAACCGAACCTGGCTCCCTCCCATGACGGCAATCCCGACCCCCGGTGCCGGCGTTCCGCTTTTTACAAAGAGGCAAAGAAATGAAACGTATCTATCGCATGGTTTTCAACGAAGCCCGTAACGCCTGGATGGCGGTGCCGGAGTTTGCCAAGGCAAAAGGCAAGCGCGTTGGCGGCCCTTCCGCATTGGCTGTGGCGATGGGTATTTTCTTCGGCGGAATGGGCGTGCCGGAAGAAGCAAGGGCGGAGTATTACTTCAACGACGGCAGGGATAACGGTTGTTATCGGATCATGGACGGGGGCACGACTGGCCAAGTTACCAATGACCCCAATTGCGCTACCGGCCCGTCGAATCCTGGCGCCGATATCGTTTTCTACGACAACAAGTCAATGAGTGTCGGTGGCGACCTCTCGGTGTACGGGGATACCCAACTGAAATACTGGAAGCAAAATGCGGGGACCGGTGTTGCGTCGGTTGCAACCGGCGCGGGTGCAATGGCAATGGGTGATGGTGCCGTTGCCGGCGATGCGTCGGTTAGCGGCGGAGTTCCAGCACAAATTGCGATTGGTCGTTTGGCGACGGCATTCAATTCCGGCGCGGTAGCGATGGGTGCGCAGGCCAATGCAGGCGGGCAGGATAGCTTCGCTGCCGCGTACAATGCCTCGGTTGCAAAAACAGCCAATGGCGGTGTTGCGCTTGGTGCCTCCAGCCGCGTCACCGTGAGCAATGGCGTTGCTTTAGGCGCGAGCTCCGTCGCCGATCGTGGCGCGCTGACCAGCGTCGTCGATCCGCTGTCCTACAGCAACGGCCGCGTGAACACGACCCTCGGCGAAATCTCCGTCGGTTCGTCCACCGCCCAACGCCAGATCACCAACCTCGCCGCCGGTACACAAAACACCGATGCCGCCAACGTGGGGCAGGTGAACGCCGTGAAGAGCGTGGTTGATACCAACGCCACCCGCATTGCCGCTGCACTGGGCGGTGGCTCGACAGTCGGTGCGGACGGCACGGTTTCCGCGCCGAGCTACACCGTTGGCGGCACCACCTTCAACAATGTCGGCGGGGCGCTTGGCAATCTGGATACCCGCGTTACCAGCAACGCCACGGCGCTTTCCACGCTCGACGGCGCAGCCGTGAAATATGGCGATGTGAATAAAGGCACCATCACCCTTGGCGGCGCAGGCGGCACCACGCTGACCGGCCTGAAGGACGGCGCGCTCTCGGCCAGCAGCACGGATGCAGTGACTGGCAGGCAGCTGAAGGCGACCAATGACAACGTGACCCAGAACGCGACCGACATCGCCACGGCGAATACCAACATCACCGCACTGGATACCCGCGTCACGAAGACCGAAGGTGACATCGGCACGCTCAACAGCAACGTGGCGAAGAACACGGCTGATATCACGACCGCCAATACGAATATCTCCGCATTGGATACCCGCGTTACGAAGTCCGAAGGCGACATCAGCACCACGAATACCAACGTGGCGGCCATCGATACCCGTGTGACCAAGACCGAAGGCGACATCACCACGATCAACACCAACGTCACCAAGAACGCGGCTGATATCGCTACGGCCAACACAAGCATCACCGCGCTGGATACCCGCTTGACCAAGAACGAAGGCGACGTAACCAACCTCACCACGCAGCTCAGCAGTGGCTCGGTCGGGCTGGTGCAACAAGATGCAGAGAGCAAGAACCTTACCGTCGCCAAGGATCTGGACGGCACGCAAATCAGCTTCGCCGGCAAGGATGCGGACGGTAATGCGATCAATCGCAAGCTGACCGGTCTGGCCGATGGCGACCTCTCCGACGCCAGCACGGATGCGGTGACTGGCAAGCAGCTGAAATCCACCAACGACAGCGTGACCGCGATCGATACCCGCGTGACCAAGAACGAAGGCGACATCACCACGCTCAACACCAACGTGGCGAAAAACACGGCAGACATTGCGCAGGCCAATACGAACATCACTGCGCTGGATACCCGAGTCAGCAAGACTGAAACCAGCATCAACTCGCTGACCAACCAGCTCGACTCCGGCGCGGTTGGCCTGGTGCAGCAGGATGCAGACAGCAAGACCATTACCGTGGCCAAGGATCTGGACGGCACCGAAGTGAGCTTCGGTGGCAAGAAGGATGCGGACGGCAACGTGACCAAGCGCAAGCTCACCGATCTGGCCGATGGCGAAGAATCGGACACCAGCAGCGATGCTGTCACCGGCAAGCAACTGCACGCGACCACTACCCGTGTCGCCACGCTGGAAACCACCGCCGTGCAATACGACGACGCAACCAAGGGCAGCATCACGCTCAACAAGGGCGGCAACGCGGTGCAGCTGAAGAATGTGGCCGATGGTGCGGACGATAGCGATGCGGTGAACATGCGCCAGCTCAAGAGTTCCGGTTTGGTCAATGCCGATGGCACGGTCAGCTCGGCCGTCACCTATACCGATGCGACTCGCACGACGGTATCGATGGGCGGCGTGGGCGGTGCGCTGATCACCAACGTGCGCGCCGGCAATATCGCGGCGGGCAGCACCGATGCGGTGAACGGCAGCCAGATCGCCGCACTGCGCGACAACCTGGAATCGTCCATCAAGGGCGTGAGCGACCGCGTGACCACCATTGAGCAAAATGGCGGTGGCACGGGCGGTGGCGGCACAGGTGGCGGTGGCAGCGCTTCGCAAGGTTCGGGCGAGTCGTCCACCACGGGTGGCGCGGATGCCGAAGCCTCTGGCAAGAAGGCGTCGTCGTTCGGTTCCAAGGCGAAAGCCACCGGCAGCAACTCGACCTCGATGGGGGCCAACGCTACGGCCAGTGCAGATAACTCGACCGCCATCGGCGCGGATTCGGTCGCGGATCGGGCCAATACCGTGTCGGTCGGCTCGGCCGGCAGCGAGCGGGCGATTGCCAATGTGGCGGACGGCACCAAGCCTTACGACGCGGTCAACTTCAAGCAGCTCAGCGCCGTCAACACCCGTGTTGACCAAGTGCAAGCCGACCTGAATAACCTGCGTGATGACGTGTACCAGCGCATGAGCGATCAGGAACGCAAGATGGACAAACTCGGCGCGATGAACGCCGCCATGTCCAGCATGACCGCCAGCGCCGCCGGCCTGCGCACGGATAACCGCGTGGCGATCGGTGCGGGCTACATGAACGGCCAAAGCGCTGTGGCACTGGGGTATCAGCGCCGGATCAACGACACCACCACCCTGACGGTGGGCGGTTCGACCTCCGGCACCGAATACAACCTCGGTGTAGGCGTGGGCATGGGCTGGTAAGCCTGTAACCCCCCCCGGTGCTGTAACCGGGGTGGCAATGAAAAACGACGGCATTGGATGCCGTCGTTTTTTATGCGCTGCGCTTTCGTGGCGAGTAGGGCGGGTCGTTTGACCCGCGTAGGGGATGTATGGCGAGCGCACGGAATTTGCGGGTTACGCCTTGCGGCTAACCCGCACTACGGGGCTAACGCCGATCCGTCATCCGATTGATGGCTCGTGGCACGTTGAGCCGATCCAAAGTCTCGGCGCGAGACATATCCAGCGCGAAATGCCATTCCTCCGACAAATACGCGCCGATCTTCGCCAGATGATGCGGATGGGATTCCGGCTCTGTGGTTTCGACCAAGGCGCGGAACATGCTGCCGAGTTGGGCGATGCGGTTCAGGCCGATGTCGGCGATGTCGTTGAAATCATTGGCGGTTAGCTTGGGTGGAGTAGGACAGCGATGAAGTTCAGCCATGACTGCCTCCGATCCGTGCGTAACGCGTGCTGAGTGAGGCGGTTAGGCGCTCTGGGAGCGGCAACGTCTGCATCGCCAAATGGTGTCGCTCTGCCAGCCGGCGGCCATCGCGAGCCAATTGATAGCCGACGCTGCGTTGGTCGATCAGGGACGTGAGGATGGTGAAAATCTGATCCAGTTCGGCAAAGCCATCACGGGCTTGTGCGATGAGATGACCGGGGTCGGGCGGTGCGGGGGTGGAGTGTTGGGAGATGGGCATGGGAGCCTCCTTGATGAGCGGTTAAACCCACTCCTCCAAGGCCAATCGGAGGTGGCAGGTGCTAGGCGAGGTTGGCCTACCGGCATCAAGGAACCGGCGCACCCGAAGGTGCCCCCACCTAGCCCCCGCCATTGCTGAAGGCGTGCCTAGGTGTTGCGGACATAAAAATACCGCTGTTGCAGCGGTTGTCCGCCTTGATGTCAGGAGGCCAATCCCGATCGCGTAACCAAACGCGACCCGTTGAAAGTATCTCAGTCGCATCAAATCGGTCAAGGACAGCAATCGACGCGGTGGCGCGCACTCCCCTCGCCCATCCCGTGCAAGGCTTTAGCCTTGTTCAGGGAAAGTGGGAGAGGGGCCGGGGGTGAGGGTCGTGCAAAATGCCGCGACCTATGTAAGCACCCTCTCCCACTAATCGCTGAGCAAGGCTAAAGCCTTGCACGCGAGGGCGAGGGGACAAAAGCAACCGTAGCCCGGACGGCTTGCCGGCCGGGGTGGCGATGTTTGTAGTGGTCAACTTTCCCCGGACACCCCACTAGGTGCGTTGCCAGCCGATTCCCGCTCAAACACGGAGGGTGGCCGGTAACCCAGTTTGGAATGCAGCCGCAGGCTGTTGTAAAAGCCCACGATGTAATCCGTCACATCACGCACCGCTTCCGCCGGGTTGGCATAGTCGCGCTGCCAGACCCGTTCCATCTTCAAATTCAGGAAGAAGCGCTCCATCACCGCGTTGTCCCAGCAATTGCCCTTGCGGCTCATGCTGCACACCACGCCATGCCGCTGCAGCAACGCCTGGTAGGCCGCGCTGGCGTACTGACTTCCACG
>NZ_JONM01000023.1 GCF_000711875.1 Andreprevotia chitinilytica DSM 18519
TTACTCGATGATCTTAGCCACGACACCCGCGCCGACGGTACGACCGCCTTCACGAATCGCGAAACGCAGACCTTGCTCCATCGCGATCGGAGCAATCAGCGACACCACCACTTCCACGTTGTCGCCTGGCATCACCATTTCAGTACCAGCCGGCAATTCAACCGCACCGGTCACGTCGGTGGTACGGAAGTAGAACTGCGGACGGTAGCCATTGAAGAACGGCGTATGACGACCACCCTCTTCCTTGGACAACACGTACACCGAACCCGAGAACTTGGTGTGCGGGGTGATCGAGCCCGGCTTGGCCAGAACTTGACCGCGCTGAACATCTTCACGCTTGGTACCGCGCAGCAGCGCGCCAATGTTGTCGCCAGCCTGACCTTGGTCGAGCAGCTTGCGGAACATTTCCACACCCGTGCAGGTGGTCTTGACCGTCGGCACGATACCGACGATTTCGATTTCTTCACCAACCTTGACGATGCCGCGCTCAACACGACCGGTCACCACAGTACCGCGACCCGAGATGGAGAACACGTCCTCCACCGGCATCAGGAAGGCGCCATCGATGGCACGTTCCGGCGTCGGGATGTAGGAATCCAGTGCGTCCGCCAGACGGAAGATCGCCGGCTCGCCGTATTCGGACTGATCACCTTCGAGAGCCAGACGGGCAGAACCAGTAATGATCGGGGTATCGTCACCTGGAAAGTCGTACTTGGAGAGCAGCTCGCGCACTTCCATTTCGACCAGTTCCAGCAACTCAGCGTCATCCACCAAGTCAGCCTTGTTCATGAAGACGATGATGTATGGCACGCCAACCTGGCGGGACAACAGGATGTGCTCGCGCGTTTGCGGCATCGGGCCGTCAGCGGCCGACACAACCAACACAGCACCGTCCATCTGCGCCGCGCCAGTGATCATGTTCTTCACATAGTCAGCGTGACCCGGGCAGTCGACGTGCGCATAGTGGCGCGCATCGGTTTCGTATTCAACGTGAGCGGTGTTAATGGTAATACCGCGCGCCTTTTCTTCCGGCGCGCTATCGATCTGGTCGTAACCCTTCGCTTCGCCACCGAACTTCTTCGACAGAATGGTGGTGATCGCTGCGGTCAGCGTGGTCTTGCCGTGGTCAACGTGACCAATCGTGCCCACGTTCACGTGCGGCTTCGTACGTTCAAACTTACCCTTAGCCATCTTCGTATTTCCTTATCTAGAATTTCTGAAATATGAGACAGAAGAAATGGAGCCGATGATGGGAATTGAACCCATGGCCTCTCCCTTACCAAGGGAGTGCTCTACCCCTGAGCTACATCGGCGCAACTTTTTTTTGAGCGGGTGAAGGGAATCGAACCCTCGTCATAAGCTTGGAAGGCTTCTGCTCTACCATTGAGCTACACCCGCAGGAACTTAGCTTCACTAGCAGCACGCAGACTTCACACCGCGAAGCAGCAATCTGGTGGTGGGGGCTGGATTCGAACCAGCGTACTCAGAGAGGGCAGATTTACAGTCTGCTGCCATTAACCACTCGGCCACCCCACCGGATGAGCTGCGCATTATGGATAGCATCCTCAAACCTGTCAAACCCTGAAGCAAGAAAACGCCCCACAAATTACACATCCCCATGATGGAAAACAGGTTTTTCCACACTCACGCCCAGCATCGATTCAATTTGAAGACCAGCAAACTAAGCTTTGCCGCCCGCTGCGAACCGTAACCATCCCGAACCAAACCTCCCTCACAACTTAGCAACACCCAAAAAATCAAAACCACGATCATCAAGGAAGCAGAGAACCAGCCAAGGCCGGCAACACCAGTCACGAAGACATAATTTGATAACGACGCCCGCGGCAACGACCTACTCCAAACAACTCATCGCTCGCGGCATACAAACTAAGAACCCTCTTCGATTACCCAGTTAGATGCAAAAAAGCGCAACCCCAAACGCCTACTGGTGACAAACCAGACAGCTGAACAAACACAGACAAAACAGTCAGTTGTCGACTTTGGCGGCCCCACCATTTGACAGAAGAAAAAGCATAGTGTTTAATGCGCCTCTCTCGTTGGCCAGTTAGCTCAGTTGGTAGAGCAGCGGATTGAAAATCCGCGTGTCCGTGGTTCGATTCCGCGACTGGCCACCATCAAATTTTAAAAGCCCCAAGCATACGTGCTTGGGGCTTTTTCCGTTCTGGATTTTTCAATCCTAATTCTTAAATCATTCGATATTTGGGCAATTACGCGACAACCCAACCCAAATTCGCTTCAGCCGATTGTCAGCGACTCGCGCATGAAGTTTAATCTGCGCATGTAGTTTGCTATGGTCATATCTGTGTTGGCGCTGCTTGAGCTGGCGAACTGTGTACTCCCCGTTATTGAAAAAAGGAATTAGACCGTGAATCGCATCAAACAAAGCGGTTTGCTAAGAGGCTTGGGTTACTTGGCCGCATTGGCAACATGCATTATCTTGGGCGCGTGTAATGGCGGCGCGAGCTCTGGAACGGCGTCTGGCGTAGCGGTGGCCTCTGGCCCTGTCGTGAGCACTATTAGTGTTCTCGCAGACAAAACCAGCATAAAAACGGGGGGAGTCGATTTTGCGACACTCACTGTTACAGCTCTTGATGCAAATAACGGCGCCCTAGCCAATGCGGTCATTACCGTCAGCGCATCCAGCGGGATTTTGGGCGGTTCCACATTGGTGACCAACTCTTCTGGCAAAGCGACCGTGACATACAACCCCGGTCAAGATAAAAGCAACCGAACTCAGGTCATCACCTTTACAAGTGGTTCGGCTACGGCTACTTCTTCCGTCCTAGTCACTGGCACGACATTAACCGTTACTGCACAAAACGGAACCAGCTTGGCGTCAGGAGCCTCCACAGGCGTTGATATCGTGGTAACCGATGGCGCCAGCAACACCGTCGATGGAGCTACCGTCGCTCTTTCTGCATCAGGCACAGGCACCGCCTCACTCAGCACCGCATCGGCAACTACAGCAAATGGCGGCAAAGCATCAGTAACCGTTACTGGTCAAGGTGCAGGTACCGTCACCCTTTCAGCGGCAGCTCTCGGCTCCACCCGCACACTCGCACTTACAGTTACGGGCAATGGAAACGGACTGCAAATTACGTCACCAGCCACTACGCCCACAGCACTGACACTAAATACGCCACTTACCATTACCGTTAGTGCGCCGCCAACAACTACAAGCGTTACTTTCGTTGCAACTGTAGGTAAGTGGTCAAACAACTCAACCTCGATCGTGGTCACTCCAGTAGGCGGTGTAGCTTCAGCCTCCTTCCAATCCAGCACAGCTGGTCAAGCAGCCATTACGGTGTTTGACACTAATGCACCCGCGCTATCCAGTAAAACCAACGTCATTCTTAGCTCAACCGCAGATCAGGCAACTAGCGTTGTGATCCAAGCACTTCCGGCCGTTGTCGCCCCAAGTAGCGGAAGCCAAACCAATACGTCCACGTTAACTGTCTCGGTAACCGACTCAAACGGCCAAGGCGTAGCTGGGGCCGCAGTGTCATTCTCCATGACAGGCCAACCGGGAGGTGGTGAGAACATCTCACCTCAAGTGGTAGTCACTGGCTCCAACCCTTTAGGGCAAGCTGTCGCGACATTTAACGCTGGATCGCTATCAACTACACAAGGGCAGCCAATCAAGATCACAGCAACTGTCTTGCGCCCAACTGCTGGCGCGTTGAATAGCACGCCCGCGAGCATTGTTATCGGGGGGACCGCGGGATCTGTTGCAATTGGTCAGTCAAGCACCATCTCCGCAACCTCCGATAACACCGCATACCTCCTGCCAATGTCGGTAATCGTTGCGGACTCTAGCGGCAATCCTGTTGCCAATACTCAAGTTAGCTTGTCTGTATGGCCCGTCGATTTTTCAATCGGCTCACCATGCTTTACATGGATGACCTTCCGCAATGAAGACACCAACGAAAATCTGGTTGCAGATCCGGGCGAGATATCCGGCCCCCTCCAACGCGTCAACGACAGCCTATTTACAGACACCGCCTTACTAAATAACTTCAACACCGACAGCACCACTGTAGTTACCCCAATCTCCATTACTAAAACTGCCTTTACGCCTACACGCACAACACTGGTTCCGCCAAATTCTGCAGCGGGTACCGTTCCGGCAACCGTTACAACCGATAGCAGCGGCCGCGCTTCGTTTACGTACACATATCTAAAATCGAACGCCTTGTGGATCGTAAGCCGACTCAGAGCCACTGCGCTGGTGCAAGGAACGCAAACCGTAGCGGAAAGCGTTTTCCGGTTAGCACCAGCTGCGATCGATACAGGAACAGGAACAAGCTGCCACTTGCCAGCCTCTCCTTATAACGCATACATAACAGTTCAATAACAAACGACATTTACCACCTAAAAGCCCCGCGACGCGGGGCTTTTTTCATACCTTTCGCCCCTCCGCCTCCAACAACACCCGCTGCAACTCATCCCCCCCATCCAGCCCCCGCGCACTAACCTGCCCCTTCGCATTCACCACCCGATGCCAAGGCACATCCTTCCCGGCCAGATTCAGCGCCCGACTTACCAGCCGAATATGGCGTGGATAGCCGGCCAAACGAGCGACCTCCCCATACGATAAAACTTGTCCATAAGGGATCTGTTTCACGATATCCAGCATGGCCTGCATGATCGCGGCGGTTTCGGGTTTGGTCATGGCAACCTCGCAAAAAAGCCGGCACTTGGCCGGCTTTGTTATTGGTACGGATAAGCCAGCTATCCGCTTATTTGTGCTCGACTTGGCTCACATCACGCACCGCGCCGGTATCAGCACTGGTCGTCATTGCCGCGTAGGCCCGCAATGCTGGGCTGACGTAACGCTCACGGCTAACAGGCTTCCAGGCTTGCTTGCCCCGCGCTTCCATTTTGCTGCGGCGATGGGCGAGTTCTTCCATCGTCACTTGCAGCTCGATGGTGCGGTTCGGAATGTCGATTTCGACAATATCGCCCTCTTCTACCAAGCCAATCGCGCCACCTTCAGCAGCTTCCGGCGAGCAGTGACCAATGGAGAGGCCAGATGTACCACCAGAGAAACGGCCATCCGTGAGCAACGCGCAGGCTTTGCCGAGGCCCTTTGATTTCAGATAGCTGGTCGGATAGAGCATTTCCTGCATACCGGGACCACCCTTTGGACCTTCGTAGCGAATGATCACGATGTCACCAGCGACAATCTGGTCAGCGAGGATGCCCGCAACGGCGTCATCCTGGCTTTCAAAAATTCGTGCGCGGCCGGTGAATTTGAGGATGGATTCGTCCACGCCGGCGGTTTTCACAATGCAGCCACGCTCGGCGATGTTGCCGTAGAGCACAGCCAAGCCGCCATCTTGCGAATAAGCGTGTTCTTTATTGCGAATGCAGCCTTCGGCCCGGTCAAGATCAAGGTCGGGATAGCGCATCGATTGCGAGAAAGCGATCGTAGTCGGAATGCCACCCGGTGCAGCGCGGAAGAAGGTATGTGCCGGGCTATCTGGAGCGGCGACGACGATATCCCATTGCTTGAATGCATCAGCCAGCGTTGGCGAGTGAACAGTCCTGGCTTCGCGGTGAATCAAGCCCGCGCGATCCAGCTCAGCCAGGATGCCGATCACGCCACCTGCGCGGTGCACGTCTTCCATGTGGTATTTCTGCGTGGCGGGTGCGACTTTGGATAGGCATGGCACGCGGCGGCTGATGCGGTCGATGTCGGCCATCTTGAAGTCGATGCCGGCTTCGGATGCGGCGGCGAGCAAGTGCAGCACGGTATTGGTCGAGCCGCCCATAGCAACGTCGAGGCTCATGGCGTTTTCGAAGGCTTCGAAGGTGGCGATATTGCGCGGCAGCACGCTTTCGTCATCCTGCTCATAGTAACGCTTGGCGATTTCGACGATGGTGCGGCCAGCTTGCAGGAATAGCTGCTTGCGATCACCGTGCGTGGCGAGCATCGAGCCATTGCCCGGCAGCGACAAGCCGAGCGCTTCAGTCAGGCAGTTCATCGAGTTGGCAGTGAACATGCCGGAGCAGGAACCACAGGTCGGGCAGGCCGAGCGCTCAACAGCAGCAACTTCTTCATCGCTCACGTTGGGATTGGCCGCTTCGACCATGGCATCGACCAGGTCAAGAGAGCGCTCTTCACCGCGCCAGTTGACCTTGCCGGCCTCCATCGGGCCGCCGGACACGAAGATCACCGGGATATTGAGGCGCAACGCTGCCATCAGCATGCCGGGAGTGATCTTGTCGCAGTTGGAGATACACACCAGCGCATCGGCCGTGTGGGCATTGACCATGTATTCGACCGAATCGGCAATCAGTTCGCGGCTGGGCAGGCTGTAGAGCATGCCGCCGTGGCCCATGGCGATACCGTCATCCACGGCGATGGTGTTGAATTCCTTGGCGATACCGCCGGCCTTTTCAATCTCACGAGCCACCAATTGGCCGAGGTTGTGCAGGTGCACGTGGCCCGGTACGAACTGGGTGAAGGAGTTGGCGATGGCGATGATGGGCTTGTCGAAATCGCCATCCTTCATGCCGGTAGCGCGCCACAGAGCGCGAGCGCCGGCCATGTTGCGGCCGTGGGTGGAAGTATGGGAACGATATACGGGCATGGCGGGATTCCTTGCAAGGCAGCCGGCATTACCGGCGAAAGGTCAGGCTCTGTTGATGTAGGTTTTGCGGTCGCGCGATACCGAATTTTGAGGTCAATCAAGGCATAAGGCGCGCCGCATAACGAGTTATGTCAGCGACTTATAACGCGGAGTGACCTCAAAAGTCGGCATCGTCCGAAGGATTTGACCGGATTGGGGCCTCTTGCGTTGTTGAAAGCCACTTGCGTAATCCATTACGCGGCGCGTCTTTCGCCTAGCAATAGGCCCCAATCCGGTCAAACGCGATCCACAAAACCTACATCGACAGAGCCTAGGTATAATCCTGCGATTTTAACGAAAAAGCCCCGCCACATGCTCGTTCACCCACATTTCAACCCGATTGCCGTATCCATCGGCCCCTTGGCCGTGCACTGGTATGGGCTGATGTACCTTGTCGGCTTCGTGATTTTCATGCTGCTGGGCCGCGCCCGCATCAAGGCAGGAAACCCAGCTGGCTGGCGGGTTGAGGAGATGGACGACCTGCTTTTTTACGGCGTGCTCGGAGTCATCTTGGGCGGACGGCTGGGCTATGTACTGTTCTATAAGCCGGATTTTTATTTCAGCCACCCGCTCGATATTTTCAAGGTCTGGCAAGGCGGCATGGCGTTTCATGGCGGTTTTCTTGGTGTTTTGGCGGCCATGTGGCTGTTTGGCAAGCGCACCCAACGCCGGTTTTTCGAAATTACTGACTTCATCGCACCGCTGGTGCCGATTGGCTTGGCCTTTGGCCGACTCGGCAACTTTATCAACGGCGAGCTATGGGGTCGGGTAACGACGCCATCGAGCTGGTGGGCGATGGGCTTTCCCACCGCCAACGAGGCCGATGCCGCCGCAGCTGGCACCAACCCGCAGTGGCAAGAGTGGTTCCTGCAATTCGGCATGCTGCCGCGTCACCCGTCGCAGCTGTACCAAGCCTTTCTCGAAGGCGTGGTGCTGTTCCTGATGCTGTGGGTGTTTTCGGCCAAGCCGCGCAAGACCGGGCAAATCTCCGCACTGTTCTTGCTGGGCTACGGCACTTTCCGCTTCGTTGCGGAGTTTGCCCGCGAGCCGGATAACTTCCTCGGCCTGTTGGCGCTGAATCTGTCGATGGGGCAGTGGCTGAGCCTGCCGATGATTGTGTTGGGTGCACATCTGCTGTGGCGTACCAGCCGGCAATAAACCGACGTTCGATACAAGAAAGCCCGCGATTCCAAGCGGGCTTTTTTCATTCTGCGGTTCTGCAGCCGTTCAAACGATTGGATCAGGCTTGTGGGTGAGCCGCCTCATTGCGCCGGACGGCGGCGATTACATTTGCCACCACGCGCTCAAAGCTGTCATTGGCGCTCACACGCAGTACATCCGGCTCATCAGCACCCGGCACTTCCAGCGCATCGAACTGGCTCTTGAGCATGTTTTCTTTCTGGTAATGCCCCTGGCGGGCACGGATACGCTCCAGGATCGCCTCGTAGCTGCCATCGAGATAGATAAAGGCAAGATGGTCGTTGCCAGCGCGAATCTGGTCACGATATTTACGCTTGAGCGCCGAGCAGACCACCACGCCGGTTTCGTGTTTGCGGGCAATGGCAAACACTGCGTCGTTGATGCGAGTGAGCCACGGCGCGCGGTCATCGTCATCCAGTGGGTGGCCCTCGGCCATTTTGAGGATGTTGGCGCGGGGATGCAGATCGTCACCATCGATGAACTTGGCACCGATCGCCTGGGCCAGCGCCAGCCCAACCGAGCTTTTGCCACTTGCCGATACGCCCATCACGATATAACTCATTCCCGCCATATGTTCCTCTGAGGCCATTCAAATTCGTTCAAATTGTCAGGCAACCGCCACGCCTACTGCCCCGGCTGCGGATCGACTTTCACCCACACCGTATAAGACTGGCTGCCATTGCTGCGCGATGACGACAACGTGCCATCACTACTGGTGCTCGCCGACTGGTTACTCTGTCCCACCGGTAGCCACTCCCCCACCCGGCCGCTCACTTCGCTATAAACACTGCGCTCGTTGATGCTGCCATTCCGATTGAAACTGCTGCTACGCGGATAAAGCCGCAAGCGGACCAGGTCACCGAGCAGCTGCGGCTCGACCCAGAAGCCGGTTTCGGCCGACTGCCAAACACCGCCACGCGTGACGATGGCGTAGCCGGGGCGAAATGCGACCGACAGCGTCGGGTAGAACCGACTTTGGCCGAGCGAGATCATCGCCCGCCCGCCGTCAATGGTTGTTACCTGCTGACTGGCATTGCTGCTACGTTGGCTCTCTCTGGCATCGGCGGAAATCGCCAGCTCGCCATCGACGCCCCGATTGGAAATCACTGCTCGTCCATTGGCATCGATATCGCTGCTGCTGGATGTCGCCGCTTCGCGCTGCTCAACGGTAACGATCAGCGATTGCGTACGCGTATCAAGCTGCGCGGCCAGCGCAACGATGCGTTTGAAAGTGGCGTCATCTGGGGCGCGGACGATCATTTGCCCCTTGAATGCCTGGATGACCGCCTCCGGGAAGGCTTGCTGCAAGGCCGGGGCGAGTTCCTCCGCCAGCTTGTGCTTGAGTGGCAAGACATCGATGCGGTCAGCCAAGGCCACCGTCGAGAACAAAATCAAGATCGCAAACCATCGCCGCATGGATATCTCCGCAACCGGGATGAAAGACGTCTTTAGATTAGCGTGGGATTAGCGCGGCAGCAGCAGGGCAATGGCTTGCGCTTCCACCGATTCGGATGCGCCGACCGGCCCGAGTTTCTCGTAGGTCTTGGCTTTGACGTTGACCTGCGCCGTCTCCACGCCAAGATCAGCGGCGATATTCGCAGCCATTTGGGGGATGTGCGGTGCCATCTTGGGCCGCTGGATCAGGATGCTGGCATCGACATTGCCCACCCGCCAGCCTGCTTCGTTCACGCGTCGCACTGCTTCGCGTAGCAAGACGCGGCTATCCGCGCCTTTGAATTCGGCAGCGGTATCGGGGAAATGCCGGCCAATATCGCCCAACCCCGCCGCACCCAATACCGCGTCGGTAATCGCATGCAATAGCGCGTCTGCGTCCGAATGCCCCAGCAAGCCCTTCTCGAATGGAATTTCGACCCCGCCGAGGATCAACTTGCGCTCTTCAACCAGTCGATGCACATCCCAGCCTTGGCCAACGCGAAACGGCAGATTCATGATTTTGCTTCCTTGGTACGCCCTTGCAGGATCAAGGCGGCGAGCTGCAAATCCTGCGGGTAGGTGACTTTGAGATTCCACGGGCTGCCCATGACCAGTTTTGGCTGCAGGCCAAGCTTTTCCAGCGCGCTCGCTTCGTCGGTGATATCCGGGCCCATGCCGGCTTCCAACGCGCCGGCCAGATCGGCGAGGCGGAACATCTGCGGCGTTTGCGCCTGCCACAAGCCATCACGCGGATGGGTGTGGTCAATGGCGCGATCCGGGCCAGACATTTTCAAGGTATCGGCCACGGGCACGGCGAGGATGCCGCCCACTGGGTGCTGCACCAGCTCGGCAATCATGGCCGAGACCAGCGCGGGATCAAGGCAAGGGCGAGCCGCATCGTGAACAAGAATCCAGTCGCTGGCTGGATGATCCATCGCCAAGGTTTGCAGGCCGTTCAACACCGTTTCTGCCCGGCTGGCGCCGCCACAGCGCAATACAGTCAGGCGGTCAAAGGAGGACCAGTCATAGCCATCCCACCATTCATCGTCAGGCGAAATAACAATGACGACGCGATCCAGTTCCGGCACGGCATGCAGTGCCGCCAAGGTGTGCCAAACGAGCGGTTTGCCGAGCAGATCCAGATATTGCTTTGGTGTCGCGGACCCCATGCGGCTGCCGCTGCCGGCCGCCGGCAGCAGTGCGAGATGACTCATGCGGTCGGTTCCGCCGTCATCGTCCGCCACAGGCATTGCCCTTTGACAGCTTTATCGAGGTCGTTGAGATACGCATCGTGCACAGCGCGTTCCTCATCAGATAGTGCTGCGACAATCAATGGCTTGCGCGTCCGGCGCGGGATGCCGCCAACGTCGTTCGAATCATCGGCTTCGCCGGCAAAGTCGATCAGCAGGCTGTCCTGCCCGCGCGTCATCGACAGATAGACTTCAGCGAGCAGTTCGCAGTCGATCAGCGCGCCGTGCAGTACCCGGTTGCTGCGGTCGATTTCGTAGCGATCGCACAAGGCATCCAGGCTATTGCGCTTGCCAGGGAATAACTCCTTGGCTTCGCGTAGCGTATCGATGATGCCGGATACGTAATCGGTGATCTTGCCGCGCCCCAGCTTGCCCAATTCCATATTGAGAAAGCCGACGTCAAATGGCGCGTTGTGGATGATGAGTTCCGAGCCTTCGATAAAACGCAGGAAGTCGTCGGCGATATCGGCAAACTTGGGCTTATCGGAGAGGAACTCCGTCGTCAGGCCGTGCACGTTGAGCGCGCCCTCTTCGGAATTGCGCTCGGGATTGATATAGCGATGCAGGTGGCGATCTGGCGGCGACAGCTTGCGGTTGATCATCTCGACCGCGGCGATTTCGAGGATGCGATTGCCGTCCTCAGTGCGCAGGCCAGTGGTTTCAGTATCCAGAATGATTTGACGCATTATTTAGTTTCCCTTCTTCAAACCGACTTCAACACCACGATTGGCCAGCGCATCAGCGCGCTCGTTGCCTTCATGGCCGGCATGGCCCTTGACCCATTGCCATTCGATCTGGTGTTGCTGCGTGGCGGCATCCAGCCGTTGCCACAGATCGGCATTCTTGACCGGTTTCTTGTCGGCGGTTTTCCAGCCGTTTTTCTTCCAACCGTGAATCCAGGTCTGAATCCCGTTCTTCACATATTGCGAGTCGAGGTACACGCGGACGTCACACGGCCGCTTGAGGATTTCCAGGCCGGCAATCACGGCCATCAATTCCATGCGATTGTTGGTGGTATCCGGCTCGCCACCAAAGAGTTCTTTTTCCTGACCACCGTAGCGCAACAAAGCACCCCAACCGCCCGGGCCGGGGTTGCCCTTGCAGGCGCCATCGGTGTAAATCTCGACTGTACTCATTCTTGCCTTTTGATTAAAACGCACCCATTGAAACGCGCCTGGAGACGACGATGCGCCTATTGCTATTACCCGTTCTGCTGTTGATACCGGCACTTTCGCAAGCTGGGCCATTTTGCCCGTGGAAGCTGCCGGGCGACGCGAAGTCCGAACGCTACCTGAATCTCACCGTGGTGCAATACATCGAACTCACCGATTCGGAATTGCATCTGACGTATGGCGGCGGCAATCTGGGTAGCGGGCACGATGCGAGGATTCCGGTGAAAAGCCGTGATGAAGCGCAGAAGCTGCTACAGGACATGCGCGATACCGCCAAGCATTGCGACCAGCCTGCACCAGCCGCCCCGCCCCTCGCCGCCCGATAACCGGATTATTTGCAGCGATCCTGCCCGGCTTGGGATTTCATCCGCTCGATCGCCGTTGCCGGGCTCGCGGCGGTCGCCTTCACCCGCCGCCATTGCGGCTCGATGATGTGCATGCCGCGCACGCGCTTGATCACATCAAGGCAATACACCCCGCCGGCCGCCGGCCACCAGCGATCACCGGCCGCCTCCATGAAGCTGGTGCGCGCCAGCACGCGTTCGCGCTGCACCGGTGGGCGATAGCAGAGGTATTCACCACGCATGGTTTCCAACCCTAACAGCGAGAGCCAGTCCTTCAAGCGCGGCAACGCCACGAAATTGCCCTGCCACGGCGTCTGCTCGGTACGCTTGAACTTGCGCACACCCCATAGGCTCCACGGGTTGAAGCCGGTCACCAGCAGCCGTCCTTGCGGCGCCAGCACTCGTTCCGCCTCCCGCAGGACCGCATGCGGATCTGCGCTGAAATCAAGTACATGCGGCAGGACGAGTAAATCAAGCGACTGCTCGGAGACCGGCAAGGCCGCCGGATCACACCGCAAACTGCAACCGGCACTGCGGCCAAAGATCGTACGCCAGGGCATGCGGTTGGCACGCAAGGCATCGAGCTGCGGTAGTTCAAGCTGCACCGCCTTATAACCGAAGATGTCTGCCACCGTGCGGTCATACCAGCCAGCCTCTTCGCTGGCGACGTACTGCCCTAGCGGCGTGGCGAACCAAGCTGCAAAGTGGTCAAATGGATTTCCTGCTTCTTGAGGCAAAGCCATGCTGAATGTCATCCCTCTGCCGATTTTCGAAGACAATTATATCTGGATTATCGAGCGCGACCGCCGCGTGGTGGCCGTCGACCCCGGCGATGCCGGACCTTTGATCGACTGGCTGGCAGCAAGGCAGTTCACGCTGGACGCCATCCTGATCACCCATCATCACAACGACCACGTCGGTGGATTGGCCAGTTTGCTGGCGCAGCAACCCGATCTAGCCGTGTATGGGCCGACCAGCGTGCCCCTCGTCAACCGACCATTGCGCGACGGCGACTCGGTCGAAATATTCAGCGAATCGTTCAAGGTCATCGCTACACCGGGGCATACGCTCGATCACCTGTGCTACTACGGCGCAGGGCTCTTGTTCTGTGGCGACACCTTGTTCGCTGGCGGCTGTGGGCGCCTGTTTGAAGGTACGCCGGCGCAAATGGCGGCATCGCTGACCAAGCTTGCCGCGCTACCCAACGACACCAAAGTATGTTGCACCCATGAATACACGCTCGCCAACCTGCGATTTGCCCATGCAGTCGAACCGGGCAATGCGGCGCTCACCCAGCGGATTACGCTCGATACAGCAAAACGCCAGCAAAACCTGCCGACCTTGCCCTCAAGCATCGGGCTGGAAAAAGCCACCAATCCCTACCTGCGCAGCAGCAGCCCGGAAGTGATATCCAGTGCCCTGCAACAAGGTGCTGCCAACGCCGACCCAACTACCGTTTTTGCTGCAATCCGGCAATGGAAAAACCACTACAAATAAGGCACTTGCAAGCGAGGTAAGCACTTGTTTTGGTTGACACATTCGTCATGGGGCTGCAACATCAATAGATTCAAAATCCAACAGGCGTGGGCTCATGCAGCGCTCCCTTATCGCCGGCTTGATTGCCAGTCTGATTGCAACCGGCGCTTTTGCCGACTCCACCCCCGTCTCCCGCCTTGATTTCCAGCTGCGCAATCCGCAGTTTGCGACCGTCGGCGACGATACCCGCACCACCATCGACAGCTTGTTTGGCGACGCCACCCAAGTGCCGGCATACACCGATTTGTGGTCGCGCGTGCGTGCTGGCTTCACGATTCCGGACGTCGACAATGGTCTCGTGGAAAAGTGGGAAAACTATTACGCGGCCCGGCCGGAGTACCTCAACCGCATCGTTGATCGCGGCCGTCGCTACATGTTCTTCGTGGCCGAGCAGGTCGAGAAGCGCGGCATGCCGATGGAGCTGGCACTGCTGCCGGCGATCGAATCCGCCTACAACCCGAAAGCCGAATCCCCTGCCCGTGCCGCCGGCATGTGGCAATTCATTCCGGACACTGGCAAGCGTTACGGCCTTGAGCGCACTTGGTGGTATGACGGCCGCCGCGATGTCGTCGCCGCTACGCAGGCCGCACTCGACTATCTGCAGCAATTGCATGACCAGTTCGGTGATTGGCAATTGGCGCTCGCCAGCTACAACTGGGGCGAGAACGCTGTCGCCCGCGCCGTGGCCAAGAATCAAGCCGCTGGCCTGCCCACCGACTTCGCCAGCCTGCGCATGCCGGACGAAACCCGCAACTATGTGCCCAAGCTGCTGGCGATCCGCAATCTGATCGCCAATCCGCAAGCCTATGGCATCCAGCTGTCCAGTCTGCCCAACACCCCCTACTTCGCCACGATCCAGCCCGGCCGTCACATGGATGTGAAGGTCGCTGCCGAACTGGCCGAAATCCCGGTCGACGAGTTGCTGCGCTTGAACCCGGGCTTCATCCGCCCAGTGATCGCCTACAAGGACGAGCGCAAACTGGTGTTGCCAGCCGAAAAGGTCGATACCTTCCAGAAGAACCTCGCCGCCTTCGACAAGCCGCTGCTGAACTGGCAGCCCTATGTCACCAAGCCGGGCGAAGCGTTCGACAAACTAGCAGTCAACTTCGGCATTTCCGCCGCCGAACTCAAAGACATCAACGACATCGGCAACCGGGAGCGCACAGCACGCGGCCAGACCATTCTGGTTCCGATGATGGCCGGCCTCGACGTTTCCGAACGCCAGACACTGGTCGCACTGCAAGCCAACAAGCAAGCCGATCCGATCGACACGGGTGCCAACGATGCGCCACGTCGCGTCGCCAGCAATGTGCGTGAGCATAAGGTTGCTCGCGGCGATACCGTGTTCAACGTCGCCAAGCGCTATGGCGTCACCGTGGCTACCCTGCGTGATTTGAACGGCCTGCGCGGCAACGCCATCCATGCCGGCCAAGTGTTGAAGGTCGCCGCTGTTGAAGCGCCTGTACGCGGCAAGGTGGCAGCAAGTGCCAGCGCCAAGGCCGATCAGCGCGAGTTTGTCGTCGTCAAACGGGGCGACACGCTGGCATCAATCGCCAAGCGTCATCGCTTATCGGTTGCAGAGTTGAAGCGGATCAACAATCTGGGTAACCGTGGTCTGGCACCCGGTACACGATTGGCACTCAACTGATTACGCAGTACCAGCGAAATCAGCTTCAAAAAAAACGGCCTGCCATTGCGGCAGGCCGTTTTGTCATTGGGCCGCGGCAGATTCCGCATCCGTCATCACCCGCCAGACCCGCTCGGTTCGGGCCATGTACAGCGGCACCTCGCGAACGGCCTGCAATGCAGGAAAGACTTTCTGCGTATCCCGATCTTGCGTCCAAGGTAATGGGTCTTGCCACGCCAATTGGGCGGTGATTTTCATGGCAGTCACGTTGCCGAGCTTTTCTGTGTGATCACCCAGCGTAATACCAGCAAGCCGGAAACCCGTTGCAGCGCAGAGCTTGCCCTCGTGAATCGCGGCCTGCCCAGCTTCAGTCGCCTTGAAAACGAGGCGCGTCTGCGTGTTTGCGCCATCACCCACCGTCTTCAGCAACGGCTTTTCATACACGCCAATCACGCCCAGCTTTTCCAGGAGCTGCCGCCGCGCATCGAACGCCCCTACTTCGACCACTGGCGCATAGGCGATCTGATGATCGCAGAGCCAAGGCGCGGTCGTTTCAGCCGGCATGGCTCGCACATAAGCCTCAACCAGTGGTGTAAAGCGTTTGACCGATGCAGGCGGGCGGAGCCAAAGCCAAAATGTGGTGGCAAATACAATCAGCGCCAGCGCTGCCGCCGAACCGAGCCACACTTTGGTCGGCACCCATTGCAGTCGTACCAGTGCACGTTGCGCCCACAGTCTGGCAAGCACCGTGCTACTGATCGCCCTTGCACCACATGTACCGCAATAGTGCACCGCGTCGTCCAGGTCTGCGCCGCACTCACGGCAGGATTTGGTCATCGTCTTATGTCTCTTCTTGTATCGCAATCAGCGCTGCCGCTGCTGCGGTGCGACGTTCTGGCACTCGGGCTGGCCAGCATGATCGAAGCACAGCTTGGTCTTGCAGCCTTCACGATTGAAGAAGCCTTCCAACTTACCGCAAGCCGCGTAACGCTCGGCGAAGCTAGGCGCAGGGGCTTGCGTTGGTGCGGGGTGCACAGGTGCTGTCGTTGGTGCGACTACTGCGGATACCGGCGTAGTCGCCACAGGCTTGGCAGTCGGACGGGGCTTAGGGGTTGGCTTGTGCTTGGGACTGGTTGGCGTTGCCACAGCTGCCGATGCCGGCACGGCCGAGGCCACAACCGGAACTGGATTGGCAGTGGGCGCTGCGGTGGGGAGCAGCGTCGGTGCCACGGTGGGCGCTGGCGCTGGTGGATCGCTTGGCGCGGCAGCGGCGAGCTGAACAGCCTGCGGAGCCGAAGCCGCCAACTTGTCAGCGGCCTTTGTCTGATAACGAAGCACACCGTAGCCAATCAACAGCAGCAACACGGCCAGCGCAAAACCGGTCGCGATCCATTTGGCACGACTATCCGCCTGTGCTGGCGATGCGGTGCGGCGGAAGTCCGGCATGATCGAGCGCGGATCAGGCCATGCCACATTGCGCTTCGACCACGCTTCGTCCAAGGCTTTCTCGGCGGCATCGATCGCCGCAATCAGCCCGGAATTATCCCGAACCTCTCGTTTGCGCTTGCGCGGCTGATCTGGTGCTGCTGGCTGAGCACTCGCCGCCGCGGCCGGCTGACTTGTTGCACCAGCAGCAACGGCCGACGCAGTCGCCTCAACGGCCACGGCTGGCTGTTGTGCTTGCAGGGCGGCATGACACGCCGCGCACGTCAGCGCGGTATCGTCATTCGTCTGGCCACACTTAGGGCATCGCATGCCTGCTCTCTGCCTGGCTAATATTCAAAAGGCATACGATTTCACCCGAACCCTGACCAAAACTCAATCGCCGCTCCTGCAGTTGTCGCTTAAATTCCAACGGAGACGCTCATTCACCGACCTGCGACACGCCCTCTGCCAGCCACTTGGCGTGATGCTCTCGAATCAGTTGTACCGCGTCTTCGATCGTATCGACAACCGCCGGGATTTCCATATCCACGGGGCTCGCCAAACCTGCACCGCTGGACACCATCGAACGTTGCGCCCAATCGACCAACTCGTGCCACATGTCGCCAACCAGAATCAGTGGCGTGCCATAGAGCTTATGCACTTGTAGCAACTGCCAGACCATTGCCAGTTCCAGCAGTGTACCAATGCCGCCCGGCGTGACGATGAAGGCATTCGAGCGCTGCACGAAGTGATGCAGACGGGAGAAGAACGTCTTGTGCTCAAAAGTACGGCCAACGTAGTCGTTCACATTCTGTTCGAAATCGAGATCGATGCGGATACCGACCGAAGCCTCCGGATTATCCGGCGCGCCTTGCCGGGCGCCCTCATTGGCAGCCTGCATCAGGCCCGGCCCGCCACCTGTGACAATCCGGCAGCCCATGGCGGCCAGTTGTGAGGCCAATTGCTTCACCGCCTCATAAGACGGCATGTTTTCCTGGATACGTGCGGAACCGAAGATGGTGACGTGATAGTGCGTGGTATGTGCCGGCCGCAAACGGGTGAGCTCATCGACCGAATCCCACAGTTTGAGTACGACGTCGGAAACGATGCGCAGTGCAAAGTCATCCTCGACATAACCGGTTGGGCGGATTTCACGACGGTCTTGCATGATAGTTCTCCCTTATCGTTGTCTTTCCAGCATAGCCCGCGGCTGTTTCGCTGCCGCTTGGGGTTAATGCCTAGGTCATGTGTTGATCTGGACGGCATAGAAACAAAAAGACCACCGGAAGGTGGTCTTTTCGGTTCTGGTCAAATGACGATCAGAACGGGATGTCGTCCTCGAAATCATCGAAGCTGCGCGCCGGTGCGGCAGGCTTCGGTGCTGGCGCAGCTTGTTGCTGACGCGGCGCGGGGGACGGTGCCGGGCTGTATTCCTGGTTGAACTCATCACCGCCGCCGCCCATTGGGGCGCTACCGCCACCACGGCCGCCCAGCATTTGCATCTGGTCGGCAACGATTTCGGTGGTGTAGCGATCGGCACCGGTTTGCTTGTCTTGCCACTTGCGCGTTTGCAGGCGACCTTCGATGTAAACCGAGCTGCCTTTTTTCAGGTATTCACCAGCGATTTCGGCCAACTTGCCATACATGCTGATGTTGTGCCATTCGGTTTTTTCTTGCTTCTGGCCCGTTTGCTTGTCTTTCCAGTTTTCGGTCGTGGCAATGCTGAAATTACAAACAGCGCCGCCGGAAGGCAGAAAACGGGTTTCCGGGTCACGCCCGAGGTTGCCGATCAGCAGCACCTTGTTCAAAGAAGCCATTACTGGGTCTCCGCAATCAGTTGTTGCGCGGTCGCTTCATCCCATCCGTCCTGCAGGACTTTGAGCAGCGCCACGCGTTCATCAATCAGAACGACGGCTTCTTTCACGCCGTCAATGGCTGCCAGTTTAACAGACAGCGCCACCGCATCGCCGGCCCATTGGTCGCCGATATGGAACATGCGGGTCTTGACGGGCAGCGGCGGCTGCATGCCCCAGGCGACCACCAACCAGATACCGACCATCACCGCGCACAAGGCAAAGACCGGCATCGGGCTGTGGAAGTGCTGGTAGAGCCAACCAGCCAGCGCCGAACCGGCGAACATGCTGAGCGCTTGGCAAGTGCTGTAGACACCCATCGCCGTGCCTTTGGCATCGGATGGGGCAATCTTGGAAATCAGGCTCGGCTGGGTGGCTTCGAGAATGTTGAATGCCGTGAAATACACCGCCAGCCAAAGCACGATCGCAGCCAGATTGGGCATCCACAACGTCATGCCCAGCTGAGCGATGAACATCAAGCCGATTGCCATCAGGAAGATCTGTTTCAACTTGCGCTGTTTCTCACCGACGATCACCGCCGGCACCATCAGCACGAAGCCAACGAATACCACCGGCAGATAAACCCACCAATGCCGACTGACATCCAGCCCGCCAATGTCCTTGAGCAGCAGTGGCATCACCGTGAACATCGCCATCTGCGCCGCATGCAAGGCAAACACGCCATAGTTCAGCCGCAGCAATTGCCGGTGCTTGAGCACGGCCGGCAGGCGACGGGTATCCGCTTCGGCATCCGAATGGTGACGGGTCACGGTTGGATTCGGGATGACCTGCCGCACGCCAACGATAGCGGCAACAGCCAGCACCGCCGTCAGCAGGAAGATGCCCGGCAAACCGATCCAGCCGGCCAGCTTGGGAGCAATGACAAGGGAAGCCGCAAACGTCGTCGCGATACTGCCGCCGATCATGGCCATCGCCTTGGTCCGGTTTTCCTCACGGGTCAAATCCGCCAGCAAGGCAGTCACCGCCGCCGAGATCGCCCCTGCGCCCTGCACGGCCCGGCCAACCACCAGCCAGACGATGTGATCCGCCGCCGCACACATGATGCTGCCCAGCGCAAACAAGGCCAGACCGATATAGATGACTTTCTTGCGCCCGACACGGTCGCTCCACATGCCAAACGGCAGTTGCAACAGCGCCTGCGTGAGGCCGTATGCGCCGAATGCCAAGCCGACCATGGTGTGGTTGTCGCCGCCCGGCAGATGTCCGGCATAGACGGCAAACACCGGCAGGATCAGGAACATGCCCAGCATGCGCAAGGCATAAAGGCCGGCAAGGCCGAGGGAAGCGCGAAGTTCGATTGGATTCATATGTTCGGGCCTGAAGAGCAGTTCGAAGCCGGGCGCAAAGTCCGTTATATTAGCGGATTGCCCTCAGCAACGCAGAACCGCCCCACATGGCTGACAAATCGTCTTACACTCCGGCGCCTTACACCCCGGTCGAATCGCAAGACATTCCGCTGATCCGCATCCGCGGTGCGCGCACGCACAATCTGAAGAACATCAATCTCGATATCCCTCGCGGCAAATTGGTGGTCATTACCGGTTTGTCCGGCTCGGGCAAGAGTTCGCTCGCGTTCGATACGCTGTATGCCGAAGGCCAGCGCCGCTATGTTGAATCGCTGTCGGCCTATGCACGCCAGTTCCTGCAGTTGATGGAAAAACCCGATGTCGACTTGATTGAGGGTCTCTCCCCGGCCATCTCGATCGAACAGAAAGCCACCAGCCACAACCCGCGTTCGACCGTCGGTACCGTGACTGAAATCCACGATTACCTGCGCCTGCTGTTCGCCCGTGTCGGCACGCCCTACTGCCCCGACCACAATTTGCCTCTGGAATCGCAAACCGTCAGCCAGATGGTCGATCACGTATTGGCGCTGCCGGAAGAAACCAAGCTGATGATCCTGGCCCCGGTCATCGTCGGCAAAAAGGGCGAGAACCTAGACCTGTTCGACGAATTGCGTGCGCAAGGCTTTGTGCGCGTGCGTGTCGATGGCGAAGTGTTCGAGATGGATGCCATCCCCAAGCTCGACAAGAACAAGAAACACACCATCGAGGTCGTGATCGACCGCCTGAAAGTGCGTGCCGATCTCAAGCAGCGGCTGGCTGAGTCGTTTGAAACCGCATTGCGCCACGCCGACGGCCGCGCCATTGCGGTCGAAATGGATACCGGCAAGGAATACTGGTTCTCGGCCAAGTTCGCCTGCCCGGTCTGCAGCTACAGCCTGCCAGAGCTGGAACCACGTCTGTTCTCGTTCAACAACCCGATGGGCGCATGCCCGAAGTGCGATGGTCTCGGCCAGATCACTTTCTTCGATCCGAAGCGCGTGGTCGCGCACCCGGATTTGAGTCTGGCGGCCGGTGCGATCAAGGGCTGGGATAAACGCAACCAGTTCTACTTCCAGATGCTGACCAGCCTCGCGGAGTACTACGGTTTCGACGTCAACACGCTGTGGAACGAGCTGCCGGAGAACGTGCAGCAAGTCGTGCTGCATGGCTCGGGCCGCGACCAGATTTCGTTCACCTACATGAACGAGCGCGGCAGCAAGTTCGAACGCGTGCACGCCTTCGAAGGCATCATTCCCAACCTCGAACGCCGTTACCTGGAGACCGATTCGGTCACGGTGCGCGAGGAACTCGCCAAGTACCAGAACAACCAGTGCTGCCCGAGCTGCAACGGCGCACGTCTGCGGCTGGAGGCGCGCAATGTGCGTGTCGGGCCGGAAACGCTACACGCGATCTCGCAAATGGCGCTGCGCGATACCGCCGCCTTTTTCCAATCGCTGCAACTGGAAGGTGCGAAGGGGCAGATTGCTGAAAAGATCGTCAAGGAAATCCGCGAGCGCCTGGGCTTTCTGGTCAACGTCGGGCTGGATTACCTGAGCCTGGAACGCAGTGCCGATACGCTATCTGGCGGCGAAGCACAGCGTATCCGTCTGGCATCGCAGATCGGCTCCGGTCTGACCGGTGTGATGTATGTGCTGGACGAACCCAGCATCGGCCTGCACCAGCGCGATAACGACCGGCTGCTCGGCACGCTGATGCGGCTGCGCGATCTGGATAACAGCGTGATCGTGGTCGAGCACGACGAAGATGCGATCCGCGCCGCCGACTACCTGATCGACATCGGCCCCGGTGCCGGCGTCCACGGTGGTGAGGTCATCGCGGCCGGCCATCCGGACGACATCATGAAGGAGCCGCGCTCGATCACCGGCCAGTTCCTGTCCGGCGTGCGCAAGATCGAGCGACCGAGCGACCCACTCGCGCCAAACCCGGAAAAGTGGCTCACGCTCAAGGGCGCTCACGGTAACAATCTCAAGTTCGTCGATCTGGCGCTGCCGGTCGGTCTGCTGGTGTGCATCACCGGCGTATCCGGCTCCGGTAAATCGACGCTGATCAACGACACGCTTTACACGCTGGCTGCCAAGGAGTTGAACGGCGCATCGGCCGAACCGGCACCGTTCCATGAAGTGAACGGGCTGGATCATTTCGACAAGGTCATCAACGTCGATCAATCGCCAATCGGCCGCACGCCGCGCTCCAATCCGGCCACCTATACCGGTCTGTTTACGCCGATCCGCGAGTTGTTCGCCGGCGTGCCGGCCAGCCGCGAACGCGGTTACGGCCCGGGGCGGTTCTCGTTCAATGTGAAGGGTGGCCGCTGCGAGGCGTGCCAGGGCGATGGCGTGCTGAAGGTGGAAATGCACTTCCTGCCGGATGTGTATGTGCCATGCGATGTCTGCCACGGCCAACGCTACAACCGCGAAACGCTGGACGTGCAGTACAAGGGCAAGAACATCACCGAAGTGCTGGAAATGACGGTGGAAGTCGCTGCCGAGTTTTTCAGTGCCGTGCCAACCGTTTCGCGCAAGCTCAAAACGCTGATGGACGTGGGCCTCGGCTACATCCGCCTTGGCCAGAGCGCCACCACCTTGTCTGGCGGCGAAGCACAGCGGGTGAAGCTGGCGCTGGAGCTGTCCAAGCGCGACACCGGCCGCACACTGTACATCCTCGATGAACCAACCACCGGTCTGCACTTCCACGATATCGACCTCTTGCTGACGGTGCTGCACCGCCTGCGTGAACATGGCAATACCGTGGTGGTGATCGAGCACAATCTGGACGTAATCAAGACAGCGGATTGGGTGGTCGATCTGGGTCCGGAAGGGGGGGCGGGCGGCGGGCAGATCATCGCGACCGGCACTCCGGAGATGGTGGCGAAAAACCCGGCCAGCCATACCGGCCACTATCTGGCGCGGATTTTGTAATCCCGTCTCAGCCAGCCTCTCCAAACAAACAGGGCCGCAATATGCGGCCCTGTTTGTTTGGGGATGACGATGAACGCCCACTTAGCTATTGCGGATCGGCGCCAACTTATCCAGCCATTTCATGGCGACCATGCGTTGATCCATGGTGCCGTGGTAGAGCGTTTCTTCCAGCACGTGGAACGCCCCATCGATATTCCCTGCAGCGAGGTAGTTCGGAACCTTTTGCAGCTCTGGATCATCCGTCACGAATTGCTTGGGATCGATATCCGAGACTTCAGCCACCACCATGCCCTGGCCAACGTCCGGACGGGCCGATTTGCTTTCCTCCTGCTCGTCTTCGGCCAGATCAAATGCGAGCGCATCTTGCGGCAAGGTGGGCGGCCCTTGCTCTTCCAGGTTCCAGTCCGAACGCGGTGACGGCACGCTCCGCACGCTGGTCTGCGAGACCGAATCCGGCGGCATCAGCCCAGCCTGCTCATGCATCATCGAAGCAAATGCCAGCGCGCTTTGGTCAGACTCGTCTTGTTCCGAGCCGGCTTTGTCCGGCCGCCCCGACGGGATCTCCAACAGGTTATCGACCTGCTCATCGAGCGAGCGATACAGCGGGTTATCCGGATCGATCTGCCGGCCGATCGACTGCACCTGTTGCCATAAGGTATCGCTGGCAAATTGCAGACGGAATGCCACGGCACGCTCCTGGAGTGGCTGTTTCATCGCCTGCTGGCGATAGATTTCAAACAGCTTCATCCAAAGCACGAGTGCCGTCGGATGCTGGCCAAGTTCGTGATCGAGCAAATTGATCGCCTGCTGGACCAGACCGTGATCAATCAGCAGCTGGGCTTCTTCCGAGACGTTGTTTGGCAAGACAACATCGACATCATCATTGTGGAAGTCACTGGCGGCCTGCGCGATATTCTGCGCCAGTTCGCGCATGCCCGCGGTGGGCCCCGACCCGAAACCGGACGATGCCATCACACTCGAGGTCAATCCCGGTCGCGCTTCGAAATTGGTCGCAAACGAGAACGACTCGGCATCTTCGTACTCGCGGCGCAAGCGCCAGCGCCGATAGACCCAAGCCGCTACGCCGGCGATCAGCAATAACGGCAACAAGAGCCAAGCCCAGCTCCAGCCATCGCTGGCCCCGGCTTGACGACGTTTGGTCTGCATCGCCGGCTGCGTTGCATTCGATGCATCGTCGGGACTGCGTGTCTTCAACGCCGTCAGCTGTTTTTCCAACTCGGAAATCTGGTATTTGAGCTGCAGCAGCTGCGCCGTCTGATCGTCGGATGACAAACTAAGCAGGTGCTCGCGGACGCGCAGGCTCTCTTCCGGCGTCAGATTGGATTTGCGTTCCAGATCAAGCGATGGCCCGGACAAGTGCAAGCGGAAAGTGTCTTCCCCCGCTGGGGCGGATTTCTCCATTGGGAGCGGTTGGCGCGCCAGTTGCCGATCACTGGGCTGCTCACCCTCGATGCGTAGCGGCGGCAAAGCAGGCAATGCCTGTAGCCGATCTGGCTGTGGCTGGCGCGGCTGTGGCGCTAGCGCGCCCTCAGCAGCTGCCGGCTGCACACTGGAGCGATCCGGCAAGGCCAGTTGGAGATCCGGCTCCAGCCGTGCTCGCAGACCTTGCGGCAAATCTGGATTCAGCAGGTAGAAGGCATCGACAAATCGGGAGCGGGTGGCTTTATCACGCGGGAAATAAGCGCGGGAGATCAAATCGACATTGTCACCGTCACGCGTGCGCCAAACCCCGCCCAGCGCCGGCAAATTGCGCAGTGGAACCGCCGCTGCCGCACCGCCACGCGCATTGCGCACGTCGCCCTTGGCGGGCACTACGTACTCACGGGGATCAAGCAACACGCTGTAATCGCGCTGAAAATCGCGGCGCTCCTCATCCGGGCATTTCACCCGAATGCCCAGGTGCAACAACGGCTCATCGATTTTCTCGTCGCCGTAAACGATCAGCTTGCCACCACGCTCGTCGTCCGGCTGATACACCAGCCGCGCACGCCGCAAAATTGCGGCATCGTCATCGGCGGGCGGGGGAACGAGGCGGAAGCAAGCGTTACTCAGCGATTCGTCATCGGCCGCAGCAACGCTGACTGCCGCCTGGAAACGCTCGCCCAATGCCGAACGGACTTGCATGTCCCCTAGCATGGCGGCGTACAACGGCGTGCCATAACACAGGCCAGCCGCGATCATGCTGCGCGTTAACGCTCTACAAAGCGGGGGAGACGTCATCCAATTCCTATCCATTTATCAGGCATTTCTAACGATGCCTTGGGCGCAATGCCGATTCATCGACTGCGCTAAACGATGTCCAGATGGTCGATACCTGAAAGGACGTCCTTTTGTTGTGCTTCGCTACTATTGAGTTTGATCTGCAGGCGTAGATCGTTCACCGAGTCGGCATTTCGCAACGCATCTTCGTAGCTGATCTTCCCGGCTTCAAAGAGATCGAACAGGCTCTGGTCAAACGTCTGCATGCCCAACTCACGCGAGCGCTTCATGATCTCCTTGATCTCATGCACTTCGCCCTTGAAGATCAGATCGGCAATCAACGGCGAGTTGAGCATCACCTCCACCGCAGCGATCCGCCCCTTGCCCGTGCGGTGTGGCACCAACCGCTGGGATACGAAGGCTTTCAGATTGAGGCTCAAGTCCATCAACAGCTGCATCCGCCGCTCCTCCGGGAAGAAGTTGATGATGCGATCCAACGCCTGGTTGGATGAGTTCGCGTGCAGCGTCGCCATGCAAAGGTGACCGGTTTCGGCGAAGGCAATCGCGTAGTCCATCGTTTCGCGATCACGGATTTCGCCGATCAGGATGACGTCTGGCGCTTGCCGTAGGGTGTTCTTGAGCGCCGCCATCCACGAATCGGTATCGACCCCCACTTCACGCTGGGTAACGATCGACTTCTTGTGATCGTGCACGTATTCGATCGGGTCTTCGATGGTGATGATGTGGTCATAGGCATTGTCATTGCGGTGGCCAATCATCGCCGCCAGCGAGGTCGATTTACCCGACCCCGTACCGCCGACAAACACCACCAGACCACGCTTGGTCATGGCGATGTCCTTCAGCACCTGCGGCAAACCCAGATCATCAAGCAAAGGAATCTCTGAATTGATCGTCCGCAACACCATGCCGACATGCTGTTGCTGCACGAAGGCATTCACGCGAAAGCGCCCCAGATTGCCGGGGCTGATGGCGAAGTTACACTCTTTGGTGGCTTCGAACTCCTCCGCCTGCCGGTCATTCATGATCGCTCGCGCCAGCTCCTTCGAGTGCTGCGCCGACAGGACCTGATTGGATACCGGCGTCACCTTGCCGTCGATTTTCATCGCCGGTGGAAATTCGGCCGTAATGAAAAGATCGGACGCTCCCTTGGCACGCATGTGCTTGAGGAGATCCTGCATGAACTTGGCTGCCTGCTCTTTTTCCATGACCTGCTCTGAAACGTTTCGGTGACGGGCGCGCGACGGGCCGCATCAACCCTTGAAGTTATCGGCGTTGGACGCTTTACCACGCGCCTCGCTCGAGGAAACGATGTTGCGGCGAACCAGATCCGTCAAACACTGATCCAGCGTCTGCATACCGAACTGCGAACCGGTCTGAATGGACGAATACATCTGCGCAATCTTGTTTTCACGGATCAGGTTCCGAATTGCCGGAATGCCGATCATGATTTCATGCGCCGCCACCCGGCTATTGCCATCCTTGGTCTTGAGCAGCGTTTGCGAAATGACTGCGCGCAATGATTCAGACAACATCGACCGCACCATTTCTTTTTCCGCCGCCGGAAACACGTCAACGATACGGTCAACGGTCTTGGCCGCAGAACTCGTATGCAGCGTCCCGAATACCAAGTGACCGGTTTCGGCGGCCGTCAACGCAAGGCGAATCGTTTCCAGATCCCGCATTTCGCCGACGAGAATCACGTCCGGATCCTCCCGCAATGCCGAACGCAATGCATTGGAGAAACTCATCGTATGCGGCCCGACTTCCCGTTGATTGATCAGACATTTTTTCGATTGGTGAACGAATTCGATCGGATCTTCAACGGTCAGAATATGACCATATTCGTTTTCATTGACGTAATTGATAATGCCAGCCAGCGTGGTCGATTTACCCGAACCGGTCGGCCCGGTCACCAGAACCAGACCGCGCGGGTTTTGCGCAATTTCCTGGAATACCTTGGGCGCATTCAGTTCTTCCAGCGTCAGCACCTTGGACGGAATCGTCCGGAATACCGCGCCAGAACCACGTTGTTGCACGAATGCATTGACCCGAAACCGGGAAAGATTCGGAATCTCGAATGAAAAGTCACATTCGAGCGTGTCTTCATACACTTTGCGCTGACCGTCGTTCATGATGTCGTACACCATGTCATGAACGTCTTTGTGTTCCATCGGTGGCAAATTAATGCGGCGCACATCGCCGTGAACCCGGATCATGGGTGGAAGACCGGACGACAAGTGCAAGTCCGATGCTTTGTTCTTTACGGCGAACGCCAAGAGCTCAGAGATTTCCATTTATAATTCTGTCCTTTGGCAAAGTCCGATGTAAAAGGGGCTCGATTGAAAAGCCGTACACGAACCCATCTGGCCAATTTAAAGGTCTAAGCCATTATGGCAACGATTTTTGAAAGGTGGCAAGGCGTGCTCAGTCGCGTCCAGACAGCCGTCATCATGGCTCACAGACCAACTGACAGCGTAACACTATTGGCCGTAAGCAAAACCTTCCCCAGCGAAGCGATTGCCGAGCTCTATCACTGCGGCCAACGCGCTTTTGGGGAGAATTACGTCCAGGAGTTGACGGAGAAAAGCGCAGCGCTGTCACATCTGGCCGAACTGGAATGGCATTTCATCGGCCCGTTGCAAAGCAACAAGACCCGCGCCGTTGCTGAGCACGCAGCCTGGGCCCACTCCGTTGACCGCTTGAAAATCGCCGAACGACTCTCGGCGCAGCGCCCGAATCACCTGCCACCACTGCAAATCTGCCTGCAAGTGAACGTATCCGGCGAGGCGAGCAAATCAGGTGTGGCGCCAGAACAACTGGCCGAACTGGCGCAAACCGTCCGTGGTTTGCCGCGATTGCAATTACGCGGCTTGATGTGCATTCCGGAACCGACCGACAATGTCGAGCTGCTTGCCAGTCAGTTCAGGTTGCTGGCACAGCTGCAACATCAACTGGCAGACAATGGTCTGCTGCTGGATACACTCTCGATGGGCATGTCAGCCGATCTGGAAACCGCCATCGCCGAAGGGGCAACCATCGTCCGCGTTGGCACAGCCCTGTTTGGCGCAAGAACAACCTCAAATTCGCACGAAGGACCACGATGAAAATCAGCTTTATCGGCGGCGGCAACATGGCTGCGGCAATGATCGGCGGCATGGTCGCCCAAGGCTTTGCCGGCAGCGAAATCCACATTGTCGAACCGGATGCCGGCAAGCGTGCGCAATTACAACAGCAGTTTGGCGTGAGCACCGGTGCACCGGAAGACGCGCTACCGAAAAGCGACGCCGTGGTGTTTGCGGTCAAACCGCAGCAATTGCGCGCAGTCGCAGAGGCCCTTGCGCCGCAGATCGCCGATTCGCTGGTCGTCACGATAGCCGCCGGCGTACGTGCCGACACGCTGTCACGCTGGCTGAGCGGCGCACAGCGAATTGTCCGCGTGATGCCAAACACGCCAGCCTTGGTGCGGGCGGGCATTTCCGGCGCCTACGCAGCAACCGGCGTCACAGCCGATGACCGGGCACTGGCCGGGCGCATTCTGGATTCGATTGGTGAAACAGTCTGGGTCGACGATGAGAGCGATATCGACGGCGTAACGGCCATTTCAGGTTCCGGCCCGGCGTATGTGTTCTATTTCATCGAATCGCTGCAAGCCGCTGCCCGTGCGCAGGGCTTCAATCCGGAAGTCGCCAAGAAGCTCGCATACCAGACCTTTGCTGGCGCGGTGAAACTGGCCATGGCGAGCGAAGACGACGCTGCAACCTTGCGCGTCAAAGTCACCAGCAAGGGCGGCACGACCGAGCGCGCCATCAACGCGCTCGAAAACAGTCAGGTGCGTGCCACCATCATTGCAGCAGCAGCTGCTGCGGCTGCCCGTTCGAAAGAGCTGGGCGATGAACTAGGCCGCGAGCCACAAGGCTAAGGAGGCAACGCATGGTCGCCAATGCACTCGCGTTTTTGATCCAGAGCCTGGCCGGGTTTTTTGTCCTGGCGCTGCTCGCGCGTTTTTATCTGATTTCGCACAAGGTTTCGTTCAAGAATCAGCTCGGACAGTTCGTGCTGGCGCTGACCAACTGGATGGTTCTGCCGACACGACGCGTGCTGCCGTCGCTTCGGCAATACGATACGTCGAGCTTTGTGCTGGCGTGGCTATGGGCTTGCGGCATGCACGGGCTGCTGCTCAGCATCTCGCCTTGGCCCTATGTGCTGGGCGCACCGCTGTCGTTACTGGCGATCGGGCTGGCGGGCCTGCTTGAAGTGATCAAGATGTCGCTTTACTTGCTGTTTGGGGCGGTGATCGGCCAGGCATTGATGTCTTGGGTGGCCCCATACAACCCGATGATGCCGGTGTTCAATGCCCTGACCAATCCGTGGCTGCGCCCCTTGCGCAAAATCATCCCGCCTGTTGGCAGCATCGATATCACGCCGATGTTCCTCAGCTTGGTGATCATTGTTGCCAATATTTTTGTGACCGGTATTCAGCAGAACATTCTTGCGAGCATCCGGATCGCCGCCTGATGGCTGCGTGGTTCGAGGCACGCCCCGATGGCTGGCTGCTGCGCCTGCATATCCAGCCTGGGGCGAAAAAGACCGAGATTGCCGGTTTGCACGGCGAGGCGTTGAAAATCCGCCTTGCCGCGCCACCAGTGGATGGTAAAGCCAACGAATGCCTGATCGAGTTTCTGGCTAAACGATTTGCGGTGCCGAAACGGCAGGTGACACTTGTTTCTGGCGCTGCCTCGCGCACCAAGGCTGTGCTGATTACTGGCAGCAGCACCGCACCGGATTCATTGCTTGCGCTCTGAAAGATCAGTGTTCAGTCGAAACGATTGATCCGTCCTGCCGCATCCCCACCCCGATCCACCCGACGAAACTCGCCTTCCAGCGTATTGTCGGTGGGAACTTGCATGCCAGCACGGCGTCCCCATGGCAGTAACATGATCAGCGCGACCACGTCGCCGATCACGCCAGGCAGCACCAGCAGTAGCGCTGCGATATAGTAACGGGCTACCCAGAACAGACTGCCGACAGAGAGCCGGCCAGAACGCGCATCGTTCAGCAGGCTCATCCCGACAGCCCATTTGTGGTGACGCAACATCAGCACGCCGGCCACTGCCGTCACTGCCAGCCAAGCCAGCACCCAACCGGTTCCGATGGCCTTGGCGAGCAGGACCAGGGCGATGATCTCAACGGCCGGCCAAGCCAGCAGCGCAAGTAATAGGTAAGGCATGAAAACTCCAATTCATTCGCAAGACGATTCGCAAACATCGTGTTTAACTGGGGTCGTCGTTGCAATTTGCAATTGCCCGGATGCCGATACGGCATCCCGACTCGCGCGCGGACTTGTTGAGGCACGGCTTGCCGCTTGCGTGAACCAACTGCCACCCGTGCAATCAACCTATCGCTGGCAGGGGCAAATCGAATCGGCTGACGAACATCCGCTGCTGATCAAGACAACACTGGCAAGCTATCCAAAAGTACAAAACTGGCTCGCCGACCAACATCCCTATGACCTACCGGAAATCATTGCAGTTCCGGTCACTGCCGGGCTGCCGGCATATCTCGACTGGGTAACCAAGGAGGTTGCCACATGATCAGGCTATTACTTACTTTCTGCCTCGCGCTCGTCGCTTTCGGCGCACAGGCTGGCGAGCCGGATTTGCTCTCGCCGGATAAAGCATTCCACGCCGAGCTATCCCGCATCGATGCCAATACGCTCAACATCCAGTTCCGCGTGGCCAAGGGCTACTACCTCTATCGCGAGCGAATCAGCTTCACCGTGGAGCCAGCCGGGCAGCTGACCCCGTCTTTCCCCAAGGGCACGATCAAGGACGACCCAAGCTTCGGGAAGGTTGAAGTCTACAAACACGATACCGCTGTCACCGTGCAGAGCGCCGCACCATTGCCAGAAGACTTCAAACTGAATGTGCGCTACCAGGGCTGCGCTGAAGTAGGGGTCTGCTATCCGCCGAAAACGGTAGTGCTAAGCCTCGAGAACCCTGGCACAGGCACTGGCAATAGCGCGCTGCAGAAGTTGTTTGGCACCGCAGCGCCGCCCGCCCCTGCCCCGGTCGCCCCCGCCGAGACCGGTTACTTCTCTGGCTCCCCCCTTGTGGTGCTCGGCGCTTTTTTTCTGGCCGGGCTCGGCCTCGCATTTACAGCCTGCATGTATCCCTTGCTGCCGATTGTTTCCGGCATCGTGATTGGATCGGGACATGCGGGCCGTGGCCGAGCCCTGTTATTGACGCTGACCTATAGCCAAGGCTTGGCGCTGACCTATACCTTGGTCGGTGTCGCTGCCGCGCTGACTGGCACGCTGCTCTCCGTCTGGCTGCAGCAGCCGTGGGTGATCGTGGTGTTTGCGCTGTTCTTTGTCGCCATGGCGTTGTCGATGTTCGATCTGTTCGAATTGCAATTGCCCAACGCCCTGCAAAGCAGTTTCAACAACTGGGCGAACCGGTTGCCCGGTGGGCATTTCACGTCGGTCTTCGCGATGGGCGCACTCTCTGCAGCCATTGTCGGCCCGTGCATCGCACCGCCATTGGCGGCTGCGCTGGCCTATATCGGCCAACAAGGCGATCCGTGGTTGGGTGGTGGCGCCTTGTATGCCATGGCATTCGGCCTTGGCGTGCCGCTGATCGCAATCGGTGCAGCGGGCAGTACGATCCTGCCGCATCTGTCGGGCAAGACGATGCGGGCCATCAAAGGCGTGTTTGGCATCGTGCTGCTGGGAATGGCGGTCTGGGTTGTCAAGCCGCTTTGGCAACCGTGGCTCTCCGGTAACAACCATGCCGTGTCGTTCGAAACCGTTACCTCGAGCGCCGCGCTGGATCGCCGGCTGGCTGCCGCAGGCAAACCGGTGTTGCTCGATTTTTACGCGGACTGGTGCGTGAGCTGTGTCGAGTTCGAACGGGAAACGCTGACCGATAGCCGAGTACAAGCGGCGCTGAAAGACTTCGTGCTGTTGCGTGCGGATGTCACGAAAAACACCGCTGACGATGCCGCACTCTTACGACGATTCGGTTTGTATGGGCCGCCAGCCATTCTGCTTTTCGACACGAATGGCAAACCACGTGCCAATCGGGTGATCGGATTTCAGGATGCAGATACCTTCCTTGCGACCCTCAACACCATTCCTAAAACAGGACACTAATATGCGTTCGCTGCTGATTGCCGTTGTTTTCGGCATCGCTACCCTGCCCGCCCTCGCTGCGACCAGCCCCGCTACCAGCTTTTTTGATGCCCATCTCAAGGGGCTCGATGGCAAGTCGCAGGCGTTATCGCAATTTCGCGACAAACCAATCGTCGTCAATTACTGGGCGACTTGGTGTGGGCCATGCCGGGAAGAAATTCCTGAATTCGTCCAGCTCTCCAAGAAATACGCTGGCAAGGTGCAATTCATCGGCATTGCAGTGGATGACGTTCAAGCCGTGACGCAATTCGCACGTGACTACAAGATCAGCTACCCGCTATTCCCAGACGAAACCGCTTCGCTGGCCTTATTGCAAAGCGAAGGCAATCCGGACGGCAAATTGCCATTCACGGTGGTGTATGACGGCCAGGGCAAGAAAGTCACCACCAAACTGGGCCGGATGAAAGGCGATGCGCTCGAAGCCGTGATCAAGAACCTGAAATAGCCCGACTCGCGCACTTCGTTCCGACATTGCGTCGCCATGCCGGACGAGGCGTAATTCCTCATCCGATCAGCGCTGGAGAATCACACGGAGAGGAACCGGAAAGAAAAGTAGAAAACAATCGAATACTGTTTTGACTGGCAATGCGCCGTTAATGCGCGTGCGCGTAGCCAAGGGGAAACGAACTAACCTAGCGGGAAAAAGCGCAGAACACGTCGCGCAGCATCGCAATCACCTCAAGCGTGCGAACGTCACCCACGCGGTAGTAAACGCGATTTGCATCCTTGCGCGTACGCAGCACCCCCTTTTCGCGCATCAGCGCCAAGTGCTGCGAGATATTGGATTGCGTCGTGCCAACTTGGTCCACGATATCCTGGACACTGACTTCCTGGTCACCGAGTACGCAAAGAATTTTGAGTCGCAATGGGTGCGACATGGCTTTCATGGCCCGCGATGCCTGTTGAATATGGTCATCGCTCATCAAATCAGGGTGGTTCACCGTCTTCCTCTGAATAATCTTTAGTGGCATCCGCTGTCCCAGGTTCTAAGTATAGCGACCGGGTACGAAAGCTCTTTCTTATTTTCTTATCTTGGCGGCTGATGCCGCTCTGTGTATCGAACAGTGCAGGGAATTGCCATGGGCAACCCTTTTCAATCGGTTAGAATACTACCCATCTTTGGAACCCCTCCGCAACGGCTTACAAACCGGCCTGCATCCCATTCGAGAGTGAACCCGATATGTCCACCAGCCCCCAAGTCAAACCCGTCCTGTTGCTGATCCTTGATGGCTACGGCTATCGGGAGGAAGTAAAAGACAATGCGATTGCCGCTGCGAAGAAGCCCAACCTCGATCGCATCCAGGCGCAATACCCGTGGACATTGATCAACGCCTCTGAACATTTCGTCGGTTTGCCGGACGGCCAGTTCGGCAATTCCGAAGTCGGCCACCTCAATATCGGTGCCGGCCGTGTATTGCAGCAGGACATCAGTCGCATCGATTGCGACGTCGCCGATGGCAAGCTGGGCCAGAACCCGGTCTTTGCCGCTGCGATCGAAAAAGCCAAAACCACCAACAAGACGCTGCATGTGCTGGGCCTTGTTTCCGACGGTGGCGTCCATGCGCACGAAGCGCATATCCACGCACTGATCCAGGACGCCGCCAAGGCTGGTGTACAAAACATCCACGTCCACGCTTTCCTCGATGGTCGTGACACCCCGCCGCGCAGCGCCGAAAAATATCTGCAGAAACTCGAAACCGTCTGTGCTGAAGCCAAGACCGCCCGCATCGTCGGCATCGTCGGCCGCTACTGGGTGATGGATCGCGACAAGCGTTGGGAGCGCGTGCATCCGGCCTACAACCTGATCGTCGAAGGCGAAGGCCTGCATCACGCCGATACCGCGCTGGCCGGCTTGGCCGCCGCCTATGCCCGCGATGAGAACGATGAGTTCGTCGGCGCAACCAGCATTGGTGCACCGGCAAAGATGGAAAACGGCGATGTCGTCATCTTCATGAACTTCCGCGCCGACCGCGCCCGCGAAATTGCCACCGCCCTCACCGATCCGGCTTTCGATGGCTTCGCCCGCCCGCGCCAGATCCAGTTCGGCACCTTCTGCACGGCAACCATGTATGCCGAAAGCTACCCCTTCCCGGTCGCGTACCAGAAGGAAAAGGTCAAGAACGGCTTTGGCGAATACATCAGCTCGCTGGGCCTGAACCAGTTGCGCATCGCCGAGACCGAGAAATACCCGCACGTCACCTACTTCCTCTCGGGCGGTGAAGAAAAGGAATTCCCCGGTGAAGACCGCATCCTCGTCCCCAGTCCCAAGGTCGCCACTTATGACCTGAAGCCGGAAATGAGCGCGTTCGAAGTCACCGACAAGATCGTCGCCGCCATCGAATCGGGCAAGTACGCCGCCATCATCTGCAACTACGCCAACGGCGACATGGTCGGCCACACGGGCATCCTCGAAGCCGCAGTCAAAGCCGTCGAAACGCTCGACACCTGCGTCGGCCGTTGCGTGGAAGCGATGCAAAAAATCGGCGGCGAAGTACTGATCACCGCCGATCACGGCAACTGCGAGCAGATGTACGACCCGGTCGCGCACCAGCCGCACACGCAACACACCACCGACGTCGTGCCGTTCATCTACGTCGGCCGCCCCGCCAAGCTGCCTGCACGCGGCGTGGGTTCGTTGAAAGACATCGCCCCGACCTTGCTCAAGATGATGGGTTTGCCGCAACCGGCCGAAATGACCGGTCACGCCTTGGTTGATTTCGAGTAAGTGCGGGCGGCTCTCTTCATTCTGCTGTTCAGTGCTGCCGGGGCATTTGCTGCCCCGGCAGCGACTGGCAATGCCCGCGCCGAGTCGGTGGAAAAGCAGGAAGAGTTGAAGAATCTACATGGCCAGATCGAGGGTCTGAAGAAGAAACTCGCTGCCAACGAATCAAACCGCAAGGAAGCCGCGGACGCGCTGAAGGACTCCGAAACCGCGATTTCGGATGCCAACCGGGTACTGAACGACCTCACCCAAAAGCGCCAGCTCTCCGAAGCCGAACTCGCCAAGCTGGAAGGCGATATCGCGCAGACGCGCATTCACATCCGCGCCAGTCAGAACCGGCTGATGCAGCTGCTGAAAACCCGCTATCAGGCGGGCGAACTCGAAGCGTGGAAGCTGCTGCTCAACCAGCAAGACCCGAATGATGTCAGCCGCACGCTCACCTACTACCGCTATCTGGTCGCCGCGCAACAGAAACTCGCGCAACGCTTGCAGGGCCAACTGAACGAGTTAAGCCGGCTCGCCGACGCCATTCGCGAGCGCAGCGATGAACTGAAAGCACTCGCCCGCGCCAAGGCCGAGCAACGGGCAAAACTGGAAGGTGAACAACAAGCGCATGCCACGCTGGTCAGCCAGCTATCCCGCCAGATCGAAGGCCAGCGCAACCAGATCCAGAAACTGGCGGCGGATGAGAAACGCCTCGGCCAGCTGATCGACAAGCTCAACGCCATCATTCGCGAGCAACAGCGGCAGCAAGAACTCACCCGTGCCCGTGAAGCAGCCAAACAAAAGCAACTCGCCGCCAAACAAGCGCGCGACGCTCAACTCGCAGCCGCCAAGGCGAAGGCGGCCGGCAAGAAGCCACCACCAGCACTTGCAGTCACGCCAGTCCCCAAGATCAACGACGACGTACCCGATGCCAGCCAGGCCGGTCAGGCATTTGCTGCCCTCAAGGGCCGGCTCAAGCTACCGGCACGTGGCGAAATCGTTGGCCGCTTTGGCGCCCAACGCGCCGAGGGCAGCAGCTGGAAAGGCGTGATGATCAAGAGCACCGCTGGCCAGCCGGTGCGTGCCATCGCCAACGGCCGCATCGTCTTTGCCGACTGGCTGCGCGGTTTCGGCAACCTGATCATCGTCGATCACGGCGGCGGTTACCTGAGCCTGTGCGCGGGGACCGAGAGCCTGCTCAAGCGCGTTGGCGATACCGTCAAAGCAGGCGACACGATTGCGACCACAGGCAACAGCGGTGGTATGGCTGATTCAGGTGTATATTTTGAACTTAGACAAAACGGCCGCCCGCTCGACCCACTCGCCTGGGCCGGCTGATCCTCCCCCAACCTGCTCCCCCTCCAGCCCATACACGATGAAGCACAAACTGCAGAAATTCGGTCTTCTCAGCGCCGGCGCCGCCTTGGGCGTCGTCATCTCGCTTTCCTTCACCGCCGTGGCTGAAAAAGACACGGGTGGTAATCCGCTGCCGGTGGATGAGCTGCGCGCCTTCACCACGGTATTCGGGCTCATCAAGCAGAACTACGTCGAACCGGTCGAAGACAAGAAACTGATCACCGAAGCCATCAAGGGCATGGTGTCCGGCCTCGACCCGCACAGCTCCTACCTCGATGCCGATTCCTTCAAGGATTTGCAGGAAAGCACGCAAGGTGAGTTCGGCGGCCTGGGACTCGAAGTGAACATGGAAGACGGCCTCGTCCGTATCGTGTCCCCGATCGAAGATACGCCCGCCTACAAGGCCGGCATCAAGGCGGGCGACTTCATCATGAAGATCGATGACACGCCGGTGCAGGGCATTGCCCTCAACGAAGCAGTGTCGAAGATGCGCGGCAAGCCGGGCACCACCGTCACGCTCACCATCCTGCGCAAGGGTGAAGGCAAGCCGCTGGTGTTCCCGCTCAAGCGTGCGGTCATCAAGACCCAGAGCGTGAAATCCAAGCTGGCTGAACCGGGCTACGGCTACATCCGCGTCACCCAGTTCCAGGAACACACCACCGAGAACGTCGCGCAAGCGATCGAGAAGCTCTACAAGGACAACAAGGCACCGCTGAAAGGCATCGTGCTCGATTTGCGTAACGATCCGGGCGGCCTGTTGAACGGTGCTGTCGGCGTTGCCGCTGCCTTCCTGCCCAAGGACTCGCTGGTCGTCTACACCGAAGGCCGCACCGCCGATGCCAAGATCAAGCTCAGCGCCACCAAGGAAAACTACCTGCGCCCGGGCTCCAAGGGTGACTACTTCGCCAGTACGCCGAAGGAAGTAAAGACCGTGCCGCTGGTCGTGCTGGTCAACGGGGGTTCGGCCTCTGCATCCGAAATCGTCGCCGGTGCGCTGCAGGATCAAAAACGGGCGCTGATCGTCGGTACGCAAACCTTCGGCAAGGGCTCTGTGCAAACCATCCTGCCGATCGACGAAAAATCCGCGCTCAAGCTGACCACCGCGCGCTACTTCACGCCGGGCGGCCGCTCGATCCAGGCCAAGGGCATCACGCCGGATATCGAAGTGCAGGAAGCGACCGTGAACGGCGTCGAAGCCAACAGCTTCATGCTGCGCGAGGCTGATCTCGAACATCACCTCAACAATCCGACCGACAAGAATGCCGGCAAGGACAAAGCCAGCAAGCCGGAAGTGAAGGTCGAGAAGCCCGTCGTGAAGCCGCCGGTCAAGACCAATGCCAGCGATCCGGATGCCGAGAATGCGCCACGCGAACTGGTATCCAAGAGCGATTACCAGCTCCAGCAGGCATTCAGCGTACTGAAGGTGCAACAGCTGTTGCTGCAAAAGCAGGCAGCGCCGGCACCGACCAAGGAAACGGCGACCAAGTAAGCGCTGCGTTCCAAGCTAAAAACGAAGCCCCGCCCATGCGGGGTTTCGTTTTTTCCGGTGCAGCCAGAGCGCCTTATAATCGACCGATCCATCCCCCGTCTGCTGCTACCGATGACCACCGCCCCCCGCGAATTGAACGACGCCGAACTACTGCGCTATAGCCGCCATATCCTGCTCGACGAAATCGGCATCGAAGGCCAGCAGAAACTCGCTGCCAGCACCGCGCTGATCATTGGCGCAGGCGGGCTTGGCGCACCGGCCACGCTGTACTTGGCCGCAGCGGGTGTCGGGCGCCTCGTCATCGTCGATCACGACACGGTCGAGCTTTCCAACCTGCAGCGCCAGATCGTCCACGATGCCAGCCGGCTTGGCGTGCCCAAGGCTGAATCAGCCCGAGACACACTGGCGGCCATCAATCCGCTGATTGAAGTCATTCCGGTCGTTGCCCGCGCCGATGACGCACTCCTGGCACAGTGGGTGCCGCAAGCGGATGTCGTCCTCGACTGCAGCGACAACTTCCCCACCCGCCACGCCGTCAACCGCGCCTGCGTGACCGCGCGCGCGCCGCTGGTTTCCGGCGCAGCCGTACGCTTTGACGGCCAGCTCACCACCTTTGACAGCCGTGATAACGCGACCCCTTGCTACCACTGCCTGTTCCCCGACGAAGGCGATGCCAGCGACGGCCCTTGCGCCACCTTCGGCGTCTTCGCCCCGCTCACCGGCATCATCGGCTGCGCCCAGGCGGCCGAGGCGCTCAAGGTGCTGATCGGGCTTGGCGAAACGCTGGTTGGACGATTGCAGTTGCTGGATGGGAAAACGTTGCGCTGGAAGGAATTGCGCTACAAAAAAGACCCGCGCTGCCCGGTGTGCGGCGAACAACACGGCGCCTGAGCGAACATGCCCCGCCACATCAATCCGGATGATTACCTGCTCACGCCAACTGGCCGCATCTGGTCAGCCGAACGCGGCAAAGCAGCTTGGGAAAGCGCCTACGCCGCGCTGGAAGCCGAATTGCAAAGCATTGGCAGCCCGGCAACCCTTTACGTTGTCTGCGGCATTCAAGGTGCGGGGAAATCGACGTGGATACGCGAAGAAGGCTCGTTGCTCCCCGCTCCGGCGGTGTTCTTCGATGCGGCCTTACCAGCCAAAATCCATCGGGAACGGGCGATTTCGATTGCCAGGCGCTTTGGCATTCCGGTGACCATCATCTGGCTGAATACACCATTGGACACCGCGTTGGCACGCAACCAGTCCCGACCGGCCGATGAGCAAGTGCCGGAGGAAACGATTCGTCTGGTTCACGCGAAACTGGAACCGCCCGCGCTGGACGAAGGCGTGGCCCGCGTCATTGAAGTCCATGCGCACTGGAATGCGCCGGTTGGTATTTAGCCGCCAAAATCGGCGCGCAAACGCCTACCCACACTCTCCAACCACTCGCGCTGCTTCCGTAGTGCAGCCAACGCCTCATCCCGCGTAACCTCGCGAAACCGTACGCTTTCACCGGGCCGGAATTGCCCGGCGCGCCATAAATCCGCTTGGATGACGACCAGCGGTTTCGGGTAGCCGCCAGTAGTCTGCGCATCCGCCAGCAGCAGGATCGGCTCGCCAGCGGGCGGCAACTGGATCACGCCAAGTTGCACGGCATGCGATGCCAACTCGGGCAAGTCGTGGACAAGAGATGGACCTTCCAGCCGCGCGCCCATCCGGTTGCTGGCAGTAGCCATCCGCCATGTCCGCGTCAATAGCGCCTGCTGAATCTCGCGATCGAAACGCGCCCATTCCGGGCCGGGGAGTACGCGCAGCACACCGCCACGTTCGGGTGCGCGGATGGCGGCATCGCCGGTTGGCGCATCCCCTTCGCCAATCATCAGTGCATCGCCTTTGCGTAGCGCACGTCCTTTAAAACCACCGATACCGGTCGTCAGTGAGGTCGAGCGGCTGCCGAGCGTTTCGGGTGCCGCGATGCCGCCGGTCACGCATAAGTACAGCCGCGCCTCATATTCGGCGAAATTGATGCGCAGCACATCGCCGGCAATGGCCCGATAACGCCGCCAACCGTCGATCCGGCGTTCGCCAAGCGAAGCCGCAGCATAAGCGCCGGTCAATGCGAACGTCGTCTCCCGTTCGAAGCGGACAACCAAACCGCCAAGCGTGATTTCCAGCGCGGCAGCACCTTCCTCATTCCCCACTAGCAGATTGCCCAGTCGCAGCGAGATCGCGTCGCACGCGCCGCCCGGCGTAACGCCGATGCCGGCAAACCCCGGGCGGCCGAGGTCTTGCACCGTGGTCAGCGGGCCGGGCTTGAGGATGGAAAGCGAAGCGCGTTGCGTCATGTCGGCCATTTGGGGGCTATTTGGATTGGGGCACGAATCGCACGGTGTCGCCCGGGGCCAGCAACACGGGCGGACTTTCGCCGGGCAGGAAGAGTTGTATCTCGGTGCGGCCGATCAGCTGCCAGCCGCCGGGCGATGCCAAGGGGTAGATACCGGTCTGCGAGCCGCCGATGCCGACGGAGCCGACCGGCACTTTCTGGCGTGGCGTAGCCCGGCGCGGGCAGGCCAGCGTTTCATCCAGCCCGCCCAGATAAGCGAAGCCCGGCAAGAAGCCGAGGCAGAATACGGTGTATTCGGGCGCGCTGTGACGGGCGATGACTTCGGGTATATCCAGGCCGGTATGCGTAGCCACGTCTGCCAAATCTTCACCGTCGTAGGTCACTGGCAGCTCGACCTGCTTGCGCTTCTCCGCCTCTGCGCCCTCGCTCTTGAGCCACGCGGTTTCGAGCATTTTTTCGACCCGGCCAACCGGCGTAGCAAGCGGGTCGAAGCGGCCAGTGAGATTCCCCATGCCGAGTACCCACTCCAGATCACCATGTCGCTTCTGCAGCCAATGCCATGCAGCCCACAACCGGCGTTGTGCCGGCAAGCTCGGATCGATGCTCAGGGCCAACGCGGCCTCGCCAAGTGGCTGGATACTGGGATGCGGATCAGTGGTCTCGGTCATGCCTTTGCTCGCTCCTCGTGCTGGGCCAACGCCCACGCCACATGTTCGCGCACTAATTCGTCATCACTGTGACGGCGGGATTCCAGCGCGGCCAGTACCGCTGGTGTCGATGGGGCGTTGCCCAAGCCGACAGCGAGATTGCGCAGCCAGCGACTGTAACCGATACGGTAGATGGCGCTACCCGCCATGCGGCTCCGGAAATCGGCTTCGGTCCATGCGAACAGCTCGGCCAGCGTCACGTCATCCAGCCCGTGGCGAACGTGGAAATCGTCTTCGCCGGTATCGACGGCAAAACGGTTCCATGGGCAGCAGAGCTGGCAATCATCACAGCCATACACGCGGTTGCCGATCATGGCGCGGAATTCCATCGGGATCGCGCCATGCAATTCGATGGTCAGGTAGGAAATACAGCGCCGCGCATCGACCTTATACGGCGCAACGATGGCCTGCGTCGGGCAGATTTCCAGGCATTTGGTGCAGCGCCCGCAGTGTTCGTTCTCTTCCGGCGGATCGAGCGGCAGATCAAGATCAGTAAACAGCTCGCCCAGAAAGAAGTACGAACCGTAGTCCCGATTGATCAGCAGCGTATGTTTGCCGCGCCAGCCCAGCCCGGCTTGCTTGGCCAGTTCGACCTCCAGCACCGGCGCGGAATCGACAAACACCCGATGCCCGAACGGCCCGATGAGCGCCGCAACCCTGTCGGCCAATGTTTGCAGGCGATTGCGCAGCACCTTGTGATAATCGCGACCGAGCGCGTAGCGCGAAATGTGCGCCTTTTCGCCATCGGCCAGCAGCGCCTCGCTGTTCGCCACGCCGGGCGGCCGGTAGGGCATGAACACGCTGACGATGGATCGCGTGCCCGGCACCAGTTCGGCCGGCCGGGCGCGTTTGAGGCCGTGCCTTGCCATATAATCCATCTCGCCGTGAAAACCGGCGTCCAGCCAGCTTTGCAGGCCGGCTTCAGCATGGCTGAGATCGGTGCCGGTGATGGCGGCCTTGGAAAAACCCAACTCCTGCGCCCACGCCTTGATGCGTGCCGCGACCTCGGCCCGATTCAGCGTGGCCGAATCCAGTTCTTTTGGATCGATTTTTGGATCAAATTCCTGATGCATAAGCCGAATGATAAGCCTTTGAGCGTCTTCCTCGCCGATGAAGCGGCCACTATCGCCTTTGGCGGTGAATTGGCGCTTGCAATCCGGCCGGGGATGACGATTTTCCTCGAAGGCGACCTGGGCGCGGGCAAAACCACGCTGACCCGCGGCCTGCTGCGCGGGCTGGGCTTCAGCGGCCGGGTGAAAAGTCCGACCTACACGCTGGTTGAACCTTATGCAGTTTCGAACTTATACTTGTATCACTTTGATTTATATCGTTTTAGCGATCCATCCGAATGGGAAGATGCCGGCTTTCGGGATTACTTCAATCCCGAATCCATCTGCCTGATCGAATGGGCGGATAAAGCCGAGGGGCTGTTGCCACGATCGGACTGGTTGATCCGGCTGGCGCCCGAGGCGGAAGGCCGCCGCATTACGCTGATTGCACAAACGGAACACGGAGCAGCATGTCTCGCCAGCCTGACCCCTCGCGCCTAGCGCCAAACATCGATGTGGATCGCCGCACGCTACTGGGCGCGGCGGCAGCCACCTTGATGCTGTCGGTCGTGCCGCGTGCGCTAGCCGGCGAAGGCAGCCCCACCGTGGTCGCCGTGCGCGTCTGGCCGGCCGCGGCCTATACCCGCGTCACCATCGAATCCTCCGCGCCGCTGAGCTTCAACCAGTTTGCCCTGAAAAATCCGGAACGCTTGGTCGTCGATCTGAATGGCGTCGATCTCAATACCGAGCTGCAAAGCCTGGCGACGAAAGTCGGCGACGACGACCCGTACATCAAGCTGCTGCGCGCCGGTCGCAACAAACCGGGCGTGGTGCGCCTGGTGCTCGATCTGAAAACCGAAATCAAAGCGCAGGTGTTCACGCTGGCCCCGGTCGCCGAGTACAAGCATCGCTTGGTGATCGACCTCTATCCCGCTGTACAGAACGACCCGCTGCTCGCCTTTCTCGACGACCCGCAAAGCCCGCCAGCGCCGATCAAGCAAGAACCACGCGTAGCCGAAGCCAAACCGGCCGAGCCAGAACAACCGCAAGAACTGCAGATTGACCGCGACAAGCTCAAGGTCGACCGGCTGATCACCGTGGTGCTCGACCCCGGCCACGGTGGCGAAGACCCTGGTGCGGTCGGCCCCGGCGGCAATTATGAGAAAACGGTGGTGCTGGCCGTCGCCAAGAAGCTGAAGGCGCTGCTGGAAAACGAGCCGAACATGCGGGTAGTGCTCACCCGTGATGCCGATTTCTTCGTGCCACTCGGCGTGCGGGTGAAAAAAGCGCGTGCGGTACAGGGCGATCTGTTCGTGTCGATCCATGCCGATGCCTTTATCCGCCCGGATGCCAGCGGCTCATCGGTGTTCACGCTGTCGGAAAACGGCGCGACCAGCACCGCAGCCAAATGGCTGGCGAAAACCCAGAACGATGCGGATTTGATCGGTGGTGTGAAGATCGATACCAAGGACGTCCACCTCGCCCGCGTGCTGATGGATCTGACTCAAACCGCCACGCTGAACGACAGCCTGAAGCTCGGCAAATCGATGCTGGGTGAGTTGGGCGGCATCAATCGCTTGCACAAAGGGAGTGTCGAACAGGCGTCGTTCGCGGTGCTCAAGGCACCGGATATCCCGTCGGTACTGGTGGAAACGGCCTTTATCTCGAACCCGGACGAAGAACGCCGACTGATCGACGAGGCGTACCAAAACAAGCTGGCGAGCGCGTTGCATCAAGGCATCAAGCGCTATTTCGCCAAGAACCCGCCGCTGGCACGTACCAAGCTCGCCGCCAAGTAAAAACGGCCCTTTCGGGCCGTTTTTACTTGCGTCATTGGATATTCGATCAAGCCGGCGCATCCGCCTTGGTCTTGTGCAGCGAATACAGCACGCCCGCCGCCAGCAAGCCAAACGTAACCGTCAGCGACAACAACGACGGCACTTTGATGCCCACATACACCAAGCCAATCTTCGCACCGATAAACACCAGCACCACCGCCAGCGCGTATTTCAGGTAATGGAAGCGATGCACCATCGCCGCCAGCGCAAAGTACAGCGCACGCAAGCCAAGAATGGCGAAGATGTTCGAGGTGTAGACAATGAACGGATCTTGCGTGATGGCAAAGATAGCCGGAATGCTATCCACCGCGAACACCAGATCGGCACCTTCGACCATCAGCAAAGCCAGGAACAAGGGCGTCACCCAACGACCAGGCTTGAGCCCTTCATCCTCACCGCGCACAAAGAAGTTCTGCCCGTGCAGATCGTCAGTCAGGCGCAAATGACGCTTGAAGAACGCAAACATTGCGTTGCCTTCCAGATCAGGCGCTTCATCCTTCGCCAGCAACATCTTCACGCCGGTAAAGATCAGGAACGCACCGAAGACCAGCAAGATCCAGGCAAATTGATGCACCAGCACCGCGCCAAGACCAATCATTAGGGCCCGCATCACGATCGCCCCCAGAATCCCCCAGAACAGCACCCGATGCTGGTATTGGCGCGGAATCGCCAGACTGGTGAAGATCAGCGAAATGATGAACACGTTATCCATCGACAACGATTTTTCCACCAGGAAGCCGGTGTAGTAATCGAGCCCGGCTTGCGGGCCCTTGATCCACCAGACATAGGCACCGAACAACAAGCCCGCGCCGATGTAGAAGGCCGAGAGCTTCAGGCTCTCCTTGATACCGATCTCGCGGGTATCACGATGCAACACGCCCAGATCGAATACCAGCAAGACCACCACCACAGCGGCGAAAATGCCCCAAGTCCACAATTCAGTCACATCGCACTCCGATTGAAACACCGCGCCGTCATGACGCGGCAGCTGGCTAGTGAGCCCAAAAGATCGGTGGAGTTCCCGCAGCAGGATCGATAGCGATGTTGCCACAAGCCGTTCAGCTTGCCAGATTCAGCTATTCTGAGTGGGCTTTCGCCCCCTTTTGCTCGCCCCTTTCTCGTCGCCATGTTCATCGATAGCCACTGCCATCTCGACGCCCCCGAATTCGACACTGATCGCGATGACGTTGTCGCGCGAGCCCGTTCGGCCGGCATCACGCAGATGGTCGTGCCCGCGATCACGGTCGCGACGTTCGAGAAAACACGCGCCATGCGTGAACGTTATGGCACAGCGCTGGCATTCGGTCTGCATCCGATTTATATCGCCGAGCATCGCGATGAACATATCGGCGTACTGAGCGACTGGTTGGCGCGGGAACAGCCCGTCGCTGTCGGCGAAATCGGCCTCGATTTCTTCGTGCCGGAACTGGATGCCGACCGGCAGATCACGCTATTTGAAGCCCAACTGAAACTGGCTCGCGATTTCGACCTGCCGGTGATCGTGCACATCCGCCGCAGCCAGGATCAGGTGCTGAAATACCTGCGCAAATGGCAGGTGAAAGGCGGCATCGCCCATGCCTTCAACGGCAGCCGGCAACAGGCGGACGAATTCATCAAATTGGGATTCAAGCTGGGATTCGGTGGCGCGATGACTTACTCCGGCTCGCAACGCATCCGCAAGCTGGCAACAGAATTGCCGCTGGAAGCGATCGTACTGGAAACCGATGCGCCAGACATTGCGCCAAGCTGGCTGGATCAGCCCGGCCAGCCACGCGGGCGGAACGAGCCGTTTGAACTGGCGCGAATTGCGCAGGTTTTGGCCGAGTTGCGTGGCTGCGACTTACCAACAATCGCCACGCAAACGACAGCCAATGCTTTAAGCGTGCTACCCGGCCTTCCTTCCACGGCTCAAGCCAACACGCCGCGCAGCTGATCCAGCGTCTGCGCCGCTGCCCGCCGCGCCTTCTCCATGCCTTCTTCCAATACCGCCTGCAAAGCCATCTGATCCGCCAGAAGCTCGTTGCGCCGTTCACGCAATGGCGCGAGAACGCGTTCAGTGCAATCGGCAAGGTGCAGCTTGATTACGCGCTCTGACAAGCCGCCACGGCGGAACTTCGATTTGAGATCGTCGAGGAAAGGCAGGTCGCGCTCGAACACGTCGAGCAGCTGGAACAGCGGGTTGCCTTCCACTGTGCGCTCCGGCAGGCCAAGCATGCTGCTGGCAGGCAAAGCGTCAATCACTGCCGCTAGCGTGGCTGGGTCAGTGGAAAACGGCACATCCAGTGCGACTCGCGGCGGGGCGAACGGTGCGGATTCGCTGAACAGCGGGCGAGCCTCGGACAGCACCGCCTGCCCCGCTCTGGCGTTGACTTCGCGCACGACCGCGTTTGCGGCAGCCACATCGGTCGCAGTAGCGGCATGTGATGAGATCAGTGCCGGGCGCAACGCCGCCAGCGCCACGGTCGTCGCCATGGCTGGGGTCGGCGCTTTCGACAAGCCAGCCAGCGTATCGCGCAAGGCCGCGAATTCAGCCACGCGGGACGGCTCGAACAGCACGACGCGCGACGGATCGATGCCGAATGCCAGGTGATCCGCCACCGCATCCAGCGTGGCACGATCGTTGCCAGCCGAATCGAGCATCAGGTATTGGGTGTGGCGGGCCTGGAAAAACAGTCGCTGACGCAGGCCACTGACAAGCTGCCCCAAGGAGAGCGGGCCGCTGACGCGTTCGGCGCACAGGAGATTGGCGTTGAAAACTGCGGGGCTGTTAACTGCCGGGTGAATTGCGACTTGCATGATCGTGGTCCTTTTTATTGGGCCACCGATCCGGGAGAGTTGGGCAAATCGCCCAAACAACAATGCCGCCAGATCGGCGGCATTGTCGGGTTTGATACGTCCCTGTGCCGCCCCTAGGTATAGGAGCGGTACCAAAACGCCTGTTGGCGCAGCAGGGAGGGGACGTTTGCGGAGTTCATGGTTATGGACTTTGCGCTTGTACGCTGGTGTCATGCCATTCGGGATTACCCGTAGCTACTCACTATCTCTTGCTGGTAGGTTTTCTCCCCTCGCCCACTAATAGCTGAGCAAGGCCAAAGCCTTGCACGCGAGGGAGAGGGGAGAAAACCAGGCTCTTAGCGTTCCGCCACGGCCACAGCAGTCCCGAGCGAGGCTCCTTGCGCAGCGCAAGCAGCCACTTGTGGCAGCCAAGCAGCCACGTCCAGCCCGCGCTCGGCCAGCCAGGCATCGTTGTAGTAGGAATGCGTGTAACGCTCGCCGCTATCGCACAGCAAGGTGACGATACTGCCCGTCTCCCCCGCCGCTTTCATCCGCAATGCCAGCATCAACACGCCAACGAAATTGCTGCCTGTCGAGCCACCGACCTTGCGCCCCAGCTTGTCCGCCAGCCAGCGCATGGCCGCGATCGACAAGGCATCCGGCACCTTGAACATCGTATCGATCACGCTCGGCAGGAAGGAGGCTTCAACCCGTGGCCGGCCGATGCCTTCGATGCGTGAACCACAATCCAGCGTCGTCGCGACACCCCGCGCATAGAAGTCGAAGAACACCGAGTTCTCCGGATCAACGCAGGCAATCCGCGTGTCGTGGCGACGATAGCGCACGTAGCGACCCAAGGTGGCGCTGGTGCCGCCCGTGCCGGCAGAGGTGACGATCCAACTCGGCTCGGGGTGCGCTTCCAGCACCATCTGGTTAAAGATTGATTCCGCGATATTGTTATTGGCCCGCCAATCGGTCGCCCGCTCGGCATAGGTGAACTGATCCATGAAGTGGCCGTTCGTCTCACGCGCCAGGCGTTCGGATTCGCTATAGATCGTGGTCGGATCGGCCACCAAGTGGCAACGGCCGCCCTGGAATTCGATGGCAGCGATTTTCTCCGGGCTGGTGGTCGCCGGCATCACCGCAATGAACGGCAAACCCAGCAAACGTGCGAAATACGCTTCCGAAATCGCCGTTGAGCCGCTGGACGCTTCGATCACGGTGCTCTTGGCATGCAGCCAGCCGTTGGCCAGCGAGTAGAGAAACAGCGAGCGCGCCAAGCGATGTTTCAGGCTGCCGGTCGGATGGCTCGATTCATCCTTTAGATAGATATCGATACCGGGGAAGCCAGGCAGTGCAAGCGGGATCAGATGCGTATCGGCCGAGCGGTTGAAGTCGGCTTCGATGGTGCGGACGGCGTGCTGCGTCCAGGCGCGGGCAGTGGTCATGGGGGGCTTCCGTGCAATTCAAGAACTCTGCGCAGTATTGCACCCGGATCGCGCCCCCGAAACCCACACCAGTCCCGACATCCGATCAGAACAGCGAGGCTTGTTGCACCTCGCGGCCGGTCACTTGTGCGTCCACGGTATCGTCGGCAAAGCGCACGCGGATCGCATCGCCACGCTTGAGCTGCGCCGCCGCTTGCACCAGCTCGCCATCAGGGCGTTCGACCAACGCGTAACCCCGCGCCAGCACCGCCTCCGGGTTTAGCGCGGTCAGTCGGGCCGACAACAACGCCAGCTGTTGGGCACGTAACGAGGTGGTGCGCTGGATCGCGCCTTCAAGCCGTTCTGCCTGCCGGGTGAGCTTTTGCCGCTCCAAACGCAAATCCGGCGCAGCATGCGCCAATCGCAGATTGAAGCGAGCCAACTGTTCGCGATGGCTGTTCAGCTGCGTGTGCATCGCTCGTTGCAAACGCGATCCGGCCAGCTGCAGCAGCTCTCGCCGCCGCGCCAACGCTTCGCCGGGATGGCGCAAGCGGCGGGCGAGGCCGTCGAGCTTGAGCATTCGCCCTTCCAGCTCGCGCCGCAGGGCGCGGGCCATGCGTGCTTGCAGCAAGGACAGGCGTTGCAATAACTCGGCGCGATTCGGGCTGACCAGCTCGGCCGCAGCGGTTGGCGTGGCGGCACGCACGTCCGCCACGAAGTCCGCAATCGTTACATCGGTTTCATGACCAACACCGCTCACCACCGGGATCGGGCTGGCGGCAATCGCCCGCGCCACGACTTCTTCATTGAATGACCACAGGTCTTCGATACTGCCGCCGCCCCGGCAAACCAGCAGCACGTCGACTTCATTGCGCTCACCTGCGGTGCGGATGGCGGTAGCGATTTCGTCGGCTGCCGCGGCCCCTTGCACGGCGCATGGATACAACACCACTGGCAAACCTGGCATACGCCGACGCAAGGTCGTCAGTACATCGCGCAAAGCAGCTGCTTTGGGTGAGGTGACGATGCCGACTGCACGCGGAAATGAGGGGATCGACCGCTTCCGTTCCGCATCGAATAGCCCTTCGGTAGCGAGTTTTTTCTTTAGCTTTTCGAAAGCCTCGAACAAGGCGCCAAGTCCGGCCGGGCGCATGGCTTCGATGGTGAGTTGGAAGTCGCCACGCGCTTCATAGAGCGATATGACCGCACGGACTTCGACCTGCGCACCTTCACGCGGCTGGAAGTCGAGTAAGGCAGCGCGGTGCCGGAACATCACGCACCGCACCTGTGCATTCGCGTCTTTCAGACTGAAATAGCAGTGGCCGGAGTCATAGCGCTTGAAGTTGGAAATCTCGCCGGCGACCCAGAGGATGGGGAAGGAACCCTCCAGCAAATCACGCACCTGGCGGTTGAGTTCGCTCACCGTAACGGAGCGGTTTGTAGGGGTTGACAAATGGTCGGGCATCGTAAGTTTCAGTGTTTTAATCCACAAAATGGCGTTGTCATTAGGCTTGCCGGGCAATTCACATCTTGTAGTTCACAAAATATTTTTAACTCTATGATTTTTATATGTTTAATAAAAAGATCAAATTCGAGGCAGCTTGTCTCAATGCCTGATCACGCATTGATTTACCATGTGATCAGCATGCTTGTTCACAAACTTATCCACAGATTGTGTGGGTAATGGCAAAAAACCCAGTGCCGACGCGGGTTTACGCCTAAACAGGGCTGTAACCCGACTCCAAACTGATGTTGTAGTACCGTTTGTCAAGGCTTGACACCTGTCGGAAGAGCGAGCAAACCGGGATCACAAACCTTTTCCGGGCACGGCAATCCGGCTACAGTTACGCCGTTTTCATATTCATACCCACCGCAAGGATTTCTCCATGCTTGGAATCATCGAAGCCGCAGGCTGGCCGATCTGGCTGATTATCGTCGCTTCCGTCACCGCCGTGACGATCATCATCGAACGGCTGCTCACGCTGCGCAAAGGCTTGGTGCTACCGGAAGGCCTGCTGGCCCGTGCGGTGCAGGAATACCGCGGCCACGGCGTCACGCCGGAAATGCTCTCCAAGCTCGCCGCCACCAGCCCGCTGGGCCGCGTGCTCGCCGCCGGGCTGAAGAATGTTAAAAGCTCGCGCGAGATCATGAAGGAATCGATCGAGGAAACCGGCAGCGCGGTCGCCCATGAGCTGGAGCGTTATCTGTCGGCGCTGGGCACCATCTCCACCATCACGCCGCTGTTGGGCCTGTTGGGCACCGTGATCGGCATGATCGAAATCTTCGGCGCGCAATCGCCAACCGGTGGCAATAACCCGGCCGTGCTGGCGCATGGCATTTCGGTGGCCCTCTATAACACCGCCTTCGGCATCATGGTGGCCGTACCGGCACTGTTGTTCTACCGCTACTTCCGCACCAGGGTGGATGGTTTCATCGTCGAGATGGAACAGCAGGCGGTGAAGCTGGTGGAAGTCGTCCACGGCGACCGGCACTAAGCGAGCAGAGCGATGAATTTCCGCCAACGCCGCCCCCGCGAAGAACCCGAGATCAACTTTGTGCCGTTGATCGACGTGCTGCTGGTGATCCTGATTTTCCTGATGGCGACCACCACGTATTCCCGGTTCGCCGAACTCAAGATCAACCTGCCGACCGCCGAAGCCGAGAAAACCGTCGCGACGCCGAAAACCATCCAGATCGCGATTTCGGCCAGCGGCCAGTACAGCATCAACGAACAACTGGTGACCTTCGGCAGCCCGGATGATTTCGCCGTACAGTTGCGCCGTGCCGCTGGCACCGAACAGGACCCGATGATTGTCATCAATGCCGACGGTCAGGCCAGCCACCAGAGCGTAGTCAACGTGATGGAGGCTGCACGGCTTGCTGGTTATGCCAAGCTGACATTTGCCACGCAAACCACCGGCGGCAAGTAAGCACCACTAACAAACCCTGCTGGCGTTGTTGTGCTCGCTTACGACTAGGTACTGTCTGCGCTTCGCACGCCTAGCCAGCACCGCTACGCAGGGTTTTGTTTATGGCGCTAGGCCGCCACAACACAAACGGGGCTACGGCCCCGTTTTTCATTTTTAGCGCCATGTCCCGAATCGAACAGAGCTGGTACGCCCCCTCCTCCGCCCTCACCCTGTTGCTGACGCCGCTCGCATGGTTATTCGGCTGGCTGGCGGCATTGCGGCGCCTGCTGTTCCGCTATGGCATCAGCCGTACCGAAACACTGCCCGTACCGGTCATCGTCATCGGCAATCTCACGGCCGGCGGCACCGGCAAAACCCCGCTCACCGCCTGGATTGCGCAAGCGTTGGCTCAACACGACTGGCGACCGGGCATCGTTTCGCGTGGTTATGGCGGGCAAGCGGGCACCCCCATCCCCGTCCATCCGGACGGCGACCCGGCGATCACGGGCGACGAGCCCTTGCTGCTCGCCCGCACGGCCGGTGTGCCCGTCTTCATCTGCCGCGACCGGGCGGCTGCGGGGCACGCTTTGCTCGCAGCCCATCCCGACGTGAATGTGATCCTCTGCGACGACGGGCTACAGCATTACCGGCTCGGGCGTGAGATCGAACTGTGCGTCGTCGATGGCGCACGCGGTTTCGGGAACTGCAAGCTGCTGCCAGCCGGGCCATTGCGCGAACCAGTCTCACGCCTGCAGTCGGTCAATGCGGTGATCGTCAATGGCACGGGCGATCTGCCTGACCATCCCGCAGTGTTTCGCATGGCGCTTGCACCCAGCCGTTTCTACCGGCTCGGTGCGCCGGAACAAACCCGCAACGCCGCTGATTTTGCCAACGCGCCGCTCAGCGCCGTCTGCGGCATCGGCAATCCACAGCGCTTCTTCAATACGCTAAGCGAACTTGGTTTGACGTTCGCAGCACACCCTTTCCCCGACCATCACGCATTCAGCGCCACCGACCTACCAGCCGGCACGCTGCTGGTTACCGAGAAAGACGCCGTCAAATTGGCGGCGCTGCCGGATTTGGCGGCTGCGGATGCTAGAATCTGGGTCTTGCCCGTCACCGCCACGCTGCAGCCGGACCTCGCCGCGTGGCTCGTAGAGAAGCTGAAAAATGGATGCAAAATTGCTTGAAATCCTTGTCTGCCCGGTCTGCAAAGGTCCGCTGGTCCTCGACAAGGCCCGCCAGGAACTGATCTGCCGTGGCGACCGCCTCGCCTATGCCATCAAGGACGGTATCCCGGTCATGCTCGAATCGGAAGCACGCGAGCTTGATCCGACCGAAGAAGTAAAGGGCTGAGCCAGCTGTGGCGACATCCTTTACCGCCATCATCCCGGCCCGGCTCAAATCGACCCGGTTGCCGGACAAGCCACTGGCCGATATCGGTGGCAAGCCCATGGTCGTACGCGTGGTCGAACAGGCACAGCAATCACACGCCACACGCGTGGTCGTAGCCTGTGATGATGCCCGCATCCATGAGGCCGTCGTTGCCGCTGGCCACACCTGCTTGCTGACCCGCGCCGATCATCCATCTGGCACTGATCGGCTGGCTGAAGCAGTCGACCTGCTTGGACTGGATGACGACGCCATCATCGTCAACGTACAAGGCGATGAACCGCTGATCGCCCCGGCACTGATCGATGCCGTCGCTGCGCAACTGGCCGCCGATGCCAACCTGCCGATGGCCACCGCCGCCCACCCGATTCACGATGCCGCCGAGTTCTTCAACCCGAACGTGGTCAAAGTGGTGCTGGATGCGCGCAATCGGGCGCTGTATTTCAGCCGCGCGCCGATGCCCTGGGCGCGCGATGCGTTTGCGCGCCCGAACATCAATCAGGCCGCACGCGATGCGTTTGCAGAAAACAAGACCCATCTGCCGGAACAACTGGGTGCACTGCGCCATATCGGCATCTATGCTTACCGCGCCGGTTTTTTACGCACCTACCGCAATCTAGCAACCTCGCCGATTGAAACGATCGAGGCGCTGGAGCAACTGCGCGTGCTGTGGCATGGTTATGCGATTGGCGTACATGTTGCAGCGCAACCACCCGCCGCCGGAGTCGATACGCCAGAAGATCTGGCGCGCGTACGGGCGATTTTCGCCACCCGCGAACACTAATAAATTTTTTACAAAACCAGGGGAAGTAAACCGATGAGATTGATTCTTCTTGGCGCGCCAGGCGCAGGCAAGGGCACGCAAGCCAACTACATCAAAGAAAAATTTGGCATTCCGCAGATTTCCACCGGCGACATGCTGCGTGCAGCCGTCAAGGCTGGCACCCCGCTCGGCGTGGAAGCCAAAGCGATCATGGATGCCGGCGGCCTCGTGCGTGACGACATCATCATCGGTCTGGTCAAGGAACGCATCGCGCAACCGGATGCCGCCAACGGTTTCCTGTTCGACGGTTTCCCCCGCACCACCGTGCAAGCCGACGCCATGCGCGAAGCCGGCGTGGATATCGACTACGTGGTCGAAATCGACGTGCCGGACGAAGCCATCGTCGACCGCATGGCCGGCCGCCGCGTGCACGTGGCCTCGGGCCGTACTTACCACGTGAAGTACAACCCACCGAAGGTCGCAGGCAAGGATGACGAAACCGGTGAAGACCTGATCCAGCGCGACGACGACAAGGAAGAAACCGTCAAGAAACGCCTGTCTGTGTATCACGAGCAGACCGAAGTGCTGGTGAGCTACTACGGCAAGCTCGCCGCATCGGGCGATGCCAAGGCACCGAAGTACGTGAAGGTGAACGGCGTGGGTGATATGGATGCGATCCGCGACGCTATTTTCGGGGCGCTGAAGGCCTGATCTGGCTGCGTTGACGCCTTAGCTGCCACAAAAAATGCCCCACTCGTCGCAGAGCGGGGCATTTTTTCGTCCGTCGCACTAATGCAGGCTTCTCATGCAGCCTTGCGCAGCGGTGTGCTGGTTTCATCCTTGAACATCTTGGCCAGCTGGATTCGCAGCTCGGGTGAATCGCTATAACCGTGCGACTTCACCGCGTGTGCGATCGCGGCCTCCAGTAGTTCTTCCTTGCTGTCTGCAGTGATGGCGACCGAACAGGTGCTGCCCGGCATGTCTCTGCAGTCGATCGATTTGCGGCTCATGATTGACTCCTTGCTGCTGGAACGTCTTTCACCCCCGAAAATTCTGTAATGGGCATCCTCGTTTTATAGCACTGCCCCTGCGGCCCCTTAAGCGACATCACCGCAATCCAACCGCCGATCAGGGCGGGCTGATGGCAGGCAAGTTCGCCCTCAATCAGCCCATGCCCCAAACAGCGCAGTTGGCGATAAATCCCCTCTAGCCCACCTGCGCGAAGGGGTAGACAATACCGGCTCGCGTAAACACCGCCGGCTATCAGTCCATGCCCACCCAACTCTCAGTCAACCTCAACAAGATCGCTCTCATCCGCAATTCGCGCGGGCGGGATTTCCCCAGCGTCGTCCATTTCGCCCATCTGGCGCTGAACGCTGGCGCGCATGGCATCACGATTCACCCCCGGCCGGACCAGCGCCATGCGCGCTATGCGGACGTTGCCGCACTGAAAGCCGTCGTCGATGCCCGGCCCGGCACCGAACTCAATGTGGAAGGCTATCCGGATCGGCAATTTCTGGATGTAGTGCTGGCGGCACGGCCGCAGCAATGCACGCTGGTGCCGGATGAACCCGGCCAGCTCACCTCCGACCACGGCTGGAACATCCTGCGCGATACGGAAAAGCTCAAACCCATCGTGGCCGAGCTGAAAGCCGCTGGCATTCGCGTGAGCCTGTTTGTCGATGCCGACCCGACCCAAATCGCCGCGGCACCCGCCACCGGTTGTGATCGCGTCGAACTCTATACCGAGCAATACGCGCACGATCACGAGCATGGCGACTTCGCGGTCACCTTCGCGCGTTATGCCGAAGCCGCCGTGATCGCCACCGACCTCGGCCTGGGCGTCAATGCCGGCCACGACCTGAATCTCGACAATCTGGCCGACTTCCTCGTCATTCCAGACATCCTCGAAGTATCGATTGGCCACGCGCTGACGGTCGAAGCATTGCAGCATGGCTTCGAGGCAACGATTCAGCGCTACGTCTCCATCCTGAACAACGCCGGCTAAACCCATGAACATCTGGGTCGATGCCGACGCCTGCCCCAAGGTCATACGGGACATCCTGTTCCGCGCAGCCGAGCGGGCGCAGATCAACCTGGTGCTGGTCGCCAACCAGCTGCTCTCTGTGCCAGCCTCGCCGCATATCCGTGCGCTGCAGGTGCCGCGGGGTTTTGATGTTGCCGACAATGAGATCGCCGGCCGGGCCGAGGCAGGCGATCTGGTCATCACCGCCGATATCCCGCTGGCTTCAGACGTGATCGCCAAGGGTGCGCACGTGATCGACTTTCGCGGTGAGACACTGACAGTGGAAAACATCCGTGAACGGCTGACGATGCGCGACTTCATGGATACCTTACGTGCCAGCGGTGTCCAGACCGGCGGACCAGCGGCACTCTCGGCGGCGGATCGCCAGCGCTTTGCCCGCCAGCTCGATACCTTCATCGCCCGTGCCAAGGCTGGCCGCTAAGCTGAGCGGCAGAAGATTGGCGGCAATACACTGCGTGGCATGCTTACAACAGCCATCAAATTCATTCTTACAAATTATTTGTTTGGCATGAACCACTGGCTATAGTGTCATCAGGGCGAAGCGCAAGACGCCCTGGGAGAACACCAATGAGCACCCCAGCCCCCAAGCACAACGAGTTACTCGCCTTTCCTCGCCGTTGCCCGCAGTGCAGCCGCCATTTCGGTAATTTCGCGGCCTATTTGAATAACACAACCCCCGTTGCCAACGCGACGCCGTCCAACCGTGATGACGGCGTGGTGGAAGCACATCGCCTTTGCAGCTGCGGCATGCAACTGACCGCCTGTTTTGCCGAGCGCCGCCGCGACAGCAATCCGTCATTGCGCGCTCAGTTCGACGATGTGCTGACTGCCTTGGCCGAATTGGGCATGCCGCCGGCCGATGTGCGCGTTGAACTACGACAGATCGTGAATGGCGAGCCGGATCAGATTTTGCGGCGCATCTATCGCACGGCAGCGTGACCTTCCGTAGGGCGGGTTAGCAGCTTGCTGCGTAACCCGCCCTACGAAAATCCTCTCGAATCAACGCTCGAACCACGCCCCATCCGGCAGCTGGGTAAACACCTTGCGCAGGCCGCGCCCCCATGATTTGCGGATCTGGTTGAAATACGGGTCGGTTTCAGTCACGCGATAAGGCTTGGGCGGCACGAAGGCATCGCGTTTACAGGTCAGCGTGTCGATCGGCAGGCCGACGGAGAGATTGCTGCGGATGGTCGAATCGAACGAGATCAGCGTGCATTTCAGCGCTTCATTCAGTGGCGTCGAGAACTGCACCACCCGGTCGAGAATCGGTTTGCCGTACTTGGATTCGCCGATCTGGAAATACGGCGTTTCAACGCTCGACTCGATGAAATTGCCCTGCGGATAGATGTTGAACAAGCGGGGTTGCTCGCCCTTGATCTGGCCACCTAGCAGGAAGGAAGCACCATAATCGATGCCCTGCGTCGTGCCCTGTTCGCTCACATCACGGGCAATCACCTCACGCACGGTATCGCCAATCAGCAGTGCGGCATCATACAGCGACGACACACCACGCAGACCGATGCCGTCATGGGCCCAACGCTGGCGCAGCAGGCTGACCACGCTCTGGGTGGTGGCGAGATTGCCAGCAGTCAGGAGTACCAGTTGCCGCTCGCCGGCCACTTCGAACAAATGCATCTTCGAGAAGGTGGAAATGTGATCGACCCCGGCATTGGTGCGGGAATCGGATGCGAACAACAAGCCCTGCTCAAGGGCCATGGCAACACAGTAAGTCATGAATGAATCCAGCTTGGCGACAATGCCGTTATTGTAGTCCTGACGGGCTCATTGGTCCGTCGCGTGCATCACCAACGCCTTCGATTCAAGTCGTTCCGCCCCGCCCCCCTGCCGCAAGCCACGCACCGGGCTGGCTTCCAGATAGTCGAGCCCGATCGCCAAGCGCACGTAGCGCTCGTCCGGGCAGCAGCCGTTGCTCACATCAAACCCGTACCAGCCATCCTCGATCCACGCCTCGCCCCAGGCATGGCTGGCGACGTGCTCGTCGTGATCGGTTAACAGGTAGCCGCTCACGTAGCGCGCCGGCACCCCCAGCGTGCGGCAGGCGGCCAGAAACACGTGGGCGTGATCCTGGCATACGCCGGCTGCCAGCTGGAATGCCGCGGCAGCTGGCGTCTCCGTCTGTGTCACGCCCGGCGAATAGGGCATGCGATCGAGCAGGTCTTCCATCAAATCCAGCAGCGCCGCCCGGCCGCGTTGTGTGACCAGTTGGCGATAGCCTTCGGCGAAATCACGTAGCGCCGCATCGCATTCAGTCAATGGCGTATCGCGCAGAAAGCACAAGGGCGGCAGTTTGTCGCGCGGGCGGGCTTCGACATAGCGCGTCTCCACCGTGCCTTCTGCGACGATGCGAATTTCCTGGTTCCAGGCCTCGAGCTTCAGCAGATGCTGCGGGTTGTCGTAGGTATCGAACCCGGCAGTCAACCGCCCCGGCGCGCTGATCTGCCAGTCGATGACCGTCTGCCCCACACCGGCCCGTGGCGTCAGCCGCAACAGCTGCATGCTGCGCGCCAACGGCTCGTCGTAGTGGTAGACGGTTTCATGGTGGATCGAGAGGCGCATCAAGCCGCTTCCAGATACGCGTGATAAATCGTCTCGCCCAAAGCGTTGATATCGAGCAGCCACTGCCCGAGGTAGTCATGCAAGCCGGCCTCGAGAATCTCGTCGACGCGGGCGAATTTCAGGTCGTTGAGCAAGGCATTGGCCTGACGCTGTGCCAAGCGGCCGTTCTCGCCCTCGATCTGCCCCAGAATCTTGCAAATGGCATCCAGACTGGCACGCAAGGAGCGCGGTAGGCGGGGCGACAGCAGCAGCAGCTCGGTGGCGGACTGGACGGAGACGGTATCGCGGTAGACCTCCAGATGCGCTTCATAGGCCGACAGCGCCTTGAGCAGCGCATTCCACGCGTAGTAGTCATGCGCGCCACTGGCATCGCCTTCGGCACGCGCGTCGTCCATCAGGCTGGCTTTCACATCCAGCAGGCGGGCGGTGTTGTCAGCGCGCTCCACGAAGGTGCCAAGCCGGATGAAACTATACGCATCGCCACGCAAGACGGTGCCATAGGCCACGCCACGGAACAGGTGCGAGCGCTCCTTCACCCAGTCGAAGAAATCGCCGACTTCACCGCCAGCGACGGATTCAAATTCCCGTGCCTGCAGCCAGGTGGCGTTGATGTTCTCCCACATCTCCGCCGTGATCTTGCCGCGCACCGCATGGGCGTTCTCGCGCGCGCGGCGCAGGCAGCCGACGATGCTGGCCGGGTTGTCCCGATCGAGCGCCATGAAGGCGAACAGGTTTTCGGCGCTGATCTCGCTGTAGCGTTCCTGGTATTCATCCAACGTTTCGGTAATGACCAGCGGCGCCTGCATTTCAGCACGTGCGCCTTTGGATTGCGGCAGTAGCGAGAGGCTGAAGCTCACGTCCAGCAAGCGGGCGAGGTTTTCGGCGCGCTCGAGGTAGCGGCTCATCCAGTAGAGGTGGTCGGCGGTTCGGCTGAGCATCATATTCAGGGTTCCTGTTGTGTTTCTATTTTCAGTTTCAGCGCCTACGGCGCAACTTACAGCATTACAGCGGGAATCCGTCCCGCGGCCGGGGAAGGGACTTTGTCTCGCCAAAGCCCCCACCACCCCAAAGGCGACCCTGCGCCTTACGGCCCTCCGGGCTTCCCTCAGTCGGTCGCGAGCCTAGGGTCTCGCTCCACGCCCTCGGCGCTTAGCGCGAAGGGAGGAAAAGCGCGCAGTACAACCCGCGTAGTTACGAACAGCAGTCGCTGCTTTTGTACGATAAGCCACGTACAACGATGATCTATCCCCTCGCCCACTTGTGGGAGAGGGTTAGGGTGAGGGTCGGGAGAAGGATGATGTCCTTGCCAGCACCCTCACCCCCGGCCCCTCTCCCGTAAACGGGCGAGGGGAGCAAAACACCAGCATCGCGATAAGAAACCACGCTATTTCAAGTTACGTCACGCTCTCCTTCAAGGAGAGGGTCGGGGAGTAGATGGTCTGCCCCTCCCTTGCATCAGCGCCGAGCAACAAAGGTTGGCGCGGGGGCTTCTGGGATCAAGTTGTCTGAGGGCCTTGGCCCGAGTTCCCGATTCCCGCCCGCGACAACCTTTGTTGATCGGGAACCCTGAGCTTACGAAGGGCGTTGATGAGGGTCGCCTTTGGAGTGGAGAGGGCTTTGGCGAGGCAAAGTCCTTTCCCCGTCCGCGCGGCGGAACGCGCAGTAAAGCCTTTACCCGCGCCGCAGGCGCTTAATCCCCAAACGTTGAAAGAACAAATCACGCCTCCAACACCCAGGCATCCTTCGTCCCCCCACCCTGCGACGAATTCACCACCAACGACCCACGCTTGAGCGCCACCCGCGCCAATCCGCCCGGCACGATGCGCGTGGTCTTGCCGGATAACACGAACGGCCGCAAGTCGATATGGCGCGGCGCAATGCCCTCTTCCACAAAAGTCGGGCAGGTCGACAGCGCCAGCGTCGGCTGGGCGATGTAATTCGATGGATCGGCCTTGATCCGCTCGCGGAATTCGTCGATCTCGGCGCGGCTGGCTTTCGGGCCGATCAGCATGCCGTAACCGCCCGCACCGTGAACCTCCTTGACCACCAGCTCATCCAAATTCGCCAGCACGTGCGACAACTCATCCGGTCGGCGGCATTGCCAGGTCGGCACGTTCTTGAGCAGCGGCTCTTCGCTCAGATAGAAGCGGATCATGTCCGGCACGTAGGGGTAGATCGATTTGTCGTCCGCCACACCCGTGCCAATCGCATTGGCAAGGATCACATTGCCGGCGCGATAGGCCGACAGCAGCCCCGGCACGCCCAGCGCCGAATCCGGGCGGAAGGCGAGCGGATCGAGGAAAGCGTCGTCGAGGCGGCGGTAGATCACGTCCACCTGCTTCGCCCCGGCAGTGGTGCGCATGTAAACGTGCTCGTTCTCGACGAACAGATCGCGGCCTTCCACCAGCTCCACGCCCATTTGCTGCGCAAGGAAGGCATGCTCGAAATAAGCGCTGTTGTAGTGGCCGGGCGTCATCACCACCACGGTCGGCTGATCGACGTCGCTGGCGTGGCGCAGTGTGTCGTGCAGCAGGTTCGGGTAATGGTCGACCGGCGCGATGGCGTGATGGGCGAACAGCTCAGGGAAGAGCCGCATCATCATCTTGCGGTTCTCCAGCATGTAGCTCACGCCGGACGGCACGCGCAGGTTGTCTTCCAGCACGTAGCAATCGCCGTCGCCGTGGCGGATCACGTCCACGCCGGCAATATGGGCGTAGATGTTATGCGGCAGGTCGAGGCCCTGCATGGCCGGCTGGTATTGGTTGTTCACCAGCACTTGCTCGGCGGGAATCAGGCCGGCCTTGAGGATGTGCTGCTCGTGGTAGATGTCATGCAGGAAGGCATTGAGCGCGGCCACGCGTTGCTTGAGGCCGATTTCGAGCTGGGTCCACTCGGTGGCCGGAATGATGCGCGGGATGGCATCGAAAGGAATCAGGCGTTCGGCGCCGCTGTCGTCGCCGTAGACGGCAAACGTGATGCCAACGCGATGGAACAGCAGTTCGGCTTCGCGCCGCCGTTGCGCCAGCATGGCCGGCGTCTGGGTGTTGAGCCAATCCGAAAACGCGTTGTAATGCGGGCGCACCGAATAATCGGCAGCGAGCATTTCGTCGAAGAAGTCGGGCGCTGGTGGTTCGATCTGGTGCATGGTGGGCCCTCCGCTTGAGATTCTCATTTATCCTCGCAAGCCGCGTGCCAGCTTGCTGCACCCCGCAATCAGACTGGCTTCCGTCTCGAAAGGGGGCGGTCAACGGCCAGCATAGTGCACGTTCTGTGTGCATGCTCGACGGTGCATGCCCTAGCCAAGTGCAACCACTTGTCACTATCCCCTAGCGGAAATTCCGAATAGCTGCGGCTGCTGCAGTGCGCCAAATTGACAGAGGTCCTGAACAACATCGGCCAGACCCGGTCATGGTGTTCCGCGGAGCGTGTTCTTCGGGCATCAGCCGATGCACCCTCTGCGTTGTGCAAGCGAGTCTGCCATCGAACCCGCTCCGCCATAAGCGCCCGCAATTTCCCCAACCGTTTCAAGCGAGGATGGCTTATGCCAAAGAATGCGCTTTATGCCCAATCCGGCGGCGTTACCCCAGTCATCAATGCCTCGGCCTTTGGCGTCATCAGCGCCGCACGCCGCCACCCGGAGCAGATCGGCACCATGTTTGCCGCCGAAAACGGCGTGCTCGGCGTGCTGGATGAGCGACTGATCGATACCGGCCGGATTCCCGATGCCCAGCTGGCCTTGCTCAAGGCCACGCCCGGCGGTGCATTCGGTTCGTGCCGGCACAAGCTGCGCCACGGCACCGAATTGAAGCGCCTGTTCGAAGTCTTCGCCGCGCACGACATCGGTTATCTGTTCTACAACGGCGGCGGTGATTCGGCCGATACCTGCCTGAAAATCGCCGAATACGCGCAGTACCAAGGCATCGACCTGACCGCCATCCTTGTTCCCAAGACCATCGATAACGATTTGCCGCTGACCGATTGCTCGCCGGGCTTCGGTTCCGTCGCCAAGTACGTCGCCACCTCGATCCGCGAAGCCGGGCTCGATCTGGCGTCGATGGCGGCCAGCTCCACCAAGGTGTTCATTCTGGAAGTGATGGGTCGTGAAAGCGGCTGGATTACCGCCGCAGCCGGCCTTGCCACCCACGACGACGCCACCGCGCCGCACCTGATCCTGGCGCCGGAAGTGCCGTTCGAGCCGGGCCGCTTCCTGCGTGCGGTGAAGGACACCATCGCGCGCGTTGGTTACTGCGCCATCGTCGCCTCCGAAGGGCTGCGCGATACGCATGGCGTGTTCCTGTCTGAAACCGCCAGCACCGACCCCTTCGGCCATACCCAGCTCGGCGGTGTGGCGCCGATCCTCGCCAATCTGATCAAGGCGGAGCTGGGCCACAAATGCCACTGGGCCGTGGCCGACTACTTGCAGCGCTCGGCACGCCATCTGGCCTCCGCGACCGATCTCACCCAGGCGGTCGCGGTTGGCGAAGCCGCCGTGGCTTATGCGCTCAGCGGCGTGAAGAGCGTGATGCCCGCCATCATCCGCGAGGACAACGAGCCTTACCGCTGGCGGCTGGAACCGGTGCCGCTGGTCGAAGTCGCCCATCACGACAAGCCGCTGCCGCTGGAATACCTGACCAGCGATGGCTTCCACCTCTCGCCCGCCGGCCGCGAATATTTCGCCCCACTGATTCAGGGTGAAGCGCCACCGCCGTACGTGGATGGCCTGCCAGCCTATCCGCGCTGGCAATTTGAACTGGTAGAACCGAAGCTGACGCGATTTAATGCCGACTAAATCCGGCTGACGACACCCGCCAAGTCCGCGCCCCAAGGGATATCTCTTGGGGCGTTGCGCGTTTTGCAGCTACGTTGACACCAGTTGCCCTGCCGGGCCGGGATCGTTCACCGGGTTTTGCACCGTCCCCACTCCGTACAGAAACCTTGCCCATGTTGCCCATGCTGCTCGAAATCTTTTCCACCATCCTCGCCACGCTGACCGCGCTGCTGCCGATCTGCAACCCGCTGTTCGCCGTGTCGGTGCTGCCGGGGCTGACTGCCAACCTGTCTGCCGACGAGCGCGCCCGGCAGGTCAAACGTGCCTGTTATTACATGGCCGCCATCCTGATCACCTTCCTGCTGGCCGGGGCGCTGATCATGGATTTCTTCAGCATCTCGATTCCCGGTCTGCGCATCGCCGGCGGGCTGGTCGTCGCCTACATCGGCTTCACCATGCTGTTCCCCAGCGACACCGGCAGCCTGCCCGATGCCGCGCAGGAAGAAGCGGCTCACAAACGCGACATTTCGTTCACGCCGCTGGCGATGCCGTCGCTTTCCGGGCCTGGTTCGATCGCCGTGGTGATTTCGCTGTCGTCCGGCGTGCATGGCCACACCAATGGACTGCCAGTGCTGCTGGGCTATCTGTCGGTAAGCATTGGCATCGTCATCACCGCCTGGATCGCCTGGCTGACCTTGCGGGCATCGACGAGGCTGTACCGCTTTCTGGGCGAAAACGGCATCAATGCGATCTCCCGCATCATGGGGTTCCTGTTGATCTGCGTCGGCGTGCAGTTCCTGATCAATGGGGTAGGCGATCTGCTGCACGATCCGGCGTATATGCCTAAGTCCACGGGTCAGGTGGAACATCCGGTGGCTTAGGAAACATCGCAAAAACCGAAAATCTTGAAAACGAACCTGTAGACACAGAGAACATGGAGAAAACCTTTGTAGGAGCGAGCTTGCTCGCGATTGCTTCGTTAATTGATACATGGTCATCGCGAGCAAGCTCGCTCCTACAAAAACGCGTTCTTCTCCGTGTTCTCTGTGGTTCAAGACGTGGGTTTTGACGTTAGTCGGTAGGTTGGGCTGAATGAAATGAAGCCCAACATCGCCCCCGTCGTCGTTAAGGTCGCTTGTTGGGCTTCGCTGCGTGTTCAGCCGGGAGACATAGGTAACACTTGTCGGGAGACATGGGTAACACCTTTTATGATCATCGCCTTGCCATTCACAGGAGCAGGCGATGCCTTGGAAGGAGTATTCCACCATGTCCTCACGCCACGAATTCGTCTTGCTGGCCCAAGCCCCTGGCGCCAATGTCCGTGCGCTGTGCCACGCCTTCAACATCAGCCCCAAGACCGGCTACAAATGGCTGGCCCGCTTCGCTGAACACGGCGCCGCCGGGTTACAGGATCGCTCCCGCCGACCCCTGCACTCCCCGGCACGCAGCAGCAGCGCGCTGGAAGCCCTGCTGTTGGCGCTGCATGACGCCTATCCCTGCTGGGGCAGTCGCAAACTGCAAGCCCTGTTGCCCGCTTCATCCCTCAAACCCCATCCCAGCACCATCGATGCCATTCTGCGTCGGCACGGCCGGGCCATTCAGGGCGATGCAATGCAGACGCAGCAAGCCCGCCAGCGCTTCGAGCACGCCGCGCCGAATCTGCTGTGGCAGATGGATTTCAAGGGCCATTTCCCGCTGACTGATTCGCGTGCCGGCCGCTGTCATCCCTT
>NZ_JONM01000024.1 GCF_000711875.1 Andreprevotia chitinilytica DSM 18519
GCGGGACTGCTACAACCTGATTCGGCCGCATGAAGCGTTACAGCAACAGGTGCCGGCCAGTCGCTACCGCTGCAGTGGCCGGCCGTATCCGGAGCAACTGCCGGCGGTGGAGTATGAGCCGGGCGATCGGGTGTTGAAGGTTCGCGTCAACGGGCAAATCCAGTATCGCGGCCGGGCAGTGTTCATAGGCGAGGGCTTGGCGGGGGAGTACGTGGCACTGCGACCTTCGGCACAAGCCGATGTGCTGACGGTGTTCTTCTGTCATAAGGCCATTCGCACCATCGATCTGCGGGTGCAGTTAGACTAGGTTGAGTGTTACCCATGTCTCCCGACAAGTGTTACCTATGTCTCCCGGCTGAACATTGCGCTCAACCCAACCTATGAATCATTGGCGGGATTCGATCTCCGTCAGATGGTCAGCCAGCTGTGGTCCGAACCAGAATTGCGGGCTGGAGTGGACGAGGATGCCCTGTTCGTTTTCCCGTTCGATGATCTTTTCCGCCGCGTTGGCAAACAGCTTGGCCCAATCCGGCTGCGCGAAATCCTGATCGACGAACATGGCCTTGCCGAAGTAGGTGTAATCGACATCGTTGCTGCAGCCGAACGACGGATGGTTGGCATCCGCCGCGGTGATGATGAGCGAGCGCTCGTCGCGCAATACATCGCGGAAACGACCGGAATAGCAGGCTGAAACGAAGACCATGCGCCAGCGGATGCCGGCCTCCGCCAGCGTGTCCTTGAGCCATTGCGGCGAGACGGGCTCGGCGGGCGAGCGGTAGCTGGTGGGCGGATGCAGCATGAAGTTACCCTCGTGCGATCCGTGCGAGGTCAGGTAGAGCGCCAGTACGTCGTCCTGCCGGTTCATTTTGGCCGCGATGCCGAGGATGGCTTGCCGGAGCAGATCACGGTTGACCTGTGGGTAACGCTCGGCATCCAGGTGGCGATTGTTGAGGATCACAACCCGGTTGGCGGCGCCAAGCTGGCGTACAAACACGCTGGTCACATATTCGGCTTCCTGGCCGAATACCTTGGGTGTATCGAAGCCGGCGACGGCAATCAGGTAAATATGCGGCTGTTTGGCATCGGTGGGTTCGACGCGGGCCAGCTGTTGCTGCAGCAGGGCAGGGGATTGCGGCGAGATGCTGGCGCAGCCGGCCAATAGCACCAACAGGCACGCGGCCAAGGCGGGTTTGAGGAAAGGCATGCTGTGTTTCTCGGGGACGGCGGATAGCTTTCCGTATGCTGACACAGATGCCGCGTGTTTGCAGCCATCCCGATGGGGGCCAGTCTTGGTCAGCCGGATTTGGGGATTTCACGAGTTGGGCTGTTTGGCGTGGATGCGGCGGCCGGTTGTTCGTCCTGATTCTCTTCGGCGCGGCCCCGCTCAAGCGTAAAATCCGCACCCCATCGCCGCACTGCACAATAACGTTACAGCAGTATTTTTAACTGCCGTAACCGAATTTCTTACGATTTTTCACCGTCTGTCGGCCAAGTCGCAAAACACCTGTCGAAAGCATGAAGTCGGCTAAATTTTGGGGGTTTTCCCCGATTGTCCGCTCGTGCGCCGTGCGGTTGCGAAATTTACGGCTTTCGGACTAGAATCAAGACCTTTTCGCTGTAAATTTGGCGCATTTCGCAAGGGTTTTGGGATGGATCGACAACGCTGGCTGCAGGGCACGCTATACAGCCCGAGCTTCGAGCAGGATAGCTGTGGTTTCGGCTTGATCGCGCAGATGGACGACAAGCCAAGCCATTGGCTGGTTTCGACGGCAATCAGTTCGCTCGCGTGCTTGACGCACCGTGGCGCAGTGGCGGCCGATGGTAAATCGGGTGACGGCTGTGGCCTCTTGTTCCGCAAACCGGATGGTTTCTTGCGCGCAGTCGCGGCGGAAAACGGCTTCAAGCTGGCGGATGAATACGCTGCCGGCCTCGTTTTCCACACCGAAGATGCGTCCCTGACCAATCTGCAGCACGCGATCGAAGCCCAGGGCCTCGGTTTTGCCGGCCTGCGCGAAGTGCCGGTCAACGTGGAAGCCTGTGGCGAATACGCGCTGCGCACCTTGCCGAAGTTCAAGCAGGTGTTCGTCAACGCCGCTGCCGGCATGGACGACGTGACCTTCAGCCGCAAGCTGTATCAGGCGCGCCGCAATGCCGAGAAGGCCAACAAGGCCGTCGACGCCGCGTTCTATATCCCGACACTCAATCCCAATACGCTCTCGTACAAGGGCCTGGTTACGCCGGACAACCTGCCGGTGTTCTTCCTTGACCTGAAGGACGAGCGCTTCGAGTCGTCGCTGGCCGTGTATCACCAGCGCTTCTCCACCAATACCTGGCCGCAGTGGAAACTGGCACAGCCGTTCCGCTTCCTGGCGCACAACGGTGAAATCAACACGCTGCACGGCAACCGTCTGTGGGCCAAGGCGCGCGAAGCCATCATGGCGACCGACAACCTCGACATGGCCGCGATCCGCCCGATCGTCCAGACCGATGGTTCGGACTCGATGAGCCTCGACAACATGCTCGAAGGCCTGATGATGGGCGGCATCGACGTGTTCCGTGCCTTCCGCATGCTGGTGCCGCCGGCGTGGCAGAACGTGGATACCGCCGACCGCGATCTGCGTGCCTTCTACGAATACAACTCGATGCACATGGAGCCGTGGGACGGCCCGGCCGGCCTCGTCTGGACGGATGGCCGCTACGCCGGCTGTGCGCTCGACCGCAACGGCCTGCGCCCGGCGCGCTACGTGATCACCAAGGATCGCCACCTCACCATCGCATCCGAAATCGGCGTGTGGAACTACAAGCCGGAAGATGTGGTGAAGAAGGGCCGGGTCAAGCCGGGCCAGATCGTCGCCATTGACCTCAAGACCGGTGAGTTCCTCGATACCGAAACCATCGACAGCCGCCTCAAGGCCGCGCATCCGTATCGCGATTGGGTCAAGAAAAACGCCCAGCAGCTCGAAATCGCCGAAGACAACGCACCGTTGCAAGCGATGGATGCCGGCACGCTGCTGAGCTACCAGAAGCAATTCCAGCTGACCTTCGAAGAGCGCGATCAGATCGTGCGCGTGCTCGCCGCTGAAGGCCAGGAAGCGATTGGTTCGATGGGCGATGACACCCCGATGGCCGTGCTGTCGGAGAAAGTCCGTTCGCCGTTCGATTACCTGCGCCAGCAATTCGCGCAAGTGACCAACCCGCCGATCGACCCGATCCGCGAAGCGATCGTGATGTCGCTGAACACCTGTTTCGGCCCGGAACGCAACATCTTCCAGGAAACCGAAGACAACGCGCGTCGCCTCGAAGTGCGCTCGCCGGTGCTCTCGTCGGACAAATTCGACGCGCTGATCTCGCTGCCCGGCGACGATTACAAGCCGGCCTTCTTCGATATCAGCTTCGAGCCGGCCCAAACCACCCTGAAAGCAGCCATCGAGTCGCTGCGGGCGGCGGTGCTGAAGTCGGTGCGTGAAGACAAATCGGTCGTCATCGTGCTGAGCGACAAGAACATCGCCAAGGGTCGCTTGCCGATCCCGGCGCTGTTCGCTGTCGGCGCGGTGCACCACGGGCTGGTCGATGCCGGTTTGCGTTGCAAGACCAACCTCATCGTCGAAACCGCCACTGCGCGCGATCCGCACCACTTCGCCTGCCTGATCGGTTACGGCGCGACTGCGGTGTTCCCGTATCTGGCCTACCAGACCATCATGGAACTGGCGAACCTCGGCCAGATCGATGTGCCGCTGCTCAAGGCCACCAACAATTTCCGCAAGGGCATCAACAAGGGCCTGCTCAAGATCCTGTCCAAGATGGGCATCTCGACCATTGCGTCCTATCGCGGCTCGCAACTGTTTGAAGCCATCGGCGTGGGCGAGGAAGTCATCGACCTGTGCATGGAAGGCACCGTATCCCGTATCGGCGGCGCGAACTTCGCCGACTTCGAAGCGGATCAGGTACAACTGAACAAGTTTGCCTTCAACCCGATGCGCCCGATCGGCCAGGGTGGCCTGCTCAAGTACGTGTTCGGCGAGGAATACCACGCCTACAACCCGGACGTGGTGATGCAGCTGCAAAAGGCGGTGCAAGGCGGCGAGTACAAGGAATACCTCAAGTATGCCGACCTCGTGAATAACCGTCCGGTTGCCATGTTGCGCGACTTGATGACCTTGAATATCGATACGGCCAAGTCCATTCCGGTGGATGAAGTCGAATCGATCGAAGCCATTCTCAAGCGTTTCGATTCCGCCGGTATGTCGCTCGGCGCATTGAGCCCGGAAGCGCATGAAGCGCTGGCCGAAGGCATGAACCGTCTCGGCGGTCGTTCCAATTCCGGCGAAGGTGGCGAAGACGCCAGCCGCTACGGCACGATCAAGATGTCCAAGATCAAGCAGGTCGCCTCCGGCCGCTTTGGTGTGACGCCGCATTACCTCGTCAACGCCGAAGTGCTGCAGATCAAGGTAGCGCAAGGCGCCAAGCCGGGCGAAGGCGGCCAATTGCCGGGCGACAAGGTGTCCCCGCTGATCGCCAAGCTGCGTTGCTCCAAGCCGGGCATCTCGCTGATCTCCCCGCCGCCGCACCATGACATCTACTCGATCGAAGATTTGGCCCAGCTGATCTTCGACTTGAAGCAAGTCAATCCGGAAGCGCTGGTGTCGGTGAAGCTGGTGGCTGAGCCAGGCGTCGGCACGATTGCTGCCGGTGTGGCCAAATCCTATGCCGATCTGATCACCATTTCCGGTTACGACGGTGGCACCGGCGCGTCGCCGCTGACCTCGGTCAAGTACGCCGGCACGCCGTTCGAACTCGGCCTGACCGAAGCGCAACAAGTGCTGCGCGCCAACGGCCTGCGTGGTCGCGTGCGCGTGCAAACCGACGGCGGCCTCAAGACCGGTCTGGACGTGATCAAGGCTGCGGCCATGGGCGCGGAAAGCTTCGGCTTCGGCACCGGCCCGATGGTGGCGCTGGGCTGCAAATACCTGCGGATCTGCCACTTGAACAACTGCGCGACCGGTGTCGCCACGCAGGAAATCAAGCTGCGTTCCAAGTACTTCACCGGCTTGCCGGACATGGTCGTCAACTACTTCACCTTCATCGCCGAAGAAACGCGCGAATGGATGGCGAAGCTGGGCGTGCGCACCATGGAAGAGTTGATCGGCCGCACCGATCTCCTCAACACCTCGGCCGGCAGCACGGATAAACAAGGCCGCTTGCATCTGGATGTCTTGCTGTCGCAAGGCGATATCCCGGAAACCGAACCGCGCTTCTGCGTGGAAGAGCGCAACCCGTCGTTCGACAAGGGCGAGTTGGCCGAGCAAATGGTCAAGGACGCCATCGCCGGCATCAAGGCGAAGACGCCGCAACGCTTCGAATACGGCGTGCGTAACGTCAACCGCTCCATCGGCGCGCGTCTCTCTGGCGAAATCGCCAAAGCGCACGGCGCGGATGGTCTGCCGGATGGCGCATTGCACATCAAGCTGAACGGCTCGGCCGGTCAATCCTTCGGCGTGTGGAATGCCAAGGGCCTGACGATGGAAATCGAAGGCGATGCCAACGATTACGCCGGCAAGGGCATGGCGGGCGGCAAGCTGGTGGTCTACCAGCCCAAGGGCAGCGAATTCCGCTCTGATGACGCGGTGATCGTCGGCAACACCTGCCTCTACGGCGCAACCGGCGGCGAATTCTTCGCAGCTGGCCGCGGCGGCGAGCGGTTTGCGGTGCGTAACTCCGGCGCGACCGCCATCGTCGAAGGCATTGGCGACCACGGTTGCGAATACATGACCGGTGGCGTGGTGATCGTGCTGGGCGAGACGGGCTACAACTTCGGCGCGGGCATGACGGGCGGCTTCGCCCTCGTGTACGACGAGAAAGAAAAGTTCGCCTATCGCATCAACAACGAGCTGATCGATATCAACCTGATCAATGGCGAATCGTATGGCGCGGTGCGCGCCTACCTGCGCGACAAGCTCACGCAGCACGCCAAGCTCACAGGCTCGATCAAGGCGCAAGAGCTGTTGGCCAATTTCGACGAAGCGGTGGACTACTTCTGGCTGGTCAAGCCGAAGGCCGCCAAGCTCGACGACTTGCTCAAAGATTAAGGATCAAGGCTTGAGGTGTGTGGGAGATGGGGCGGTTTTACCCCTCACTCCTCACCCCTCACGCCTCACGAGGTGACTCATGTCTGATGTATTCCAGTTTATGAACGTAGCGCGCAACCCCGGCGAGAAAGTGCCGGCGGCTGACCGCAAGATCGTGTTCAAGGAAATCTACGCACCGCTGAACAAGAGCGACGCCGGCGAGCAATCCGGTCGTTGCCTGTCCTGTGGCAACCCCTACTGCTCGTGGGAATGCCCGGTGCACAACTACATTCCGCAGTGGCTGCAGCTCGTTGACGAAGGCAAGCTGTTCGAAGCTGCCGAGCTGTCACACAAGACCAATTCGCTGCCGGAAATCTGCGGCCGCGTCTGCCCGCAAGATCGCCTGTGCGAAGGCGCATGCACGCTGAACCAGGGTGGCTTTGGCGCGGTGTCGATCGGCTCGGTCGAGAAATACATTACCGATACCGCCTTCAAGCAAGGCTGGCGTCCGGATGTGTCCGGCGTGATCTGGACCGACAAGAAAGTCGCGGTAATCGGTGCCGGCCCAGCGGGCCTCGGTTGTGCCGACATCCTCGTGCGCAATGGCGTGAAGCCGGTGGTGTTCGACCGCTACGAACAGATCGGTGGTCTGCTCACCTACGGCATTCCCGAGTTCAAGCTCGAGAAGGAAGTCATCCAGACCCGCCGTGAAATCATGGAAGGCATGGGTGTCGAATTCCGCCTGAGTACCGAAGTGGGCAAGGACATCACCATCGACGAACTCATGAGCGAGTTCGATGCCGTGTTCATGGGCATGGGTGCGTACAAATACATGCGTGGCGGCTTCGATGGCGAAGACCTGCCGGGCGTGCTCGAAGCGTTGCCGTACCTGATCAACAACGTGCGCCACAGCATGGGCACGCTGGAAGGCGAAGCGCATGTATCGATGAAGGGCAAGCGCGTGATCGTGCTGGGCGGCGGCGATACCTCGATGGACTGCAACCGCACCGCCATCCGCCAAGGCGCGGAATCGGTCATTTGCGCCTACCGCCGCGACGAAGCCAACATGCCGGGTTCCAAGCGCGAAGTCGCCAACGCCAAGGAAGAGGGCGTCGAATTCCGCTGGAACAGCCAACCGGTCGGCATCGAACAGAACGACGACGGCACGCTGACCCTCAAGCTGGTGACGACCCAACTGGGCGCGCCGGATGCCAAGGGCCGCCGCAAGCCGGAAGTCGTGCCGGGTTCGGAAATCGGTATCGAAGCGGATCACGTCGTCATCGCCTTCGGCTTCCAGGCCGAAGCCGCTGACTGGTTCGCCGGCCAGAACATCCACACCGACGACTGGGGCCGTACCCTCGCGCCGTTCAAGCAGAAGTTCAAGCACCAGACCAGCAACCCGAAGGTGTTTGCCGGCGGTGACCAGGTGCGCGGTGCGGATTTGGTGGTGCGTGCGGTCTACGAAGGCCGTCAGGCTGCGGAAGGCATTCTGGAGTACCTGAACGTCTGGTAAAACCGATGTTCTAGCCTATGTATGGCCATCTCGGCCAACAAAAAACCCCGCAAATATCGCGGGGTTTTTTGTTGTTCGGCGTTTAGAAATCGTTGGCAAAAGTGGGGCTCTGAGTGGCGGTTTGCAACCATATGTCATGGCCGTGAGCTGGCGACGATGTGTTCGCCGGTTCGCCTATTTCGCTTCGCCAAGAAAGGACAGAACACCATGACCAAGATGAAAACCGTCGTCGCCTTGCTGCTGGCCGCGACCGCCGCCGCTGCATCGGCCCATGTCACGCTGGAACAAGCAACGGCTAAGGCCGACACGGATTACAAAGCCACTTTCATGGTCCCGCATGGTTGCGACGGATCACCAACGACCTCGATCACCGTACAAGTGCCGGACGATATCGAACTGGCCAACCCGCAAGCCAAGCCGGGCTGGACGCTGTCGGTGAAGAAGGTGGCATTGACTGCACCGCTAAGTGTGGATGGCAAACGGGCCAGCGCACGGACCAGTGAAGTCACGTGGTCGGGCGGCCAGCTGCCGGCGGATCGTTACGATGAATTCGTGCTGTTCACCAAGCTCCCCGACCACGGCGGCATCGAGCACTTCAAGGTGATCCAGCAATGCCAGACCGGCAAAAACGAGTGGACGCAGATCCCGGCAGAGGGCCAGTCCGCGCAGGATTTGCCGAACCCCGCGCCGGGTGTAGAGCTGTTCGTGGTCAAGCCGATGAACATGAATATGCATATGGGGCACGGCGACATGAAGGACATGGATGGCATGGGGAATATGCCGGAGCATCACCATTGATGGTGAGGGGTGAGGAGGCAGAGGGTGACATACCCGCTACCCCTGTAGGAGCGAGCTTGCTCGCGATTGCATCGTGTCGTTCACCATCGCCATCGCGAGCAAGCTCGCTCCTACAGGGGGCACTCGCAACGGGGGTGAGAGGTGCGACTTTCTCCCCTCTCCCACTTTCCCTGAACAAGGCAAAGCCTTGCATGGGATGGGCGAGGGGACATAAACCGTGGTTTCTACCAGACATGTAGCCCGGATGGCTTTGCCGGCCGGGGGACTCCGCGCCAATCATCGCGCCGGCGTTTCGCCAGTCTCACCCACCCAACACATCATCCAACGAAGCCCAATCCGGCATATCACGCGGTGGGGTGTCGTTGTTGATGAGGTTCTGCAAGGTCTCCTGACGGACGCGGTGGTTGCCCGCCAAACCCGGTTGCCCCGCCGCCAGCGCGTAATGAACCATGCTGGCGTGCAGCCGTGCTGCTACGTGGCGCATGCCGTCCGCCTCGGCGATATGCAGTGCACGCAGTGCGAAGCTCATCGCCATATCCGGCAGGCCCTGTGCGGCGCGGACTTCAGCGAGCAGCCCGAGCACATTGGCTTCGGACCAATGCGACGGCGTGATCACCAATAGCTCAAGCGCGTCTTCAAGCAGTCGCTCGGCCTCGTCGATGTGGCCTTGGCCGAGTGCGATCTCCGCCAGCCGAAACACCAGCTCCGCCTGGTAATGACCGAAGTGCTTCGCTTGGCATAGCGCCAACGCGCTGCGCAGGATGACGATGGCCTCGTCGTAATGACCGGTTGCCTGCAAATCCCAGCCCAGGCTGATCTTCACCTTGGCGGTCAGATAGGCATCGTCGAGCGCTGGCAGCAGGCGCTCGGCGGCGCGATGAAAGGCCACCGCCTTGTCGAGTGCGCCATAGGCGCTGCATACATGCCCCAGCCCGACCAATGCCAGTGTTCGTGTTTCCGTGAAGGCCGGTGAGGTGCCGCATAGTCGTGCGCAACGCGCCCAGCATTCCAGCGCATGCGGATAGTCGCCAGTGGTGTAACTGTTGCGGCCCAGGCGTTCCAGCACCGCCGGTTCCAGTTCGGTCAGGCCGTACAGCTGGCAGCAGGTGAGCGCCTCTGCCAATACCACGCCCGCCTCGCCACGCTCGCCCAGCTGGTCTTCGATCAGCGAAAGCTGCGTGGCGGCGCGCACCAACGTTTCGATATCGCTGGCCTGGCGGGCCGCCTGCAACAAGGCCTTGCACATCCGCATCGCCACGCTCGGGTGATTGAAGAGGATACGGTCGATCTCATTGAGCTGAGCGGAGGGGTTGAGGTCGGAATAGTCGTCAGGCATGGCAGAAACCGTGAAGCGGTAATGCCATTCTAAACGGGGATGCCTACCGCCGTTGCCGCCTTAGGGTTAGTCAGTACGGCAGGTGTGATCCATGACACCGTATTTACCGATGCCCAGATCGCCCTTCAGCAGGCGCAGACGATGGCGGTATCGGCCGTGATCCCCGTATTCAGTCCCAACCCCTCATCCAGCCAGCCCGTTACCCCGCCAATCATCAACTTCACCGGCCAGCCCAGTTGCGCCAGCTTCAGGGCCGCCCGATCCGCGCCATTGCAATGCGGACCAGCGCAATACACCACGAACAAGGTATCCGCTGGCCATGCCGCCATGCGCTCGGCGGTGATGTCCCGATGCGGCAGATTGAGTGCGCCCGGCACGTGGCCGGCTGCGTAGGCCGTTGCACCGCGGGCATCCAGCAACACGAAGCCCGGTTCGCCGGATTGGAAGGCCGCGTGAACGTCCGAGCAATCGGTCTCGAACGCCAGCTTGGCGGCAAAGTGGACCAAGGCGGCGGGGCTGGCGGCGGCGGGTGTTGCGGTAACGGCATTGGTCATGATGGGCCTCGTCTGGACGATGGGGGGTGAATGATGAATGTATTGTGCGAGGTCACCCGAATGCGGCACAGTGGCGTTATCGACATTGATCGGCAATATCTCGCCAAACTCTTCATGGAAAAAATCCGCGTCGTTGCACTCGCCTACGATCGGCTCTGCACCTTCGAATTCGGCTGTGTGGTCGAAATCTTCGCGCTCGATCGGCCCGAGTTAGGCGTGCCTTGGTATGACTTTCAGGTCTGCAGTCTGGATCCATCACCCTTGCGCGCGGCGGGTGGCGTGCTGGTCGAAGCCCATCATGGGCTGGAGGCTTTGCAAGATGCCGACCTGATCGTGCTACCCGGCTGGCGCGATACCGATGAACCCGCTCCGCCCGAACTCTGCGCCGCACTGCACTTGGCCCATACCCGTGGTGCACGCTTCGCCAGCATCTGCAACGGCGTGTTCCTGCTTGCCGAGGCCGGCTTGCTCGATGGTCGTCGTGCTACCACCCACTGGCGCTACATGGAGCGGCTGATCGCCCGCTATCCGCGCATTCAGGTCGAGCCGGATGTCTTGTATGTGGAAGACGGCGAGTTTCTGATGTCCGCTGGCTCTGCTGCCGGGTTGGACATGCTGCTGCACCTGGTGCGCACGGACTTTGGTGCGGCCGTCGCTAATCAGGTGGCGCGCCGGCTGGTGCTCCCGCCGCATCGCGACGGCGGTCAGGCCCAGTTCGTCAGCCGGCCGCTGCCGCGATACGACAACAACAAACTGGCGGCGCTGATCGATTGGCTGCACCAGCATGCTGCCGAGCCGCACACGGTCGATGCGCTCGCTGCCCGCGCCGCCATGAGCCCGCGTACCTTCCTGCGCCAGTTCAAGGCGGCGACCGGCAGCTCGCCTTATGACTGGCTGATCGTGCAACGGGTGGAAATCGCCAAGATGCTGCTGGAAAGCGGTTCGGAGCGCGGCGAGACCAGTCTGGGGCGCATTGCTGCTGCGGCTGGATTTGGCGCAGTGGAAACCTTGCGCCATCACTTTCGCCGGCTGGTTGGCGTATCGCCAGCGGCCTATCGGCAACGGTTTGCGATGCAGGTTTAGTGCGTGCCGTAAGTGGTTTGGTAGAGGTGGTTTGGCGAAGGAGACTTTCGAGCCAAGGTGGAAGCCTATGAATCGATATCGATGGTCCGTTGTTCGGCCAAAGCGGATTTATGTACATGAGGATTCTGCGGCCTTGGCCAGCGCCTCCATCGCTTGTCTTGTCGAGCGAAGTTGTTCATCGCCTAAGCGACGGGCGAGTTCCGCCTTGGCCCAATTCCACACAGGGAACGCATCGGCCATGAGTTGACGCCCTGACGTCGTCAGCGCTAGCCGCTTTCCTGCACGGCCACGTCCGCCTTCAGCGCAGACCAAATGTCGGCTCTCCAGATTCTGAACATTTCGGCTGAGGGTGGTCGGATCGACCCCGGCCTTATCCGCGAGTTCGACAAGCGTCGCCCCTTCAGCCGCACCGATCCCTACCAAAAGACTGAATTGCTCGGCCGTCAGCCCGAGCGGCTTGAAGCAGGCATTGTAATAACGCGTGAGCGCGCGCGCCGTTGCACGAGCCTGGAAGCCTGGACACTCTGCTGCGACGACTTTCAAAGATTCTGGATCAAAACCGTTCACATCTATCTCCTTGACAACCCCATTCTCGCCAAATAATGTATATGCATTATTAATGGGAGGCACAATGCCAGCATACGTACACGTCAATCTGCGGGTCATCGACTCCGCCAAGCAAGCTGCGCTCGCTCCACGCTTTCAGGCGGCGCTCAAAGAGGCGGGCGGGAAGATTTTACATTTCGGTCCTGTTGCGCAGATTCTAGAGGGGGATGAGGCGCCGCTGCCGCTGGCTGGGGTATTTGAGTTTCCGACTCTCGCCCAAGCGCTGGCCTTCTACAATTCCGAAAGGTATGCGCCGATCAAGGCTGAACGTCGGGAAGCCCAGCAAGCGCGAATGTTCATCGTCGAAACGCACTCGTGAGTGACCGCTTTCGGAAGTCGTGATGGTCCGGAATGGGTCGATAGCGGACGTGAGCGACTCGATGTGCCACCGTCTGCTTCGGCCGAGCAGCGGCCATTCCTGAAAGCAAGCCTGAAAGACTGATTCCGGCCGGACAGTGCCCGCTGGGCGTACCGGTAATGCCTACTTCGTACCGCAGTCAATCATCCCGCGTCAGCACTTCCAGCAGCTCGATCTCGAAGACTAGATTTGAGTTCGGTTTGATATGGGTGCCGATCTGCCGTTCGCCATAGGCGAGGTGGGCCGGTACGTAGAGCTTGCGCTTGCCGCCGACTTTCATGCCCATCAGCCCCAGATCCCAGCCCTTGATCACGCGCCCGGTGCCGATCACGCACTGGAACGGCTTGCCGCGATCATAGGAGGAGTCGAACTTGGTACCATCCTCCAGAAAGCCGTTGTATTGAGTGGTGATCAACGCCCCTTTGACCACTTCCTTGCCATCGCCCGCTTGAATCTCTTCAACCCGTAATTCGCTGCTCATCATTCGCTCTTGGTTATTCGGTCGCCTGCCGCTGGTGACCCACGCAGCGTTTTCTCAGGAATTTCGTGGTTTGGCAATCACTTGCGGTCGTGCCTTGCGTGATGAAGGCGCTTCTGTCTGAGCGGGGGTCGGCAGCCAGCCGTGTTCCCGATACCAAGTGATCGTATCGCGCACGGTGTCCTCGGCTGGCCTGAATTGCACCGCCAGTTCACGCTCGGTCTTGGTCGGGCTGAAGTGGGTTCGGTCTGCTTCCGCCAGCATGAGCCGCACGGTAGCCAGGCTGAGCAGGATCGGTTTGCCGGTCAGTCTGGCATACAACTCTTGCGCGCCAGCCAGTGCGAACAGGATGGGAATGGGGATTGAGCGGGTCGGCGTTGCCACGCCAGCGATGCGGCCGATCAAGGGGATCAGGTCACGCATCGTCATGTGCCGGCCCGCTGCGAGATAACGCTCGCCCCGGCGTCCTTTTTCCGCCGCTGCGATCTGCGTGCGGGCCACGTCTCGCGCATCGACGACCGAAAAGCTGCCGGGAACGAGGCCGGGCAGTTTGCCGAGCACCGTATCCTGCGCCACCTGGCCGGACGAGGTCGGGCCGATATCGCCCGGCCCCCACATCCAGCCGGGCAACACGAACGTGGCAACCATATCGGGATGACCATCGAGGAAGCGCCGAACTGCCTGATCTGCAAGGATTTTGCTGCGGTAATAGTCATCCGCATCCGCCGGGTCGCGTTCATGGGTCTCATCAATGACGGCACCCGGTGCGCCATGCAGGACGGCAACCGATGAGGTCTGGACGAAGCGCCGGACACCCGCCGTATAGGCTTGCGCAATGAGCATGGCTGTTCCGTCGATATTGATGCGCTGGAGGGCATCCCAATGATTGCCGCCCTTGTAGTTGTCGCGGAAGAACGCGGCGGTATGGAACACCGCATCGCAGCCTTGCAACGCGTGTGCGAAAGCCGCGACATTGGCCATATCCCCGGTCACGAATTCGATCCCCGGCAGGTTGCCGAACTGCCGCTTTGCCTTTTCCTGTGAACGCACGAGCGCCCGGACTACGACGCCGCGCCCGACCAGCTCACGGACGAGGTTGTTGCCAAGGAGCCCGGTTGCGCCGGTGACAAAAGCGGTGCGGAGGATGGTTTGCTGCGTCATTGGTTGCCTCAGAAGTCAGTTGAATTTCAAAGTTCGAGTGATATTTTAAAATTTATCATATCAGTTGAAATCCGAAATGCAACTGATATTCTGCTCGCATGACCAATCCACCCAAACGAGCGCGGCTCAGCCGCGAGGAAAGCCAGGCACAAACGCGCGAGCATCTGCTTGAGGCCGCGCGGCGACTGTTCATTCAGGCAGGATTCGGCGGGGTGTCGCTGCGAGACATCGCCCACGAGGCCGGCTATTCGCAAGGGGCCTTTTATTCAAACTTCCCCAGCAAAGAGTCGGTGCTGCTGGAATTGCTGCGGCGGCATATGGAGGAGGAAGCCCGGCAACTCAGCGCCTTGCTGGAATCGGTCGACCAATCCACGGACGACGTGCTGGCGGGGCTGGAAGCATGGGCGACCGAGCTGGATCAAGATGCTGACTGGGCCGTACTGGCGGTGGAGTTGCAGTTACACGCCAATCGCAGCCCCGCATTCGCTGCGGAGTACGGAACGGTGTGGGAAGTGCATCGCGGTGAACTGGCCCGTTTCATCGCGCGATTATTTGGCCGGCTAGGCCTGATCCCACCAGCAGAGCCAACGCAACTGGCCGCCAGCTTCATGGCGCTCGCGCATGGGCTGGCGCTGCAACGTGCCACCACGGGCCAGGAACCGGTTGGCCGCATGATCATGGTGTTCACCCGTGGCCTGATCGCGAGCGCGAAGGCCAGCAGCCCGTAGTGCGGGTTAGCCGCGAGGCGTAACCCGCAAACCCTGCGGACCAAGCCAACACATCAATCCGGGGCAAACGACCCGCGCTACGCCCGCTACCCCATCTTCGGCATGCCCCGCGCCGCGCTGGGGCTCATGTCGAAATGCTGCCGGAACCGGCGCGAGAAACTCGCCAGTTCGTGGTAGCCCACTGCTTGCGCTACATCGCCGACCGGATGGCCGTTCTGCAGCATTTCGCGGGCGCGTCGCATCCGCAGCTGAAACAGGTATTGGCCGGGGGCGCAGCCCAGATGTTGCTGGCAAAGCCGGTGCAAATGGGCGGGCGTGATATGCAGGCGCGCGGCTAGCTCATCGATTGACCAATCGCGGGACAGATCCTCATCGGCCTTGGCGAACAGCGCCTGCAGCTGCGCTGGCCAGCCCGCCGACGGGCGCAGCTGATGGAGTGCGCGTTCCAGCAGCGTGACGACCAGATCCAGCGCGGAAACTGCCTGCGCATCCGCGTGGCCGGCGTTGAGCCGGGCTGTTTCGCGCTGGAACAGCGATACGGCATCGTGCAGCGTCTGGCCTTCCATACTGTCGCGCACCTGGCATTGCGCCGCGTGCAGGTAATGCCAGCGTGACTGGTCGGAGAGCAACAGCCACACCAGCCGACATGGCTCGTCCCCGATGCGCCGAAAGCCGCGCCGCTCCATCGCCGGCAAGATACCGAGCTGGCCGGGTTCCACCAGCCAGCGCATGTCGCCTTGATACAGCTCCAGGGTGCCGGCCAGACAGAACAGCAACGCATGGAATGGCGCGCCGATGCGCTCGACTTCGAACGCACCGCTGCCTTCGCTGATGCCGCAAATATCGATACCGCGCTCGCGCATCGGCGGGTAGGACGGCACATGGAACACGTGCGCGCCGACCGAGCGCTGGCGGATTTCGCGGCCGATGTCGAAGCGTTCCTGAAAAATAAGCGGCATGGCGTGGCTGGGGAGACGAAACTTTCGCAAGCTTGGGATATTCGTGGCGTGCAGGCAAGAATTGCATTCGGATGTCATGATCGGCTGATCCGACGACTTCACGGGCTTCCAATCTGATCGGCTGGGTGACCAAGCGTGTGATCGCAGCCACGCCGGCCGTTATGTAATGTGCATATCTGGTTCTACACTGACAGGATTGCGACGGCAGAATGATCCATGCCCCAATCCGCACGTTCTTTCCGCCGGCAGTGGTTGTTATGGTTCCTGCTGCTGGCAATTCCCTTACTGGTGGTCCTGGCAGGCGCACTGTGGGCGGCGCGCGGCTTTCAGCTGGCGGATGAGCTGGCACACGATGCGGCATACCAGCGACTCTGGCTCACTGCCGCACAAGAAGATATCTCCCGCGTGGTGCTCAAGATGGGCAGCGACATCGCCTATCTGCAACGTGAGCCGGATGCTGCGCAGACGCTGGCTGGCGATGCGGGAGCGCAAGGGCGGATGCAGCGCCGGCTGCTCGATTTTGTCGATGTCCAGCAGGTGTATCTGCGTGCCCGCCTGTTCGACGTGCAGGGTGTGGAACGGATGCGGATCGAACGCCGCAGCGGCCATGCCGTGGTCGTGCCGCCCGGCCAGTTGCAGGACAAACGCGATCGTCCTTATGTCCAGCAGGCGAGCCTGTTGCAGCCGGGGCAGATTTTCCTGTCCGGTATCGATCTCGCCGTCGAAAACAATCAATTGGTACGCCCGTATGAGCCGGTCATCCGCCTGACCGCGCCGCTGTTCGATGCGGAGGGCCGGCGGCTCGGCAGCATCGTGCTTTCCTACCGGGCGCAACGGTTGCTGGATTGGCTGGCGATGAGCAGTAGCCAGCACGGTACCGTCGAGCATTGGTTGCTGGACGATGTGGGCGGCTGGTTGCTGGGCGGTAGCGAGCAGGATCGCTGGGCCAGCATCCTTCACTCGCCTGACGGCAAGACGCTGGCGCAGCGGAACCCCGCACTCTGGCAGGCGATGCAGTATGGTTCCGGCAGCTGGCACGGCGCTGGCGATGAGTATGTGTTCTTGCGCCTGCAGCCGTATGGCATGCCCAAGGCGGCCGGCTTTGCCAGTCTGGCCGGCATGGTGGCGAGCGATGGCGACCGGAGCTGGTATCTGGTGGCACGCTTCACGCCGCAGGCGATGATCAGCCAGGCCACCCGGGTGGATCGCAATCTGTTGCCGCTCGGCGGCGCGGGCTTGGCGACGGTGCTGGTGTTCAGCGCCCTCGTCGCGACGCTGATCTCGCTGCGGGCACGCCGGTTCCACATGGCGCTTGATGCGGAACGCGAGCTGATCCGCCTGCTGGAAACCGCGCCGGTCGGGGCCTATGTGATCGATGCCAAGGGCCGCACCATCTACGCCAACCCCTTTCTGTGCCGGGTGACGGGTCTTTCCGCTGCCGCCGCGCTGGCACCCGGCTGGCTGGGCATCGTGCATCCGGATGATCGGGAGGAAATCGCCGCCGCCTACACGGCAGGCATCCAGCAGGGCAGCTACGACCTGCAGTGCCGCATCCTCCTCGAGGACGGCACGACCCGCTGGATACGCGTGTTCGCCCATGCCGATACTGCTGCCAGTGGCGAACGTCCCGACCATCACGTCGGCACCTTGCTGGATGTCACCGAGCAGCGCGAGACCGAGCAAGCGCTGCGTGCCTCGCTGGATGAAGCGATCACGCTGCATACCCAGCTCGACAGCATCATGGCGAGCACCGCTGATCCGATCGTGACGGTGGATAAATCCCTGTGTTTCGAACGCTATAACCAGGCCTATCTGAACCTCTCGCTGGCGATGTATGGCAAGCCACCCGCCGCCGGGGAAAAACTGACCGAGTTCTTTGCCGAATTCCCGCGCCTGCGTGAAGAAGTGCTGGCCCGCTGGCGGCGGGTGTTGCACGGGGAACAACTGTCCCTGCGTAGCGAGGTCTTGCACGACCGCGTGTTCGATCTGGCCTATACGCCGCGCTATGACAACAACAATCACCTCGCCGGCGGTGTGCTGACCATGCACGAGATGACTGAAGTACTGCGCACCCAGGCGGCTTTGCGCGAGCGGGAAACGCGTACCTTGTCGGCGCTGAACAGCAGCCCGGATGTGATTTCCTTGCTCGAAGTCGTCCTCGGCGATGATGGGGTGCCGGTCGATTTCGTCGTCATGGATGCCAATCTCGCTGCCGCCACGTGGTTGAGCGTGCCGCTGGAGAAACAGATCGGCGCCAGGCTGAGCGAGCTGCTGCCGCCCGATGAGTGTGCCCGCCTGATGCAAGACTATTGGCCGGTCTACGCCAATGGCGGCACGGTCGAGAAGGAACTGCAGACCGACGACGGGCGCTGGTGGGTGCGGCAAGTGCGGCGTTGGCGTGAAGGGGTGGTGATCCGGATTTCCGAGATCACCGCGCACAAGAACGATCAGCTGGCGCTGGTGAAAAGCTTCGCCTGGCAAAACGCAGTGATCGACGCCGCGCCATTCCCCATCATCGCCACCAATGCGGCCGGCGTGATCACGCTGATGAACACGGCCGCCGAGCGACTGCTCGATTACCCGATGCTCGAAGCCTTGGCCGAGCCGCCCAAGTTCGAATCCTTGCTGGACACACATGAGCTGGAGCTTGGCGCACAACGACGCTCCACCGAACGGCGCAGCATGGTGATCCCGAGTTTTGACGTGTTCCGCATGATGGCGGCGCACGGCCCGCTGCGCGAAGAGTGGACCTTGGTCGGCCGCAATGGCGGCCGCAACCCGGTGGCACTGACCGTGACCGAAGTGCTGGGCAGCAGCACCGAAAAAACCGGTTACCTGTTCATCGCCCGTGATCTGGCGCAGTTGAAGCTGATCGAGCGGCGCTTGAGCGAAAGCGATCGCCGCAACAACCTGCTGGTCGCCAATATTCGCGAGGGTGTCGTGGTGTCCGACATGAACGCTGCGGTGCTGCAGGTCAACGCGGCCTTGTGCGCCATGTATGGCTATTCGGAAACGGAAATGGTCGGCATGCGGCTGACCCGGCTCTTGTCCGCCGAGGACGCCGCGCTGATGCGCAAGGTGCGCGAGCGGCTGATGGCGGGCGAAACCAATGCGTTCGACGATGGCTCCCTGCGCGAGCTGACCGCCGTTCATGCCGATGGGCATACCTTCCCGATCGAAACCACCGTGACCGATTTCGAACTCGATGGTCAGCGATACTTCACCTCGATCGTGCGTGATATCTCCGAACGCAAACGCTATGAAGCCAAGCTGCACGACACGATCAAGGAACTGGAAATCAGCCAGCGCATCGCCCGCCAAGCCAACGAGCAGCTGCTGGAAGCCAATATGGAGCTGCAACGGCTGGCCCAGCTCGACGGCCTGACCGGCGTGGCCAACCGCCGCTTCTTCGACCAGCAATTGCAGCACGAATGGGCACGTGCCCAACGGGAAAGCCAGCCCTTGGCCGTGCTGATGATCGACGTCGATCACTTCAAGGCCTTCAACGACAACTACGGCCACCACGCCGGCGACGACGCGCTGAAGTCGGTCGCCCATTGCCTGGCCAACGTCCTCAACCGGCCCGCCGATTTGCTGGCGCGTTACGGTGGCGAAGAATTCGTGCTGGTGCTACCCAATACCAGCGGCGAGGGCGCGTTGCACGTCGGCGAGAAATTGCGCGCCTCCGTCGAGCAACTGGCGATCCCGCACGCTTTTTCGAGCGCCGGGCCTTACCTGACCATCAGCTGCGGCGCCGCCGCCCGCGTGCCGGAAGAACACATCTCGCCGGATGCGCTGCTGCAACTGGCCGACGCCGCGCTGTATCACGCCAAACGCGCCGGCCGGAACCGCGTGATGGTCGATGAAGGCGGGGAGACGGCGGAGACGGTGACGCTGACTTGAGTGTTGGCTGATGCGGGCTGGCTTGCTGCAGTAAACATCTGTACTGACATGAATCACCCTTCGGTGGTGAGCCGTGAGCGCTTTGCCGTGGCGCAGCGCTGCCTCAGATGAGCGCATTGCACCTTTCTGTACCTTTCAATTAATAACGGCGCAAATAAGGCTTATCCAATATTCAGATGCAAATAACTGACATACGATCTGCCCGTCTTAGAGAGGGGCGAATGTCTGGATTCATCACGCAGACATTCTTCCTGATTCTGCAATCCGGGCGATCGGCGAGGTTATCGGTTCATGAGTGTGTTTCCCATTCTTGCACGCGGCATGTTGGCGAGCGAGCGAGCAATTCAATACCAAGGCATGAATCTGGTCAATTTGCAGACACCGGGTTATCGCCGTATCCAGCCGGATTTCGCAACATTGCTCCAGGCGAACGAACCTGGAGAATCACAAGTAACGATTGATACATCACCGGGCGCCCTATTGGAAACAGGGCGCAAACTGGATGTTTATCTTCAACCGGATACGTATCTCGTTGTAAAGGGCGAAGCGCAACAAACGCTTTATAGCCGCTTTGGACACCTTTCATTGACCCAAGATGGACGCTTGCAAGATGGAAAGGGCAATGAGATCGAGTATTTCGGCGCATTGCCAAAAGACATCTCGGAAGGAATGCGCATCGGCAATGATGGACGCATCTGGAATGGCAAAGACCAGATTGGTGCGCTCAAGCTGGTGCATATCGCCAATCCCGAAGCAAGAATGGATGGCTATGTGCAGGGTGGGCGAGATATCACCCCTGTAACAGATGGTGCAAATGCATTACTTGCCGGTGGGGTGGAGGCTTCCAATGTGAAGTACGTTGATTCCATCGTGGATATGATGGCGCAATCCAGTCGTATCTCCGGAATGCAATATGCCTATCAACGCGTCAATGACGTTTACGATCAAGCAATTGGCGAGCTTGGTCGTTTCTAATCACCATTGCTCATCGCAATTTCCAATAAATTGAGTTGAATCGAATTTCCGCTGGCTGTTGCTCGCCGCCGAATCTCTTTTCAATCCCACGTATTCAAGCGACCTCATGATCGACCCGATTTACATTGGCCGTAGCGGCTTGCGTGCACAACAACAAGCTGTGACTACCATCTCGAACAATATTGCCAATCTTTCCGCGACTGGTTTCAAGCGAGAGATTGCCCAGCAAAGTGCCGTTGTCAGCGTTTCCCCGCTGCGTGGGCAGGTTGGTGGTGCTGCGGATGCTCAACCGCTCGGCGTCACCGTTTCTGCAATTGAACGGAACATGTCCCAAGGCCAGTTACAAGAGACCGGCCGGCCGCTGGATGTGGCTATTTCAGGCGGGGGCTTCTTCGTGCTGCAACGCCCGGATGGCGAGCAGGTCTATGCCCGCGCCGGTGCGTTTGGCGTCGATGGCGAAGGCTATATGGCTGATCGCAACGGAAACCGCCTGCAGCCGGAAATCCAGATTCAGGGCGATGCCAGTGACCTCGCGATTGATCGCACGGGCTTGGTGACGATTCGCAAGCCCGATGGCTCGTTTGAAGAATTGGGTGAGTTGCAGATTGCACGCTTCTCCAATCCAGATGGTTTGATGATGGATGGCTCTGGCGTTTATCTGGAAAGCGATCGCGCAGGCCAAGCCATTGATTCAAAAGCAGGCGAAGCCAGCTCTGGTTATTTCATGCAGGGGTATCTGGAAAACTCCAACGTCAATCTGGTGGATGAATTCACTTCGCTGGTCATGGCGCAGCGTGCCTATGAGGCCAGCGCCAAGGTGGTGCAAACAGCGGGCAGCTTGTTTGAAGTCGCCAATGGCCTGTTGCGAGCCTGATTAGTCATGTCCTTGCGTATTGCCGTTTCCATAGGGTGTTTCGCGCTATTGCAATGGTCGGCCATTGCCTGTGCGCAAAGCCTGTTTTCCGAAGAAAACTATCTAGCCTTGACCAGCGATAATCGTGCAATACGCGTCGGCGACAAATTAACCGTTATCGTCCGCGAAAACACATCAGCGCTCAGCAGTGCCGATACGGCCACCGTGAAAGATTCATCTTTTGGTGCTTCAGCAAATATTGCCGGTTTGCCAAGCCGTTATCGCTATATCGGTGGCAAGCAGGACGTGTCGGCCGGGCTGGATATTGAACGCAGCGCCAAAGGCAAAGGCTCAACCGGCCGCACGGGCCGGATTAACGCATCGATCACGGTATTGGTCAGCCAAGTGGAGCCCAATGGCGATGTTGTCGTTACCGGAGAAAAAAACGTGGTGGTCAACGATGAAAGTCAATTGATCCAGGTGAATGGCGTTGTGCGCAAAGGCGATATCCAAAGCGACAATACGGTGGAGTCGAACCGCCTTGCCAATGTCAGCATCAAGATCAAGGGAGAGGGTGATTTGACCAATGCCCAACGTCAGGGGTGGCTTACCAAATTGTTTGATTGGTTGCGGATCTACTGATGCGTCGATTTCTGGTGTTGTTTTTTCTCTTATCTTCACCCTTGATGGCCGCGGAATTGCAATTGCGCAATATCGGCCGCTTTGATGGCTGGAAAGAAAACTATTTGTCCGGCATTGGTCTGGTTTCTGGCCTGGCCAATACCGGCGATTCGGCGCGCAACAAAACGACGCGTCAGGCACTGGCCAACCTGATGTCGCGATTCGATCTGAATGTGCAGGATTCGCAGATCACCAGCCGCAATGTGGCTTCGGTGATCGTGACAGCGACGCTGCCCGCCGTCTCCCGCCCTGGCGACAGGATCGACGTGACCGTCACTTCAATGGGGGACGCAAAATCGCTGGTGGGTGGCGCCCTGCTGCTCACACCGTTGAAAGGCCCGAATGGTCGTATCTATTGCCTGGCTCAAGGGGCATTGAATGTAGGGGGCTATCGGGCTGAATCGCACGACTCGCTCGTGCAACAGAATCACCCGACCGTGGGCCTGATCCCTGGCGGCTGCACTGTGGAGCAAGGCACGCAAATCGATCCGCAGCCCGCCAACGGGTTATTGCGTTTTGTGCTGAATCAGCCGGATTACGTGATGTCTGCATCGGTCGCAGCTAAGGTTCGCAAAACGTTGCCGCAATTGAATGCCGTATCGCGGGATGCCGGCCTGGTAGAAATCCAGTTGCCGCAGTACGTAGCGCCCGATCAATTGGTGGAACTGATCGCCAGTATCGAGGCCGTGCGTGTTGAACCGGTCAATCAAATCAAAGTGGTGGTCAATGAGCGCAGCGGCGTGGTGGTCGCCGGCGCACAAACGGTGATTTCACCGATTGCTGTTTCATACGGCAATTTGCGGATTTCCATCAATTCGACATCAATTGTCGCGCAGCCGTTATTGGTGATCAATTCGCCCGATACCCGCGCATCCATCACGCGTGATAGCACGATCAAAGCGACTGAGGCCGGTGCATCCGTCATTACCCGGCCGGGCAATACCGTTGCCGATCTGGTGGCGTTGCTGAATGCGCAGCGTGTTTCGGCGCGAGACATGATTGCCATTTTGCAGGCAATCAAAGCATCCGGCGCGTTATATGCCGATATCGTTGTCCAGTAATGAAAAAGGTAATTGGATCATGCTGATTAAAAACACAGGCCTTGATGCCGCAACCGGGTCAATGAACCAGATTCTGGAACAAGGGCATTTGATTGCCGGGCGGATTCAGCGGTTCAGTGAAAGCGCCAACGTGGTAGCCAATGCCACTCAAGTCGATCATGAAAATGCAGCCGGTGAAAGCGCCTCGGCGAACAACGAATTAAGTGCTGAGATTGCATCGTTGGCCGAAGGCGTTGCGCGTTTCAGTGTGTTGGGGCGTTTGGCTTCATTGCAGCTTGGCATGTATTCCATTGTGGCGACGGACGGTAAATAACCATGAACGCTTTTGACATCTTCCGCGTGGCCCAAAGCGGCATGGATCGGCAGCAGCAGACATTGCATGCCCTTGGTGCGCACATGGCCACCATGCCGGCGCAAATGCCTGCCGACAGCGGCTTTGCGCAGCATCTGCAGCAATTGGAACAACACCCCGCCGGGGAGCCAGGCGCTGCCGCTGCTGCGGATCAACCCGTGCAAGACGATGTGTCCTGGCTCGGTACGGTATTGGGCGTGACTGAATCACTGCGTCTGTACCGCATGAATGCAACGGTCGCCAATGCGGCCAAAAGCATGATCGAGCGCTCTTTGGATATTTCTGGAAAATAAGGCAATAAGTTCATGACGAATTTCTCACTTGCCACAGTGGCTCCCGTTGCATTACCGGAGCTCAATGTAGCTCCGGACCTCCAATCGCCTCGCAACTCGGCTGTTTCAGGTTTCTCCGCCGTTACCGATCAATTAGACAAGATGGCGCAAACACTGTCTGCCAATGAAGCCGCTACGGCCGATTTTGCCCGTGGCAGCTCGGCGATTCCAACCCATGAGTTGATGATCCGCATGGAATCGGCACGCCTTGATCTCGCCTTGACCCTGCAAGTGCGTAACAAATTATTGGAAGCGGTGCAGGAAATCTACCGCACCCAGATTTAAGGTCGTTTCATGGCAATGCTTGCCACACTATTCAATAAAGGCAAATCCATTTTCATCGTGCTGGTGATTGGCTTTGTGCTGATCGTTTCCGGCGGGATTTATTGGCTGCTTTATCCGCGCCCGGCTACTTTGGTTTCCGGGCTTGATCCGCAAAAAGCATTGCTGGTTACGCAATTGCTCGATAAGGAAAAAATTCCTTATACGCTGAGTGACGGCGGGATGACGATTGCCGTAGACCAAGCCGAGCTCGATCAAGCCCGGTTGAAGGTCTACGCCGCCGATTCATCGCTGGCGAATGAAGTCGGACTGGAGATTTTCTCCGGCAATGATCTGGGCATGACCGACTTCACCCAGCACGTGAATCTAGTGCGTGGCCTGCAAGGTGAGCTATCGCGCACCATCAGCCGCTTGCCCGGCATTGCCGATGCGCGGGTGCATATCTCCATTCCCGAGATGTCTGGTGGTGCCAGAGCCCGCAACGTGCGTCCGCAAGCCGCCGTGACCGTCAATGCCAAACAGCCGATGTCCACCGAACAGGTCAGCGCCATTCAGCAACTGGTGGCTGCTGCGGTGCCCGGCATGACAGCCAGTGAAGTTGCCGTGATTGATGGCCAGGGCGTGCCGGTTGCTGGCGCGGGCACGCAAGCTGCCGACAACCCGGCCAGCCGCCGCAATCAGGACATCTATCTGGAAAACCAGGTGCGCAAAGTGCTGCTGCCGGTGATCGGGCCGCAAGGCAATTTATCGGTTGCCGTTGCCGTGACGTACACCCAGCAGCAGCGCAAGACATCGCGCGAAGAGTTGCTGCCTTCCGGCGCGTGGCGTGGTATGCCGGTCGGCTTGCTGCAAAACGGCAAATTACGTTACCCCGAGGTGCAACCCGAAGAGGGGCCGTCGACCACGACGGCGGATGCAGACCCGGCAGCCGAGGGCAGTACCGAGCTGACCTTCGCGCATGGCCGCTATGTGGAGCAAGTTGACGAAGCGCCCAGCAAGATCGCGCGTATCTCCGTCAGCGCGATTGTCGGCGCCGCCGCGCACTCGCTGGAAACGCAAGACTACGAAAAGCTCATCGCAGATGCCTTGGGATTGGACAGCAAGCGCGGCGATCACGTCACGGTGCGGGTGCTGGCGAGCAATAGCCCAGTGATTGCAAGCGGTGACGCTGGCCCTACACCGGCCAACATTGCGGCGCCGATAGCGGCATCCGTCCCAAAGGGAGCTGAAGCGGGCGATCTGCAAAGCTGGATCAATCGCAGTGGTTTCGTATTGGGTTGCCTGTGCCTTCTTGCCTTGGCGTGGCTGTTGCTGCGCCGTCCGCAACGGCGCGCGCGTGCACTGGCAGAACTCCGTGCCCATTTGCGGCGGAGCCGTTAACCATGCGGGATCGCGATCAATTCATCGAACTGGTATTGGCGACCGGCTTGCGTGCCCCCCAACTGCAAGTGCAACTGGATGCGGTTGAGTTCGCGGCTTTGCAAAGCGCGCTGGATGCCAACTCGCCTGAGCCAGCTGCATTGCCGGTGGCGGTTGCCGAGCTGCCACGGTTTGCTGGCTTGGGTGTCACGCTGGAGCCCTTGATGCAGCAGCGTTATCTCGCAACCGGAGAAAACGCCTTGCCCCCCGCTGCACGGGCTGCGCTGTGCCAGATTATGGGGTGGGATGCACACGTTGTTGCTGCCCAAGTGGAGCAGACACTGGTCGATGGTGAAGGAGAGCAGCATGGCTCGTTTACTGAAAACCAGTGATTTTCCGCAAGCCAAACCGGCGACCAATATCGGTATGACCGCAGCGCCGGTACTGAATGCCAGCGCGCCCAAACCTGTTGTGCCGCCGCTGTCGCCCGCAAAGCCTGTCCTCGCAAATTCACCCTCTGCCCCGTTGGCAGGGCAATTTCAGACCATGCTTGGTAAGTCGGCAGTGCTACCGCCCAAGCCAATCGAAACCGGTGCAGGTCTGGACGATGAAAAGCGCAACCTGATCGCCACGTGCAAGCGGCTTGAGACCCTGCTGACCAGCATGAATGCCGAGCTCGAACGGCACGAGGCACAAATCGAAGCCACCGCCGTGGATATCGCCATGGCTGCTGTCGCACAGATCGTTGGCGAGGCAGCACATGACCGGGACGCGGCCTTGGCCATCGTGCGCAACAGCCTGGCAAAAAGCCGTGCCGGATCGATCACCTGTCTGTCTCTGTCCCCGCAGGATTACGCCTTCGTGGTCGAGCAAAACATCACACTGGGCGACCTGCGCGTCCTCCGCGTGGCACTTGATGCACAGATCAAACCGGGTGGCTGCCTGATCGAAACCGCTACCGGTATCGTGGATGCGCGCGTAGAGACACAGCTGAAAAGGCTGCGCGATGTGGTGCAGCAAGAAATAAGCAGTGCCAAGGTCGCCCATGAACCGGTTTAGCCAAGCCTTGGATCGGGAAGCTCTCACCTTGCGCGTCGGCCGCATCGTGCGCACCAGCGGCACGATCATCGAAGCAGCTGGCCCCGATGCCTGCGTGGGCGAGATTTGCACGATCGTTCCCAGCCACGGCCGGGAGGCGATCGAGGCTGAAGTCATCGGTATCGAGAACGGCCATACGCTGCTATTCCCCTACGGTGAAATGCACGGTGTCTCTATCGGCTGCGAAGTCGTAGCGACCGGGCGCTTGCCGGTGGCACCCGTTGCCGGGGAGATGGGCGGTCTGGTCCTGAATGCCTTTGGCGAATCCTTTGATCCGGCCAAGCCTTTCCAACCAACCTCGTCGCGCGCCTTGCATCCGCCGCCGTTGAATCCCTTGCAGCGCGAGCCGGTCAAGCAGCGCGTGCAGACCGGCGTGCGTGCCATCGATCAATTCCTCACGCTTGGGCGAGGCCAGAAGATCGGCCTGTTCGCCGGCGGTGGCGTGGGCAAGACCTCCTTGCTGCAGCAAATCATTCAAGGCACGGATGCGGATTTGTGCGTGATCGCGCTGGTGGGCGAGCGTGGGCGGGAAGTGCTGGATTTCGTCCACCACGTTGATCGCCTTGGCTTGCGCAACCGCACGGTCATTGTCGCCGCCACATCGGATCAGCCTGCCATCAACGCCCTCACCCAACACACCTATGACGGGGCCGGCAACGTGCTCACCACCACCGAATACGGCAAGGCGCTCGATTCCCCGGAATGGTGGACGCAAAGCATGGAATACATGGGCTACAGCGTCGCCCACGCCAGCGACCCCGCCACCAACCGCACCACCACCAACCAATACGACAGCGCCAACCGCCTCAACCGCAGCTACGGTCCCACCGGCACGAAGACTGAGTACGGCTACGACGCCCTCGGCCGCCTCACCGATCTCTACACCTATGCCAACAACGGCAAACTGCTGAACCGCACCGACACCACCTGGGACCGTGCCGGCCGCAAGACATCCGAAACCCAAGGTGCCGGCACCAACGACGCCGCCACCAGGCGCAGGACGCGGTCGAGGACTATGCGACCAAGGCGCAGGCCGGTCGCAAACGCGCCGCGCCAAACGAAGAGCCTGCCTATGCGAACATGTCGCCCGAAGGCATCGCGCCCCAACTGGTCAACGGCGAATGGACGCTCCCGGCGGTAGACGTTAGCGCAACGCGCCTGTACGAGCCGCCGCCAGAGAAACCCATTGACCCCGCAACTTGGGTTGCAGAAGGCCGGGCGAAACTGGCGGCCTCACGTGAACCGGCCGGCTATGGCGACCTGTACCTCGACACCGCACAAACTATCGGCAGCGGCGTGATTGCCTCGGTCGCCAACATGGTTCCCGACATGGTGAACGGCGCAGTGGGCTGGACAGAACAATTCCTGCACCAGAAGTCAGGCGCGTTCGGCCGGCTAGACCCGTGGTATGAAGTGAGGAATGGCGTGGCGCAAGACATCGTGGGTGACATCCGGGCGGTGGAAGGCGGGCTGACTGCGCTTGGGCCGCTGAAGTTTGGGGCGGCGGCTGGGCGATTGGGGACTGGAGCGCCGAGCAGTATGGCAGCCAAGATTTCTTTCGCGGAATCTGCGAACAATATCGTAGATAAAACGTTCGGAATCAAAGCAGGGCAGCTCATCGCTGACAACCCAGTTGCTAGCGCCTATTACGCAAGATTACAGAAGCAGGGCACAAGTGTTGTTTTTATAAATGACTCGGCTATGAGTGATATGGCATTCTTTGAGGGTCAATACAACAAAGTTACTATTAACCTGTCGAAGCACTCTTCAGCGGAAGAGATTGCATCCACTATTGTTCATGAGTCCACGCACCAAGGCCGATATTTCAAGGACATCCCACTTGGAAACCAGTATGAAGAATATTTGGCACTTCGGAACGAAGAGTTTTTTGCAACTGGGGCGCGCCCTTCGATTGATATACGCCGTCAGATTTGGGTAGATGCCCAGCAGATTTATCCGCACTTGCCGCAAGGTAGAAGTCCGTTTGGAGGCCAGCAATGAATCGAGTCTTAGCAAACACTGTGAGCAGTGTAGAGGCGATGCGCCTAGTGAGAGAAGGGCATGAGTTTGAGTGCCCAATTTGCCACGCTACAATTGAAACTATTCCCAAGGATTGGAGGCAAGGTATGCAGTTAAGTGGCCTTGCTTGTCCTACGAGTCAAAAGCACTTTCTGATTTACGGAGATGATGCTGATACGTTAAGGGAATATCGAGAAGTGCAGCGATTGAGAAGGGTTGATAAAAAAACCTGAGGATGATTTCCTATTTTCATGAATATAAAAACCGCCTCTCCCAAGGCGGTTTTTTATCGATGCTCTTTAATAAAACAATTTACCGGCGATCATTCCGATTTTCGAGCAGTAGCCTGAATTCCTGCGCCCCACGCGCCTCGTCGATTTCTTCCTGTCTCTCCTTCGCCATTCGCATGCCAGAACGCGCCATCAAATATATGGGCGTGCGGGTTTGCACAAATGCGAAATGGTCTGGAACAGGCGTTCCATTTCGGCAATGCCGAGGATGCCGAGAAAGGCCATATGGCCGATGGTTGGGTGGGGCGGTGCCGGAATGCTGTGCGGAGAATTGGGCATGGGAGCCTCCTTTCTGAGTTGGTTTGCCAGCCCCTTCGCTCTCAAACGAAAGGGGGCGGGCGCTAGGCAAGGTTGAGAGACCGGCAGAAAGGACCCGGCGCATCCGAAGATGCCCCTACCCAGCACCCACCACAGAGGGCGCAACTCGGGTATGACGGACAATAAAAAACCGCAATTGCAGCGGTTGTCCGCCTTTCTGAAACCGGCTCTCAAACCGGGTCGCGCTATTGAACGCGACGCGTTGAAAGTACCGCAGCCCCTCTAATGGGGTCAAGCCATCTGCCGAGCCCGGCAACGCCTGCGAGTTTTTGTCCGTATGCCACGTGCGCCAACCCCGGCCGGCGAAGCCGTCCGGGCTACGGATTCCGCTTTTTGCAAAAGGGGTTTGGTGGGCCTTCGCTCTTGGATGCCAGATGTGGATTGAATAGCCAGTGCGTGGAAGACCCCACGTAGTGAGGTAGCGAGCGATATTGAGTCACACCTTGCGTATCGGGCCGGGGTACTGTGCTACCAAGGAGTCGGCGGTGAGCAAGGTGATGCCTTCGATCAATGCCTGGGCGATGAGGATTCGGTCGAATGGGTCTCTGTGGATCGCTGGCAGGTTATCTATGGCGACTGCATGTTCGCTACCGATGGGTAACTCGCTATAGCCGTTGTCCAGCAGCCCTCGGCGCAGCAGCCGTGCATTCACCTGGAAATCGGCCCGGCCCAGTCCGTGTTTGATGGCGATTTCCCATAAGCTGGCCGCGCTGAAAAACAATTCGTTCTCTGGTGTATCAAGCAGGGTGCGGGCTTCGTTGGATAAGCGGTCTGGCTCTCCGGCTGCCCATAGCAGCAGATGCGTATCCAGTAACAGCTTCATGCTTCACCACCGAATAGTTGTTCGATCTCGGTGCTCCCCATTCGGTCGAAGTCATCGGGCACGGTGATTTGCCCGGCCATGAAGCCCAGCCGCTTCACTTGCGTTGCCTCTGGCGCGTTCAATGCCATGACTTTGACCAGCGGTTTGCCTGCCTTGGCGATCACGAATGGTTCGCCGTTGGCGGCCTGTTCGATGAGCCGCGATAAGTGTGTCTTGGCTTCGTGGATGTTGACGGTTTGCATGGTGCGCTCGATTAAACTAAGTTGGGTTAGTCTAGTTTTGTGGGGCTGTGGTGGCAACCGCTCTGCGGCTTGGGGCTAGTGATTACCCCTGTTGCCCGCATGCACCGGGCCGACTAGCATCGCGGGTTTACGTGGGGATGGGCATGGAAACGTCGTCGTTCTGGTCGGCTTTTGTGTTGTTGCTGTTGGTGACCGACCCGCTCGGCAGCATGCCGTTGTTTGTGTCGCTGATGCGGCAAGTGGCGCCGGAGCGCCACAAGCGCGTGATCATTCGTGAAGTGAGCGTGGCCTTTACGGTGCTGTTCGTGTTCATGCTGGTCGGCAAGCAGTTTCTGGCGTTGATGCACCTCTCGGAAACCTCGCTGGGCATTGCTGGTGGGGTGATCCTGTTTCTGATCGCGCTGCGGATGGTATTTCCCCAGCCGGGTGGCGTGCTTGGCGATACGCATCATGGCGAGCCGTTTATCGTGCCGCTGGCGATTCCGCTGGTCGCGGGCCCTTCTGCCTTGGCAACCGTGCTGCTGCTGGTATCGCGTGATCCGGCGCGGTTGTGGGAGTGGGTGGGGGCGCTGACGCTGACGATGACCGTGGTCGGCCTCACGCTGGCGTTTTCAGAAAAGATCAGCCAATTGCTGGGCGATAAGGTGACAACGGCTTTCGAGCGCCTGATGGGCTTGATCCTGACTGCGATCTCGGTCGAGATGCTGCTGAGCGGCATTCGCCAATATGCGGCGACGCTGCATTGATTTCCGCATTGATTTCCGCATTGATTTCCGCATTGATTTATTCGTGATCCGATCAAGCCTCTACAGCCTCACCGTTGCCCGCGGGCTACAATTCACTTAATCGTTCTTCCATCTCACCACTCATTCGTTCAATCCGTCATCTGGAGTTTTTTTGTTATGTCGCTCAACCAGAACCAGCTCAAGCAAGCCGCCGCCGAAGCCGCGATCGCCTACATTCCTGATGATTGCATCGTCGGGGTGGGGACCGGGTCGACGGCCAATTACTTCATTGATGCGCTGGGCAAGATCAAGGGCCGCATCGTGGGCGGTGTGTCGTCGTCCGAGGCCAGCGTGGCGCGGATGAAGGCGCTGGGCATTGCGGTGTTCGATCTGAACAGCATCGACCGGCTGCCGGTGTATGTGGATGGCGCGGACGAGATCAACCACCAGTTGCAGATGATCAAGGGCGGCGGCGCGGCGCTGACGCGCGAGAAGATCGTGTCGGCGGTGGCCGAGCAGTTTGTTTGCATCGCCGATGAAACCAAGCTGGTGAGCGTGCTCGGCACCTTCCCGCTGCCGGTCGAGGTGATTCCGATGGCGCGCTCTTATGTGGCGCGTGAGCTGGTCAAGCTCGGCGGCCATCCGGCCTATCGCGAAGGGGTGATCACCGATAACGGCAACATCATTCTGGATGTGCATGGCTTGTCGATCAGCGAGCCGGCCAAGCTGGAGGGCGAAATCAACCAGATCGTGGGCGTTGTGGCATCGGGTCTGTTTGCGCGTCGTCGTGCCGATGTGTTGCTGCTGGGCACCCAGTCAGGCGTCAAAACCTTCCGTTGATGCCTTCGGTATGGCGGATGCGGTCAGACTTTAAATATGATTGCAACTTAACCGTAACCTTGGCCTGCTAACTTCCATGAATCGTTCCCCGGAGAACCGGCGCATCATGTCCGAACATATTTCCAAACAATTCGACGCCGAGCTCGAAGCTATCCGTTCCAATGTGCTCGGCATGGCCGGGCTGGTTGAAGAGCAAGTCCGTCAGGCGATGGAAGCGCTCGCCCACGGCAATATCGAATTGATCGATCACGTGCTGGAGCAAGAAAACCGTGTCAACGAGATGCATCTGCAGCTCGACGACATGTGTATTCACATGATCGCCCGCCGCCAGCCGGCTGCCGGCGATCTGCGCATGGTGATGACGGTAATCAAGTCGGTGGAAGATCTGGAACGCATCGGCGACAAGGCCGCGCGTATTTGCCAGCGGGCCAAGAACATCATCGATGCCGGCAAGTTGCAAGCGCCGCGCTTTCAGGAGCTGAACCATCTGGCCGATCTGGCGCTGGACATGCTGTCCAAGACGCTCGATGCCTTTGCCCGTCTGGATGCGGCCCCGGCCTCTGAAGTGAAGCGTGCCGACAACCAGCTCGATACCGAATACCGCGCGCTGCATCGCCAGCTGATCACGCACATGATGGAAGACCCGCGTTCGATCAGCTTCATGCTCGACATCATGTGGATTGCCAAGGCCATCGAGCGCATCGGTGATCTGGCGGTGAACATTTCCGAGCAGGTGGTTTTCCTGGTCAAAGGTCAGGATGTTCGCCACAAGGGTCAGGAAGTGATGGACCGCGTGGCGCTGGGTCCGACCGAGTAACAGGGTGTGAGTGTGTAGCAAAAGGGCAGCTTGGGCTGCCCTTCTTATTTGCGCCATTTCCTTGCGCTATTTTGTAGGGCATTCAGTCATTTACCGCATAGCCGGCAGCGGTTATCGTGGGAGCCTGTTTCCGCACCACTCCCTTGAACAGCACCCGGTTCCCAGCTCCCCGTATGCCTCACGCTTCGCACTTCGCCGCTGTTGACCTCGGATCGAACAGCTTCCGCTTGCAAATCGCTCGCAACGACCATGGCCGCCCGACCCCGCTGATCACGCTCAAGGAGACGGTGCGGCTGGCTGCGGCGCTCGATGAGAAACATTACCTGCGCGCCAGCGGCTGTGATGAAGCGCTCGCCGCGCTGGGGCGCTTCAGCTCGCGATTGGTTGGCTTGCGGCCATCGCATGTCCGCGCCGTGGCGACCAACACCTTCCGCATTGCCCGCAATATCGATGAGTTCCTGCCACGTGCCGAAGCGGCGCTTGGCTTTCCGATCGACATCATCGATGGCTATGAAGAGGCGCGGCTGATCTATCTGGGGGCGGCGCACAGCTTGCCGGGCTCGACTGAATCCCGTCTGGTGGTCGACATTGGTGGCGGTTCGACCGAGCTGGTGGTTGGCCGCGGTTTCGTCACCGACTGGATGAGTAGCGTGCAGCTGGGTTGCGTGACGTGGAGCAAGCAGTATTTCGCTGATGGTGTCATCACGGCGGAGCGCCTTGCGACGGCCGAGGCGGCAGCCAAGGCCGCGGTCGTGGCGCAGCGGGATGCGTTGCAGACGCACAGCTGGAAGAAGGTGATTGGCACATCGGGCACGGCACGTTCGCTCGCTGATGTGGCGGTCGCCAACCGTTTCAGCCCGGCTGGCCTGAGCGCGGACAGCATGGCGCGAATCCGCGCCGCATTGTTGGCGGCGGGCCATGCCGACAAGGTGACGCTGCAAGGGGTGCGCGTTGATCGCCGGCCCGTGTTGGCGGGCGGTTTTGCCATCATGGCAGCCTTGTTTGATGTATTTGGCATCGAGCACATGGATGTGACGCTGGGCGGTTTGCGCGATGGCGTGATGTATGACTTGTTGCAGCGCCAGCATGGCGAACGGGTACGGCGTGGCTAAACGTCGTAACGGCTTGGGTCGTCACGGTTCGGCAGCACCGAGAAAAAGCCGCCACACCCCACGGGCCGACAAGGCCGGTTTACAGCCGGGCACCTTGTTGTACGTTGGGGAAAAGCAAGCTGAGACGACGCTGGCGACCTTGATCGAATTCGGCCCGAATGAGGGTGATTTCGTCGAGACGACCTTCACCTCGCTGGACGAAGGACGCGAGTTTCGTCCGCGCCACGAAACCCTGTGGCTCAATCTACATGGGCTGGCCAATGTCGAGATCCTGAAGTTCGTCGGCCGCCGCTTTGGCCTGCACCCCTTGGTGCTCGAAGACATCCTCAATACCGAGCAGCGCCCCAAGGTCGAGGTCTACCCCGGTTATGTATTCATCAGTACCCGACTGATCAGCATCGATGATGCCGGTCGGGTTGAGAGCGAGCAGGTCAGTATTGTCTTGATGCATGGCGTGGTGCTGACCTTTCAGGAGCAACCGACCGGCACCTTCGAGGGCATTCGCCAAAGCCTGAAAAATGCCCAGTCACAAGTGCGCCGGCTAGGCGCGGATTACCTCGTTTACGCGCTGCTCGATAAGCTGGTTGATCGTTACTACACCGTGCTCGAACAGCTGGGTGAGCGCAGCGAGATTCTGGAAGATGCCATTGCCGAGTGTGATGATCCGGCACAGCTGGGCGAAATCCAGGCGCTGCGCCGCAAGCTGATGTTCGTGAAACGCGGCTTGTGGCCAACGCGGGAAGTGATCAACGTATTGCAGCGCGACGACCCCGATTTCTTCCGCGACGAAACGCAACTCTATCTGCGGGACGTCTACGACCATACGGTGCAATTGATCGAAAGCACTGAGACGCTGCGCGATCTGGCCAGCACGCTGCAGGATTCCTACCGCGCCCAGCAATCGCAACGCTTGAACGAGCAGATGCGGGTGTTGACGGTGATCACCACCATCTTCATGCCGCTCACGCTGATTGCTGGCATTTACGGCATGAATTTCGAGCATATTCCCGAGCTGCATTGGCACTTTGGTTACTACTACGCGCTCGGGTTGATGGGGGTGGTTACGCTGGGTTTGGGGGCGTATTTCTGGTTGCGGCGCTGGTTCTAACGCCGAGTCAGAGCAACCAGCCCACGGCAAATACGCCCAGCATCATGAACGCGATACCGATCTTGGCGATCGCCCCGACCACCATGCCGATCCAGGTTGCGACGCCCACTTTTCCGGCCTGATACAGATCGCGCCGCGCCAGCAATTCGCCCAATGCCGCGCCAGCGAACGGCCCGATGAGAATGCCGGGGATGCCGAAGAAGATGCCGGCCAGCGATCCCAGGAACGATCCCCACACCGCCTGCGGTGTCGCTCCTACTTTCTTGGCGCCGAGCGCGCCGGCCACGTAATCCAGTGCCATGGCGATGGCCAGCAACCCGCCAAGCAACACCAGCGTCGTGGTGCCCACATGCCGGTAACCGTCCAGCCAAGCCCCCAGCCACATCCCGCCAAACAGGAAGGGTAGGCCCGGCAGCAGCGGGAACACGGTGCCAACAAGGCCAACCACCATCAGTACGACGGCCAGGGTCCAGCCTAAAATCATGTCCATCCTTGTTCCTTCTTGAATCGGCAGGTTGCCGGATTGCGCGGCGCTCAGGATTTTATGATTGGCGTTGTCGTGCAGGGAAGTTGCAATACTGACGCTTGCTCAGCGTGTGCCGGGCCAGATCGTATCGTCGAGGGCGTGGAGCGAGGGGCCGGATTCATCCAGCCGCAAGTAACCGCCGGCGCCGGCGTGCCAGTCCGGCAATACCCAGCGCGTTCCATTGATTTGGGTGTGGCGGGCGGGGCGATGCGTGTGGCCATGGATCAGCGTGGCGCTGTTGGCCCATTGCATGGCCGCTTCCACGGCTTGAACGTTCACGTCGAGGATGTAATCCGCTTTGGCGCGATTGTGTTGCTGCGATTGCTGGCGCAATTTCGCCGCTTCACGGTTACGCCATGAGAAGGGCAGGCGTAGCCACAGCCATTGCGTGATAGGGCTGCGGACGATGCGGCGAAAGCGCTGGTAGGCGGCATCGTCGGTGCAGTAGGCGTCACCGTGGGCTAGCAAGACCGGCATGCCGAATGGGGCAATTACGGTTGGGTCGGCCAGTAGCGCCAGTCCTGCGGCGCTGGCGAAGCGGTTGCCGCACAGGAAGTCACGATTGCCGGGCATGAAGTAGACGGGGGTGCCGGTATCGACCAGTGCCCGGATTGCTCGCACTTGCTCAGCGTAAAACGGGTCGTTCGATTGATCGTCGCCGATCCACACCTCGAACAAATCGCCAAGGATATAAAGCGCCGTCGCTTCGCGAGCTTGCCCGACGAGGAAGGCGTGAAATGCCGCCGCCGTCGCCGGATCAGCCGGAGACAGGTGCAAGTCGGAGATAAACAGGATCGGTTGGGTCATCTGGAGTTGCTGCAAAGCATTGCCGGCAGGAACAAAAAAGCGCGGTCGTTTGACCGCGCTTCTCTGTTTGGGGCGACTTAGGCCAGTACTTCGGCCTTGGTGATCACCACGTCTTCTTTCGGCACATCCTGATGGAAGCCGCTGCTGCCGGTCTTCACACCCTTGATGGCGTCGACCACTTCCTTGCCCGAAACGACTTTGCCGAACACGGCGTAGCCGAAGCCTTGCGGGGTCGGGGTCTGGAAGTTGAGGAAGTCGTTGTTGGCGATGTTGATGAAGAACTGGGACGACGCCGAGTGCGGGTCCGGGGTGCGGGCCATGGCGACGGTGTAGGCCTCATTCTTCAAGCCGTTGGCAGCTTCGTTCTTGATCGTTTCGCGGGTGTCTTTTTGCTTCAGGCCCGGCTCGAAACCGCCGCCCTGGATCATGAAGCCGTCGATCACGCGATGAAAGATCGTGCCGTCGTAGTGGCCATCCTTCACGTATTGCACGAAGTTGGCGACGGTGATCGGTGCCTTGGCTTCGTCGAGTTCAAGCACGATGTCGCCGTGCGTGGTGCTGAGTTTGACTTGGGTCATGGTGAGTTCCTTTACAGAAATCGGTACAGAAATTGGGGTTCAGCAAAGAACAGAGCAGGGCGCTGTTATTTTGTGGCGACAGCAGCGATTTCACGCGCGCTCTTGATCACGATCGGTTCCGCCGGTACGTCGCCTGGCACGGTTTGCACTTTGGCGATGTTGTCGACGACGTCTTGACCCACGACCACGCGACCGAAGGCGGCATAACCATAGCCATCGCGGCTGGGCCAGTTGAGGAAATCGTTGTCTTTCAGGTTGAAGTAGAACTGGCTGGTGGCCGAGTTGGGATCGCCAGTGCGAGCCATTGCGATCGTGCCGCGATCATTCTTCAGGCCTGCCTTCACGCCTTGTTGTGCTTCGTTCTTGATCGGCGCACGCGTTTGTTTCTCGTTCATCTTTGCATCCATGCCGCCGCCTTGCACCACGAAACCGGCAATGACGCGATGGAAGATCGTGCCGTCGTAGTGCTTGTCCTTTACGTACTGCAGGAAGTTGGCGACGGATTCTGGCGCAATCTCGGGATACAGCTCGACAACGATCTTGCCCTTGCTGGTGACAAATTCGACTTGTGGCTTGCCGACTGCCTTCGCTTTGCTATCGGCGGCGAAGCCGAACGTGCTGGCAACAACCAGTGCGGCGACGAGAATCCATTGCTTCATTGTGCTAGTCCAAACAGATGGGAAATGCCTGCAATCATAGCATGGGGCTGGTGATAAAATCGGTAGCCAGGCGAGCAAAACCAAGGAGCCCGAACCGTGCTGAAACTGCCCACTGTCGACCAATTGATCAGCGAATTCGACCTCGCATTGCGCACGCTGGCGGCGCCGGCGTCGAGCGTGCGTCCGCACCCGGATGCGCACATCGACGAGGCTGATCTTAGCGCCGAGCAGAAGCAGCATGCCGCCGGGCTGATGCGCGTCAATCACTGCGGTGAAGTCTGCGCCCAGGCGTTGTATCAAGGGCAAGCATTAACCGCTCGTGATCCGGCTACGCGTGAAGCATTGCATGAGGCTGCGCATGAAGAAGTCGAGCATCTGGCTTGGACCGAACAGCGACTGCACGAACTGGGTAGCCACAAGAGCCTGCTCAATCCGCTGTGGTATGCCGGCAGTTTTGCCATGGGCGTGACGGCTGGTTTGATTGGCGACAAGTGGAATCTTGGTTTTCTGGCCGAGACTGAGCGGCAAGTAAGTGCTCACTTGGCGAGCCATCTGCGTGAGTTGCCGCAGCAAGATGCCAAGAGCCGCGCCATCGTCGAACAAATGCATACGGATGAACTGAGCCATGCCGAGCAGGCTGTGGCGCTCGGGGCGGCCGATTTGCCGTTGCCTTTGCAGGTGCTGATGACAAACGTATCGAAGGTAATGACTACCCTGTCGTATCGGATATGAGTTGTTTGCTGTGGCAATGCCGTTATTCAGGTGTTGATGACCTGATTGGTTGGGTCAGGCTGGGCGGGTGTGCCAAGGCGTGTGCTGCTGAAAATACCTGATGCAAACAAGGTATTCACTGATTTTGCTGATCAGTCCGTCTTACGTCTGACTGTATTGTTTCTGCGCAGTGGCATCAGGGCAGTCTGGGTCGCTGAGCTGTACTGGGTATGAAGATTGCAAGTGAATCGAGCAATAAAAAACCGCCCTGAGGGCGGTTTTTTATTGCTGGTACAAGCAGTTACTGCGCTTCGATGATTTCGAAGTCGTGAGTGATGTCGGCCATCTTGCCCAGCATGATCGAGGCGGAGCAGTACTTCTCGGCAGAGAGCTTGATCGCCCGCTCCACCTGCTCTGGCTTGAGTGCGCGGCCCGTTACGACAAAGTGCAGGTGAATCTTGGTAAACACCTTGGGGTCGGTATCGGCACGCTCGGCATCGACTTCCACCACGCAATCACGCACGTCGGCACGGGCTTTCTTCAGGATGTGGATGACGTCGTAGGTCGAGCAGCCGGTCATGCCCATCAGCACCATTTCCATCGGTCGCGGACCGAGATTGCGGCCGCCACCATCGGGCGGGCCATCCATCAAAACAGCGTGACCGGATTCAGATTGGGCCAGAAAGCTTACAGCTTCGACCCATTTCAAACGAACTTTCATAACGATCTCCCCCTGTAAGCAAAGCCGCATTCTAGCTTGGCAAAGCGGCATTCAACCATGTACGCGTTTTCCCTGCATTAGAAGCGCTTGATAAAGTGCGCCAGCTTTGAGAAAATGAAAGCTGGCATCAGGGCTGCAAGGCTTTGGTGCCGTCTCCTCCATCCTCCTTCTTTGGTGGAATTCAGCGCAATCCGTACGGGTTGCGTTTTTTTTGGTTGTCTTTCACGCATGGTTTGACACGGGCTTGCCGACTGGGCTAGACTTTGCGACTTTCTCAAAATCAGAAACGTGGATTAGCAGTTATGAAAACCTTTTCTGCCAAGCCGCACGAGGTAAAGCGCGAGTGGTTCGTTGTTGACGCAACGGACTTAGTGCTGGGTCGTCTCGCGGCTGAAATCGCCAAGCGCCTGCGTGGCAAACACAAAGCCGAATACACCCCGCACGTTGACACGGGCGACTACATCGTAGTGGTTAACGCAGACAAGATCCGCGTTACGGGTGATAAAGCTCAATCGAAGAAGTACTTCCGTCACTCCGGTCACCCGGGTGGTATCTATGAGCGTACCTTCGCCGAGATGCAAGACAAGTTCCCGGGCCGTGCGCTGGAAAAAGCGGTCAAGGGCATGCTGCCGAAGGGCCCCTTGGGCTACGCCATGCACAAGAAGCTGAAGGTTTACGCCGGCAGCGAACATCCGCACACCGCGCAACAGCCGAAAGCCCTCGCAGTCTGAGTGGCGCTGAACAAGGAATTGCAAAATGGTAGGTAAATACAACTACGGTACTGGCCGCCGCAAGAGCGCCGTTGCCCGTGTGTTCCTGGCTAAGGGCACTGGCAACATCGTTGTGAACGGCAAGCCGGTTGATCAATACTTCAGCCGCGAAACCAGCCGCATGATCGTTCGTCAACCGCTGGTTCTGACTCAGAACCTCGAAGGTTTCGACGTGCTGGTCAATGTGGTCGGTGGTGGTGAAACCGGTCAGGCTGGTGCAGTTCGCCACGGTCTGACCCGTGCCCTGATCGACTACAGTGCTGATCTGAAGGGTTCGCTCAAGGCTGCTGGCCTCGTGACCCGTGACGCTCGTGAAGTTGAGCGTAAGAAGGTCGGTCTGCGCGGCGCCCGTCGTCGCAAGCAGTTCTCCAAGCGTTAATTCGCTGCGAGATTTGCCGCAAACAAAGCCGCCTTTGGGCGGCTTTGTTGTTTTTTAGCCGCTACAAAGCGGCAACAATTCTTGCGCCCGAATCCGGGCGTTTTTCATTTATGATTGAGGGCTTGCTTACAAGGAGTTCACGATGATCAAGGTCGGCATCGTCGGCGGTACCGGATATACCGGCGTCGAACTGCTTCGCTTGCTGGCGGGGCACAAGGGCGTGAAGGTTCACGCAGTCACATCGCGCAAGGAAGCCGGCATGAAAGTGGCCGAGATGTTCCCCAGTCTGCGTGGTTGGGTGGACGTGGCATTTTCGACCCCGGAAGAAGCCGATCTGAAATCCTGTGACGTCGTGTTCTTTGCCACTCCGCATGGCGTGGCCATGGCGCAAGCGCGTGAGTTGCTCGAAGCCGGCGTGAAGGTGATTGATCTCGCCGCCGACTTCCGTCTCAAAGACCCGGCCGAGTTCCAGAAGTGGTACGCGATGGAGCACAGCTGCACCGACTTGCTGGAAGAAGCGGTTTACGGCTTGGCCGAAGTCAATCGTGAAGCCATCAAGGGCGCGCGGTTGATTGGCATGGCGGGCTGCTACCCGACTTCTGTTCAGCTCGGCCTGCTGCCGCTACTGGAAGGTGGCAAGCAATTGATCGAAACCGATACGCTGATCGCTGACTGCAAATCCGGCGTTTCTGGTGCCGGGCGCAAGGCGGAGGTGGGCACGTTGTTCTCCGAGGCAGGCGACAACTTCAAGGCGTATGGTGTCAAAGGCCATCGCCACTCTCCGGAAATCAATCAAGGTCTGGCTGCAATTCATGGCGCGCCGGTCAAGTTGACCTTTGTGCCGCATCTCACGCCGATGATTCGCGGCATCCATTCAACCATCTACGCACGGATCAAGCCTGAAGGGCGTGATACCGATTTCCAAAAGCTGTTCGAAGATCGTTATGCCAACGAAGTCTTCGTGGATGTCATGCCTGCCGGCAGCACGCCGGAAACACGCTCAGTGCGCGGCTCCAATATTGCCCGTATCGCTGTGCACCGCCCGGGTAATGGTGACTTGCTGGTGATCCTGGTGGTTGAGGATAACCTTGTGAAGGGGGCCTCCGGTCAGGCAGTCCAGGTGATGAACCTGATGTTCGGCCTGCCGGAAACGCAAGGTCTTGAAGTGGTTCCGTTGTTGCCATAACGGGCATGCCGTTAAAACGACTTTATCGTCTGCAGCGCGCCCATCTGACGGCGCGGCCCATGTCGCTGCAGCCCATGTTGGGTTGGCGCGCGCGGACCCTGCGATGGCTGCTGGTCCTGCTGTTGTTGGCGGGTTGCGGCGCGGGCGGTGCCTGGTATGGGTATCGCTATGGTCTGCTTACCGCCAGCGAGCGGATGTCGGCGGAAACGCGTGGCTTTGGGGTGATGCAGGAAAAGCTCGACCGCGCCGTGGAGCGTGAAGACTTGCTGAAGCAGCAGCTGAAAATGACTGAGGCAGCTCGCGATTCGCTGGCCAGCGCGGTGGCGGCCGCAGAACAAGAAGCCGCGCGCGCGCGCCAGTCGCTGAGTTTCTTCGATGCCTTGCTGACGACCAATGATCGTAGTCGTACCGTTAGCTTTGCGGGTTGCGAGCTGCAACCCGGTGATACCCAGAATCGCTGGCGTTGGCGTCTGCTGGCGGTGCAAGGTGTCGATCGCGCATCCGAATTCAGCGGCCAGCTTGAGGTGACAGTGAGTTACCAGGTGTCCGGCAAGCGTAGCAAGGTCGATGTCAAGCCGCAGCTGGTACGTTTCCGCCACTACGGTCGACTCGAAGGTGATGTTGATTTACCAGCCAATGCCAAGCCCGAAGGATTGGAGGCGAGGCTGATGATCGACGGCCAGAAACAAGTGGCCGCAAGCTGTACCAAAAAACCGGGAGGAGTGTGATGTTCAAGAGCAAAAAGGGCACCCAGAAAATCGATAGCTTGATCGGGCATGGCACGTCGCTCAAAGGTGATCTCAAATTCAGCGGTGGCTTGCGGGTCGATGGCAAGGTGGTTGGCAATGTCACCAGTGCCGATGACAAGAACGGTACTTTGGTCGTTTCGGAAAAAGCCCGCATCGAAGGGTCGGTAAAGGCCAGCCACCTGATCCTGAATGGCGAGATTGTCGGCCCGATCGAAATCAATCAGTTTGTTGAATTGCAGGCGAAGGCACGGGTATCGGGTGACCTGACCTACAAGGTGCTGGAAATGCATCCGGGCGCAGTGGTCGAAGGACGATTGGTGCCATTGGCTGGCGCACGCGTACTGATTTCCGAGGATAAACCGAAGGGTGGTACGCATTGACCGAGGCCGCCCGCTGGTAGATAATCCGACTGTCTTAGTCAACTATTATTGCGGGAGCCTGCAATGACCACGGCAACCACCGAAATACCGAGCCCGTTCCTCTTCACCGATGCCGCTGCCAGCAAGGTTGCGGAGTTGATCGCCGAGGAAGGCAACCCGGATCTGAAACTGCGCGTGTTTGTCACAGGTGGCGGTTGTTCCGGCTTTCAATATGGCTTTACCTTTGACGAACTGACCAACGATGATGACACCACGGTTGAAAAAGCCGGCGTGCGCCTCTTGGTTGATCCGATGAGCTACCAATACCTCGTTGGTGCGGAAATCGATTACGTCGAAAGCCTGGAAGGCTCGCAGTTCACCATCAAGAACCCCAATGCGCAGTCGACCTGTGGTTGCGGTTCGTCGTTCTCGGTTTGATTGATCATTTGATCAGCTGAACGTCGGGAAAAAAAGGAAGCTTGCGAGCTTCCTTTTTTGTTGCCTGCAAGAATCGCGTTAATCTTCTGCTGGTTGCCGTTACGCAGGGGTATCACGCATGTTCGAGTCCGCAGAGCTTGGTCACGAAATCGACAAGGCTACTTATCGCCAACAAGAAGCCGAGCTGCGCGAAGCCTTGCTGGCCGCCCAGCTCGCGCTCAAACAGCGTAGCGAGTTCCCCGTCATCATCGTGCTCGCTGGCATGCCGTCGGCGGGCAAGGGCGAAATTGCCAACCTGCTGACCGAATGGATGGACCCGCGCCATATCAGCACGCTTGCGTTCGACGCCTCCAACGATGAAGAAGCGGCCCGACCGCCGTTCTGGCGCTTCTGGCGCGCGTTGCCGCCCAAGGGCAATATCGGCATCGTGTTTGGTAGCTGGTACGCCGACCCGCTCTGGCATTGGAATCGCAAGGATAGCGTTCAGGTCGAGCGTCGAATCGAGCGCATCGTGCGACTGGAGAAATTGCTGACTGACGACGGTGCCTTGGTGCTGAAGTTCTGGCTGCATCTTTCCAAGGATCGGCTGAAGAAGCGCCTGAAGCAGCTCGCCGCTGACCCCCGTACTGCTTGGCGCGTGACCAAGGACGACAAGCGCGTGCTCAAGGAGTACGACGGGCATAGCGCGCATTACCAGTACTTGCTCACTCATACCAATCAAGCCGACTCAGCCTGGCGGGTGGTAGAGGGCTGGGACGCGAATTACCGCGCCTTATCGGTCGGCCGGCAAGTGCTTGAGGCCATTCAGCACCATCTGGCCCGCGAATCGGTCAGGCAGCGCCGGATCGAGGCCGCACCCTTGCAACCGTCGATTGACGGCGTGCGCTTGCTGGATACGCTCAAGCTTGGGCACGCGCTGACCAAGGACGCACACAAGGCCAAGCTGGAACTGTTGCAAGGACGGCTCAACGGCTTGGTGCGTGATCCACGTTTCGCCAAACATGCTGTCGTTGCCGTCTTCGAAGGCATGGATGCAGCCGGCAAGGGTGGGGCGATTCGCCGCGTCACGGCGGCGCTCGATGCGCGCCAGTATCGTGTTGTGCCGATTGCCGCGCCGAGCGATGAAGAACGGGCGCAGCCCTATCTATGGCGCTTCTGGCGACATGTGCCGGCACGGGGCCGCCTCGTGATCTTTGATCGTTCGTGGTACGGCCGCGTGCTGGTCGAGCGCGTAGAGGGGTTTGCCGCGCAGGCGGAATGGCTGCGGGCCTACACCGAGATCAATGATTTCGAAGCCCAGCTCGACGATGCTGGCGTGATCGTGGTCAAGTTCTGGCTTGCAGTCAGCAAAGACGAACAGCTCGCCCGTTTCAAAGAACGTGAAGTGGTGGAGTGGAAGCGTTTTAAAATCACCGATGAGGATTGGCGCAATCGCGAAAAATGGGACGACTACATCGCCGCCGGTAGCGATATGATCGAGCGCACCAGTACGCCGTTTGCGCCGTGGCATCTGATCGGCGCCAACAACAAATACCATGCGCGTATCCAGGTGCTGGAAGCCTTGTGCGACGCGATCGAATCCCGTTTCCAACAAAAAACCTCTGGTAAACAAAAGGACTGATAAGCCATGTCGACCCCGACTCAACTCGATGCCAATGCCCTCGATCAGCTCTTCCGTAGTGCCCGTACATTCAATCGCTTTCAGGATCGCGAAGTCGGCGACGAAACGATTGCCGCGCTCTATGACTTGGCTAAATGGGGGCCGACTTCGGCCAACTCGTCGCCGGCCCGCTTTGTGTTCGTCAAATCCCAGGCTGCCAAGGAAAAGCTCAAGCCGGCGCTGGCTGCCGGTAATCTCGACAAGACCATGATTGCGCCGGTGACGGTGATCGTGGCGTTTGATCTCGAGTTTTACGAGGAACTGCCCACGCTGTTCCCACACGCCGATGCGAGAAGCTGGTTTGTCGGCAACGAGAAGGCGATCCAGACCGCCGCAATGCGCAATGGCAGTCTGCAGGGCGCCTATTTGATCCTGGCTGCGCGCGCCTTGGGCCTTGATTGCGGGCCGATGTCCGGCTTCGATAATGCGGTTGTCGACGAAGCATTTTTTGCTGGTACAACCTGGCGTTCCAACTTCCTGATCAACCTCGGTTATGGGGAGCCAGGCACGCCGCATCCGCGTAATCCGCGACTCGATTTTGCGACCGCCTGCCGGATCGAATAAGCTCCGCCTTTGGGGAGAAAAACAAGAGCATGGCGGACTGGAGTATTTGGAAGGCGCTGGAAGACTGGCGGATGAAAAAACACGAGCTTGAGCCCGTGTTTGCTCGCGCCGGGCTATCCAGCGATCTGGAAACGCTGGCCAACCGGATCGCTGTCGACATGCGCCGCTCGCCACCGACACCCCCCTTGGTGAGCGGTGACGAGCATCGCGATCGCGAAGAACTCAAGCGCTACCGCGAGGGCTATTACCGGCATTACGACGAGCCCTTGTACAAAGTCGAAACCATGCTCACGCATGCCTGGGTGCCCGAGGCCGCGCCGATTGCCGCTGAGATCAAGGCCGAAGTGGCACGCATTCGCGACACGCTCAGGACAAATCCGGGCCGAGTCCCGGATTTCGACCCGCTCGAAGCATTGATGGGCCACTACGTTCGGCTGGATCACCCGAAATATCCAATCCCCGAGTCCGTACTCACCGAGCGTCGGAATGTGTTGGCGGACGTCGCTGGCTATCCCTTGTTGGTACAGCACGCGATGTCTGAGCCATTCAACGATTCGATCCCGCCGCTGACCTCTGAAGATTTCCATGTCGAGTTGGGCGAGCGTTTGCAAGCCTATCTGGAAACGCCGTGGCTGCACTGCCAGGTGGTCACGCGTTGGTTCGTCACGCTGGTGCTCGATGCCGCCTTGGCATGCAAGAAACGCGACGCGGCGGATGAAAACCGCATCATTGCCATGCTCTCCCATCGCTGGCCGACCTTGTCGCTCTGGTTGCCTGGCTTTGAGTACGCGGATCAGATCTGGTATCTGCTGATCATCTGCATCACCATCGGCGCGCTGTTCATGGAGTGGTGGCCGCTGGCGATTCCGCTGATGGTTTGGCTCGTATTGTCCAAGGGTGCGCACCGCCGTGAGCGCAAGCTGATTGAACGCAAGCGCGAGCAGATCGCGGCAAGGGCGCTCACGATGAAACGGGTGCGCGACCGTTTTGCCGCTGGCCAGACCTCGCTGGAAAAGCTGTCATATCAATTGCGACAGCTCGATGAGCAGGGCGAATATTTCGGCGATCCGGTGTATCAGGCGCTGAAGCTCCATCACCACGAAGCGTGAGTGATGGGCGCCCTTGGTTCCTGCCGGGCTACCCCATCAAACCGAACTCAGCGAGCAAGCCAGTGTGGCTTTCCATCGATGAACATCACCAGTTCGCTGGCCGACATCTTGTTCCAGGTTTCGTTATCGGTGAGCGGCTGCGTGGCGATGACGGCGACTTGATCATCTGGCGTGGTGACGCGGGAAAAGTCCACGTCCACGTCGGCATCGGACAAATGCGCGGTCGAAAACGGCGATTTGCGCACCACGTAGAAAAGATTGGTGCTGCAATGCGCGAACAGGGCGCGACCATCCGAGAGCAGGAAATTGAAGGTGCCGAACTGCGATAGATAGCGGGTGAATTTGTCGAGTACGCCATGCAGCTCCGGCAGTGAGGGCGATTCCGGAAATTCGACCGCCAACATATTCAGTAGCCAGCAGAATGCATGCTCGCTGTCGGTGCAGCCGACGGGTTGGAAGCGGCCCCCCGTCAGATCCGGGCGCTCGGTCAGGGTGCCGTTATGCGCAAAGATCCAATACCGGCCCCAAAGCTCGCGCTGGAAGGGGTGTGTGTTGGCGAGCGATACCGCACCTTGGGTCGCCTTGCGGATATGTGCGATGACCGAGCGGCTCTTGATCGGGTAGTTGCGTACCAGATCGGCAACCGGCGAAGTGCACGAGGGTTGGTAGTCGAGGAAGATCCGGCAGCCGTGATCTTCGAAAAATGCAATTCCCCAGCCATCTGCATGCTCGTCGGTCAGCCCGCCGCGGCGACGGAAACCTTCGAATGAAAACACGATATCGGTTGGCACGTTGCAACTCATGCCCAGCAGCTGGCACACGTCTGTTTTTCCTTTTCCTTCATTGACTTAGGGCGTAGATTCGAAACATGGCTCGTCAGTTCTGACGGAGGTACGCCATGGATATTTCGACGACCGGGCTCAGCTCGATCGGACGCCTGAGCCTATTGTACGGCGCATTCGGAGCAAGTGCTTACAGCAGTATTGGTGATCTGGCCGCTAGTGCACGCTTGTATCCCTCGGGTTCGGTACTGCAAAGCAGCCTGACCAACTTTGGTGTTTTAAGTAGCAACACCGATACGGTGCAGCTGTCGTCGCTCGGTCAGACCCAATCGGCACTGGCGGGTTTGCAGCAGGCACTCAAGTCGCTGACCGTTGCAGCCGTCCAGACGCCTATTGCGGCGACCTCCAGCAACAGCAAAATACTGACCGCGACGGCGGATGCGAACCGAGTGATTCCCGCTGGGGAGCAAGTGACCGTCAACCAGCTGGCGACCGGTCAGACGGTGGAGAGCGCTCATTTTGCCAACGCAGAAGCCGTGATCGGCAGCGGTCGTTTGAGCTTCCAGTTTGGCAACGTGTCCGGCAATATCTTGCATGCCAACGGCAGTGCGGTGAGCGTCGTGATCAATCCGGGGGATGCGAGCCTTTCGGGTATCGCCAACTCGATCAACCATGCAAATGTTGGCGTCACGGCGAAGGTATTGTCCGACAGCACCGGTAGTTGGCTATCGCTGAGTAGTACGCAGACCGGAATCAATGCCGCATTCAGCATTAACGTCAGTGATGATAAGGGCGTGGCGGGCGGTTTATCGCAACTGGCCTTTAGCCCGGTCAGCAACAGTAACGGACTCACGTTGAAACAAGCAGCGCAGAACGCGAACGTCACCGCCGGAAGTCGGACACTGGCATCGACCTCGAACCAGGTTAGTGACACGGCCACCGGGACAACGCTGAATCTGCAAGCGACCGGGACAGCAACCCTCAGTTTTGCTCGCGATACCAAGGCGATCGGGCAATCGGTGCAGAGCCTGGTCAATGCCTATAACGCAGCGCAATCGTCGTTGGGGCAGCTTGGCGGCCTGCAAGCGTCGCAATCGCTGACGAGGCTGGCGCGAGCGCTGGATCAGACGCAGGCGGGATCGGGCACTGCACGTGTTTCTTTGGCCGATCTCGGCATCACGCACCAACAAAACGGTAGCTTGGCGTTGGATACCACCAAGTTAAACAGCGCTTTGCAACGTGCGCCAGATAGCGTTGGCGAATGGCTGGGTAACGCCGCACAAGCGCTGAACCGGACGGCGCAAGCTGCGCAAACGAGCAATTTCACTGCCGCGATCCAGGTGCAACGCAGCAGTTTTGCATCGAGCCTGGTGCAGGCACAGCAGCAAACGAGTACGTCGCCGCTGTTCAGTGGCACGGGTTATCAGCTCAACAGCCGAACACTGTACGGTTTACAGCAATATTTGAATGTCTCGTTGCTGTGAGATGAGAGGAATACGCGAAAAAAAGCCCGGCGATGTGCCGGGCGTTTTTATTGCGCAGGGCTGAATTATTCGCCCAAAGACAAGGCGCCGATGCTGTAACCCGCATCCACATGCACGATATTGCCGGTCATGCCGGATGCCAGTGGCGACATCAGGAAGGCGGCGACGTTGCCGACTTCTTCCTGGCTCACGTTGCGCTTGAGCGGGGTCGCGTCCGCAGCGGCTTTCAAGAGCTTGCCGAAACCAGCGATACCGGCAGCAGCCAGTGTCTTGATCGGACCAGCGGAAATGCCATATACACGGATACCTTTTTCCGGGCCGAGCGAGGCGGCCATGAAGCGCACGTTAGCTTCGAGCGATGCCTTGGCCAAGCCCATCACGTTGTAATTCGGGATCGCCCGTTCGGCGCCGAGATAGGTGAGGGTGATCAGGCCGGCGTTCTCGTTCAGCATCGGGCGGGCGGCCTTCGCCAGTGCGGCGAAGCTGTAGGAACTGATATCGTGCGAAATGCGGAAGTTCTCGCGGGTGACGGAATCGAGATAGTCGCCAGACAACGCATCGCGCGGGGCGAAGGCAATCGAGTGCACCAAGCCATCGAGGCCGTCCCAGTGTTTTTTCAGATCAACGAACAGCTGGTCGATTTGCGCGTCGCTGGCGACATCGCACGGCAATACCAAGGTCGAGTCGAAGTCCGCGGCCAACTTCACGACGCGATCCTTCATGTCTTCATTCACATAGGTGAAGGCGAGTTCTGCGCCTTCGCGCTTGCAGGCAGTGGCGATGCCATAGGCAATCGAGCGGTTGGAAAGCAGACCGCAAATCAGGATTTTTTTGCCGGCGAGAAAGCCCATGTGTTTCTTCCTTGCTTATCAGAATAGTCGCGCGATTATAGCGAAACAGATGTAGAAAACCCGGCCTGAGCCGGGTTTTTCGCTAAACGTCCGTTTTGAGTTTGGTGCTGAAGCGGCCCTGAATCAGGCGACTTCGTACGGTAACGCCAGCACTTCAAGTGCCGGGCCATCGACGCTACCCAAGTGCAGTCCGTGCTCAAGCGAGGCGGTTTGCACAACCACCAGCGCTTCGATGCCGCCTTGTGGCGCAGGCGCGGCCAGCAGCAGCTTGCCGGAAGCCTGCCCATTCATTTCCGGGCTGTAGACGTCATTTCCTGCGGCGGCGGCATCAGTGCCGATATGCACGCGGAACATGCGCCGCTTGAGTTTGCCGAGGTATTGCGTGCGGGCGACGATTTCCTGGCCCGGATAGCAACCCTTGGTGAAGCTCACTGCGCCGATCAGTTCCATGTTGGCCATCTGCGGCACGAACTCTTCTTGGGTCGCTGCCGTTACCCACGGTGCGCCAGCGCGAATCTCGGTCAACCGCCAGACGTCCTCACCAGCGGGTTGCACGCCAGCCTGTTGCAGGGCATCCCAGATCACTTGGGATTGATCGGCGCGGGCAATGAGCTGGTAGCGATTTTCAGACAGCGCGATGACCGTCAGCGCATCGCCATGCAGCACGGCCAATGCATCAGTTGGAACACCTCCGGCAACCTTGGCAAGGACATCTGCTGCTTTAGGCCCGGCAATGCCGATGTTCAGGTAATCGGCGTTCGCATCGGACGCCTTGGTCTTGGCGCGAAGCACGAACATCGACAGACGTTTCTGGATCGCAGTCTGTAATTCGGCGGCGATCTGCAGCAAGTAGTCGTCGCCATCACGCCAGACCAGAAAACTCGCCTGCATCCGGCCCTTGGGCGTCGAGTAGCTTGAATACTGCGCTTGCTCGTAGGGGAGGGTGCGCACATCGCTGGAAAGCTGGCCATTCAGGAAGGCAGCGGTTTCCTCGCCGGAAAAGCGAATCAGACCGTACTGGCTGAGTGGGCTGGCAATGGTGCCGTTGGCGAGTGCATCGAATTGTTCGGAGAGCGTGCCGGGGGCGGCGGAGCGAATCGCGGTCATATGCACGGTGCTGATTGAGGTGTCGGGGAAGCGCAACAGATGGGGATGCCCGGCCAGAAAAACAAGCTGGCCGGACAGGTGCGGGATCAGTGGATCAGTGCTCGGCGGCGACTTCGGACGCTGCAAGCGCCGGCGCTGGCTCCTCCGCGCGGGAGCGAACCACGTTGCCTGTGGTCAGGACGGGGGTTTTCAACGCGCCGCCGACGCGAATCTGGTTACCGATGCTGATCGGGCCGCTGGACAAACGAGCAGAGAAAAAGCCGTTCAACTTCTGGCCTTCCCCAATCGCAAGATTGCCATTGGCACTGAATTTGCCGCCAACGATTTGCACCCCGGAGAACTGGGTCTGCTGACCGCGGACGGCAACATTGGTGCGCAAGGTATCGAAGCGCGTCTGGCCGCCACGCTCGAAAGTACCGGCGGTTTGCGACTTGAGCGGCGTGACCAGATCAAAGTTGTGCAGGAAGCCGTCGCGCACCTGCAACTTGGCATCGATCCCCGGCGTATCGAACAGCTTGCGATAGTCGGTGGACTTGTAGACGAAGTTGGCTTCGCCTTCGGCCCGACCCGAGACATGCGTGACCGGGCTGAACACCATGCTCAACGGTTCTGACTGGATGCTATTGGTGCGGATGGTGCCCGACAGCAGCCAGCCATCGTTCCAGCCAACCTGCGCGTTGCCGGTGACGATGCCGCCGTAGAGATCACCCCGGATATCTTCGATCACGATGCCGGCGCTATTGGCAACGCCCTTCAGCATCAGGCTTTCGAACCGTACCGGATAGCCGAATGGCAGCTCCCAATTGGTGGCGGTCAGCGTTAGCGCAAACAGATCATTCTTGGGCTCGATCTGGAATTCGAGATGCCCGGAGTTATCTGTGACCAGCAATTCAGCGAGTTTGCCGTTCTCATCAAAGCGGATCTTGCCATCGACCGGGCCAAGCGTCTGGCTGCCGATCTTGACCGTGGATTTGGTCAGCTGCAAGTCGGCCAAACGTGGCGTATCGGCCTCTGGCCGCAAACGCTCCGGGAGCTGGATGGCGAAGTTCGGACTGAACTGCGCGCCAGAGACGACGATTCCGCGCAAGGAGGTACGACCGTGGAACAGGTTATAGAACGAGATGGGAATAGTGACTCGCTCGATCTGGCCGATCGCCGGGTCGTTGTCGATTACGACATTTTCCAGCTCCAGAACCGGGGCTGGATTGTAGGAAAAATGAATCTCCCCGGCTTGAAAACCGCCGTGAGTCATCCGTTTAAGCAGGTCACCCAGCTTCTGCTGATAGAAGCTGGAAGGAAGTGCGACTGGCAGTATCGCTGCGGCCAGAAGAATAAAAACCAATAAAATCAGCGATATTCGTGCTTTTCCCATCATCTCCCCTCATTTTTTTGGAGGCTGGTGTTGACAGCCCAACGGCGGGTGCCTATTATACGCAGCTTCATCGGTTCCCCGATAGCTCAGTTGGTAGAGCAACGGACTGTTAATCCGTGTGTCCCTGGTTCGAGCCCAGGTCGGGGAGCCACCCTGTTTCACTGTGAACCGCCCCACGAGGGCGGTTTACTATTTCCAGCGGCCGATAGTCGATCTGCAGGTGATTTCCGATCACCGAGACCTGCTCCAGGATGCTGCTGAAGAATTCCCTTTTCTTCTTGTTGTCTGTCGAGTCCGCGAGGATGCCCCGGAATAGCTGGGTCGCCTCGATCACATCCGTTTCGTCCAACGACCACGCATCCCCAGCATAGTCCTCGATGTCGAGGTACGCCTTTTCAGTCTCCGCAATCTGTTTTCCCAGCTCTCGCAGTCGCGTGGTCAGGTCGCCGAGGTTCGGTGTGTCCTTGCCGTGAAGTTCGAGCAGCTCGAACAGGTTGTTGCGGCGCTGCTGTAGCTTCTTCAGCTCCGCCTTAACCGCCGCGCGTTGCTTTTCAATCGTGTCATTCCACTCGCTGGTGAGCTGGTGGACTTCGTGGATAGCTTCCCGCACGCGCTCGGGCGTCAGGACGCGATTGAGCACGACGTCGGTCAAATATAGGTCGAGTTCTTTCGCCGGCAGCCGGCGGCTACTGCAGCCGGCCCCTTTGAGTGACGATCGGCAGTTGTAGTAGTGGTAAACGTTGTTGCGACCCGTGGCCGATTCGATTTGCATGGCCGCCCCGCATTCGCCGCACCGCAGGATGCCGGTGAACACGAAATTGCTGTGCGGGCTGCCGCTGGCAACGCGAGGGCTTCGGGACAGCATCAGCTGTTGCACGCGGTCGTAAACGTCTCGAGTGACGATGGCCGGGTGGCTTTCAGTGACGATCCAGTCTGCCTCTGGCCGTGCGGACCCATCGGCGCGGGTCCGGTTGAAGACGATCAAGCCCGCGTATACCGGATTCTTGAGCGCGAGCGAGACGGTGTTTTTTTCCCACGCTTTGCCGTTCTTCCGCTGCCCATCCTCGTTGAGCGCCATCGAGATTGCCTTGGAACCTAGGCCTTGCAGGCAGAGGGCGAACATGTCGCGGATGGTTTGAGCCTCTGGCTCTTTGATGGCCAAGCGCCTGCGTTTGCCGTCGAGCACCACGTGATAGCCAAACGGCACGCGCCCGCCGTTGAAATAGCCATCCCGCGCATTTTTCATCATTGAACGGGACGTATCGCGGCTGACCATGCGCGAATAGTGCTCATCGACGATTTCGAGCAACGAGCCGGCAAACCAGCCCTCGTCGGTGTCCTCGTCGATGTCTGTACTCACATAGACCAGCTTGGTGCCGCCATCGGCCAAGGCCTTTTTATAGAGCCCGGCGTCGATTTTGTTGCGCGCAAAGCGGCTCGTTGACCAACAGATGAAATAGTCAACGTCGAAGGCTGCGCAGTAGTTGATGGCGTCTTGGAAGGCGGGGCGTTTCGCGGCGCTGCGCCCGCTGATGCCTTCGTCTGTGAACACCCGTAGCACCTGGACTTCGAGCGCGGCGGCTTTCGCATGGCCCTGTTCGATCTGGCTGGCGATGGGAAGGCCATCGTCGGCCTGTTTTGCCGTGGATACGCGGCCGTAGATGATTGCGGTTTTAGACATCTGCTTGAGATTTGATGATTCGGGTGATGTGACGGGGGGTGAGGACGATGTTGTAGCTGTCGAGTAGCGCTTGCTTGATCTGGCTCGGGCGGCGTCCGGCGTCGTGCAACGCCAAGATATACCGATTGCGCTGATAGGTAAGCCAACTCTTATACGGTCGGAAGCGCAGCAGGATCATCCCGTTGTCGGTTCGCGGCAGATCCTCGCTTTTGTCGAGTTCGCGCCAAACCTCCAAAAAGGCATCTACCCCGATGCGCTCGGCGATGCGGAGTAGCGCTGCAGGCATGTGCGCGGCGGCCAAGTCGTCGAGGCGCGGGTCTCGAACTTCAGAAGCATTGCAATTATTTAGGTACCCACCTCCCCTGGGCGGAGGGTGGAGGGGCCTTTGCCGACCCCCCACCCCTGGGCGACGGGGGCCATTGGTGCTCAGTTCGTCCATTGTGCTGCGCTTTTGGTGCTCGGCGGTCATCTAGTCCCCCTAGGTGCAATGCGGGTTGCAGGCAGGTGATACGGCTGCGTGCTGCGCTTTCCTGCAAGACCACGCAGCACCCTTGATCTGATTTAGCCCGTTCTTAAGGGGACTTTGGGACAGCCGCGCGGACGCCCGTCGCCGTTGAGATATAGCCGCCATGGTTGTTCGGGGAATAGAACTTGTATACATCAAACTGGACCCGTGAATGGAGGCCGCTGCTGTGCATCCAGGCGGCGCAGTAGCTCAGAGGCGGGTGTACGAATCTTTGCCAGTGGGTTGGCGCGATCAACTGTCTCGGTCTTTTTGTTCATGGCTAGGTGCAGATAGACCATTGAGGATTGCACCGAGCTATGTCCCAGCAGCTTGCTGGTCTGGTCGAGCGATACGTCTGACTCAGTCAGCTCCGTGCCGAAGCGGTGGCGCAACGCATGCGGGTGTAACAACGCCTCCGGAATGCCAGCGCGAAGGCCATAACGCCGCACTATTTCCTGCACGCCGCGTGCGCTAAGCCGGCGTGCCTCGCCGTGAAATTCGTGGGCTGGGATGCGCGTATTGCGAGTGGAAACCCACAGCGGCCGGTCGCCGTTGGGCAGCGCCGCGTCGATTTTGTCGTGATCCGGATGTTCCAGGTACACCCGTAGCAGCAGTTCAACCTCACGCGGTATGGGCTGCAAGCGTTCCTTGTCGCCTTTTTCCAGTACGCGGGTGGCCATGCGGCGCTGCTTTTTGAATTGATATTCGTGCAGGTCGGAGCGGTTCATCGCTACAAGACCAGCCAAGCGCAAACCGCAGCCGGCCAACACCGAAATCAGCGCGGCGTCGCGGACGCCTTCGAATACGCCCAGATCCGGCTGGGCGATCAGCTTCTCAAGGTGGTCCAACGCGATCACCTGCGGGAGCGGTTTGCCGGCCTTGGGATAGGGCAAATGCTCGGCTGGGTTGACGTCGGCCAGATAGCCTTGGCGATCCAGCCAATCATAGAAGCCTCGCACGCAAGCCACATAGGGCACGCGGCTACGGGCATGCAGGCCGAATGTCTTGTTGAGGTATAGCCCGGTGAAGACGAGCAGCTCGTCCTCGGTGCACGAGCACGGGTCCCGGCCTGCAAGCCAGTCGCGAAAGCGGCCAAGGATATCGGAATAGGCGGCTGCCGTGCGGTCGGCGCGGCCTTGGTTAAGTTGCTTGAAGCGGATGAAACCTTCGATCAGTGCGTCCATGAACCCTCATGCGGAACGACCATGGGCAGAACAAACCATGATTCGTGGATTGGCGATGGGGTAATTATAACTCGTTGTTTTAATTGTTATTTATCTGGTTTTTTATCCACGGAAAACCCGTGGATCACCGAGGCATTACGTGGACAGCCGTCCGAAAGAGTCGCCAACGCGTGGATTTTATTTCCCAACACGCGGATACGTTTTCCCCGTTCCTTCTCTCTTCTTTCTCTTTGTTTTTAAAAGAAAAGAGAGAGATATAGAAAGGAAACAAACATCACCCTGACAAATTAAAATACGTGGAAAATCTGAATGAACACGCGGATTAAAAATCTAACCCGTGGAGACACTTTTCTAATAAATCAAAGGGTTATGGAAAGTGTAAGGCGGAATCCACGCGTTATGGCGCTCTGCGCAGGATTTTTGTGTGCACTCAAGGTCGGCCAGATGCGCCTTTGGGTTTTTCGCCAGAAAAATCGCCAGGGCGCCAGCGAAGGGGAGGGCGTCCCCACAGGCTCATTGCTTTGCCGCAGGCATCGCGCTGTGTTTCTTTTTGGGGGGTACGGGGGACGACGACCACGACAGGCAAAGCCGCGTGGCCCTGAACCCAATAAGCAGTCGCCGTGCCGGCGACGGGTGTTTGACTAGCGATGAGGGTTGCAGCATGTGCGGACGCTTCACACATAGCCGGTCACTCCGCGAGTACGGCGTGGCATTAGGGTGGATTGATAAGAATGACGACACGGGTACCCGGAATCTACTGCAGGTCGGTAACCGCTGGCCCTTCTACAATCTCGCACCGGGAACTTGTCCCGATGTTATGCACCGCTTACCAGAAGGGAAGCGGTGCATTGATACGATTCGATGGGGATATCGTCCGGCATGGGCTGCCGACAGACAGATGAAGGATGGGAAACCCTATCCGGTGGTGATCAACGCGCGTGCGGAGACAGTTTCCACAAAGCCTTATTACGCGCCGTTGTGGGAAGCTGGCCGGCGCGTGTTGGTCCCGGCCGACGGCTGGTACGAGTGGCCGACCACGGAAGCCGGCAAGGTTCCTCACTACATCACCCGCAAGGATCGTGAACCGCTCTTTTTGGCCGCCCTAACTGGTTTCATCCCCTACACCGCTGGCCAGGACAAGCACGAAGCAGGGTTCGTGATCCTGACTCAGGATAGCCTTGGCGGAATGGTCGACGTGCATGATCGCCGTCCGGTTGTTTTTGGGCCGGAGCAAGCAGACCAATGGGCGGATCTAGATACGCCGATCGATCGCGCAGACCACCTCATGAGGCACGAAAGCCTGCCAGGCGATGTATTTGAATGGTGGCCTGTGTCCCAACTTGTAAATAATCCAAAGAACAACGATCCGTCACTAATAGTACGAATCGAATAAGGATCAAAAATGGACGATTGTCCCGAACAAGTTGCGCCGCAATATTTTAATTAGCTGTGCCCATACACTGGCTCACCATTTATTAACGCGGTAAGAACGAGTTCTACCGCCCCATAACCTGACAATCCATCACGCGGAAGCTTCAATGCCTCATCCCGAGAGCAGGGGCTTTCGTAAAGAGTTTTACGTGGATCATGGTCGTCGTAACGAATTTTCTGGAAGGCTCCCGAAACTGCATCCTGCCTTGCAAAAGCAGGCATGGGCCAGTTTTCTCTTACCCACATATCGTCAACGCCGATGATCAACCACGTACCATTCTTAAAGCCAAGGCCACTGAACATCTTCATGGCAATGGAGTCCTGTGGCGTTATGCCTTTAATATCGCTCAATGAGGGTACATCTTTATAGCGTTGGCCAAAAAAGTAGCCAAATCCAGTTTTGACGCCTCGTCCTGGAGATACGCGAGAAATCACCCCAATAGCATATCCGCTGTCCCTAAGCGGCACAGCGAACCAAAGTCCTTCGATAATCCGCATTTTTTCTGTCATTTTAATACGCCTGGCTGTATCAGGTATTGAAGCAAATTCGTATTGCTAGGATTGATTGGCCTAACCTTATTTAGCGGCGGATTATACAAATCATGAAGCGTTTGTTCTCGTCCTCTTTGGGTCGCGTAATCATTAGTTTGAAGATCAACCTCAAATTCATAATCAGCCGTGCATTCTGCACGTCCATGTTCACCTTTGCGCCTTGCCAAATTATTAGTGCGTCCCGTGCGCATCACTCGCCCAGTCATGGGATCACGGAGCATATAAGTACCACCTTTGGCATAAGATTGCTCAAGTCGCTCGTAGTCTCGCTCCGTGTAACGTTGATTTGGATCGCGAAAAACATTTGTCGGATCTTGACCATTCACACGCATCAGGTCATTCATCCGCTCTTCGACGAAGCGGCTCTCGATTTCTTGATTTTCTCGAAACTCTTCGGCGGGGGCACGCTCTTCGATTAGGCCGCTCGGATCAACCCTGCTCAGCGGATTGCCATTCACATAGTTTGCATTTGCTCCGCACAGCAGCCCCATCAACAGCAACACGCCGACGCACAGTTTTCTAACCAAATAATTCACAGCCTCATTCTCCTGAATGTACTTCCCTTATTGATCTTCGCCAGCCCTGGCACGTCGGATTCTTTCACGATAGGCCGCCTCCATCGACGCAGTAGGTGCCTGAAAGCCAAGCTCCTTGACCTTATTTCCCCAATACCACCACCCTTTTGCTAGCTGTTCATACCGAGGCAGCAGGCTCGTTGGTATATCGAACGCGTTCGGGTACTTGTCGACGAATAGTCTCTGCCGCAGCCCCTTGTAGCCCATGTAGGCATTGATCATGGCAGTGATGTCTTTGGGATAGTGGTCGAGCATAAGCAGAGACAACTTGATACGTGCCTCGTCCGCTTCGTTGCTGTGCTGGCTTTCATAGCTATCAAACAGCGATTCGGCGATGACAGCCGCAGTTTCCGTTTTGGTTAGCGGCTGCAAGTAGATACCGTTCGCGATCGCCTTTTGAGTCAATGTCGGAAATTGCGTCATCTGCCAATCGTCTTCGGCCCATCCGCCTCCGCTCGTTGTTTCCACCCCATACCAGAGTCCGTTGTCCCCACGGAATTTCACGTAGAGGTGAGCGGGCGCTGTAGTGATCGTGACGGGGATGCCCAGCTTCTGTCCAAGAATGACAAACAGCAGAGGCATAGAAACGCAGTTTCCCCTATGCGTGGTCAGATAGACCGACAGCAATTTCGCTTTCGGATTGCGGTCGTCCTCAAAGTTGTAGAGAAACGGTTTCCTACCGCTGGAAGGTGGCGGTCGGTACAGGTAGTCGCGCAAGACCTTGAATTTGACTAGGCTGCTGGCACCTTGCGGAAAGGACGCCTTGATTTCCGCAGCCATGTTGTCGATCTGCTTGCGTACTGCGGCCTGGTCGGTCTCAGGATCGATCATGTGATCGATGGCCAGCTTTGCCCTTGCCAAATCGATTTTGTCGTCTGGTGCCTCCAAAATCGCCCGGATTGTACGAAGATTGGCGTCATCGACGGCTGGTGCGACATCCAATGCTTGGGCCGACGGCACGACCGTAACGGCCATGAGGAAGGCGCAAAGTCCTATTCTGGCGAGGGTCCGGGTAGGTAATGAGACAGCTATCTTCAATCTGTGACATTCCGCAGCGTGTACACACAGTCATCTGGCTGATTGAGTAGTTTCTCGATATCAGCTGGTATTGACGGATTGCTAACATTGCCTGCAAATGCCATTCGAACATAAACGGTCATTAATGCAGCGAATAAGAGATAGGCGATATCTTTTATTTCAATTTTTCTTGTGTTTTTATAGGCACGCATATTTAAATGCGATTGTCATGTCGAAAAATGGCCGGATTCTACCGCGCCTTTTATTGTAAGTGGACGATGTAAGCGGATCACGGCAGGAGCCCAGTGGAGTCGGACTCCGCGCCGTGTCAGTCGCGTACTAACGACACTAGAACAAGCCCCCCATAACCATTGGTTCAAAGTTGGCGATAACCAGCTCCCCAAAGCTCGATCGCTCCGCCAGATCGCGGCCGTTGGCCACGCTGTATTTCAGGTCTAAGCCTTCCTGCCAGAAGCCGGAAAACGTCTCGCGGATCTGCGGGTGGTCGTTGATTGAGACGATCACCTTGCCTTTGCAGCTCCGCATGAAGTCGGCCATGGCCAGGTAGTTCTCGAACGGGAAATCGACGCCGTAGCCCTCGGTCTCCCAATACGGCGGATCGAGGTAGAAGAGCGTGTGTGTGCGGTCGTATTTCTTGAGCACGTCCAACCAGGGGAGGTGCTCCACATACACGCCGTTCAGCCGCAAGTGCGCGGCGCTCAGGTTTTCTTCGATGCGCAGCAGGTTCAGTGCCGGCGCAGTTGTGGCTGTGCCGAACGTCTGGCCATCGACCCGGCCGCCGAAGGCGTGCTGCTGTAGGTAAAAGAAACGCGCTGCGCGCTGAATATCGGTGAGGGGGTGCGGGGGAGTGTCCTGCAACCACCCGAACACCTGGCGGCTCGACAGCGCCCATTTGAATGTATGGTCAGCCCAGTTTTTGCAACCTCAAATTTCGATGCAGACAAAAGCATGCACTAATGTATCCGGACTCTGATTGAGGAGAACTTCCTCACGTCCACGATGAAAATTCGCGCCCCACGCTCCTCAAAACTGTCGCGGCTACGAAAGCCCATTCAAATGTCAGGTTCGTCGCGAGGCCGATTGCAGTTGTCGTCATCTACATTTGTTGTCGCAAAAGCAGGAAGCTGGTGAAACCTACTGAACAACGCGTTGCGGGTGAGGAACGTATGCCGTTTTGCTACACAGCACCGCCCACGCAATCCGCGCCAGCTTACTTGCCAGCGCACAGGCCACAACACTGGAATGTCGGCGCTGCAGGAGTTGCCGAACCCACAACGCCATGGCATCGGTTCGTTTATCAATATGCATCATGATCGATCGGGCACATTGAACCAGCAGCGTCCGTAAATGCTTGTCCCCGCGCTTCGATATGCCCAACAGCGTCGATTTGCCACCCGTGCTGTATTGGCGCGGCACCAAACCAAGCGACGCGGCAAATTCGCGGCTAGTTCGGTACTGCTTGGCATCTCCGGCTTGTGTTGAAAGGACACTCGCCGTAATGGGGCCGATACCTGGAATAGTCAGCAGCCGTTGTGCAGCCTCGTCTTCGGCCAGCAACGCTTTCAATGCACGTTCAATCATCTGGATTTGCTCATTGAGATACAACACATGATCCCGGAGCTGTTCCAGCAACACGATCAGACGGGGCGGTAATGCATTCGCTTCCAACACTGCAGGCAGCTTCCGGATTGCCGCAGGCCCGCGACTAATCGCGATCCCGAATTCAACCAAATAGGCATGGATCTGGTTGTGTGCCGACCCACGATTGCGAATCAGCATTTCTCTCGTCCGGTGTAATGCCGACACCGTCTGCTGGTGCTCGTTCTTGGCAGGTGCAAAACGCATGGTCGGGCGGGAAGCCGCTTCGCAGATTGCTTCTGCATCGACAAAATCGTTTTTGTTTCCCTTGACGAACGGTTTGACGTACTGGGGCGCAATCAGCCGAACATCGTGCCCAAATTGCGCAAACTTCCGCGCAAGGAAATGCGCGCCAGCGCAAGACTCCATAACGACTCGGCAGATTGGCGTGTTGGCTACGGTTTGAATGAGCTGGGCGCGATTCAACTTCTTCCGCCAAAGCTGATGTCCGGCCTTGCTCTGCGCATGAACATGAAAGGTATGCTTGCCAAGATCAATTCCCAACAGTGCGACGGGTTCCATGACGACTCCGACAGGTAGTTGAAAAGGCTAGCGTACCCCCGAGGGGCGGGCTGACCATATCATTACTG
>NZ_JONM01000025.1 GCF_000711875.1 Andreprevotia chitinilytica DSM 18519
GCAGGGGTCGGCGGGAGCGATCCTGCAACCCGGCGGCGCCGTGTTCAGCGAAGCGGGCCAGCCATTTGTAGCCGGTCTTGGGGCTGATGTTGAAGGCGTGGCACAGCGCACGGACATTGGCGCCGGGGGCTTGGGCCAGCAAGACGAATTCGTGGCGTGAGGACATGGTGGAATACTCCTTCCAAGGCATCGCCTGCTCCTGTGAATGGTAAGGCGATGATCATAAAAGGTGTTACCCATGTCTCCCGACAAGTGTTACCTATGTCTCCCGGCTGAACACAGAGCGAAGCCCAACGCTTACCGATGCTTGTTGGGCTTCGCTCTGCTCAACCTACCCGGCTGCCATCGGCCCCCTCCCGCGCCGTGGAATGTAAGAAAGTCACGTAAGCAAGCATGACTCATATCAATACAACGGTAGCCAATACGTCGCCCAATTTGGTTTTTGCTCGCTACCCAATTTCCGCAATATGTCATCGATTGTCAGCACGGGGCAATCGCGTTGTCTGGCATTCGGGCATTTTTTTGGATATGTCAATTGATCTGCAATTCATTTGGCATACCACGGCAGCCACGCTGAATTTGCAGCCATTTTGCGAATTGAATGATTGAGGAACCATTAAGAATATTCTTATTTTTAAGACTTTTCCTATATCAATAGCGCTTATTGAACCGCGAAAATCACGTCATCCCAATCGGCAGCCGCAACAGGGCATCCCAAACGGCCAATGTGCCGCGCCGGGCGAGACGGGTATGACTCAACACTGGCTTAGGAAACACCATGAAACATCTGAATGTGCGTAACACGTTGCTTGCCCTGGCGCTGACCGGTGCAGCCTCCGCCTCGTTCGCGGCCACCACCAGCACGCTCGACCTTACCGTCGGCGGCACTATCTCCCCCGCACCGTGCACGCTGGATTTCGACGCCGGCAATACCGTGGATTTCGGCACGACCAAGGCATCCGCCTTGAGCAAGACGGCGTATTACAACCTCGGCATCCTGTCGACCCACGCCAACATCACTTGCAGCGCGCCGATCAAGGCCGCATTCAAGATCGTCGATAACCGCGCGGCATCCGCGATCCGGGATGACGGCATGAACGCCCTCATTAGCAACTTCGGCCAAAGTTATTTGTTTGGTTTGGGTCAGGCCAACTCGATCAACATCGGCGCTTACGGCATTTATTTCACCGAAGCCGCGGTCTTCGACGGCACGACCCAGGCGAACAATATGCTCAGCACGAACGGCACCGCTTGGACAAACAACACCAATACGTGGCTCGACCCGTCGGGCAAAACGTTCTATTCGGCCGGCTCCGGCACGACACCAGCCGCCGGCCGGAATATGTCTTACCAGATCAAGGTCAAGGCCGCCCTCAATAAAGCCACTGCATTGAATCTGGTGAACGATATCCAGCTCGACGGCGCGGCCACCTTCGAGCTGGTCTACCTGTAATCGAGCCGGCGACCACCCAACCGATTTGAAACCCCAACGGCGCGCCCTGAGCGGCAGCCGACCCAGTCAGGAAACACCATGAAACATCTGAATGTGCGTAACACCTTGATGGCCTTGGCGCTGACCGGCGCGGCCGCTGCCTCATTCGCCGCCACCACCAGCACGCTCGACCTCACCGTCGGCGGCACCATCTCCCCGGCGCCCTGCACGCTCGACTTCGGCGCTGGCAACACGGTGGATTTCGGCACGACCAAGGCATCCGCCTTGAGCAAGACTGCTTATTACGATCTCGGCACCAAGGCCACCAGCGCCAATATCACCTGCAGCGCGGCCATCAAGGTCGGCTTCAAGGTCACCGATGACCGCGCCGCGTCCGCCATCAAAGATACCGCCATGAGCACGACGCTCGGCAATCCGGGCACAGGGGAGATGTACGGGCTGGGCACCGTCGGCACCGCGCAGATCGGCTCCTATGTGATCGACATGTCGACCAAGGCCACCTTCGACGGTACGCAACTCGCTACCAATCTGTACTCGGGCGACAACAAAGTCTGGACGATCAACGTGAAGTGGATGACCCCAAATTTCACCTACTCCGCAGGCGCAAGCGCTGCGGCCGGGCCGATTGCCGGCAAAGTCATGACCTACCCGCTCAGCATTCACGCCGCGCTGAACAAATCCACTGCGCTGAATCTGGTGAACGACATCAACCTCGACGGCGCAGCCACCTTCGAGCTGGTCTACCTGTAATCGACCTCGGCGCATTGATCGCCCAACCAATTTGAAACCCCAACGGCGTGCCATGAGCAGCAGCCAACCCAGTCAGGAAACACCATGAAACATCTGAATTTGCGTAACACGTTGATTGCCCTGGCGCTGACCGGCGCAGCCGCCACCTCGTTCGCGGCCACCACCAGCACACTCGATCTCACCGTCGGCGGCACCATCTCCCCGGCGCCTTGCACGCTGGACTTCGGTGCTGGCAACACGGTGGATTTCGGCACGACCAAGGCATCCGCCTTGAGCAAGACCGCTTATTACGATCTGGGCACCAAAACCACCAGCGCCAATATCACCTGCAGCGCGGCCATCAAGGTCGCCTTCAAGACGATTGATAACCGTGCCGCAACTGTCATCAACGATTCGACAATGGCAACGCTGATTTCGGGCACCGACGCATTCCAACTGTTCGGCTTGGGTACCGCTGGCTCGGCCAATATTGGTGCTTATGCAATCCGGTTCACCGACGCGGCGACCTTTGACGGCAAAAAGACCGGAAACAACATGTACACCAGCGGTACAGCCACCGGCTCCAGCACCTGGATCGCAACCCCGGGGTTTATTTCACCCTCCGGATATAGCTACAGCGCAGGCACCGGCACCACACCGGCCGCCGGCAAGGTCATGAGCTACCCGCTCAGCATTCGCGCCGCACTGAACAAATCCACTGCGCTGAATCTGGTGAACGACATCAACCTTGACGGCTCGGCTACGTTCGAAATGGTCTACCTGTAATCGACCCGACGTGCTGACGACCCAACCCATTCAATATTGCTATTTACAGAGACTGACCATGACACACACTCAACTGACCCGCGCCATCACCACCGCCCTGCTCGGGGGTGCTTTGTTCGCCGCTGCATCCGCCGGCTTTGCCACCACCACCCTGACCGTCAAAGGCACTGTCAGCCCGGCGGCCTGCACACCGACCTTCGTTGGCGGCAGCAGCAAAGTCGACTTCGGCGCGACCTATGCCTCCAACCTGACGCCGGATGGCTACAAAGACCTCGGCACCCGCGATATCACGCTGCAAGTCACTTGCGATGCACCGGTGGTCGCCGTGATGCGCGTGACCGACAGCCGCGCCACCTCCACCATCGCCGCAGCGAACATTGCGCTCGATAACGTCGCCGCCACCAAGCTGTTCGGCTTGGGCACCGCCAAGGACGCCACCGACAAGGATGTGCAGATCGGCTCCTACAACATCAAGATCAAATCCGCCCCGACCGTGGATGCCACCGCTTCCAGCTCGGCCATCACGACCAGCGACAAGAAAACCTGGGCCAAGGCGGCCACGGCGCAGTACCTGACCGCCGACGGTTCCGAGTTTTACGCTGCCGGCACTGCTGCGAACGCAAACATCTCAGGTCTGGTCACCCAGTTCCCGATGACGCTGCATGCCGTCGCGAACAAGGGCAATGTGCTGCCGACCACAGCCGATATCACACTGGATGGCGCGGCGCAGTTCGAAGTGTCTTACCTGTAAGGGGCTGTTCAAAGTCTCGCAAACCGTCAATTTGAAGCGCTACGGGGGTTTTACTTCCCCCTTCTCGAAGGGGGAGTGAGGGGGATTTCGACACCGGTAGATATTGAGATGCCGCAGAAATCCCCCTAGCCCCCTTCGCAAAGGGGGGAACAACGGCATTTGCTGCCATTTGCAAATGGTCGTAAACAAGTTCCAAGTGAGTCGATGATTCAAAGACAGGGCAATTCAGTGATCTTGCAATCAGAAAAACGCAATGGCCACCGATTTAAAGCATGGATTCACCCCATTCACATGTCATTGCAAATTGATATGAATCTCAACGATTGATTAACACCTATGGCATATCCAAATAAATATTAAATACCGGCGCAAGAATTAAGACTTTTCTTATTTCGTTGCTACCCCGTATCCAACGAAAATCTTGCCTATAACTTGACCCGCCCCAATCCATGCCTTGATCTCGAATACAACGGTTGGCTGAACAGGATGGGCGCCATTCACCCAGACTTAGGAATCACCATGAAACAATTGAATCTGCGCAAAACCCTGCTCGCCACCCTGCTGATCGGCTCCGCTTCCCTGGCGGCGGCGGCCGCGACCAGTACCCTCGACCTCACCGTCGGCGGCACCATCTCCCCCGCACCGTGCACGCTGGATTTTAGCGCTGGCAACACGGTGGATTTCGGCGAGACCAAGGCATCACTCCTGAAGGCCGGCGCTTATTACGATCTGGGCACCAAGGACACAACGGCGACCCTCACTTGCAGCGCTGCAATCAAGGTTGGCCTCAGATCCGTCGACGACAAAGCATCGTCCGCCCTCAAAGATGCAGCCATGCTGACCGCGCTAAAGACCGATGCCAAAACCCCCACCGCCACCGACGTGTATGGCCTGGGTACGCAAGGCACCACCAGCATCGGTGCATACATCATGTATTTCTCGGACGCGGCGACCTTTGACGGCACGAAGATGGCGCAGAACCTTTACAGCACCAATGGCGGCACGAGCTGGAGTGCGAGCCCCAACTGGTTCACACCGAGTACTGTCACTTTCTCCGCTGCCAGTAGCGGCTTGGTGCCTGCAGCAGCAAGAGTGATGACCTACCCGATCCGCATTCACGCCGCGCTCAACAAGCGCGAAGCGCTGAACCTGGTGAACACCATCAACCTCGATGGCTCGGCTACGTTCGAAATGGTCTACCTGTAATCGACCCGACGCGCTGACGACCCAACCCATTCATTGATATTTGAGAGACTGACCATGACACATACTCAACTGACCCGCGCCATCACCACCGCCCTGCTCGGCGGGGCTTTGTTCGCCGCTGCATCCGCCGGCTTTGCCGCCACCACCCTGACCGTCCGGGGCACCGTCAGCCCGGCGGCCTGCACACCGACCTTCGTTGGCGGCAGCAGCGCCGTCAACTTCGGCGCAACGTATGCCTCCAGCCTGACGCCGGATGGCTACAAAGACCTCGGCACCCGCGACGTCACGCTGCAAGTCACCTGCGACGCCCCGGTGGTCGCCGTGATGCGTGTGACCGACAGCCGCGCCACCTCCACCATCGCCACAGCGGTCGGTTCGCTCGATAACGTCGCCGCCACCAAACTGTTCGGCCTGGGCACCGTCAAGGACGCAACCGACAAGGATGTGCAGATCGGTTCCTACAACATCAAGATCAAATCCGCCCCGACCGTGGATGCCACCGCGTCCAGCTCGGCCATCACGACCACTGACAAGAAGACCTGGGCCAAGGCGGCCACGGCGCAGTTCCTGGCCGCCGATGGCTCCGAGTTCTACGCCGCCGGCACTGCTGCAAACGCAAACATCTCCGGTCTGGTCACCCAGTTCCCGATGACGCTGCATGCGGTTGCGAATAAGGGCAATGTGCTGCCGACCACCAAGGACATCACGCTGGATGGCGCAGCGCAGTTCGAGGTGTCTTACCTCTGATGCACTTGATCGGGGTCGTGCCCGGGTCATCTGATCTCAATCAGACCCCGAGCTGATCCGGCCACGAGCCTGATCACACTTTGGCATCGATGCCCCTCTGCTTCGGGGGGCAAATACAGGGCGCAAGGGGGGAACCCCTTGCGCCCTGTTGCATTGGTGCTGCGTACGCGTTTTGTGTCGAGCATGTTGGGGGCTTGGTCGCGATCTTCTCAAATGGCAGCAAACGCTGTTGTTCCCCCCTTTTCGAAGGGGGGCTAGGGGGGATTTCTGCGGCATCTCAAATTGCCACGGCGTCGAAATCCCCCTCAATCCCCCTTCAAAAAGGGGGAGGCAACACCTTGAAGCGCTTCGAATACGCGGTTTTGCAAGATCGCAAACAAGCGCTTAGCCCCCGTCCTCGCCAGCTCATTGGCAACAAAAAAGCCATTGCTTTACCCATTTTGCCAGAAGCGTGCGAACAGTATCCCAATTACCCCATCCTGCATTTGACTTCCTGCCTTCCCCGCTTAAATCACCCTGAATTTATAAATTTGAAATGAATATTCAGATCACGCATCGACCCGCGTAGTTTTGTATCAATCGCAACCATCCGCGCCCATTTGATTATTCCAACATCATTAAAAATAGACCGTCATTGAAGCGCACAAACACGCTATGGATCGGGCTGCAACATCGCCAAGAACCGCGCCATTACTGCTTTTTAGTGCTCACGAGGGCATGCGGTCAATTTATGCCATACGGATTATTCAGCACTTCAACCCACCAGAATTAAGAATCGTCTTATTTAGCCAGCAGTGATAACCCCATACGATTACCAGCTTAAATAACCAGCTGCAGCCCATGAAAAATCAACCCGTATCGGCGCCCTATGGAATATCCGGCTTATTTCCTCAGCCATTATTCCCATTTCGCCCGATCACTTTGTTCATTCTGACGATGTTTTCGTCCTTCGCTGCTTACGCAGCGGAGCCGACCCCGGTTGGCGTGGCAGCAGCAAATTCAGTTGGTGAGGACAGCGCCACGGCGTTCGATCTCGAGGCATTGAAAAGCCGCGGCATCGATCCGGCGGTTGCGGCGTATTTTTCCAAGAAACCCCGCTTCCATCCTGGCCGGACCCGGGTTGCGCTGGTGTTGAACGGCAAACCCAAGGGATCGGTCACGGCCCGCTTTGATGAAAAGGGCAATCTGTGCTTCGACCGTGCATTCATCGACCAAGCCGGCCTGATCCTGCCGGCCGCATTGGAGCGGGATGCCAAGGACGATTCAGCCACGCCGGCCGGCTGCTACGACTATCGCGACGCCTATCCGCAAACCGAAACCACGCTCGATCCGAACAAGAACGAGATCAGCCTGGTGGTGCCCTCAGACGCGCTGCGCGAGGAAGAGCTCAACATTGCGCACAGCAGCGGCGGGGTCGGCGCGATGTTGAACTACGACATCGTCAGCACGAAGACCCAGTCGCTCGATACCCAGCAAAACTTCACCTACGCCAATACCGAAGTCGGTTTCAACGCGGGCGACTGGATGGTGCGCAGCCGCCAGAGCTATTCGTCCGACCGTGGCGAGGGGCGCTTCCAGTATCTGTACTCCTACGCGCAGAAGACCTTCGTCGAGCAGCGCGCCTTGCTGCAAGTGGGCGAAATCAATGCCAACAGCACGCTGTTTGCGCTGCCGTCGTTGATCGGCGCGCAGTGGTTTCCCGATAGCGCATTGACACCGCAAAACAGCAGCGGCTCGATCGACGGCGTTGCCAATAGTCAGGCGCGGGTCGAGGTGCGGCAGCTCGGCGCGATCATTTACTCGACCATGGTGCCGGGCGGCCCGTTTTCGCTCAAAGACGTTCCGCTGCTGAATACGACGGCCGAGGTGGAAGTCACCATTACCGAAGCCAGCGGCGGCCAGCAGCGTTATTCCCTGCCCGCCTCGCAAGTGCAGAGCTGGCTGGGCGCGCCGCAAAGGCTGTCGATGGCTGCCGGGCTGGCGCGGGAAACCGGCAATGGCGACCGGCCGTGGGTGATCACGGCGACCGATGGCCGAACCATCAGCAAGCGGCTCAACGTGGGTGGCGGGGTGTTGGCCGCACGTGGCTATCAGGCCGCCGTGGTGACCCTTGCCAGCGAACCGATCCCCGGCTTGAGTGGGACCGCCACGACGACCTTCTCAAACGCGCAGCAGGATGGCCAGCGCGGGGCGAAGGTCGATATGAATGTCTACGGCGCACTGCCGGCCTACCAGCTTTCCGCCAATGCGTACGCCATCCAGCAAACCCGGGGTTATCGCGACCTGACCGACGTGATCGGCGCAACCAGCGACGCCAATTCGGCCCCGGCCATGCGCAGCCAGTACGGCATATCGGCCACCTGGCAAAACGCCACGCTGGGCGGGTTCACGATGGCGTATTCGCAATCGAGCTATTTCAATGGTTCGTCATCGCGCCGGATGATGGCGGCCTGGAGCAAGCAGGTGAAACGCACCACGCTGTCCGTCAACGTGGAGCGGAATCTGGGCGGCTATTCGCTCAACGGCAAGACCCGTGTCTACGCCATGTTGTCGTTCCCGCTGGGTTCGGCCAGCGCCCGTACTTACGTCAATACCAGCGGCAACGGGGAAACCAAATACGGCGCGGCGGCCAGCCAGACAGTCAGCGATTACCTCAACTACAACGTGAGCGCGGATACCTCGTCACGCGGCACTCCCAACTTCTCCGGCAACGTCAGCGTATTGCCGCGTTATACGCAGGCCGGCTTCGGCTACGCCCGCAGCGGCACGGACAGCAACACCTTCTCGGCCCAGTTGCAGGGCGGCGTGGTCGCCACCCGTGCCGGCATTACGCCTTCGCCCCATCAGATCGGCGATACGTTCGGGATGATTTCCGCCGATGGCGAAAGCGGCGTTCGGATAAGCACGCCGCAGGGCACGGTCTGGACCGATCCGTGGGGCCATGCCGCCATTCCCAACCTGCCGGCCTTCAAGACGTCGCGCGTGGAAGTCGTCACCAAGAGCCTGCCGCGCAGCATCGACGTGAAGAACGGCATCAGCATGCTCAACGCCGGCCGTGGCTCGGTGAATCTGGTCGATTTCGGCATGGTCCGCGTGCGGCGGATGTTGCTGGACACCAAGCTGCACGACGGCACGCCTTTACCCAGCCGCTCGATGATTCTCGATGGCGAAGGCAACTATGTGACGACCTCGGTGGATGACGGCGTGGTGTTCCTGGACACCGTGCCGAAGTCATCGCTACACGCCACCAAGCCCGACGGCGGCATCTGCCGGCTCGATTTCTCGCTGCCCGAGAAGCAAGACACGGAACGACCCTACGAAAGCGTGGAGGCCAAATGCGCAACCTGATCCCAGCCTCCCCACGCCCTGGCATGGAGTACGACATGACCCATATGCAGTCTTCGCGGCAACGCAAGCCTCTGGCGCTCATTGCCGTGGCCTGCATCGCCTGCGCCATTTCCATCGCTCAGGCGGCCGAGTGCCAACTGAGCTTCGACAACCCCAAGGTGGACTACGGGCGGCTGACCCGCTCCCGTGGCTCGGTGCACAGCACGCTGGCCACGTATGGCCCGATGCGCCGCACCCTCTCCGCCGTCTGCCCGACCCCCACGCAGCTGGCCATCACGTTTCGCGGTAATGCCGGCAGCGGCAAGGCGCTGAACTTCGGCGGCGGCAGTTACGCCATCCGTGTGGTCAGTGCCCAGCTCGACAGTCAATCGGTGCAGCCGGTGCGGGTCGCCAATCTGGACGATGCGCCGGAAACGCCAGCCGGCGGATTCGTGCTCAAGCCCGAGGACGGCATTGCGCCGGCCGGTGGCGCGGCAGTGCGCGGCAAGCGGTTCGATGTGCAGCTGGAAATCACGGCATCGATCCCGAATACGGCCCTTGGCGTTGCGGATACCACCGGGTTCGAAGCGCTTGGCGATTTTGATTTGCTCACCCGTCCTTAGCCCCACCAGACGGCCCGTACCCAGCCGGGATGCCATTTTTTTGTTCTTAACCCTGGAGAAACACCATGAAAGCAATTCAACACCATTCGATGAAGTGGCTGGCCTGCGCCTTGGTCGCCGGCGCAGTGCAATTGGCCAACGCCGCCGGCATGGTGCCGGAAACGTCCGTGCTGCTGATCAAGGAAGCCGACGGCGAAGCCGTGATGAGCGTCAAGAACGCGGACCCGACCGTGGCCTTGCTGCACACCACGATCCAGCACATCGCCGAAGACCAGGAATCGCTGATCCAGATCACCCCGCCCGTCGCACGGGTGGAGCCGGATGGCACGCAGCTGGTGCGTTTCATCCTGACCAACAAGGAACCACTCCAGACCGAACGGCTGGCCCGGGTGATTTTCGACGGCATTTCCGAGCGCAAGCCGAGCGACACCAACAAGATCACCTTGTCGGTACGCCAGAATTTGCCAGTGGTGATCCATCCGAAGTCGCTGGCGTTCAACAACACACCGTGGACGTTGCTCAAGTGGAAAGTGGCGGATGGCAAGCTGTGGGTCTCGAACGACACCCCGTACGTGGTGCGCCTGTCACAGGAAGTGACCGTGCTGCCGGGCAACACCAAGGGCATGCTGCCGAAGCCGTATTTGCTGCCAGGTGACACCGTGCATGTGGGCATGGACGTCGATCTGGCCGGTGCAACGACGGAGAAAGTACAAATCTCCCCAGCAACCGTGTATGGCTATATGGTCGCGCCATACGAAGCACCGATTGCTGCGGGTGATGCTGTCGCGGCGAAGTGATTTGTTCGGGATGGACATGAAAAAGGGGAGCAGATGCTCCCCTTTTTTTCGCTACATCATTCGTAGGGCGGGTTAGCCGTCAACGGCGTAACCCGCCGGACAATGCCGTGACAAACAGCACATGCGGCAGGTTACGCAGTTCGTAGGTTGGAGTTGAGCGCAGCGAAGCCCAACATTCACTATGCGACACATTCCACCATCGACGCTTGAACTGATGTTGCGCTTCGCGTTGCTCAACCCAACCTACCCACCGTCAATCCACCTGCCGGATCGTCGGCACCTTGGCCGCCATCGCGAGCACCAGCACGGTCATCGTCAAACCGAACACCGGCATGATCCAGCCGATATCGACATGCAAGGACAGCAAGGCCGTGACCATCGCGTAGGAGATCGGCGACAGGCCCATCGATGCCACGGTGTTCAGGCTCATCACCCGGCCGATCTTGTCGCGATCGGTGTATTGCTGCAGCAGCGACATCATCGGCACGTTGTTGCTGACCACGCCAAAGCCGAGCAGGAACTGGATGGCGATGGAGGCCCACAGCAGATACGAATGCCCTTGCAGCCCGAGCAGCACGCCCTCGGCCGCGATCACCAGCACGATCATCAGCAGGCGTTTCTTGAGCGGCGGATAAATAGTCAACAGCGTGCCGCCGACTACCATCCCGACCGCAAAGGCGCTTTGCAGGAAGGACAGCGTGCTCGCCTCGCCCTTGAGGTGATCCGTCACCACGATGGGAATCCCAAGCCCGAGCGGCCCCATGAACAGCAGGTTGGCAATGGCGTAGATCAACATCAGGCTGCGCAAGACCGGCGTGCTGAGCGCGTATTGAATGCCCTCTTTCAGCTCGTGCAGCACGTGGCGGCGCTCACCATTGGCGACCAAGGCCGGTTCGCGGATCAAGGCAATACAGGCCACCCCGATCAACAGCAGGATGCCGGTAATCGAGAACACCCATTCGTAGGACACCAGCGCCAGCAGCGCGCCGCCCAGCACCGGGCCGAAAACAAGGCCGATCTGGTTGGTGGTCAGCATGATGGAGTTGGCGCGGGTCAGGTCTTGCGGGCCGACCAGACTGGGCAACAGCGCATCACGCGCCGGCCAGAAGAAGGCATCGAGCGAGCCGTAAATGAAGGCGAAGCCGGTCATCACCCAGATATCCAGCTTGCCCATCGCCAGCAGGCCGACCAGCGCGAACATCAGCAGTACGCGCATGCCCAGCGAACCCAAGATGATGCGGCTGCGCTTCATCCGATCCGCCACCACGCCACCCAGCAACATCAGCACGATGCGCGGCACCGAGCCGGCGATCATCACCAGCCCCAATTGTTCCTTGGCGCCCAACGTTTTGACCACGAACCACGTCTCGGCAATGGTCGCGACGGCCAGCGCGAAATTGCCGACCACGCTGGCCAGCCAAACGAGAAAGAAATTGCGATTGCGCAGCAGGGATGGCGGATGGGCGAGCTGATCCCCGGCAGGGACCGCAAGGGGGATGGGTACAGGGATGGGATCGGAGATGAGATTGGTCATGGGACGAATGCTAAACTTCGGGTCGATTAGGCAATTCTATCGACGCCCCCCATGCATTGCGATGTCGAATCCTCTCATTTGATTTATCCCAATCCATCACCCGAACCCCCACCCTTCCAGAAGGAAAAAGTCATGGCCTACCGCAAGATGACCGAACTCGACCTTTCCGGCCGCCGCGTACTGATCCGCGCCGACCTCAACGTGCCGGTAAAAGACGGCGTGCTCGGCGACGACACCCGCATCCGCGCTTCGTTGCCGACCATTGAAACGGCGTTGAAAGCCGGTGCTGGCGTGATCGTAATGAGCCACCTGGGCCGTCCGACCGAAGGCGAATTCCAGCCGGAAGACTCGCTGGCTCCGGTTGCCAAGCGCCTGGGCGAACTGCTCGGCCGCGATGTGCCGGTGATCGCCAACTGGGAAGGCTACCAAGTGAAGCCGGGCGAGCTGGTGCTGCTGGAAAACGTACGCGTGAACAAGGGCGAGAAGAAGAACAGCGACGAACTCGGCCAGAAATACGCCGCGCTCGCCGATGTGTTCGTCAACGATGCCTTCGGCACCGCCCACCGCGCCGAAGCCTCCACCCACGCCGTCGCCAAGTTCGCGCCGGTCGCCGCTGCCGGCCTGTTGCTGGCGGCTGAGCTGGATGCGCTCGGCAAGGCGCTGGCCCAACCGGCTCGCCCGCTGGTCGCCATCGTGGCGGGCTCCAAGGTCTCGACCAAGCTGACCATTCTGGATTCGCTGGCCGACAAGGTCGACCAGTTGATCGTCGGCGGCGGCATCGCCAACACCTTCCTGTTGGCGGAAGGCCATCAGGTCGGCAAGTCGCTGGCTGAAGCCGATCTGGTGGACAACGCCAAAGCCGTGATCGCCAAAATCCGCGCCCGTGGCGGCAACGTGCCGCTGCCGACCGACGTAGTCACCGGCAAGAAATTCGACCCGAGCGAGCCGGCTGTCACCAAGCCGCTGGCCGCCGTCTCTGCTGATGACATGATTTTCGATATCGGCCCGGATTCAGCCGCCCAGCTGGCAGACCTGCTCAAGAGCGCCGGCACCATCGTCTGGAACGGCCCGGTCGGCGTGTTCGAATTCGACCAGTTCGGCCACGGCACCGAGGCCATCGCCCGCGCCATCGCGGCATCGCCGGCGTTCTCGATTGCGGGTGGCGGCGATACGCTGGCAGCGGTGTCCAAGTACGGCATCACCGACGACGTGAGCTATATCTCGACCGGTGGCGGCGCATTCCTTGAGTTCCTCGAAGGCAAGGTGTTGCCGGCAGTGGAAATCCTGGAGCAACGTGCGAAGGGCTGATTCCCAGACCGACCTTTGTTCGACTTTTGTTTGAAATGAAATGAAATAACGCCGGCATACCCGGCGTTATTTTTTGTCTTCAGATTTAAGCAGATCAAGCGCAAAACCAGATCAGAAAATACTGGGGCAGTGACAGCGCATCGCTATAATGGCGAATTCATTACGATCATAATAAAAATCGCCACCATGCCCCGGCTGACCAAATCCCTCACCCTCTCACTGCTGCAAGCCCGCGAAACCACCATGGGCTTTTTCCGGCCGATCCTGAACCGGCACGGTTTGACCGAACAGCAATGGCGCATCATCCGCGTGCTGATCGAGCGCCGCACGGTCGATTTTCAGCAGCTGGCCGACGTCACCTGCATCCTGCCGCCGAGCATGACCGGCATCCTGACGCGCATGCAGCGCGATGGCCTGATCCTGAAACTCCGCCCGGAAAACGATCAGCGCAAAGTGTTCATCACCCTGACCGCCGAAGGGCAAGACCTCTACGAAACCGTCAGCCCGGAAATCGAGCAGCGCTATCACGACATCGAAATGCAGCTCTCGCACGAGCATCTGGAGCAATTGATGGCGTTGCTGGAAGAAGTGAAGCAGCTGCAGGTTGGGGCGGAACAGGGTGAAGGGACAAAGTGAGCAGGTTTGGTTGAGCAACGCGAAGCCCAGCATGGCTATTCATGCATGCACAGCAAATGTTGGGCTGCATTTCATTTAGCCCAACCTACTCACTGAAAACACCCGAGCAACTCCAACCGCACGGCAGCCAGCTTACAACCCGCGCCCATCGCCAGCGTATGCTTTCAGCATCTCTTTCTTTGCCCTGCGCCTGTCAGCGGCAAGGAGTCCAGCATGCTCGCAACCGCACTGGTTGCCCTGCTTGCCAGCAGCTCGCCCACCATCAACCCGGACGAACCCGCCGCACTGAAGCAGGAAATACAAGCAGCAGCCCAACTGGAAGGCCAGAACCCGTGGGCCGCAGCGGTACGGTACTGCCGTGCCGCCCGGCTTGGCGTGATCGAAGCGCAATACCGGCTCGGCATTCTCTATGCCTTTGGTGTCGGCGTGCCGGAAGACCGCCGAGCCGCCGCATCGCTATTCTCGGTGGCCGCACAGCAAGGCCATGCCGAAGCGCAGGTCATGCTGGAAACGATCCATTACAGCGCCGACGCCCTACCCGATTGCGTGCTGGCCGATGTGAATCCACCCCATGCCGAGCCTGAATTGACCGGCAATGCCAGCCTGGATCAGATTCTGGCGAGCCTGCCGCAAAAGAAGCGCTGGGTCGCGGCACTGGTGGAAAGGATGGCGACCTGGTACGAAGTCGACCCGCGCCTGGCACTATCGATTGCCACGGTCGAATCACGCTTCGAGCCCGGTGCGCGTTCGTCGATGAAGGCGATGGGGGTGATGCAGCTGATCCCGGCGACAGCCGACCGCTTCAACGTACGCGATGCCTACAACGCCAGCCAGAATATTCGCGGCGGCTTGCGCTATTTACGCTGGTTGCTGGATCGCTATCGCGGCGACGTGATGCTCGCCGCGGCCGGTTATAACGCGGGGGAAAAAGCAGTGGATCGGCATCACGGCATTCCGCCCTATGCCGAAACGCAGCAATACGTGCGCCGGGTGCATCAGCTTTATCCCTATGCCTTGCATCTGCCCGATGCCGGGCGTTGGTCCGGGCCACGGCCGTTTCAGGAAGTCAGCGCCGTCAAAAAACCGCTGCTCAAGAAACACGTGCGGCACCACCGCCGACCGTAGCTATTCGACGCATTGTTCCAATAGCGTCGGCAACACGTGCACTTGCAGCAGCGGGGCTAGCGCTACATGAGGCTGCGCCGGGTCGACCCACATCATCTCCTCGATTTCCGTCGCCAATGCCGGCTCGCCCAGCAAATCCCCGCGATATACCCGCGCCACAACTAGCCTGCCGACCTCATTCGCAGCCGGCGCAGTGAACGCTCCCAAGAACTGTAATGAGGCAGGGTCGACTTCGCAGCGCAGCTCTTCCTTCACTTCGCGCAGCAAACAAGCCACATCGGTTTCGCCCACTTCCGGCTTGCCGCCCGGCAGCATGAATAACCGCGTGCCACGTTTACGCACGGTGAGCAGGCGGGCGTTGCGGAGTGTGGCAAGGGCGATGACGTGGATTGGGGGCATGGCTGGGAATCTGGCGGTGGGATGAGATAGGGGCAGAAGTTATTCCCCCTTCGCGGTGGCGTGCGAATCTTTGATTCGTCCAGCCAGAGGGGCGAGGGGGAATTTTGATTCAACAGCAAGTTGCGTTTGCTAAGTGCCACTTTCCCCCATCAACGCCAGCATTGTGGCCTTTTTCTTCCTCAACCTGAAAGTCCACCGAAATCCCCCCTAGCCCCCCTTCCGCGAAGGGGGGGAACCCAAGCATTTGAAAGCCATTTAAAAGATCATGCCCCCTAAGCCGCCCGCAACACCTCAGCCTTGCTCGCCAACCGATGAAACGCGCGCTCGAAATACACCAGCCCATCGCCGCATTCCGTGACGGTGATCTCGTCCAGCACCACCAGATAGATCGAATGCGTGCCGACTTCGGTCACTTGCTCGATCCGGCCCTCCATCGAGGCCAGGCACCCATCCAGCACCGGCAGGCCATCGCGACCTTCGCGCCACGCCTCATGCGCGAAGCGGGCATCCATATCGATATCCGTCATGCCGGCGAAATGTCGTGCCACGATTTCCTGCTCGCCATTGAGCACATTAATGCACATGCGGCCGTTGGCTTTGAACACCGGATTCATCGCGCTATTGCGATTGATGCACGCCAACACCGTCGGCGGCGAATCCGTGACCGAACACACAGCCGTGGCGGTGATGCCGCAGCGGCCGGCTTCGCCCTGGGTAGTCAGCACGCTCACGGCAGCGGAAAACCGCGCCATCGCGTTGCGGAAGGTTTGTTTCATGGGATCTTGGATCGTCATGGCTGTTTCTCCTGGCATAGTTCTGCAAGCTGCCCGGCAAGCGCCGCTCACAAAACCCAACGTAGTGGTGCTGGCAAGGCGCGCGAAACGTAGACAGTACAAGTCGTACGGCAAGTGAGCGCAACGCAGCCAGCAGGGTTTTGTGAGTGGCGCTTATTGGCGGATGCGGTCGAGTGCGTTGATGTCATCCGGGTTGGTCAGATGCCCAACCGTCCAGCCGAATTCGTCGTAGTCAGACAAGCACTGATCGACCATGCCGATCATCCGCCCCAGGTTGCCGCTGCCCTGCGCATGCCGCAGGCACTGCAAGCGGATCTCGTCCTGATTGCCGGCGTAGTTGATCTCGTACAGCTCATGCCGGCCGCCGAACTCGGTGCCGATCGCATCCCACAGCAGCTTGAGAATCTTGATGCGCTGCTTGTAATCCATGCCGTTCGAGCCGCGCACGTATTGCTGCAGGTACTTGTCGACCTCTGGATTCTGGAAATCGCGCACGCTCGATGGCAGGTAGATCAGGCCGCTGGCAACCACCTGTTCGATGATCTTCTTGATCTCCGGGTATGCCTGCGGCGTGAGTACGCGATAGGACTGCAAGGCTTCGGTGCTCGGCAGCCAAGCGCCGTTTTTCCACGGTGTTGCCGCGCCATGCATGGCATCGGTCAGCGACCAGAATAGATTGCGCCACGCGAGGATTTCACCGACCGAGGCGGATACGCCGCGGAATTCCAGCGAACCGGTTGCCTCCAGCGCCTTCACCAGCAAGCCGGAGATGAAATCCAGCTTCACCGCCAACCGCGTGCAGCCCTGCATCGGGAACAAGCGGCCGAAACCACCCTGCGGGAACCATGCTCGGCAACGGTCGAAATCACGGTAGATCAGCACGTTTTCCCAAGGGATAAACACGTTATCCAGCACGAGAATGGCATCGTTTTCGTCGAAACGGCTGGAGAGCGGGTAATCGAACGGCGAACCGGCCACGCCTGCCGCCAGCTCGTAGGACGGCCGGCAGATCAGCTTCATGCCTTTGGTGTTCATCGGTGCGATGAACATCAGTGCGAAGTCGGTGTTGTCGCCCAGCACTTGCGCCGAGCCTTGGCCAACGAAGTTGTAGTGGGTCAGGGCCGAGTTGGTCGCGACCACTTTCGCGCCGCTCACGTAAATACCGGCTTCGGTTTCTTGCTGGATCGAGATATAGACATCACGCACCTGATCGACTGGTTTGTCGCGGTCGATCGGCGGATTGACGATGGCGTGATTCAGATACAGACACGCTTCCTGAATGCGCTTGTACCAGGTACGCGCGTTGGCTTCGTAGGGTCCGTAGAACTCCGGGTTCGCGCCCAGCGCGCAACCAAACGCCGCCTTGTAATCCGGCGAACGCCCCATCCAGCCGTAGGACAAGCGCGACCAGGCCGCGATGGCATCGCGCTGCTGGCGCAAGTCGTCGGCACTGCGGGCATAGCGGAAGAATTTGTGGGTATAGCCACCGTTGCCAGTATCGGTGTCCCAGCACAGTTCGTCTTTCGAGGCCGGGTCGTGCAAGGCGTCGTACAGCTTGGCCATCGATGCGGCGGCGTTACGGAACGCCGGATGGGTGGTGACATCGTGCACACGGTCGCCATAGATATAGATTTCGCGACCATCGCGCAGGCTGGCGAGGTATTCCGCGCCGGTAAACGGCCGCTTGGCGTCAGCGCGGAAATCTTCGGGATTGAGATGGATTTGTTCGGGCTTCATGTGGAACTCCAGACAGGTGAGCGGCGACGGAACAAACCGCGAGGCACCTACTGTAGTGACGCCGGTTGCCCGCTTGAATGGCAAAACCGGGTAATCGCTTGCACTTTCCGAGAGCCCAATCCGTGGACATGAAGTTTCGTAGGGCGGGTTAGCAGCTTGCTGCGTAACCCGCCGTATGTGCGATCTGCCACGGAATTGTCCGGCGGGTTACTCCCTGTCGCTGAGCGACGTTTACGTCGCTCAGCGACAGGGAGTAACCCGCCCTACAAAAGCAACCCGCGTAGCCCGGACGGCTTTGCCGGCCGGGGCAGCGGCATGAACAAACCACGGCTAGGACGTCACTTGCAATAACGCCACCCCGGCCGGCAAAGCCGTCCGGGCTACAGCGGGTGTAATCGCGAAGAAGCCTCAGTGCTTCGCTGCCGCAGCCGACCCCAGTCCGGTCATCGACCGCACAAACTGCGCCAGGAAGCGTCCGCGCTCCTCGTTGGCACGCTCGGACGTATCCAGCACCGAGAACAGCCACGCACAAGCAAAGCCGATCGGCATCGAGAACAGCACCGGGTTGGAGAACGGGAACAGCGGCTCGCTGTGCTTGAACACATCCACCCACACCGCCGGGCCGAGTACGATCAGGCCGACGGCCGAGACCAACCCGCCGATGCTGCTTGCCACCACCCCACGTGTGGTCAGGCCGCGCCAGAACATCGACAAGATCAATACAGGGAAATTGGCCGAGGCGGCAATCGACATCGCCAGCGTCGACATGAAGGCGATGTTCTGGCGCTCGAACAGCAGGCCCATGCAGATCGCAATCACGCCCAGCATGAGTGTTGCGCCGCGCGATACGCGCATTTCCGTCGCCTCGCTCGCCTTGCCTTTGCAGACCACCGATGCGTAAAGATCATGCGAAATGGCCGATGCGCCGGAGAGCGTCAATCCCGCCACCACCGCCAGAATCGTTGCAAACGACACCGCCGAGATGAAGCCGAGGAACACGTCGCCACCGACCACTTGTGCCAAGTGCACGGCCGCCATATTGCCACCACCGATCAACTTGCCGGCGGCATCCCGGAACTCGGGATTGGTGCTGACAAAGATGATCGCGCCGACGCCAATGGTGAAGCACAGCAGGTAGAAATAGCCGATCAAGCCCGTCGCAACGAACACCGATTTGCGCGCCTCTTGCGCATCTGCCACGGTGAAGAAGCGCATCAGGATGTGCGGTAGCGCGGCGGTGCCGAACAGCAATGCCACGGCAACCGAGAACACATCCACCGGCGATTTCACCATCAGGCCGGGCGCCATAATGGCGTCGCCCTTTGGATGGGTGGCAATAGCCGCGCGGAACAGTGTTTCGTAGCTGAATCCGAAATGCGCCAGCACCATGCCAGCCATGAAAGTCGCGCCGGAGATCAGCAACACCGCCTTGATCATCTGCACCCAGCTCGTGGCCAACATGCCGCCGAACATCACGTACAACACCATCAGCGTGCCGACCAGCAGTTCCGCCGACAGATAGCTGGTGCCAAACAGCAGTTGCACCAGCTTGCCCGCTCCGACCATTTGCGCGGTCAGATAGATGATGGTGACCGCCAGCGTGCACGTTGCCGCCACGATGCGCACCGGCTTTTGTGCCAACCGGAACGACACGACGTCGGCAAAGGTATAGCGACCAAGATTACGCAGCCGTTCTGCAATCACGAACAGGATGATCGGCCACGCCACCACCGTACCCAGCGCGTAGATCAAGCCATCGAAACCACTGGCGTAGATCAACGCGGATACGCCAAGGAAAGCGGCGGCAGACATGAAATCCCCAGCGATGGCGAGGCCGTTCTGCCAGCCGTTCAGGCCGCCGCCAGCAGTATAAAAATCCGCTGCCGAACGCGTGCGCCGGGCCGCCCACCAGGTAATCCCCAAGGTGAACAGCACGAACAGCAAGAACATGCCGATGGCGATCCAGTTGGTCGGCCGGGCCGTCACCGGCCCATCGATGGTGCCAGCAGCACAGGCCAGCGTTGGCAGCAGGGCAGCGAGGCCCGAGACGAAAACAGCAAGCGCGCGCTTCATACCTTTAGCTCCTTCAAGATACGCCGGGTCAGCGGCTCGATCTCGACCCGCATCCAGCGCACGTACAAGCCAGCGAAGACGAAGGACGACACGATCACCAGCACGCCAAGCAGAACGCCTAGCGTCACCACCGAAGCGCCCAGTGGCCTGCCCATGAGACCGGGTGCAAACGCCATCAGGCCGACAAAACCGAAATAGATGACCAGCATGACGGCAGTCATACCCCAAGACCCGCGTGACTTCCGGCGTACCAGCCGCTGAAAATCGGCGTTTTGCGCAATGCTGCGCAACTGAACATCGTTCATGGAAAGACTCCCCTCTTATCTAAATGGGCCTAACCCGGCCTAACCAGCCCAACCAGTCGGGCGCTGACAGGACTACGACTACGGTTCTGCCCGCTCACGAGGGCAGCTTGAAAACCGATTCAGGCTGCGGCCACAGCCGTTGCGGCACAGCCTGAATCGAACACGGTTTCACCGTGACCACGGCGAAAGTCACGCGGACTCACGCCGGCTTCACGGCTGAAGAAACGGGAAAAATAAGCCGGGTCGGTGTAGCCCAGCTCGTAAGCCACCTGGCTGACCGGGGCCAGGGAGAAGCACAGCAGACGCTTGGCCTCTTGCAGCAGGCGCTCATGAATCACCCGTTTGGACGGCATGCCCGCCACCCGCCGACAGATGTGATTGAGGCGGGTTTCGGTCACGCCGATCTCGGCGGCATAGCGGGTCAACGTCCAATGTTCGCGAAAGCGCGCCTCGATCAAGACATTGAAGCGCTGGAACAAGGCCAGCTCACAACCACGCACACGCGCATCGTCATCACCCCGATTCGCGCTACCTGCCAAGCGGAACAGGGTCAGGAAAACCATGCGCGCCAGCATGATCAGGCTGTCAGCCCGCCCGGCCCGCTCGCTCTCGAACTCATCGCTCAGCAAGCGGAACAAGCTAGAGAGCCGCGCACCTTCGGCCGGTACTTGAACAAGCTCTACGCAGGCCGGCTGCGCTGACCGCGGATCGCCATACCAATCACCAACTGTCGGCAACAAGGCCCAGATCAGCTCTTGTCGCACCGTGAGCACATAGCCCTCGCTATCCGATTCGGTCACAAACGCATGCGGCACCGTGGGCGGCGTCAGGACAATCAGCGGCGCACGCGCAATGTGGAAGCGGTCTTCCAGATTCAGGCGGATCTGTCCGGTCTCGAGGTAATGGACCTGGAAGTAGCGGTCATGCCAATGCACCGGCATGTTGCGGCCGAAGAAAGCCGCCAGCCGCGAAAACACCTCGCAATGCACGTCCATGTCGGCATAACGCTGGTCATAGACCTTGCCGATGTCGATGTTTGGAATCGGTGACTTGGCTACCGCGGCGTTCTTCATTGCACTCCCTTCCTTTGTGCTGCACCCACGAAACAATCCGCTCCCGCACCTGCCGAAACAAGCAGCCTCAGCATTTTATTAACATATTAATTTTATGAACGTTATTCCGAGATTTTATCGACACATATTGGTACTTTCCCGACGTCTACCCTGCCGGACAAAACATCCATGAAATGTGCACATGCAGCAATATTTCTTAAAAATTCCTCAAAAATACAAGGTTTAAAAAGGAAAAATTCCACCATAAGCACAATTTTCCTGCACGGCGCTTGACACGAACCGATGCAAAACTTTATAAATTTAACATATTAATATTTTTCAGATTCGAGCACCCAATGAGACAAGGAAAGATCCTGTTGGCGCAGCAGGCAGTCGACGTCGCAACAACAGCAACCGGCATCACCCGGCTCGATGACGGCCGCGAAGTCAGTAGTGACGTGGTGCAGTGGCTGCCACCGGTCAGCGGCACGGTGTTCGGTGTGGCGCTGAATGACACCGGCCAGCGCGCGGCCTGGAATTCACGGTTCTACGACGCGCCCTACAAGACGCCACCGAAAACGCCAGTGTTGTTCGTCAAGCCGGCCAATACCCATACCGGGCACAACACTGCCGTGGCGCTGCCGGAAGATGGCTCGCCGATTCAGAGTGGCGGCGCACTCGGCGTGGTGATTGGCCAACGCGCCCGCCACATCACGGCGGAAAACGCCGGGCAGGTGATTGCCGGCTACACCATCGTCAACGAACTCAGCCTGCCGGAAGACAGCGTTTACCGGCCGGCGATCAAGGCGAAATGCCGCGACGGTTTCTGCCCTATCGGCCCTCTCGTCACCCCCGCCGCCGCCATCACCAACCCGCACGGGCTGGAAGTGCGCACCTACGTGAACGGCGAATTGAGCGGCATCGCCAACACACACGATTTCCTGCGGCCGATCGGCGAATTGATCGCCTTCATCAGCAGCTTCATCACGCTCAATCCGGGCGACCTGATCATTTGTGGGCCAGCCGCGCCGCGCATCGATCTAGCTGCCGGCGATACCGTCGCCATTGAAATCGACGGGCTTGGCCGCCTGGAAAACCACATTGTTGCCAGCCCGTTTGCCACCACAGGGGAAACCGCATGAAACGCGCCCGCATCCACTGGCAAGGCCAGGCCTACGACGTAACGGTGGGCGACGACAACCGCGTCACCTTGCCCGATGGCCGCACGCTGGCCGAAACCGAAGTGCAATGGCTGCCGCCCGCTAGCGGCACGATCTTCGCGCTCGGCCTCAACTACGCCGACCACGCCGCCGAACTCGCCTTCAAGGCGCCGACCGAGCCGCTGGTGTTCATCAAGGCGCCGAACACGCTCACCGGCCATCGCCAAGTCTCGGTGCGGCCGGACAACGTCGAATACATGCATTACGAAGCCGAGCTGGTGGTGGTGATCGGCAAGACGGCCCGCAACGTAAAGCGTGAAGACGCCATGGCCTATGTCGGTGGCTACACCGTCTGCAACGACTATGCCGTGCGCGATTTCCTCGAGAACTACTACCGCCCCAATTTGCGGGTGAAGAGCCGCGACACGCTCACCCCGATCGGCCCGTGGATCGTCGATGCCGCCGACGTGGCCGACCCCGGCAACCTCACGCTGCGCACCTATGTGAATGGCGAGCTACGCCAGCAAGGCAGCACGCGTGACCTGATTTTCGACATTCCCTACCTGATCGAATACCTGTCCGGTTTCATGACGCTCTCCCCCGGCGACATGATCGCCACCGGCACGCCGGAAGGGCTGGCGGACGTGAAGCCCGGCGACGAAGTCATCGTCGAGGTCGAACAGGTCGGCCGTCTCGTCAACCACATCGTCAGCGAAGCCGACTACGAGGCAACGCTTTCCGTCTCTGCACAGGAGCAACAAGCATGATCAAGCACTGGATCAACGGCCGCGAAGTTGAAAGCGCGGAGGTGTTCGAAACCCTCAACCCGGCCACTGGCGAAGTCATCGCCGAAGTCGCCGCTGGCGGCGCGGAAGAAATCAACGCTGCCGTTGCAGCCGCCAAGGAAGCTTTCCCGAAATGGTCGAACACCCCCGCCAAGGAACGCGCCAAGGTGATGCGCAAACTGGGCGAGCTGATCGACAAGAACGTGCCGCAACTGGCAGAGCTGGAAACGCTGGATACCGGCCTGCCGATCCACCAGACCCGCAACGTGCTGATCCCGCGCGCCTCGCACAACTTCGATTTCTTCGCCGAAGTCTGCACCCGCATGGATGGCCGCACCTACCCGGTGGACGACCAGATGCTCAACTACACGCTCTACCAGCCGGTGGGCGTGTGCGGGCTGGTGTCGCCGTGGAACGTGCCATTCATGACCGCCACGTGGAAGACCGCGCCATGCTTGGCGCTCGGTAACACCGCCGTGCTGAAGATGTCCGAACTCTCGCCGCTGACCGCCAATGAGTTGGGCCGGCTGGCACTCGAAGCCGGCGTACCGCCGGGCGTGCTCAACGTGGTGCAGGGCTATGGCGCAACGGCCGGTGATGCGCTGGTTCGTCATCATGACGTGCGCGCCATCTCGTTCACAGGCGGCACGGCCACCGGTCGCAAGATCATGCAATCGGCTGGTATCAAGAAATACTCGATGGAGCTGGGCGGCAAATCGCCGGTGCTGATCTTCAACGACGCCGACGTCGGCCGCGCGCTCGATGCCGCGCTGTTCACCATCTTCTCGCTCAATGGCGAACGCTGCACCGCGGGCTCGCGCATCTTCATTCAGGAAGGCATCTACAAGGAATTCGTCGCCGAATTCGCTGCCCGCGCCAAGCGCATCCTCGTTGGCGACCCGCAAGACCCGAAGACGCAAGTCGGCTCGATGATCACCCGCCAGCACTACGACAAGGTCACCGGCTACATCAAAATCGGCATCGAAGAAGGTGCCAACCTCGTCGCGGGTGGTCTGGACCGCCCGGCTGGCCTGCCGGCGCATCTGGCCAAGGGCAACTTCATCCAGCCGACCGTGTTCGCGGATGTGGATAACCGCATGCGTATCGCGCAGGAAGAAATCTTCGGCCCGGTGGTCTGCCTGATTCCGTTCAAGGACGAAGCCGATGCGCTACGGCTGGCCAACGACGTCGAATACGGCCTCGCTTCCTACATCTGGACCCAGGACGTCGGCAAGGCCCACCGCCTCGCCCGTGGCATCGAGGCCGGCATGGTGTTCATCAACAGCCAGAACGTGCGCGACCTGCGCCAGCCGTTTGGCGGCGTGAAGGCATCGGGCACCGGGCGTGAGGGCGGTGAATACAGCTTCGAGGTGTTCGCGGAGATCAAGAACGTGTGTATCTCGATGGGCGGCCACCACATCCCCCGCTGGGGCCTCTAAGCGTATTGCGCTTTCGGGCGCTCGCTTTGTCGTTGGCCGCTTGCCGTACGAGTTTGTACTGTCTGCGCGGCCACTTCGCGCGAGCACCCGAAATCACAACACGCTTCCCTCGTTAGCTGGATACCCCTGTAGGAGCGAGCTTGTGCCCCGCAAGCGTGCGATGCCTTGGCATCGCTCAGCGTGGAAATACCCTTGGGGTGCTCGCGATAGCGCCATTTCAGACCTCGCCATCGCGAGCAAGCTCGCTCCTACAAAAACCTCTACTCCGTTGAGTAACAAATCACCGGTGCAAACACCGGCAGATGGAGAGTCAGAATCATGGGCAAGTTGGCACTCGCAGCAAAGATTACCCACGTCCCGTCGATGTATTTGTCCGAGCTACCCGGCCCCAATAATGGCTGCCGCAAGGCCGCTATCGATGGCCATAAGGAGATCGGTCGCCGCTGTCGTGAACTGGGCGTGGATACCATCGTCGTGTTCGATACGCATTGGCTGGTGAATAGCGCCTACCACATCAACTGCGGCGAATGGTTCGAGGGCATCTACACCAGCAACGAGCTACCGCATTTCATCAAGGACTTGCGCTTCGCCTACCCCGGCAACCCGCAACTCGGCCGGCGCATCGCCGAATTCGCTGTCGAGCGCGGCGTGCGGGCACAAGCGCACAACATTCCGAGCCTGGAGCTGGAATACGGCACGCTGGTGCCGATGCGCTACATGAATGAAGACCAGCACTTCAAGGTCATCTCCATCGCGGCGTGGTGCAATGCCCACGAGCTGGAAGACAGCAAGCGCTTTGGCGAAGCAGTGAAAGACGCCATCGACGCCTACGACGGCACGGTGGCCGTGCTCGCCAGCGGCTCGCTCTCGCACACCTTCATCCCCGACCGCATCGCCTTGGGCAACATGAATAACTACACGCGCGAATTCGATCGGCAGGTGGACATGCACGTAGTCGAGTTGTGGCAGCAAGGCCGCTTCAAGGAGTTCTGCGCAATGCTGCCCGACTACGCCAGTTGCTGTAACGGCGAAGGCAAGATGCACGACACCGCGATGCTGCTGGGCTTGCTGGGCTGGGATAGTTATGACCAACCAGTCGAAATCATCACCGACCTGTTCCCCAGCTCCGGCACCGGCCAGATCAACGCCGTGTTCCCGGTCTGACCTGCACCAACGAAGGAATCCCCATGCCGCACTTCATCGCCGAATGCACCGACAACCTGCGCGAATCCGCTGATCTGCCGGGCCTGTTCGAAAAAGTCCACACCTACCTCGCCGGCACTAGCCTGTTCCCGCTCGGCGGCATCCGTAGCCGAGCCATCTGGCTGGATACCTGGCGCATGGCAGATGGGGCCAAGATCGATGGCAAAGACGATTACGCCTTCGCGCACATGACACTGAAGATCGGCCATGGCCGCAGCATCGAAGACCGCAAGCGGGTTGGTGAAGAACTGTTCGCGCTCATCAAGGCGCACTTCGCGCCGATCAGTGCCGAGCGCTATCTGGCGCTGTCGTTCGAGATCACCGAATTGCATGCCGAGCTGAACTACAAGCAAAACAACGTTCACGACCGGTTTCGTTAGGCGCGGTTAACAAAAGCCTGCTGGCTGCGTTGCGCTTGCTTGCCGTACTAAACGTACTGTCTGCGCGGCGCGCGCCTTGCCAGCACCGCTTCGCTGACTTTTGTTAACCGCGCCGCCGCCCCGCCTGAAATTGGCAATGGAGAACACCGCACCATGACTCTCAAACTGAACAACCCCGCCCTGCTGCAGCACAACGCCTACATCAACGGCCAATGGGTGCCTGCCGACGACGGTCGCACCTTCGATGTGCTCGATCCGGCCAGCGGTGCATGCATTACCCGCGTCGCCGCAGTTGGCACACAGGAAACCCGCCGGGCCATTGCCGCCGCGTCGGATGCATTGCCAGCATGGCGTGCGCTCACCGCGCAAGCCCGCGCCAACCTGCTACTGAAATGGTACGAGTTGCTACTGGAGAATCAGGAAGACCTCGCCCGCCTGCTGAGCGCCGAACAAGGCAAGCCACTGGCAGAAAGCCGGGGCGAAATTGCCTACGGCGCGAGCTTCATCCAGTGGTTCGCCGAGGAAGGCAAACGCGCTTACGGCGAGACCATTCCAACGCCCGCCAGCAACAAGCGACTGGTCACCATCAAGCAGCCGATTGGCGTGGTTGCTGCGATTACACCGTGGAATTTCCCCAATGCCATGATCACCCGCAAGGTCGGCCCGGCGCTGGCGGCTGGCTGCACCGTGGTGCTCAAACCGGCGACGGAAACGCCGTTGTCCGCCTTGGCAATGGCGGTGCTGGCCGAACAAGCCGGCATCCCGGCGGGGGTGTTCAACATCGTGACGGGCAACCGCTCCAGCGAGATCGGCGGCGAACTCACCGCCAATCCGACGGTGCAGAAACTCACCTTCACCGGCTCGACCCGGGTTGGCAAGTTGCTGATGGCGCAATGTGCCGAGACGATCAAGAAGGTGTCGCTCGAACTCGGCGGCAACGCGCCGTTCATCGTGTTCGATGACGCCGATCTGGATGCCGCCGTCGAAGGCGCGCTGGCTTCCAAATTCCGCAATACCGGCCAGACCTGCGTCTGCGCCAATCGCCTGTTGGTGCAGGACAGCGTTTACGATGCCTTTGCAGAGAAACTCGCCGCTGCAGTACGCCGTTTTGAAGCCGGCCCGGCACTGGAAGGCGCATTCCAGCAAGGCCCGCTGATCAATCAGGCGGCCGTCAACAAAGTGACCGAGCACATTGCCGATGCACTCGCCAAAGGCGCGAAGGTGCTGACGGGTGGCGAGCCGCATGCCCGCGGCGGCAACTTCTTCCAGCCGACCGTGCTGGCCGGCGTCACCGCCGACATGCTCGTCGCCAAGGAAGAAACCTTCGGCCCGCTCGCGCCGCTATTCCGCTTCAAGGATGAAGCCGAAGCCATCCGCCTCGCCAACGACACCGAGTTCGGCCTCGCCGGCTATTTCTACAGCCGCGACATCGGCCGCATCTGGCGCGTGGCCGAGGCATTGGAAGTCGGCATGGTGGGTGTGAACGAAGGACTGATCTCGACCGAAGTCGCGCCGTTCGGGGGCGTCAAGTCATCTGGTCTGGGACGAGAAGGATCGAAGCATGGTCTCGATGACTATCTGGAGATCAAATACATCTGCTTCGGCGGCATTAACCAATAAGCGCCTTAACAAGGCAGTTCTTCTCCCTCTTTGCAAAGAGGGCCGCGATGGATTTCGAAGTCATTGCTTGTGAAATGCCGCAGAAATCCCCCCTAGCCCCCTCTGCCTGTACGAATCAAAAGATTCGCACGGCACAAAAAGGGGGGGATGACGGCGCAAGACCTTGCTCACAAAAGCTTGGCACGAGCGCCAAACCAAACAGGAACCAATATGCTCGATCCATCCATCATCCGTGATGCCGCCAGCCGCCTGCATCAAGCCGAAAAAAGCCGCGAACAGATTCGCCAGCTCTCGCTCGACCATCCCGAGATCACCATCGAGGATGCCTACGCGATCCAGCGCACGTGGGTGGACATGAAGCTGGCCGAAGGCCGCACCGTCAAAGGCCACAAGATCGGCCTGACCTCCAAGGCGATGCAGTACACCTCGCAGATCGACGAGCCGGACTACGGCACCTTGCTGGACGACATGTTCTTCGCCGATGGCGGCAGCATCCCGACCGACCGCTTCATCGTGCCGCGCCTCGAAGTCGAGCTGGCCTTCATCCTCGGCAAGCCGCTCAAGGGGCCGAACGTCACCTTGTTCGATGTCTATAACGCGACCGAATACGTGGTGCCGGCGCTGGAAATCATCGATGCCCGCAGCCAATCGATCGACCCGGACAGTAAACGCCCGCGCAAGGTGTTCGACACCATTGCCGACAATGCCGCCAATGCGGGCGTGGTACTTGGCGGCCGACCGATTCGGCCGGATGAGCTCGATCTGCGCTGGGTCAGCGCAATCTGTTATCGCAACGGCGTGATCGAGGAATCCGGCGTTGCGGCGGCCGTGCTCAACCATCCGGCCAATGGCGTGGCGTGGCTGGCCAACAAGCTCGCGCCGTTCGATGTCGAGCTCAAGCCGGGGCAGGTCATTCTGGGTGGATCGTTCACCCGCCCGGTACATGCGCGTCCTGGCGATACGTTTCATGTGGACTATGGCCCGCTGGGGGCGATCAGCTGCCATTTCATTTGAGTGGCCCGGCATTTTTATTCCCTCGCCCATTTATGGGAGAGGGTTAGGGAGAGGGTGCTTGAAACAACAGTGCGCTTGGCACCCCCCCCCCCCCCGCCCCTCTCCCATAAATGGGCGAGGGGAGAAACCCGCCAGCGATATTTGGAACGGCACCTAGGAATCCGCCCATGCAACTCCCCATCAATCCCTTCAAACGCGCCATCCAGCACGGCCAAACCCAGATCGGCCTCTGGCTGGGCCTGTGCGACCCCTACTGCGCCGAACTGCTGGCCGGTGCCGGCTTCGACTGGCTCTTGATCGACGGCGAACACGCACCCAACGACGTGCGGACCATCCTCGCGCAGCTACAAGCCATCGCGCCCTACCCCGCTCACCCCATCGTGCGCCCGCCGTGGAATGACCCGGTGCGCATCAAGCAGTTGCTGGATATCGGCGTGCAAACCCTGCTGCTGCCGATGGTGCAATCGGCTGACGAGGCACGGCTGGCCGTCGCCGCCACCCGTTATCCGCCGGAAGGCATCCGCGGAGTCGGCAGTGCGCTTGCTCGCGCTTCGCGCTGGAACCGCGTCGATGGTTACCTGAAAAACGTGTCGGATGAATTGTGCGTGCTGGTGCAGATCGAAACGCGCCAAGGTCTGGCGGAGCTGGATGCGATCCTCACCGTGGATGGCGTCGATGGGGTGTTCATCGGCCCGGCGGATCTATCCGCCGACATGGGCCATCTCGGCAATCCGGGCCACCCGGATGTACAAGCTGCCATTACCGACGCCATCCGCCGCATCCGCTCTGCCGATAAGGCAGCCGGGATTCTGTGCGCGGATGAAGCACTGGCGCGGCATTACATCGAACTGGGTGCAACCTTCGTGGCGGTCGGTGTCGATACCACCTTGCTGGCCCGGCAGGCGGAGGCGCTCGCCAAGCGGTTCAAACCAGCAGCTCATCCGACTACCGCGCCAGCTTCTCCGAATGGGCCTTCGGTGTACTGATCAAGCCGGCACGGTGTGGTGGTAGGTAGTAGGGCGCAATGCCCTGCGGGGATTGCGCCCTACTCATGGGACCGAGGAGAGCGCCCTACCCCCGCGCAATCGCCAACACCGGCCCGATATCCACGTAGTCGATCTGGTTCGGATTCAGGAACAGGTCGGCGTATTCCTTCCACACCCCTTCCTTGACGAATACTTCGAACAGATCCGGGTCGACGTGGTGATCGTTGCACATGCGGGCAAGGATGGTGAGCGCTTGCGATAGCTTCATGCCAGGCTTGTACGGCCGGTCGCGCGCGGTGAGCGCTTCGAAAATATCCGCAATCCCCATGATGCGGGCCTGCACACTCATCTGCTCACGCGTCAGGCCACGTGGGTAGCCTTTGCCGTCCATGCGTTCGTGGTGGCCACCAGCATATTCGGGTACGTTTTTCAGGTATCGCGGCCACGGCAGTGCTTCGAGCATCTGGATGGTGACGACGATGTGGTGATTGATGATCTCCCGCTCGGCATCGTTAAGCGTGCCTTTGCGGATAGAGAGATTGCCCAGCTCTTCGGCTGTGAGCAGCGGCTGCTGCGTGCCATCCGGGCCGCGCCACTGGCGGGCAGCAATCGCTGCAATCCGCTCGACCGCCTGATCACTCAGGAACTCGCCGCCGATATTCACTTGCCGGATGAACTCACGCTCCTCATCCAGTTGCATCAGCAGCGCTTGGTAGGTCGGCTCGTCCAGCTCACCCTTGAGCCGGGCAATTTCCACATCGCGCTTGAGGACTTCGAAGCGGGTATCGACCAAGCCGATGCGATCGACAATGGTTTGCAGCTTGGTCGCCTTGTCGACCACGTGCACCGGCGTCGTCACCTTGCCGCAATCGTGCAGCAGGCCGGCTATTTTCAACTCATAGCGGTCTCGCTCGGTCAGACTGAAACCTGCGAGCGGCCCCTCTTTCACCTTGCTCGCCGCATCGGCCAGCAGCATGGTCAGCACCGGCACACGTTGGCAATGGCCGCCGGTATAGGGCGATTTATCGTCAATGGCCAAGTTGATCAAACCGATGAAGGCTTCGAACAGCGTTTCCAGTGACTGGATCAACTGGCGATTGGTCAACGCAATCGCCGCCTGCGACGCCAACGATTCAACCAGGTGCTGGCTGTCGTCGGAAAAGCCGATCACGCGGCCATCTTTGTCTTGGGCATTGATGAGCTGTAGTGCGCCAATGACTTCGCCTTCATGATTCTTCATCGGCACGCACAAGAAGGATTGCGAGTGGTAGCCGTTGGCGGCGTCGAAGCGCTTGGTGCCGGAGAAGTCGTAGCCCTCTTCGGTGTAGGCATCCTCGATATTGATGGTACGGTTCTGATTGACCGCACAGGCGACGACGTTGTTGAGGTTGGGCTTGCCGTCTTCGTGCATGAGCGGCACCGGTGGCAGCTTGGCCGGCTTGCCTGACGTACCACCGAGCGCAATACCGAGCGATTCGGTCATCACGATCTCGAACTTGAGCGCGTCGTTTTCCACCCGGTACAGCGTGCCGGCATCCGCATTCGACAGCTCGCGCGCAGCAGACAGGATGCGCTCCATCAAGCGGTTGATGTCAGTTTCGCGGGACAGCGCAATGCCAATGGTGTTGAGGGCTTCCAGCTGGCGGTGCAGATTTTTCATGCGTCCCCCGGCTATTTGATACAGACCGCTCGCACCTGTGCGATATCGGTCAGGCCACCCAGCACTTTCTCGATGCCATCTTGCTTGAGCGTACGCATGCCATCTTCCAGCGCTCGACCAAGCAATTGCGGCACACGGGCCCGCTCCTGAATCAGCCGTTTCACTTCATCGGAGCCCACCAGCAATTCGTGCAGACCAACCCGACCCTTGTAGCCTGTGTTGCTGCACACATCGCAGCCAACGGCCTTGTAGAGCGTGAACTCGCCCTTGTCGTTGGCAAAGCGCTTGACCCAGTCCTTGTAGAGGCTCTCGTACGCGACCTTGGGGTCTTTCTGCCAGCTCTCGGTATTTTTGAGCTCTTCGCAGTATTCGGCCAGGATCAGTTTGATTTCGGACTGCGTGGCGGCATACGCCGTCTTGCAGCTGCAAAGCCGCTTCGCCAGGCGCTGCGCCAGAATGCCCAGTACCGCGTCGGCGAAATTGAACGGGTCCATGCCCATGTCCAACAGCCGGATGATCGATTCCGGCGCGCTGTTGGTATGCAAGGTGGCGAGCACCAGGTGACCGGTCAGCGAGGCTTCGATGCCAAGGCTGGTGGTTTCAGCATCGCGCATTTCGCCGACCATGATCACGTCCGGATCGGCCCGCAGGAAGGAGCGCATGATGCTGGCGAACGTCAGGCCTGCCTTCACGTTCACCTGCACTTGCCGCAGGCCCTTCTGGGTGATTTCCACCGGGTCTTCGGCGGTCCAGATCTTGGTTTCTACCGTATTGAGGTATTTGAGCACCGAGTGCAGTGTGGTGGTTTTGCCCGAACCGGTCGGCCCGCAGACGAAAAACAGGCCATAGGGCTTCGAGATCACGCTTTTGAGCGTTTCGAGGTTGTGCGGCGACAGCGCAAGTTTTTCCAGCGGCAAGGGCTCGCCGGCGGCAAGAATCCGCATCACCACATCTTCGACCCCGCCCGCGGTCGGGATGGTCGCCACCCGCAGTTCGATATCGAGACCAGGCACGTATTTCTTGAACTTGATCTTGCCGTCCTGCGGCTTGCGGCGCTCGGAGATATCCAGATCGCACATGATCTTGAGCCGCGTCACCAGCGGACTGCGGTAGCTGGCCGGCACATCGCGGTATTGCATCAGGCTGCCATCGCGGCGCAGGCGGATGCGGGTCTTCTCATTGCCGGGCGATGGTTCGATGTGGATATCGGATGCGCCGAGCTTGTGCGCTTCGACGATCAGCTGGTTGACGAGCTTGACCAGCTCGTTGTCCTGCGCGGCGGAGATGTCTTCGGCGGAGAGCGCTTCGATTTCGTCCTCGCCCATGGTGGACAACAAGGAGTCGATCGACTCTCCGCTGCCGCCTTGCGCCCCGAAAAACTGGTCGAGCGTCTGACGGAATTCCTGATCCGAACAGACGCGAAATTCCACCTTGCGGCCCGGAAAGACATGGCCGATGGTGTGACTGGCGCGGGACTTCTCGGGGTCGGAGCTGAGAATGATGATGCCGCTGGCATCGCCATCGATCGGCACCCATTCGTTCTCGGTCGCCAGCTCGCGTTTTACCAGCCGGATCAAATCCAGCGGTTTGATGCGATCCGGCTTGAACGGCTCATAGGGCACGCCATAGAACGAGGCCAGCGACGTACCCAGCGCGGCGGCCTTGATCTTGTAGTTATTGGTGAGGACCGCTTCCAGATCCTCGTGATTGCGTGCCGCTTCCTTGGCTGCGACTTGCATTGCTGCAGCCGTGATGGCACCACTGGCCACCAGGCCCTGGAACTTGCCGGTCGCCAGGAACGGAAAAGGTTGCTGGCGCTGGCGCAACGCCACCGCCAGCGTCTTGGACAGCAGCCGCACGCCTTCTTCGGCGAATACCCCAAACGGCACTTTGGGCACGTGGTTGATCAGCTGGACCACGCCGATCAGCGTGCCATCGGCCTCGGCCTGGATCGGCGCGACCAGCATTTCGCGGGTGCGATAGCCGGTCTGCTTGTCGACCGCCAGCAAGAACTGCAGCGTGCTGCTGTAATTCGCCAGCTCGCTCTGATCGTAGACATCCTGGATGTTGACCAGCCGCTTCTGGTTGGCCACGAAGCCGGCGATGCTTTTGTCGTTGATCGGGATGCGTAATTCCTTGAAGCCTTCCAGCCCGGTCTTGATGCGCGAGACGATTTCCCGGCCATCTTCGGAAGTCACATAGATCGACAAGCGCTCGGCGTGAAACACGCTGCACACATCCGGGCTGATCTCCAGCAGCAACTCATCCAGATTCGCCGTGGCGTGGATACGGTTGGTCAGCGCCTGCAATTGGCGCATGAATTCCAGTGCATGTTTTTGGTCGTGGGATTCAGCGTTCATGGATCAAAATTCCAGCACTTGGCCTTGTTTGAGGCGCGAAAACGAGCGGTGCCGGCCATCCCGCAGGATTTCCCGCATCGTGAGTCTGGCATCCGCCGGTTTCAGGTGGGTGACGAGGATTTCGGCATCCTGCTTGAAACCGTGGATGGCGTGGAGCATCGATGCGGGCGAGAAATGGCGCGACGCGCGAGCGATTTTTTCCTCGCGGTTGCTGAAGGCGGTTTCCAGAATCAGGTAGTCGAGCTTGGGGCCGGTGTTGACCGCATCCCAAAAAGCGGCGCAATCGGTCGAATCGCCGCTGAACGCGAGCGCCCCGCGCTTGCTTTCCAGCAAATAGCCCACGGCCGGTACGGTGTGCTTGGCCGGCAGCGCCGTCACCTTGCCACCCGGCACAGCGCGGGTTTCGCCCAGCTCCATGGTGGCAAATTGCAACACCGGCGCTTCCGCGCTTGGAATGGTGGTGAAGTCAGGCCAGACCCGCCAATTGAAGATATGGGTCTTGAGCACATCCAGCGTCTCGGTCGTGGCATGGACGGTAATCGGCATGGTGCGGCTGGACACCACGGTATCCAACAGCATCGGCAGGCAGGCGATGTGATCCAGATGCGCGTGCGTGAGGAACACGTGATCAATCAGCTGTAGCTGTTTGTAGCTCAGCGCAGAGAGCCCCGTGCCGGCGTCGATCAATACGGAGTCGTCGAGCAGGAAACATGTCGTCCTGTTCGCTCCGCCGATGCCGCCGCTGCAGCCGAGAATTCGTAGTCGCATGCTAGGTTTTCGATGTGTGGGCTATTTGATCGATCTGATGTATCGAATGATTGTCGATGGACGGCATGAGCCGGCCTCACTTGGATTCAGCAACGTGCACGCCATCCCAGTCATCGGGGGGTGGGTTCTTCCGGAAGCCGGCGATCCGCTCCAGGTACACCTTGAAAAGCTTGCTGTCCGGCGCGGCACGTTGCAGGTTCAACAGCTGCAGCTCAGCCAAATCCCATTCACGCGCCCGATAAAGGCGCAGCACCTCGCCAAACAACACGGCGCTTTTTTCCGCCGCGGCATCCGGCGTCACGCCAAGCGGCTCATAGATCGCCACGGCTTCATGACGACCAATGACGCGAATACGGTCGATTTCACGATAGATGATGCCGCGCGTAGCGTCGTGGGTTTCTTCGCCCACCAGCACGCCAACGCCGTAGTACTTGGTCTGCCCTTCCAGACGGGAGGCCAGATTCACCGCATCGCCCATCACGGTGTAGGCCATGCGGAATTGCGAACCCATGTCGCCCACGGTCATATGCCCGGTATTCACACCGACCCCGACACTGATCGGCGGCCAGTTGGCGGCGACCAGCTTCGGGTTGAGCGCGGCAATCGCCACCTGAATCTCCATCGCGGCCAGCACGGCGTTGGTGGCATGATCCGGGTCGTAAACCGGAGCGCCCCAGAACGCCATCACGCAGTCACCCATGTACTTGTCGATGGTGCCAAGCCGCTTGTGGCTGATCACGCTGGAAATCTCGGTCAGGAAGGTGTTCATGTAATTCGCCAGCTGATCGGCCGGCAACCCTTCCGAAATCTTGGTGAAACTGCGCACATCGGTGAACAGCGCCGTCAGCTGCCGGCTCTGGCCGACCATGGTGTATTTTTCCGGGTCCTCGCTCATCTTCTGCACGAGGGCTGGCACAACGTATTGGCCGAACAGCTTTGTAAACTGCCGTGACCGGCGGGAGACGAAGAAATAGCCATATGCCATGTTGAGCACATACAGCATCGCCACCAGCAGCAACGCATTGGCAAACGGCAAATCCAGCCGTGCATGCTGCCACAGCCACACGTTGCCGAACGCCAGCAGCGCGATCACGACGGCGCAGATTGAGGTCGCCACCAGGGGGGCTCGCGTCAGCAGCACCCAGATCACCAGTGGGCCGATGAAGAGCAGGAGCAGGAATTCCGCGCCCAGCAAGTAACCCGGTTTCTGCGGCAAGTTGCCATCGAGAATGCCGGCGATCATGTTGGCGTGCACTTCCACACCGGGGTAGGCCTCGCCCACCGGTGTCACCCGCAAATCCTTGAGGCCCGGTGCGGTGGTGCCCAGCAGCACGATCCGGTCGCGCAGCACGTCGGCCGGGACTTTGCCATCGAGCACGTCGATCACGGAAACATAAGGAAAGCTGCGTTCGCTGCCGCGATAGGGCACCAGCGCCCAACCGTGCGGATCGGTGGGCAGCTGGCGATCACCGAGCATGAAGCCTTCGAGTACTGGTTGGCCGGCTTCGGCGAGCAATGGCCGGAATGGCGGATCGCCCAGCGCCAGCCGCGCCAGCGCCAGCGATAGCGCCGGGTAATAGGCATCGCCAATCCGCGCCACCAAGGGTACGTGGCGGGTTTCGCCATCCGCATCAACGACCGGCACAAAGTGTCCGCCGTGTGGGGTTGCATCCTGCAGCACCGGCAGATTGGCGCCGTAATGCTGACCCGAGGTCAAATCATTCGCCACCGCAGCCAAAGCCGAGGCCCCCAGGATTGGCGGCGGCAATTGCCCGCTGGACACCGCGCCGGCTTCGTTACTGTAGTAAAAACCGGTGACGACACCGCGCTTGGTCAGCGCAGCGCCAAACAGATGATCGTTGTCGAGTTTGGGGGCCAACTTGGCCAGTTCAGCCGAGAATTCGGCATTGCCCTTGAAGGTGGTTTGCGCCAGTTGCTTGAGCACGGGCAAACCGGTGCTCTCGTCGGGCTCGGCGAACACCACGTCGAAGCCGGCGGCGCGGATGTGGTAGCGGTCGAACAGCGAATCCATCAGCGCCGCGAGCTTGCTGCGTTGCCACGGCCAATGCCCAAGCGCTGCCAGGCTCTTTTCGTCGATATCGACGATGACCACCCGCGGATCATGCCCGCCCGGCATCGCCAAGCGCAGGCGGACGTCGTACAGGTAGTCCTCGAGCCGTTCGATCGCCGGCAACCGCACGACGCCAACCACGTGCGCCAGCAACAGCACGATGCACACGCAGCTCATCAAGAGCTGCTGCCAATTTCGTGTGAGCCAGCGTTTCATCGCGGTCGCCGTCGATCGATCAGTGCGACACGGTCAATGGGTGAAGAACGCCATCTGCACCCCCAACAACTCGATGAGATCTTCCTCATTGAGCTGGCGCGCGGCATTGCCGATTTCCGTGCCGTTCACCCGCGGCGTGGTCGCACCTTCGACATGGGTGATGAAGTAGCCTTGCGGACGGCGCGTAATCACCGCCACCTGCACACCAGCTTTGCCGAGCGTGGTCAGATTCTTGGTCAGCGGCAATTCGCGGCCGGCATTGGCACCCGTCAACACCTTGACGACGCCGAGCTTGACCGGCTCGGCGGGTGCTTGCGGCGCAGCGGCCGCTTGTGGTGCCGCGGGTTGCTGCACGGGCTTGGGAGGCGCAGCGGCACCCCCCCCAGGTGGCGCACGCAACATCATGGTCTTTTCAAAATCGGTTCCTTCCGTCGCGCTGCCGGGCGCGTCTTGCGCCTCTTTCCAGAACTTGATCACGTATTTGCCGATGGTGACTTCATCGCCGTCTTGCAACAGCTGGCGCTTGACCGGGCTGCCGTTCAGGATCGTGCCGTTGGTGCTATCCAGGTCTTCAACGAAGACATCGCGTCCGACGGTGGTAATCGCCGCGTGCTCGCCTGACACCGCCAGATTGTCGATCTGCAGGTCGTTGTTGGCCCGCCGGCCGATGGTGAACCGGTCGCGGTTCAGGCGGAATTCCTTGATGACGTTGCCTTCCAGGCAGAGCAGTAATTTGGCCATTGATATTTTCTCGTCAGTTCTCAAAACCATTCACAAAGCCCGCGGCGCAGCGCTCCGGCCAGTCGGGTGAAGCAGTTGCTAGCTTAACCAGGCGGCCAGACGCGACCACAGCCCCCAATGCGCCGGGTATTCGCGCTTGATCGCCACCAGAATCACGGAAATATTGTCACGGCCGCCGTTGTCGTTGGCCTGTTGCACCAGTTGCCCCGCCGCCAGCGGCAGATTGCCGGACAGCGCCATCAGTTGTTCGCCCAACTCGCTGTCGTCCACCATATCGGACAGTCCGTCCGAACAAAAGAGATACACATCACCCGGTTGCGTTTCGAATTCTGACAATTCGACCTCAACGTCTTCTTCGATGCCCACTGCGCGCGTCACGAGATTCTTGTTCGCCGAATAGCGGGCTTCTTCGGGTGTGATCAGCCCGCTATCGATCTGCTCTTGCAGCAGCGAATGATCCCGCGTGAGCTGCATGAACTCCTCGCCGCGCATGCGGTAGAGCCGCGAATCGCCAACGTGCGCCACCAGGATGCGGTTATCGAAGAACACCCCCGCCACCAAGGTCGTGCCCATGCCGGCGCATTGCGGCTGGCTTTGTGCGGTGCCGTAAATGGAGACGTTCGCTTGCCGCACCGACTCCGCGAGCAAGTCATACGCAGCGGGCAAGGTGCGGCCACGCAAGGGGCGATGCGGCGGGTGCTGGCCCAGCAGCTCCCGCAGGTTGTGGCTGATCACCTCGACCGCGATGCCGCTGGCCACTTCACCAGCGTTATAGCCCCCCATGCCGTCCGCCAACACCACGAAGCCCGCTTCCGCGTCGAACCCGATCGCGTCCTCGTTGTGCTCACGCACCAAGCCAGGGTTGGTCAGGCCAGCGATTTCCAATGCTTGAATCAGGCTAACCATATTGTTTTCATCTAACCGTTGGTTCGTTTTTGAGCGTCTTCAATCAACCCGTCAACCCGCCGCGTCGCGTGCCTTGAGGCCCGTTTCCAGCTTGAGCAGTGCCGCAGCAAAATGGGCGCCGCTCTGGAAGCGGGTGTCGATGTTCTTTTGCAGTGCTTTCATGATAATCGCCGCCAACATGCCCGGCATCTTCGGGTTCAGAGTGCGCGGGTCGGTCGGGTCGGTATTGGCAATGCGATACATCAGCTCCGCCATCGAATCACCCGTGAACGGCAACGCACCAGCCGACAGCTGATACAGCATCACGCCCAGCGAAAAGAGATCGGAGCGGCCGTCGATCTTGTGACCGGACAACTGCTCCGGCGACATGTACGACGGCGTACCCAGCACCATGCCGGTCTTGGTCTTGGATGAATCGGTGATGCGCGCGATGCCGAAATCGGTGACTTTGACGGTCTTGGTTTCCGGTTCGTACATGATGTTGGCTGGCTTGATATCGCGATGCACCACGTTCTGCTTATGGGCGTAGTCAAGCGCATCGGCCACTTGCCGCACGATCGCCAGCACATCGAGCAGCGGCAGCAATTGGCCGGCCTTGATATAGGGCGTCAGATCACGCCCTTTGAGGAATTCCATCGCGATGTAACAGAGATCGTGTTCCTCGCCGGCATCGAAGATGGTGACGATATTCGGGTGGTTGAGCCGGCCGGCCGTCTCCGCCTCACGGAAGAAGCGCTCGCGCGCCTCCTGCAACATGTCTGCTTCGAACTCCTGCCCCAACGCCATGGTCTTGATTGCGACCACGCGGCCAATCTTGGGGTCGGTACCTTGATAGACCACGCCCATCGCGCCCTTGCCCAGCTCCTTCGTCACCTGGTAACGGCCCAGCATCGGCTTTTCCACTTCGCCACCCGCCAGCAATACGGTGCCGCCGGGGCTGGAACCGCCACCGCCGAGAATCACTGTCTCGGACAACTGCTGGGCGCGTTTGAGCTTCGCTTCCAGATCCTTGAACTTGGGATTGAAACCAGCCATGTAGCGGTAGACGTTTTCCGCTTTGTTGAACTGGCGCTTGCGCTCGAAATCCAGTGCCAGGTTGTAGAGGATCTCCAGCATGCCGTCGTCGAGCGGCACCTTGCGGAATTTGTCGAACGCCAGATCGAGCTGGCCTTGCCCCTGGAATGCCAAGCCGAGCATGCGGTTGGATTCAGCCGAATCAGCGGAGCTCTTTTGCTCCTTCTCTTCAGTCATCAGGTAGCGCTTGGTGGTCAACACGCCATGCCCGACCAGCAACAACAGACCCGGCCCCACCAGCGGCACCCATAGCATCGCTTGCGTCATCAACACGAAATGCGCGGCCACCAGCAGCAAGAACACACCGCCCGTGATCCCCGCCCCCGCGCCGGCCTTGAGTCGCGGCAATGCCACCGTCAGGTAGACGGCAACGAGCAAGGTGACGATCAGGCTGGCCAGCACCGCCCACCACGGCGACACGAAGTAGTGCTGCTCCAGCAAAGCGGACAAGGTATTCGCTGCCAGTAGCACTGGCGGCTCGGCAGCGGAGACCGGGGTGACCAGCGACGCGCCGACGCCCAGCGCAGTCGCGCCGATCAGCACGATCTTGCCGCGGTATTTCTCGACCGGAATCTTGCCGGCGTAAACGTCGTAGAAAGAATCGACCTGGAATGGCGATGCGCCGTCGGCCCCCCGGTAGAAGTACGGCCGGAAGGTCGCGTCCGGACTGATCGGGATATGCACGTTGCCCAGCGACAACGACTCACCCGGCACCAGCTTGATGTCCTTCGCTTTCAGATTCAGCCCGTAGGCCGCGCCCAGCAGCGGGTAGGTCGGGAAAATCTGGTCGTAATAGCGCACGGCAAGCGGAATCGTCCGCACCACGCCGTCAACGTCCGGCAGCTCCGCCTCGCCCGCCACGCCGATCGCCTTGCTGCCGATCTCCGGAATCGGCCAGACGGCGGCATTGACGGAAATGGGCCAACTATTGGCCGCATCGCGGCCGGCATCCAGCCGGGTCTTGCTGACAAAATCAGGCAGGGGCTTGTCTTGCGCGCCCTTGGATTCGCCGACCTGAAACAGCATCGGCAACATCACATTACCAGCGTGGGCAATGCTGTTGGCCAATTGCTTGTCGACATCCAGCGCAGCAATCGAGGCATTGAGTTCTTGTGGAAAATCAGCCGGAAACGAGGCGGCTTGGGCATCGACGCGTGTTTTGAGTTTTTGCAGCGCGACAAGGCCGCGATCTTTTTGCGGCTCGGTGAAGAAGATGGTGGAAGCGAGCACACGCGGCTGGGCTGCCGCGAGCTTGTCGATGAATTGGGCGTGGATTTCACGCGACCACGGCCAGCGACCAATGTTGTCGAGGCTTTGCTGATCGATGGCAATGATGGCGATCTTGTCGTTCGGCGTGCGCGAGGTCATGCGCACGCCTGCATCGTAGGCCCGGCTTTCGATGCCGGAGATAAGCGGCGTCAGCCACCACGCGGCCAGATAGACCGCGACGACGACCAGCCCGACCACCCAATCGCGCCGCCAGATTCCCCGTTTCATCCCCAATCCCATGGGTGCCGTTCACAAAAGCCCGCTGTCTGCGCATCGCAGGCCTGGCCAGCGGGCTTTTGTGAACGACATCCTGCTTTATTTAGATTCTTTAATTGATAGCTGATTTGTCAGCTTATTGGAGCTTGATTTAACAGGGTTTGTATTCGTTTGTCATGCGCGTCACACTCTGGACACATCAAGGGCCAGTGGCGAACAGCTTATGGAATATCCGCGTAGGGCAAACGGCGCTGAATGATCGCCGCCTTGCGCAATAATTTGCGGTCGCTGCGATGGTCATCGTAATAACGCGGATTGGGCACCATCGCCGCCAATTTGGCCGCTTGCCCCGTGCCAAGATTGGCAGCGCTGGTGTTGTAGTAGTGGCGTGCCGCAGCGTCTGCGCCGAATACGCCATTACCCCACTCGATCACGTTCAGATAAATCTCGAAGATGCGGCGCTTGTCGAGCAGGTGTTCGAGCATGACGGTGATGACTGCTTCCTCGGTCTTGCGCCAGGGCGTGCGGCCGGATGACAGGAACAGGTTCTTTGCCAGCTGCTGGCTGATGGTCGAACCGCCAGCCACGATGCGGCCTTTTTTCAGGTTTTTCTCCCACGCCACCTGAATACCTTCCCAATCGAAACCGTCGTGATCGAGGAACTTGGCGTCTTCACTCGCCACCAACGCCCGCTTGAGATTGGGCGAAATCTGGCCGTACGGCACCCATTTGTGATGCAGCTCTGCCTCCGGGTCTTCCTGCTGCAGCCGTGCCAATCCTTCCTCCATGAAGGCAGTGACGTCCGGGTTGTGATCGCGCCACCACCAGACGTGCAGGAAAATCCACAGGTTCCACAGCAACACGAACAGAACAAGCGCCAGCAGGATGCGGCCCACCCACCAGCCGACTGAATGCCTTGCCTTCGCCATAAGAATTTCGCCAATCAAAACAAGAGGAAACGGGGCGGATTATACCGGGCCGCAGGCATTGCGATTGATTTGCTTACAAGAAGCACTTCGTAGCCCGGACAGCTTGCTGGCCGGGGCCGCTGCATGTGAAGCAAGACCTTGCCGAGGGTTCATTGACATAACGCCCCCGGCCGGCAAAGCCGTCTCCGGGCTACCTGTCAAAGCGCTGCACGCAGGGCGGTGAGCACCGGCGCAATATCCGGGCGCTTGCCGGTCCACAACGCAAATGCCTCAGCGGCCTGGCCGACCAGCATGCCAAGCCCGTCAACGCGTGATGCCACGCCCGCTTCGCGCGCCTGCGCCAGAAACGGCGTTTCATCACGGCCGTACATCATGTCGTAGGCCAGTGCGCCGGACGCAAACACGCCGGATGGCAAGGGAATACGCTCGCCGCCAAGGCTGGCCGATGTGGCATTGATGACGATGTCGAACTCGTCGTACACCTCGTCAAAACCTACCCCGGTCAAAGGTCGCGTCACGCGACTGGCGAATTCGTCCGCTAGCGCAACGGCCTTGCTGGCGGTGCGATTGGCAATGGCAATCGCGGCAGGTTTTTGCTCCGCCAGCGGCAAGATCACCCCGCGCGCTGCGCCGCCCGCGCCAAGCAGCAGGATGCGTTTATCCACCAAGGTGGCGTGGCGCAGCACATCGGCCACCAACCCTGCGCCATCGGTGTTGTCGCCGAGCAGTTGGCCATCGTCCTGCCGTAACAGCGTATTCACCGCACCGGCCGCTTCGGCACGCGGCGTAAGCACGTCCGCCAATGCGAACGCCTGTTCCTTGAACGGTACGGTGACATTGCAGCCGCGACCGCCCTCGGACATGAATGCCCGGAGCGTGCCCTCGAACCCATCAAGCGGCGCAAACAGCCGCTCGTAGCTGAAATCGCTCAGGCCAAACTGGGCTGCGAACGCAGCATGGATTTGTGGGGACTTGCTGTGGGCAACCGGATTGCCGACGACGACATAGCGCATGGAAGGATTCAGATGAGGGGAAAACATGGAGGGATCGGGCTCGCAGCGTGATTCGCAGGCAAACGTACGAGCGGGGATGGCACTGCGGCAACGCGGCTCATGTCACCTTGTCGGCCGATTCGAGCAACGATTGTACGGCGCGCTCGAACAGCGGCGCGACCTCCAGCAAATGCGCCCGGCCGCTGGCCAGCATGCGCCGGAATACCTTGACGCTGATCACGGCCGGCTTGCGGCTCTCATCCATGGTCAGGATCAAGGTCTTGGCATCCGGGCTGACCCAGTTCAAGCGCGCCGGCGCCATCTTGCCGTCGAGGTTGATCTCGACGGTAACGCCGTTTTGCATGCGCAGCATCACTTCGTCGACAGCGACCTCGCTTTTCACGACTTCGGGGGGTGGGGTCTTGCCATCGTGATCGGCGTCGATCAGTTGATCGAACAGGTGTAGATCGGCCTCCAGCTCCTGGATCGCTTCGCCAAGGAAGCGGCTGTCGAGCACATGATGTTCCGGCGGCAGCTGCACCGGCATTTCACTGATCGGCTGGCTGAATACCGGCTCGAAGCGGTCATGCATCATCGAGAGCGGCGGCACCGGGGCCGGCACCTCGACGGGCCGCAGCGCGTCCTTGTGCGCATCGACCAGCCAGTGCACTAACTCCTGCTGCTGGGCGGTACTCCAGCCGATCATGGCCAGACCTTCCTGCAGCGAGGGCAGCAAGGATGGAATCAGCGCGAACAACTGCTTGCGGTCGTGCGGATCGACCTTGGGCGCGATGCTCCAAATCAGGTCTGGAATCAATAGCTTGTATTTCTCAGCCTGCCCGGGGTCGTCGCGCCCGGCGCGCTCGATGACCAGCGCCCAGGTGTTGACGAGGAAATCACGCAGATAGGGATCGAGCGTCAGGCCGGACAAGCCATCGGCGATCATGGCCGTGGTGCGGGCGAATTGCAGCGTGCGGCTTTCGGCGTTTTCCAGTACCTGCACCGCGCGATCGACTTGCGCATCGGCCATGCGCAGCTCGTGCGCGATAAAGGCATCCAGCTCGTCCAGCATGGCGGTGAACAGCGAGACATTTTCGGTCGGCTCGGCCAGTAAGGTCTCGATGATCTTGCGGATTTCCTCCACCACGCGCTCGCCGCTCGGGTCGACTTTTTGCAGGCCGGCCGAAATCGTCCCGATCCGGTTCACCAGCATCCGCGCCGGGTGGTTCTTGTGCGAGAACAGGTCCGGATCGAGCAAGGCGATCTTCAACACCAGGAACTGCAGCCGCCCCAGCTGGGCCCGGACTTCAGCCGGGACTTGCCCATCGCGCAGGATGAACTCGAACAGCATGCCGACGATGTCGATGATCATCTGCTCGTTGCTATCGCCCGCCAGACCGCTGAGCCGGGGTCGCTCTTCCAGGATCAGGTTACGCACCGCGCCATCGTCGCTGACCATGGCGATCCGGCCAGCCGCACTGACCTGTTGCAACTCCTGCACGATATTGACCAGCGGCGATGACTCAGCCAAAGCGCCGGACATACCGGCCATAAACGAACCGGTCTGGTTCGGTGCCAGCGGGGACGGCTCGGAGGACAGCCGCTGCGCGCCGGAAAAAAAGCTGCGCAACACACCGCCAACCGAATGAGCCCCGCTCAGCCAGCCCGTCTTGGGCTTATCGGCCCCTGCCGGTGGCACACCCGCCTGGAAGGCACCGGTCGAGTTCAACGCCTGCGCCAGTTGCGCCAACACGGCCGGATCAAACGGGGCACCCCCGCCTGCTTCGGGCGATCCCCCTCCCCCGGTTTGCGGCCCGGCCGCGCCGGGGCTCTGCACCATGCGAATCAGCGACTCCACCCGGCCTTGCCCGGCCAGTGCCTGGCTGAATTGCGCCAGATTGGGTGCGACAACACCGCCGCCCCCCCCTGTGCCATCACCTTGGGCAACGCCACCTGGAAAGCCACCACCTTGAAAGCCCCCCCCTGCGCCGCCCGCATCGAAGCCTGCGTCGCCTTCTCCACCCGGCGCAGCTGCCTCAGCCGTTGCCGCGCCTGCCGACGCGCCAGCGCCCCCGCCACGCGGCGAAGGCATTTTCTTGACCTTGAGCTGCAGCTCGGCCGCGATACCCCGCTGTGCCAGCAAGGCATTCAATCGTTCGTAGATGTAGCCGATCCGGTCGACCAGGGCGAAGGCCAGATGTTCGGTCAACAGGAAGGCCGTCTCAGGCGATTCGGATAGCCCTTCGGCCACGGTGGCGATGCAGCGCGAGAACAGATAAGGACGGAACGGGTTTTCGCGTTCCTTGATGTTTTCCTGTTCGAACAACAACGCCACGCGAATATTCAGATCACGCAGCGGCTCTTCCGCCGCCGCCCTAAAGCGGTTGGTCAGCGTATCGAGGCGGATCTCGCCTTCAACGGTGGACACGTCGATCAGGGACAGGGACAAGGTGCTGCTGGCAATGGTGTCGGAGAACGAGGGGCGAAACGTGCTGTAGGCGGTCTGGAAACTGCGGTTCAGCAACCGCTCCATGCCATCGTATAGCTGGCGGTTCAAATCCTGGCCAGCCGTCAGCAGCACGGTGCGCGCATCGAGCAGCTTGTGCTGATCCGCCATCGAGCCGGCATGGTCGGCGCGCTCGAACAGGCTCTGCACGCAGCGCTCAGTCAATCCATTCAGCTCGGCGGCAAACGCACGCAGGAATTCGCTGCGTGTCGCAGCCAGCAAATCGTTCCGATCCATATTGCTCCCAACTCTATCGCCGTCATCCAGATATCGCGCATTTCAGCGCAACGTGCCGGATCGAGCACTGTAATACGTGCATTTTAGAGCAGTTTCGTTTGACGAAAATCGAAAGCACTTCCATCCCCATCGCGGGCGCGCATGAACCAACCCACTTACTTGGCATGACTGCAAGCAAACAGCGACAGTGATTCACCCTTTTTACTTCACAGACTGCCACGTAGCACCCTTTTTAAACTGGACCGACCCATCTAACCCCGACACGCCGGGCCATCCAGTCAGCCGCTCAGGCTGTACTGCCCAGGAGAAAACCCCATGCGCATTATTGGATTGGCGGACGATCACCCCGTCATCATGGATGCCCTGCAAGCGACGCTGGCTGCCGCGAACGAATGCTGCGTCGCCTTCAAGGCGCGCACCGGCGAGCAATTGCTGAAGGCGTTGAACGCCCAGCCTTGCAGCATCGTGATCACCGACTACTCGATGAACCAGGGCGCACTCGGCGGTGATGGCCTCGCCATGATCGAACGGGTACGACGCCTGCATCCCGAGGTGAAGATCATTGTTTTCACCATGCTCTCCAATCCCGCTTTATTGCAGCGGCTGAGCAAACTGGGCGTGCATGCGCTGGTCAGCAAGAACGATGAGATGAGCGAGGTGGTGACGGCGATCCGCAAGATCGAGGGCGGCAGCAAAGAGGCTTATGCCTCGCCAAGCATGCGCAACTGGCTGGCCGACAGCCAGGCGCAACACCGCCCGAATCAACCCGTGGCCCTGCTCACCCAGCGCGAACTGGAAGTCGTCCGGCTATTTGCGCAGGGCAACACCTTGCAGGACATCTCCGCCAATCTCGGCCGGGCCGTCACCACCGTGGCCACCCACAAGCAGAACGCCATGCAAAAGCTCGGCATCGCCAGCAATGCGGATTTGATTTGCTACGCCTACGAGGTCGGCATTGTTTAGTCCGATCAAAGCCCTCTGCTGCGGCTTGCTTGGCGCACTGATCGCCACCAGCGCCTTGGCCACCGTTGCCACAATTCCGCCGCTGCTATCGCTCAACAGCCAGATCGCCCCCACGCGCTTTCAGGTCGACCTCGCCCCGAGCGATATCGCCTGGTTGCGGCAACGCGGGCATCTGGTGGTCGGCATGTGGGGCGACGACTACGCGCCAATCCAGTTCCGGGCGGGCAATGGTGCCGTGGTCGGCATCGCTGCCGACTATCTGATCCTGCTCGGCAATGCCTTGCAGATACCGGTGCGTGTGCGCTGGTTTGCGGATCGGCAAGCCGCCTACGCCGCCTTGGCCGATCACCAGATCGATCTATTGAGCACCCAGAGCAGCGACACCGAACGATTGTCGCCGCAAGTCTCAAGCGAACCCTATTTGCAAATCCCGCTCGCCATCGTGCGCCGTGCCGGTCCTGTTTCGACCGATGAAGAGACACCGGCCGGGCGGGCCAGCGTGGTCGAGGAAGCCCCGGCCGCGCTGGCATTCGCCAAGCAAGCGCCAGACACCACCGTCCCCCCCCAGCATTCCTTGTTCAAGGCGCTGGAAGCCGTGGCGCTGGAGCGGGCCGATTACTTCGTCGGCGATGCGATCTCCGCCAGTTATTACGTCGAGCAAAACCTGTTTCTCAATCTGCGCGTCTCCCGCCTCGAACGCGCCGAGACGACGTTCTCCTTCCTCACCGCCAACGACGAGTCGCAACTGGATCAGATCATTGCCGAGGGGCTGGATGCCATTCCCTCATGGATGCGCGCCAACATCCTGCGCCGCTGGGCGTCCGGCATCGCACTGGATACGGAAGAGAACAAACTCGCGCTCACTGACCATGAACGGGAATGGATTGCTCGCCACCCTGTCGTGCGTGTGGGCGTCGATACAGCCGACGCCCCCTACACCTTTATCGATTCCGCCGGCGAATTCGCCGGGATGTACGCCGATTTGCTCAAGGTCATCAGCCGACGTACCGGGCTGCGTTTCGAGGTGGTGCCGCACGAAACGATCAGCGCGCTGGAAAGTGACTTGCGCGACGGGCGCGCTGATCTGGCCACCACCTTGCTAGATACCCCCGAACGGCGGCTATTCATGGCATTTTCAGTCGACGTGGCCCCGATGGCGTGGGCCATCGTCGCCAGCAGTGACGACCCAGGTATCGACAGCCTGGAAAGCCTGCGCGGCAAGCGGCTGGCCATCGTGCAAGGGCATGGCCTCGCGCCACAACTGCGCGCCCGCTATCCAGGCATTCAGCTGGTATTCACCCGCACGGCCGCCGATGGCATGGACATGGTGGTGCGCGGCAAGGCCGATGCGACGCTGCAAAGCATGGCCGCCGCCAGTTATGCCATCGAACGGCATTTCGACGACAAGCCGCTGCACGTTGCGGCAACCGCGTTCGAGCAGCCCTATCAGGCCCGTTTCGGCGTCACGGCAACCGCCCCGGAATTGCTGGGCATCATCAACAAAGCGCTGCTGAGCATGTCTCCCAGCGAGCGCGCCGTCATCTCCGCCAAGTGGCTGGCGCACATCAATTACCCCACCAGCACCTGGGAGCGCCTGCGCCGAACGCTCTTCCCATACCTACCGTGGGCACTGGGACTGGCGGCCTTGATCGTGGCCTGGAACAGCCTGCTGCAGTACCAGATTCGCCGCCGCAAACAACTGGAACGCGAGCTGCGCCAGGCCAAGGACGAAGCCGAGCGTGCGAGCACCGAGAAAAGCAATTTCCTGGCGGTGATGAGCCACGAAATCCGCACGCCGATGAGCGCCGTGGTCGGCTTGCTGGAAATGGCGAATCGGAACAGCCGGGCCGGGATAACGGATCACGAAGCGCTGGCACTGGCCGAAACCTCGGCCAAGAGCCTGCTGGATATCGTCGGCGGCATCCTGGACGTCCGCAAGATCGAGGCGGGTGAACTGGCGCTCTCCCCACGCGCCGTGCATTTGCCAGAGCTGGTGAGTAACACCGTCTACCTGTTCGAGCAAGCCGCGCAGGGAAAAGGCATCCGCCTCATTTGCACCGTGGCAGCGGATATCGCCGAATGGGTCTGGATCGACCCGGTGCGCGCCAAACAGATCTTCCACAACCTGCTCTCGAATGCGGTCAAGTTCACCACACACGGCGAGATCACACTGCAAGCGTGGGTAGAGCCGATGCCCGACGAGGCTGGCCAATGGGTGCGATTCGACGTGCGCGATACCGGTACCGGCATTGCAGCGACCGATCTGCCGACCATTTTCGAGCCGTTCAAGCAAGCCTCGTCTCCACAGGCGCATATGGGCTCCGGGCTGGGGCTGAATATCGTCAAGCGCCTCGCTGAACTGATGGGCGGGCATGCCACGATTGCCAGCCAACAGGGGGCCGGCACCACGGTAAGCGTCGTACTGCCTTGTCCGGTGGCGGCAGAAAACCAATTGCAGCTAGCACAGACGTGGTTCGCCACCGCGCCGCTGCGCATCCTGGTTGTGGACGACCATCCGGTGAACCTCAAGGTGATGGGTAGCCAGTTGAGCTGGCTCGGTTATGCGCCGATCTGCGTCGGCAACGCCATCGGTGCCTTGCAGCACTACGGTGAAGGTGTGGACCTGATCCTCACCGATTGCCAGATGCCCGGCATGAGCGGGCTGGAGCTCACCCGCCGCATCCGCGCGCAGGAAGCATGCGAAGGGAGGCCGCGTATCCCGGTGATCGGCTACACCGCCAACGCGCTACCGGAAGAACACCAGAAATGCCGCGCTGCCGGCATGGATGACGTGCTGGTGAAACCGGTTGAACTGGTGCGCATCAGCCAGGTGCTGGCAGATTGGTTTCCCGATCAGGTGACGATCCGTACCGATGCCGCGCCCATTGCGCCGCCTGACCTGTCATCGCTACAGCAGGACTTGGCCGCGAGCCTGCGTGCGGACTGCGCCGAGCTGGCAACCGCCGTTGCAACCGTCGCCCGCAGTGACATTGCCGCCATCGCCCACCGCATTCGTGGCGCGGTGGCCTGCGTGGTCAAAGATGCCGATGTCGATCAAGCCTGCGTGGTGCTGGAAATGCTGTCGCAACGAGCAGAACATGCCGCGCTGGAAAAACAGCAGGTGCGGTTGATGCAGGCGTTGCAACCGTACTTGATGGATTGATCACGCTATTTCGCCCCCTCTCCCTCTATTACTGGGCAAGGCAAAGCCTTGCACGCTAGGGCGAGAGGAGAAAAGCCTTCGCCCCCCCAATCTCGAATTTGTTCGATGTTCGCTCGAAAGCCCCTTTGGCAAAGTACGGGTCAGCAGCCAACGCGCTGAATCAACCCCTCACCAACCCAAAGGAAAACATCATGAAAAAGACCCTCATCGCCGCCGCCGTCATCCCGTTCAGCATGCTGATCGCCTCCACCGCTTTTGCCGGCACGAACTCCTGCGAAACCAAGATTGCAGTGATTCAGTCGCAAATCGAAGTGGCCAAGCAATTCGGCCACACCGCCAAGGCCGCAGGGCTGCAAGCCTCGCTGGCAGAAGCCCAAGCCAATTGCACACCGGAAGGCCAAAAGACCCGCGCCGAACGCAAGGTGGCCGACAAGCAGGAAGACGTTCGCCACGTGCAAGCTGAAATCACCAACGCTGAAGGCGAACTGCGTGAAGCCAAGGCCAACGGCAAAGCGATTCAGACAGCATCCTGTTCGACAGCCTGCCGTTCAACGGCGTGCAGTTGCAGTCCGAGGATGAATTGCTGCCTGACCACCTGCACACCTATGCGCCCGTGGTACGCGGTATCGCCCAGAGCAATGCCGAAATCTCGGTGCGGCAGGACGGCATCCTGTTCTATCGCACGTCCATTGCACCCGGCCCGTTCGAGCTGACCGACATCCGGCCGCCCAGTAGCAGCGGCGATATCGAAGTCACCGTGCGTGAAGCAGATGGCGACGAGCGTGTGTTCATCGTGCCCTACGCCGCCATGCCGCTACTGACGCAGCGCGGCGTGTGGAAGTACGCGCTGACCGCCGGCCGTTACCGCCCCCCCAGTTACGAAGACGACATGGCAAGCCCCGATTTCGTGCAAGCCACGTTAGGGTATGGCCTGCCGCTGAAACTGAGCACCTTCGTCGGCGTACTGGCCGCGCGGGATTACCAAAGCGAAGCGGCCGGCATCGGCTGGGATCTGGACGCCTTCGGCGCGGTGTCGGTCGACTTGACACGCTCCCGTCTCAAAACACACATCGCCGATCCCATCGGCAAGCGCTGGCGTGTGCGCTACGCCAAGTCGTTCCCAGGCACAGGCAGCGGGTTGAGTATCGATTTCCAGCGCTTCACGGGTGGGCGCTTTCGCACACTGGAGGACATGCTGCAGCGCGATACGGAGATCGCGTTCTACGGCAACCTCTTCAGCGAGTTTTACGATGGGGACGAATGGATGGCCATGTTGCCGCCAGAAGTATCACCGGCCAGCCGGCTGGCGCTGACCTTCAAGCAATCGTTCAGCGATGCGGGCAATCTGTATGCCACCGTGGTCGGCCGGCGGTTTCAGGGTGACTATCCCGACCGGATCAGTGCCCAAATCGGCATGAACTGGTCGGGCGACAAGTTCGACATCGATTTGCAAGCATCCGCGACGCAACGCGGTACTCGGCGCAATCACGCCTTTCTGGTCAGCTTGTCGATTCCGCTGGAGACCGCCAAATTGCCTGGCACCTTGCGCTATGAGACCTCGCTTGCGAAGTCGGACGAGCGCGTGGTGTCCTGGAGTAATCGGCTATCCGGATCAGCACTGGAAGACGCCCGCCTCACCTACAACCTCAGCCAGGAGCGATCTCGCGAGGAAGGCGCGCAAACCAGCGTTTTTGCCGCCTATCAGGCTGATGCAGGCCGGCTGCAAGCCGGTTATGAACAAGGGCGGGATAGTCGCGGGCAGAGCTACAGCAAGCGCAGTGTGGACATAGCAGGCAGTGTGGTGGCTTATGCAGGCGGCGTGGTATTCGGCCAATCACTGGGCGACACGATTGCCCTCGTCGACGCGCCGGGCTATCCCAACGTGCTCGCCGAGGGACAACTCGCCAATCGCACCGATGCCAGCGGCAAAACGATCATCCCTTATCTGACGCCCTACCGGCTCAATCGCATCGGACTGGATAGCGCGGACGTCGACGAGACGCTGGACTTCAAATCTTTGACGCGCGAAACCGCGCCCACCGCTGGCGCGATCATCTACGCGCCGATCCAGCCTCGGGCAACGGCGCCACAGTGATTCAACGTGGCACTTAGGGCCTGTTTAAGATCTTTGAGAAGTCGATTCAGGGAAAAGATGCGGCGCAATGCCCTGCGGGGATTGCGCCCTACATAGAAGACGTCACGTTTTGTCGCGATGGTGGCGCTGCGGGTTTTCCTCCCCTTTCGCTAAGCGCCGAGGGAGTGTCCGCGAGACCTTAGGCTCGCGACCGACCGAGGGTAGCCTGGAAGGCCGCCCAGCGGGGGTCGCCTTTAGGGTGGAGGGGGCTTTGGCGAGACAAAGTCCCTTCCCCGGCCGCGGGACGGATTCCCGCTGTAACGCTTTTAGCCGCGCCGCAGGCGCATAACCAAAAAGATTGCAAACAAGGCGCTAGCCCTGCACCCACGGCAGCCCAGCCGCTTTCCAGCCATTGACGCTGTTACGGTGCTGTCTACCATCCTTGTCGCCCTCGAAGCCTTCAAGGATGTTGAATGCCTCGCTGTAGCCGTGTTGCGCGGCCAATGTGGCGGCGTCGTGGCTGCGTGCACCGGAACGGCACAAGAACAGCACCACGTTTTGCGGATCGACCTGTTGCTTCAGCTGGCTCAGAAAATCCGGATTCAGCTGCATGCCCGGGTAACGCTTCCACTCAATCTGGGCCGAGCCCGGAATCGTGCCGACGAATTGCCATTCCGCATGCGTGCGCACGTCGACGATTTTTGCGCCCATCTGGGCGACCAGCTCCTGCGCCTCGGTGGGCGTGACTGCGCCGGAATAAGGCAGGCCAAGCTCTGCCGCACGCTGGCGGGCGGTTTGCAGGATGGTATTGGTGCGGCTCATGACTTGAATCTCCCTATCGATCTTCAAATTTTCTTCCTCGACGCCACGCAAGGCAATGCGTATCGCAAATGGGGAGCCGCGCGCGTGCAAACGCACCAAAGTCACGCACAATGCACGCAAAACGCACAAAAACGGTGCGTCAGGGTATTCCTGTATGCGGGTTACAAACGGTGCAAAGCGTCTGCAGCCGTTTGTGGCACAATAAGCCGGCCTTGCAGATTCAGCTGGCACGCTTCCTGCTTCTGCTACGGCCATTCCGACGCCCCGTAGGGCGGGTGAATAACCGGATTCGTTTTCACTACCCATTTTCTATTACGTATTCAGGAGCACACCATGGCGGCAGCCGACGTTCTCAAGCTGATCAAGGACAACGATATCCGTTTCGTTGACTTGCGTTTCACCGACACCATTGGCAAAGAGCAGCACGTGACGATTCCGTCGCACGTGGTTGACGACGAGTGGTTCGTCAATGGCCATGCCTTCGACGGCTCCTCCATCACTGGCTGGAAAGGCATCCAGGCTTCCGACATGCTGCTGCTGCCGGACACCGCTACCGCCAAGATCGACCCGTTCTACGACGAACCGACCCTGTTCATCACGTGTGACGTGATCGAGCCGGCAACGGGCAAGGGCTATGACCGCGACCCGCGTTCGCTCGCCAAGCGCGCTGAAGCCTATCTGAAGGCCACCGGCATTGGTGACACCGCCTACTTCGGTCCGGAACCTGAATTCTTCATCTTCGACAACGTCCGCTGGGGCGCCGACATGAGCGGCTGCTTCGTCAAGATCGGCTCCGAAGAAGGTGCCTGGGCGACTGGCGAAGAATTCGAAGGCGGCAACCTCGGCCACCGTCCGCGCGTCAAGGGCGGCTACTTCCCGGTTCCGCCGGTCGACAGCCACCAAGACATCCGCGCCACGATGGTCATCGTGCTGGAAGAGCTGGGCGTGCCGGTCGAAGTGTTCCACCACGAAGTGGCGAACGCCGGCCAGAATGAAATCGGCACCAAGTTCAACACCCTGACCACCCGCGCTGACTGGACCCAGATCCTGAAGTACGTGGTGCACAACGTGGCCAACCAATACGGCAAGACCGCGACCTTCATGCCGAAGCCGATCGTTGGCGACAACGGTTCGGGCATGCACGTTCACCAGTCGATCTGGAAAGACGGCAAGAACCTGTTCGCAGGCAACGGCTACGCTGGCCTGTCTGAAACCGCCCTGTTCTACATCGGCGGCATCATCAAGCACGCCAAGGCACTGAACGCCATCACCAACCCGGGCACCAACTCCTACAAGCGTCTGGTTCCGCACTACGAAGCACCGGTGAAGCTGGCTTACTCCGCCAAGAACCGTTCCGCTTCGATCCGCATTCCGCACGTTCAGTCCGAAAAGGGCCGTCGTATCGAAGCGCGCTTCCCGGATCCGTTGGCTAACCCGTACCTGGCCTTCTCCGCCCTGCTGATGGCAGGCCTCGATGGCATCCAGAACAAGATCCACCCAGGCGATCCGGCTGACAAGAACCTGTATGACCTGCCGCCGGAAGAAGACAAGCTGATCCCGACCGTGTGCGCATCGCTCGACGAGGCACTGGACGCGCTGGACAAGGATCGCGAGTTCCTGACCCGTGGCGGCGTGTTCACCGACGAATGGATTGATTCGTACATCGAACTGAAGATGAACGACGTCAACCGCATCCGTATGAACACCCACCCGGTTGAATTCGATATGTACTACTCGCTGTAATCAGCAAGTAGTCATCGCGAATCGGAAAGCCCCGCAGCAATGCGGGGCTTTTCATTTCCTGCTTTACGCCCCCTCCCCAATGAGCACCGCAACGCAGCCAACGCTCGATTCAAGGCACGTTCAATGAAAAACTGCTTCACATGGATCATGGTCGTTGCCATGCAATTTTTCAGTCTCACGACTTGGGCGGCCGAATCAAAGGAGCTGGAAACCGCACGCCAGTTGATGAAAACCATGCAATACGGCGAAGTCATGGCCAATACGATGGAAGCGGGGATACACGACTATTTCGCCGCAAAATCGGGCGTGATGATCGGCAAGTTGCTGGCTGAAAACGAACAGCTATCAGAGGCAACAAAGCCGGAAGACATAGAGCGGCAGTTAAACCAGCGCCTCAAGCTACTGGATATCGCGACCGCCAAACTCCCGGAAATGACGCACACCTTGCTGCATAACCCGCAGCTGATTCGCGATCTGGATGAATTTGCCGCCAATCTTTACGCCAGCCATTTTTCGCTCGATGAGCTTCGACAACTCACCGCCCTGTATGCGTCACCGGTCGGCAAAAAACTGCTGCAACTCACCCACACGGAGCAGGCGGCGTTCATCCCGCTCTTCCAGAAATGGATGCCACGCTGGGATGTGGAAATGCAAAGCCAGTTGCGCGCGCTCCGGGATCAAGCGCCGGAATGAACGGCTCACAGGCCGTAACAGATACGGCGGGGTTCGTAGTGCTGGTGCCAAATACTCGCTGGTATCATGGCGCACATGAAAACCGACACCCAAACCATCGTTGTCTTCGATCTCGGCGGCGTTCTCTTCGACTGGAACCCGGAATACCTGTTTCGCGAGCTGATCGCCGATGAGGCGGAGCGCAAGTGGTTCCTTGCCGAAGTCTGCAATGGCGAGTGGAACATCCAGCAGGATGCCGGCCGCTCGCTCGCCGACGCCACGGCGGCACTCAGCGCCAAATATCCAGACCATGCCCATTTGATCGCGGCTTTTTATGATCGCTGGACGGAAATGCTGCGCGGCACGCTCGATGAAGGCATGGCGATTTTCGAAGCGCTGGAAACCAATGACGTGCCGGTTTATGCGCTCACCAACTGGTCGGCAGAGACCTTTCCGTATGCGTGGGACAACTACCCGTTCATGCGTCGCTTTAAAGACGTGCTCGTTTCCGGGCACGAGAAATTGATCAAGCCGGATGCGCGGATTTATCAGCTGATGCTGGAGCGCATCCGCAAGCACCATCCTGGTGCACAACCGGAACAGCTGGTATTCATCGACGACGTCCTGAAAAACGTCGATGCCGCCCGCGCTCTGGGCTGGCGAGCCATCCATCACACCGACCCGGCCGCTACCGCGACGCAATTGCGGGCATGGGGCCTGCCGGTATGACACCAGCAACCATCCCAAGCGCCGGCGAAACCACCAAGCCACGCGTCACCATCCGCTACTGCACCCAATGCCAATGGCTATTGCGCGCGGCTTGGCTGGCGCAAGAGCTGCTCTCCACCTTCAGCGATGAATTGGGCGAAGTGGCACTGCTACCTGGCACCCGCGGTGTATTCGAAATCCATTGCGACGACGTTCTAGTGTGGGAGCGCAAGCGCGATGGCGGCTTTCCTGAAGCCAAGGAACTCAAGCAGCGCGTGCGCGATCAAATCGCCCCTGATCGCCCCCTAGGCCATAACGACCGCCACAGCGACCGTAACCCCGAGTAAGCCTCGCTGTGATATAGGTACACCATGACTTTGCGCGTTCTACTCCTCCTGCTCGTTGCTTCCCCTGCCTTTGCGGACATCTACAAATATGTCGATGAAGAGGGGCGGGTGACCTTCTCCAACATTCCCATGAAGGGCTCGCAGCGCATCTACGCCGACCCGGTTACGGTAAACGCACCAAAGACGCGCACCAAATCGGGCAACACGCCGAAGGTCAACAGCCCGTCGCCCGGCAACTTCCCCAAGGTCGACGCCGCCACGCAGCGCAGCCGCGACAGCAACCGCAAACTGATCCTGCAAGAAGAGCTGAACGCCGAGCAACAAGCCTTGGCAGACGCCCGCCGCGCCCTGGCCGATGCCGATACCAATCGCACTGCGGAAGAACGCGCCAATACATCCAAGTACACCGAAAAGCTCGGTCGCCTGCGCGAATCGGTGGTGCTGCACGAAAAGAACGTCGCCGCACTGACCAACGAATTGGCCCGGGCACGCTAACTGTCATAGGCCCTCCACCAGAGCCTGTTCGCCTCCAACGAACAGGCTCTGTTCCCCTTCCCTCACCCTGCATCGCCCTTTGTCCGCTTCAGTGCCCACAATGCACAGAACTGGTGCACCCATACGCTACGATGCTGGGCATGGCGCCCTTTTCGATGCCCCGTTTCGGCCTCAAACCGTGCATTCACTCACTTGTATCTTGCTGGCCCGGTAATTGCTTAGTTGCTAGCAAGATGCCTTACCGTGGTACCCCCGCATGACATACGCCCCTTTCTCAGGCCTGGATTTTATGGACGCCGCCATCGTTGCGGCCTCCGCTCGCGGCACACTGGTCTACTTCAACCCGGCCGCCGCCGACCTGCTTGGCCTCAAGGAAGAACAGACCGGGCTGACGCTCTCGGCCTGCCTGAACCCCGAAAGCGCCCTCGTTCAAGCGGTCGCCACCGCACTCAAGGACAACGTCAGCATCACCGAGCACGAACTGCTGCTGCACACGGCGCACGGCGAGGTCTATGTCTCGCTCACCGCCAGCCCGATTGAGTCGCCGGAAGCGGCGGCCTTGCTCGAAGTGCGCCAGATCGACCAGCAACGCCGGATCGTCAACGAAGAGCGCCTGCAAGCACAGCAACAAGCCAATCGCGAGCTGATCCGCAATCTCGCCCACGAGATCAAGAACCCGCTTGGCGGCATTCGTGGTGCGGCGCAATTGCTCTCTACCGAGCTGGCCGAGGCGCACCTCAAGGAATACACCCAGGTCATCATCGAAGAGTCGCAGCGGCTGCAAGGCCTGCTCGACCGGCTGCTGACGCCGCATCGGCTGCCCAAATTGTCCGAGCTGTCGATCCACGAAGTGCTGGAGCGCGTGCGCAGCCTGATGCTGGCCGAAACGCCGAATGGCCTCTCGGTGAAGCGCGACTACGACATCAGCCTGCCTTCACTGATCGGCGATCGCGAACAGCTGATCCAGGCCATCCTCAACATCGTGCGCAACGCGGTGCAAGCCATGGCCGGCGTGGGCGAAGTGGTGCTGCGCACCCGGATCACGCGCCAGGCCACGCTCAACCGCAAGCGCTTCCCGCTCGCCATCATGGTGCAGATCATCGACAACGGCCCCGGCATCCCCGAGGCCCTGAAGGAGACGCTGTTCTATCCGCTCGTCTCCGGCCGCCCCGGCGGCACCGGCATCGGCCTGCACCTGGCGCACACTTATATCAGCCAGCACCACGGCGCGATCGAATTCGACAGTCGCCCCGGCTACACCTGTTTCACACTGATGCTGCCGCTCAACGGCTGGCAAGCCAACCTCGCTTCGGAGAAAGCATGAGTACCGTCTGGGTTATCGATGACGACCGTTCCATCCGCTGGGTCTTCGAAAAAGCACTCGCACGCGAGGGAATCGCTCACACCACCTTCGCCTCCGCCACCGAGGCACTCGAGCGGCTGCGCCGCGAAGTGCCGGAAGCGGTGGTATGCGATATCCGCATGCCGGGCGAATCGGGGCTGACCTTTCTTGAGCTGGTCAAGAAAGACCACCCCGGCCTGCCCATCATCATCATGACGGCGCATTCCGATCTGGAAAGCGCGGTAGCGGCCTTCCAAGGCGGCGCATTCGAATACTTGCCCAAGCCATTCGACGTCGATCAGGCCGTGGCGCTGGTGATGCGTGCCATACAAGAAGGTGAGCGCCAACATTCCGACGAGGAAGTACCGGTGAGCACGCCGGACATCCTCGGGCAGGCGCCGGCCATGCAGGACGTGTTTCGCGCCATTGGCCGCTTGAGCCAGTCGGCCGCCACCGTGATGATCACCGGCGAATCCGGCTCCGGCAAGGAGCTGGTCGCCCGCGCCCTGCACCGGCATAGCCCGCGTAGCGCCAAGCCCTTCATCGCCATCAACACGGCGGCAATTCCAAAAGATTTGCTGGAGTCAGAACTGTTCGGCCACGAGCGTGGTTCCTTCACCGGCGCTGAAGCGCGGCGGCAAGGCCGCTTTGAACAAGCCGAGAGTGGCACGCTGTTTCTGGATGAAATCGGCGACATGCCGGCTGATCTGCAAACCCGCCTGCTGCGCGTGCTGTCAGACGGCTTCTATTACCGCGTCGGCGGCCAGCAACCGATCCGCGCCAACGTGCGCGTGATCGCCGCCACGCACCAGAATCTGGAAGAACTGGTCAAAACCGGCCGCTTCCGTGAAGACTTGTTCCATCGCCTGAACGTGATCCGCCTGCGTTTGCCGGCTTTGCGCGAACGGCTGCAAGACATTCCGCTGCTCACGCGCTACTTCCTGTCGCGTAGCGCGACCGAGCTGGGTGTCGAAGCCAAGCGCTTGTCCGACGAAGCCATGGGCAAGCTCGCCGCCTTCCCCTTCCCCGGCAACGTGCGTCAGCTGGAAAACCTGTGCCACTGGATCACCGTCATGGCGCCGGGCGCGGTCGTCGAAACGAACGATCTGCCGCCAGAAATCATCGAAGCGCCGCGTGATGGTTCGGCACCGCCCCACTTCGGCGATTGGCGGCAGGCGCTGGCCGAGGAAATCGGCAGCCGGCTGGCGCATGGCGATGCCCGTGTGCTGGACGATATCGTGCCGGATTTCGAACGCACGGTGATTGAACGCGCCTTGGCACACACCGGTGGCAAACGGATCGAAGCGGCGGAGTTGTTGGGCTGGGGCCGCAATACCCTCACCCGCAAGATCCAGGAACTGGGCATGGATAACGGGCATTGAACACAGGCAAGCGGAGCGGACATCGGATGCGAATCAAGTAGCAGTTTGCCGATTCAGGCTGCTAGACTTCGCTACGACGCATCCGCTCACGGAACCCCTGCCATGCAAGCCAACCTTGTCCTGACTCCCGGCCACGCACTGATCCAGCTCAACGGCAATTTCACTTACGAATCGCACCGGGAGTTCAAGCAAACGACCACCAATGCGCTCGCAGCGGATGATGTGAAGGAAATCGAACTGGATTTCAGCAATGTCGGCTACATGGATTCGGCGGCGCTGGGGATGTTGCTGCTGCTGAATGAGCGCGTGGATGGGCGCAAAGTGGTGTTGACCAATTGCAAGGGGACGGTCAAAGCGGTACTAGATATTGCCAACTTCAGCAAAATCTTCGAAATCCGCTCTTAAGTCGGCCAACCAATCCGCTCTAATGCATTAACTCAGTCTTGCCGTACATGAAGTACTGTCTGCGCCTGAGTTAATGCATTAGAGCGAATTATTGGCCGCCTCAAATAACTCCACAGCACCGTAGGTTGGGTTGAGCGCAGTGTTCAGCCGGGAGACATAGGTAACACTTGTCGGTAGACATGGGTAACACTCAACCTAGTCTAACTGCACCCGCAGATCGATGGTGCGAATGGCCTTATGACAGAAGAACACCGTCAGCACATCGGCTTGTGCCGAAGGGCGCAGTGCCACGTACCCCCCCGCCAAACCCTCGCCAATGAACACTGCCCGGCCGCGATACTGGATTTGCCCGTTGACGCGAACCTTCAACACCCGATCGCCCGGCTCATACTCCACCGCCGGCAGTTGCTCCGGATACGGCCGGCCACTGCAGCGGTAGCGACTGGCC
>NZ_JONM01000026.1 GCF_000711875.1 Andreprevotia chitinilytica DSM 18519
CGTGGAAGTCAGTACGCCAGCGCGGCCTACCAGGCGTTGCTGCAGCGGCATGGCGTGGTGTGCAGCATGAGCCGCAAGGGCAATTGCTGGGACAACGCGGTGATGGAGCGCTTCTTCCTGAATTTGAAGATGGAACGGGTCTGGCAGCGCGACTACGCCAACCCGGCGGAAGCGGTGCGTGATGTGACGGATTACATCGTGGGCTTTTACAACAGCCTGCGGCTGCATTCCAAACTGGGTTACCGGCCACCCTCCGTGTTTGAGCGGGAATCGGCTGGCAACGCACCTAGTGGGGTGTCCGGGGAAAGTTGACCACTACAAGGGTTAGGGAGAGGGTGTTGAAAAGGATCCTGGCGCTGAAATACTCAACACCGCAGGCCCTCACCCCCAGCCCCTCTCCCACAAGTATGAGAGGGGAGCAAGTCCCCCTACCCCAACTCCACCATCGTCACCGGCAAGGTGATGTGAAACACCGATCCCTTCCCCACTTCGCTCGTCACGCTCACCGTACCGCCATGTCGTTCGATCACAGTTTTGACGAAAGGCAGGCCGAGGCCAACGCCGCTGCGTGCCTGGTGATCCACGCCAACCTGGAAGAACGGCTCGAACAGGTGTGGCATGGCTTCGGCGGGGATGCCTTCGCCTTGGTCGGCGATATCGATGGCGACGTGGCCGGGCAGATCGGCGATATCGCGCTGGATCGACACGGTAATCGTGGTATCTGGCGAGGAGTACTTGATCGCGTTGTCGATGATGTTAATCAGCGAACGCATGAGCATGTCGCGATTGGCGAGCACGAAGACATCGTTGCCATCGAGATCCGGGCCTTGTAGCTCGATGGACTTCTGTTCGGCCGAAGCGCTGATGTTATCGACCGTTTCATCGACCAGATCGAACAGCGGCACCGGGGCGAAATCGGCGGTATCGAGGTGCTCGGCGCGAGAGAGCTGCATGAAGTCTTGCGCCACGTTCAGGCTGTAATCGACCAGCCGGCGCAGCTCGCCGACGAATTTCTCATCTTGTGGCGGCGCATCGGGGCCGGCTTTGGCGTTTTGTGCTTCAAGCAACGCCAGAATGGTGGTGAGCGGATTGCGCAAGTCATGCGCCATGTGACGCAGCACTTGGCGGTCGTGCGTGACGGTTTCCTTGACGCCAGCGATGTCGACCAGACAAATCAGGTTCGATTCGCTTTTCTCGTTTTCCAGCGGCGTGAACGGCACGCACAGCAGCAAGTGCGCCATGCCATTCAGCTCCATCTCGATGCCGCCCTCGGCCGCTTCGGCGCGATGGTTGACGAGCAATTGCTGGATGGCGGGGATGGTCACGGCGGCCGGCTCGTGGGGATCGTCACCAGCATGCTTGAGCGAGAAATCCTTGCCCAGCACCTGCGATGCCTTGTCATTCCACAACACGATGCGACCGTTTTGCTCCAGAAAGATCGGATACGGCAACAGGTTGATCACATTCACATAGGCTTCTTGCCAGGAGCGAATCTGGCGCATGGCCTGGCTGATTTCCTCGCGCGAGTCCGCCACGGGCTGCGGCGTGCTGGCCGGGGCGTTGGGGTCGAAGCCGACCGCGGAAGAAATCTCGCGCAGCTCGCCAATCTCGCGCCGCAACAGCCGATAGGTGCTGGTCAGCCGGGCCCAGGCGAACGTGGCGTAGATCAGCGTGCCGGTCGCGATGATCGCGCCGACGGGCAGCCAGATATGCCATCCACCCAGCAGCGCGGTTGCGGCCGACAACACGCCAGCCCCCCATAGCAACGCAAACCAGTGCATCTTGCGACCCGGCGCGAAGATACAGATCGCCAGCATGATCAGCGCAAGCACTGCGTAGGCAGCCTGCTGGAGCCAGCGCGGCACTTCGCGCACCAGATTACCGTCGAGCAGGGAATCAGCAAGCAGCGCATCGAGCTGCGCCCGGCTGAGCGATTGCATGTTGAGCGATGAAATCTGGAACTCGCCTCCGGCCTCGTAGACGGAGTGGCCTACAAACACCAGTTTGTTGCGGAAGGTCTGCGGCGGCACTTGACCATTGAGCACATCGATATAGGAGTACTGAGCCACGCCCTGCAGGCCGGGCAGCATCAGCAGCAACGATGCGGTCAGTTCGGTATCGACCGAGAGCGCTTGCTCGCACACGTACGACTGCAACTTGCCGCCGGGCACGTGCAAACCCGCAACGCGGATGGCCTCCAGAGCGACGTGAGGAAAGCGTTTCGGGCCGATCTGCACATAAGGCACGATGCCGGTCACGGTGCCGTAATGGCCGATGGCGACCTCGTGATGCCCTACGCCAGCCACACCGCTGCATATGGCCGGCGATGAGCGCAGCAGCGGCTTGCCGCTGGGGCCGGCTTCACCCGAAGGCACTGGCAACACCACCCGGCCATTGCGATGCACCGCATCGGCAAAGTCGAAATCATCCTCCCCGGCACCGGGGAAAAGCATATCGAAGGTAACGCTGGAAGCCTGGTTCAGCCGGTCGATCAGCCGGGCATGCACGGTACGCTGGAAGATGGCCTCGGTGCCCAAGGCGCGAATCGTTTTCGCGTCGATATTGATCACCGCCACCTTGCCGGTGCCGGGCCGCGCAAAAAAGCGGGTGACGAAATCGAAATGAACCTTGTCGAAAGAGCCGAACAGCACCTGGGATTCCGGCATGCCAGCCACTACAGCGGCCACCAGCACAACCAACACGCTGATCACGCGAGCCATTCGCCACTTTGGCAACCAGAGGAACAGGGAATCTCGCAAGGGCATCAGGCAGGAATCTCTAACAACGGGGACAAGGTCTGGACGCTATGCCGGCCCACGCAAATCACGCCAAAGTGACGGATTGCTGACGTGACCCATTCTATCTATTCCAAACATTCTTGAACAAATTTCAAGCCGGATCAGATTCGGGTCAATATCAAGCACACCCGGCATCATCTTACGGGTACGTAGCCCGGACGGCTTGGCCGGCCGGGGTGGCATCGCACCAAAGATTATTCCGGCAGCCCCTCCGATCACTCAGCGCCCCCGGCCGGCCAAGCCGTCCGGGCTACAGACCCCCTCCCCCCTCACCCCTCACCCCTATTGATATTCCGTTTAGGTTTTTTCACTTCGCATAAGCCCCCTCCCAGAATGTCCCCATGCCAAGCGATTTCCTCGCCCGGGAGATCAAAAGGCAGCCATTTTCAACCGACATTCGGGAGTCCATCCAAATGAAACCGAGTATGAAACTAACCGCCCTCAGCCTCTTGGTCGTGGCTGGCGTGTGCATGCACGTTGCCCATGCCGCCAGTGCTGATTCAGGCACGATCCAGTTCAACGGCAAGGTGCTCGATACCACCTGCACCATCGATAACAACGCGCTCACGGTCGATATGGGCACAGTCGGCGCCGATTCATTCAAGACTGCAGGCACTACCGGCCCGGACAAGCTGTTCTCGATCGATCTCAGTGGCTGCAACGCCGCGTTGAATGGTGTGAAAGTCCAACTCACCGGCAACGCCGATGGCACCGTCCCCGACGACCTGAGTGTCGGCACGACCGCAAGTGATGCAAAAGGCATTGCCATTGCGCTGCAGGACGCGACCCACAACAAGCCAGTGGCGATCAACTCGACGACCGACGAATTCAAACTCGGCGAAACCACGGCCAAGCTGCAGTTCGCAGCGCACTACGTTTCGACCGCTCAGGCCGTGACTGCCGGCGACGCCAACGCCAATGCGCAATTCGTGCTGAATTACCGCTAAGCGGCCTGCGCTGGGCCGGGTCATACCAGCACAGTGCGGCAACGATCGGCCCTGGACAACACATCATCCCGGCCCAACCGCTCTCCCTTCCCGCTGGTCGAGGCCACCGCCTCTTGACCGCGAAGGTAGAGGGCGCACGGGTGACGGGACCGTGAACACCCAATCGGTCCGGCAACCCCGCTTCAGTGGATGACATCGCTTTGATGCGATCAAGGATGACATCACCATGAAGACGAACAGCTCCACCTTGAAGACACTTTGCTCGGCGGGCCTCATCGGTCTGGCCTTGAGCGCCGTGCAGCCCGCCCAGGCCAGTATCGTGGTTGGCGCCACACGCGTGATCTTCAACCAACACGACCGAGAGGCGTCAGTGCCGATCAAGAATGTCGATACCAAGTCATTCGTGGTCCAGTCGTGGGTCGAGGCAGAAAAGCAGGGCGTCAAAGCCCCGTTTTTCATCACCCCGCCGCTGGTTCGGCTCGATCCGGGCAAGCAGAACATGTTGCGGATCTTGCATTCGCACCAGGATCTGCCGGCGGATCGGGAGTCGAAGTTCCGTCTGAACGTGAAGGAAATCCCGGAAGCCGCCGACGAGCCGAACGTGCTGCAAATTGCAGTGCGCACGCGCATCAAGCTGTTTTATCGGCCAGCCGGTTTGCAAGGTTTGCCAATGGATGCGCCCAGGCAATTGCAGTGGCAGGTGATCCCGAACGCAACCGGCAAGGGCGATGTGCTCAAGGTGCATAACCCGACGCCGTATTACGTGACGTTTGCCCATATCAAGGCGGGCAACGAAAACGTGCCTGATCTGGAAGACGTCGCTCCGTTTGCCGATAGCATCCAGCCGCTCAAGCAGCACGCGCCCGCTTCGGAGCCGATCAGCTTTGCCACCATCAACGATTTTGGCGCAACGATTGAGCAGGACGTTGCGCACGCCGCGCCATGAACACCCTGCGCCATCCGCGTCCGGCATCCCGCCCTCGGCTGATATCCCGCCTGTTGCTTGCCGCCACCTTGGCGTTGGGCCTGGCTGGCACCGGCAGCGCGGCGGAGCTGGTGCTGGATGCCGCACCGGAAGGCATGACCGCGACCGCCCAGTTGCCCACCCTGCCTACCGATACTGCATCCACCGCCGCGACGACGCAGACGGCTGCCGTGCACCCGGCGCACAAGCGTTTCAACGCGCGCTTTCTGGCGCTCGGCGATAGTGAGGATGAGGCGGAGCAAGTCAGCGATACCGATCTGGCCGCGCTTGCAGATGGCAACGTCGCCACGCCCGGCGTCCACCGGATCGAGGTGATGCTGAACGACGAACGCGCCGGCATGCACGACATCCTGTTCCGTGCACGTGCCGCGGCAGGTGCGGCACCCTGTGTCACCCCGGCTTTGCTGGACAAGATCGGTGTGAATCTGTCTGCGTTTCCGGCTTTGGAAAATGTGCAGCCAGACGAATGCGTCGAAAAGATCGCCATGCCCGCCACCTACGTGGCTTATGACGCGGATACGCAGCATTTGAACCTGACCGTACCGAACGCGATGCTCAAGCATGTTGCGCGGGGCACGGTCGATTCATCGCAGTGGCAGAACGGCATCAACGCTGCGCTGTTCGATTACCGCGTGAGCGGCGCCAAGGATTTCGCCGCGTCGGATAGCAGCGTCAGCAGCTTGCAGTGGTATGCCTCACTGCGCTCCGGCCTGAATGTTGGCCCGTGGCGCTTGCGCAGCAATGCCTCGCTCAATCGCGATAGCACGGGCACCAAGCTGCAGATGCAGAATATCTATGCCCGCCGCGCCATCACCTCGCTCAAGGGCCAATTGACCTTGGGCGATGCGGTCACCGCCAGCGATCTCTTCGATAGCGTGCCGTTCCGCGGCGTGCAGCTGGAATCGGACGATTCGATGCAGCCGGATAGCCTGCAAGGTTACGCACCGGTCATTCGCGGCATCGCGCAAAGTCATGCCAAGGTGGAAATCCGCCAGAACGGTTTTCTGGTCTACAGCACCTACGTGCCACCCGGCCCGTTCCGCATCGACGACATGTACCCGACGGCCTCGAATGCCGACATGCAGGTGACCATCACCGAAGCCGATGGTCGCCAGCATGGTTTCACCCAGCCGTATGCGCGGATTCCGTCGCTGCTGCGCGAGGGCGCCTGGCATTACAGCGCCACCGCCGGCCAATTACGCATTCCGGGCGCGGATCGATCACCGGCCTTTGCCGAGGCCACCGTCTCGCGTGGATTCCGCAATGAATTCACGCTGTATGGTGGTGCCATCGCCTCGCCAATCTATCAATCCGCTGCCTTTGGGGTCGCCAAGAACATGGCGGTGCTGGGCGCGTTGTCGCTCGATGTGACGCATGCACGCTCGCAAATGGCCGATGGTCATACCGAGAGCGGCCAATCGTTGCGTTTCATGTACGAAAAATCCCTCGATTCGCTCGGCACTGAATTCCGCGTGGCCGGCTTCCGTTATTCCACGCGTGGTTATCACACCTTTTCGGATGTGGTGCAGCCGCTGAACACCGATCCATTCACGCTGCCGACGCTGAACGCGCGCGACCGGATCGAAACCAATATCTCGCAGAATCTGGGCGGCGCAGGCGCGATGTATGCCTCGTTCACGCAACAGGGGTACTGGAATCAGGGCGGCAAGGATCGGACTCTGCAGCTGGGTTATTCCAACAGCTACAAGAAGATTCCCTACAGCCTGAACCTGAGTTTCGACCGCCGCGCGGACGGTTCATCCAGCCGGATGATTTCGCTCAATGTGTCGATCCCGCTCGGCAAGGAGCCGACCAGCGCCAACGGCAATGCCAGCTATGCGACTGCATCTCTGGTGTCCGGCAGCGATGGCCTGCGGGAAAGCACCGGCGTGAGCGGCACCTTGCTGGACAACCATGCACTGAGCTACAGCGTGCACGCCGACAATAGCGACACCAGCGGCGTGAGTGGTGGCGCGAACCTGAGTTATCGCAGCGGCATCGGTGAGTTCGGCATCGCACACAACCAGTCGCGCACCCAGTCGCAAACCTCGGTCGAAGCCGCAGGCGGCATGATCATCCACGGCAATGGCATCACGCTGTCGCAACCACTGGGCGAAACCGTGGCACTGGTCGCCGCGCCCGGTGCCGCCGGCGTCGGCATTGAAAACAACACCGGTGTGCATACCGATGCCCGTGGTTATGCGGTGGTGCCGAACCTGACGCCGTACCGCATGAACCGCGTCACGCTGCATACCGCCGATCTGGGTCGCCAGCTGGAAGTGAAGACCGCCACCCGCATGATCGCCCCAACGCGCGGTGCAATCGTGCTGACCGACTTCAAGGTATCGACCGGCCGGATGCTGCTGAATATCAAGCAGGACAACGGCAAGCCTGCTCCGTTTGGCGCTCGTATCTTTGCCGGCGTGCACGATGAAGTCGGCATGGTCGGCCCGGATGGCCAGGGCTTCGTGAGCGGTGCCGGCAACCACGGCGTGCTGAGCGTGCGCTGGGGCAAGCAACTCAAGAATCAGTGCGAATTGAATTTCGACGCCACCGTCATCCACAAAAGCGAGGACTTCCCGGAAATCGATGCGGTCTGCCATCCGCCCAAGGTAGGAGCTGTATCGACCGCCGCTGCGCCGCAAAACGCTACGCCTTCCAAGGAGCGCGTGTCATGACTGTTAGAACTCTCTTCGGCAAGGCTCTCTTCGACGCGGGGTTGCTACGCCGTCTTCTCATCATGCTGGGTTTCGCGCTGCTCTCTGCACGGGCCTACGCCGTTTGCTATGTGCCGACCGGCGATTTCGATCCGCTCGAATTCGGCGCCGTCATGGCGGATGCATCCATCCCCATCGGCGCGCACCTTAACGTGCCAAGAACGTGGGATTTATCCATCAGGTGTGACAAAAAAGCGTCCGGCGACCCCGAACCGGAGCAATTGGATATATCACCCGCTTATGGCATCAGAACGGGTACGGATATGTGGAATACGACACTGTCAGGCGTGGCAATGCGCGTCTACCTGGATGAAACGGTGATCAGCGGCATCAACCACACCAGGTTCCCCCACCCCGGCGATGGCACCACCCAGATTCATCGCATGGCCATCGAATTGATCAAGGTTGGCCCGGTCCGGCCATCGCATTTCACGCCAAACATTTTCACGCTCACCGCCACACCCGCCGGTAGCAGCACAGTGACACTGGGCACCAAGCGCATCGTGGGGACATGGTTCCCCGGCATCGCTTGCACGGTGGATGCGGGGTCGCAAAACAAGGAGGTCGACTTCGGCATTGTCACGCCAGCGTCATTCAGCGGTATTGGATCAACTGCTGCGCAACGGCAACTTCAGCTACTACTGCATTGCGACAACATCGACGATCCGATTCCAACTCCCCTTTCGATCAAATTCGATGGCGTCGCCGTGAATGGGCATCGGGATTTGCTGCAAGTTGATGGCGACCAACCCGCCACCGGCATCGGGATTCGTGTGAAATCCGCCGATACGGGCACGCCGTTTACCCTGAAAACATGGAATAGCCTTGGCATAACAGGAAATGAGCATAACAAGTACCTCAACCTGCAAGCCGAGTACTACCAATACGCCGATCAGATCACGCCGGGCGATGCCAATGGGACGATGACATTCACCATTGATATGCGCTGATCCCAAAGACGCTTTCAGCGCTGATGATGGACGCGAAAACGGCGCACCGGGGTGCGCCGTTTATTGCTGGTTAACCGGGAACTGGATTAACGCAGGATTTCGATCTGATCGACTTCGACATCAATGCCGCGCCAATCGCGATCCACTTCACCGGTCAGGCGCACACGTGTTTGCGGTGTGATCTCGCCGGCGGGCCATTTATCGTGATCGACCTCGATCTTGATCGTGCCACTGGCGTCCTGGAAATCGTAGTGTTTCTTGTCGTGCTGACGAACGATTTTGCCTTCCAGCACCACCATCGTCTTATCGGCCGCCTTGCCGGCTTCCACCACGCTGGTGACCGTCGCGCCACCGGGGCCGACAAACCCGGCCATGGCGACCGATGCAGCGAACAAGCTCGCCAACAGAATGATTTTCTTCATATTGCCTCCGACGCGGGTAAACGCGTTTGGGCGGCATGCGGGGGGGTGTAGTTCCGGCTGCGGTATTTTTAAGGGAAGGCTGATCCGCCTGAGAAATCGGCAGACGTAGATGTAGGAGCGAGCTTGCTCGCGATGACACCGGTTAATCCAACGCAGCAATCGCGAGCAAGCTCGCTCCTACATTTTAGAAGCAGGCCTGCGGATAGACCTCAGTCGCCGCCCAGCGCCGCCAACAATTCAGCCTGCTGCTCATTCACCAGCGCCTGCGTCAAATCCTCCAGATCGCCATCCATGATCTGATCCAGCTTGTAGAGCGTGAGGTTGATGCGGTGATCGGTCATCCGCCCTTGCGGGAAGTTGTAGGTGCGGATGCGCTCGGAGCGATCGCCGGAGCCGACCAGCGATTTGCGCGTAGCCGCTTCTGCAGCATGGCGTTCACGGTCTTGCACGTCCTTGATCCGCGCAGCGAGCACCGCCAGGGCGCGAGCCTTGTTCTTGTGCTGGCTGCGGTCGTCCTGGCACTCGACGACGATACCGGTCGGCAAGTGCGTGACGCGCACAGCCGAGTCGGTCTTGTTGATATGCTGCCCGCCCGCGCCGCTGGCCCGGAAAGTATCGATGCGCAGCTCGGACGGATTAATGTTGATTTCTTCGGCTTCATCCGCTTCCGGCATCACGGCCACGGTGCAGGCCGAGGTATGAATGCGCCCTTGTGCTTCAGTCGCCGGCACACGCTGCACACGATGGCCGCCGGATTCGAACTTGAGGCGCGAATACGCGCCAAAGCCAACAATGCGAGCGATCACTTCCTTGTAGCCGCCGAGGTCAGATTCACTGGCCGAAATCACTTCCACTTGCCAGCGATTGCGCTCGGCGTAACGCGTGTACATGCGGAACAGGTCAGCGGCGAACAGCGCCGATTCGTCACCGCCCGTACCAGCGCGGACTTCCAGGAAGATATTGCGCTCGTCGTTCGGGTCTTTGGGCAGTAGCGCTTTTTGCAGATCGAGTTCCAGCGCTTCAATGCGGGCCTTGCCGGAGGCAATTTCCTCTTCGGCCATTTCCTTCATATCCGGGTCGGCCAGCAGTTCTTGCGCGGTAGCGATATCGGCTTCGGCCTGGCGGAATTCGTTGAACAGCGCGACAACCGGCTCCAGCTCGGCGTGTTCACGCGTGAGCTTGCGGTATTGATCCATATCGCGCGTGGCCTCTTCGGTGGCGAGCAGCGCGCCGACTTCTTCGAGGCGGTCTTTCAGTTGGGCTAATTTGCTAAAGATCGATGGTTTCATTCGTTGTCTTCCAGCGGCAGCCGATGAAGCCGGCGGGTGGCCGCTGCGAGTTGTTCTTGTTCGTGTGGCGCGGCGGCGTTAAGCGTGGCGAGCGGAGCGTGCAGGAATTTGGCGGCGAGTTGTTCGGCCAGGCGCTCCAGGACTTCCTCAGCGTTATCGCCGGCGGCAATGCGTTTCTTGGCGCGGGCCAATTCGTGGCGGGCGATGCGGTCGGTGTGATCGCGCAGCTCGCGGATGGTCGGCACTAGACTGCGGGTGGCGAGCCATTGGTGAAATTCGTCCACGCCCTCTTCCACCAGCACTTCGGCGGCTTCGACTTCACTCTCGCGGGAGGCCATGCCTTGGCGGACGATTTCAGAGAGGTCGTCGACGGTGTAGAGATAGACGTCCGACAGCTCGGCGACTTCGCCTTCGATATCACGCGGCACCGCCAGATCGACCATGAAAATCGGCCGGTGTTTGCGCACCTTGAGCGCCCGCTCGACCATGCCTTTGCCGATGATGGGCAGCGGCGAGGCGGTGGAGCTGACGACGATATCGAACTCGGCCAAGCGGGCACTGATGTCGTTCAGCAACATGGCTTCTCCGCCATGTTGCGCAGCCAGTTTCTCGGCGCGTTCCAGCGTGCGGTTGGCGACAACGATGCGGGCAGGTTTCTCGCCGGCAAAGTGGGTGGCGCACAGCTCGATCATCTCGCCCGCGCCAACGAACAACACCTTGCAATCGGCAATCGACGAAAACAGCCGCTCAGCCATCTTCACCGAAGCCGCCGCCATTGAGACCGAGGCCGCACCGATCTTCGTTTCGGTACGCACGGTCTTGGCAACCTGAAAGGCCCGCTTGAACAAACCGTTGAGCAGCACGCCCAGGCTGCCGGCCTCGCGGGCGACTCTTTCGGCATCCTTGAGCTGGCCAAGAATCTGCGTTTCACCCACCACCATCGAATCGAGCCCGGCGGCGACGCGGAAGGCGTGGCGGCTGGCGGCATCGTTTTCGAGTTGATACAGGTGTTGGGAGATTTCTTCGACCGGCCGACCACGCTGCGCCGCAAACCAACCCAGCACCGCATCCGCCTCGCGGGCGTTGCAGTACAGCTCGGTGCGATTACAGGTGGAGACGATAGCGGCCTCGGCAACGCCCTTCACTTGCGACAACTCCACCAGCGCGCCTTCCAGCTCGGCCGGCGTAAAAGCCAGCCGTTCGCGCACCGCAAGCGGTGCAGTCTGGTGGTTGACGCCAAGGACGAGCAGTTTCATCGGAGCGATGCGGAACGATCTAAAAGGAAAGGGTTTTATTCTACGCCGCGGCTAGCGGATACCACGTCCGGGATAGCGTGAATCCGGGCGTATGCCAAACAATTACAGGCCAGTGCCCGTTGATCACGAGCCCGGCCTGCAGGAGATGGCGCTATTTACGCGTAATCGCGCGCCAGCCGATGTCCTTGCGGAACTGCATGCCATCGAAATGCACGTCGGCCACCAGTTCATAAGCGCGTTTCTGCGCCAGCTTGAAGGTTTCACCAAAAGCCGTCGCACAGAGCACGCGACCGCCGCTGGTGATCGCTGCACCGTCGGCGTTCTGGGTCGTGCCGGCGTGGAAGATGTGGCCATCTTCGTACTTTTTGTCCAGGCCGGTGATCACGTCGCCTTTGCGGGGCGTTTCCGGGTAATTGGCCGCAGCCAGCACCACACCCAGCGCCACGCGGCGATCCCATTCGGCTTCGGCCTGATCGAGCGTGCCGTTGACGCCATGCTCCAGCAGCACAACGAAATCGGACTTGAGCCGCAGCATGATCGGCTGGGTTTCGGGGTCGCCGAAACGGCAATTGAATTCGACCACTTTCACCGCGCCATCCGCGCTGACCATCAGGCCGGCGTAGAGGAAGCCGGTGAACTCGACGCCATCTTTCGCCATGCCGGCGACGGTAGGCAGAATCACCTCACGCATGGCGCGGGCGTGCACTTCTGGCGTCACCACCGGTGCCGGGCTGTATGCGCCCATGCCACCGGTGTTCGGGCCTTCGTCGTTGTCCAACAGACGTTTGTGATCCTGGCTGGAGGCCATCGGCAACACGTTCTTGCCATCGACCATGACGATGAAGCTGGCTTCTTCGCCCTCCAGAAACTCTTCGATCACCACGCGGGCGCCAGCATCGCCGAACTTGTTGTCGGCCAGCATCATCTCGATGGCGGCGTGGGCTTCGTCCAGCGTCAGCGCCACAACGACGCCCTTGCCGGCAGCCAGACCGTCAGCCTTGATGACGATCGGCGCGCCCTTGGCGTTGACGTAGTCATGCGCTGCGGCGGCATCGCCGAAGGTTTCGTAATCAGCGGTGGGAATGCCGTGGCGCTTCATGAACGCCTTGGCGAAATCCTTCGACCATTCGAGCTGGGCGGCAGCGCGAGTCGGGCCGAACACCTTGAGGCCAGCGACACGGAAAGCATCGACCACACCTTGCGACAACGGCGCTTCCGGGCCGACGACCGTGAGCGAGACGTTTTCACGCTTGGCGAATTCGACCAGATCGGGAATCGCCGTCACATCGACATTGGTCAGTTCTCTTTCCAGCGCCGTGCCCGCATTGCCCGGCGCGACGAACACCTTGCCGACGCGCTCACTCTGGGCAATTTTCCACGCCAACGCGTGCTCGCGGCCACCCGAGCCGATGACGAGAATATTCATTACAAATCCTTAGTTAGAAACGAACCGCGTTGGCACCGCGAATAAAACCTTGCTGATTAGGCGACGACCGCCGGGCACCACAAATCTGCTGGTGTCGTGCGCAAACCCCTTCTGGCTAGGCATGCGAAGCGCAGACAGTACAACTCGTACGGCAAGCGAGCATAACAACGCCAGAAGGGGTTTGCGCATGACACCTATTCGAGTTCGATGCGACCGAATAGGTAGCCCACATTGCCATGATTCAAGCCCCCGCCCAGCTTGGGCAGGAAGGTACCCAGCAGCGAGAAACGATCAACCTTGACGGTCACGAGCGGAAACGCAACCGGGAACGGCACGCCGGAGAGGATATCGTGCCGGTGCGTCAGGCCAATGGTATAGCCGCCGCCAAGCTTCACCGGGCCGGCGATGTCCCAATACCAGAGCCGGCCGTAGCCGATATTGATCTGCATGTCCTTGTGCGAATCAGAAAACGCCAGACCGTAGACGAAGTCTTCGTTGCCGTCCGCATCGGTCAGCTGCTTGCCGTAACCGAGGCCCCACGCCTTGTTGTTGAGTTCGGAGCGCTTTTGTTCGGTATACGTGCCCGGATCATGCCAGGCGTAGCCGGACAGATAGAGGTCGCGCTTGCCGTCGGCAAAGGTCTTGGCGATGCGCTCGCAACCACTGCCGAGCGTTTCACCCATGTTTCCGCAATCAACCGCGTAGGCGGGCAACGCCGCGACGAGGCAAAGCAGAGCGAGTAGTTTTTTCATCGGTTGTCGATCCGTGTTGATGCGTTTACCTGGAGCCCGTTTACAGTTTTTTAGTCCCGTCTCCCACGTGTGGGAGAAGGTTAGGGAGAGGATGCTAAATAGAACGCTGCGTGTTGCAGGCCCTCACCCCCGGCCCCTCTCCCATAAATGGGCGAGGGGAGAAAACCTTGCTGGCCGCGAGAATTTCTACAGGCGATTTCCATCCAAAACCGATTCGGGAGCGAGACGTGCTTGGGCGCGAAACGAGGAGCGACGTGTACTTTCGTACACGAGCGATCGAGTGACAAAGCCCAAGCGCGTCGCAGCCCCGAATCAATGGCGGAAGTGGCGGATGCCGGTTACTACCATCGCAATGCCATGCTCATCCGCCGCCGCAATCACTTCATCATCACGCACCGAGCCACCCGGCTGGATGATGGCGGCCACGCCGTTCTCGGCGATCACGTCCACACCGTCGCGGAACGGGAAGAAGGCGTCCGACGCAGCCACGGAACCACGCAAATCCAGACCAGCATTCTTAGCCTTGATCGCGGCAATCTTGGTCGAGTCGACGCGGCTCATCTGGCCTGCACCAATCCCCAACGTCTGACCCTTGCCGCAGAAGACAATCGCGTTGGATTTGACGAACTTGGCGACATTCCACGCGAACAGCAGATCCTTGAGCTGTTCCGGCGTCGGCTGTTTCTTGGTCACGACCTTGATATCGGCCAGCGTCAGCAAATGCGTATCCGGCGTTTGCACCAGCAGGCCGCCACCCACGCGCTTAAAGTCGAACTTGTTTTCGCCCGACTCGATGGCGACCGCCAGCACGCGCACGTTGACCTTCTTGGCCAAGAGTTCGAGCGCTTCCGGCGTATAGGCCGGGGCAATCAGCACTTCCATGAATTGCTTGGAGACGGCTTCGACGGTTTCGACATCGATCGGCTTGTTGAAGGCGATGATGCCGCCAAAAGCGCTGGTGGTATCAGTGGCGAAAGCGAGGCGATAAGCGTTGTAGGTGTCGTCCGCGATGGCCACACCGCACGGGTTGGCGTGCTTGACGATGACGCAGGCCGGCGCTTCGAACTGCTTGACGGCTTCCCACGCGGCATCGGCATCAGCGATGTTGTTGTAGGACAGCTCTTTACCCTGGTACTGCTTGTAGTTGGCGAGCGAGCCGGCAGCCGGGTGCAGATCGCGATAGAACGCGGCGGCCTGGTGCGGGTTTTCTCCGTAGCGCATGTCCTGCACTTTCTCGAATTGCGCATTGAGGCGGGTCGGGAAGGCGGCTTTTTCGCCGTCTTCGGTCAGCGCGGTCAGGTAATTGGAAATCGCGCCATCGTAAGCAGCGGTATGGCTGAACGCTTTCTTGGCGAGATTCTTGCGCGTGGTGAGCGTGAGGCCGCCCTGGTTGGCTTTCATCTCGTCGATCAGCGGCGCGTAGTCGCTGGCATCGGTCACGATGGCAACGTGGGCGTGGTTCTTGGCGGCGGAGCGCACCATGGTCGGGCCGCCGATGTCGATATTCTCGATGGCGTCTTCATACGAGCAACCGGGCTTGGCGACGGTGGCTTCGAACGGATACAGGTTCACACAGACCAGATCGATGTTGCCGATGCCATGCTCACGCATGGTCTGCACGTGGGCTTCCAGATCGCGCCGGCCGAGGATGCCGCCGTGAATCTTGGGGTGCAGCGTCTTCACGCGGCCATCGAGCATTTCCGGGAAGCCGGTGTAGTCGGCGACTTCGATCACCGGCACGCCGTTATCGGCGAACAGTTTGGCGGTGCCGCCGGTGGAGAGGATTTCAACGCCTTGCGCGGACAGCGCCTTGGCAAAGTCGAGGACGCCAGTCTTGTCGGAGACGCTGATCAGCGCCCGGGTGATTTTGCTCATGCTCATTCCCTGATTTACAGACGATTTACAGAAGATCGTAGGTTTGCAATTTCTTGCGCAGCGTATTGCGATTGATGCCCAACAGCTCGGCGGCACGGGTCTGGTTGCCCTCGACGCGCTCCAGCACAAGCGTCAGCAACGGCTTTTCAACTCGCGCCAGCACCATGTCGTAGACCGCGCACGGCGCTTCGCCGTCGAGGTCGTGGAAATATTGCTCCAGCGAAGTCTTGATTGCGGCGGCGATCGGATCTCCGATTGCGTCCACGGCAAAATCGCTGGCTACCTGGTTATTCATCATGCCCCCTGATACATCTCATCATTTTCTATGTTGCTTCCACGTCATACGTCAGGCGCTCGCCGGTTTGTAGCAACCGGTCAAAAAACGCCTGCGTCGCACCTTGTTGTTCTGTCGTGCTTTCCAGCTTGTACATCGCCTGGCGAAACGCGTTACCGCCGTGCAAGCCCTTGGTGTACCAGGCAATATGCTTGCGCGCGATGCGGCAGCCGGAATACTCACCATAGTGGCTGTACAACCCGTCAAGGTGCTCGATCAGCACATCGCGGATTTCCTCCACCCGTGGTGGCGGCAACGTTTCCCCCGTTGCCAGATAGTGGCCGATCTCGCGAAACAACCACGGCCGGCCTTGTGCTGCGCGGCCGATCATGATGGCGTCCGCGCCCGTTTCCCTGAGCACTTCCGCCGCCTTCTGCGGGCTGTCGATATCGCCATTGGCGATGATCGGCATCTTGCTTTGCCGCTTTACTTCCCGGATCAGCGCATAACGCGCCGCGCCGTTATACATGTCTTCCCGCGTGCGACCATGGATGGCCAACGCGGCAATGCCAGCATCAGCGGCCATCTGCGCCACGCGCAGGATATTTTCCTCGCCGTTGCAAAATCCCAGCCGCGTTTTCAGCGTGACCGGCACATCGGCCGCCTTGACGACCGATTCCAGAATCTCACCCACCAGCGCCTCGTTCTGCAGCAAAGCCGAACCCGCCAGCTTGTTGCACACCTTCTTGGCCGGACAGCCCATATTGATGTCGACGATCTGCGCGCCGTTTTCCACCTGATATCGTGCTGCTTCAGCCAATTGGGCCGGATCGGAACCGGCGATCTGCACCGAGATCGGCGCCAGCTCACCCTCGAAATCCGCCCGGCGTTGCGTCTTTTTAGTGAGGCGCAGCGACTGATCTGAGGTAATCATCTCGCTCACCGCATGCCCCGCCCCGAAACGCTTGCACAACTGCCGGAATGGCTTGTCCGTTACGCCGGCCATGGGCGCGACGATCAGGTTGTTGGCAAGTTGATACGGGCCGATGTGCATGGAAAAAGGAGCGAAGAGGAAACCGCGAAAAAGGCGCGCATTCTAACGCCTGCCTAATTTTTAGGCAACAAAAACCGCCCTGTGGAGGGCGGCATTTCAAGGTTTGTCCGAGGATCAGACTTCCGTCCAAGGCTCTGCCTGCCCTGCGGCCTCCCACGCCTTGAACGCGGGCAGGTTCAGCAGCAGATCGGCATAGGCCTGCGCCTCAGGCGGCAGTGCGATGTTGTAGGTGCGGAACCGCGTCGCCACTGGTGCGAAAAACGCATCGGCCCAGCAGAACTCACCGAACAGGAATGGCCCTCGGTCTTGATTGGAACGGGTGCCGAAACGCGCCCGGCAATCGCCCCACAACGCGACGATGCGATCAACATCCGCCTGCACTTCCGGCGTGATCGTCACGGACTTCCGTTGCGACAAATCCATATTGCACAGCGAACGCAGCGGCACGAAGCCGGCATGCATCTCGGCACAAGCGGCGCGCGCCACGGCGCGGGCTTTGGCATCAACGGGCCAAAGTTTGGCGGCAGGGAATTTTTCGGCGATGTATTCGGCAATCGCCAGCGTTTCCCAAATGGTCAGGTCGCCATCAATCAGCGCGGGCACTTTGCCGGTCGGGGTGATTTTGAGACGACGCGCTTTGCTATCCGGCTCATGGAGGTTGACCAGCACTTCCTCGAACGGGATGCCGGCATGGGTGAGGCCTAACCACGGGCGTAACGACCATGACGAGTATTTCTTGTTGCCGATGACGAGTTGCATGAAGAGTCCTTGCGACAGGTGTAATGGTGCAAGCATGCCATAACTGCCACCCGTCTCCGCTTACCGTCGTTACGTTTTTTGACTTGCCACGCCCGTCGAGCAGTTTGACGATAACGCTTTCAGCAACGGAGTCCGGCGATGCTTGACGGCAATATCCTTACCCCTGACGGCTGGCGTTACGGTGAGCTCACTTTTGCGGATGGCCGAATCTCCCGGATCGGCGGCAAACACGCCAATCCCGCCGACAACAGCGATGACTACATCCTGCCCGGCTTCGTGGATCTACACATCCACGGCGCTCTCGGCTTCGACATGATGGATGGGGCTGAATCGGCGACGGCAATCGCCAGATTGCACGCCAGCCACGGCACAACGAGTTTGTTGGCGACGACGGTCTGCACCAGCCACGAGAAGCTGACTGCGCTGCTGAATGAACTCGCACCAATCATCCAGCAACGCCCGGCCAATGCCGCTCAACTATTAGGCGTGCACCTGGAAGGGCCGTATGTAAATCCCGGTCGGCTCGGCGGCCTGCCTGATGAAGCCCGTACCGCGGTGATGGCAGAGCTGGATCGCTATATGCAGCTCGTGCCGGTGAAGGTCGTCACGCTATCGCCGGAAATCGCCGGCCACGAAGCGGTAATCCGTGAACTGGCCGCACGCGGTGTGCGCGTGCAGGTTGGGCACTCACTTGGCAGTTATGAGGATGGCGTAAAGGCATTGGCCGACGGCGTGGCCGGCTTCACACACCTCTACAACGCCATGACCCCATTGGCGCACCGCGCACCCGGCATGGTCGGCGCAGCACTGGCACATGCTGAGTACAGCGAGCTGATCCCGGACCTGATCCACGTTCACCCCGGCGCGATGCGGGTGGCGCTGCGCAGTATCCCCAAACTGTATTGCGTAACGGACGCCACCCAAACCGCCGGCCTGCCCGACGGCACCTATACCGGCCGTGGCCGCACGGTGACCAAGTGCCTGGGCGCCGTCACGCTGCCGGATGGCACGCTGGCGGGCAGCGCGCTAACGATGGATGTGGTGCTGCGGAATCTGGTCGGGCTGGGATTGGCGCTGGAAGATGCGTCGAACCGCATTTCGCGCAATCCGGCGGATTATCTCGGTCTGGCAGATCGGGGCCGGCTGGCGATTGGGGCTTGGGGGGATGTGGTGGTGCTGGATCGTGAATTGCGGGTAAAGGCGGTGTATGTTGAGGGCGTTGAAATCAAGCCATTCGCCTAATTTCAACGCCTTCATTTGGCAAGCAGTCGATCCAGTTACGGAGAAATATATACGTGCCGTACGTCCTCGGAACCAGCCGCCAAATTACATGTACCAAGCCCGCCAATAACGACTGATCGTTGTGAAGCTTGAGCGGCAAGGAGAGTGGCCAGAATGTTTTTACCTGTAGATGTGGTGCCATCAAAAGTAAGTGGCCAAGCCGCTTGAGTGGAACAAGCCGCCCCGGTATAGGTGGTGCTGGTCTTAATCTGGCAAATATTTGTAAACGTATAGCAAACCACGCCGCTGATCGTGCCGCTGTAATCGGCATAAGCAGCCGACGAACCCGCGAGCAACACCGCCATCAATATCTTCTTGCGCATTGAATCAAATCCTCAGAATCATTAAATATTGGCTGTGCGTCAAAACAGGACACATCCCCACCTTGAACACATCAGCCTGTTCATTTATTAGAATTAACAGTCAACCCACTTTCTTCTTCAGCAACTCCAGCGCCATGGCCGGATTGGCCTTGCCACCGCTGCCCTTCATCACCTGCCCCACCAGCGAATTCAGCGCCTTTTCCTTGCCGGCACGATATTCCTCGATGGCTTTCGGATTGGCTGCAAGCACGGCATCGACAATTGCTTCAATCGCACCGGTATCGGTCTCTTGCTTTAGGCCGTCACGCTCGATGATGACGTCAGCGGCAGTCGCGTCAGTCGCCCCCGCCTCCCACATCTTCTTGAGCACGTCCTTGGCGGTCTTGTTGTTGATGGTGCTATCCATCACGCGCTTGATCAGGCCAGCCAGGGCAACAGCGGAAACCGGGCTGGCGTCGATGTCTTTTTCCTCGCGGTTCAAGGTGGCAGAGATATCGCCCATGATCCAGTTGGAGGCCAGCTTGGCATCGGCACCGGCAGCAACTGCCGCTTCGTAATAGGCGGCGAGCGCCTTCGAGCTGGTCAGCGTGGCGGCGTCATAAGCCGGAATGCCATATTGCTGCTGAAAGCGCACCTGCATCGCAACAGGCAATTCCGGCAGTTCGGACCTCACGCGCTCCAACCATTCGTTCGAGATCACCAGCGGCGGCAAATCGGGATCGGGGAAGTAGCGGTAATCGTGCGCGTCTTCCTTGCTGCGCATCATGCGTGTCTCGCCAGTATCCGGATCGAACAGGATGGTGGCCTGCTGGATCTTGCGGCCGTCTTCGATCTCGCCGATCTGCCATTGCACTTCGTATTTGATCGCCTGCTCGATGAATCGGAAGCTGTTCAGGTTCTTGATTTCGCGGCGGGTGCCGAATTCCTTCTGGCCTTCCGGGCGGACGGAGACGTTCACGTCGCAGCGAAAGCTGCCTTCCTGCATATTGCCGTCGCAAATCCCGATCCAGGTCACCAGCGAATATAGCGCTTTGGCGTAGGCGACTGCTTCGGCAGCCGAGCGCATTTCCGGTTCGGAGACGATCTCGAGCAGCGGCGTACCGGCGCGATTCAAATCAATACCAGTCTGGTGCTGAAAATCCCCGTGCAGGCTCTTGCCCGCATCTTCTTCCAGATGCGCGCGGGTGAGGTTGATGACCTTGTCGACGCCATCCACATTGATCGTGATCTGGCCGCCCTCGACCACCGGCAGTTCGAACTGCGAAATCTGATAGCCCTTGGGCAAATCCGGATAGAAGTAATTCTTGCGCGCAAAGATGGAGCGCTGATTAACCTTGGCACCAATGGCGAGGCCGAACTGGATCGCCTTTTCCACTGCGGCACGGTTCATCACCGGCAGTGCGCCGGGCAAGGCGATATCGACCACGGCGGTCTGCGTGTTCGGCTCTGCGCCAAAGGCCGTACTGGCCGGCGAGAAAATCTTCGATTTCGTTGTGAGCTGGGTGTGTACTTCCAGCCCGATGACGACTTCCCATTTCATGGTGTCTGCTCTCTTCTTCGTTCGATCGTCGTCAGCATGGCTGACGGCGATACCAATATTGATACTGCTCGGCAAAACCAAAACCAGCGTATAGCTCGACAGCCGGCGCATTTGCGGCCACCACTTGCAGCAGTCCTTGCGTTGCACCGGTTTCACGGCCCCAGGCCAGCAAGCTACTGACCAAGCGGCGGGCGTAACCCTGACGACGCGCCAGCGGTGTAGTCACGATGTCGAACAACAACACGCTATCCCACTGCCGCACGGCAAAGCCGCAACATTTCGCCTCGCCGTTCTCCAATAACATGCCGAACACGACCGGTGCCTTGTAGCTCAGCAGCAGCTTTCCAGCCGCATCACGCAACTTGCCGTCCAGTCCGCTCATGTTTGCAAACGCGGCAAACCACGGCATTTCAAGCGACGAACACAAAGCCACGTCCGCATCGAAACTCAGCAGTTGGCCCGCAAGCCGGGTGGTCTGGACACTGGACGGCTCGACCACTTCATAACCACGTTCGTCGAGCAAAGCATCCAGTTCCAGCGCCAGCCCGGTTTGCTTGAATACACAGGGCAATCCGGCCGCCCTGAATCGCTGCTCGGCATAAGCCAGTTTGTCCGCATTCGGCAAAGCACCGGCATAAAGCGGGCTGATTGAATTGGCACGCTTGGTATACCCGTCAGCAAAACGCAACACCCAACCATCCAGCAGTTCGGTTTGCAGCGCCGGCCATGCCGACAGGGCCAACGCTTCAAGGTGCGCGATATCTGCGTCAGTCATGGTTGACCCAAACAGCCGCTTACAGCGTCGGCGCTTTCAGATGCCAATCCGTCGCTTGCTGGAACTGATAAGCCACATTCAGCATCTTCGCTTCGCCAAAATAGTTGCCGATCAATTGCATGCCGACCGGGCGACCGTTCGAGCCGAAACCTACCGGCACGCTCATGCCCGGCAAACCGGCAAGATTGACGCCCAGCGTGTAGATGTCTTCCAGATACATCGCGACCGGATCGGCGTTCTTCTCACCCAGGTTCCAAGCGGTGTTTGGCGCGACAGGGCCGGCGATCACATCGCAATGCGCGAAGGCGGACTGGAAATCGTTGGCGATGATGCGGCGAATCTTTTGCGCTTGCAGGTAATAGGCGTCGTAGTAACCGTGGGAGAGCACGTAGGCACCGGTCAGAATGCGGCGCTTCACTTCCCAGCCGAAACCTTCGGCGCGGGTCTTTTCATACATTTCGGTCAGGCCGTCATAGTCCGCAGCGCGGTGGCCGTAACGGACGCCATCGAAACGAGACAGATTGCTCGACGCTTCGGCCGGGGCGATCACGTAATAAGCCGGGATGGCGAGCTTGGTGTTGGGCAGGCTGATTTCGACCACGGTCGCACCGAGTTTTTTCAGCTCGGCAATCGCGGTCTCGATCGCGGCGGCGACATCGCTCGCCAGACCTTCCGCAAAGTATTCACGCGGCAGGCCGACACGCAGACCAGCAAGTGGGACATTCAGATCACGCGTGTAGTCTTCCTTGGCGTGTTCCAGGCTGGTCGAATCACGTTCGTCGAAACCGGCCATTACGTTCAGCAGCAGTGCGCAGTCTTCGGCGGTATGCGCCATCGGGCCGCCCTGATCGAGCGACGAGGCAAACGCCACCATGCCGTAACGGCTGACGATGCCATAGGTCGGCTTGATGCCGGTGATGCCGCAGAAGCTGGCTGGCTGGCGGATCGAGCCGCCGGTATCGGTACCGGTCGCGGCCGGGACGAGGCCCGCGGCAACGGCGGCGGCAGAACCACCCGAGCTGCCGCCCGGCACGGCGTTCAAGTCCCACGGGTTTTTTACGGCACCGTAGAAGCTGTTTTCGTTGGACGAGCCCATGGCGAATTCGTCCATATTCAACCGGCCCAAGGTGACGAGGCCAGCAGCCTTCATCTTGGCGACGACGGTGGAATCGTAGGGCGAGACGAAGTTGTCGAGCATCTTCGAGCCGCACGTGGTCTTCCAGCCTTCGGCACAGAAGATGTCCTTGTGGCCGAACGGCACCCCGGCGAGCGGCGCGTTGCCTGCCGCGCGCAAAACATCTGCGGCGCGGGCTTCGGCAAGCGTTTTGTCCGCATCGACCGTGACGAAAGCGTTGAGCTTCGGGTTGAGCGTATCGATCTTCGCCAGGTAGTCCTGCGCGAGCTCGACGGCCGATGTCTTGCCGGCGGCAAGCAGATCGGAAAGCTGTTTGATTGTTTGCATGGCGCTTTGGGATATAAGAGCGTTAGCGTGAGGCGCAGTGGGAGTGAAGAGCAGGTTTACCCCTCACTCCTTCCCCCTCACGCCTCACTCAATGACTTTGGGAACCAGATAGAGGCCGTTCTCAACCGCGGGTGCGACCGCCTGGAAGGCTTCGCGGCGATTGGGGGCCGTGGCGGCGTCATCTCGCAGGCGCAGCGCGACATCTTGCGCATGGGCCATCGGTTCGATGCCGGTGGTATCAACTGCACGCATTTCTTCAATCAAACCGAAGATGCGATTAAGCTGTGTGTGCGTTGCAGCAATTTCTTCGTCGGATACGGCGATGCGGGCCAGTTTGGCGATGCGCCGTACGTCGTCCAGTGATAGGGACATGGCGGTAATTCTCCCCCTCTAAACCTTCATTAACGTCAGCGCCTTAGGGTATCATACCGCCCTTGATTCGCCCAAACCGACGGGCCTCCCCGCCCAAGCTGGCCGGGGCGCAACTCCCATACCCGATTTCACACTGCGAGCACACCGATGTTTGGTCTCCTTTCCGGCTATTTCGCCAACGACATTGCCATCGACCTTGGCACCGCCAATACGCTGATTTACATGCAAGGCAAGGGCATCGTCCTCGACGAGCCGTCCGTTGTTGCCATACAGCAAGAAGGCGGCCCTTCCGGCAAAAAAACGATTCTTGCCGTCGGCGCGGAAGCCAAGAAGATGCTGGGCCGCACGCCGGGCAGCATTACCGCGATCCGCCCGATGAAAGACGGCGTGATCGCCGACTTCACCATCACCGAGCAGATGCTCAAGCAGTTCATCAAGAAAGTTAATCCCAGCCGTCTCTTCTCCTCCCCTCCCCGTATCGTCATTTGCGTTCCCTGCGGCTCTACCCAGGTTGAACGTCGCGCCATCCGCGAATCCGCGTTGGGTGCCGGTGCGCGCAAGGTCGAGCTGATTGAGGAACCAATGGCCGCTGCCATTGGCGCGGGCCTGCCGGTCGAAGAAGCCACTGGCTCGATGGTGGTCGACATCGGCGGCGGCACCACCGAAGTGGGCGTGATCTCGCTCGGCGGCATCGTTTATGCATCCAGCGTGCGCGTCGGCGGCGACAAGTTCGATGAATCCATCATCAACTACATCCGCCGCAACTACGGCATGCTGATCGGCGAAACCACCGCCGAAGAAATCAAGAAGCGCATCGGCTCCGCCTTCCCCGGCGCAGAAGTGCGTGAAATGGAAGTGAAGGGTCGCAATCTGGCCGAAGGTATTCCGCGTGCTTTCACCATTTCCTCGAATGAAATCCTCGAAGCGCTGACCGAACCGCTAAACCAGATCGTATCGGCCGTGAAGCAAGCGCTGGAACAAACCCCACCGGAACTGGGCGCTGATATCGCCGAAAAGGGCATGGTACTGACCGGCGGTGGCGCGTTACTGCGTGACCTGGATCGCCTGCTGATGGAAGAAACCGGCCTGCCAGTGATCGTTGCCGACGATCCGCTGACCTGCGTGGTGCGCGGCTCGGGCAAGGCGCTGGAAAAACTGGACAAGGCTACGGCCATCTTCACGAATGATTGAGTGAAACGCGAGGCGTGAGGAGCGTGTTCTATCTAATCTAGTGGGTTGGATATACCGCTCCGCCACCTCACACCTCACCCCTTACTGCCTCACTCATCAATGCAATCGACTCAACCCGCCTTTTTCAAGCAGGGACCGAAGCCGCTCACGCGGCTTCTGATCTTCTCGGCCCTGTCATTCGTCCTCATCGTGGGTGACGCACGTTTTGCCATGCTCGGCCGCGTGCGCGAGCAGGTTTCAATTCTGCTCTACCCCTTGCAATGGCTCGCCACGGCCCCATTCTCGGCCGTCCGCACCACGAATGACTTCTTCACCAAACAAACACAGTTGCTGGCTGAAAACCGCGAGCTGCACGATGCGCAGCTTGCTGCCCAGGCCCAGGCGATGCAGTTGACCGCGCTGGAAGAAGAAAATCGCCACCTGCGTCAACTAACCGCCACCCAAGCTTCGCAGCCGCAAGCGACGCAATTGGTCGAGATTCTCTACAACGGCCGCGACCCGTTCTCCGCCAAATTGATCGTCGATCGCGGCGACAAGCAAGGCGTGCGCAGCGGTCAGGTCGCCATCGATGCCAAAGGCGTCGTCGGCCAGGTGGTGCGCGTACAGCCCTTGACCAGTGAAGTACGGCTGATTTCGGATCGGAACCACATGGTGCCGGTCGAGGTCGCACGCAATCAGCTGCGCACGGTCGTGTACGGAATGGGCCGCGCCCAGCCGCTGGAAATCCATAATCTGGCGCCGAACGCCGACATCGAACCGGGCGATATCCTGCGTACATCCGGCATCGATGGCTTGTATCCAGCCGGACTACCCGTTGCGAAAGTGATCAAGGTTGATCGCCAGGCGACCTCATTTGCGCGCATCATCTGCGTGCCGCTGGCCGAGATCGATCAACATCGCTTCCTGCTGTTGCTCGAACCGCCCGCCGCGCGCCCGCCCTACCCCGCCGAGGCCCCCGCTTCGGCTCCCGTTGCGAAAAAAAGAGGCCGCTGATGCCCGTTTCCAGCCAGATTCTGCGCCCAGTCAGCGTATGGGTCATTGCACTCAGCTTTGCGCTGGCGCTACTGATCAATCTATTGCCGTGGCAAAGCAGCGTCTCCAACCTATCGCCCGATTTCGTCGCGCTGATGGTGTTGTACTGGACGCTCAACCAGCCGCGCCGGGTTGGCGTGGGTTGGGCCTTCCTGTTGGGCATCGTGATGGACGTGGGCGATGGCAACGTACTCGGTCAACACGCCCTTGCCTACTCCGTGATCACCTACCTGATCCTGTCGCGCCAGCGGCTATTCGCTGTCTTCCCGTTCTGGCAACAGGCACTGGTCGTGCTCGGGCTGCTCACGCTCGGCCAGACCATCATGCTGTTGATCCAGTTTTCGCTGGGTGCGAGCTTTATCGGCTGGGGTTACTTCGTCGGCAATATCCTGGCTGCCGTGCTGTGGACGCCCCTGTCGAACCTGATGTTGTCGCATCAACGCAAGCCGCTGTCCGACTCCCTGTGATTCCCGTTGCGACCCATCAGTCATGAAATACCAACGCCAGCGCGCGATGTTCTCCCGCCCCATCAAGGGCCGCGTTCGCCCGCCCTCTACCAATGAGCTGAAGAATCCGAATAGCGAGCGCTATGCGTTTCAATTGCGCATCGTGGTCGCCGCGCTGTTCGTGCTGGCCTTGTTTGGCGTCCTGTTCGCCCGCTTCATCTGGCTGCAGGCGCTGCAGCATGACAAATACCAGACCCTGGCCGAAGCCAACCGGATCTCGCTGGTGCCGATCCAGCCATCACGCGGCATCATCAAGGATCGCAACGGCATCGTGCTGGCGCACAACTATTCAGCCTATACGCTGGAAATCACGCCCTCCAAGCTGCCGGACAATCTGGAAGCCAGCATCCAACGCTTGAACCAGATCATCGAAATCACGCCCAAGGATCGCCGTCGCTTCAAGAAGCTGATGGAGGAAACCAAGGATTTCGAATCGCTGCCGATCAAGACCCGTCTGACTGACGAGGAAGTCGCCCGCTTCGCCGCCAACAGCTACCAATTCCCCGGTATCGAAGTGAAAGCGCGCCTGTTCCGCCAGTATCCGATGGGCGAAATCGCCAGCCACCTGATCGGCTATATCGGCCGCATCAACGACCAGGATCTGACCGACCTCGAAGACGCCGGCCAGCTTGCCAACTATCGCGGCACCGATCACATCGGCAAGCTCGGCATCGAGCAATCGTATGAAGAGCAATTGCACGGCACTACCGGCTTTGAAGAAGTCGAAATCGACTCTGGCGGTCGAGCCGTGCGCACCCTGCGCCGCACGCAACCAGCGCCGGGCGAGAACCTGATTCTCTCGGTCGATATCAAGCTGCAGCAGATCGCCGAAAAAGCATTTGGCGACAACACCGGTGCGCTGGTTGCGATCGACCCGAAAACCGGCGGCGTGCTGTCGTTCGTCTCCAAGCCCGGTTACGACCCCAACCTGTTTGTCGATGGGATCGACCCGCAGAACTGGAAAGACCTGAACGAATCGCCGGATAAGCCGTTGAACAACCGGGCGTTGCGCGGCACTTATCCACCTGGCTCGACCTTCAAGCCCTTCATGGCACTCGGCGCACTCGAAGGCCACTTCCGCGCAGCCGGCTACGCCTTCCCCGACCCCGGTTTCTTCTGGTTCGGCGGCCACCAGTTCCGCGACGACAAGGTCGGCGGGCACGGCATGGTGGATATGTACAAATCCATCGTGGTGTCTTGCGACAGCTATTACTACTCGCTCGCCAACACCATGGGCATCGATAACATCTCCCGCTTCATGGGGCTGTTCGATTTCGGCTCGCAGACCGGCATCGATATCGATGGTGAAGTCACCGGCGTGCTACCCAGCCCGGAGTGGAAGAAAAAACGTTTCAAGAACCCGGCGCAACAGAAGTGGTTCGCCGGCGAAACCATCTCGATCGGCATCGGCCAGGGCTACAACGCCTACACCCCGCTGCAGATGGCCCATGCGACCGCCACGCTGGCCAATAACGGCGTGATGTTCAAACCACACTTGGTGCAGTTCATCGAAAACACCACCAATGGCACCAAGACTGCCATTGAGCCGAAACCTACCAAGACGCTCCCGTTCAAGCAGGAAAACCTCGACGTGATCCATCGCGCCATGGTCGGCGTCGTCAAGGAAGGGACCGGCGCGCGGGCGTTTGCCGGTGCGCAATATGAAGCCGCCGGCAAGACCGGCACGGCGCAGGTATTCAGCCTCAAGGGCGGCAAGTACAGCGAGAGCGGCACCAAGAAACGCCTGCGCGACCATGCGTGGTTCATCGCCTATGCGCCAGCCAACGACCCGAAGATTGCGCTCGCTGTATTGGTGGAAAACGGCGGTTTTGGCGCGGCAGCGGCGGCCCCGATCGCCCGGCAGGTGCTGGACTACTACCTGCTCGGCAAAGAGCCGAAAGCACCGGCAATCAGCGCATCCGATGTAGAGAGCGTGACTGATGATTAAGCAGCTGTGGAATCGCATCAAACAACCCATCGATCCGTGGTTGTTCCTGTTCACCCTGCTGGTGTTCGGGCTATCGGTCGTGCTGCTGTATTCGGCATCGAACCGCGATATCGACAAGGTGATGGACAAGACCACCTTCATGGGTGTGGCTGTCGCGGCCATGTGGCTGATTGCCAATGTGTCGCAACAGAACCTGATGCGCCTTGCGCTGCCGGCGTATGTATTGGGCGTGCTGCTGCTGGTGTTGGTGAATGTGCCGGGCTTGGGCGTGACCAGCCACGGCGCGACGCGCTGGCTCAATGTCGGCATCACGCGCATCCAGCCCTCCGAATTGATGCGGATCGCCATGCCGCTGATGCTGGCGTGGTACTTCCACCATTTCGAGGCTCATCTCAACTGGAAGCACTTTCTTGCAGCGGCAGCACTGCTGGTGCTGCCGGTCGGCCTCATCCTGAAACAGCCGGATCTGGGCACCGGCCTGTTGATCGCCTCATCCGGCTTTTACATCCTGTTCTTCGCCGGGCTGAGCTGGCGACTGATCGGGCTGATGATCCTGGCTGGCGGCGGTATGGCCTATACCGTCATGCATTGGGACCTGTGCATTCATCTGTTGCACGAGTACCAATGCCGCCGCGTTGCCACCATGCTCGATCCGATGCAGGACCCGCTCGGCGCGGGCTACCACATCATCCAAGGCACAATTGCCATCGGTTCGGGCGGCTTGCTCGGCAAGGGCTGGCTGAATGGCACCCAGACCCACCTCGACTTCATCCCCGAACGCACCACCGACTTCATCTTCGCCGTATTCGGCGAGGAATTTGGCCTCTTGGGCAATGCGATCCTGCTGACGCTGTACCTGCTGGTGATCATTCGTGGCCTGACCATCGCCAATAGCGCGTCGACCCTGTTTGGCCGCCTGCTGGCCGGTGCGATCGCGCTCAATTTCTTTACCTATGCCTTCGTCAACATGGGCATGGTGTCCGGTATTCTGCCGGTGGTGGGTGTACCGCTGCCCTTGGTGTCGTATGGCGGCACGTCGATGGTGTCGATCCTGACCGGTTTCGGCATCCTGATGAGCATCAACCGCGACAAGAAATTAATGAAGGCGTGAGGAGTCAGGTGTGAGGGGCGAGGTGGAAAAGCGGGTTGCTGGATGGGTGAGCTTGGCGCTCTTGGTATCACTGCTTGCAGCCTGCGGCACAGCACCGCGTCAACCGGCTCCGGTGGCAGAACGGCCGACCGCGCCCGCCACCCAACCCAGCACCGCCCCCGTTGGCACGCCGTCCCCCTACTCTTGTGTCTACGCCCCCAGCAGCGTGGGCAAAGGCGGCTTCTACAAAGATGACGGCCCGATGTCCGACCTGCCCGCCGGGCTCGACCTGACACCGGAACCCGTACCACGCTGGGAACCGCTCAACCGCTTCGCCAATAATCCCTACAGCGTGCTCGGGCTCAATTTCACCCCGATGAAAACGCCGGGTGTGCTCAAGGAAACCGGCACCGGCTCCTGGTACGGCCGCAAGTTCCACGGCCAGAAGACATCCAGCGGCGAGGTCTACGACATGTTCGCCATGACTGCCGCCCATCCCACCCTGCCCATCCCCAGCTACGCCCGCGTCACCAATCTGAAAAATGGCCGCAGCGTCATCGTGCGCGTGAACGACCGGGGCCCTTTCCACAAGGGCCGCGTCATGGATTTATCGTTCCTGGCCGCCTGCCGGCTGGGTTACGCGATGAATGGCAGCACCGAATTGCAGGTGGAAAGCCTGTTGCCATCCGATGCGCCAACCAGCGTCGTGGCCAGCGCCAGCCAGACCACCCCGCCCCCGGTAGCGCCGCCCCCCAGCCCTGCCATGCCGGAAAAAGTGCCGGTTGCCACCGCAGACGACGGCATTTACCTGCAGCTTGGCGCGTTCAGCAACCAAAGCAACGCCGAAGCATTCCGCGACAAGCTCTCCAGCATGCTGGACGATGGCGGTGCACGCGTCGTGATCCAGACTGCGGGAACGCTGCATCGCGTTCGCCTCGGGCCGTTCCCGGATCGGCAAAGTGCGCTGGCTGCGGCTGAACGTGTCACCGGCGAACATAATCTGCAGGCGGTCGTCGTTAAATAACCAAGCCGCCGAGTAATCGCGTCCGACCCGCTTTCTAAAGTTGCAATGGTCACCCTTTCGCCCACAATGAAAAAGATATCGCGATCAAGGAAAGCGCAGTGACCCTCCCTGTGGCCATCCAGCCCGATCAGGAAAGCGTTCGCTCGTTCGGCAAGATCCGGCACGTGCTGGTCATCCTGTCGCTGAGCGTGCTGCTGTTCTTTGCCGGCGCGGTAGGCTGGTCGATCTACCACAGCTATCGCGAGACGGTCAGCAGCGCCAATACCCAGATGCTGACGCTGGCGCACACCATGGACGAGCACGTCGGGCGCACGCTCGATAGCACGGTGAACCTGCTGTTTTCCATCCAGCAGGATGAAATCTTCAAGCTCTGCACCGCCGCGCACGACAGCGCCTGCCTGCATGCCTATCTGCTGCGCCAGATCAACCGCACACCACAACTCTCTTCGCTCTCCATCGCCTATGACGACGGCACGCTGGCCGCATCGAGCCTGATGCACCCGGTGCCATCGCACAGCCTGGCACAGGCGCACTACTTTCAGGTCGCCCGCTCGCAGCCCACCTCGCCTTATTACATCGCCGAACAGCAGCAAGACCCGACCGGTACCACCGATATCATCCCGATCACCACCGGCATCTCGGACAAACAGGGTCATTTTGTCGGCGTCTTGATCGCCGGCCTCGATCCGGGCTATTTCAAGCACTTCTATCAGACCATCAGCCAGAACCGCGATATCGTCATCGACCTGTTTCGCGACGATGGCGTCTCGCTGGCGCACTACCCGCTCGACGATCAAACCCCCGGCCGTGATCTCTCCGCACGGCGCTTTTTCGATAACGCCTTCCGCCAAGCCGATAGCGGCTCGTTCACTGAAACCAGTACCAGCGAACACATCACGCGCATCTACGGCTGGCGGCGCGTCTCCGGCCTGCCGCTGGGCGTGCTGGTCGGCATCGACCGTGAGCAGGTGCTGCAGCCGTGGCAACACGAAAGCGCGCTCAACGCGGCCATCAGCTTTGTTGCAGTGCTGTCCGGCTCGCTGCTGATGCTCTACCTGATGCGCCAGATCGAACGCCAGGAACGCACCGAAGAAGACCTATACCTCACCAAAGCCTCGGTCGAGCGCGGCGCCGACCTGGCCATCTGGCTCGACCCGGCCGGTCAGATCCGTTACGTCAACACCACCGCCTGCACCCGGCTCGGCTACAGCGAGCACGAACTGCTATCGATGCGCTTTCGCGACATCAACCCGACCTTCCGCCCGGATATCTGGCCCCGCTTCTGGGACAAACTGCGCTCCAACAAGCATCTGTTCGACGAAGTGACGCTTCGCACGCGCGGCGGCGAGGAGTTCCCGACCGAGGTTTACTCAACCTACATCGTCTTCAAGAAGCAGGAATACAACTGCGCGGTGGTCCGCGATATCTCGGAACGCCGCATCGCCGAAGAAGCCATCATCAAAAGCGAACAGCAGTTGCGCCTTGCGCTGGAAGCCTCCAGCACCGGCCTGTTCGACATGCCGCTCGACAACCGCCGCAACGCCGTCACCAGCCCGGAATACGACAAGCTGCTCGGGTTCGAGCCGGGCGAGCTGGTCGAAACCTTCGACAAATGGAAAGAGCAGCTGCACCCGGCCGACCGCGATCTGGTCGTCTCCGCCTTCCGCGACTACTACACCGGTGCATCGCCGCAATTCACCATCGAATTCCGCCGCCGCGTGAAATCGGGCGCTTATCGCTGGTTCCAGTCCCAAGGCAAATTCGTCGAATTCGACAACCGCAACCGGCCCAACCGGCTGATCGGCACGGTGACCGACATCACCGAGCGCAAAGCGGCGCAAGAGCGGATCACCGAACTGGCCAATTTCGACACAGTGACCGGCTTGGCCAACCGCAACCTGCTACGCGACGAGCTGCGATTGGCGTTGGCAGCGGCGGAGCGGTTCGAGCGCAAGTTGGCCGTGCTCTTCCTTGATCTGGACCGGTTCAAGACCATCAACGATTCGCTGGGTCATGCCGCCGGCGATCAAGTGCTGAATCAGGTTGCAGACCGCCTGAAAAAGTCCGTACGGCGCTCGGACATTCTGGCGCGGCTGGGTGGCGACGAGTTCGTGCTGGTGCTCACCGAGATCAAGGATGTGCTGCAGGCCCGCGATATGGCCGAGCACCTGCTGGAGACCTTTTCCGAACCCTTCGAGCTGGAAGCGGGGGGGTTTGCCACCACGACATCGATCGGCATCAGCGTCTATCCGGACGACGGCAATGACCCGGATACGCTGATCCGCAATGCCGATGTGGCGATGTACCAGGCCAAGTCGAACGGCCGCAACAACTGCCAGTATTTCACTGCCGACATGAACGAGCGGGCTTCAGAGCGGCTGGTGCTGGAAACCAGCATGCGCCAAGCGCTCTCCAATGGTGAATTCGAGCTGTATTACCAGCCGCAGGTCAGCCTGAAAGACGGCAAGTTGATTGGTGCCGAAGCACTGATTCGCTGGCACCACCCGGAACACGGGCTGATCCCGCCGGCCAAGTTCATCCCGGTGGCAGAAGAATCACGGATGATCGTCCCCATCGGCAACTGGGTACTGCAACAGGCGTGTCGGCAGGCAGCGGCCTGGCAAGCAGCGGGATTGCCGGGCATCACCATGGCGGTCAACCTCTCGCCGCTGCAACTGCACCAGGCCAACCTGCTCGATATCGTCGCCGAAGCAATGGCGGACGCAGGGCTCGAACCACGCTACCTGGAGCTGGAAGTCACCGAATCGGTAGTCATGCAGGAGGTCGAGCACGTGATGAGCATGCTGCATGGCCTCAAGCAACTGGGGGTGAAGCTATCCATCGACGACTTCGGGACCGGCTACTCCAGCTTGTCCTACCTGAAGCGCTTTGCCTTCGACAAGATCAAGGTCGACCAGAGTTTTGTGCGCGATATCGCCACCGATGCCAACGACGCCGCCATCGTGCTCGCCATCATCGGGCTCGGCAAAACGCTCGGCATGTCGGTACTGGCTGAAGGGGTGGAAACGCCGTTGCAGCTGGAATTCCTGCGCCGTGCCCAGACTGACGCGATCCAGGGTTACTTGTTCAGCCGCCCGCTCGACGAGGCCGGTTTCCGCCGCTTACTTGAAAACCCCGAAGTCATGCCGATGCCCGAGGGCAGCATGATCGATGGCTGATTGAGCAGTAGAGAGCGAGCCTCTGCGCAAGCATCAAGAACCGCTTTCCAAGCCAACTTCAAGCCAATTCTAAGCACTTCACCTTGTTATCAAACCCACGCACAATCGCTACCCTCTACCGATTGCAATCAGGAGTGTTCCATGGGCGCGCGCTATGTCGTTTTCGGCGAAGCACTGACCGATTTCATCCGCGAAGAAGGCAGCCACTGGCGGGCGATTGCCGGCGGTTCATGCTGGAATGTCGCTCGCGTGGGCGCCCAATTGGGCGTGCCGACCGGCTTCGCCGGCGCAATCAGTCGCGATACCTTGGGTGACGAGCTGGCGCAGCTATCCGAAACGGCCGGGCTGGATCTGCGCTTTTTGCAGCGCGTGGACAAATCGCCGTTCCTTGCGATGGTCACCTCCAAACACCCGCCGCATTACTTCTTTGTTGGCGACGACAGCGCCGATCTGCATTTTGATATCGCGAAACTGCCCGGCGGCTGGCTGGATGATGCCGAGATCGTGCACTTTGGCTCGATCAGTCTGTACCGGCAACCGTTGGCCGATCGTCTGGTGGCGCTCGCCGGCCAAGTCAAAGCTGCCGGCAAGCGCATCGCCTTCGACCCGAACTACCGCGCATTGATGGATGCAGGCTACCAGCCCATCCTGCAGCAAATGGCCAAGCTGGCTGACTACATCAAGATTTCCGACGAAGACGTCGGTCATCTGTTCAAGGGTCAAAGCGAAGCGCAAGCCGTTGCGACCCTGCGCGACTGGAATCCCACCGCCCACATCCTGTTCACACGTGGCGCTTCGGGCATTGAGCTGATCACGCCGGAGGGCACGATTGCCCGGCCCGTTTTCAAAGTCGAAGTCGCCGATACCGTTGGTGCAGGCGACGCCAGCATGGGCGGCTGGATGGCCAGCCTGCTGCAGCGCCCGGATGCACCGCTCGAGTCCCATCTGGCCTTCTCGGCCGCCACCGCCGCAACCGCATGCCGCCAACACGGTGCCTACGCGCCGCACTGGAACGAAGTGGAACAGCTGATCGCCGCGCAAAGCTGATCGGTTCCACCCGCAGCGACACCAATAAAAAAGCGACCAGAAGGTCGCTTTTTTATTGGGCTGGCGGCTATAGAAGATCAGCTATCGTTCTTCTTCAGCTCTTCGACCAGATCGATGTACAGCTGCATCGCCTCATCGCTGGTCTTGCCCTTGAACTTCGCCCAGCCATCGTACTTGGCTTGGGCCACGAAGTTGAGCGCCCCCGGGCGGTCACCAGTGACATCGCCATCGGTCGCTTGTTTGAACAGCCCGTAGAGCTTGAGCTTGTCCTGCGTGGTAGGCGGTTCGTTGAGTTCGGTGACGGCTTCGGAAGCGGCCTTGAAACGGGCTGCGAGGTCGGACATGGTGGACTCCTGAACAATTTAAAACAATTGTTTGATAACGGAACCAGTATAGCTGCGCATGCTCAAGGCTCCAAACCGGGGAAAGCCCCCAAGACGGCTGTTTGAGCAACCTAACAAAATCTTGTAGGGCGGGTTACGCAGCAAGCTGCTAACCCGCCCTACAGTCCGTGAATGCTCAAGCCGCCTGATAAACCAGCTTGCCCTTCACGAAGGTAAAGCGTGCTTGGCCCTTCACTTCCATGCCGGAAAACGGCGTGTTCTTGCCCTGGCTCTTCAATGTTTGCGGCGTCACTTGCCAGGTCGCATCCGGGTCGAACAACACCAGATCGGCGCGGCTACCGACGGTAAGCGCCGCCTCGAAACCGAGTTTCTGCGCCGGGACGCTACTGATCTTGGCCAATGCGGCCGGCAATGCAACGCCGCTGCGCTCAGCCCAAGCCAAGGTCAACGGCAGCAGCAGCTCCAGCCCCGTCGCGCCGGGTTCTGCTTCGGCGAACGGCAACAACTTGGAATCGTCATCCATCGGGCTGTGATCGGAGCAGATTGCGTCGATGGTGCCGTCGGCCAGTGCGGCGGCAATCGCATTGCGGTCACGCACGCTACGCAGTGGCGGGTCAAAGCGGTAGTGACTATCGAAATAGCCGATGTCGACGTCGGCCAGATGGATGTGGTTGATGTCCACGTCGCAAGTCAGCGGCAGCCCTTCCCGCTTGGCGGTGCGCACCAGTTCGATGCCAGCAGCGCTAGACAGGCGGGCGATATGCACGCGGCAACCGGTGGCGCGCATCAGTTGCACGATCTGCGCAATCGCCAGCGTTTCGGCAATCACTGGGATGCCGGTCAGGCCGAGGCGAGAGGCGTATTCGCCATCGTGCGCCACACCGTCATTCACCAGGCTGGCTTCTTCCGGCCGCAAACGCAGCTCGAAACCAAACGTCGCGGCGTATTGCATGGCGCGGTAAAGCACCTGCAGGTCGGCAATCGGCACATCGCCTTGCGAGAAGGCCACGCAGCCGGCCTCGCGCAGCTGCGCCATCTCGGTGATTTCCTTGCCCTTGAGGCCGACCGTGAGCGCACCGACCGGGTACAACCGCGCCAGATCATGCGCCTTGGCACGCTGGCGCAACATGGTGACGAGGCCCGGTTCATCGAGCGGCGGATCAGTATCCGGCGGGCAGACGATGCTGGTCACACCACCAGCCACGGCTGCGGCCATTTCGGACGGCAGCGTCGCCTTGTATTCAAAGCCCGGCTCACGCAGGCGGGCAGCCAGATCGACCAGGCCCGGCGCAACGATCAGGCCAGCCGCATCGATCTCTTGTTCGGCGTGAAAACCAGTCGGCGCAGCGCCGACGCCGACGATCTTGCCGTCGGCCAGATACAAGTCAGCCTTGGTATCCGTGCCGTGCGTCGGGTCGATCAGGCGGCCGTTGCGGATGATGGTCTGCTTCATTGTTGCTGCCCCCGCTGATTTTCAGAAACGATCGCCATCACGGCCATGCGCACGGCGATGCCGAAGGTGACTTGCGGCAGGATCACCGCCTGCTTGCCATCGGCGACGGCGGAGTCAATCTCGACGCCGCGGTTCATCGGGCCGGGGTGCATCACGATTGCATCCGGCTTGGCGAGCGCGAGTTTTTCCGGCGTCAGGCCGTAGTACTTGAAGAATTCTTGCGTGGACGGCAGGAAAGCACCGCTCATGCGCTCGTTCTGCAGCCGCAACATGATGATCACGTCGACGTCTTGCAGGCCCTCGGCCATGTCGTGATACACGTGCACGCCCAAGCTTTCGATGCCGGTCGGCAACAGTGTTTTCGGTGCAATCACGCGCACTTCCGGGCAGCCAAGCGTGGTCAGTGCGTGAATATCCGAGCGCGCCACGCGCGAGTGCAGGATGTCGCCGACGATGGCGACGCGCAGCTTGGTAAAGTCGCCCTTGAAGTGGCGAATGGTATACATGTCCAGCAGCGCTTGCGTCGGGTGGGCATGGCGGCCATCGCCCGCGTTGACTACGGCAATGCCCGGCTTCACATGTTTGGCGATCAGGTACGGTGCGCCCGATTGCGCATGGCGCACGACGAACACGTCCGCGCCCATCGCTTCGAGGTTCTGGATGGTGTCGAGCAGCGTCTCGCCCTTGGCGGTGCTGGATGCTTGAATGTTCAGGCTGGTCACATCGGCGGACAGCCGCTTGGCAGCGATTTCGAACGTAGTACGGGTGCGAGTGCTGTTCTCGAAAAATAGGTTGAACACCGAGCGCCCGGCCAGCGTGGTGAACTTCTTGTTGCCGGCATCGCCAGCGGCCACATATTCGGCGGCGCGATCAAGAATCTGGGTGAGGATGCGCTTGGGCAGTCCTTCCGGGGTCAGCAGGTGGATCAACTCCCCTGCCGCATTCAATTGCGGGTTGTAGGCCATGGTGACTCCAAGGGGGACTTCAGCTACTCCACCAGCGGCGACAACGCCGGCGGGGCATCGAAGTAAGACTGCAAAATCTGCATTGCGGCAACCTGATCGAGCGCGGTCTTCTGCTTGCGACCTTTCAGGCCACTCTGGTTCAGCGCTTCGCTGGCGGCGGCGGAGGTATAGCGCTCATCGACCAGCGCGACCGGCAGACTGAAGCGGCCATGCAGGCGATTGGCGAACTTGCGCGCCAGGCGGCTGGAATCCTGCTCCTCGCCGTCTTCGGTCAAGGGCAGCCCAACCACCAGCTGCGTTGGCTGCCACTCGCGGATCAGCGCTTCAATGCGGGAAAAACGGGTGTCATTGTCAGTGGCGGCGATGGTTTCGACCGGGTGCGGAATGCCCAGCTCCGTACTGCCCATCGCAACGCCGATACGCGCCGCGCCGAAGTCGAACGCCAGCACCGTACTCAAGCGTGCCCTGCCTCGTCCGAGAGCATGGCCATGTCGACGCCCAAGAGCTTGAGCGCCGCCTCGTACCGCTCTTCAGCCGGCAGCGAGAAGATGATGCTCGGGTCGGCCTCGACCGACAGCCACGCATTCTGCGCGATTTCGCTTTCCAGCTGACCGGCTTCCCAGCCGGCGTAGCCGAGCGTGACGAACATCTTTTCCGGGCCGGAACCTTCGCCAACCGCCAGCAAGATGTCCTTGGAGGTGGTGAGGCCCATGCCGTCGTTGACCGGTAGCGTCGATTGCCAGTCGCCCAGCGGCGTGTGCAACACGAAACCACGATCGGTCTGCACCGGGCCGCCGAAGCAGACTTCCAGTTCGGCGACATCCGGCCGGTGCAGTTCGACGTCGATCTGCTCGAACAGGGTGGTCAGCGTCATGCCCAGTGGCCGGTTGACGATCACGCCCATCGCGCCCTTGTCGTTGTGATCGCAGACATAGGCAAGCGTTTTGGCGAAGATCGGATCGACCAGACTGGGCATCGCGATCAGAAAATGCTGGGAAAGATTCATATCCATGCCGGAATTATCGCATAAGGCCACCGTATTCTTGTGGCGAGAACATGCAAATTCGGCGCTGGCCGGAAGGATCGCCCCACTGTCAGCTGCAAACCGTTCGGCTATAAAAACTGAATGGCTGCTTCGCGATTCCTCGACTACATCAACGGCACACTGTCCGGACGGTCGCTGGTTCGCATGGGGCTGCGCATTGCCGTCGTCATTATCGCTGCCACCCTCGCCACCTACTGGCACCTGTACCAGAGCCAGCTCGAACGCAATCTCGACGGCCTGCGCAATTATGTCGATGCTCGCGCACAAGCGGAGAGCGAGCAATTCCTGCTGGCCGAAACGCAGACCGGCATGATCGCCAGCGAATACCTGCGCCGGCTCAAGGCGTTTGGCGATACCGATCCACAGACAGAATTCGACGCACTCTTCGCCAAAGGCACCGACGGCAATCTGCGCGTACGGTCAGCGATCAACGACTACCAGCACAAGGCCACCGTCTTCGTGCGCGCGGATGTGCCAATCACGCCCGACCTGCGCCGCCGTGTGCTGGCCGGCTACGGTTTGCTATCCGAATGGGGCCCACTGACCACCAATCGTTTTCTGGATAGCTTCATGAACATGCCGGAGCAGCTGTCGATCAACTTCGCGCCGTTCGTCGACTGGAGTGCCACGGCGACCGCCAAAACCAATATCTGGGAATACGAAACCGTCTGGCGTGCCGACCCCAAGCGCAATCCCGGCCGCAAGCCGTTCTGGACCAGCGTCTACTTCGACGACGGCGCAAAGAAATGGATGGTGTCGCACGTTACCGTCGCCGATCTGGATGGTCGCTGGGTCGGCACCGGCGGCGAAGACATCGTGATCGATGACTTGGTGCGGCGTACTGCCAACCAACGGCTCGGCGGCACCTACAACCTGATCGTCCGCCAGGATGGGCAGCTGATCGCTCACCCCAAACTGGCCAAGGAAATCGCCGACGCTGGCGGCAGTCTCGATGTGGAACGCCTCAAAGACCCGGCGTTGCGCGCGCTGATCAATCAGGTCAAGTCGGTGCGTGACACGCCAACCGTGCTGGCGAGTGAAAACGGCAACTACTTCCTCGGCGTCGGGCAGATTCGCGGGCCGAACTGGCTGTTCGTCGTGGTGTATCCCACCGAGCTGCTGCGCACGGTGGCGCTTTCCAATGCGCGTTTTGTACTGGCATTGGGCGCTGTGTCGCTGCTGCTTGAGTTGCTGATTCTGTATTGGGTGCTGCGTCAGCAAGTCGGACAGCCCTTGCGCCGGCTGGTCGATGCCGCCGAACAGGTACGCGGTGGCAACTACGCCGTGAAGCTGAACTCATCCGACCATGACGAACTCGGCCAGTTGGCACGCGCCTTCACCAGCATGGCGCATACGGTCGGCGAGCGGGACAAACAACTGCTGCGTGCCGCCGAAGAACTCGCCACCGAAGCGCAGGCCACCCGTGCCAGTGCCGACCGTCTGGCCACGCTATCCGGAATCCTGCCCGACCCGGTGTTCCGCGTGGATGCACAGGGCGTGGTGCTGGAAGCATTCGGGGCCAGCGGCAAGCTGTTCGCTGCCGACCCGCAGGGCCAAAACGTGCTCGAAACTGTGCCGCCTACCTATACCGATGCAGCCCGCTCAGCGCTGGCCGATTGCCTGGAGCTGGGCGAAGCACAACGTATCGAATATGCCCGCCTGATCAACGGCACACCCCACTGGTTTGAAGCACGCGCGCTGCAATGCCCCGCCCGCGAAGACGAACCGGAATGCGTGCTCTGGCTGGTGCGGGACATCACCGACCTGAAACTGGCCGAACTGGAACTGCGTAGCGCCCGTGACCACCTGCAAGACATCGTCCATACCCAGACCGCCGATCTGCGCGCAGCCAAGGAGCGTGCCGATGCAGCCAATCAAGCCAAGACCCAGTTCGTTTCCAATGTATCGCACGAGCTGCGGACGCCGATGCACGCCATTCTCAGTTTCGCTCGCATGGGGCAGGACAAGGCGGAGACGGCCGACCCGGCCAAGATCAAACACTACTTCGACAACATCATCGACTCGGGCGAACGCATGCTGGCGATGGTCAACGACATTCTGGATGTGACCAAGCTCGAATCAGGGAAGATGGCCTACAACTGCGGGCGGCACCCGCTCGGCGGCATCTTGCTTGGCGTGATCGCCGAACTGCAGGAGATTGCCGCACGCAAACAAATCGCCATCGAGCCCTACCGCGAGGCCACGGATGACGAAGCGTGGTGCGATCCATCCCGCATCGGCCAAGTAGTACGCAATCTGGTGTCGAACGCGATCAAGTTCAGCCCGCAGGGTGGCTTGATCCAGCTGCGCTTGACCCACGACGGCCCGGACGCGCTGCAACTGGAAGTCACCGACCAAGGCCCCGGTATTCCGACAGATGAGCTGGAACACATCTTCGAGAAGTTCATTCAGGCTGGCGCGCCGCAAAGTGGCGGCACCGGGCTGGGCTTGGCAATCTGCCGCGAAATCATCGAAGCGCATGGCGGGCGCATCATGGCGCAGAACCGGCCGGAAAGTGGTGCGCGATTTATCGTGCGCCTGCCAAGACGGTTTCAGCTGGCCGCTGGTGGCGAATAAACAATCAGCGCCCGAAACCCGCCAGATAAAACCCACCGAACAAGATCGGCTGATGCAACAGATAAGCCGCCAGGCTGTGCCGGCCCAGCCATCTCAGCCAGCGCGGGGCGGCATCGCCGGCTTTTGCCAGCCCGCTGACCAGGCGATAGTCACGCTCTCGCCACGCCATGCCCACCGCCATCCCCAAGAACACCACGCCAATCCATGGCAGCAGCGGTACGTAGTCCTCGGTGAGCGGTTTGTTGGCGACCAGGCCAATCCAGTTGATCCACTTCGGATCGAACGCCGTGAGCTGAACACTCAAACCGACTGCCAGCGCAGCAGCACAAAGCGCCAGTAAAGCGTTGCGCGTCAAACGCAGGCAAGCCAAGCCAATCAGCGCCGCCAAAGCGTTGAAATGCAGGATGCCGAAGTAGATATACGCGTTGGGAAACAGTTGCAGGCTGGCCGCGGTGACCAGCAAGGCCGCGCCGGCAATCTGCAGCCAGCGTTTGGTGAACCCACGGCGGCTCTGGTTTTGCGCCAAAACCAAGCTCAGCCCAACCAGCAGCAGAAAGCTGGTGACGATCACGGTACGCCAAACGATCCAGCCCTGATCAACCAGGAACCGGAAGTGCGTGATGCCGAAGTAGGTGGTGTCGTAGCAGAAATGGTAGGCGATCATCATGCACACGGCGAAGCCGCGTGCTGCGTCGATGATGGCGAAACGGGGCGATGACGGCGGCGTTTTTTTCATGCCGCGAGTATAGCGGCGCCTGACGCGTGGCTTGGACTCGAAAACCGAAAATCTCGCTGAGAACACAGTAGAAAAGCAAAGGCGTGGGATGTTGTAGGAGCGAGCTTGCTCGCGATGGCAACGTTGAATATTCCGCCATTGCCATCGCGAGCAAGCTCGCTCCTACAGATGTTCTTCTCAAACGGGTTTGGTTACCCCTATGGCTCAGTATCTGGTTTTAAGCCGGAACCGCCTGACGACGGCGTGCGTAGCGCTGCACCATCTTTTCCAGCGAAACCGGTACGATCCGCGAGCCCTGACCCACGGTGCCAAAGGCTTCGAAGCGGCTCTCGCAGACGGCGCGCATGGCGGCAATCGCTGGTTTCAGGTAGCTGCGCGGATCGAAGTCGGCGGACTTTTCAGTCATGTGCTGACGAATCGCACCGGTCATCGCCAAGCGCAAATCGGTATCGATGTTGATCTTGCGTACGCCGTAGCGGATTGCACGCTGGATTTCTTCGACCGGCACGCCCCATGTCGGCTTGAGATCGCCGCCGTAGTGGCGCACTTGCTCCAGCAGCTCTTGCGGCACGCTGGACGAGCCATGCAGCACCAGATGCGTTTCCGGGATTGCTTCGTGAATCTGCTTGATGCGCTCGATCGCCAGCACTTCGCCAGTCGGCGGTGCGGAGAACTTGTAGGCACCGTGGCTGGTGCCGATGGCGATGGCCAATGCATCGACGCCGGTGGCTTCGACAAAGCGGCGGGCCTCTTGCGGATCGGTGAGCAGCTCGGCGTGGCTCAGGGCGCGGTTAGCGCCAACGCCGTCTTCCGCTTCACCCATGCCCGTGTCGAGGCGGCCAAGACAGCCCAGCTCGCCTTCCACCGATACACCACGCTCATGTGCGAATTTGACCACTTCACGCGTCACCGCCACGTTGTAGTCGTAATCGGCGGGCGTCGCGCCATCTTCACGCAGCGAACCGTCCATCATCACGCTGGAGAAACCCATGTCCATCGCGCTACGGCAGACCTGCGGCGTGGTGCCGTGATCCTGATGCATGACGATGACCAGTTGCGGATAACTGGCCACCGCCGCTTCGATCATCTTTTGCAAGAAAATCTCGCCAGCATAGCGGCGCGCACCGGCCGACGCTTGCAGGATGACCGGGCTATCAGTCGCCTCGGCAGCCTGCAGGATGGCGTGCAACTGTTCGATATTGTTGACGTTGAAAGCAGGCACGCCGTAGCCGGTTTCGGCGGCGTGGTCGAGCACTTGACGAAGCGATGCGAGCGGCATGGCGGTCTCCGGGCGGTTTGGATTGGGTTGTGCAATGCACAAACAATAGCTCCGCTTACAAGGCCGCCCCAATCGGGACATTCAGCATTGGGGAAAGTACGACGAGCTTGGCTTCATGCGGACTTTCTCGCCTGCGCACCGAGAAACCAACGCCAGGCCACAAGAAACCCACAAGAAAAAAGCCGTCTCACGACGGCTTTTTTTTTGCTGTTTCGAACTCAGATCAGAGATGCAGCTCAGCGAGCTTGCCCCGCTGGGACGACATGCACGCGTTCGTAATCGACACCGCGCTCGATCAGCGCTTCGACACGCATCTTGCGGATCAATTCTCCGTCCCACCATTCGATCAGACGCCCACGGCGGAACCAGCCCACCGGCACGAGGAAAGTCAGTTGGGCCTTGAGCGCTGCAATCGCTGGCAGCGACATCCCTTCGCTCCAGCCGCGACGGTCGGAATGGGCAAGTTCAATCGGTCGCAGCATGGCGGCGGCAGGCTGCCCTGGCAGCAAGCGGACACCAATCGACAACCAGCGTTCGCCCTCGAACTCCTCTTGCTGCAGCCAGCGCACCACGGCGGCGAAATACTTGCCATCCAGTTCGACCGAAAGCAGCTGCTGCAGCGCAATCCGGGCGCCACCAGTCGCCTTGCGTGCCAAGCGCAAGCCTTGCGCGGATTCATTGCGCACTTGCCAGACTTCTCTGGGCGGCAGCTCAGCGTGTGTTTTGGGGCTGGAGGACGAGCGCTGACCAAACAGCGCAAACCGCACCGCATCTTCCTCACGCATGCTCGCTGGCGCTTCATCCGGTGCGCCGAACTCCGCGCCGCCGATCAACGCAGTTTGTTTGGCCAACCCGAAGACAACATGCAGTTCGCGCTGGGTATCGTGACGGATCGCACGCTCGCTTGGGTGTTCGCACCAAGTGCGATACAGCTCGACCAGCAAGCTTTCGACCACGCTGGCGGCGAATTGCGTGCCCAAACCCAGTTTTTCCGGGCTTTCGCCCTGGCGCAACAGCTTGATCCGGCGCGACAGCGCCTGTGCCAACTGGTAGGTATCGAGTTCGCGGATCGCCGGGCCGGTGAGGCGGGGCTCGACGCGGCGCGGCGGACCGGGTTCGTCGAGATGAATCTGCAAGCTGCCACGACCGGGCAGCGATGGGGCTTCTTCGGACAGCGGCGCGCGTTGCGCCAGCATCGGCAACCGCTCGTCGAGCCAAAGGATCTGACGACCGGTGAAGTGGTACGGCGCAGAACCAGCCAGCAACAAGGCGTGGATGAACACTTGCTGCGGTGTTGCCACGCCGGACAGCGTCAGCAGGCTGTCCTTGGCCGGTTTTTCAGCCAGCCCGGCCGATTCGGCAATCGCGTAATAGTTATACAGTTGTGCCCATAGCGCGGTCGGAATCGGCTGGAAAATCAGCAGCGAATCCCGCGCTTGCAAGCACAGGTAGCGCAGGCTGCGTTGCGCCAGCAACGCCTGGTGGTCAACGGTATCGGGGGAGCCTTCGAGTGCCGCGCGCCAACAACGGGCATAAGCCTGACCCAGCGCCTGCCATAGCTGACATACACCCGACCAGGTCTTGTCTTCGTCCGGGGCCAGCGGCAGGGCACGACCGAGGAAGCGGTCGATCAGCGAGCCTTGCACCAGATGGATCGGCTCACGCAACAGCTCAAGGATCTTGAGCGTTTCATAAGGTGCGATCGAGCTATCCGCCAAGGCTTCGATGGCTTCAAGCAACTCGCCATGCGCAACCGGGGCATTGATCAACGGCAATAGCATAAGCCATGCCTTGGCCGAGCGGGCATCCTGGAACGGCGGTTCGGTCGCGCCGGTAGCGGCAGGCAATCGCGACAAATCAGTCATGAGCGATCCTAATTCTTTAGGCTCTAAAACAAAGCGCCAATACGTTGTTGCAACTCTGCGAGCTGGGCCGGGGTTACCGACACGACAGCGTCTGGCCGGCTTGGCGCCGTCCAGATCGGATTCGGGAAATGCCGATCGTCCCGCCAGCGCGGGATCACATGCCAGTGCACATGCGGCACGACATTGCCCAAGCTCGCGAGATTGATCTTGTCTGGATTCAGTGTATCCCGGATTACCGTCTCAACGGCAAACACCCGTTGCATCAATGTTGCCCGTTCACTTTCGGACAAATCGCTCATTTCCGCGACATGCCGATTGAGAATGACCCGACAAAAACCGGGATAACCGGGTTCATCGACGAGAACGACGCGGCACAGCGCGTCTTCGCCGAGTATTTCTCCTCCAGACTCCTGACATAACGCACATTCGAAGTGCATGGTCATTTCCTAGGGCCTGCTTACGTTTATTTCACGGCTGCGTTTGGGGTAGTTCGGGCGTAGCGTTGGGTCGTGGAGCGAGCCGTGGTGTCTACACCACAAGCGATTCACGACACGGCGATCCGCCCGAAATCCCCCAAACCCGCAGGGCTGGGCCAGAAAAAGGCCATTCACGTTGTTGTACTCCTAGGTAATAACCGGTTATTGCCGTCGTCGCACGCCTAGTGCCTGGCCTTTTTCTGGCCCAGCGCAGCCGCGAAATAAACGTAAGCAGGCCCTTATTTGGCCTGAATTATTTAACAAGCCGAGCGGATAAACAACGGGGGCATAACTTTGCAGTCATGCCCCCATCCTTATCCCGAACGTGAATCGGGAATTACCGCAACCACAGCATTTATAGCAATACGCGCTCGATGCCGCCGTTGCGCGCTTTCTCGACATAGTCCGGCATCCAGTCCGCGCCGAGCACGTGCTTGGCGATTTCGACCACGATGTAATCGGCTTCGGTGCCGGAATCGTCGTTGTAGCGTTGCAAGCCCTGCAGGCAGGATGGGCAGGAGGTCAGCACCTTGACCGGCGTCTCCGCCCCCGATTCCTTACGCAATTTCTCAGCACCGGCCCGCATCTCCTCTTCCTTGCGGAAGCGAACCTGCGTAGCGATTTGCGGCTTGGAAACGCCGAACGTCCCCGATTCGCCGCAGCAACGATCGTTCAGATCGACCTGCGTACCCATCAGCTGATTGGCCACTTCGATGCCTTTGTACTGCTTCATCGGCGTGTGGCATGGCTCGTGGTACATGTAGCGCGTACCGGCCACGCCTTCGAGGTGGACGCCCTTTTCCATCAGGTATTCGTGGATATCCAGCAGGCGGCAGCCGGGGAAAATCTGCTCGAACTGGTACTTCTGCAACTGATCCATACAGGTGCCGCAACTCACGATCACGGTCTTGATATCGAGGTAATTGAGCGTGTTGGCGACGCGATGGAACAGCACGCGGTTATCGGTGGTGATCTTGTCGCCCTTGTCGGCCTGCCCGGCCGATGTCTGCGGATAGCCGCAGCACAGGTAGCCCGGCGGCAAGACCGTGGTGGTGCCGACATGCCAGAGCATGGCCTGCGTAGCGAGCCCGACCTGACTGAACAGGCGCTCCGAACCGCAGCCGGGGAAGTAGAACACCGACTCTTGTTCTTCCATCGCCTGGGCCGGATTGCGGATCACCGGGATGGTCGCTGCGTCTTCCACATCCAGCAGCGCGCGAGCAGTTTTCTTTGGCAACTTGCCGGGCATCGGCTTGTTGATGAAGTGGATGACCTGCGTCTTGATCGGCGGCGTGCCGAGCGTGGTCGGCGGCTGCTTCAGGAAGGGCTTGAGCAGGCCCAACTTCTTGGCCAGCTTGTGCGCCAGCCGTTGCCCTTTGTAGCCCCACTCGATGGTGAGTTTGCGGATCAGCTTGATCGTGGCCGGGTCTTTGATCGTCAGGAAAGTCATACCCAGCGAGGTCACCGGGTTGAATTTCTTCTGACCTTCCTTACGCAGGAAATTGCGCATCGCGACCGATACATCGCCGAAGTCAATCTTCACCGGGCATGGATTCACGCAGCGATGGCAGACCGTGCAGTGATCGGCCACATCGCCCAGCTCGTCAAAATGCTTGAGCGATACGCCACGGCGAGTCTGTTCTTCGTACAGGAAGGCTTCGGTGAGCAAACCTGTCGCCAGAATCTTGTTGCGTGGGCTGTACAGCAAGTTGGCGCGCGGTACATGCGTGGTGCAGACCGGTTTGCACTTGCCGCAACGCAGGCAATCCTTGATCGAATCGGCAATTTCGCCGATATCCGATTGCTCCAGGATCAGCGATTCCGCGCCCAGCAGGCTGAACGACGGCGTGTAGGCGTTGGTCAGGTCAGCCCCGGCCAGCAGCTTGCCCTTGTTGAAGTGACCATTCGGGTCGACCAGCTGCTTGTATTGCTCGAACGGTGCGAGTTCTTCCTTGGTGAGGAACTCGTATTTGGTAATGCCGATGCCGTGTTCGCCCGAGATCACACCATCCAGATCACGCGCCACCTGCATGATGCGCGCCACGGCGTTGTGGGCGCGTTGCAGCATGGCGTAATCGTCGGAATTCACCGGGATGTTGGTGTGCACGTTGCCGTCGCCGGCATGCATGTGCAGCGCCACCCAGGTGCGGCCCTTGAGCACTTGCTGGTGGATCGCCAGCACCGCATCCAGCAGCGGCTTGTCGTTGCGGCTGGAGCACATCGCTTCGAAATCGGTCAGCAGTTCGCGCTTCCAGGACACGCGCAGCACGAAATCGCGCAGTGCCAGGAACACGCTTTGCGGCTGCTCTTCGGCCGAAAGCTGCTTTTCCAGCGGCATGGTCGGGAAGGCTGCGGTGTACGCCTCGAACGCATCGTCGAGGTGAGTGCGAATCCACTGCCAGTGGGTACGCGCACGGGCAATCAGCTCCAGCGCGGCAACGCGGCGGTCGCCGACCAACGCCTCGCGCGACAGCGGCGAATCCGCAAAATCAACCGGCAACACACCTTGCTCGAAGAAATCGTTCAGTTTCTCGAGCAGCTCCAGCTTGTTGTCGATCGCCAGCTCGATATTGATGCGCTCGATGGCATCCGAATACTCGCCCAGGCGGCCGAGCGGAATCACGACGTCTTCGTTGATCTTGAAGGCGTTGGTGTGCTTGGCGATGGCGGCGGTACGGGCACGGTCGAGCCAGAATTTCTTGCGCTGCTCGGCACTGGCGGCAATGAAGCCTTCGCCGCTACGTGCATTGGCAAGGCGCACGACTTGCGATGCAGCCTCACCGACGGCGATTTCGTTGTCCGAGACCAGATCGGCCACCAGCACCATCTTTGGCCGGCCTTTGCTCTTGGCCTTGGTGGCGTAACCGACGGCGCGCACATAGCGCCAATCGAGGTGTTCCAGCCCCGCCAGCTGCACATCCGGGTGACCGTCGAGGTAATCCTTGATCTCGACGATGGACGGCACGGCACGGCTGACTTCGCCGAAGAATTCCAGGCAGACGGTACGCACGTGCGCCGGCATGCGATGCAGCACAAAGCGCGCGCTGGTGATCAGGCCGTCAGTGCCTTCCTTCTGCACACCCGGCAGGCCGGACAGGAATTTATCGGTGACATCCTTGCCCAGACCTTCCTTGCGGAAGCTCTTGCCCGGAATCGATAGCACGCCTTCGGACAGCTTGGTCTTGCCATCCGGCTTGTAAGTGGTGACGCGGAAGGTGGCTTTTTCGGCGTCGTGAATCTTCGACATATTGTGGTCGAGCCGCTCGATGAACTTCCAGTTGCCATCGGCATCGACCATTTTCCAGCTGACGAGGTTGTCGAGCGCGGTGCCCCACAACACGGCTTTCTTGCCGCCAGCGTTCATCGCGACGTTGCCGCCGATGCACGAGGCATCAGCAGAAGTCGGATCGACCGCGAACACGAGACCGGCCTCTTCGGCGGCTTCCATCACGCGGCGGGTCACAACGCCCGCGCCGCACTGGATGGTGGCGACTTTTTTGCTTTGACCCGGAATCTCGATGAATTCGACGCCATTGTGGCGATCGAGCTTTTCGGTGTTGATCACGGCCGATAGCGGTGTGAGCGGGACTGCGCCACCGGTGTAGCCGGTACCACCGCCACGTGGAATCACCGTGAGGCCCAGCTCGATACAGGCGGCCACCAGCGGGGCCATTTCTTCTTCGGTATCCGGGGCGAGTACGACGAACGGGTATTCGACGCGCCAGTCGGTAGCATCGGTGACGTGCGACACGCGGGCGAGGCCATCAAAGCAGATATTGTCGCGGCGGGTATGCGCGCTCATGCGCTTCATCACCTTCTTGCGCAACACGGCGACTTCGTGGAATTCCTGCTCGAACGCGTCGACGGCGACCTTGGCACGGCTGACCAGGAAGCCAACCTGCGGATTTTCCTGACGGCGCTTTTCGATCTCGGCCAAGCGGTGGCGCATGGCATCGACGAGCATCTTGAGCCGCTTCGGGTTCTCCAGCAGGTCGTCTTGCAGGTAGGGATTGCGCTTGACCACCCAGATGTCGCCCAGCACTTCGAACAACATCCGCGCGGAACGCCCGGTCACCCGTTGCTGGCGCAATTCGTCGAGCACCCGCCAACCTTCGTCGCCCAACAGGCGGATCACGATCTCGCGATCAGAGAACGAAGTGTAGTTGTAAGGGATTTCGCGCAGGCGCTCGGCGGCGTGAGGGAGGCTGGCGGCGGTGTGGTCTGCCATGGCAGGCAATCTCGCAATGCTGCTAAAGATGGGATTTTACCGGAATTTACTTCGCCTAAAGGCCCAATTTGATTGGGGTTTTAGGGAGATCGGCCAAGATGCGGGTGAATTGCGCCGGCGAACAAAACCCGGAATGGCGACGCGCACCGGGCAGCACGCCGCAAACTGCACAAAATGAGGACATGTAAAACGCCTCTGCCCGGTCCGGTGGACATGAGGGGGCAAAAACCGTCATCCCTTACGGAAACAGCGCCCCGCACAGCCAGCTTCAATGCCGTGGCTGATCAACCATCACCTGATTGCGCCCGCCCGCCTTGGCGCGATAGAGCTGCCGGTCGGCGCGCTCAAGCAACTCGACCAGATACATATCGGCGATCCGATCGGCAACGCCCACGCTGACGGTGAGCACCAGATCAGGGTGGATACGGCTCCACGGCCAGCTCTCGACCAGCTTGCGCAGGCGCTCGGCCAATTCGACACCGCCATGCCAATCGCGGCCCGGCAGCATGATCAGGAACTCCTCGCCGCCATAGCGGGCCACCAGATCGTCCTGCCGACAGCCGGATTTGAGCAAGGCGGCGGTCTGGCGAAGCACGGTATCGCCCAAGCCATGACCAAAGCGATCATTCACACGCTTGAAGTGGTCGATGTCGATCATCAGCGCCGTGATCGGCTGGCTGTCCTCACGCGCTCGCGCAAACATCTGCTCGCCCAACGTATCCATGCCGCGCCGGTTCAGCACCCCGGTGAGCGCATCCTGAATCGCCAGCTTTTCAGCCCGTTGCAATTCGCGGCGCTGCGTCGCGCCTTGTTGGCGCAGATTGGCGTTTTCCAGCCGGGCTTTTTCGACTTCCAGCCGCATTTCCATCAAATGCAGTTTGTATGGCGATGCTTGACGCAGGATCGCCACATAACCGGCGTGATAGCGCCGGTAGTAGTGTAACGAGCGCTGCACATCGCCCAGCCCTTCGAAGGTGAAGCTGAGCTGCTCTTCGATCTGATACACCAGATGGGCCGCGCCAATCGACTCGGCTTGCGTGAGCGCCAGCTGCAACAAGCTGGCGGAGCGGCCTTCATGTTTGCGTGCGAATTCGAGCTTGCCCAGCAGCAGCAGATTGGCGGCCTCACCCCACAGATTGCCGTGGGCGCGGTTGATATCGAGCGCTTGTTCGAGATAGCGCTCGGCATGCTCCAGCTCGTGCTTGCTCAGATAGACCGCGCCGATGCCGCTCAGCGTATCGGCTTCGTATTCAAGATGTGGGGTGCGGCGCAACAGTTCGTGCGCCGCATTGAGTTCTTCCAGCGCATCGTCAAAACGGCCCAGTCGATGCAGGTCCACCCCCAGATTGATCAGCACCGCCGCCTTGAGAGTGTCATCGGTGAGATGCTGGAAGCCATCACGCGCCTTCAGGTGATGGTCGTAGGCGGACTGGAAATCGTCGTGGGCGAAATAGAGCTGGCCGATGCCGATCTGGGCGCGCACATAGGCTTCGTAGGCTTCGATGTTGAGCGACACATCCAGACAGCTCGACCAATACTGCAGCGCCGTGTCGTACTCGGCCAGCACATAGTGCGCGCGGGCGATTTCCTGCAGACATTCGGCCACGTGCAAGGTATAGCCATATTCCTCACCGAGAAAGAGGCTATGGCGCATCAGCGCAATCGCTTCCTGATACCCACCCTGCAGCAAGAGCGCACGGGCATGGTTCAGCAGCCCCTCGACGTAGCCGAAGTGGTAATCGAGCTGGATGGCCTGCTTGCAGGCGGCTTCTGCCAGCGAACGCGCTTCATCGCTCCGGTCGCGATACATCGCCCGGGCGCGCTGGTTAAGTTGATCGACGGTAGCGGAGGAAACCGGGTCGGCGTTCATTGCTGGCGAAAGTAGCGAGAAAAAGGTCCGTTCAAACAGAGGCTTGGCGACGCTTGTGATCACAACCGCAAAGCAGGCATCGGGAAAACCCGAACAGCATAACCGGCCCGCACAAAGCGCGAATCCTTGATTTGGCCGAACGGCGGAAAATCTGCGACCAAGCGTGCGGCCCGGTGCGCCGGATCGCTTGCCTTGGCTATCGGCGCCTTACTGCGTCAACCGTAACTCCATATTGGCAAAGCGGCTGGAACTGACTTGCTCGCTCATTTGCTGCTGCAACCCGTCATAGGCAGCCAAATGCTCAATCGAGCGTTCTGGTTGATCCAGCCCGACATACAGCGTGGAAAGCGCCAGATGGATGCGGGCCACCAGATTCTGCGCGCCCATTTCCTTGGCCAGATGCATGGCACGCAACAACTCATCGTGCGCCGTATCCAGCTCGCCCTCGGTGAGGCTGCAGTGCCCAAGCCAGAACAGGTCATTGGCCTCGCCCCACAGATTGGTGTGCAGCCGGTTGATCTTGAGCGCAACGCGCAAGCTCATGCGCGCCTTGGTCAGATCGCCCCGGGCAAACTGGATCTGGCCCATGATGCCGTAGATTTCGGCTTCGAATTCGTAGTGTTCCGCCGCTCGCGCCAAGGGCAGCGCCTGTTTGAGCACGGCGCAGGCTTCGTCGAAATGCGCCAGATATTGCAGATCGACCGCGATATTGATCAGGCTGCTGGCCGTCAATTGCACGTTGTCGCACTCTTCGGCCAATTCGGATGCGCGGCGGTGATGCGCCAGGGCTTTTTCGTATTGCTCGTGGGCGAACATCACTTGGCCCAGCCCGATGTGGGCCCGCACGCGGTCAACTTCCGCGACGAGATTGGCTGGCAGCTCCAGGCAGGCAAACCAGCAATCACTGGCAGAGTCGTAATCGCCCTGGGTGTAGTGGCTGCGTGCGATCTGCTGCAGCGCTTCGCCATGCCGGATACCGATGTCCCGCGTGTTGCCGATGTCCATGACCGTCATCATCTCGTTCATGGCATCGCCATACCGGCCAAACAGGAACAGCACCTGTGCCGAGATATTCAGCGCCTCGGCTTCGCCCGGCGCGTCGCCCAGTGAACGTGCGAGTTCCCGTGCGCTACGCGCAAAGGCGAGTGCATCGGCGCTCTGGGAGTAAACCAGCTTGCGCGCGCGTTCCAGCAAGGCTTCAAGGTCGGATTGGGGCATGGGTACAAATGGCGAAATCGGTACTGCGGATTCGAAGCTTAGCACTTCGGCCACCGCTTCACCGGCCCAGCATACATGGGCGTTTGCATCCGTTGTTGCGCTGCAACGCCCGCTGCAAGCCGAGGGAGCTAAACCGCCATGGCGACGATGCGGGCGCAATCGTCCGGCGTCAGCACGCCGCCTTCACCCAATTTGAGCCGGTTATGCCGCGTGAGCTGCTCGCGCACGGCCTTTGCCACTTCGCTGGCATCGAGCTGATAAGCGGAAAACCGTGTCGGCACGCCCAGATGCTCGAAGAACGCTTCGGTCGCGTCGATGGCGCCTGCCGCCACGCTGGCATCGCTGCCGCTCAAACGCCAGACGCGCCGGCCGTATTGCGCCAGTTTGGCCGTTTTGTCTTTCAGACGGTAACGCAACAGGCTGGGCAAGGTCAGCGCCAGCGAGCGGGCATGATCGATGCCGTGCAGCGCAGTCAACTCGTGACCGATTGCATGCGTAGCCCAATCGACGACCTGACCGATGCCCACCAGCCCGAACAACGCCTGATTGGCAGCCCAGACCAGATTGGCGCGGGCATCGGGGTTCGCTGGGTCAGTCAGCGTGACCGGGCCGTTTTCGATCAGGGTGGAGAGGATGCCTTCCGCGAGCCGATCCTGAATCGCCGCGCCGCTGGGCACGGTCAGGTATTGCTCGGTGGTGTGCACGAAGGCGTCAACGATGCCGTTGGCGACCTGCCGCGTCGGCAAGGTTTGCGTCACGGACGGGTCGAGCACGGCGAAGCGCGGGAACACCAGCGCATTCTTGAACGAGAGTTTGTCTTGCGTTTCGCGCCGGGTGATGACCGCCGCGTTGTTGCTTTCCGACCCGGTGGCCGGCAGCGTCAGCACGCAGCCCAGCGGGGTCGCGGTATGCAGCGGGGTGCGGTTGCCGACGATCTGCCACAGGTCGATGGCCGGATCGAGCGTGATCCCCGCGGCAATGAACTTGCTGCCGTCGATCACCGAACCGCCACCGGCGGCCAGCACCCAATCCACGCGCTCGGCACGGCCCAACTCAACGGCGCGTTTCAGCGTTTCAAACTCGGGGTTCGGTTCGATACCGGCAAACTCGATCACCGTGCGGCCAGCGAGTGCGGCTGCAATCTGCGCATGCACGCCATTGTGATGAATGCTGCCGCCGCCATAGGTCAGCAGTACGCGACTGCCGGCAGGAATCTCTTCGGCAATGCGTGCAATCTGGCCGGGGCCAAAGTGAATGCGAGTGGGATTGTGAAACGTGAAGGCATGCATGGCGAAGCACTCCTGGCAGGCCTTGGGTGATTGCTTGGGTGACCGCTAGCAGCTGAGTTGTGCTTCCAGTGCCCGCAGTTGTGCAAACGTCGTCGGCCTGACGATGCGGTTGAATACATCCTGATAACGCCGATGATAGCGCTCTGCCGCTTGGGGGTCACCGAGCCGGTGGCTCACGTTCGCCAGTAGCCGGTTGATTTGGTAGATGTCATGCGCCGAGCCCATGTCCTCGGCCTTTTGCTGCGCCGCCAGGAAACAGGCGCGCGCTTCGGTCAGGTCGCCTTCCGCCAGATGAAGCCGGCCGCGTGTGATCTGCTGCGAGGTCTCGCCCCACATCCAGGCGCGTCGCAACGATTCGGCCTGGGCGAGATAGGTATGCGCCAAGACCGTTTCGCCCAGATCCAGTGCGATATGGCAGAGATAAACAAAAATTTCGCCCTGATATTCCTGGTTGCCGGCTTCTTGCGCCAGCGGCTGCGCGGCGATCAGTTGCTCACGCGCTTCGTCGTAGCGGTGCAGCTTGTAGTAGTCGGCAGCGAGGTTGATTTTCACCCGGCAGCGCAAATCCACATCGAGCTGCAGCGTGATCATTTTTTCGGCGGTGAGGTGATGCGCCAGCGCCATCTGGAATGATTCGTGCGCGTAATAGACCTGGCCAAGCCCGATATGAGCGTAGACACGCGTGGAGAGCATGAAGCCGGCGTTGTGCATCTGATCGAGACAATCGCCCCAATACGCAATCGCCTCGCCGTACTCGCCCAGCGTGTAATAGACGCTCGCCAGCTCCTGGATGATCTCGCCACGCTCCGCGACCAGATCTTCGGTCTCGGCAATCATCAACGCCCTCAGGAGGGCCTGCTGGCCATCCGGCACTTTGCCAAAGCTGAGCAGCAGCGCGCCATAGCGACGCCACGCCTTGGACGCCATGGTGGCATCGTCGGCTTGCTGCGCCAGCTCACTCGCTTGTCCGGCCAGGCTCAGCGCCTTGTGCGGATTGACATACGTGAGCCGTTCGCTTTCTTCGATCAGGTGGGCCAGATCGGCCAACTCCGGCATGGCTTGAACGAACCTCAAAGTAACGGGCGGGGATGGGTCGCAGACTAACGCCATCCCTCACTCATTTCAAGTAAATTTCCAAATGCTGACTAAATATAAGCAGATTCTTTCTTAGTAATGAATACATCGCGGGTTGCAACGTCGCAAGCAAACACGGTTTGAAACGGTCGTTCACTGCCAAACCCATTGGCGATCTCACTCAAAAATCCCAACAAGAATGAAAGCATATTTAAGAATTAATGAAAAACGCTGCCAGGCAATGCGCTAAATCGGTGCCATATCAGACTCAGGCGGGCCTACCGCGCAGGTATACAGCTGATCGATATCCAAGTCATACCGTGGCTAGCGTGCACGCAAAAAAGCCGGCCCTTGCGGGCCGGCTTTCTCAAACCAGAATCAGCAGCAATAGCGCTGAATCAAAGTCCGAGGGCAGAGATGAAGCGGTTGGTGAACGTGGCACCGGACTGATCGCGGTCATACGACCAGAAGTGCACGCCTGCCAAGCCATTCGCCTTGACCCACGAGGACACGGTGTCCACATCGGTCAGGGAGAAGTTTTCACCAGCAACGTCGTTCGCCAGAATCATTGGCGTCACTTCGATCTGGCTATACGGCAGGTTGTAGTAGCGATGCAGGTTCATCGCGGCCTGGATGGCGGACTGGCCCATCTGGCACTGACTACCACTGACCACGCAGGTGCCATTGCTGGCCGGGCTGCCGTAGTCCATCGTCATCAAGTTGACGGTGTAGTTGGTCAGGCCGTAGCTCTTGATCGCATTCATGACCATGATGCCCATGCTGCCCAGCGGGTTCGGCGAGCTGGCACCTTGGTCGACCGCAACGGCAGAACCGCTCGGGCTTTGCGCCAGCGTAGCCAGCGTGAAGCTGTAACGCAGGTTCGGCCACGTCTTCTGAGCCGTGATCACGCGCTGCACCAGATCATTGACCTGTTGCTGGGTCTGACCGGCTTCAATGTCGAAGTCCACGCCGATCATATTGGCCGAGTAGTAGTTGTTGATGAACTTGGTGAAGCCCGCGTCGGTCGCGCAAGTAAACGCACCCGCAGCGCCACCGGTGGAGACGATGTACTTCTTGCCCGAACCGGTGAACAACGGCACGTTGGTGGCCGCAAACGTAGCCGGCAGCATGCCGCCGAGGTTTTCGCCCACTGGCGATGCAGCGGAAGAACCGCACTCGCCGGTAACGAACGCCCAAGTCAGCGTCGTGGCCTTGGCCGGCATATCGACCGTGATGGCCTGCGCGGTGCCCTTGGCCACCGTGCTGCGCATTTCATCGTTGTTCCAGTCGGTATTGACGGTCACGTCCTTGTACGGGCTGTACATGAAGCTGGCCGGTACGCCGCTCGGGGTCGGTGTCGGGACTGGGGTCGCGGTCGGAGCGGGTGTCGGCGTAGCCGGGGTAGGTGTCGGCGTTGCGGTCGGCTTCGGTGTCGGGGTAGCGGTCGGAACCGGTGTCGGTACCGGCGTTGCGCCGCCACAGTTGCCCAGCACAGTCCAATCCTTGCCGGAGCCGCTCGGGCCGCTGTTGGTCGACGGATTGGCGTTGGTCCACCAGTTGGCAACGTAATTCACGCCATTCAACGTGACCTTGTCGCCGCCGTTGTAGTGATCCTGCGTTGCGCTCCACGCTGCGTAGCAGGTGGTGGCCGGGGTCGGCGCGGGGGTCGGGGTAGCAGTCGGCGTCGGGGCCGTTGTCGGCACTGGCGTGCCGGTCACCGGTACCGGCGTTGCCGTCGGCTTCGGTGTCGGGGTTGCGGTCGGTGCCGGGGTCGGTGTAGCACCGCCGCTGCTCACGCCAAGGTCAGTCCACAGGCTGGCGTTGGTCGGGTTCCAGCCGGTGCTGGTGTAGTCGGTCTGGTTGACCAGT
>NZ_JONM01000027.1 GCF_000711875.1 Andreprevotia chitinilytica DSM 18519
GCAGGGTTTCCAGCGCGCTGCTGCTGCGTGCCGGAGAGTGCAGGGGTCGGCGGGAGCGATCCTGCAACCCGGCGGCGCCGTGTTCAGCGAAGCGGGCCAGCCATTTGTAGCCGGTCTTGGGGCTGATGTTGAAGGCGTGGCACAGCGCACGGACATTGGCGCCAGGGGCTTGGGCCAGCAAGACGAATTCGTGGCGTGAGGACATGGTGGAATACTCCTTCCAAGGCATCGCCTGCTCCTGTGAATGGCAAGGCGATGATCATAAAAGGTGTTACCCATGTCTCCCGACAAGTGTTACCTATGTCTCCCGGCTGAACAACCTGCGCCAGCCGCAGCCTTTGGTGCGTTATTCCAAGGTGATTTAGTGCGAGGGCTCCCCTCTCACACTTGTGGGAGAGGGGCCGGGGGTAGCGACCTTTGCAAGCACCCTCTCCCACCTTCCCACAACAAGGCTAAAAGCCTTGCATGGGATGGGAGAGGGGATAAAAGATCATGAACAATCTTATTACTTGGCCGGAGCGGGTGCCGGTGCCTTCACCGCAAACGGCGAGCCCGATTCCCCGGCGAACGTCACCAGCAGCTTCACCGGCTCCGTGCCCAGGTTCTTGCCGTTGTGCAGCGTATTGACCACTTCGGCAAACCCTTGGCCGGCGTTGAACTGCAATTGCTTGCCGCCTTCGAGCTCAATGGTGAGCGTGCCGGCCAGCACATAGGCAAAGCCAGGGACCGGGTGGGTGTGCCAGCCGGTTTCCTTGCCCGGCGGGATGTCGACGCGCAGGGAGGTGACTTCCGGCTTGACGGTTGCCGGATACTGGATCGGCTGGCCGATCGAGGTCGTTGTGGTTTTCAGCACCGGAACCGCCACGACGGCCTGGTTGTAGGCGTCTTCGGCATGGGCAGACATTGCGCCGGCAGCAAGCAGGGCGACGATGGGGAGGATTCGTTTCATTCTCTGGCCTTTTAGTATTGGACGGGATAATGGATGGGGCATGACATATACATTCAGGGTACGAACTATATGCCAAATGGGTGTAAGTGGCGTGAAATGTAGTCAACAGTCCTCTAGTAGAAGCTGTGCTTAAAAGCCCCGCCAACGCGGGGCTTTGTCGTTTCCCCGCCAACACTCGCCTAGAATTAATGCCACTGTGCTATATCCCTCGTTCTCGCCGTTGCGAGCTTTGAGCAGATTGACCCTAAGGCGCCCGCGAGTGGGCCGGGATTGAGCAATTCATGAATCTGAAGTGGATGGGTGTGTGCTTTGGCGTCGCGGTAGCTGGCGTGGGCGTTTATCTAGTGACTCATGGTCAGCCCAAAGGGGGCGCACCGGCGAATGCGGAAGTGCAGACGCCGATCAGTGTCACTGTGGCGGAGGTTCGGCAGCGAGACTTGCCGCTCTCGCTCAAGGCGGTCGGCCGGGCGGAGGCCAAGGCATCGGTCAGCGTCAAGGCGCGGCTGGATGGGCAGGTGGCGGAAGTGGTTTATGCCGAGGGTCAGCCGGTGCACAAGGGGCAGCTCTTGTTGCGGCTGGATGCATCGGTACTGGAGGCACAACTGCGCCAAAGCGAGGCGCTGGCGGCGAAGGACGAGGCCCAGCTGGAACGGCTCAAGGGGGACTACCGCCGCAACGCGACCTTGGCCGATCAGGGTTTTATCTCCAAGAGCGCGCTGAACCAGACCGAAGCTGATCTGCATGCGGCGCAAGCCACCCTCAAGGCGGATCGCGCCAATATCGACAATGCCAGGTTGCAGCTTTCCTACGCTCGCGTGCTGGCCCCCATGGATGGTGTGGCTGGCGCGGTGCTGCTGCCAGCGGGCGGCGCGGCCAAGGCGAATGACACCACGTTACTGGTGATCAATCAGGTGCAGCCGATCTACGTCACATTCGCCGTGCCCGAGTCGCAATTGGGCCGTTTGAAGCAGGCGCTGGCTGCGGGCCAGGTGCCGGTCAGCGCATCCTTGCCCGGTGTGGACAAGGCGCTCACCGGCCATTTGGCGTTTGTGGATAACGCGGTGGACACCACCACCGGCACGATCATGGCCAAGGCGGTGTTCGGTAACGAGGCAGGCATCCTGACGCCGGGGCAGTTCGCACAGGCGAGCGTGCAGCTGGCGCAATTGCATAACGTGCTGGTGGTGCCGTCCGTGGCGGTGGAAAACGGCACCGATGGTTCGTTTGTCTTCGTCATCAAGCCGGATTCGACCGTGGATATCCGGCCAGTGAAGACCGGCGGCGACGAGGCGGGCTTGACCGTGATCGCATCCGGCGTGGCCGCGGGCGAGCGGGTCGTGACCAGCGGGCAGTCGCGTTTGCGGGCCAAGAGCCGGGTGGTGATCTCCACCGCCTCGGCTGTTTCCGCAGCGACCGGGCTGTGACATGAACATCTCCGAGCCGTTTATCCGCCGACCGGTCGCCACGTCGCTGCTGATGCTCATGCTGTTGCTGTTCGGTCTGGCGGGTTACACGCTGATGCCGTTGGCTGCGTTGCCGCAGGTCGAATTGCCCACCATCAACGTGTCGGCCGATCTGCCCGGCGCGAGCTCGGAGGTGATGGCGACATCGGTCGCCACGCCGCTGGAGCGGCAGCTGGCGCTGATTCCGGGTGTGTCGGAAATGACCTCGACCAGCTCGCAAGGCAGCACGTCGATCACGGTGCAGTTCGATCTCAGCCGCAGCATCGATGCCGCTGCGCAGGACGTGCAGGCGGCGATCAACGCGGCCGGGGGCTTGCTGCCCAAGACGCTGCCCAGCCCGCCGTCGTATGAAAAAGCCAATCCGGCTGACTTTCAGATCATGTCGATTGCGGTCACGTCGGACGTCTTGCCGCTGCCGCAGGTCAACGTCTACGCCGATTCGTATATCGCCCAGCAGCTGTCGCGCATCAAGGGCGTCGGGCTGGTCGATCTGCATGGTGAGCAGAAGCCGGCCATCCGCGTACAGATCGATCCCGGCAAGGTGGCGACGCTGGGCCTGAGTCTGGAGCAAGTCCGGGCGGCGCTTGGTTCGGCGACGGCCAATTCGCCCAAGGGCACGCTGGACGGGCCGAAGCGTTCGGTGTCGGTCGATACCACCGACCAGCTCAGCAAGGCCGCCGAATACGACAATCTGATCCTGGCCTATCGCAACGGCGCACCGGTACGGGTGCGCGATATCGGCCGGGCGGTCAGCGGCGCGCAGGATGTAAAGCAGGCGGCGTGGATTCAGGGCAAGCGGGCGATCATCGTCGATATCCACAAGCAGCCCGGCTCTAACGTGGTCGAGACGGTGGATGAAATCAAGCGCGTGTTGCCGGAGCTGGAGCACTCGCTGCCGGCGTCGGTGTCGGCCGAAGTGGTGAACGACCGCACGCAAACCATCCGCGCCAGCCTGACCGATGTGCAATACACGCTGCTGATGACGGTGGCGCTGGTGGTGTTGGTGGTGTTCCTGTTCTTGCGCGGCTTCTGGGCGACGCTGATCCCGGCGATTGCAATCCCGCTCTCGATTGCCGGCACCTTTGGCATCATGAGTTTCGCCGGCTACAGCATCGACAATCTGTCCTTGATGGGCATCACCATCGCGGTCGGCTTCGTGGTCGACGACGCCATCGTGGTGATCGAGAACATCATCCGGCACGTCGAGGCGGGCGAAAAACCGTTTCAGGCGGCGTTGACTGGCGTGAGCCAGGTGTCGTTTACCGTGATCTCGATGACGTTGTCACTGATCGCGGCCTTGATTCCATTGCTGTTCATGAGCGGCGTGGTCGGCCGGCTGTTCCGCGAGTTTTCCATCACCGTGAGCGTGGCGCTGCTGGTGTCGGCCGTGGTGTCGCTGACCATCACGCCGATGATGTGCCGGGTGCTGCTGCATCTGGATCAACGCCATCAACCGGGCCGTGTGGCGCATTGGGCCGAGTCCGCCTTTCTCGGGCTGGCCGCCGCCTACGACGCCGCGCTGACCAGGGTGCTCAAGCATCCGGCGGTGACGCTGGCCGTGGCTGGTCTCGTGCTGGTACTGACGCTGTTCCTGTTCTGGGCGGTGCCGAAGGGCTTCTTCCCGCAGCAAGATACCGGGCAGATTCTGGGCAGCAGCGAAGCGCCGACCGATATTTCCGCGCCGGCGATGGCAGCGCGTCAGCTGGAGCTGGTACGGCTGGTGGTGGATGACCCGGACGTCGCCAAGGTCTACAGCTGGATCGGCTCGACGCCGTCCAACAATGGCCGTTTGGTGATCAATCTCAAGCCCTTCGCCGAGCGGCATGCCGATGCCGGCAAAATCATGAACCGGTTGCGCAAGAAGGTGGCGGATGTGCCGGGCATCGAGCTGCATTTGCGCACCCGGCAGGAGTTGCAAGTGGGCGGGCGCAGCAGCCAGACGCAGTTTCAGTACACGCTGCAAGACACCGATCTGCACGAGCTGTATGACTGGACGCCCCGCCTGATGGCGGAGCTGAAAAAGCTGCCGCAGCTCAGCGATGTGACCTCCGATCTGCAGAACGCCGCGCCGCGCACCACGGTGGTCATCGATCGGGATCATGCCGCCCAGTTCGGCATCACGCCGCAGGCCATCGACGACACCTTGTACGACGCACTGGGCCAGCGCGAGGTGGCGACGATCTTTACCCAGATCGACCAGTATCACGTCGTGCTGGAGCTGGACCCGGCGCACAAGCTCGATGCCAGCGCGCTGCAGGAAATCCGCGTGCCGGCCGCTGGCGGGCAGCTTGTGCCATTGGCGGCGTTCTCGCGCTTCGAGGATTCGCTGATCCCGCTGCAGATCAACCATCAGGATCAATTCCCCTCGATCACCTTGTCGTTCAATCTCGCGCCGGGCGTGGCCTTGGGTGATGCGGTCAACGCGGTGGAACAATCCCTGCGGGCGATGACGCTGCCGGCCACTTTGCATGGCAGCTTCCAAGGCAATGCCAAGGCATTCCAGGCGTCGTCCAGCACCCAGCCGTATCTGATCCTGGCGGCGATTCTGGCGGTCTATATCGTGCTCGGCATCTTGTATGAGAGCTATATCCACCCGCTCACCATTCTCTCCACGCTGCCGTCGGCCGGGTTGGGGGCCCTGCTGGCCTTGTGGCTGCTGCACTATGAGCTGAACGTGATCTCGCTGATCGGCATCATCCTGCTGATCGGCATCGTGAAGAAAAACGCCATCATGATGGTCGACGTGGCGCTGGAAACCGAACGCGGTGGCATCAGCCCGAGTGAGGCGATCCACCATGCCTGCCGGCTGCGCTTCCGGCCGATCATGATGACCACCATGGCCGCCATTCTGGGGGCGCTGCCCTTGGCGCTCGGCAGCGGGGCCGGGTCGGAACTGCGCGCGCCGGTCGGGGTGGCGCTGGTGGGTGGGTTGCTGGTTTCGCAAGTGCTGACGCTGTTCACTACGCCGGTCGTTTACTTGTATCTGGATCGGCTGAGCCGGCGCGTTTCGGCGGCTTGGGCCGCGGTGGATGCGGATGAGCCGGTTGCCCCTAGCTCGTAGGATGGGTTAGGCCAACGGCCGTAACCCATCGAGCGCATCGCGGCCGCACGGGAACCCGCCCGCGCAGACGGGCCCAACGCGGATATAATTCGACGTTTGATTGATCTCGGAGGTGCCTCATGGCCCGGATGGTGCAATGTATAAAACTTGGTCGCGAGGCTGAAGGTCTGGATTTCCCGCCGCTGCCCGGCGAGATGGGCAAGAAGATCTACGAGGGCGTGTCCAAGGAAGCGTGGGCGGCATGGGTGAAGCACCAGACCATGCTGATCAATGAGAACCGCCTCAACCTCGCTGATCCGCGTGCGCGCCAATACCTGCAGCAGCAGCTGGAGAACTACTTCTTCGGTGGCGGCGCAGACCAGGTGGCTGGCTACGTTCCGCCACAGTCGTAAGCAAGACCCGTCAGGCCGCCCATGCGGCCTGAATGCTTTCTGTCGCCTGTCCGACGGGCTACAGCAAACACTGCAGTGCCGACGTCATCTTATTTCGGTATCCTGAAAAATTACTCTTTACTCTCGTGCACAAGCCCATGACGTACAAGCCCGCCGATAGCCAGCTGATGTTGAACCGAGAACTCGGTCTTCTTGAATTCAATCGCCGGGTGCTGGCACAAGCCGAAGACGTTAATAACCCGCTGCTCGAACGCCTCAAATTCCTGTGCATCGTCTCCAGCAATCTCGATGAGTTTTTCGAGGTGCGGATGGCGTGGCTCAAGGAAAGCATCCGCCAATTCCCGACCCGCCTGCTGCCCGAGGGCCTTACGCCACAGCAGGCGTTCGATCTGATCGCCAAGGATGCGCACGACCTCGTCGAGCGTCAGTACCGCCTGCTGCGCGACACCATGTTCCCGGCGCTGGCCGCCGAAGGCATCCACTTCCTGCGCCGTAGCGCGTGGAACGAAGCACAGCGCGCATGGGTGAAGGATTTCTTCTTCCGCGAACTGATGCCGGTGCTGACGCCGATCGGGCTCGATCCGTCGCACCCGTTCCCGCGTGTCCTCAACAAATCGCTCAACTTCATCGTCGAGTTGGAAGGCCGTGATGCCTTTGGCCGCAATTCCGGCATCGCCATCGTGCAAGCGCCGCGTATCCTGCCGCGCTTCGTGAAGATGCCGCCGGAAATCAGCGGCTCGGCAAACGGCTTCGTCTTCCTGTCGTCGATCCTGCATGCGCACGTCGACGAACTCTTTGCCGGCATGAACGCGCTTGGCTGCTACCAGTTCCGCCTCACCCGCGATTCGGATCTCTCGGTCGATGATGAAGACGTCAAGGATTTGCGCGCCGCGCTGGAAGGCGAATTGTCGCAGCGCCCCTATGGCGACGCGGTGCGGATCGAAATCGCCGACAACTGCCCGAACCATCTGAAGGATTTCCTGCGTGACCAGTTCGGGCTCTCGGATATCGACGTCTACCGCGTCAATGGCCCGGTGAATCTGGTCCGGCTGATGGATGTGCCGGCACAGGTCGATCGGGCGGATCTGAAGTTCGAACCGTTCATGCCGGGCATTCCCGTCGAATTGCGCAAGCAATCGGATCTGTTTTCCGCCATTCGTCACGGCGACATCCTGCTGCACCATCCTTACCAGAGCTTCACGCCGGTCATCGATTTGCTGCAGCAGGCCGCCATCGATCAGAACGTGGTGGCGATCAAGATGACGGTCTATCGCACCGGTAGCGAATCGGTGCTGATGGAGGCATTGCTGGAAGCCGCCCGTCGCGGCAAGGAAGTGACGGTGGTGGTCGAGCTGATGGCGCGCTTCGATGAGGAAGCCAACATCAACTGGGCAGCCAAGCTCGAACGCGCCGGCGCGCACGTCGTTTACGGTGTGTACGGCTACAAGACCCACGCCAAGATGCTGCTGATGGTACGGCGTGAGGAAGGTAAGCTGCGTCGCTACGTGCACGTGGGCACCGGCAACTATCACCCGCGCACCACCAATTTCTACACCGACTTTGGCCTGCTGACCGCAAACGAAGAAATCACCAGCGATGTGAACGACGTGTTCATGCAGCTCACCGGCCTTGGGCTGGCGGGCGAACACCACCAGCTCTGGCAAGCGCCGTTTACGCTGCAGCAGAACGTGACCAAGGCCATCGACCGCGAGATCGCGATCGCCCGTGCCGGCCGCAAGGCGGTGATCATCGCCAAGATGAACGCGTTGCTAGAGCCGACCGTGATCGAGAAGCTCTACGAAGCCAGCCAGGCCGGCGTGACCATCCACCTGATCGTGCGCGGCGTGTGCGCGCTGCGGCCGGGGATTCCGGGTCTGTCGGACAACATCCGCGTGCGCTCGATCATCGGCCGCTTCCTGGAGCACCATCGCGTGTTCTATTTCCATGCCGATGGCGAAGAGATCGTCTATCTCTCGTCCGCCGACTGGATGGGCCGCAATCTGTTCCGCCGTATCGAGATCGCCTTCCCGATCCTCAACCCCAAGCTCAAACGCCGCGTGATCCGCGAGAGTATCCGGCCGTATCTGGTGGATAACGTGCAGGCGTGGGAAATGCAGTCGGACGGCCGCTATCGCCGCAAGAGCGCGCGGGGCGGCAAGGCGCGTTCGGCGCAGGCGATGTTGCAGGCGGAACTGGCTGCCAAGCAACGCACCTGATGCCGTGTGCATCTGACTGATGCGACTGGGGCGATGCGGCGATCCGATAGGCGAACTGGCGCACTTGCCATTGGCATCCTAGTATCCCGTTGCGCCCGGCCCAGGCCGGGCGTTTCTACATCTTTCATTGCGATAAACAACACATGGATTTGATTCTCTGGCGTCACGCCGAAGCTGAAGACGGCACGGATGATCTTGAGCGCAGGCTGACCCCCAAAGGCCGCAAACAGTCGGCACGGATGGCGAAATGGCTGGCGCGTGAATTGAAGGACGAGCCGATTCGCGTGATCTCCAGCGTGGCGCAACGCAGCCAGCAAACCGCGCAGGCGCTCGGACACGGTTTTGAAGTGGATGGCCGCATCAATCCGGGCGCACCGGTCGCGAGCTATCTGGAGGTGGCCGGGTGGCCACGAGGCGACGGCCGCGTCACCATCATCGTTGGCCATCAGCCGGTGATCGGTTGTCTGGCGAGCTTGTTGCTGACCGGCCGCGAGCTTGATTGGTCGACACGCAAAGGCGCGATCTGGTGGATACAACGCCGCACGCGTGGGCCGCAGGTCGAATATGTGTTGCGCGCCTGCATTGCGCCGGAGCAGCTTTACTAGGGGGCATTTGAAACGAATCAGGTATGGATTTGTAATAAATGCTGTATAGATTCTGAACGTTACCTAGCCATAGGTGTTGGTACGTATGAAAAAGCCGATCAAGCCCCCCAAAAAGCTACCCACCAGGCCCGCGCTCAAGAAGCCGGATTTTTTCACTCGTCATCGTGATAGCCTGCCGTTTCAGTGGATCAGCATGGCATCCCGCTCACGGGAAGCGAGTAACGCTGGCAACGCCTGAGCTTGCAAAACAAAACGGCCCTTCAGTTGAAGGGCCGTTTTGTTTTGCTGCTGGTGCTGAGATTCAAGTCGCAACACGCATCGGCAAGGACAAGGCCAGGCTGGCGCGGTAATGCCGATTGGCCTCTTCAAGCTTGTCGAGTCCTTCCAGCATCGCGGCGAGTTCGGCGTGGGCGACAGCGGTCGGGCGCACGGCCAGGCTCGCTTCAAGATACGTCTGCGCCTTGCCCCATAGCGAGCGGCGGCGGCACAGGCGGCCGAGCGTGAGCAGCAGTGCCTGATCGTGGCGATGGGTGGTGAGCCAGCGCTCCGCCTGCTGCAGCTGGGCGATCTGGCCTTCTTCATCGAGGCTCAGCAAGCCGTAGATGCCGGCGAGTTCGTCGGACCATTCGTTGTTGAGCGCGATTTCCAGCACTTCGCTGGCGTCCTTGTCGGCCCCTTGCTCATGCAGCGCTTCGGTGACGGCGGCAACCAACGGCACGACGGCGCGTTCATCCGCAGGTAGCTTCGCCCACCACGCCTTGATTTCACGGGCGGTCATCGGCTTGCTGGAGAGCATCGACAGATGCGCCTGCGTGCGGATGCGCAGTGCTTGCGACGAATCGATGGCGTCGCTCTTTTCCAGCTGTTCGGCGATGCGGGCCACGACTTCCGGCCGGTCTTCGCGCTGGCGCAGTTTCAGTTCCAGCTTGAGGGCGGCGGTGAGCTTGGGCGAGATCGACTTGGCTTCGGTCAATGCCAGATCGGCATCGGCAAAGCGGCGCTCGTCGAGGTAAAGCTCGGCCATGGTCATGGCCAGCGCCAGATGCTGCGGGCCGAGCCGCTCGCGCAACTTGGTGAAATGCTTGTCGCGCCGGTTGAAGTCACGCATGGCATGGGCGGCGCGGGCGGCCAGCAAGCCGTTGACGGCGAAAGCATCGAGTTCGCGGCTGTTGGCGAAGCCCTCGGCGGAGAGGCGTTCGGCGCGTTGATAGCGGCCCTCGAAGAAGGCGATGCGGGCTTCACGCTCCAGCTTGACCGATGCTTCGCGCGCTTTGGCTTCGCGGTAACGGCGCACCCGGTACGGCAGGCCGCCCAGTTCCGCCGTGAGCCGTGTCAGCAGGTATAGCAGTGCCACCAGCACGATCAGGATGGCGGCGAAGGCATAGATCGATAGCTCGATCCGCCACGGCGGCAGGATCAAGACGGCGTAACCGCTGTGCGCCTGAGTGATCGACACCAGCCCGATGGCCAGTGCAGCCAGTGCCATGAATGCGAGCAGATGTTTCACGGTTTAGCCTTTTCGGTATTGCTGCGCGCGTTGCGAACGGCAGCCAGACTGCCGGCGAGGTCGGGCAGCTTGATCGCGATGGCGGCGTGATCCAGCGCATCGACATCCTGCAAGGCTTGGCGGGTGGCTTGACCGTCGAAGTACTTTTTCAGGTAGCTGCGCACGGCGGCCAGATCGGCTTTGTAGGCGGCCTCATTGCGCATCAGCAACGCGGTGCGGGCATCGAGCAGGCGCAGCTTGATGTTCTCGCGTAGCAGCATCGATTGCTCCGGCGTCAGCAGCACGCCATCGGCGTTGTCCATGCGGCGGATTTCCACCAGCTGTTTCAGGCTGGTCAAGAGGCCATTGGCAACGCGGTCGGTCCAGGTTCCTCCGACCGGGGCCAGATTGGCCGAGGGCTTGCTGCGCTCCAGATCGACCTGCAGTGGCAGTGCCGAGATTTGGTCGAGCAGGCTTTCGAGCTTGGCGTAGACACCGACGGTATCGCTGGTCGGCACGGTCTTGAGGGTATCGATATCCCGCGTGATGGCTTGGCGCACGCGGATCAGCTCGGGCCGGTTGAGCGATTGCAGCTGACCATCGATGCCGTACAGCGTTGCCAGCGCGATGTCGACGCGTCCGGTCAGCTGCAGCTGCTGGCTGGCGTAGGACACCGCCTGTTCCGCTTCGCCCAGCAGTCGGTGGCTGTCATATTGCGTGACGGATTCATACATGGTCGCCAGCGTGGCCTGCTGGTTTTGCGCTTCCATCTGCTTGGCCGACAGCAGCGCCACTTCGCGCTGCAGCGCCTGGAACTGTTCGCGTGTGGCCTGTTCGTGGCCTTGGGCGGTTTGCAGCAGTTCGGATTGATGCGCCAGCTGCGCTTTCAGCGTTTCGGTCGACTGGTATTGCCAGACGGCCAGCGCACCGACGACCAGCAGCGCGAGAAGGGCCAGGGCGATGCCGGGTTTCACGCGCTTGCGGCGTGGCGGCGCTGACGGGGTGAGGGCGGCGGAGAGCGTGGCTTCGGGTTGCGTCATGGCTTATGTACTTTCATAAGAGGCGTGCTTTCAAGGGAGCTGCGAAGCAAAGTAGCGGCAGAGGGTGGCAACGATGCCGGCATCGCCGGCTTCCGTCAGGTGGGCAGCGTGCACGCCCTGCTGCTCGAGTGCCGTGCCGATTCTCGGGTGCGGCACAAAATAGTGCATCGATTGTAGCCGTTCACGCGTGGTCGCTCCAACCGCTGCAAACAGGTGTTGCGCGGCTTCCGAGCTGCTGACGATGATGCCGTCGCAGCCGGCATCGAGCGCTGCGGCGATTTGGGTGTCGGAGAGATCGGGTGGCAGCCGGCGATAGGCCGGCACCACGGTCAACGATCCCCCTTGCGACCCAGCTAGCTTTTGCAGGCCATCGACCAGCAATTCGCGGCCGTTTTCACCGCGAAACAACACGATGCGCTTGCCGGCAAACGCCTGCATGGCGGGTTCGGCCAGCAAGCCTTCACTATCGAAACGCTCGGCCGGCGCGATCACGTCGCGAATGCCCAGCGCCAAGGCGCGCCGGGTGCTGCCGGGGCCAACCACAGCGGCAGGCAATGTTTGCGGCCATGCCCGACCGAGGGTATCGAACACCGCATCCAGTGCGGATGGGCTGACGAAGGCGGCGAGATCGCACTCGTCCAGCCGGGCCAGCGCCATTTGCAATGGCTCGGGGTCGGCGGGCGGGGCAATGCAGAGCAGCGGCAGGACTACGGGGGTGGCACCTGCTTGCTGCAGCAGATCGGCCAACGCCGCGGCCTGCCCTGCTGGACGGGTCACCCAGATGCGTAGGTCGGCGAGCGGGCCGGTCGGGAGGCGCATGCCGTCCTTAACCCGCCAAATCCCGCAGAATGTCGCCGGCGCCTTCGGTCATCAGCAAGTCGCCCACGCGCCGGCCCAAGCCATCGGCAGCGGCATGGGTGCCATTGGCTTCGGCGACGACGGTCTGGCTGCCGTCCGGCCGGGCAACGAGGCCGCGCAGGCGCAGGAAGCCGTCTTCGTCTTCGGCAAAGGCGCCGAGCGGAATCTGGCACGAGCCGCCAAGCTGGCGCGACAAAGCACGTTCAGCAGTGACGCACGCTGCGGTGGCTGGATGATTGAAAGGGGCGAGCAGTGCGATGAGGTCGGCGCGATCGGCGCGGATTTCGAGGCCGAGTGCCCCTTGGCCGGGAGCGGGCAGGCTGTCGTCAGTGGAGATCAGGGTCTTGATGCGCTCGCTGAAACCCAGCCGCTTGAGGCCGGCAGCGGCAAGGAGGATGGCATCGAATTCGCCGGCATCGAGCTTGCCCAGCCGGGTGCCGACATTGCCGCGCAGCGGTTTGACGACCAGATGCGGGAAACGCGTGCGCAATTGCGCTTCGCGACGCAGGCTGGCAGTGCCGACCACTGCACCGGCGGGCAACTCGGCCAGATCGTTATAACGGTTGGAAACGAAGGCATCGCGCGGGTCTTCGCGCTCGGTGATGGCAGCGATGGCGAAGCCGGCCGGCAGCACCATCGGCACGTCTTTCATCGAATGCACGGCCAGATCGGCACGGCCGTCGGCCAGCGCTTCTTCCAGCTCCTTCACAAACAGGCCCTTGCCGCCGATCTTGTTCAGCGTCTTGTCGAGAATCTGGTCGCCCTTGGTGGTCATGCCCAACAGCTCGACGGTCGTAGCGGGATAAAGCGCTTGCAGCCGGGCCTGGATATGGTGCGCTTGCCAGAGGGCCAACGGGCTTTCCCGCGTGGCGATCACGAGTTTGGCCGGCGGCTGGACGGAGGGAGTGGCGGGCATGACGGATTCCGGAAAGCGCAAAACGGCGATTTTACCCGCTCGACACGACGACGGCCGCTGCAATTGCTGCTGCGGCCGCGATTGCGGGGTGGGAAGAGGCGAGGAAGCTGCGACTAAGCCTTGCGGGGGCGGCGGATTTTGGTCGGCTTCAGGTCCAGCTCGACCTCGTCGATCAACGGGTCATTGGTGCGCGCCGATCGAGATTCATCGATCAGATCCTGATCCAGCGGCGGTAGCTCCAGTTCCAGCTTGGGCGGCGGCGCGGAATCGGCACGCTCTTCGCCGGGCTTGGTTTTCTGGGCGAGGAAGTCGAGCGGTGGCTCATGCATGACCGGCGTGGCCGCTTTTTCCGCCGCGGTGGCTGCTGCGGCGGCATCGCGCAAGGGGGCGATCAGCTCCAGATCGGCATCATCCTGCGCTTGCTGTGTGCGTATTTCTTCGGTGTAAAGCGGGTTTTCCGGATCGAGGCGATGGCCGATGTTGCGCACAAGCTCCCAGTCGTCGTCGCCGGTGTGGATGGTCTTGAAGCGGCGAGCCAGATGGGCGTAATCATTTTTCATGCCCTGATGGCGGAAGATGCGGAACAGCAGGAACCAGCGTTCGACATCGTGCGGGTTTTCTTCGATGCCGCGTTGCAGCTCCTCGATCGCAGCGGTGACATCGCCTTGCACCATCAGCATCTGGGCGCGTTCATCGACGTCCTGTGTTTCTTCTTGTACTTCGATGGAGCCAACCGCCAGCTGGCTGTTGACGAAGCCGGACGCCAGCGTCAGCTTGCGTTGCAGCGTGGCGCTCAGGCTGGGCGGGCTGTTGAGTTGCGTATCGATGCCCAGCGTATCGGCAAATTCAGTGCTGCTGCCGCGCCGTTGCCACCACCACAAGAACAAGCCGCCGCACAGCCCGAGGATGACCAGGATAAACGGCCAGATCGGCCAACCCGTGCTTTTTTCGATCGGCCTGGCGGGCACGGTGTCAGCGGTAACGACGGGTATCGGGGTGACGACCGCGACCGGCTTGATGACCGGCGCAGTGGCCGCTGCGGATGCGGCGGCGCTGGTGGCCAGGGTGGCCGCCGTTTGCGATGCGACAGCCGGCAGGCTTCCAACGCCTTGCAGGTGGCCCAGCGAAATAGTCTGGGGTTCCTGATTCTGATTCCCCGGCTGATTCCCCGGTGTTTGGGATTTGAGCGCCTTCAGCGTGTGCTGCAGCTCGGCGATATCGGATTCCAGCTTGACCTGCAGTGCTTGCAGCGTGGCGACGCGATTTTCCAGATCCTTGGTGTAGGCGGTCGACCCTTGCTGCAAGGGCGCAGGGGCGGGCAGGGGGCCGCCACCCTCGATCCGCAGGATGTCTCGTTCTGCAGCTTGCTCGGCCCGACGCTCGGCGCGGGTTTTGGCCTTTTCGCCAACAGCATTGCCTGCCGTCTGTGCGCCGGCCGGGGCGGCATGTCGATGTTTGCGGGGGGAGGTCGTGGCTGGCAGGCTGGATGTTGTAGCGGGGCGCGTCGTATCGCCGGCGATCGTGGCGGATTCAATGACCGGTGCGGGGTCAAGCATGAGCACATAGTCGCGCTCGAAGATCTCCTTGCCGCAATCGACCCTGACGATGAATGCGCTGGTTGGCTCGGCAACGGACTCCTGGCTCCGCAGTTCGAGCACATTGCCTTTCACCCGCAACGTTGCAACGCCAATGCCGGGGAGGTCGGTCGCGTTGCTGCTCACCAGGCTGATGCACTCGTCGTTCAGTGTTTCGCCATCGGCGACGCGGAATGGAATATCGGCGCGGAGGCGCTGGCCGACGAAGGAGTGCAGCTGCAACTCCCCCAGATTCATGGCTGACACGGTACTACCGAGCATCAGGAGCGGGCCGAACAACAGCACCCGGGCTGGATGGACATGAAAACGTGCGTGTTTCGGCATCGCCCCCTCCAATCGCCGCAGTGGGATAGACCACTTTGCGGTCAACGTCAGGTTTCGAGTCTAGACAAGATTTTCTTGAATGCCAGCGGCGTATTGGGTTGGCGGGGTGCCGGGATATCGCACTGCAACAAGTATTTAACCTGCTTCATCCCGGTTCGCTCCCCGTATTGGCATGGGCGACGAGCGGTAGGCAATCGCTGCCGGGCATGGGGATGGTCAGCGGCATTGACGGCCGGACTGGGGATCGTGAAGCGAAGGATGCATGCCGTACCGGCTTGTCATGCACCGGCCGGCACCGGCTGTGCAGTAAGCCAATGTTTGACGGGAGACTTGCAAAGAAAAAACGGGGGCGAGCCATTTTCAGGCCCGCACCCCGGACAGGGAAACGAGGACACCAAGCAGAAATCAATCAGGCGTTGTCGGGCACCGGTGCAATCGCGCCCGTTACTTCAGCCGGCTTGCCACCCAGCACGCGGTTCAGCTGCTCGACATCGAGTTCTTTCTCCCAGCGGGAGACCACCACGGTGGCAACGGCATTGCCGATGAAGTTGGTCAGCGCGCGCGCTTCGCTCATGAAGCGGTCGATGCCCAGGATCAGCGCCATGCCGGCAATTGGAATGCTCGGCACCACCGCCAGCGTCGAGGCCAGCGTGATGAAACCCGCGCCGGTCACGCCGCTTGCGCCCTTCGAGGTCAGCATGGCCACAGCGATGATGATCAGCTGCTGGCCGAGCGTGAGGTCGGTGTTGGTCGCCTGTGCGATGAACAGCGCCGCCATCGTCATGTAGATGTTGGTGCCGTCGAGGTTGAACGAATAACCGGTCGGCACCACCAGCCCAACGACCGACTTGGAGCAGCCGAGCTTGGTCAGCTTGTCCATCAGGCGCGGCAGGCCGGCTTCCGACGAGCTGGTGCCCAGCACGATCAGCAATTCATCCTTGATGTAGGCAATCAGGCGGATGACCGAGAAGCCGCAAGCGCGGGCAATCGAACCCAGCACCACCAGCACGAACAGCAGGCAGGTCAGGTAGAACGAGCCCATCAGCTTGGCCATCGGGATCAGCGAGCCGACGCCGTACTTGCCGATGGTGAAGGCCATCGCGCCGAATGCACCGATCGGGGCCAGCTTCATGATCATGTTGACCACGGAGAACAGCACTTGCGTGATGCGGTCGTTCAGGTCGAGCAGCACCTGGCCCTTGTCGCCCATGCGGGACAGACCAAAGCCGAACAGCACCGCCAGCAGCAGCACCTGCAGGATTTCACCTTCAGCAAATGCGCCGACCACGGTCGACGGAATGATGTGCATGAAGAAATCGACCAGCGTCATGTCGTGCGCCTTGGCGGCGAAGGCGGCAACGGCCTTGGCATCAAGGTGCGCGACATCGGCGTTGAAGCCCGCGCCCGGCTTGAGCACGTTAGCCACGATCAGGCCGATCACCAGCGCGAAGGTCGACACCACTTCGAAATACAGTAGCGCCTTGCCACCGACCCGGCCGACCTTCTTCATGTCCTGCATGCCGGCAATGCCATGCACCACGGTCACGAAGATCACCGGGGCGATGATCATTTTCACCAGCTTGATAAAGGCATCGCCGAGCGGCTTGAGCGCAGCGCCAAGCTCAGGGTTGAAGTGCCCGAGCAGCACGCCAGCCACGATGGCGATCAGCACCTGCACGTAAAGCACCTTGTAGAAAGGTTGTTTCATGGATCGACTCCTGGGTGGCGGGAATGCCCGCCGATTCTTGTTCGATTGCGCCGCGTAGTCAGGCCGCGCGGGCTACGGCTTGCTGCATTACTGTGCAAACCGCGTGCCAGGCGCACGATTTTGGTTAGTGCTTTGATTTGAATGGACAATCTACGGCGTCGGTGCAGCCGGATGTGTGCGGGAATTCGCGCTGGGTAGTGCGTTGTGTGCGAAAAACCGCACACCCGTTCGGTAGTGAGGAAGGGGGGAGTCCGGCCGTGCACCGTTGTGGGGGTATCGGCGAATGTATTACGCGCTTTTGTAGCTTGGTGTTGAGCGCAGCGAAGCCCAACATTCATGTCGCACGGCCAATGTTGGGCTTCATTTCATTCAACCCAACCTACATCAGCCTTATCCCCTTTCCCTCGCGTGCAAGGCTTTGCCTTGCTCAGCGATTAGTGGGAGAGGGTTAGGGAGAGGATCGGGAGAAGGACTCCGTACTTGGCAGGCCCCCTCTCCCCCAGCCGGGAGAGGGGAGAGAGCTCAACCCTGCCGGAAATTCTCCGGATCGATCCCGTGCCGGGTGAGCTTGTCGTACAGGGTCTTGCGCGGCAGGCCGAGTTGCTCGGCGGCGCGGGTGACCTGGCCGCCGGTATCGCGCAGGGCGGCCTCGATGATGCGGCGTTCGGCCCGGTCGACCTGAGTGGCGAGGCTGGCCGGCTGGGCGGCCTCCTCGGCCAGACGGGGCATGCCTTCCGGCAGGCCGAGGCAGAAGCGCTCGGCCACATTTTTCAGCTCGCGCACATTGCCCGGCCAGTCATACGCTTGCCAACGCGCCAGATCGCCGGCCGACCATGCGGGTACGGGCCGGCCGAAACGCGATGCGGCTTCCGAGAGAAAGTGGCCCATCAGCAGCGGCACATCGTCCTTGCGTTCGCGCAGCGGGGGCAGATCGAGCGTGACCACGTTAAGCCGATGATAAAGGTCGGCACGAAAGCGCTTGGCGTCGCTTTCGGCCTTCAGGTCGGCCTTGCTGGCCGCCACCACGCGCACATCGACCGGAAACGCCTGATTGCCGCCCAGTCGCTCCACGCTGCGATCCTGCAATACCCGCAGCAGCTTCACTTGCAGCGCCAGCGGCATACTCTCGATCTCGTCGAGGAACAGCGTGCCGCCATCGGCATATTCGATCTTGCCGATGCGCCGCTTGGCTGCACCGGTATACGCGCCGGCTTCCGCGCCGAAGACCTCGGCCTCGAACACGGTTTCCGGCAGGGCGCCGCAATTGAGCGCGACGAAATGCCCTTTGCGTCCGCTGGCCGTGTGCAAGGCGCGGGCGACGACTTCTTTGCCGGTGCCGGTTTCGCCATTCACCAGCACATCCACGCCGACCGGGGCGACGGCAGCGATGGTGCTGCGTAAACCCAGAATGGCCGGGTTCTGGCCGATCAACAGTTGTTCGAGCGGATCGGCCAGGCGTTCGCGCAGGCGGCGGTTTTCCCAATACAGCCGCCGCCGCTCCAGCGCACGCCGCACCTGGTCGACCAAGCGTTCGGACGGGAATGGCTTCTCGATGAAGTCATAAGCGCCATCTCGCATCGCGCCGACCGCCATCGTCACATCACCGTGGCCGGTGACCAGAATCACCGGCAGCTCGCGATCGAGCGTGACCAGTTCGCGCAGTAGTGCCAGGCCGTCGCGGCCGGGCAGGCGCACGTCGCTGACCACCACGGCCGGGTGCACGCCTTGCGCGACGGTTTCCAGCAGCGACTCGGCATCCGGGTGGCTGCGCACCTGAAAGCCCGCCAGCCGCAGCGCCTGCTCGCTACCGCGCCGCACGATGGGGTCGTCTTCGACGAGGTGGATGCTTTGCGGGAATTCGGTTGAGTCGGTCATGGTCGTCTAATGGCTTTGGTGATCTGGCGTGGCGATGGGCAAAGTCAGAATAAACACCGCTCCGCCATCCGGCGCATTCTCAGCGGTGAGCGTACCGGCAAAGCTCTGCACGATGGTCAGCGAAATGGTCAGCCCCAAGCCAAGTCCCTTGCCGACGGGTTTGGTGGTGTGGAAGGGCTCGAACAGGCGTGGCAGCACTTCGGCTGGAATGCCCGCGCCGTAATCCCGTACGGTGATGCGTGCCTGGCCGTTGTCGATGCTGGCACGGATGGATAACCGGGGTTCGGGCAGGCCTTCCATGGCATCCAACCCGTTGCGCAGCAGATTGACCAACACCTGATCCAGCTGCAGCGCATCGGCGCGGACTGGCGGCAGATCATCGGCGAGATCGAGATCAATGTGGGCATTGAGCTCGCGGCGGCGCGGTTCGATCAGCATGGCGGCGTTGGCGAACGAATCGGCCAGATTGACGGACTCGATCCGTGCCGATTCCTTGCGGGCGAAGGTCTTGAGCTGGCTGACGATGCGGCCCATGCGTTGCGCCAACTGGCTGATCAGGCCGAGGTTTTCGCGAGCCTCGCCGGTTTCGTTCAGTTCCAGCAGCTTGGCCGCGTTGTCGGAGAGTGTAGTCAGCGCGGCGAGCGGTTGATTGAGTTCATGCGTGACGCCCGCCGCCATCTGCCCCAACACCGCCAGCTTGGCCGTTTGCACCGCCTGATCGCGGGCGCGGCGCAGCATGGATTCGGTGCGTTCCAGCTCATGGATGCGTTCGGTTAGCGCGTCGTTGGTGATGACCAGATGCTCGGTCTGCTCGGCAATGCGTTGTTCCAGCGCTGCATGCGCTGCGCGCTGCGCCTTGAGCGATTCGTGCCGCTCGCGCAGCCGTTGCCGCCGTTGGTTGATGAAAAGGGCCAGCGCAGTCAAAAAAGCCAGCCCGAAACCGAGCGCCGCCGCTTGCGAACCCGCAGCACGACGCGCCTCGGCGATATTCGAGAACAACACGATATGCCAGCCCAAGGGCCCGACCGGCGCCGTTTCGACCAGATATTCGCGCCCGCCATCCGGCCCGGTGACCTTCAGGCGCTGCGGCTGGCTGGCGGCGGGCATGATCGCTTGCTTGGGCGTGAGCGGAAACAGCGCTTGCTCGGGATATTGGCGGCTGGATACCAGCCGTTCGCGGGTGACACCGGATAGCGGGCTCAGCGTGCGGTAACGCCATGCCGGCACTGCGGACAAGAACACCACGCCGACGTCATCCGCCACCAGCAATGGATCGCTGCCGCCCGGCAGCGTCGCTTCGTACGGTTCCAGGCTGACCTTGACCACCGCCACGCCGGTGATTCGTCCCCGTTCCTTGATCGGCGCGGACAGGTAATAACCGGGGGCGAGACTGGTGGTGCCAAAGGCGTACATGCGCCCCGGCTGGCCGGCGAGGGCATCGCGGAAATACGGGCGATAGTCAAAGCGGCGGCCGACGAAGCTCTGTGCATCCTGCCAGTTGCTCGCTGCCAGGGTCAGTCCGCCTCGGTCGATCAGGTAGGCGACCGATATTTTTGAGCGTTGCTGGAAGGCGGCGAGGTAGCGGTTGGCCGCGTCGATGCGTGCTGGTTCGCCAGGCATGGCCAGCGCATCGGTGAGCGAGTCCTCCAGCGTCAGCAACTCTGGCAGCAGCGCGTACTTTTCCAGCTGGCTGTCGAGGCTATGCGCATAAAAATCCAGCCGCCGCCGTGCTTCGACCTCTTGCCCGGCCAGATTGCGCTCGAACAGCCACGCGTAACTCGCCCAGGCGATCAGCACGCTGGGCAGCAGCATGGCCAGCACCCGGAGGGTGCGGCGGCTGGAGGAGCGGGTGGAGGATGCTGCCATGAAGGGAAGTGTGGCGTTACGGGATTAAAGGTAAATGTTATCCCGTTCCATCAAGGGATCCGCCAAGATTAATGATTGGAGTTCGGATCATTGTGCGAATTCAATGCTTGCAAACCGTCATGAAATTCTTTTGCGCTTGGACAATGAGGGTGCTGGGCGGCATTGGCAACAGTAAATCCATAGTGCTTGACCATCTTTTTGGCAAACCCAGGTTTGTTGCTACCAGGCCCTTGCTTTGCTTTTTCCTTGGCCAATTCCTTTAATCGATCCCAAGGCATGCCGACAGTTTCTTCTGGCCGATCTTCAGCCACGTCATCAAGACCGAGCCATTTTCTCAATGCCTGACTATCTGCAAGAAACCATGCTTCAATTGCTTTTACGGCAATAAAAATCAGATCGGCATGCTCCGTTCCTATTCTGCTTCGGACAACGTCCGGCGATATTGCATCTTCAAGATCAGTCAGAATCACGATATGTTCGGCTTGCGCCTCCCGCAAACGATTTACCATCGGATCAATATTCTGTGGCAGCAAGTTGCCGCCACCTTTCGCATCAACCACCGGCGAACACAATTCAATTTGCTGTGACTGTAGCCAAGCAACAAATGCCGGGGACTCGACGATAATCTTCTCGGTATCCCCTTCAACGATAAAGCCCACCTTTACCATGGCAAGCCTCCGTCAAACAAATTCATCAGCCATGCTTTATCTAGATTGAGATCACCTAAATCACCACTGTGTAACGCTGCATTCTTGATTTGGGTTTTTCCATCTTCTTTGTTGACCAACCACAGCTCTTCTTTGGTTGATGCACGCACCACTGATTCGCTATGCGTTGTAACAAAGACCGGATGTTCGGGTGATGCGTTCGCCCGCATCAGTTCGACCAACTGGGCAATTGCTTTCGGATGAATGCCCCGTTCTGGTTCCTCAATGAATGTCGGGCCGAATTCCTTGGCCCGGCTGAGTACCGCTGTCATGATGCACAGGGCGTAGATGGTGCCGTCGGAAATCAGATTGGCGGGGAAGTGCGCCTTCGTACCTTCTTCTTTGAACTTGATGACCGTATTGCCACCCAAGCGTTGCTGTTCGGTGCTGACCTTCTCCATTCCGGGCACCAGTAGTTCCATCCAGTCTATGATCTCGGTACGGATATCTTGATCTTTTTCCAATCTGGCCAGGATCGTGGCGAGATTATGGCCGAATGGATGCAGTTCAATTGCATCGGTACTGGATTCATCGGGGATTTTTGCGCCCAACGGATCAAAACGGAATACACGCAAATTAATCAGGTATTGATAAAGCGGCGATTTTGGTAAAAGTATCAAACCAGACATTTCATCAGGAAATTCAGGTAAGGACACTAACTCATCCGCGTCTGCTACACGCACTGAAGGAGGGTTGCCCTTTTTTCTCATCATCAAGGATTTTCCAGCAACGCTTAGCATTTCCTCAAGCATCGGGGATTTGTCCAGGTGATGAATCTTCATGTGATATACAATGGCTTCACCGTTCATGGTGGCATCTAAATTAAACTCGAATGTTCGAGTTTTATCTTTTTTGAATTTGTAGCAGTGAATTTGGGCAAAACCATTAAACCTTCGAATCGCCGAATTCGCACCCGATTGAATGACGGCACTTACAAATGCCAATGCATCGGCAAGATTGCTTTTTCCTGCCCCATTGGGGCCGGCAAAAACACTGTAGGGCGTCAGCTGATTGAGTGTGACATCAGCAACGCTTTTAAAGCCACTTACCCTGATTTTTTGAATATTCATTCGCCTTTACTCCCTCCCGTTATGCGGGGGCGTGGGATCATGTATTTATAAATTGAATGTGGGCAATTGCTGCTCAGTGCGCCTCATCCCAGTTATCCCCCACGCCCACATCCGCCACCAGCGGCACGGCCAGTTCGGCCACTTGTGCCATCTGCTTCGGTAGCTCGGTGCGGATCAATTCCAGCTCGGCCGCTGGCACTTCCAGCACCAGTTCATCATGCACCTGCAGCACCAGTTTGCTTTGCAGCTTGGCGCTTTCCAGCCAGCCTTCGACGGCGATCATGGCGCGTTTGATCAGGTCGGCGGCGGTGCCTTGCATGGGCGCGTTGATGGCGGCGCGTTCGGCGCCGGCGCGGCGGGCGGGGTTGGCGGATTTGATTTCCGTTAGCCACAAGCGGCGGCCGAAGACGGTTTCCACATAGCCTTGCTCACGCGCCTGGATACGGGTGCGCTCCATATAGGCGGCCACGCCGGGGAAGCGGGCGAAGTAGCGGTCGATGAAGGTCTTGGCGGCGCTGCGGTCGATTTCCAGTGCGCTGGCGAGGCCGAAGGCGCTCATGCCGTAGATCAGGCCGAAGTTGATGGTCTTGGCGTAGCGGCGCTGCTCGCTGCTGACTTGATCCGGTTCAACGCCGAACACTTCCGATGCGGTGGCGCGGTGCACGTCCATGCCTTCGGCGAAGGCCTTGAGCAAGGCGGCATCGCCCGACAAGTGCGCCATGATGCGCAGCTCGATCTGCGAATAGTCGGCCGAAACCAGCTTGCAGCCCGGCGGCGCAATGAAGGCTTCGCGAATCTTGCGGCCTTCGGCGGTGCGGATCGGGATGTTCTGCAGATTGGGGTCGTTCGAGGCCAGCCGGCCGGTGGCGGCGACGGCCTGGTTGAAGTTGGTGTGCACGCGGCCGGTGGTCTGGTTGACCATCAGCGGCAGCTTGTCGGTATAGGTGGACTTGAGCTTGGACAGCGAGCGGTGTTCCAGCAGCACCTTGGGCAGCGGGAAATCCTTGGCGAGTTCGGACAGCACGTCTTCATCGGTGGACGGCGCGCCCTTCGGCGTTTTCTTGATGACCGGTAGCCCGAGGCGCTCGAAGAAGATTTCGCCGATCTGCTTGGGCGAGCCGAGGTTGAACGGCTGGCCAGCGAGTTCGTACGCCTGCTTTTCCAGCTCGATCAGCTTCAGGCCGATCTCGTGGCTTTGCCGGTTGAGGCGTTCGCCATCGACCAGCATGCCGTTGCGTTCCATGGTGAACAGTACTTCGCGCACCGGCAGTTCCAGTTCGCGGTAGAGCGTTTGCAGCTTGGGTTCTTGCGCCAGCTTGGCGCTCAGGCTTTGGGCGAGGCGGAAGGTGATGTCGGCGTCTTCGGCGGCGTAGGCGGTGGCGGTGTCGACGGCGACTTCGTCAAAGCCGATCTGTTTCGCGCCTTTGCCGCACACGTCTTCGTAATGGATGGTGGTTTCGCCCAGCTCACGCATGGCGAGGTCGTCCATGTTGTGGCGCTCGTGGCTGGCGAGCACGTAGCTCATCAGCAGCGTGTCGTCGGCGATGCCCTTGAGCGCGATGCCGTGGTTGGCGAACACGTGCTGGTCGTACTTGAGGTTCTGGCCGAGTTTCTTGTGCGCATCCGATTCGAGCCACGGCTTGAGTTTGGCGAGCGTGGCGTCGAACGGCAGCAGGGTCGGCGCATCCGGCCCGCGATGCGCCAGCGGCAAATAGGCCGCTTCGCCACCTTTGACCGAGAACGACATGCCGACGATCTTCGCGGTGAGCGGATCGAGGCTGGTGGTTTCGGTGTCGACAGCGGTGATGCTGGCGGCATTCAGCTTGGCGAGCCAGGCATCGAGTTGGGCATCGGTGAGGATGGCTTCGTAGTGACGCTCAACAGCTGGTGCGGGCTCTGCGGCTGCTGGAGTGGCGGATTCAGCGGTGCTGCTGTCGCCATGATCGCCAAACAGATCGGTGGTGGTGCCGGAGGCAGCCGGAGCAGAAGCGGGGGCCGGCGCGGTGGCGATTTTGCTTTCCGCTTCACGCGTCCAGGTCTTGAAGTTGTAGCGGCGGAACATCTCCAGCAGCGTCGGCCAATCCTCAAGCTGCGGCTTGAGATCGCTCAGGCCGCTCGGCAGATCGGCGCTGAGGTCGACATCGACCTTGATGGTGACCAGCGCCTTGCCGGTCGGCAGCCAATCGAGCGAGTCGCGCAGGTTCTGCCCGACCACGCCGGAAATCTTGTCGGCGTTGGCGATGATGGCGTCGAGGCTGTCGTATTCGGCCAGCCACTTGGCGGCGGTCTTGTCGCCACATTTGGGCACGCCGGGCACGTTGTCCACCGCATCGCCCTTGAGGGTGAGGAAGTCGACGATCTGGTCCGGCCGCACGCCGAACTTGGCGAACACGCCGGCTTCGTCCAGCACCTCTTCGGTCATGCTGTTTTCGATGCGCACATTGGCGTTCACCAGCTGCGCCATGTCTTTGTCGCCGGTGGAGAGGATCACCTCCCAGCCTTGCTCGCCCGCTTGCTTGGCGAGCGTACCGATCACGTCGTCGGCTTCGACGCCGGTAATGCTCAGCATCGGAATGCCGAAGGCGGCGACGGCCTTGTGGATGGGGTCGATCTGCACGCGCAGCTCGTCCGGCATGCTCGGGCGGTTGGCTTTGTATTCGGCGTAGATGTCGTCGCGGAAGGTGGGGCCCTTGGCATCCCACACGCAGGCGATATGGTCGGCTGCGGTGGTGGTGCGCAGCTTCTTGAGCATGTTGATCACGCCGTAGAGGGCGTTGGTCGGCGTGCCGTCGGGGGCGGAGAGTTCGCGGATCGCGTGGAAGGCGCGGTACAGGTAGGACGAACCGTCGATGAGCAACAGCGTGGGCATGGCAACCTCGGCACGGGGCGGCTTGGTGGCCCCTGCTATATACTTTCAAGGAAAAGCGGCGTGTTCCGGGACGGCTTCGGACTGCGTCGTGCCGATCCGGCAGTTGCATCGGCTGCCAAATCAAGGGGACCGAACGCCATGAGCATCAAGAACAAACTCCCCGCCCAGACCGACCCCACTTTCCACGCCGAGCTGCAAGGCTATCGGGCGCGTGAAGCGTGGCGTGTCTTCGAAATCATGTCGGAATTCGTTGAAGCCTCAGAGCGGCTGCAACCGATCCAGCCGGCGGTGTCCATTTTCGGCTCGGCGCGCACGCCGCGTGACCACGCATATTATCAGCTCACCGAAGACATCGCCCGCAGGCTGTCGGATGCCGGTTTCTCGGTGATTTCCGGCGGTGGCCCCGGCATCATGGAAGCTGCCAACAAGGGGGCGTTCTATGGCAATTCGCCGTCGGTGGGTCTGAATATCCTGTTGCCGCACGAGCAAGGCGGCAACGCTTACCAGGATATCAGCCAGACCTTCCGCCACTTTTTTGCGCGCAAGGTGATGTTCGTGAAACACGCATCCGCCTATGTGGTGATGCCGGGCGGCTTTGGTACGCTCGACGAGCTGACCGAAGTGCTGACCCTGATCCAGACCGGCAAGACGCCGCGCATTCCGGTGATTCTGGTCGGCACCGCGTTCTGGCAAGGCTTGGTCGACTGGATCGCCAGTACGCTGGTCGATGAAAAAATGATCGGTGCGGACGATACCGGCCTGATCCAGTTGATCGACGAGCCGCAGGAAGTGGTCGACGCCATTTTCAAATTCTACGAATCCCGCGATTTCCGCATGTCGCCGGGACAACACGAACAGCAGTTCAGTCTGTAACCCCGGACAGCAGAAGCATCCGGAAGGAGCCCATCATGTTTACCCGTCACCTGTTGCTCGCCGCGTTGCTGGCGTTGCCGCAAATTCTGCAGGCCGCCGAAGCCCCGCCACCACCGCCCATGCCTGCCAACGCGGCTCCGGAAGGCGACGACAATGGGGCGGAAGTGCGCATCATCGAAAAGAAGGATGCGACCGTGGCCGAATACCGCATGCACGGCAAGCTCTACATGATGAAAGTCACCCCCAAGGTCGGCCCGCCGTACTACCTGGTCGATCGCGAAGGCAAAGGCCAGTTCACTCGCCGTGAAATGGGCCAGCCGCTGATCTCGCCGCCGCAATGGGTGCTGTTCGAATGGTAATGAACGGGTGATGCCGGTGGGGCTTTGCCTCATCGGTAAACCCGTTTGCGAGTCAGAATATTCTTGATGTACTTGATCGTCCGGCGCTTTTCCTCCACCTTCCTGTCCGAATCACCCAGTCCGAGTCAGAAATGTCCGTTTTCACCACCGTTACGCCGGAAGATCTGGCGCCCTTCCTCAAGCGCTACGCCATCGGTTCGCTGGTCGAGCTCAAAGGCATCGCAGCCGGCATCACCAATACCAACTACTTCCTGACCACCACGCACGGCCGCTACGTGCTGACCTTGTTCGAAACACTCAAGGCCGACGAGCTGCCGTTCTACGTGAACCTGCTGGCGCATCTGGCGCACCACGGCATTGCCTCCGCTGCGCCGATCGCCAACTTCAACGACGAATACGTCGACACGCTCAACGGCCGGCCCACGTTGCTGGTCAATTGCCTGCCCGGCTCGGTCGTCGATAGCCCCAGCGCTGTGCAGTGCGGCCAAGTCGGTGAAATGCTGGCTCAGATGCACCTTGCCGCGCATGGCTATCAAGGCCGGATGGAGAATCCGCGCGGCCCGGCATGGTGGGCGCATACCGCCGCGCAGGTGTATTCCTTCATGCCACCCGACGCAGCGCAACTGCTGAAGGACGAGCTGGCGTTGCAAGCCAAGCATCGCTATGACCAGCTGCCATCCGGCGTGGTCCATGCCGATCTGTTCCGCGACAACGTGTTGATGGAAGGCGATAAAGTCGGCGGTTTCATCGATTTCTACTACGCCTGCAACGACGTGCTGCTGTACGACGTGGCGATCACGCTCAACGATTGGTGTGTGCTGAACGGCGGCGATATCGACGCGACGCGCGCTCGTGCCCTGCTCGACGGTTATCGCAGCGTGCGCCCGTTTACCGCCGAGGAAATCGACGCCTGGCCGCTGATGCTGCGCGCTGCCGCGATCCGCTTCTGGACGTCGCGCTTGTATGACTTTTACAAGCCGGCGGCTGGTGAATTGACCTTCGCCAAAGACCCCCGCCACTTCCAGCTCGTGTTGAGCAAGCATGCGGCGCGGAAGGATTTCTGGATTGCTTAGCGGCTGTTTGAGCTTTCTAGTCCCCTCGCCCTCGCGTGCAAGGCTAAAGCCTTGCTCAGCTATTAAGTGGGAGAGGGTTAGGGAGAGGGTGCTTGCAAGGGAAGCTGCAGCTTGTACGACCCTCACCCCCGGCCCCTCTCCCACAAGTGGGCGAGGGGAGAAAGCGGAACAGGCTCTTTTCTTCTAGTTTGATTGCTAAAGCCGGACCCACCATGAACGCCCTCGATGCCCTCAGAAGCCTGCTTGGTCAGGATGCCGTCCTCACCGGCGAAGCCGCCGCGCCTTACCTGCTGGATCAACGCAAACGCTACCAAGGCACGGCGCTCGCCGTCGTTCTGCCGCGCTCGACCCGTGATGTGGCCGATGTGCTCACCCTCGCCAGCGAGCAGCGCATTCCGGTCGTGCCGCAGGGGGGCAACACCAGCCTGTGTGGTGCGGCCACGCCGGATCGCCACGGCAATGCGCTGGTCGTCTCGCTGGAGCGGATGAACCGGGTGCTGGAAGTCGATGCCGGCAACAACACCATCACCGTCGAAGCCGGCTGCACGCTGCTCGATGCCCGCAAGGCGGCGGCGGATGCCAATCGCTTGCTGGCGGCGCACTGGGCGGTGGATGGCCGAGTGCGGATCGGCGGTGCGCTGGGCACCAATGCCGGCGGTCTCAATGTGCTGCACTACGGCAATATGCGCGAGCAGACGCTGGGGCTGGAAGCCGTCTTGCCGGATGGCCGCGTGCTGGATAGTTTGCGTGGCCTGCGCAAAGACAGCAGCGGTTATGACCTCAAGCAATTGTTCGTCGGCTCCGAAGGCACGCTCGGCGTGATCACCAAGGCCGTGCTGCGGCTCAACAACCGGCCGACCGCCGTCGCGACTGCGCTGGTGCCGGTGACGGACGTGCAAGCCGCCATCGACCTGTTGCGCAACCTGCAAACGACCGCCGGCGATCGCGTGACCTCGTTCGAGCTGATCTCGCGCCGTTGCTGGGAGCTGATCGCCGAACATTGCCCGGAGCTGCCCGCGCCGTTCGTCACCTTGCCAGCGTGGTGCGTGCTGCTGGAGCTGTCCGATGCTGGCGATTCGGCCGATTTGCGTGTCCGTTTGGCGCAAGCTTTGCTGAGCCTGGGTCTCGCCGATGCTGCACAAGTTGCCCAATCGCCAGAGCAGGCGGCCGGCTTCTGGGCCTGGCGCGAAGCGATTCCGGAAGCGCAAAAGCGGCGCGGCGTCTCGATCAAGCACGATATCGCCGTGCCGATCTCCGCCATTCCGGCGTTCCTCAAGGAAGCCGAGACGGCACTCAAGGCGGCTTACGCGGATGCCGACATCGTCGCCTTTGGCCATGTCGGCGACGGCAATCTGCACTACAACCTGTTCCGCGATGACGTCAGCAAAGCAGCCTACGAGGTCGAGCCGCAGGTCAACGCCTGCGTCTACAAGGTGGTCGAGCGCTACCACGGCACCATCAGTGCCGAACACGGCATCGGCCAGCTCAAACGCGATCTGTTGCCGCAATTCAGATCGGACGTGGAGATGGAACTGATGCGGGCGCTGAAGAAGTTGTTCGACCCGCAAGGGATCATGAACCCGGGCAAGGTTTTGTAAGCAGCGATTCGCCCCTGCGCTTTCACCCCTCACCCCCGACTTCCCTCCGCCGGTCGTCACTGTAAGCCTCTACCTTTCAAGATGTGCTAACAACAGATGAGTCGTGCCCGCCCTTGCTACCGTGACCGGGTAGCAAGGCGGGTTATTGGCGTTGCGACGCCGCGATTCATTTCGCTATTCGCCCAGCTGTTCACTCCAATTCAATCCAATTTGCTGCAACGCGCTTCAACTTGGGGGAGGAAAGGCAAGCGTGACTCATCCTGGCGAGTGGGGCATCGGCCCGCATCAACTGCATGTTGATCCACTGGCGGATTGCCTCGTCGAACTGACCCGGATCCACGGGCAGGCGTGGACACGTGCGGAGCTGATCGCCGGCCTGCCGCTGGTCGAGAACTTGCTCACGCCCTCTTTGCTGCCACGTGCGGCAGCGCGGGCCGGGCTGGCGGCGCGGTTGACGCGGCGCTCGCTGGATGGTCTGCCGCCAAGGTTGTTGCCGGCGATTCTGCTGCTCAAGGATAAACAAGCCTGCATCCTGCTCGAATGGCTGCCGGATGGCAGCGCCCGCGTGCGCTGGCCCGAAGCTGGCGAGAGCGCCGAAACGATTGCGCATGATGTGCTGGTTGCCCGCTACAGCGGCATCGCGATCTTCGTGCGACCCCGCTTCCGTTTCGAGGCGCGTGCGCCGGAGCTGACCTCCGCCCGCACCCATCATTGGTTCTGGAGCGTGGTGCTGGCCAACTGGCGGCTCTATCGCGATGGGTTGCTGGCGGCGCTGCTGATCAACACCTTCGCGCTGGCCCTGCCGCTGTATTCCATGAATGTGTACGACCGCGTGGTGCCGAATCACGCGGTGGAAACGCTGTGGGTGCTCGCCATCGGCGCGGTCATGGTGATGTCGTTCGATTTCACCCTGCGCACCGTGCGCGGCTATATCGTCGATCTGGCCTCCAAGCGTATCGACGTGACCTTGTCGGCGCTGATCATGGAGCGCGTGCTGGGCATCCGCATGGCCAACCGGCCGGCATCGGTCGGCTCTTTCGTCGCCAATCTGCATAGCTTCGAATCGGTGCGTGATTTCATCGCCTCGGCCTCGATCACCGCCCTGATCGACATGCCGTTCGTCTTGCTTTTCCTGCTGGTACTGATGTGGCTGTCGCCGTGGCTGCTGGTCACGCCGATCACCGGCATGGTCATCGTCATCGTGTTCACCTGGCTGACCCAGGGCAAGATGCACGAGCTGGTCGAGATCAGCCAACGCGCCAGCGCCCAGCGCAACGCCACGCTGGTGGAAAGCGTGGCCGGCATCGAGACCGTCAAGACCCAGCAGGCGGAATCGACCTTCCAGCGTCGCTGGGAACATACCTCGCTGTTCCTGGCGCAGGTCAGCAGCCGGCTCAAGCTGCTATCGACCACCACGGTCAACTTCACTTCGACTGTCACGCAATGGGTCAACGTCATCACCGTGATCGCCGGCGTGTATCTGCTGACCGACAACCAGCTCTCGCTCGGCGGCATCATCGCCGCCACCATGCTCTCCAGCCGGGTGATGGCGCCGTTCGGTCAGGTGGCTGGCCTGTTGCTGCAGTACCAGAATGCGCGCACGTCGCTCTCCAGCATCGAGACCTACATGAAGCTGCCGATCGAGCGGCCGACCGATGCCAGCCTGTTGTTGCACGAGCACATGCAAGGCGGCATCGAATTCCGCAATGTGACCTTTGCCTATGGCGACAACCCGCCAGTGCTCAAGGGCATCTCTTTGCGCATCCGGCCGGGCGAAAAAGTCGCGGTGATCGGTCGGGTGGGCTCGGGGAAGACCACGCTGGAGAAACTGGTGCTCGGGCTCTATCAACCCGACGAAGGCGCGGTGCTGATCGACGGCATCGATTGCCGCCAGCTCGATCCGGCCGACCTGCGCCGCCACATCGGCCACGCGCCGCAAGACCCGATCCTGTTCTACGGCAGCCTGCGCGATAACGTCGCCATGGGCGCACCGTTCGCCGATGACGAAATGACACTGGCCGCCGCGCAGTTGGCTGGCGTGAGCGACTTTGCCGACGCCCATCCGCATGGTTACGAAATGCTGATCGGCGAGCGCGGCGAATCGCTCTCCGGCGGGCAGCGCCAGGCGGTATCGCTGGCGCGGGCCGTGCTCAGCGATCCGGCCATCCTGCTGCTCGATGAGCCGACCAGCTCGATGGATCACCTGTCGGAAGAACGGCTGAAAGTGCGGCTACGGCCGTATATCTCCGGCAAAACCATGCTGCTGGTGACACACCGCACCTCGCTGCTCGATCTGGTCGACCGCCTGATCGTGCTCGACAACGGGGCCATCGTGGCCGACGGCCCCAAGGAACTGGTGGTCGAGGCGCTCAAGCAAGGCCGGGTCGGACGCGGCGAGTGAGGATGAGATGGTCAAGCGAACGCGCATCTCGGTCTGGTTCAGCCGCCTGCTGTGGGGGCCGGAAGCGGCAGACCCGTGGCACGAAGGCGATTTCATCGGGGATGCCGACTGGGCCATCGCCCAGCAGGAGCCGCGTGGCGCCAGCACGCTGATCTGGCTCGCCGCCGCCGCGTTAGGCGCCTTGTTGCTCTGGGCCGGCTTATCGCCGATCGACGAAGTGGCGCGTGGCGAAGGCAAGGTCATCCCGTCCCGGCAGGTGCAGATCGTGCAGAGTCTCGACGGCGGCGTGGTCTTGCAGATCCTGGTGCAGGAAGGTCAACAGGTCGAAAAAGGGCAGATGTTGCTCAAGCTCGACCAGACACGCTTCATGTCGTCGCTGAAGGAAAACCGCGCCCAATACCTGTCGCTCAAGGCCAAGGCGGCGCGGCTGGATGCGGTGGCGAGCGGCAAGCCGTTCGAGCCGCCGCCCGAAGTGGTCGCCGAAGCGCCCAGCCTGATTCCGCAGGAGCAATCGCTGTATTTCTCCAAGCGCGCCGAACTCGATGCCAGCATCGGCGTGGCGCGGCAGCAGTTCGCGCAGCACAGTCAGGAAATGTATGAAGTGCGCGCCCGGCGCGATCAGGCGGCGCAAAGCTACGATCTGACCGTGAAAGAGCTGGAAGCCACCCGGCCGCTGCTCAAGAGCGGCGCGGTATCGGATGTCGATATCCTGCGGCTGGAGCGCGATCTGGCGCGTTTTCGCGGCGAGCGCGATTCGGCCGCCGCCCAATTGCCACGCATCCAGTCGGCCATCGCCGAAGCCAGCGCCAAGATCAGCGAGGTTGAGCTCACCTTCCGCAATCTGGCCAAGGCGGAGTTGTCCGAAACGCTGGGCAAGCTGGCCAGCCTGACCGCCGGCAGCGTAGGGCTGCAGGATCGGGTCACGCTTTCCGACATCCGCTCGCCGGTGCGCGGCACGGTCAAGACGCTGTTTTTCAACACCGTGGGTGGTGTGGTGCAGCCCGGCAAGGACGTGATCGAGATCGTGCCGACCGACGACGCGCTATTGCTCGAAGCGCGCATCCTGCCGCGCGATATCGCTTTCCTGCATCCCGGCGAAAAAGCGCTGGTCAAGTTCACCGCCTATGACTTCGCCACCTACGGCGGGCTGGACGCCACGCTGGAACACATCTCGGCCGACACCGTGACCGACGACAAAGGCAACGCCTTCTACGTCGTTCGCGTGCGCACCAAGAACGCCTTCATCGGCGAAAAGAAGCTGCCCATCATCCCCGGCATGGTCGCCGAGGTGGACATCCTCACCGGCAAGCGCTCCATCCTGACCTACCTGCTCAAACCGGTGCTGCGCGCCAAGGCCAACGCGCTGACGGAGCGGTGATGGAGCCATGAGCCGTGGTCAATCATTCGCCCCTCACCCTCGTCACCATCGATCCGGTGCTGGTCACCCACTGGCGACACGCCGCCGAGAACTTCGACGTTTGCGCCGCCCTGCGCCCCAGCGAAGCCGGTCCGCTCGCGCTGGTCGATCTGGCGCTGCCCGGCCTGCCGCCGCTGGATGACCCGCACTGGCGCTTGTGGACGTCGACCCGCCATATCGTCATCGGCAGCAGCATGCCCAGCGATCTGGAAAACCTGCGCGCCCTGCAAGCCGGCGCCCGCGGCTACGGCCACGCCTATGCGCCGGTCGAGTTCTGGCATCAGGTACTGGAAGTGGTGGCCGACGGCGGTGCGTGGGTCGGGCCGGTGGTGCTGCAGCAGCTGATCCAGACCATGACGCGTAACGACGTGCCGGAACCCGGCGACTGGCAAGCCCACGTCACCGACCGCGAGGCCGAAGTGGCGCGGCTGGTGGCGATCGGCGCATCCAACAAAGACATCGCCCGCGCGCTCGATATCACCGAACGTACCGTCAAAGCCCACCTCACCGCCTTGCTCGCCAAGCTGCACGTGGCGGATCGGCTGCAGCTGGCGCTGAAGGTGAATGGGATTCGGTGATGGGCCTGCAGTCCCATAGGGCGGGTCGTTTGACCCGCGCGGAGCGATGTGCGAGTCGATGGGAGATCGCGGGTTACGCCTTTGGCTAACCCGCGCTACGGCGCTTGTGAACGGGTCCCGGCTGGGGGCAATGCTCCTTGTGACGGTCCCCCCGGCCGGCAAAGCCGTCCGGGCTACATTTCACAATGGCGTGAACATTCCACTCGCTCAGCGTTGTCTGAAGCACCTTCGACGCAACCTTGTGAGATACGGCGGAATGCCCTCTGGGTGTTCCGCCCTACGGCGCTGCCGTAACCTGCCCCATATCTGTCTGGTTTATTGGATAGACCCATTCCCATCCGAGCTAAGGATCTGCCGATTCGTACCGTTCAACACCCTCACCGGGGCAACGGAGCAGGGCTAGTCAAGTAGGCTTGGAACAGGCGCGCGAACTGTCCGCCATCTGTCGTGATGTTTGCCGAGGTACTTCCGCCGCCACTGAATACGATCGCAAACACACCGATGGCGGTGTACTGCGTCGGGTGTGTGAGCATGTAGTGGACATGGTTGTCCCGGTAGTGGCCGGGACTGCCACCGGAGGTTGTCGAGGGCACCCCCATCGGCGTTTGCCAAAACAATATGGGCAGATTGCCGAGGATGCTTCGCGTGGTGCTCCATTTGGCAAGGCTCTGACTGTAGTTGGGTGTCGTGACGTTGTTTTCGTCCCAGTAGAACGGTCCATTGCCGCGCCCCGCACACTCAGACACTGGCGATGCGATTTCCATGCAACCGGCATCACGATCGCTCGTCTGCGCCACGATGAAGTCGGCCTTGTCTGCACCAAGTTTCGCCATGAAGGTGCCGACACTGGTTGCATCTTGTCCGAAGAAGGACGGCGGAAACCCGATCTTCGCCTTGGGCGCGTAGGTCCGCCCGAGCGTCAACAGGCATCCCGCAATGCCTGCGGCGGTATCCGGTTGGCTCGCGCATTCCGTCGTCATGCTCACGCGTGCCGGTAACTTTGCAGGGTCGCCGCCGGGTGCCGTTGCCTGGACGTAGCCCCAAAAGTCCGGTTCGAGGTTGACCAGCGTGGCTTGGCCCGTCGCGCCAATCTTCTGGTACATCAACTTGGCTTGTGCCCAGTAGCTGGCCATGAACGTCGCGTCGTTGATGCCGCTGATGTTTCCGTCGCCGTTGGCGGCCATCTGGTACAGCGTGAACATGGGCACGGCGCCGATGGCCTTGTCGTTCGCGGAGACATAGGTGACATAGCTCCCGGCGGGGCTGTTCCATGTCGGCCATGAACCGCTGCCCACCCCTACAAGGTACGTATCGATGATGTCCGGGTGAATCTGCTGGCTCGTCATGTCCGAGATCGCGTTGCCGGCGCCCAAGCCGCCGAGAAGCCGATTGGGCAAGCCAAGCGCTGTGTTAATCGACGGTGCAGACGATGGCGTTGGCGTTGGCGCCGACGCGGCCGTCGCGTCGGGGCTTGTCGACGACGACCCGCCTCCGCCGCAGGCGGCGATGCCTGCGCACAGGAAGGCGATCGCGATGAAGCGGGCATGGGACGTGGTATTCAGTGCCGGTGGCATTTCTTTCCTTCGGGTGAAACTGTCTTGTGACGAGGCAAGCAATGCCGTTCTTTGCCAAAGGCTACTGTCGCTCGCAGGGCAGCACAACTGGGAAGCCGTAGGGTTAAAGCCTTAGGGTCAGCGCGTAGGGCGCAATACCCGTAGGGCATTGCGCCGCACCTTCGACGCAACATGGTGAGATACGGCGGAACGCCCTTTGGGTGTTCCGCCCTACAACTCTGTGTTCTCTGTGGTTCAAGTTTGGGTTCGAGCTAAACGCCAAACCGCGTGAACATTCCACTTGCTCAGAGTTGTCTGAAGTCACGCTCGACACCCTTTACTAAGCTGGCGCATCCCGTTTTCTCCCCGATCCGGATTGCGCCTTGCCCGCTACCCTCATCCGCGCTGACCGACTCACCCCCCACCTCTATCCGCGCGTCGAAGATCCTCGGCACCTGCCGCTTTTCAGCATCGCAGTTGCGGCCCGCAACACCTTCGACCACACGTGCAGCCATCTCAACGACCACGAATTGGTCGAGCAACTCGCCAGCGGGCAAATCTTCTATTTGAGCGACACCACCGCCCGCAATCCGCTCTTCCTGCGCAAGGAAAACCCCCCGTTCAAGCTCGCCGCCAACAAATCACCCCATGACGAATCGCAACGTCCACGCATGGGCGCAGACGACTGGAAGCCCTCGCTTGCCGCCGCGCACGACCTGCAAGCCGGCCTCCACGCCGTCCTGTACCGTCATCTGAACCCGCTGGCGAACTGGCCGCCACCCATTCCCCGCCGCGATTCCAGCCCGTGGCCGACCCGGCTGACCGACCCCAACATGCCCAAGAACCCCGCGCCCTACGACGACTTGCCGGATTTGGTGCAAGAGGCAATCAGGGTTGCCAAGGCCGCCAGACGGCCGGTGGTGACGGGGTTGGGGGATGAGGTGGATCAGTTGGCGGTGTCGTCGGCGACGTTGCAGCGGGATTTGCGGGCGCTGTTGGGGGAAGGGTGGGACATACGATATGGGGCCTCGGGAAGAGGGTCGTGGATGAGGTATGAGCGTAAGGAAATTGTTTTAGATGGCAGCTTGCAAGGGAGTCCCATATCTGCTGTGCAGGTTTTATCTCATGAAGTTGGCCACGCCTTATATCCCCTGGAGGCTGACGTTTCCAACCGAGAGAAATATATCAACGGCAAGTTAGACAATGAGGGTGCCGCTACTCTCAAAAATATTGAGGTCCAACGTGAAATTCTTGCTGACTCTGGTGTTGATATCGGTATTGCCGGGCGAAACGCGAATATTTCTGGATACAACGCCGCGTATGATCGATACAAACGAACAGGTAATGCCCCCGCAGCAAGAGAGGCAATTGGCAATATCTACCGCCGAGACGAAAATGCTTCTGGCTCGGGCCTATCCTATGAAACCTATTACGGAGACGACTATGACCGATGCTGTGGACATTGATATCACTGCAGCAAAGAAAAGAGTCTTCGACTTTGTTGATTCATTTCATGCTGCCATTGCAGCACAAAATATCCAACAAATTGAGCAGGTGACGGGCGCGCTCATTTTGAATAAGAGAAATAAATATTGGCGCAACTTTGTGTTTGAAGTGATACGGCTGCCGGGGAGCGTTACGATCTCTCCAGGCCGCATTGCCAGCAACGGAAACAGGATAGAAATATTTGGGTACTTCAATATCTCCGGGGTGTGCATTACTCGTGAAGAAGTTTGGCTGCGGTATGGAAGACTACCTGTGATAGAAACTCCTCGCCCGAATGCTCCTGACTCTGAAATTGTCTATGTTGCTTCATTTGAGACAAGCAAGCTGACCTTTGGCTTCGCTCAACAAAGTCCTAATTGTTTGGGCTCTGTAGGAGCAGCAATCCTCAACCCACCCCCATACCCATTCGGCAAACCAGATTAAACAAGGCCCGATCCTACGGGCGTCTTTCCGCCTACAGCGCCTCCCCACCCGCCCAACGGCAGTTTTCCTGTACTTCCGTACAATATTTTCCGCCATGTCACACGCATAAGCTGGAAGCGTCCCTATCTGCCTGTGCGGAGTTCATCATGGCCACCCCAGCTGCTCAAGCCACTCTGGTTCGCCTTAACGGTCACGTGTTCATCCGCGATGCAGCGGGCCATGTCACCGAACTCAAGCCGGGCGATGTCATTCATCAGGATCAGGTGCTGGTGACCGATCCGGGCAGCGATGCCGCGTTGTTGATGCCCAACGGCACAACGCAGGACATCGGGCCCGATCGCTCGGTGTTGCTGGATGCCCAATTCCTGGGGATGACGCCGGTCGATACGGTCGATGCGGCGCTCAAGTCGCTGGATCAAAGTGCTGCCGCGCAGGTGTCGCAGATCATTGCGCAAGGCGGTGACCTGTCTACGCAACTGGAATCCGCGGCGGCCGGTTTGGGCGGGGGCGGGGCGGATGCTGGCGCGAACAGCGGCCACACCTTCATACAACTGACCCGGATTGATGAAAGCGCCGGCGGGGTATCGTTCGACTTTAACGGTGGGGCAGGCCCATCGGCCAATGGTCTGGCGCTGAACACCGTCACCGGGCAGCCGAATCAGGCACCCACGGCCGTGAACGACAATGCGGTGCCCGATGCCGAGGGCGATAAGCTGACCACGCCGGAAGACACGCCGCTGAGCATCGCGCCGATTGTCTTGCTGGCCAACGACTCTGATCCGGATGGCGACACGCTGACCATCGTCAGCGTGCAAGGCGCAACGCACGGCACGGTGGCGCTCGATACCACTGGCCACGTGATCTTTACGCCGGACGCCAACTTCAACGGCGCGGCCAGCTTTACCTACACCATCAGCGACGGCCACGGCAACACGTCGACCGCGACGGTCGATCTCATCGTCACGCCGGTCAATGACGTGGCCACCGTGACCAATGATGCGGGTGTGGTCAAGGAAGATACGCCGGCACAAACCGTTGCCAGCGGTCATGTGGTCGTGACCGATGCGGACGTCGGCCAGGCGGTAGCCATTCCCAATACCGTCACCAATGACTACGGCACCTTCCATGTCGATGCCAATGGCGATTGGACTTTCACCATCAACAACGCCAGCCCGATCGTGCAAGCCCTCGCGGCGGGCGATAGCGTGCCGCTCACCTTCGATGTGACCAGTGTCGATGGCACCGGTCACGGTACGGTCAGCATCACGGTGCTGGGCACCAATGACATTGCCACGGTGACCAATGATGCTGGCGTCGTGAAGGAAGACACGCCGACGGAAGCCGTTGCCAGTGGTCACGTCATCGTGACCGACGTCGATCATGATCAGGCTGCGCTGATTCCGACCACGGTCACCAACGACTACGGTACCTTCACCGCCCATGCCGATGGCACCTGGAGCTTCACCATCAACAACGGCAGCCCGGTGGTGCAGGCACTGGCCGAGGGCGACAGCGTGCCGCTCAGCTTTGATGTGACCAGTGTCGATGGCACCGGCCACGGCACGGTCAGCATCACGGTGCTGGGTACGAACGACATCGCCGTCGTCGGCCAAGGTGCAGACGACGTGGGTTCCGGTGTGGTCAAGGAAGACACGCCGGCCGAAACCGTTGCCAGCGGCCATCTGACTGTTACCGATGTCGATCACGGCCAAGCCGCGCTGATCCCGACCACGGTCACCAACGATTACGGCACCTTCACTGCCCATGCGGATGGCAGCTGGAGCTTCACCATCAACAACGCCAGCCCGCTGGTGCAACAGCTGGGTGCGGATGAAAGCACCAGCTTCAGCTTCCCGGTGACGAGCGTCGATGGCACTGGTCATGGCACGGTATCGATCACCGTACTCGGCACCAACGATGTGCCGGTGATCAGTGGCGAACACATCGGTGCGGTCACGGAAGATAACGGCGCGCCGGATGCGGACGATTTCCAACCTACCCTCTTCGAAGGCGAAGGCCCGTTCCTGCCACCGCCAACGCCGGCTCCCATCACGGTGTCCGGCCAGCTTACTGAAACGGATGTCGATATCCACGACACGCATAGCTGGAGCGTGGTCGGCCCGGATCATGCCACCTATGGCAGCTTTAGCGTCGATGACACCGGCAAGTGGACGTTCGTGCTGGACAACAACGCAGCACAAGCGCTTGCGCAGGATGAGAAAGCCACCGAGACGTTCACGGTGCAAGTCGATGACCATCACGGCGGCATCGCCACGCAAGACGTCACCATCACCATCACCGGCGTGAACGATATCGCCGTGGTCGGCCACGGCAAGGACGATGTGGGATTTGGTGTGGTCAAGGAAGATACGCCGGATCAAAGCGTGGCGAATGGTCACCTGACCGTGACTGATCCTGACCACGGCCAATCGCTGCTGGTGCCGCAATCGGTCACCAACGACTACGGGACGTTCCACGCTGATGCCAATGGCGACTGGAGCTTCACCATCAACAACGACAGCTCGCTGGTGCAACAGCTGGGTGCGGACGAAAGCACCAGTTTCAGCTTCCCGGTCACCAGTGTCGACGGCACCGGTCATGGCTTCGTCACTGTTACCGTACTAGGCACCAACGATGTACCGGTGATCAGCGGCGAACACACTGGCGCGGTGACGGAAGATAACGGCGCGCCGGATGCGGACGATTTCAAACCTACCCTTTTCGAAGGCGAAGGTGAAGGCCAGTTCGTGCCACCGCCAACGCCGGCTCCCATCACGGTGTCCGGCCAGCTCACCGAAACGGATGTCGACATCCACGACACACATAGCTGGAGCGTGGTCGGACCGGATCACGCCACCTATGGCAGCTTCAGTGTCGACGACACCGGCAAGTGGACTTTCCTGCTGGATAACAACGCCGCGCAGGCGCTTGCGCAGGATGAAAAAGCCACCGAGACCTTCACCGTGCAGGTCGACGACCATCACGGCGGCATCGCCACGCAGGACGTCACCATCACCATCACTGGCGTGAACGATATCGCCGTGGTCGGCCAAGGTTCGGAAGACGTGGGTTCTGGTGTGGTCAAGGAAGATACGCCGGAGCAAAGCGTGGCGAACGGTCACTTGACCGTGACGGACCTCGACCACGGGCAGTCTGCGCTGACGCCGACCACGGTCACCAACGACTACGGGACGTTCCATGCCGATGCCAATGGCGACTGGAGCTTCACCATCAACAACGACAGCTCGCTGGTGCAACAGCTGGGTGCGGACGAAAGCACCAGCTTCAGCTTCCCGGTCACCAGTGTCGATGGCACCGGTCATGGCTCGGTCGAGATCACCGTGTTGGGTACCAACGATGTGCCGGTGATCAGCGGTGAACACACTGGCGCGGTCACGGAAGATAACGGCGCGCCGGATGCGGACGATTTCCAACCCACCCTTTTCGAAGGCGAAGGCCAATTCCTGCCACCGCCAACGCCAGCCCCCATCACGGTGTCCGGCCAGCTCACCGAAACGGATGTCGATATCCACGACACGCATAGCTGGAGCGTGGTCGGACCGGATCACGCCACCTATGGCAGCTTCAGTGTCGACGACACCGGCAAGTGGACTTTCCTGCTGGATAACAACGCCGCGCAGGCGCTTGCGCAGGATGAAAAAGCCACCGAGACCTTCACCGTGCAGGTCGACGACCATCACGGCGGTATCGCCACCCAAGACGTCAGCATCACCATCACCGGCGTGAACGATATCGCGGTGGTCGGCCAGGGCTCGGAAGACGTGGGTTCTGGCGTGGTCAAGGAAGACACGCCGGATCAAAGCGTGGCGAACGGTCACCTGACCGTGACGGACCTCGACCACGGCCAATCGCTGCTGGTGCCGCAAACGGTCACCAATGACTACGGCACCTTCCATGCCGACGCCAATGGCGACTGGACTTTCACCATCAACAACGACAGCCCGCAGGTGCAGGCGCTGGCTGAAAACGACAGCGCATCGCTGCATTTCGATGTGACCAGCGTCGATGGCACCGGCCACAGCACCGTCGACATCACGGTGCTGGGCACCAGCGATGTCAGCACGGTGAGCGATGACTCCGGCGTGGTCACGGAAGATACGCCGGCTGAAACCGTCGCTACGGGTCAAGTCTTCGTGACCGACGACGAGCACGCCGAATTGGCGCTGACGCCGACCACGGTCACCAACGACTATGGCACCTTCACCGCCAATGCGGACGGTACGTGGAGCTTCACCCTCAACAACGACAGCCCGCAGGTGCAAGCGCTGACTTCGGAAGATAGTGTGGCGCTTAACTTCGACGTCACCAGCGTCGATGGCACCGGTCACGGCACGGTATCGATCACCGTGCAGGGCATCAGCGATGTCAGCGCGGTGAGTAACGACTCCGGCGTGGTCACGGAAGATACGCCGGCTGAAACCGTTGCCACCGGCCACGTGGTCGTAACCGACGACGAGCAGGCCGAATCGGCGCTGACGCCGACCACGGTCACCAACGATTACGGCACCTTCACCGCCAATGCCGACGGCACGTGGAGCTTCACCCTCAACAATGACAGCGCGGTGGTGCAAGCGCTGACCTCGGAAGATAGCGTGGCGCTCAACTTCGACGTCACCAGCGTCGATGGCACCGGCCACGGCACGGTATCGATCACCGTGCAGGGCAGCAGCGATGTCAGCACGGTGAGCAGCGATTCCGGCGTGGTCAGGGAAGACAGCAGCAATGGTGATAAAGAAGGCGGCGACGACGAAGGTAAGGACGGCAGCGATGAGGGCGACAAAGACGGCAATTCGGAAGGTGACAAGGGTGGGGCTGACGATGACAACGTCGGCTCATCGGCCGGATTGGTCGCCACCGGTCATGTGACCGTGACCGACGACGAACACGCCGAAGCTGCGCTGACCCCCACCACGGTGACGAATGAGTACGGCACCTTTGTCGCCAACGCGGATGGCACGTGGCGCTTCACCCTCAACGACAGTAGCCCGACGGTCGAAGCCTTGGGCACCGGCGCCAGCGTGTTGTTGCACTTCGCGGTCACGAGTGTCGATGGCTCCGGGCACGGGGTGGTCGATATCACGGTGCTGGGGACGAGCGATGCGCCGGTGGTGCAGGCGGAAAGCAACGTCACCCTCTCCGAGGAAGCATTGCCGCATGGCAATCCGGATACGCCAGCGGATGCGACCGACGTTGCCGTCATGTCCGGCCACTTTGCGATTACGGATGTGGATTCGACCACCTTCAGCCTCAAGTTCGCCGCGCCGAGCAGTGCACTGACTTCAGGCGGCGAGGCCATTGTCTGGTCGGGCGCGGGCACCGGTGTATTGATCGGTACGGCGCACGGTCAGGAAGTCATCCACATTGCGCAAACCGATACCCACGGTGGTTATCAAGTAACGCTGGGAGGACCGATCGACCAGCCGGCAGGCACGGAAGTCACGACGAGCTTTGCCGTCGGCGTCACGGTGGACGATGGCATGAATAACCCCACCGCCACGTCCACGCTCACGGTCAACGTCGAGGACGATGCGCCGGTTGCCATGATCACCAACGGCCTGGTGCAGAACACCGCCGATACCGTGCTGGCTGGCACGCTCGCCAGCATCGGCGCGGACAACATCGGCGCACACGTGACCTTGAGCGGTACGCCGCCCACCGGGTTGACGTCGGAAGGCGATGCAGTGACGTACAGCTTGTCCGCCGACCATAGCGTGCTGACCGCCAAGGCGGGTGAGGACACGGTATTCACCTTGTCCGCGCTCGCGGATGGCACCTACCTGTTTGATCAATCCAGATTGCTCGATCTCTCGGTCGTCAGTTCTGGCCTGCAAGCCGATGTGCACGCCGGTGGCCCTGAACCGGCTTACTACGTGTATCTCGATGGCTCGTTCGGTTCGGTGGAAAGCGCCAAGGATTGGGTCGTGAAGATCACCGGCTCGGACGAGATCAACCCGAGCGCACAAGGCATCGGGGTAGGCAACAACCTGTTCCAGACCGGTGAAACGATGCACCTGAAGTTCGATGCCACGGGTGCGAGCACGGTGGGCCACGGCATTCCGGACCTCATGTACGCGGCCAAGATCGGCGTAGCCGACGTCGGCGAACACAGCGACTGGACGGTGACCTGGACGGCGCATTTCACCGATGGCTCCGCTACATCCGGCACGGTAACGGCAGCGAGTCTCGACCACGGCACGTTCAAGATCACCTCGCCAACCGGCCTATTCCTCGATCACGTCGATCTGAGCGCCGGGGCGGACACATCGGTGCGGATCAACTCGTTGACCACCTACTTGTATGACGACGCGCACGCCAGGGATCTGCCGTTCGCCTTCACCGCGCATGACGGTGATGGTGATTCGACCACGGGCGTGTTCCATATCACCGAGCAGAACGCGGGCCTGTTGGTGGGCGATTCGACCCATACCGCGCTGGCAGGCGGAGGCCACGACACGCTGATCGGCAGCGCGGCCAACGACATCCTGATCGGCGGCGAAGGCGATGAAACCTTGACGGGCGGATTGGGCGCGAACGTCTTCAAATGGCTGCCGGATGACCACACCTCGGTCACCCCACCCAAGGATACCGTGACCGATTTCCATAGCAGCCAGCACGATGCGCTCGACCTGCGCGATCTGCTGACCGGCGTCAACTGGGCCAACACCAACCATGAAGCCTTGGCCACGGTGCTGGATAACTACCTGCATCTGACCGAAAACGGTGCCGGCACAACCGTCACGGTCAAGGCTGGCGGCACGTCGGTTACGCAGGTGATCGTGCTGCAAGGCGTGGCCGACCTGATCGACACCGGGCACGACACATCGCATGCAGCGATCAAGTACATGCTCGATAACGACTTGCTCAAGCACGGTTAAGGAAAGTGGGCGTGACGTTAAACCGGCAGGCCTGACCTGCCGGTTTTTTGTGGGCAGGACGACGTTCATGGTTCATGCAGCCCGGAGGGCTTGGCGACATTTGCTATTCCAATGGCATCGGCTATCAACAATGAGTACCGCCAGCCGGGTACCGTTTATCGGGCTGGTGCGTCGCGATTTGTTTGCAACCCATCCTGAGGAGTCGCCAATTGACCGCCCCTGTTTACCTTCCCGATCGCACTTTCGTCGTCACGCACGTCAATGGCAATTACCTGGTGCGCGGCAACGAGCCGTTGCTGGCGGATGAGAAGACCTTTGCCTACGACGCGCTGAACACCCGGCTGCAAGCGCTGATTGGCGGAACATTCAATCTGACCCATTACAAGCTGATCGACATCCCGCTGATCGATGACAACCCCAACAGCGAGCGGGCACTGCTGGAGGCCGAGTTCAAGGCCTATGGCATCACCCCCACCCAATTCGATGCGACGTTCCCGTGGCCGCAAAGCTGGCCGCCGGCACTCGATCCCAAACTCAACCTGACCACGCAATACGGCACCAGCGTGTCCGGGCATCCGGGCGCCATCATCTGGTATCCAGTGCAAGGCTGTACCAGCATGTCGAACTGCGCGCTGGTGGAGCCGACCCAATTCAAGTTCACCCAGTTGGTCGTCCTGCTGCACACGCTGCTGCACGCCACCACCAAGACGGTGATCTATTACCACTGCGAGCACGGCCATGACCGCACCAGCGCCCTGACCGCGGCCTACATGATGAAGTACATGGGCAAGAGCCTGAACGACGTGCTGACCGAGGGGCCACCCAACGGTGCCAAGGCGTTCAAGCACCATTGGGAGCCGACCTACAAGCAACTGGTGGAGTACTACTACGCCACCGTGATCAACCCGCCCGCACCATCCCCCACGCCAACTCCCGCACCGTCTGCCGATCCGGCCTGAGTGGCTTAACCCCTTATGAACCAAGGGCTCATCGGGCGCTTGCCTTGGTCGAGCGCCTGATGCCGGGTGATCCATAGCCCGAGCCACGACACCCCCGCGGCAGCGCAACGCCACCGTGGAATCAACAACGAGGAAGAACAATGGCTTCATTGACCGTGCAGTTCACCAATAACAGCGGCGTGGACGATAGCCTGGTGTCGATCGGCTTCGTGCCGGGCGCATCCAACGCCGGCTTCACCATTCAGAACGTTTCCGACCAAACCGCGCTGCTGCCGCTGAATATCGCCAGCGATGGCACCTACCCATTCAACGGCAACTGGTATGCGCTCAGCGCGCTGCCGAAAGGCGTGACGATCAGCGCCTTCAGCGGCCGTGTGTACGTGGCCTATGGCCCCGAATGGGCGGTAGAGGGTGCGGGCTACGAGCCGGCGCAAGCCGTCACCGATCCCAATTTCTACTTGCGCTATGACAAGCTGGAAATGACCTTCACCGGCCAGCCGGCCGACGTCGCCAACCTGACCAGCATCGATTACTGGAGCATCCCGCTGTCGCTCACCACCAGTTCAAGTGGCACGGCGGTGCAGACGGTATCCGGCCTGTTGGGCAGCACCACCGCGCAGAACGTGTTCGATGCACTCAATCCCCTGACCACGCCACCGGTATCGGGCGTGACCGGGCCGGGCGGCACCGACGGTGCGCCACTGCCGGCGCTGGTGCCCGGCGACTTCCTGCAGTACGGCAGCGGGCCGGTGCCTGGCACCACCTTCGCGCGCCTGATCGGGCCGTCCTCCTACCCGCCGATCCAGCCGGTATCGATCCCGGTCACGCCGTACGACACCTGGCAGGATTACCTGCAATATTTGGCGACTACCTTCGGGCCCGGCACCACGCTTGGTGCAGTCGTGCCCACCCTGGGCAATGGCGTGATCGCCACCATTGCCGGCCAGTTCGCCGGCGTTGGTCCCAATCCGCCAGCCACCGGCCCGCTCAGCCCGCAAAGCTACAACCTCAGCGCCACCATCGACGCGAATCTGGACATCACCCTCACCGGCACACTGGGCGGTATCAGCGGCACCACCACGATGCTTTACAAGGTGGCCGATCTGACCAACCCATCCGGCATCTACGGCGGCAACACGCCGTACTACCTCAATGGCGCGACCAGTTCTACTAATCCGGGCAACGATGTATACGGCTGGGTAGGCGGAGACTTGTTCTCTGGCCTGAACATCGGCGCGGTAGGCAGCACCACCATCGTCGACAGCGGCAGCAAATCGATGATGGTGGGCTCGCTCAACAGCCAGCAGTGGTTTGGGCTGGCCAGCAGCCAGTTCTTCGCCGGCCTGCAAAGCAGCACCTACTACAACCAGTGGGCCGCCACGCTGGCGCCATTGTCGCAGGCTTATAACTTCGCCTACTCCGACCGCTTCGCCGCTGTCTTCGCCAGCCTGAACCCGGCTAAGGTGGATACGCTGACCATCACGCTGGAAGGGGCGGCGGTGGATATGGGCAGTTAAAGGCGCAGGCTTGCCGGCAGGCGGAGGCCCGACCACGCGCCTTTTTGCGTCGACGCCGGGCCGGCCACTGCCGGCGTCCCGCCCAAAACCCCCGACGCCGGAGCCCTCCCCCTCCGACGACGCATCAAATAGGGGCGACGTCGGCGTTAAAAGGGCCGAGGTCGGGGGGCCAGGGCTCCGGCGTCGCATAAAAAAGCGGCAATGCCGGAGCCCTAGACCTCGGTCGTCGGGCGAAAAACGGCCTGCGTCGGCGCTCAAAGGTCCGGCGACGCCCCTATTTGGTGCGTCACCGGCGGTTTTTCATCCGACGCCGGGGGTTTTAGGTGGGATGCCCGAGCAGGAACGTGCGCGCTTGGGGGTGTTTGGTGGACGCACGCCAAGCAATGGGCCAGCTACCGCCCAATTCCACCCGACGGCGTCAGTCGAGTGGGGGTGCCCGTCCAATGGATCAGGGAGGCCGCATGTGTAGGATGGGTTGAGCGCTGGTAGCGCGGGTTAGCCGCGAGGCGTAACCCGCAAATTCTGTGGGCTCGCCATACATTCCCCTGCGCGGGTCAAACGACCCGCCCTACCCGCTAGCAGTCTCCGTAGCCCGGACGGCTTGCCGGCCGGGGTTGGTTCACTTGCTTATGCCTGTGGCGCTTGCCTGCATGGCTACCCCGGCCGGCAAAGCCGTCCGGGCTACGTGCTGTCGCGGTCGCCGTATTGACCAAGCCCCGTAGCGCGGGTTAGCCGCGAGGCGTAACCCGCAAATTTTGTGGGCTCGCCATACATCCCCCTGTGCGAGTCAAACGACCCGCCCTACTCGCTAGCAGTCTCCGTAGCCCGGACGGTTTACCGGCCGGGGTTGGTTCACTTGCTTATGCCTGTGGCGCTTGCCTGCATGGCTACCCCGGCCGGCAAAGCCGTCCGGGCTACGTGCTGTCGCGGTCGCCGTATTGACCAAGCCCCGTAGTGCGGGTTAGCCGGGAGGCGTAACCCGCAAACGTTGTGAGCTCGCCATACATCCCCCTGCGCGGGTCAAACGACCCGCCCTACTCGCTGCCTTGACCAAGCCGGAGCGGCTGGGATACTTTCAAGGCGTCGCGTTCAATAGCGCGACCGGGTTTGACGACCCGAACACACAAGCGGACAGCCGCTTTCAGCGGCTTTTTGTCTGCAACACCCGTGGTGCGTCTTCAGTGGCGGGCCGGGGTGGGGGCACCTTCGGGTGCGCCGGTTCTTGTGTGCCGGTTCGTCAAACCCACCTTGCGCCCGCCCCCTTCGTTTGACGACGAAAGGGGCGGGGTTAGTCCGCACACACAAGAGGTCTCACCATGTCACATACCCCTCAAGGAACCCCTGCACCTCCCGACCCCGGTCATCTCATCGCCCAAGCTCGCGATGGCTTTGCCGAACTGGATCAGATTTTTACCATCCTCACTTCCCTGATCGACCAGCGCAGCATCGGCTACCAATTGGCACGCGATGGACGCCGGCTGGCCGAGCGACACCATTCGGCAATGCAAGTGCCGTTCACGGATCGTCGCATCACAGCCTCACTCAGCACGCGTTATGCGCGTATTGGTGGTCAACATGGCTGAACTACACCGCATCCCCGTCCCGCCCAAGCTTGCTGTCGATGATTTCAACCATATCGCCGACATCGGCCTGGATCGCATCGCCCAATTAGGCTGCGTATTTCGGGCCATGGTCGGCATCGCCGAGCCGGAATCTGATCTGCATGCGCTGGCAAGGGTTGGCGTCTATCTGGCGGAAGAATGGCATTTCGGGCTGGATACAACCCGCTACGAGACGGTGCAGCGGCTTGGCGTGACGCCATCCACGAATCGGATGACGGATCGGCGTTAACCACCGTGCGGTGGATATGATGGTGGGCCAGCGCAGCTAAACGCGCTGGCCTTTTCAGTTTTTGCCGGTCTTGGTAGGTTGGTGTTGAGCGCAGCGAAGCCCAACGATCTTGGCGATTCGCGCATGGCGAGTGTTGGGCTGCATTTCATTTAGCCCAACCTACGGCCAAGGTCGTTTCATTTCAATGTTCAGCAAATGCGTAGATACCGTCTTGCCCGTCAATCACTGAACGCAAAATCGGGCTGATAAGGCTTCTGTGTTTTGAGTACGCCAAAGCACAGGTGCACCAGCTTGCGCATGGCAGCGCCCAGCGCCGATTTCTTCGCCTTGCCGCGCGCCAGCAGCCGCTCGTAGTGCGCCTTGATGTCCGGGTTGTAGCGGATCGCCACCACCGCCGCCATGTACAGAACAGCCCGCACCCGCGCCGGGCCGGCTTTGGACAGGCGGGACGGCCC
>NZ_JONM01000028.1 GCF_000711875.1 Andreprevotia chitinilytica DSM 18519
CAGGGATAGGCGTCATGCAGCGCCAACAGCAGGGCTTCCAGCGCGCTGCTGCTGCGTGCCGGAGAGTGCAGGGGTCGGCGGGAGCGATCCTGCAACCCGGCGGCGCCGTGTTCAGCGAAGCGGGCCAGCCATTTGTAGCCGGTCTTGGGGCTGATGTTGAAGGCGTGGCACAGCGCACGGACATTGGCGCCAGGGGCTTGGGCCAGCAAGACGAATTCGTGGCGTGAGGACATGGTGGAATACTCCTTCCAAGGCATCGCCTGCTCCTGTGAATGGTAAGGCGATGATCATAAAAGGTGTTACCCATGTCTCCCGACAAGTGTTACCTATGTCTCCCGGCTGAACACTGCGCTCAACCCAACCTACAGATGCGGCCTACCCGGCCCGTTGGATGGCCGCCGTTGCTCCGGCAGGGGTTCCGCGGCCCCGGCCGGCAAGCCGTCCGGGCTACGGGGCGGCACATGCGACTGCGTGGCCCATAAAAAAACGGGCAAGCTTTTCAGCTTGCCCGTCTCAATTCCGGCCGAAACCGGAGGGGTTACAACTTCAAATTTTTCGGTATGGCCTTGATTACTTCAGACCCACCGGCAGATTCGGGTATTCCTGGCTGAGCGAGTACTTGCTCGTGCCAACCGTCAACACGTAGTTGGACGGACCGGAGATCGGCAGTTGGTAGTTCAGCGTGATGGCAACCGATGCGCCCGGTGCCAGTGATTGCCAGGTCGGTACGGTGAACTGCGCATGGTTGAAGTCCGCCTTGAAGCCGCCGATGTTGTTCGGGCCGTTGTAACCAGCAGTCACCACCTTCAGGCCGTAGCCGGATTGGTCGCTCATGTTGGACGGGGCCGACACCGGGTAGTCGAACTCAACCAGCGAGCCGCCCGGGATGGTGGTGGCGGAATTGTTCGTCACCGTCAGGACCGGGTTGATCGGATAGTTGCTGTCGCCCATCTTCCAGCCACCCAGGGTGATGCTCACATTGGCGGTGGTCTGCGGCAACGTGGTCTCGGCGCGCTTGTTGCCATACGGCGCAGCGGCTTTGAGCTTGTTGTACAGATCAGTCGTCAGCGTGGTGCCCATGAAGTACTCACCCTTGCCGCCGTTCTTGGTTGCATCCCAAGCGTAGTCGCCTGCCATTTCCCAGATCATCACGCCGCCGATACCGTTGTTCACGATGTAGTCGGCCTTGGCGTTGATGGACTGTTCGGTTTCAACCGACAGGAAGACTTGCTTGGTGGCATTCCACAGCCACGGTGCGACCAGCGTTGCGCTGTAGTTCGGCGAGTACGTACCGGTGATGGTCTTGTCGGTCACCTTGTAGGCGTCCAGATAGTCCGGAACGATGCCGTTCTGCAGGTTCAGCGCGTGCCACAACGGGTTGCCGCCGCCAGGAACCGGTGCGCCGGTGCTGTCGAGGTCATACCAGATGTTGTCGATGCCGGTTGCGCCGGTGCCGCAGGTTGCGACGCCGTTGCAGGTCACGGTGGAGTTGGTCACGCCAGAGGTGCCCCACAGACCGTTGGTGCCGCCAGTCACGCCCTTCCAGCCGCGGGTGTAGTACGGCACGCCGATGTTGATCCGGCCGGCTTGCAGTGCACCGCGGTAGTAGTGGTAGGCCCAGTCAACGTTCAGGTAACCGATGTTCTGGAACTGGTAGGCGCTACCGGCCTTCAGTTCAGCATCGTTGCCGTCGTCATACAGCGCGGCGTTCGGACCAACGTACTGGTTCCAGCCACCGTGCAAGTCGTAGGACATCAAGCTGGCGTAATCCAGGTACTGGAGCGCCGACATGTTTTCTTCGCCACGCAGGATCCAGCCAGAAGCCGAGCCAGCGATGGTGAGCATGTAGTACTTGTTGTCTTGAACTGCAGCAGCATCCAGCTTCTGACGGATCGTCTTCAGCAGGAGGTTGTAGCTGGTCATCAGGCCCGACAGACGCGGTTGCGAGATGGTGAAGTCCAGCGGGTTGCCGGCCTTGCTGTTGGTGGTCGGGTGTTCGTAGTCGATATCCACGCCGTCGAAGAAGCTGTATTGACGCAGGAACGCCACGACAGAATCCGCGAAGGTGTTGATGCCGGCCGTGTTCGTCGAACCGTCCGCATTGGTGGTCATGGTGTAGAAGCCAGTGCCGCCAGCCCAACCGCCGATCGACATCATCACCTTCACGCCCGGGTACTTCTTCTTGTACTGAGCGAGCAGGTTGAAGTGGCCGTTGTACGGCAGCGAGGTATCCATGGCCGCGCCCGCGATGGTCGGCCAGGTGAGGCCGGTATCCGGGTTGGTGGCGCCAGAGCCGATGCTGACCTTGTAGGTGTTTTGATCGACCGAGCCGAACGCGTAGTTCAAGTGGGTGATCTTATCCCACGGCAGGTTGTTCACCAGGTAAGCCGGGGAGCCATCCACGCCGGTACGCCAGCTGGCGAAGTAGCCGACGATACGACGGTTCAGGCCGTTGGCGAGGATTTCACGACCGTTGGTGTCATACACGCCGCAATACGGCACGTTGGCGACGGAGGTGGTCAGGCCATCCGGCTGGCAAGCTGCGCCAGACGACGGTGTCGGTGTGGGGGTCGGCGTCGGGGTAGCCGGCGCTGGGGTCGGCGTGGCGGTAACAGGCACCGGTGTCGGTGTTGCTGTGACCGGAACTGGCGTCGGAGTCGGTGTGACGGGCTTCGGTGTCGGTGTTGCAGTGACCGGGACCGGAGTCGGTGTCGGGGTAGCTGTAACCGGAACCGGCGTCGGAGTCGGCGTGGCCGGCTTCGGTGTCGGGGTAGCGGTTACCGGAACTGGGGTCGCAGTGACCGGAACCGGGGTAGCAGTCGTGCCGCCGCAGGTGCCGAGCACAGTCCAGTCCTTGCCGGAACCGGACGGGCCGCTGTTGGTGGACGGGTTGGAGCTGGTCCACCAGTTGGCGACGTAGTTGACGCCGTTCAGGGTGACCTTGTCGCCTTGGTTGTAGTTAGCCTTGGTCGAATCCCAAGCGGCGTAACAGGTGCCGGACGGGGTCGGGGTGGCGGTAACAGGAACCGGCGTCGGCGTTGCAGTGACCGGAACCGGCGTAGGAGTCGGTGTCGGAGTAGCCGGTTTCGGCGTCGGCGTTGCGGTGACAGGGACCGGCGTCGGTGTCGGTGTGGCGGTAACCGGAACCGGTGTTGGCGTCGGGGTGGCGCCACCAGCGCTCACACCCAGATCGGTCCACAGGCTGGTGTTGGTCGGGTTCCAGCCGGTGCTGGTGTAGTCGGTCTGATTGACCAGGGCTTTATAGTCGTGCCCTTGATAGGACACGATGGTGCCGGCGGTGTAATACACGTCGGGCGCCCATGCCGGATAAGCGGCAAAAGCATGGACGGCATACAGCGCAGCCGGAATCACCGCGAAGGCGAAACGATGCTTCATCAAAAATCTCCTCCAACCTCGAGATTGGCATTATTTGTGCACCGAAAGTGGTCTGGTGCTGGTCACCGATTCGTTATTTCTGCGTAAGCATCGATAACTTCCACGGCGCTCGATCCGGCCAAAATATTCACACTCCGGCCTTGGATGATTGATTAGCAAGCAGGCCACCCACCTTGTCAAGACACCCCGAGCCCCTGCCGCTGGACTCCGTACCTTTGTCATCGGCGCTACATGATTTCGACTACATCAACATCAGCCAAATCACATATTGCATTGCAGCAAATATTTATCAACCCATTGATATTCAATGTACTTTTTGCACAATATTTCACCTTGCAACACATCATTAGCCGGGTCTGATGTAAGTAGTTCAATGTAGTCCATGTAGTTTTTTCGTAAAAAATTTTGTAGCTGGATGCACTTTTCCCGACAACCGGCCCGGTTTTCAAACCGAACGTGTTGTTTATTTCCTGAAAAATCTTTCCGTTTCATTACATTTTGCCGACATAAATTTTGGCGAAATTTGGTGAATATTGCACCAATCGGGTGCGCCAGCGTGGGGCACATCCCGAATGCGCTGTCAGCATGTGGTCTTCTCAAATTCACCGAGCAGCTGCCTTGAAGCCCGGTCCTGCATCTGTTAAAACCGCCTATCCAAGGAAAATGCCATGTTGATTCGCAAGTTATTCAAGTTTGAAAGCGCCCATATCGTGCGCAACTGTTCCAGCGACCGCTGCCGGCGTTCGATTCACGGCCATAGCTATAAGGTGGAAGTGCTGCTGGAAGCCCACACGCTCGATCACGGGCAGATGGTTTATGACTTCGGCCTGATGAAGGGCACGATCAAGGACGTGATCGATGCCTTCGATCACACCATCTGTTATTGGGACAAGGACGATCCGGAGTACATCCGGCTCAGCCAGCAGTTCTCCGCCCGCTGGATCGCCCTGCCGGTATCACCCTCTGCCGAGCAATTCGCCCGCCTGTTCTTCGTGCTGATCGACGCGATTCTCAAGCTCACGGTGATGAAGAACGGTGAAGGCGATGTCACCCTGCATTCGGTCATCGCCCACGAAACCGATACCGGCTACGCGCAAGCCTTCCGCGACGATGCCTATAACCCGCGCATGGGCGATATCCATCTGCAGGACATCGTGTTCTCGGAACAGGTCTGCGCCGAGTGGAGCGACCCGCAGCTGTATGACAAGCTGCTGGCCGGCACGCCACTGGTGAACCCGGAAGTGGCGTTGCAGATCAAGGTTTAAGTCCTGACCGTCAGCGCCACCCAAAGCAAATGGCCCTCACAACGAGGGCCATTTGTTTTTGTTAACACCGTAGCCCGGACGGCTTCGCCGGCCGGGGTTGCGCCATGCCAAGCATCCACCACGGCGAGTGTTGAGACGCAAGCTCCCCGGCCGGCGAAGCCGTCCGGGCTACGGTTCACCAGCTCTCCCGCCCCCGCATCACCGCCATCCACAACAGAATCAGGATCGCGCCATACGGCCAGATATCGCCGATGGCGGCGGCCAGGCCCGAGAAGTGCATCAGGTGACCGTAATGCCAGCGGAACAGAGGCAAGGTGGCGGACAACTGCGGCGATAGCGGCCAGATCCAGCTCACCACCTGCGCCGCTGCCAGCGCCAACGCACCGACAAACGCACGCCAACGGCGCTGCAGCCGCCATAACAACCACAGCAGTAACACACCAGCCAACCCACCCAGGACGATGCTGCTATTCACCCAGACGAAGAACTGCACCGGCTTCAACAGCATGCCGGCAAAGGTCAGCTTGAGCACCAACGCCACCAGCAAGGTAATGCGGATCGCGGTGGGAATCTCTCGCAGGTGGCGCATCAGGCCTGCCACGAACAAGGCCACGCCGATCATGTGCAGCATCATGCCGCCGCCTTCCAGCAGACGCAGGAACAAGGCGGCGTTTTCGATCGGCGAATCGAAGGGCTGCGGCAAACCGCGCGCCTCGACCACCACGCCAAGGAACGGCACTGTCGGGTCGAACTGGGTCACGAACCACAGCCCCATCCAGACCATGCCGCATTCGATGATGCCGCCCTCGCGGAAATGGCTGTAGCGGAACACGTGCCAACGCCGCTGCCAGCGCCGGCTGGCCAGGAATAGGGCGAACACGCCACCGATGAACGCCCCGAAGGTGTTGGACATGATGTCGAGATTGTCGGCGATCCGGCCGGGGATGAATTGCTGGACGAACTCGACCACGCACGACAACAGGAACCCGGCCAGCGTCCCGACCAGCCATGACCACGCCCGGCGGCGCACCATCAGGGCGACACTGGCGCCCAGCGGGATGTAGGCCAGCACGTTGATCAGGTTGTCGAAAAAGGTGAAGTAATACGGCAGCGGGTAGGTATAGAAGGCGAAGACCGGCTCGCCGGTGAAGCGCCAGCCGGAAAACGGATACCAGCTGACAATCAGGACCAGCAGCAGATAGCAGGCGAAGAAATAGCGCGAGACGCTAGACGGCGCGATATTGCGGGCAAGGTAGGCAATTGGCGGGAAGGCGCGCATCGTCTGGATTCGTTGTGAACTGCGGTCCGGTTTCAAATAGAAAGGGGCAGCCAAGGCTGCCCCGATTCTACCTGCATCGAACCAGCTGCATCGAGCTGGCGAGACTGCGATTACTTAGCGGTCTTCACTTCCGTCCACAGCTTGCCCAGATCACGCAGATCCTTGCCTTCCAGCGCGTTGAGCTGTTGCAGCTTCTTCATGGCCGTGGCATCCGGGAACACCGCGCTGATCTTCTGGATATCCGGCTGCACGAACTTGGCAGCGGCGGCGTTCGGGTTACCCGAGCCGATCATGTTGGTGAGTTCGGAAGAATTCTTGCCGTCGAGCATGAAGTTGATGAACTTGAGCGCCAGGTCAGGACGCGGCGCGTTCTTCAGGATCATCATGTTGTCCACCGACAAGGTGTTGCCTTCCTTCTGCAGACCATAGGCAATGCCGAACGGGCGCTTGGCGGTCTTGGCATCGATATTGGCCTGGAAGAAGTCGCTGGAGTAACCGTGCACGACCCAGATGTTGCCCAGCGTCAGTTCCTTGATGTAGCTCTGGGTATTGAAGGCGGCCCAGTACGGCTTGGCCTTCTTGATCGTCTCGGCGGCTTTCTTCCACTCGTCGCGCTTGGTCGAATTGGCTTGGTAGCCGTTGTACATCAGCGCGGCGGCGAACAGCTCGCGGCTGTCGTCCAGCACCGTGATCTTGCCCTTGATCTTCTCTAGCACCTTCGGATCGAAAATCACCGACCAGTTGCTGGTATCGAGATTGAGTTCCTTGACCTTCTTGTCGTTGAAGCCGACCAGCGTGGTGGTGAAGGCGTACGGCACGGAGAACTTGTTGCCCGGGTCATACCAGCCGTTGGTGAACGACGGATTGACGTTCTTGAAGTTCGGCAGCTTGGATTTGTCGAGCGGCTGCACCAGACCTTGCTTGATGAGCGGCGGAATCGCGAAACCGGTCGGCACCACCACGTCGTAACCCTTGGCGCCGGCTTGCAGCTTGGCCAGCATTTCGTCCATGGCACCGTAGTAATCCTGAACGACCTTGCATTTACATTCGGTTTCAAAACGCTTGACCGTTTCCGGGGCGATATAGTTATTCCAGTTGTAAATGTGCAACACGTCTTCGGCTTGCGCGAAGCCAGCAGTCAGACACAAGGCCAGCAGCAGTTTTTTCATCGCTCGATCCATCCTCACAAGTTGAACAAAAGCACCAAATAAACAGACGCGGGATCGTGGTCCCGCGCCCATGCAAACAATTCTAGGCGTTGGCGGCTATTTGCAAAATCGGCGGCTGGGCCGCGAATGCGTGCAGAAAGCGGTTTGAGGCTGGCCTCAAATCGGAAGTAAGCGCTGGATGAATGCCCCGAGGTGGTTTACTTCCCCCTTTTTGAAGGGGGATCGAGGGGGATTTTGGCGTCGCTGCAAATTGGGATGCCGCAGAAATCCCCCCTAGCCCCCCTTCAAAAAGGGGGGTGTCACACCGGCGATTTTGAGAACAGCCTCTTAATCATTCGTCCGCAATGCCGACGGCGCCACCTTGCTCACGATCAGGATCAACGACAGCGTCAGCAGCATCAACAAGGTGGAGACCGCGTTGACCTCCGGGTTGAGCTTGATCGGCACCTTTACGCGCGAATAGATTTCCAGCGGCAAGGTATTGGAGCCAACGCCGGCGGTGAAGAACGAGATCACGAAGTCATCGATCGACAGCGTGAACGCCATCAGCGCACCGGCAATGATGCCGGGCATGATCAGCGGCAGCGTGATGCGGCGAAACGCCATCACCGGGCTCGCGCCCAGATCTCGCGCCGCTTCGACCAGCGTTTCATCCATGCCTTGCAGGCGTGAACGCACCACGATGGCGACAAAGCCGATGCAGAAGGCGATGTGCGACAGCGTGATCGACACCAGCCCCAAGGTCATATTGAGCATGACGAAGAAGATCAGCAGCGAGACGCCCATCAGGATTTCGGGAATCGCAATCGGCGTGAGCACCAGCACCGGCAACAAACGCAGCCGGTACTTGTACATGGCGTAGCCGGCCAGCGTGCCGAGCACGGTCGAGACCAGGCAAGTGATCGCGCCGATGGCCAGCGTGTGCGTGGCGGCTTCGATCATCACGTCGTCATGGAACAACAGTTTGTACCAGTCGAGCGTGAAGCCGACCCATTCGGCGTTGAGGTTGGAATCGTTGAACGAGAACGCCACCACGATGGCGAGCGGCAGGTAGAGGAACGCGTACACCAGCGTTGCCGCGCCCCAGATCCATTTCGAGACTTTCTTCATTGCTTTTCCTTGCCTCGGCTGCCCGCCCACGCCGCGAAAGCCGCGAGCAACAGCACCGCCAGCGTCAGCATGATCGACAGCACCGAGCCGAACGGCCAGTCGCGGCTATCAAGGAACTGCTGCTTGATCAGGTTGCCGACCATGATGCTATTGGTGCCGCCCAGCAAATCGGGGATCGCGAACATGCCCAAGGCGGGGATGAACACCAGCGCCGTACCGGCCCAGATGCCGGGCAAGGACAGCGGCCACGTCACTTTCCAGAAGCGTTGCCACGCGTTCGCACCCAAGTCCTGCGCGGCATCCAGCAAGGCCATGTCGTGCTTTTCAAGGTTGGCGTACAGCGGCAGCACCATGAACGGCAGGTGCACGTAGACCAAGCCGACGATGACCGCGAACTGCGAGAACAGCATCGACACTGGTTCCACACCAAACACGGCCAACACGCTGTTCAGCACCTTGCTGAAGTAGCTCTGCGGCCCGAGGATGATCATCCAGGCGTACACGCGGATCAGGAAGTTGCTCCAGAACGGCAGGATCACCAGCAGCACCAGCAGATCGCGGGTCTTTTTCGGGCTGCGGGCGATCAACCACGCCAGCGGATAGGCCATGACGATGCAGATAATCGTGGTCAGCCCGGCATACCAGAACGATTTGAGGAACAGACCGGCATAGATCGAATCTTCGAAAAAGCGCCCAAAGCTCTCGAGCGTGAGGAAATCGTGCCAGTTGTGCAGATTGATCAGGAGCGTGGTCTTGCCGGCATCATCCGTCTGCGTCAGCGGCATCAGGCCGCCGTAGTCGCCGCCAAAGCGGAACGCGGCGAAGCCCATGATCAGCGAGGGCGCGGCGAAGAAGATCAGCAGATAGAGCAGCGGCGGGCCGGAAATCAACCACTTGGCCGCCCGTTGGATTCGGTTTTGCATGGGTGCCGATCCTCAGTCCAGCAGGAAATGGCCGGCATCGAAACGCCATGCCAGTTCGACCAGATCGTTGTCGTCGAAGAACCGCGCACGGCCCGGTGCCGAGTTGGGCAGCATGGTTTCGACCAGCGTGCCGTTTTCCAGCTCGACGATGTAGATGGTCACGTCGCCCAGATACAGGCAGTCATGCACCTTGCCCTTGAAGTGCACTTCGTCGCCATCGTGGGTCAGGCTGGCGGCGAGGCGGATTTTCTCCGGCCGCAGCGTGAGCGTGCCGGACTGGCCCACCTTCGCGCCTTCCACCGGTAGCGTTTCGCACAGGCCGACACCAGGGATTTCCACTTTCATGCGTGCGCCGCCCACTTCCGCCACCTTGGCATCGAGCAGATTGCACTGGCCGATGAAGTCGGCCACGAAACGATTCTTGGGGTAGCTGTAGATGGTTTCCGGCGCATCGAGCTGCGCCACTTCGCCCTTGTTCATCACCGCGATGCGATGGCTCAGCGCCAGTGCCTCGCCCTGATCGTGGGTGACGTACACGAAGGTGATGCCGACTTCCTTCTGCAGATTGATCAGCTCCAGCTGCATTTCCTCGCGCAGCTTGGCATCGAGGGCGGAGAGCGGCTCATCCAGCAGCAGCACGCGTGGCCGGTTCACCAGCGCGCGGGCAATGGCGACGCGCTGGCGCTGGCCGCCAGACAACTCATGCGGGTAGCGTTTGGCGAACTGCTGCAGCTGTACGTCTTCCAGCACTTCATCCAGTCGCGTGGGAATATCGGCCTTGGGGACGCCGGCCATTTGCAGGGGGAAGGCGATGTTCTGCGCCACCGTCATGTGCGGGAATAGCGCGTAGCTCTGGAACACGGTATGCACCGGCCGTTTTTCAGGCGGCACCTGGCTCATGTCCTTGCCATCCAGCAGGATCTGGCCCTCGTTCGGTTGCTCGAACCCGGCCAGCATCCGCAGCAGCGTGGTCTTGCCACAACCAGACGGCCCGAGCAGCGTGAAAAACTCGCCAGCCTCGACCGAGAGGCTCACATGATTGACGGCGGTGAAGTCGCCAAATCGCTTCACCACGTCACGGATTTCGAGCAGCGCCATTGCAGCATTCGTCCCAGTTGATTCCAGATACAGAGCGGCTGACAAACCCCAGCGTAGCGGTGCTGGCTAGGCGTGCGAAACGCAGGCAGTACGTGCGTACGGCAAGTGAGCACAACAACGCCAGCAGGGGTTTGTCAGCCGCTCCAAAAATTGCGGGGCATTCTAACAAAATAAGAGGCGTCAGATAGACCGTATTTCCGGCTCTTTTACCGCCACTTTCGCCAATCGGTACAAGGGATTGGCGCGGATTCGGGCGCGGGTTCGCCCCATGCGACGATACTCCTTCCCGGCCCGTATAATCCGATGACAAAGAAATCAGGAGTACAGGTCGCGATGATGGACTGGAACCGGCTGCTGTCGTCGGAACGATTGGGGGCCGAACGCGGCGCAAGCGCGGGCAATGAAGGCGGCCGCAGCAACTATCACAAGGATCACGATCGCATCGTGTTCTGCTCGCCGTTCCGCCGTATGGGCCGCAAGACGCAAGTGCACCCGATGACGGAGAACGACCACGTGCACACGCGGCTGACGCACAGCATCGAAGTCGCCTGCGTCGGCCGCTCGCTCGGCGTGCTGGTCGGCGAAGCGCTGCGCGACAAACTGCCCGCCCACATCAATCCGTATGACCTGGGCGCGATCGTGCAAGCGGCGTGCCTCGCCCACGATATCGGCAACCCGCCGTTCGGCCACGCCGGCGAATACGCGATCCGCGACTGGTTCCGCCGCGATGAACACGCCTATCTGCTGCAGAACGTAACCGGCGACGAACGCCGCGACCTGATGACCTTCGAGGGCAACGCGCAGGGCTTCCGCATCATCACCCAGCTGGAAAACCACCGTTTCGAAGGTGGCCTGCGCCTCACCTACGCCACGCTCGGCACCACGCTCAAGTACCCGTGGACCAGCGAATACGCCGGAGACAAGGGCAAATTCAGCTGTTACGAGAGCGAGAAAAAACTGCTGGCCCAGGTCGCCACCGAGCTGGGCCTGCCCGAGCTGGAAGCGGGCCGCTGGGCGCGGCATCCGCTGTCCTACTTGATGGAAGCCGCTGACGACATCTGCTACGCCATCCTCGATCTGGAGGACGGCATCGAAATCGGCATGCTGCCGTATGAATCAGTCGAGCCGATCCTGATGAAAATCTGCGGCGGCGATCATGAACTGCTGGCGCTCGAAGTCGCCGCCGCGCCATCGGTGCGACGCAAGATTTCGCTATTGCGCGGCAAGGCCATCGACCGTTGCGTGCGCGACGTTGCCACCACCTTCATCACTCAATACGACCGCTTGATGGAAGGCCGCTATCAGGGCGACCTGTTGAACGACTGCCCGACCGGCATGCGGCTGGGCATCCACGACGCCAAGCAACTGGCACGCGAACGCATCTTCAACGAGCGGCGCAAGATCGAAATCGAAGTCGGCTCGTTCACCTGCCTCGATATCCTGCTCGATGCCTTCTGCAACGCCGCCTATCAGCAGAAAATCAGCGCCGAGATGCCGTTCCGCATGCGACGCGTGCTCGACCTGATGGAATACAACGCCCCGAAAAAGGAATGGCCGATGTACGAAACCTACCACCGCGTGCTCGATTTCATCGGCGGCATGACCGACAACTATGCGACCTATCTGGCGCAGCAAGTCGGGGGGATGGGGCGATGAAGCGTCTACTGAAATCCATCCCCATCTTGCTGGCGACGGCGTTGATATTGAGCGGTTGCGGCGTGGTCAGCACGGTGGCGAGCGTCGGCCTCACCGCTGTCAACGTCGGCGTGACCGCGGTCAACGTGACGACCACGGCGGCCGGCATGGCGTGGGATGCCGGCAAGGCGGGCGTACAAGGCGCGACAACGGTTGCTGGCTGGGCCGCAGATGCTGCCCACGCCGCGCCCAACGCGGCCCCGGTAGCGAATAACGCCGTGCATGCAGTCAACACCGCACCGGCCGTTCAGCCGGCAGCTCAAGCGGTCGCACAACCCGTCCCGCTGGCCGATCCACAATAAACCTGATCGTTCGCCGACCACGCGCGCAGTACGATTTACGACCTTCGTTGCAGCCCGAAATCAAGCGAGCAGACATGAACCAAGCGATCCGCACCGCCCTCGTCGGCTATGGCTATGCCGGCAAGACCTTTCACGCGCCGCTACTGGTCAGCGTACCGGCCATCTATCTCTCCACGGTCGTCTCCAGCGACGAAGCCAAGGTACACGCCGATTGGCCGGATGTAGCCGTCACTGACCTCGATAGCGTGCTTGCCGATCCGGAGATCGAGCTGGTCGTTGTCGCCACGCCGAACGACACCCATTTCGACATCGCCAAGCGTGCGCTGCTGGCTGGCAAGCATGTCGTCGTCGACAAACCGTTCACCGTCACCGTCGCCGAAGCACGCGAGCTGGATGCCCTCGCCCACGAGCAACAACGGGTGCTGTCGGTATTCCATAACCGCCGCTGGGATGCCGACTTCCTCACCGTCAAACGCTTGCTCGGCACCGGCGAGCTGGGCGATATCGTGCACTTCGAATCGCACTTCGATCGCTTCCGCCCGGAAGTGCGCCAACGCTGGCGCGAATCCGCCGCCCCCGGCGCCGGCCTGTGGTACGACCTCGGCCCGCATTTGATCGATCAGGCGCTGCAGCTGTTCGGCCCACCAGAAGCCGTCTTCGCCGACCTCGCCACCCGCCGCGACGGCAGCGAGAACGTCGACGACGCCCACGTGCTGCTGCGCTACCCAACGCATCGCGTGGTGCTGCACGCCAGCATGCTCGTCGCCGGCGGCCTGCCGCGCTTCTCGATCCACGGCAAACGCGCCAGTTTCGTCAAATACGGGCTGGATACGCAGGAAGACGTGATGAAAGCCGGCGAGATGCCGGGCTGCGATGGCTGGGGCGAGGACAGCAATGACGGCACGTTGTTTGTCGGCACGGCCGGTCATCCCAATGCGGAAACCGTCCCGACCATGGCTGGCGACTATCGCCAGTACTACGCCGCCATCGCCGCTGCGATCGGCAACGAAGCCGCCAACCCGGTGCCGGCGAGCGAAGCAATTGTGGTGATGAAGATTCTGGAATTGGCGATAGAGAGTGCGGGGCAGCGGCGGGAGTTGGGGTTTTCTTGAGTTGCCAATAAAAGCCTGAGCCGCCTCTAGGAGCGAGCTTGCTCGCGATGCTTTTGTTCCCTCTCACATCTCGTGCAAGGCTTTGCCTTGCTCAGGGAAAGTGGGAAGCGGTTAGGGTGGTGATGAAGAACGCGGCCTGTGGTAGTGCCCTCACCCCCGGCCCCTCTCCCGTAAACGGGCGAGGGGAGAAAAACGCAGCGCTTTCGTAGGATGGGTGGAGCACAAGCGATACCCATGCGGTTTCGTCAACGTGAGCGATGGGTATCGCAAGCTCAACCCATCCTACGCGCCAGTCAAAAAGGACCGCGATGGATCAACCCAAGTCCCCCTCTCCTTCACAGGAGAGGGCTGGGGAGTAGATGGTCTGCCCCCCTTTCAAAAGCGCCCCTCCAGCCAGTCCGGCACGGGGGTTTCGGGGATCGAGTGTTTGAGGGCCTTGGCCCGAGTTTTCGATTCCCGCCCGTGACGGGCTGGCTGGCGGGGGTATCTGGCGCTTGCGACAGACGCTTTTGCAGGGTCGCCTTGGGATTGTTAAGGGGCTTGGCGAGACAAGCCCCTTAACCCGGCCGCGCGACGGAACGCGCTGTAATGCCTTTACTCGCGCCAACGGCGCTAAACCTTAAATTATGCAGCGTGAGCATCCAGCCCACGCTTCCCCTACAACACCACACTCCTCCCCCCATCCACCGGCAACACCACCCCCGTCAGATACGGCGCCTCCAGCAAAAACAGAATCGCCTGCGCCAGATCGCCCGGCTCGCCGGTGCGGCCCAGCGGAATGCTGGCCCGAATCCGCTCCCGCTCCGCCTCGTCGAACGCACGGCCGTCGTCCGGCCACAGATTGCTGCCCGGCGCGATGGCGTTCACCCGCACGGCGGGAGCCAATTCGCGGGCCAGCCCCTTCGTCATCGCCACCAAACCCGCCTTGGCGACGGTGTAGAGCATGAAGCCTGGATAGGGTCGATCGACATGGATATCTGCGATGCTGACGATGCAGCCACCCGTCTTGGTCAATTCCGGCGCGGCAGCCTGCGCGAGGAACAGCGGCGCTTTCAGGTTGGAACCCACCAGGTCATCCCACGCTGTATCGGTGAATGTGCCCACCGGCGTGGCAAAGAAGGACGAGGCGTTGTTGATTACTGCATCAAGCCGGCCGAAATGCGTGACGGCGGCTGCGACCAGCTCCGGCAAGCGCGCCACGTTCACCAGATCAAGCTGCGCCAGCGCAATTGAATCCGGCCGGACGGCGTTGAGTTCGTCCGCCAATGCCTGCGCCTCATCGCGGCTGGCGCGGTAATGCAGCAAAACTCGCCACCCCGCCGCATGCAGCCGGCGCACAATCGTCGCCCCCACCCGCTTCGCTCCGCCGGTGACCAATGCCACCTTGCCATTCGTTGCCGTGCCGCCCATACCTGCTCCACCAGTTACAATCGAGTTTTGACCGATTTTCATTGCATCGTGACGACCCCGCAACTCCCCGCCCCCACTCCCGAAGCCGCTGCCGCCAGCCAGCAACTGATCGAGCGCATCCGCGCCGCCATCGAATCCGCCGGTGGCTGGCTGCCATTCGATGCCTATATGCGCATGGCGCTGTACGAACCGGGCCTTGGTTACTACAGCGGCGGCGCGACCAAGTTCGGTGAAGCGGGCGACTTCGTTACCGCGCCAGAGATGTCGCCATTGTTCGGCGCTTGTGTAGCGGAAACGGCGGCGGCGACGCTAGCGGCACTAGATGGTGGCGACGTTCTGGAGTTCGGCGCAGGCACTGGCGTACTCGCAGCGCAAATCCTCGCCGAGCTGGAACGACTCGGCCAATTGCCAACGCGTTATTGCATCGTCGATTTATCCGGTGAACTGAAGGAACGCCAGCACGCCACGCTCGCTACTCGCGTGCCGCACTTACTTGAGCGCGTCGTCTGGCTGGATGCGCTGCCGGAAAATTTCCGTGGTTTCGTGGTCGCCAACGAAGTGCTCGATGCGATTCCGTGCGCGCTGATCGCCACCGACGATGACGGCACGCCACGGCAGCGCGGCGTAGTCTGGCAGGATGGTTTCCAGTGGCAAGACCGGCCGCTCCCCGCTGGCCCCCTGCTGGATGCCGCCGAAGAACTCGACCTGCCGCCCGGTTACATCACCGAAATCAGCCTGGAAGCACGCGGCTTTACCGCCAGCATCGCCGGCCTGCTCGAAGCCGGCACGGCGCTGCTGATCGATTACGGCTTCCCGGCCCGCGAGTACTACCACCCGGAGCGCCACATGGGCACGCTGCTGGGCCATTACCGACACCACACCATCCACGATCCCTTCTTCCTGCCCGGCCTGACTGACCTGACCTGCCACGTGGATTTCTCGGCCATTTTCGAAGCAGGCACCGAAGCCGGCATGCTGCTGGAAGGCTATGTGTCGCAAGCGCAATACCTGCTGGATGCCGGGCTGTTGAGCCGGCTCGAAGCACTAGGCGCGGACAACACTGCGCTTTATCTGCCCGCCGTAGCCGCAGTGCAAAAACTCAGTAGCCCGGCCGAAATGGGTGAGCTGTTCAAGGCCATCGTATTCTCGAAAAACCTCGTGCTGCCGGCGTTACTGCCGGGATTCCGGCAGGCGGATGAGTCGTATCGCTTGTGAGCACACTTGACAGCTTGATGAGCGGACGGCAGAATCTCGCGTTCTCATGGCTATGTAGCTCAGTCGGTTAGAGCACAGCACTCATAATGCTGGGGTCACAGGTTCGAGTCCCGTCATAGCCACCAGATTTGCGTACAAGCGCTGCAGAAAAGCCGTTGATTTTGAATGAAAATTCCGAATCAGCGGCTTTTTTGCGTTCTGTTCACCAATCATCGATCATCGACCAAAGGAGACCGTTGGTACACCACTAGCGAACACCATTTGATCACCGCCACACGAGTCAGTGATCATCATCCAGGCCCGCGCCAATCCAGCCACGAACAACGACCGCCAGCAAACATGCACAACTCAAGTCGGTTAAGCTCATAGCGAAATGAGGAGCCCTGAGCCCACTGGTATTGAAACCTGCGGAATCTTTTCAGGCCCCACGCCCAACCAGGCTGCGACCTTAAACATGACGGCGCTCAACGAAATCGAGTCGGAAGCATGAAACCAAAAAGTCATTGAGGAAACATCCGCATGAGCCAAGTGCCCGAGCGTATTTTTTTGTTTCATATGACCGCGATCACCAACCTCCCCGCTATTTTTGCGGACGGCGCGATACTGGCCAAGAATGTTCTCGCTGAACGCGATGTTGCGTATGACAACATTGCGCATGGCCATATTCAGGGGCGCCGTGCCGCCAAAAAGGTTGTGCTGCCACCGGGAGGCAATCTCCATGACTACGTGCCGTTCTACTTCGCCCCTCGGTCGCCGATGCTGATGGCAATCCACGGTGGCAAAGTGGTGGGATGCACAACAAATCAGGCAGACATTGTGTATCTGGTAAGCAGCCCGCAGAATGTCGCCCGGTCCGGATTGCCATTTGTATTTTACGATCTGCATGCGGCAGTTGATTACAGCACTTGCTACGACGATCTTGCTAGACTGGATCAGATCGACTGGACGTTGATCACAGAGCGACCTCATTTGGCTGATGGCAGCGAATACTGTAAATACTTCAATAATGTGCCAGACCATGAACGCTGGTTTCGCCGCATGGAAGTCCGCCAAGCTGAGTTCCTTGTTCACCAGCGAGTTCCCCTTGGGAGCCTGCTTGGGATCGCGACACATAATGAGCAAAAACGGCAAGAAGTAAGTGCATTACTGAGCCAAGCCGGGCTTACAGAGATAAAAGTGATTGCTAAGCCGGGTTGGTATTTCTAAATGAAAAAGGAATTATCGTGAGCATCACGCTCATGACGGGCGACCTCTTGGAACAACAGGTGGACGCTATCGTCAACACGGTCAACTGCGTCGGCGTAATGGGCAAAGGTATCGCCTTACAATTTGCCCGCAGATCGCCGGAAAACCTGAAAGCCTACCAGCACGCCAGCAAGGAAGGCATGGTGCGGGTTGGCCATATGTTCGTGTTTGACGCCGGCCCGTTGGCTCAGCCGCACTTCATCATCAATTTTCCGACCAAGGACCACTGGCGAGCTCGTTCGAAAATGAGCTACATCGACGACGGGCTACAAGACTTGGTTCAACAGATCCGTGCGCTCGGGATTCGCTCGATTGCCATACCTCCACTTGGATGCGGCAATGGAGGGCTGGACTGGAATGAGGTACGCCCTCGCATCGAATCCGCATTTGCCGATCTCGACGATATCGATGTGCGCCTTTTTGAACCTGCAGGGGCGCCGCCTCCGCAAAAAATGATAGCGCATACATCTCGCCCCAAAATGACGCGCGGACGTGCGGCATTGGTGAAGCTGATGGCAGCTTATAGCGAACTTGATTACAGCCTGAGCAAAATTGAAGTGCAGAAGCTCGGCTACTTCTTGCATGTGGCAGGCGTATTACCCGACCTCGGCTACGTAAAGGGAAAGTTCGGCCCTTATTCCGACCAATTGCGTCATGTGCTTGAACGCATGGAAAGCCACTATATCCAAGGCTTGGGAGACCACGACAGCCCCGCAGAAATCCGACCGTTGCCAGAAGCATTGAGCGATGCAGATGCCTTCCTGTCTTCATCGGATGAATCAGAACACAGAGCAAAGATCGAGAGCCTTGCGGAGCTAATCAGCGGGTATCAAACGCCATATGGCATGGAGCTGCTCGCTACAGTGCATTGGGTTGCACGCAACGACGCGCACGCAAAATCTGCCGACGAGGCGATTACCGCAGTGCATGCCTGGAATGATCGCAAAGCACGCGTAATGCGCCCGGAACATATCCGCTCTGCCTGGAATCACCTGGCTAGCCAAGGCTGGATTTAGCCCCCCTCGTTCAATATCTGGCCAAATAAAGTAAATGGGCCAGAAAGCAACAGCCACATGCCTCATCATCACGACCCGAATTCACGTCAAGGTCACTCGCGAATCGAGGAAGCAAGGCACAAGCCGTTGCCGCTGATTTGGGTTGGCTACATCCAGTCCTCATGAGCCAGCGGCATCTCGTTCAGGCGGTCTCGGTGTGCTCGCCACTGCGGCAGGTGTCGATCCAATAAAGCCACCATCCGGTCATTATGGTGCCGCTCCAGCAGGTGCGTCAGTTCGTGCACCACGATGTATTCAAGACATTGCACAGGCTTTTTGGCCAACTCCAGATTGAACCAAACACGGCGAGCTTCAGTGTTGCAGCTCCCCCACTTGGTTTTCATCTTTTTGATACCCCACGCAGCCAGCACCACACCAAGCTCTGCCTGCCATTTTTCCAGCAATGAAGGGATTAACGTGCGCAACTGCGCCCGATACCACTTATTCAGCACCAGCTCACGCTGACCTGCGGTCAATCCCGGACTCACAAACAAATCCAACGTGGCCTTACCCTTCAATGCGACACGACTACGGCCCGGCTGCTCATGAACGCGAAGGCGATAGCGCTGCCCCAGAAAGTAATGGCTTTCACCGCTGACCATTTCACGCCGTGATTGACGTGGTTGAGCAGCAAACCTCGCTTTCTGCCGTTTGATCCAGCCCAGCTTGCCAATGACAGCCAAACGAATCGCATCGTCACTCACCAACAGCGGCGCAGCAACACGCACCTTCCCGTTGGGCGGATACGGTCATACAGCGACTTGCTGCGGTCATCCGCCGTTTTGTCGAATTTTGAAAGCGCGCGGCTGATCAGCGCTTCATCGGCACCTTGCTTTACCAGCCACGCCCGCAATAGCTCAGGTTCGATATTCGCGTTACCGGCCCGGTCGATCCAGTTGCCCAGATAGTCGTAACCGAGTTGATCGCGGAACAGCGCAATCACCCGTTCTTGTGTTGCCTTCTCAACCGCACCGACTTCGCTCATCTCAGACCTTCAAAAGTTTGAAACTGACTTGGTATCGATAAAACTCAACGTGCCGCGTTACCGCCAATGCACGCCGAATACGCTGATCATCATCAAGCGCAATGATCACACCGCGCACGCTCTGGCCCGGCTCGGCCAGTTCTTGTTGTACATAGCCCATATAACGCAGCACCTGCCCAACCACCGCATCGCTGGCGCGGCCCTTCTTCAACTCGACCACCAGCAACTGCGATTTGTCCTTGCTGATCGCCAGGATATCGAGCGGGCCGGTATCGGTCGGGTATTGCTGGCCAACGAATTCGCCATCTTCCTGATAGATGTCGTAGTCACGACCGAGGTCGGTGCTGGCCCAGTTCGCCACCAGAAAGTCTTCGAGGTGCTTCTCCATCACGAAGGCAATCGCATCCTCGACCTCGGCATCCGTCGCGACGACCGCCGGCTGAGTTGCGCCGCCAAGCAACCGCTCGATCTCATCGTGGTAACGCGACACATCGCTCACCGTGCCGATCGACCCGGTCGAGTTACGCAATGGCTCGCTCATGTCAGCACGGGCAATCGTCACCGGCAACCAACGCACCGCGCGACGATGCGGCAGCACGGCCCCCGGCACGTAGCTGTATTCGCTACACACCTCACCAACGCGATAAGTGCCGGCGCCATCCGGACACAGCACGATGTCGCCGACCCGAATGCCTTTCGACACCGTCCACAATGCGCCGCACGCCAGCCCGGCGCCAATACGGGTCTTGCCAGAGTTGGCGGCAAGCCAGACCGGAATAAAGGCATGGTTGAACGTGAGCCGGTCTTCCGGCAGCGCCGCGCTCAGATCTTGCTGGATATCGAAATCGGTGCCGATGAAATTGCCGGCAAAGCACACCGAAGCGTGGCTACTGCCACGGCCCAACATCACGCGATAGTAGTTTTTCATTGCGAATTCAGATCAATCGAATTTGGCCGGTCAGTAATTGCTGCATCATCCCCTGTTTGAGCTGGCGGGCTTTGTTGCGGCGCTGTTCGAGAATGGTGATTTCGGCATCCATGTCGGACAAAAAATCGACAATTGCTTGCTGTTCAGCAAGTGACGGAGATGAGAAAATAAATTCTTTCATATCGACTGCATAAAGATGGAAGACCGTTGAACCGGAAACCAATTGAAGAATCTGGCCCTCCTCATAGCGAATTACATAGCTCAAAAAAGTGCCACAAACGCGACCTGCATCTACTCGGACAATGAGGATATCACCACCGAGAACAACATCATCTATTAAAAGGCAGCTTGCCTTAGCCAACCCTCGCGGAGTGACATCCGACGTAGGCATTAACACATCATTTGCAATAGAGCGGAAACAGTCGCCTAAGAAATCAGTGCGGCCATTCACATACTGAATCGTTTCCGAGTATTTTGTAAACAATTCACCATAATGAATACATGATTCCGACCCAAATTCGTTAAGTGCACTTTTCGGCAACCCTTTCCCTTTATGGAATAAGGCCACGTCTCCCAGCCGCATCGTCTGCCACTCACCATCAAACCCCGGCAATCGCGTCTTGCCAGTCAGCAGTTGCTGCATCGCGGCTTGCTTGATGTCGCGCTTCTTGGCGATGAGCTGATCCAGCCCGCTAATCAGCGCATCAATGTCGGAGAGCACGGTAGCAATCGCCTCCTGCTCTAATTCATCCGGCACAGGCAGCGGGACCACGGCCAATTTCTCCTTTGCCAGGTGAGCAATACTCGTCTGCGTTACATAATTAGCAAGCAGTCCATGCTCAGTCCAATAACCGAAATACTGCAAGAGTAAACGAGAGCTAAATCCCTTTAGAGGACGAAGGCGATGCAACGCCTTCTGGTAATAACATTCGTCAATCGGCTCATTCCAAATTGCAGCTCGACCGACCTCGCCACCTTCGCAAACGAGCAAATCTCCGGCTTTCAAACGAAAGCGCACAAGATCTTCATTGCTCATAGACATTGTTGGCAATGCATCGACGTCAATCGAGCCCCATTGCACAGACTTGTTACCCAAATAAGGCTTACTGACACCTACGTTCTTTTCTGAATCGAGCATTTTCCCGAGTTGGATTTCAAATTCGACCCCAACTCTTGAGAGCCTCCACTCCGCAGGATAATCAGCCGACTTATGATTTTTCAGCACTGGCTTCAGCCCCATACGAACCCCATCGTCTTCAGATGTTCGTCAACCCGAGCCGATAGCGCATCAACCTCATTCATCAATTGCGGCAATGGCGTCGAATAGCGCTCCGCCAGCTGTTTGACCCGCCCCGCCAAGGCTTGCGACACGCGATCGAGTTCGCTCTGCGCGTCGGCGCGCAGCGTCGCTAGCCATTTGTCGTTGACCAATAAATCCATGACCTCCAACTCGGTCAGCGCCTGGTACTTAGCCTTGACTTGGGTGGCAAGCAGAGTTTGGGCGGTCTTTACGGCACGGCTGGCCTCGGCTTCGTCATTGAGCACGAGCAGCACCCGAATGGCCAGCTCGGCCAAGTCCGGGTTTGCGTTCATTTCACGCTGCATGGCCTTGGTCCAATCCTTCATGCTCTTCAAGGTGAACCTGCCCTTGTCGGTTTTGGCTTCCTCCAGCAGGCCGTCCTCGCCGCCATGCTCTTCCATCAGCGCTTCCAGTTCGCGGCTAATGGCGTCACGTTTTGCCTCCAGGACCTCTATGTGCGCCACCTCTGTCTGGAAATACCGAGCGACCAACAGTGCATCGGGCAGCAAGTCGGTATTGGGTTGGCCGTTGGTCCAGGCTTGCCAGCCGTCCGATGCGACCATATAGGCATCGTCCTGCATCGTTTCCGCCCAGTAGCTCATCAGGTGCTGGTAAACGTCGTAGGCGTCAATCAGTGGCGCTGGCTCAAACTGGCGCAGGATCGCCTCGGAGATCGTGTTGATCAGGGTCTTGGGGTGGCTGCCGATAACGATCGCTTTCAAATGGATGCACGCCATATCAGCCCATGCATTGAAGTGATCGTTCACTTGCGACTGGAACACGACGAATTCCGGGTGCTGAAAGATCACCGGCCTGATTTCGCTGGCCGTATTGCGACTACGGCTGTAACCAGCGCGGTCTGGTGCGAACAGCGCTGCCTTGAGGTTGGGAAAAACCTGCCAGTAGGCATCGAGCGCATCGATGTCGGCATTGGGGATGCCACCCTTTAGGTGGGCTTCGATGTCTTGCAGGTCTTCTGGCTCGCTAGCGTCGATGTAGCGCGGCAGGTTGAGGTTGAAGTCATTGGCTTCGATATCGGCCAACGATGCGCGTTTGGAATATTTGTCGCACTCAATCTCGTTGATGAAGGTATCGACAATCTTGTGGATGTCTTGCTCACGCAAGCGGTTCTTGTTGCCGTCTTTCGCAAAGCCACGACTGGCATCAATCATAAAGATGCCTTTGCGCACCGCTGAGTGCGCCTTATCGAGCACGATGATGCAGGCAGGGATACCGGTGCCGAAAAACAGGTTGGCGGGCAGACCGATGATGCCTTTGATGTAACCCTGCTCAACGATGCGCTTGCGAATCGCGCCTTCGGCTCCGCCACGGAACAGCACGCCGTGCGGCAGAATCACCGCACCCTTGCCGGTGCTTTTGAGCGACGTGAGGATGTGTAGCAGGAAGGCATAATCGCCATTCTTTTCCGGTGGAATACCGTATTCAAAACGGCCGAATTCGTCGTTGGCCGGGTCGAAACCGTTGCTCCATGCTTTGGTCGAGAACGGCGGGTTGGCAACGACAAAATCAAAGGTTTTGAGGGCGCCGTTTGGCTGCTTGAGGCGAGGCGTAGAGAGCGTGTTGTCTTTGTATATATCGTGCACGGCAGCAGTGCAGTCGTGCAGAATCATGTTCATCTTGGCCAGCGCGCTAGTAGCGTTGTCCATTTCCTGGCCGTAAATGGCGAGGTCGAGGCGCCGCGCGCCATGCTTGGCTTCATCGTGGGCCTTGAGCAACAGCGAACCCGACCCACAAGTCGGATCATAAATGGTCTGGTCGGGCGAGTTGGCATCGCCGACGCCGATGACCTTCGCCATGATGCGCGAGACCTCGGCCGGAGTATAGAACTGCCCCTTGCTCTTGCCCGACTCAGTGGCGAAGTGGCGCATCAGGTATTCGTAGGCATCACCGAGGATGTCGTCACCCTCGGCGCGGTTGCCGCTGAAATCGAGCCCGGGCGTATCGAAGATAGAAATCAGATTGGAGAGGCGATCAACCATCTCCTTGCCCTTGCCGAGCTTTTCCGGGTCGTTGAAGTCGGCAACGTCGATACGCCCTTGAGCTCGTTGGCTTCAGCGAGCCGGGCGATGATCTTGTTGATATGGTCACCGATCTCCTTGTCGCCCTTGAGCGCGACCATGTCGGCAAAACTGCCGCCTGCAGGCACGTCGATCAGTGCATCCCGCTTGCCGGCGTATTTGTCCGACACGTATTTCATGAACAGCAGGACCAGCACATAGTCCTTGTATTGCGAAGCATCCATCCCGCCGCGCAGCTCGTCGCAGCTTTTCCAGAGGGATGAATACAGTTCGGATTTCTTGATGGCCATGGGATCTTTTAATGACAACAGCAATGAGACAAGTCGCGAATTATGCGGTGGTTAAGGGCATATTGTCCTTGGTAGTGAAAGGCTTGAAGCATAGGTTCAACGATGCCTCAGGAGTCGCCGGATACGAATCGGCACTCAGCGAAGGCCGGCGCTGCACCACCCAGCCCAAGGACGGCCTCACTCTCACGATGCCCACTAGCCATAATTGACAAGCGGTCACCCTCTTTAGCCAATTTCGGCTACAATTTGAACCCCTTGAAATTCAAGGGATTGCGTAGCGCCTCGGGTATCAACACCTGCTTAACGCATTTGGTGCATGGCTATGTAGCTCAGTCGGTTAGAGCACAGCACTCATAATGCTGGGGTCACAGGCTCGAGTCCCGTCATAGCCACCAGATGTGAAGCCCGAGTCCCCGGACTCGGGCTTTTTGCATTGCCCGGCGACCCCATGCCGGCGTGCTACGATGGGGGTTCGTCCCCGTCCGCCCATGCGAACGCGCTTTTCCGTGGAGAAATCACGATGCGCAAGTTACTGATTCTGTTGTGCTTGGTCTCCGGCTTTGCCTGGAGCTTCGAGCGCCCGTTGCCACCAAACGGCATCTACGGCGAGATGAAGTCGTTCGCCCCCGGCGAAATCAAGATCGACGACAAAACCTACGGCAGCGGCCCCGGTTTACGCGTCTTCAACACCCAGAACATGATCATCCAGCCCGGCACTGTGCCGCAGGCCAATTCGGTGTGGTTCCAGCTGGAGCCAAACGGTTACGTCTGGAAACTCTGGCTGCTGTCCGATGAGGAAGCGGCTCGTATCAAACAGCGTCTGAAAGACGTCGTCACGACGCAATAAGCAGCAAAAGCGAGAAACAAAGTGGTTGAGAACGCGGGCAAGAAAGTATTCATCAAGACCTTCGGTTGCCAGATGAACGAGTATGACTCGGACAAGATGGTCGACCTGCTGCACGCTACCGAAGGCTTCACCAAGACCGACAAGGTGGAAGAAGCGGACGTCATCCTCTTCAACACCTGTTCGGTGCGCGAGAAAGCGCAGGAAAAAGTGTTTTCCGATCTTGGTCGCGTCAAGGAGCTCAAGCTCGCCAACCCCAACCTCGTGATCGGCGTTGGCGGCTGCGTGGCATCGCAAGAAGGCGCGGAAATCGTCAAGCGCGCCCCCTATGTGGATGTCGTGTTCGGCCCGCAGACGCTGCACCGCCTGCCCGACCTGATCGCCAAGAAGCGCGCCTCGGGCCTCGCCCAAGTGGATATCTCCTTCCCTGAAATCGAAAAGTTCGACCACCTGCCGCCGGCACGGGTCGAAGGCGCGTCGGCGTTTGTCTCGATCATGGAAGGCTGCTCCAAGTTCTGCTCGTTCTGCATCGTGCCGTACACCCGCGGCCAGGAAGTCAGCCGCCCGTTCGAAGATGTGCTGACCGAAGTCGCCGACCTCGCCCAGCAAGGCGTGAAGGAAATCACGCTGCTGGGCCAGAACGTGAACGCCTATCGCGGCGTGATTCACGATAGCGGCCTCGATGGCGAAGAAAAAGACATCGCCGACTTCGCCATGCTGCTCGAATACGTGCACGAAATCCCCGGCGTGGAGCGCATCCGCTACACCACCAGCCACCCGCGCGAAATGACCCAGCGCATCGTCGATTGCTACAAGAAGCTGCCCAAGCTGGTGTCGCATCTGCACTTGCCGGTGCAGGCGGGCTCGGATCGCACGCTGGTCAACATGAAGCGCGGCTACACCACGCTGGAATACAAATCGCTGGTGCGCAAACTGAAAGAAGCACGGCCGGGCATCTGCCTGTCGTCCGACTTCATCGTCGGCTTCCCCGGCGAAACCGAAGACGACTTCGAACGCACCATGAAGCTGATCGAAGACGTGCAATTCGATGCCAGTTTCAGCTTCATCTACAGCATGCGCCCCGGCACCCCGGCCGCCGATCTGCCGGACGACGTGCCGCCGGAAGTCAAAACCCGCCGCCTGATGCGCCTGCAAGCCCGCATTGAAGCGCTGGCGCAGGAAGTGAACCGCAGCATGGTCGGCACCGTGCAGCGCGTGCTGGTCGAAGGCTTTGCGCGTAAGAACGCCGAAGAACTCGCCGGCCGCACCGATAACAACCGCATCGTCAACTTCGCCGGCCCGGCCCGTTTGCTGAACCAGTTCTGCGAAGTGGTCATTACCGAGGCCTATCCGCACAGCCTGCGCGGCGAGATCGTGACGCGGGAAACCGTCCACGCCTGAGCCGCCCAACCGGAGCGAACACCATGCGACGCCGCACGATCAGCTACCTGAAACGCCACGGCGTCGTTGCACTGATCGTCATGGCCGTGGCCTTCATTGGCTTCGCCTCGTTCTCGGTCAACCTGCTGATGGTGTTGCATGCCAATCTGTCGTTCATCTGGGAGCACGGCTGGTTTGCCCTGCGCCTTGGCGCGCTCGAGCAGTTGATCGGCCTGCTGTTCAGCGGCGTCGCCGCACTGCTGTTCTACCTGTTGTTCAAGACCTGCGAAAAACTGCTGGTCGAAAAAATTTCCGATACTGCGACCGCCGACAAGCCCAAGAGCGAGCCGGCTACCGCGCCACCAAGGGACGCCAAGCATGGCTAAAGACCAGGAACTGATTGCGCCACTGACCGAAACCGAACTGGACGAACTGGCCAGCTTCCTTGAATCCGATGCTTCGCCAGAGCAAGCGATGGATCTATCGATGCTGCAAGGCTTCCTGACCGCGCAACTCGTCGGCCCGGAAGAGCCGCTGCCGGATGCGTGGTTTGGTCTGGTCTGGGGTGAGAACGGCGAGCGCCCGAAGTGGGAGTCGCCCGCACAGCAAGAACACATCGGCGACCTGATCCTGCGCCTCTATAACCAGCTCTCCGACGAGCTGCGCAGCGAGCCGCCGACCTTTACACCGATGGTGTATCAGGACGAAGAACGCCAGCTCGATATCGCCCAGCAGTGGTGCTATGGCTTCATGCTCGGCACCTCGGTCAACGCCGAAGGCTGGCAAGAGATGCTGGACGACGATGACGGCATCGAGCTGATCGCGCCGATTCTGGACTGTGCCGACGACGAAGCCCGCGCCAGCATGGAAGAAGCCGGCGACGACATCGCCCAGTTCGAGCATGACCTCGCCGCTGCGCTGCCGGAAATCGTACCGGCCATCCACGCCTACTGGCTCGACCGCGCGCCCGCACCGAAGCGCGCTCCCGGCCGCCGGCGGTAAAGCCACGTGGAAAGCTGGGTTCTCTACGCCCTGCTCTCCGCCGGCTTTGCCGGCCTTGTAGCGGTCTCCGCCAAGATCGGGCTAGCCAATATCAGTGGCGATCTGGCGCTCGGCATCCGCACCGGGGTGATCTTCATCCTGGTCGCCTTCAATACCGTGCTCGGTCGGCACTACGTTGAGGCTGACAAACTCAGCGGCCGCGAATGGGGCTTCCTGGTGTTCTCCGGCGCGGCCACCATGCTGTCCTGGCTGTTCTATTACCGCGCCGTGAAACTCGGCCCGGTTTCCGGCGTGGCGCTGATCGACAAATCCAGCGTGCTAATCACGCTACTGCTGTCTTTCCTGGTGCTGGGCGAGCCGCTCTCTTGGCGTGTTGCAGTCGGCGGCGCGTTGATCGTCGGCGGTTTTCTGGTCCTGACGCTGAAATAGGCGGCGCATTGGGGAATTCAAACTTGCAATCTGACGTTGCCACTCTCGATACGATCGAAATCAATCTCACGCCGAAGCTGCTGCGCAAAGCAAATTTGCAAGTCGCCTTTGAACGCCATAAATGGCTGCCCTTCGCACTGGTCATGCCTTGGGTTGCGATTTGTGCATCAATCTGTGCACTCATCTGGGCCGCCACCAGCATGATGTCCATCGAGTGGCGAAGCCGAACGGCGTTCCGGGCCATCTCAGCCGCGCTGGATCAGCCGGAGATCGGACAGCTGCAGGCATTGCCAGCCTATCGGCACCTGATTGCAAGCATCGCGGACTTAGCCAATACCGGTTTCGTGGATGCGTTGGGCCGAAACACACTCCTGATTGAATTCGGTGCGACACTCCCTATGCTCGTCCTGCTTGCCGCCCGCCTCGCCAAGCGAACCCAGCAAGGGGTGCAGCCCCACAAATTGGCCGTGCGCTTTGATGCGGAAGGTCTGCATGTACTGCGCGGCAACAGCCACAATATCCATCCTTGGTCTGCCATTGAATCCGTCGTACTCCGGCAACCACCCGGCCGCCTGCCTGGGTTCGTGCTGGTGCATCTCGAATTCGGTTATACCTATCTCTGGCCCGAATCAGCCTTTGCCAGCCGCGAGCAATGGCTATATACCGGCCACCAACTGACTGCGTTGCATCTGGCCAGCCGGATGCCGTTGGTCAAGTCTGCCTCTGAGTGAGATTCCGCTTTGCCTAACGATACGATTTCCTTCCTCCCCGCCGATAACACCCGACTGGCCAACCTGTGCGGCCCGCTCGATGAAAACCTCAAGCAGATCGAGAACGCGCTCGACGTGAACATCGCTCGCCGTGATGTCCATTTCCGGGTCGCCGGCAAACCGAAACAAATCCAGCTGGCACTCGATGCACTCGAATACTTCTACAACCAGGCGCAAGACCCGCTGGAGCTGGACGACATCCAGCTCGGCATCATCGAACTGACCCGCGCGCCGGAAGACGAGCCGATCGACCCGGATGCCCCGGTGCTGCGTACCCGTCGCGCTGACCTGCGCGGCCGCACGCCCCGGCAGACGCAATACATCAAGGCAGTGATGGATCACGACATCACCTTCGGCATCGGCCCGGCCGGCACCGGCAAGACCTATCTGGCCGTCGCCTGTGCGGTCGATGCGCTGGAGCGGGATGCGGTAAAGCGACTGGTACTGGTTCGCCCGGCCGTCGAGGCTGGCGAGAAGCTCGGTTTCCTGCCCGGCGATCTGGTGCAAAAGGTCGACCCCTACCTGCGCCCGCTGTACGACGCGCTGTACGACCTGATGGGCTTCGACAAGGTCACCAAGCTGTTCGAGAAAGGCATCATCGAGATCGCCCCCCTCGCCTTCATGCGTGGCCGCACGCTCAACCACTCTTTCGTGATTCTGGATGAAGCGCAGAACAGCTCGCCGGAGCAGATGAAGATGTTCCTGACCCGGATCGGCTTCGGCTCCAAGGCCGTCATCACCGGCGACCCGACCCAGATCGACCTGCCGAAGAACCAGAAGTCCGGCATTGTCGATGCGCAGGAAGTGCTGCAAGGCATCCGTGGCATCGCGCTGCATTACTTCACCAGTGCCGACGTCGTTCGCCACCCGCTGGTGCAAAAAATCGTTGATGCCTACGACAAGAAGGCCAAGGAACGCGAAGTCGAAGCGGCGCAGAAAAAAGCGGTTCGCGATGCCGAGCGGGATGCCGCCCGTGCCGCTGAAAGAGGGAGCCACGAATGAGTCGTCGTCTGAAGCTATCCTTGCAAATCGCCAGCGATGCCAAAGGTCTACCCGCCAAATCCGAGTTCAAAACCTGGGCCGAAGCGGCGCTGCAAGCCGGTGTGAAGCAAGCCGAGATCACCGTCCGCATCGTCGATGCCGAAGAAGGCCAGACGCTCAACCGCGACTATCGGGGCAAGGATTACGCCACCAACGTACTGACCTTCACCTTCGATGAGGACATGCCGGCCATCGAAGGCATGCCGTTGCTGGGCGATCTGGTGCTGTGCGCGCCCGTGGTCGAGCGTGAGGCCGCCGAGCAAGGCAAGCCGCTCGCCAACCACTACGGCCACCTCATCGTGCATGGCGTACTGCACCTACAGGGCTACGACCATATCGAGGACGACGAAGCCGACGAGATGGAAGCGCTGGAAACAAAGATTCTGGCAACGTTTGGCATCACCGATCCGTATGCTGAGGAAGCAAGCGCCGACAAAGCCATGTAGGGCGGGTTAGACACATCGTGTCGTAACCGCCGGATCCACGCCATGACATCACACATGCGGCGGGTTACGCAGCAAGCTGCTAACCCGCCCTACGCGTCTACACAAACGGGCAGCCTGAGCTGCCCGTTTTTCATTGCGGTAAAACCGTTTACGACCGGAATTACTTCTGCGTGAAATCCAGCCCCTCGTAGCCCGGACGGCTTGCCGGCCGGGGTGACTTCGGTGGCCATATAACCCCGGCCAGCAAGCCGTCCGGGCTACATGTAGGAGCGAGCTTGCTCGCGATGGCCCTGTTTGGATATTCAAGGTCGCAATCGCGAGCAAGCTCGCTCCTACAAAAACCAAACAAAAACGGGCAGCCTAAGCTGCCCGTTTTGCATTGCGCGTTAACCAGACGGCTAACAATTACTTCTGCGTGAAATCCAGCGTCGCAGTCAAATCGCCCATCGGCTTGAAACCATTGGCGACCAGTGCGGCATCACGTGCCACCAAGCCATTCAGCGGCGTCAGGCCGAAGCGGTGGGTGATGAAGCGCAGGACCGAAGCCGTATCGTACTGGGTGTGATCGATAAAGCCCTTCTTGGCATACGGCGAGATCACGATGGCCGGAATCCGTGTGCCCGGGCCCCAGCGGTCGCCCTTCGGCACCGTGGCGTGGTCATAGAAGCCACCGTTTTCATCGTACGTCACCACAACCAGCATGTTCTTCCACTGCGGGCTGGCTTGCAGCTTGGCGATCACGTCGGCGATGTGCGCGTCGCCATCGGCCACGTTGGCATAACCAGGGTGCTGGTTCAGGTTGCCTTGCGGCTTGTAGAACGTCACAGCAGGCAGCTTGCCGGCGGCGGCGTCTTGCAGGAAGGCAGCATCGTAATCCTTCAAGTGCGCAGTACGCTCCGTAGCGCCAGTCGTCGAAGCCGGGTCGAAGCGGCTGTAGTAGTTGAACGGCTGGTGATGCGGCTGGAACTGGATCTTGCCGGAGTAGATCACGCTACGCGATGCGTTCGGTGCATCGGCAACCGCAGCGTTCCACGAACCGGCATACCAAGCCCAGTTGATGCCCTTGGCAGTCAGCTGATCGCCGACGGTGGTCTGCGTTTGCGCCGGCAGGGTCGTCGCCTTGCTCGGATCGGCGTAGGTCGCTGTGCCACCGGTAGCAGCCGTGTTACCGCTCGGCTGATACGGCGCCTGCATGGTGTTGACCGCGTAGAACATGCCGGAAGCATCCTTCGGCGTGATCGTGCTGTCCTTCAGGTAGACCGGCGCGCCATTCAGGACTGACGTCGGGTTGCCGGTGCCGGCGGTCAGGCGAACAAAGTTGCCCTTGGCATCGACATCGATAGCCGAAATGCTGTTCTTGGCCGGCGAGCTGGCGGCATCCGCGTTCGGATACGTCGGCGCACAAGCGCAGATCAGGTATTGGTGGTTCAGGAAAGAACCGCCGAACGCGCCCATGAAGAAGTTATCCGCCAGCGTGTATTGCTGGGCGAGCTTCCACATCGCCATCTTGCTGCCGTCGTAGTAGCCCATCGACAGGCCACCGGCATCCGAATACGCGGCGTACTGGTCGTTCTTGCCACCGTTGATCTGCATTTGATCGTTGTAGAAACGGTGCACCAGGTCACGCGTGATCACCGATTGCGGCACAACGATGCCGGTGCCGTTCACGCCGGCAGCAGCATCGATCTGGAACGGCTTGTTCGGCCAGTTCACGGTTTGTGCTTGCGTCACGGTCACGGTCTGGCCAGCGGCGGTCAGGCCACCCCAGGTCGGCGGCAGGACGGCCAGCGTGGAGCCATCGAAGTCTTTCTGCGCATCCGGCGTCTTGGCCGACGATGTCGGGTTTACGCCCGGAACACCATTGGCGCCGGGGAACAGGCCATAGAGGTTATCGAAGCCACGGTTCTCGGCGTAGATCACGACAACGGTGTTGATCTTGTCCAGCGCCAGACGGTTGCGCAGCGCCTTGGTGACATCGCCATCCTTGCCGGCTTCGGCAACGGCCTCGGTAATGCGGGCAATGGCTTGGTCGATCTCGTTCTTCAAGATCTTCTTGGCGTTCGCGTCGGTCAGCTTGTTGTGATCGGACAGCAACTGATCTTCGGTCACGCCCAACTTGGCAGCCAGCGCGGCGCGGGCGGTTTTCAGATCAAGGCCGCTGTCTTCCATGGTGGCAGCGAGTTCGGTCGAAATCGCGCTCACCACGGCATTGGCACCGGCCGGCGCACGGAACACCAGCGGATCGGTGATCGCCGTTTCTTTGCTGGTATCCGGGTCGTAACGGGTCGCATCGGTACCGACTTCGACCACGATGGCGCCTTGGCCGCTCAGCGAATAGACGCCATTGCTGTCGGTGTAGGTGCTCGGCTCATTGGCATCGCAACGACCGTTGTTGTTGATATCCAGGCACACCTTGGCGTGACGGAAATAGCTACCGGTCACAACGCCATTGGTCGTCGCCGACGCTGTGGGCGAGCTTTCGCCAACACAGCCGTAGAGCCCGCCCGCGAACACGGTCGCCAGCGGAATCAGGGTAAACATGCGCTTCATTTTTAGAAACCTTTTGGTCTGGAAGAACGCGGTGATTATGTAAGTGCGACTATTACGTGGGCATTTCGCTTTTATGGCGCTTTGTTTGGACGAAAGTAGAGACTTGTCACTTTTCCTTCATCTGCGACCTCTAGACTCGCTGGCTGAGAATGATTCCCATCGAAGCTGCCATGCCCTTCCTGCCTTTTCCTGCGTCCTCCCGCCTGCATCAACCGGCACTCATTTCCACCTTGTTAGCGGCTGGTGCAGCGCTCGCCTTGGTCGTCGGATTGGCCGGCTGCAACGATCACGCCACATCAGTGGCCCAGGCGGCCAGCGTCCCGGCCGGTGCCAATGCGGACTACGCCCCCACGCTCAAACGCCAGCCCAGCGCCGCAGAAATGACCGACCTTGGCCGCGCGCTGTTCTTCGATCGCACCCTCTCCGCCTCCGGCAAGATGGCCTGTGCCACCTGCCACGACCCGAACCATGCCTTCGGCCCGCCCAACAAGCTGGATGTGCAATTCGGCGGCGCGGACGGCAAGTTATTCGGCACCCGCGCCGCGCCATCGCTGCGCTACCTGCAAACCGTACCGGCCTTCACCGAACACTTCTTCGATAACGATGGCGACGACAGCGTCGATGCCGGCCCGACCGGTGGCCACACCTGGGACGGCCGCGCTCGCTCGGCACACGAACAAGCCCGGCTGCCGCTGCTCTCCAAGAACGAAATGGCTAATGCCTCACCCGCCGATGTCGTTGCCAAGATCAAGGCCGGCCCGAATGCCACGCAGTTCCGCAAAGTGTTCGGCGAAGACATCTTCAACAACAACGACACCGCCTTCCGCTGGGCCACCATGGCGCTGGAGGTCTACCAGCAGAACCCGGCCGACTTCTACCCCTACACCAGCAAGTACGACGCCTTCCTGCGCGGTCAGGTGCCGCTCTCCAAACAGGAGCTGCACGGCCTGGCGCTGTTCAACGATGGCGACAAGGGCAACTGCGCCTCCTGCCACATCAGCCAGAAAACCAACGACGGCGCCTTCCCGCAATTCAGCGACTTCGGCCACATCGCCGTCGGCGTACCCCGCAACCACAAACTGCCGGTCAACGCCGACGCCCACTACTTCGACCTCGGCCTGTGCGGCCCAGACCGCACCGACCTGAAAAACCACCCCGAATACTGCGGCCTGTTCCGCACCCCAAGCCTGCGCAACGTCGCCACGCGGCAGACGTTCTTCCACAACGGCAGCTTCCATTCACTGGAAGAGGTGGTGCGCTTCTATGTCACCCGCGACACCAACCCCGGCAAGTGGTATCCGAAAGACGCACACGGCAAAGTGCAGAAATACGACGACCTGCCTGCTCAGTATCAAGCGAACATCAACAACGAGCCCCCGTTCGGTGGCAAGCCCGGCGGTAAACCGGCGCTGACCGAGGCAGAGATTCGCGATGTGGTGGCGTTTATGAAGACCTTGAATGATGGGTACAAGGTTGAGGGGGATAAGGCTGTGGCTGGAGAAAAGACAGCGAAAAACTGACAAACATCCATCATGACTAGCAGCAGCCAATCACGCTGGCAGCCACGCTTTTGATGATTTCCCGCAGAAAGGGCGACTCGCATGAGTCGCCCTTTTTTCCATGCAAAAAAGAAAGGCTTGTAAGTGTTTATTCAGAAATCATCCGGCATAATTGCGCCGCTTTAACTAAATAACATCCTGAATAGAGAACACATCGATGAGCAAAAACAAGCCTCTCGTGGCCTGCCTGATCGCCGTAGCGATCGCGCTGGCCTTGCCCCTTGCCGGGTGCGGCGGCGGTGGCGGTTCGTCCACAACTAGCAGTTCAGCCCCCAGCGCGTCCACCTTGTCCGGTGTAGCAGCAACAGGCCTGCCGATCATTGGCGCGACCGTCACGATCAAGGATGCAGCCGGCACGACAGCAACCATCCAAACCGGCAACGATGGCAGCTACACGTTTGATACAAAAACACTGTCGACCCTCAAACTGCCGCTGATCATCAAAGTCTCCGGCGGTACGGTTGGCGGTCAAGCCAACAGCGTTGAGCTGTATTCGGTATCGACCACCGGCGGCATTGCCAATATCACGCCGCTCTCCCACCTGCTGTTGGCATCGCTCACCGGCCAATTGCCGGCTGACTTCTTTGCCGCCATCGGCAATGGTGCCTCGACCACGGTCGTAACCGACCAGAACGTTGCTGCCGCCCAGGCCAACGTGCTCGCCAAACTGCAAGCGCTGGGCATCGATGTTTCCGCGCTAAAAGACCTGATCAAGACTGCCATCAAGGCCGGTGACGCGACGGATGCGACCGACCAACTGCTCGACAAGCTCAACACCAAGCTTTCCAGCGTGACTGATGTCGCAACGACGCTGGCCACCGATACCATCGCCAAGAACAATGGCAAGGTGCCAACCAACGGCAAGGCCCCAACTGACACGCTGAGCGACGCAACCTATGGAGGGTGTATGGCGTTGAGCACGCTTCCCTCGGGACTAGCGGCAACGGATTTAGCTAGCCATTTACCGGAAACGCTGTCGTTATGGCATTACACCCAAGACAGTTTCAACAGCTACGGAGGGGGCGCAACGCGCGTATATGGGACTAGCAGTGATTCCGAATTGCGCGAGCAAGAAGAAATCAGCACAAGTTGGCTTGATGAAACCGGGACTAAGACTGCGATCGGCCTACCGTCGAAAAAAGTGATCAACCGTCAAACTGATACCGTTCATAACACTGTTTATGACAAACCGTATTATCTGCTTCAAACCGAATATTACTCACCGGTTGGGCGAGCCTATCTTGGACAATCCATTGTGGGCAGTAACGACAATCCGAGCGACTCGTTTGCGCAGTCCAATTACAACTGGAATTTCTATTACAACTCTAAGAAAGGGTCAGATGCCGCCCTGGACGGTTTAGCAAAAAACGTGGGGGTTAAATACAGCTGGAATGGCTATTCGGTAGGTTCTTTGATGGTAAAAACCACCGAGCCAGTCCAATACACCACCACTTACCAAGGAATGGAGCAAATCACGACACACCTCGGTACTTTCAATGCGTGCAAGATTGCCATCATCGGCACAAAGGTAGTTGACTCAGTGGGGAGCATAATCTCATTCACCGAAACACATTGGGATGTTAAAACGCTCGGAACGATCCGTCGGGACGATACGGAAATCAGCCGTCCAGCAAGCAGTCCAACCATAAAAAATTATGACTCTGCAGCTAGCCGGGAGCTCTACGGCAAACTGGTCGGCACGGTAAACTATGGCGATTCGCTGGTACCGAGCGACGAAACTTTGGGTTCTTGCCTGAAGACCGCAACGCTACCAGCACTGACAACGGGCAGTTCCACCGCAGCTGATGAGCACCGGCAAATCTACACCACGTATCTGCAGCAAAGTCTGGATGCAACCGGCAAGGCAACGTGGCAATCGAACCGCAATGCCACAATCATGGTGCAGGATACCCAGACCGCCGGCGATAGCTTTTACCTGAGCAATGGTGTACGCACTACTGTGCCGGCCAAATCCACGCCCTATCGTCTGACCGTGACCAGCAATACCAATCTGGCCGGTACGACCGATACTCGCCCTTGGTACATCAATGGCAAGCTCTTCAATGATGTGACGACGGGTGCTTATCTGGGCTGGGAAGAAGATGGCGATGGCGCCAACCCTGCCGACCTGAATGTGGGTACAAGCTACTTCCAGCGCGTCTATACGTCGATCAACTCGTCGCGTCCTGCATTCTGGAACAACGGACTGCGCAAGGGTGTGGCAGCACATGACATTAGTGATCGCTATACGGAAGCGAGCTGGATCACCGGTACCCAGGCAACCAGCCAGAACATGACGATTACGTATACCGGACGCGATACCGTCACCACGCCGCTCGGCACGTTCAGCGCGTGCAAGTTGCAGACAAATACGATCCAGTCACGCACCGGCTATACGACAACGACCGGTGAAACGCAGTGGCTAGTCCCGACTCTGGGCATCGTGCGGCAAAGCTATTCGGAAGACGGCAATAACGGTAGCTATAAGGACTGGCACATGGGGATGGTGCGCGACACCACCGGTGTCGTTCGCTCCGGCGTGCTGTACGGCAATATCTGATCGACTTGACCAGCATCAGCACCAACAAAAAACCCGGCATTTGCTGGGTTTTTTGTTGGTGCAAGCGACCGAGAACAAGCAATCACCCCGCCGTATAAACCCGCGCCTCACGCGGATTCAGCCACACCGGGTCGCCCACCCGCCAAGCACCGTCCTGATAGCGCTCGCGGGTCAGTTCGACTTCCACTGCTTCGTGCCCGGCGACTTCCACCTCCAGCCGCACCGTCGCGCCCAGCAGGCGGATGTGGGTGATCACGCCGGCAATGGCGGAGTCGCTCGCATCGCGGGACAAGTCAATTTCATGCGGGCGCACATAGACGGTTGCCGTCGTTTCGTTCGGGCTATTCGGCGCTTCGATACGAGCACCGCCGATTTCCGCCCAGCCTTCGTGCACGCGGGAATGGAACAGGTTTACGTCGCCGAGGAACTGGTACACGAACGGCGTTTCCGGGGTGTCGTAGACCTGCTCGGGCGTGCCGATCTGCTCGATCTTGCCCTTGTTCATCACCACCACTCGGTCGGCGACTTCGAGGGCTTCTTCCTGATCGTGGGTGACGAACACGGAGGTGATGTGCATTTCGTCATGCAGGCGGCGCAGCCAGCGGCGTAGCTCCTTGCGCACCTTGGTATCCAGCGCGCCGAATGGCTCATCCAGCAACAGCACGCGCGGTTCAACCGCCAGTGCACGGGCAAGCGCGATGCGTTGGCGTTGGCCACCGGATAGTTGCGCCGGGTAGCGGTCGGCCAGCCAGTCGAGCTGCACCAGCCCGAGCAGATCGTGCACTTTCTTCTTGATCACGGCTTCGGTCGGGCGGGTCTTCTTGGGGCGTACACGCAGGCCAAAAGCCACGTTCTCGAACACGGTCATGTGGCGGAACAGCGCGTAATGCTGGAACACGAAGCCCACCTGGCGCTCGCGCACGTGGGTGTCGGTGGCATCTTCACCGTGGAACAGAATCTGGCCCTGATCCGGCGTTTCCAGCCCGGCGATGATGCGCAGCAGCGTGGTCTTGCCGCAGCCGGACGGGCCGAGCAATGCCAGCAACTCGCCAGAGGCGATGTCGAGATTGAGATTGTCCAGCGCGGTAAAGTCACCGAATCGCTTGTTGATGTTCTTGATTTCGATACTCATGGGGTTCCCCTGTGAGGGGTGAGGCGGGAGGAGTGAGGGGTTAAAACCACGCCTCATCTCCTCGCCTCACTCCGGTCATTCAGTAGCGTCGCGGCGGGCGGCTTCGGCCTGTTTTTCGGCGCGCCATTCGACGAAGGACTTCAACGCCAGTGTCACCAGTGCCAGCAAGGCCAGCAGCGAGGCGCAGGCGAAAGCGCCGACGAAGTTGTATTCGTTGTAAAGAATCTCGACGTGCAGCGGGATGGTGTTGGTCTCGCCGCGAATGTGGCCGGAGACCACCGACACGGCACCGAACTCCCCCATCGCCCTCGCATTGGCAAGGATCACGCCATACAGCAGGCCCCATTTGATGTTGGGGAGCGTCACGCGCCAGAAGGTTTGCCAGCCGGATGCGCCCAAGGTCATCGCCGCCTGTTCTTCCTCGCTGCCCTGCGCTTCCATCAGCGGGATCAATTCACGCGCGACGAAGGGGAAAGTGACGAACACGGTGGCCAGCACGATGCCGGGAATGGCGAAGATGATCTTGATGTCGTGCTCGATCAGCCACGGCCCCCACCAGCCTTGCGCGCCGACCATCAACACGTAGATCAGACCGGCGACGACGGGCGACACCGAGAACGGCAAGTCGATCAGCGTGATCAACACGCTCTTGCCGCGGAACTCGAACTTCGCAATCGCCCACGCCGCGGCCACGCCGAACACAAGGTTGAGCGGCACCGAGATCAAGGCGGCGATGAGCGTGAGCTTGACCGCCGAGAGGGCATCGGGCTCGACCAGCGCCTGGAAATACAGACCGAAGCCCTTGCGCAGCGCCTCGTAGAACACGCTGGCCAGCGGCACCACCAGGAACAGCGCGATGAACAGCAGCGCCAGCCCGGTCAGTAGCCAACGCACCGACCGCGATTCGGTGGTGACGATGGAACGGTGAACGTTATTGGATGCACCCGCCATGTCAGCGCCTCCGTCCGAGTCGTTTTGCCGACCACCATTGCAGCCCGTTGATCACGAACAGCAGCAGGAAGGACACGCCCAGCATCACCACCGCAATCGCGGTTGCACCAAGGTAATCGTATTGCTCCAGCTTGGAAATGATCATCAGCGGGGTGATTTCCGACACGTAGGGCATATTGCCGGCAATGAAGATCACCGAGCCATATTCGCCAATCGCCCGCGCAAAGGCCAACGCAAAACCGGTCAGCAACGCCGGCAGCAAGGTCGGCAGAATCACGCGCTGGAAGACCTGCAGGCGTGTGGCACCAAGGCTCGCGGCAGCTTCTTCCAATTCCTTTTCCAGCTCCTGCAATACCGGCTGCACGGTGCGGACGACAAAGGGCAGCGTGATGAAGGTCAAGGCGATCACGACGCCAATCGGCGTGAAGGCGATCTTGATGCCAAATGGCTCGAAGTACTGGCCGATCCAGCCGTTCGGTGCGTAGATCGTCGCAAGGGCGATACCCGCCACCGCCGTCGGCAGCGCAAAGGGAAGATCAACCAAGGCATCGATGAAGCGCTTGCCGGGGAACGGGTAACGCACCAGCACCCAGGCAATCAGCAGACCGGCGACCAGATTGATGGATGCCGCCAGTGCGGAGGCGACGAACGTCAACTTGTAACTGGCGACCACGCGCGGCTCGGCCACGGCATGCCAGAAGCCGGCCAGATCGAGGTGACTGCTCTTGAACACCAGCGCACTCAAGGGCAGTAGCACGATGATCGAGAGATAAAGCAGCGTGTAGCCCAGCGCGAGGTTGAACCCCGGCAGCACGCTGTGTTGTTTGAAGGCCATGTGTAGAGAGAGTCCTTTTTAGCTATTCAATACTGCTATTCAGTGCTGACCGCGGAGTCTGAGGAAGGCAGTTCTGCCCCTTTTTTTTGCCGCCGGGAAACCCCCGTTCAGAGCCACTAGCAAAACCCAGCGAAGCGGTCCTGGCTAGGCGCGCCGACGCAGACAGTACAAGTGGTACGGCAAGGAGGCGCAACAACGCCAGGAGGGTTTTGCTAGTGGCTCTTACTTCTTGGCAATGCTCGCCGCAATCTGGTCGTACACCCCGCCGTCGTCGAAGTGCACCTTCTGTGCCTTCTGCAAACCGCCGAATTCGTTCACGCCAAATAGCTTCACATCCGGGAATTGCTTGGCGTATTTGGCGAACACTTTCGGGTCGCGCGGGCGCAGGTAGTTTTGCGCGGCGATGTCCTGACCGGCCGGGCTCCACAGGTACTTGAGGTATTCCTCGGCCACCTTGCGGGTGCCCTTCTTGTCCACCACCTTGTCGACCACGGCGACCGGCAGATCGGCATCGATCGAGATGGACGGATACACCACTTCGAAACCACCACGGCCGAATTCACGGGCGATCATTTCGGCCTCGTTTTCAAACGTCACCAGCACGTCGCCGATATTGCGTTGCATGAAGGTCGTCGTCGCGGCGCGACCGCCGGAATCGAGCACCGGCACGTTCTTGAACAGGCCAGTGACGAACTCACGCGCCTTGGTCTCGTTGCCGCCCGGTTGTTTCAGCGCATAGCCCCACGCGGCGAGGTAGGTATAGCGGCCGTTGCCGGAGGTCTTCGGGTTCGGCACCACCACCTGTACCCCCGGCTTCAGCAGGTCGCTCCAATCTTTGATGCCCTTCGGATTGCCCTTGCGCACGATCAGCACCTGCAGGCTGGAGAACGGCGCCGAGTCGTTCGGCAGGCGTTTCTCCCAACCCGGATTGATCTGCTTGCCCTTCTCGACGATGGCATCGATATCGGTGGACTGGTTCATTGTCACCACATCCGCCTCCAACCCATCGATGACCGAACGCGCCTGTTTGGACGACCCGCCATGCGACTGCTGCACCGTGACCTTCTCCCGGAACCTTTGCTCGTAGTGCTTGGTGAAGGCCGGGTTGTAGTCCTTGTAGAAATCACGCATGACATCGTAGGAAACATTCAGCAGCGTGGTATCAGCTACAGCGGGCAATGAAAGCGCGGCGGCAAGGAGAGCGGCAAGCAATCTGGGCATGATGAACATCCTGTAAGCAATGGCTGGATTGTGGTGGAAGCGCTTAGAACGACAAAGACGTTCCGGTTAGATCATTAAAGCCCAATTGCATAAACAAACAGGGGCGCGGTATGCGCCCCTGTTCGGTATTACAAACCCTTAAGAACCGTCAACAAAACCCAGCGTAGCGGTGCTGGCTAGGCGTGCGAAGCGCAGACAGTACAACTGGTACGGCAAGCAAGCACAACGACGCCAGCAGGGTTTTGTTAATGGTGATCAAAGCGTGGCAATCGATACTTCCGTGGACTTCACGAAAGCGATCACTTCGCGGCCCGGCTTGAGATCAAGCTCCTTGACCGAACGCGTGGTGATCACCGAGGTGACAATGCCGGACGGTGTGGTGACATCGACTTCGGACAACACCGGGCCTTCGATGATTTCCTTGATGGTGCCGCGGAACTGGTTGCGAACATTGATGGATTGGATCGCCATGATTTGAAGCTCCTGTAGGTACGTTTGAATCACCGGGGGTGATGACGAGACCACCTTAACAAGCCGCAAATATCTCTCAAAGTAATTTGATATTTATTTGTTATTACTTTTTAATATTAGCGTTACAACGCCCAGCGCAATGCAGCCGGCGCGATTGGCGGCAACTCAGGCGCTACCTCCTTACCTGGATGCGACAGCACGCGTGACAGCACTTGTTCTTCCAGCGCAGCGAACCCGCTGGTGCTACGCGAACGTGGGCGCAGCAGATGCACCGGCAAATCCAGCCCGACCTGCCCATCCTCAACCAGCAACACCCGATCGCCCAGCGCAACGGCTTCTTCCACATCGTGCGTGACCAGCAGCACGGTAAAACGATGCCGCAGCCAGACGCGTTCGATCAGCTGCTGCATCTCGATCCGGGTCAGGGCATCGAGCGCACCAAGTGGCTCATCCAGCAGCAGAAGCTGCGGCTCATGGATCAGCGCCCGCGCCAAGGCCACACGCTGGCGTTGGCCGCCGGAGAGCTGGCTCGGCCATTTGTCGGCGTGCTCGGCCAGCCCCACCTCGGCCAATGCGGCCTGCGCCCGGTCATGCCATTTGCCTGTGAGGCCAAGGCCGACGTTTTGCAGCACGGTCTTCCACGGCAAAAGCCGCGCATCCTGGAACATCAGACGAGTATCGAAATGCCCGGTATCGAGCGGACTGCCATCAGCGCGAATCGTGCCGGTGGACGGTGCTTCCAGCCCGGCGATCAGTCGCAGCAAAGTGGATTTGCCGCAGCCGGAACGGCCGACGATGGCGACGAATTCACCCGCGCGGATGTCGAGGTCGAGGGCTTTCAGCACGGTCTGATCGCCGAAGCGTTTCGACAGAGTGCGGATGGTGAGGGCTACGCCGAGGGCGGGGTCGAGGGTGGTGGTGGTCATTTTTTCTCTTTCTCATGCGGCGTTAGTGGATGTTGACGCTGCAGCACTCGTAGGATGGGTTGAGCAAAGCGATACCCATGCGGTTTTGCTCGACATGGGCGATGGGTATCGCAAGCTCAAACAATCCTACGAGCTGTTTCATCAGGCGCAATCCGCAGGGCATTGCGCCGCATATCCCCTCTCAGACTGGTGGGAGAGGGTGGTGAAAAGAACGCGGCCCGTGGTAGTGCCCTCTCCCCCGGCCCCTCTCCCACAAGTGGGCGAGGGGAGCAAAACCAAAGCGCGGCGCAATTGAAGAAGAAACACTGCCGCACCACACCAAGTCACCCTCTCCTTCACAGGAGAGGGCCGGGGTGCGGATGGTCTGCCCCCCTTTCAAAAGCGCCCCGCCAGCCAGACCGGCACGGGGGTTTCGGGGATCGAGTGTTTGAGGGCCTTGGCCCGAGTTTTCGATTCCCGCCCGTG
>NZ_JONM01000029.1 GCF_000711875.1 Andreprevotia chitinilytica DSM 18519
GCCCGCGATGCCGGCCTTGGTGTTGTCGATGACTTTGGTCTTGCGTTTGCCGGCTGCTACGTCAACGAGCAGGCAGCAGTCGAGTTTGGCTTTGGAAACGTCGATACCGAGAAAGTGCATGATGAGAAAAGATCGAGAAGATGAAGAAAGTGCCACGTCGCCCACTTGCCTTGTGCATACAGGGTCGCGCCCTTGGCTACCGTTCAGTGTCTAATTGGCGAGGAAGGTGAGGCAGCGGGCTTGATCTACGTCGCAAGGTCCAGGCCTTCAGGGTGGGTCCAAGCTGCCGCTGCCTCGTGTGATGGGAGCTAACCATCACGGGAAGCAAGATACAAGGATGGGTCGAGCGTAGCGATACCCATCGGCCACACGTACGAAAGCAGCATGGGTATCGCTTTGTGCTCAACCCACATCCTATGAGCGCTGTTTCAACGTCCCCTCACCCCGGCCATTTCGCCGCCGGCCCTGTATACCCCGTCACCCCCAATCCGTTGAGCGTGACCCATTCCGCTTCGGTTTGCACCCGCTCGGCGATCACTTGCAGGCCGTGGCCGCTGGCGATGCCGGCGATGGCTTTCACGAGGTCCTGGTTGCCCTTGTTCTGGTCGATGTCCTGGATGAAGCTGCCGTCGATTTTCAGGTAGTCGAGCTGCAGTTCGTACAGCTGCGGCAGGCTGCCGAAGTAGCGGCCGAAGTGTTCGATGCCGAGTTTGCAGCCGAACGGGTGGACGCGCAGGGTGAAGGCGGCCAGCGTTTCCAGTTGGTCGCGGAAGCCGAATTCGTTGACTTCGAGCCACAGCCGGCTGGCGTTGGCGCGGTTCTTTTCCAGCAGGGCGAGCAGGCCGCTGACGAAGACGGCATCGCCGAGCGAGCCGGGCGAGAGGTTGACGGCGAGGGCGTGCTCGGTCTTGGTGAGCGCCTCGAAGGCGAGCCGGACGGCGGCCAGATCCACCTGGCCGGCGAGGTTGAAGCGGCTCACGTAGGGCATGAATGCCCCGGCGGTGAGGAGTTCGTTGCTGTCCGGCCGGCGCAGGCGCAGTACCACTTCGTGGTGCAGGAGTTGCTGCTTGGCATCCAGCGCCGGGAAGCTCGCGAGTTCGAAGCGATTGTTGGCGAGGCTGTCGCGCAGCAGTTGCTGCCAGTCTTGCGCCGGCATGCTTTGCACGCTGTCGCCGCCGAGGATGCCGACGCCGTTCTCGTTGCTGCCTTCTGCTTGTGCCAGTGCGCTGTCGCAGCGCGAGAGCAGGGCGCCGATCTTGTCGCCTTTCTGGTAGCTGGCGATACCCAGCGCGGCGAAGTCGTTGGTGTCGACATGGCCGCTTTGGCGCAAATCGGCCAGGCGGCCCTGTAGGGCTTGGCCCACTGCCGGGGCGTCCGCCAGTGTCTTGTTGGGCATCAGCAGCGCGTAGTCCGGCCCGTTCATGCGGGCGGCCAGCCAATCGGTTTCGTGGCTGGCCATGGTGGTGAGGTGGCCGGCGATCATTTGCAGCAGCCGGTCGGTGCCTTCGCGCCCGAGTCGCTGGTTGATGCCGCCGAGGTCTTTAAGCCGCAGCAGCAGCAGCAGGCCGTTGGGCGCGGCTTCTTCTTCCTCCAGCGCCTGGGCCAGCCGGCCCATGAAGAAGCCGCGGTTGGGCAGCTGGGTGAGCGCATCGCGGCTGGCTTCGCTGCGCAGGGCGTCGATGCGGGCAGATTGCTCGGCGAACATGGTCTTCACGCGGTCGACCATGGTGTTCATTGCGCGTACCACGGGTTTGAGTTCGAGGATGCGCGGCTCGGGCAGGGTGAAGAATCGCCGCTCCGAGATGGCTTCGGCCTGACTGACCATCTGCATCATCGGCCGCTTGATCCAGCCCAGCACCAGTTGCAGCAACAGTCCGCCCGTTATGCCGCCGGCCACGATCCAGGCGGCGAGCGCGAGCGCGTTGTGCCACAGCGATTGATAGGCGAACTTGGAGTGGGCAATCACTGACACGCTGCCGGCCTGTTTCCAGCCATCGGTGACCAGCGCGTGGCCGGTGGCGATTTCGATCGGGAAGGCGCGCATGAACCAGCCCGGTACGTTCTCCGGCGCTTGGGTGTTTTCACGGTCGACGACGGTTTTGCCGTGCACATCGGCATAGCGCACCAGCGCGAAGTGGCCGGTATCGAACAGCGCGGAGACTTCCAGCTCGACCACGGCGCGGTCCTTGGTCTGCTGCGACATCGAGAGCGCGAGCGAGGCGGCGTTGTCGTTGCTTTGCGTGTAGAGCTGCTGTTCCAGATAGTGGCGCGCGGTGTACATGCTGATGAGGAAACAGCCGAGGAAAGCCAGCAAGGTGGCGATCACGGTCATCAACCAGAGTTGGCGGAAGAGTGACATTGGTTTTCCTCTCCTTCATGTGCCCCGATCCGTGCACGGATCAGGACACGGGTCAGAACTTGAAGCCCTCGGCGCGTGCGCGCTCCAGCAGGTCTTTCCAGCGTGAGAGCCGGTCGATCGAGGCGGTGGCCTGGTTGGTGCCGGTATAGACACCAGCGGTGTTGAAGCTGAATACCGGCAGCAGATCGGGCCGGCGCGATGCGGGGCGGATTTCGGTCAGCAGGTTGTCCAGCACCAGCGGTTCGGCATCCGGCGTCGGGTAATAGGCCAGCACCATATGCGCTTGCGTGACATTGCTATCCGCGCCGCCCAGCTTGGCCCGCACATAAGTCAGCCGCATTTTTTCCTCGGGCACGCCCATTTCCTTGAGCGTGAAGAACTTGATCAGGGTGAAGCCTTTGCAATCGGCCGCATTCTTGCCCAGCGTTTCCATCGGTGTCGCCCAGTAATCATCCTTGCCCCAGACCGCCAGGTTGGTATCGAAGGTGATGCGGCGATTGATGTATTCGTTGACGCGCTTGAGCTTGTCGGCTTCTGCCCACGTTTTGCCCGCCGCCACCAGCGTTTGCCATCCTTGCAGGGCTTGGGCGCTGCCCGCGCCGAAGCGCTGGGTAATCGTCTGCAGCAGTTTGTCCTGATCAACCTCGGACCTGACCGGCCATGCCAGCGCTGCCAGCAACAGGGCTGCCAGTGCGTATGCGCTTGCCGGAGAAGATCTGAACGTCATCGGTATGCGTTCCGGATTTGCAAAAGCCGGACGTAACAAGGCCGCTCCACGCCGTCAGCCAACGGGAGTGACACTCGTCGGGTGGACCGGCGATTTGAAGGTTTCTTTCCAGCATAAGACTGCTTAAACGGTATGCAGATGACATCACTGACCATTCGTCAGATCGAGGAGGAAGCAATGACCCATATCCATCTAACTGCATACCGTTTACCAACATGCTTTACCACGCGGCATGTCGTGCAGGCCGTGCTGCTGGCGTTGTGCGGTGCGGCGGTTGCAGGGAGTGCTCAGGCGTTGACGCTGAACGAGGCGGTCGGGCAGGCGGTGACGCATCAGCCGGATACGCGTTCGCGGATGTATGACTATCTGGCAGCGGGTCATGAGGAGGCGGCCGCCAAGGCCCGTTACTTGCCCCGTGTCGATCTGCAGGGGGCGGTGGGGCATGAATGGCAGCGCTCACCCATTACCGATCCGGTGAGCTTCAATCACCCCAGCGTGGGTATCCAGCTGCGCGAAACCGTGTTTGACGGTTTCTTCCGCGAAGGCGAAATCCGCCGCCTGGGCTACGCCCGTCAGACCCGGTTGTACGAGGCGCTGGCTGTCAGTGATCAGACCGCCAGTGACGCGGCCAAGGCGTATTACGACGTGCTGCGTTACCGCAAGCTGGTGAGTCTGGCGCAGGATAACTACGCCACGCACAAGGAAATCCACGACCAGATCCAGGAGCGGGTGAAGGCCGGCGTGGGCCGGCGCGTGGATCTGGAACAAGCGGCCGGTCGTCTGGCCTTGGCGGAGTCGAACTGGTTGATCGAGGTCTCGAATGCGGATGATGTGTCGGCACGTTACGCCCGCATCATCGGCAGCGAACCGGTGCCGGACATGCTGGAGCCGGAGAACCTTGAGGCATCCATGCCCAAGCCGGATGACTTGCTGGCGAATGCGATCAAGAACAATCCGTCATTCCTGGCGGCGATTGCGAATATCCGCTCGGCGCGGGCCAAGATCGAAACGCAGAAAGCCAACAATTATCCGGTGATCGAATTCCAGGCCAGCAAAGCCATCGACGACAACCGCAATGGCATCAATGGCCGCTATCACGATGCGATCGTGCAACTGACGCTGAACTGGAATCTCTACAACGGCGGCGCTGATCTGGCGCGGACCCGGCAAAGCGGCGAGGAATACAACAAGGCGCTCGAACAGCGCGATGTGGTGTGCCGCGACGTGCGCCAGACCACGCAGATCGCCTTCAACGACGTGAACCGGTTGCGCGAGCAGTACAAATACATGGATCAGCATCAACTCTCGACCGAGAAAGCACGCGATGCTTATCGCAAGCAGTTCGATATCGGCCAGCGCACCTTGCTCGATGTGCTCGACAGCGAAAACGAGTTGTTCGATGCCAAGCGCACGCTGGTCAATGCCGACTACGACCAGCGCATCGCCGTGGTGCGCTTGCTGGCGCAGACGCACACCCTGTTGCCGACCTTGAAGCTCAATTCACTGGTAGATGGCGAGCAGCCGGAGCAGCTGAAAGACGTGAAGATGGAGGATGAGCAGATCGGCTGTTCCACCGCGCTGCCGGCCGCCGGCAAGCTCGACCGCGAAGCCGCCATGATCGGCCGCGCACCGGTAGCGCCGTTGCCGGCCAAGGTGGAAGAGCCTGCGCCTGCGGTGAAGGCCGCGCCGGCGCCAGCCAAGCCGATGCGGAAGAAAAGCCAAAGCGGGTGGTGATGGCGGTAACGTTATTCCCCCTTCAAAAAGGGGGAAGTAACACCTTGAAGCGCTTCGAATACGCGGTTTTGCAAGATCGTAAACAGACTCTTACCGGTTCTGCTCCACCCAATGAAACCAGGGCTCGAACAGCGCTTCATTGCGTGCGGCGACTGCCGAGCGTGCCCAGATGGTATCGCCCCAGTAATCCCGGCCATGCAGGGTGCCCAGTGCGCAGCCGGCTTCCTGAGCGATGAGCGCGCCGGCGGCGTAGTCCCACAGCCGCTGCGCGCCGTGCAGCATCAGATCAAAGCGGCCGGCGGCGAGGTAGCACCAGTCGATGGTGGATGCGCCGTAATTGCGCAGGCTGCCAAATGGCGCAACACAGACCACGCGGGTTGGCAGGCGGCCACCGAGGTATTTGGGTTCGACGACGGCAACGGTATCGGCCAACGCGGCAGGGGCTTCGCCGTGGCCGATCTTTTCGCCATTCAGCCATGCGCCTTCCCCGGCCGCCGCAGCGAACATTTCGTCCAGCACCGGCAAATAGACCGCGCCCAATACCGAGCGGCCCTGGCGCATCAATGCGACCGAAACGGCGAAATACGGCAGGCCGTGCACGAAATTGGTGGTGCCATCGATGGGGTCGACCACCCATAGGCCATCCGGATTGGCATCCCACAACGCTTGTTGTTCGGCCACGGTCATTTCCTCGCCCAGCACCGGGTAGGGCGCGATTTGCGGTAGTTGCGCGGCGAGGGCGGCTTGGGAGGCCAGATCGGCTTCGGTGAACAGGCTGCCGTCGAGTTTCTTGCCAGCCGTCACGCGCTTGAAACGGGGCATGACTTCCTCACGGGCGATGGCGCGGGTAAGGGCTTGCAGGCGGGTGAGGGTATCGAGATTGGACATGGCGGCAAGGCTGGACAGGGCAGCAGCTGGTAAGCAATACGGATGATTCTATCGTGCGATGGCTTGGCCGTTGCGGCTAAAACGATTGTTTTTTAAGCTCAAATTCATACGGGCGAAATCCAACGGCATTCCTAGGGAAATCCCCCGTTATGTGTAACTGAAAACTCCACACTACAATCAACTCACTTTGTGCCATTGACAAAGTTTGGTGCAGCGTTCGCACCAAGCTTGAAGCAAGCGACCCGGGAGATGGGCAAGAGTGGTCTGGCACATGGCGTCGATAACCGAATAACGAGGTTCCGGAATGAAGAATCAAGTCTGGCAAAAGTGGGTCGCGGTCAGTGCATTGAGCGTGTTGCTGGCTGCTTGTGGTGGTGGCGGTGGATCAGATACACCCGCGCCGATATCGAGTAAGGCATCGATCAGCAGCGTGGTCTCGTTCGGGGATAGCCTGAGCGACGCAGGCACCTATGTGGCGGCCAAGGCGGCGGGCGGTGGCAAGTTCACCACCAATCCCGGCAAAGTGTGGGTTGAAAATGTAGCTGCCTACTATGGCATTACGATTGTGCCGGCTGAGACCAGTGGTTTCGGCGTGCCAACCACCACCAACCCGAACGGTTATGCCTATGGCCAGGGTGGTTCGCGGGTCAGTGATCCGAACGGGATCAATCATGCAGGCGGCGCGACCACGCTGCCAATCACGTCACAAATGGCCAACTACCTGACCAACCACACCGCATTCAATGCCAAGCAGCTGGTGTTGATTCAGGGCGGGCCGAACGACATCTTCACGCATTTGGCGATTCTGGGTGCTGGCGGTGAAACGCAGAATGCCGCGCAAACTGCCATCATCACTGCCGCAACCCAGTTGGTTGGCGTCGTACAGACGGCGGCCACCAAGGGGGCACAATACATCGTGGTTGCTGGCGTACCCGATATGGGCTCCGCGCCACTATTTGCTGGTAATCCAACTGGGGCGGCCGGTGCAACCAGTCTCTCGCTGGTGTTCAATACCGCTCTGCAAACGGGGTTGGGTCAGCTGAAAGCTGCGCTGCCTAGCACGATCAAGATCATCTATATCGATGCCTTCACCTACATTGATTACGTGGCGGCACACAGCGCAGACCCGGCATTTGGCTTCAAGCATTCGCTTGATGCCGTGGCATGCGATGCAGCCAAGATCAATGCGATCGCACCGACTGCTGGCGGCAGCTCGCTGTTCTGCTCGGCCAATACCTTGACCGAAGCGGGCGCGGATCAGACGTATATGTTCGCCGACGGCATCCACCCGACGACCAGGCTGCATAGCCTGATATCGGACTACGTGATTGGCCGGGTCGAGGCGGCGTTCAATCCGTAGCAACGTTGAGCCCATTGGGCTCCAGTCGGGATTTCCGCTGGAGCCTGATTGGAACAAGTCATCGCAGTAAACAAAATAGCCACCCCAAGGGGTGGCTGTTTTGCTTTGGTGGCGGCGGGTTAGCCGCCAACCAAGCTGGCTAAATCAATACGGCCAGCTCCAGTTCTTCACTTCCGGCATGTCATCGCCATACTCATTGATGTAGTGCTTGTGCTCAATGAGTTTGTCCTCGAACTTCTGGCGCACGTGGGCACCGATCTTCTTGAGGTGCGGCACGCGGTCGATGACGTCGATGGCGAGGTTGTAGCGGTCCACCTGATTCATCACCACCATGTCGAACGGCGTGGAGGTGGTGCCGTTCTCGATGTAGCCGCGCACGTGCAGGTTGTCGTGACCGTTGCGGCGGTAGGTGAGGCGGTGGATCAACCACGGGTAGCCGTGGAAGGCGAACACGATCGGTTTGTCGGTGGTGAACACGGCATCGAATTCGTGATCGTCCAGCCCGTGCGGGTGTTCGCTCTTCGATTGCAGCGTCATCAGATCGATCACGTTGACGAAGCGGATCTTGATATCCGGGAAGTGCTGGCGGATCAGATCGGTCGCGGCCAGTGCTTCCATCGTCGGCACGTCGCCGGCGCAGGCGATGACCACATCCGGCTCGCCACCTTCATCGTTACTCGCCCAATCCCAGATGCCCAAGCCCTTGGTGCAATGCTTGATGGCCTGATCCATGGTCAGGTATTGCAGCGCAGGCTGTTTGCCGGCCACGACGACGTTGACGTAATGACGGCTGCGCAGGCAGTGGTCGGTGACCGACAGCAGCGTGTTGGCATCAGGCGGCAAGTAGACGCGGATCACCTCGGCCTTCTTGTTCACCACGTGATCGAGGAAGCCGGGATCCTGGTGCGAGAAGCCGTTGTGATCCTGCCGCCAGACGTGGCTGGTGAGCAGGTAGTTGAGCGACGGAATCTGGCGACGCCACGGGATGTCCTTGGTCGTCTTCAGCCACTTGGCATGCTGGTTGAACATCGAATCGATGACGTGGATGAAGGCTTCATAGCAGCTGAAGAAGCCGTGGCGGCCCGTCAGCAGGTAGCCTTCCAGCCAGCCTTGGCAGGTGTGCTCGGAGAGGATTTCCATCACGCGGCCGTTCTGCGAGAGGTGGTCGTTCTCTTTGTCTTCCGGCAGGTAATCCGCCTGCCACTGCTTGCCGGATTCATCGAACACGTCGGCCCAGCGGTTGGATGCGGTTTCATCCGGCCCGAAGATGCGGAAGTTCTGGGCGCTGTCGTTTTCCTTCATCACGTCGCGCAGCAGCTTGCCCATCACGCGGGTGGCCTCGGCGACGACGGTGCCGGGCTTGTCGAGCTTGACCGCGTATTTGCGGAAGTCCGGCATCTTCAGATCGCGGCTTACCAAACCATGCACGAGCGGGTTGGCGCTCATGCGCAGCGCGCCAGCCGGGGCGAGTGCGGCCAGCTCTGGCTTGAGTGCGCCGTCCTCGGTGAACAATTCCTTGGGCTTGTAGCTCTTCAGCCATTTTTCCAGCGCGGCGATGTGGTCTGGCGTCATGTCCGAGAACGGCACCTGATGGCTGCGCCAGTAGCCTTCGACCTTCTTGCCGTCGATTTCCTTCGGCCCGGTCCAGCCTTTGGGCGAGCGCAAGATGATCATCGGCCAATGCGGACGGGTGATCGGCTTGCCGGCCTTCTCTTCCTTTGCCGCCTTGGCGCGCAGGTCGCGGATTTCGTCGAGCACGGTATCGAGGGTACTGGCGAAGGCTTGGTGCATCGTCGCGTAGTCATCGACATCCGCGCCGGTTTCGACGTAATGCACCTTGTGGCCATAGCCCTCGAACAGCTTGGTCAGCTCGTCCTTCGGCAGGCGGGACAGCACGGTCGGGTTGGCGATCTTGTAGCCATTCAGATGCAGGATCGGCAGCACGCTGCCGTCGTGCACCGGATTGATGAATTTGTTGGAGTGCCAGCTGGTCGCCAGCGGGCCGGTTTCCGCCTCGCCATCGCCCACCACGGCCACGACGACCTGATTTGGGTGATCGAAAGCCGCGCCATAGGCATGCGACAGCGAATAGCCCAGCTCACCGCCTTCATGCATCGAGCCCGGTGTTTCCGGCGCTACGTGCGAGGGAATGCCGCCGGGGAAGGAAAACTGCTTGAACAGCTTTTGGAGGCCGTCTGCGGTCTGATCGATGTTCGGGTAGGTCTCGGTATAGGTGCCTTCCAGCCAGCTGTTCGCCACCAGACCCGGGCCGCCGTGGCCAGGGCCGGTGATGTAGATCATCGGCTGCTGGCGTTCCTTGATGGCGCGGTTGAGGTGCACATAGATGAAATTCAGGCCCGGCGTGGTGCCCCAGTGGCCCAGCAGGCGCGGCTTCACGTGTTCGCGTTTGAGCGCTTTCTTGAGCAGGGGGTTGTCCAGCAGGTAAATCTGGCCGACGGAAAGGTAATTCGCGGCGCGCCAGTAGGCGTGCATCTTGTTGAGCAGATCTTTGGAGAGCGGTTGGGATGCTTTGGATTGAGCCATGTTTCACCTCTGTCAGGATGCGATTCGATGGAAGCTCGGTAGAGCTGGTGCTGCTTTGGTCTTCAGTATGTGACAACGAATTTGCGCAAGTGCTGACGCAAATCAAGGCCAGTCTGATCGGTTACTGATGTGTGAATATTTTCTGCGCACCAGAATCTGGCAGCCTGATGCAAGCTTTGAAAAAAAACAAGTCGGTACATATGTGTTTTTGATAAAGCATCGGGAAAGAAAAAACCGCCAGAGGGCCGGCGGTTTCGTTGGGACCAAGCTGCAGGCGGGTTAGAAGAACACCAGCGTCACCAAAACAAACAGCGGGATCAGGATTACTCCTGACCACGCCATATAGCCAAAGAAGCTCGGCATTTGCACGCCGCGTTGCTCGGCAATCGCCTTGACCATGAAGTTGGGCGCGTTGCCGATATACGTGTTCGCACCCATGAACACCGCGCCCATCGAGATTGCCAGCAGGGTCGAGGCCAGCGGCCCCATCATGTGCACCGGATCGCCGTGGGCAAGGTTGAAGAACACGAGGTAGGTCGGTGCGTTATCGAGGAAGCTGGAGAGTATCCCCGTGGTCCAGAAATACATGATGTCCATCGGCCGGCCATCCGGGTGGCTGACGCTTTTGACCAACGCGGCCAGCTGTCCGGCCTCCCCGGCGCGCAGGATGGCAATGGCCGGCGCGATGGTGATGAAAATGCCGGCGAACAGCTTGGCGACTTCCAGGATCGGTTCCCAGTTGAATTCGTTGCCGGCACGCACCTGCTTGGGCGTGATCAACAAGGAGACGATGCCGATGCCCAGCAGCAATACATCGCGCGCCACGCTTTCCAGGCCCACGTGCGTACCCCAGATGTCGAAGGTGATGCCGGGTTTCCACAGGCCGGACAGCAACACCGCGCCGACGATGCCGCCAATCAGCCAGAAATTGCGCTTGCCGGTGAGCTTGAGCGGCACGTCGTATTGAGGCTCCGGGCGGGGCGGCAGGTCTTCGTGGCGGAAGAAGTAACTGTCGATCACGTAGAACAGGACCAACAGCACTGCGCTGCAGAACAGCACCGATGGCAGCATGTGTTTCAGCGTCCAGAAGAAATCGACGCCCTTCAGAAAGCCAAGGAACAGCGGCGGATCGCCCAGCGGGGTCAGACCGCCGCCGATATTGGCGACGAGGAAGATAAAGAACACCACCACGTGCACGTTATGGCTGCGGTGTTCATTGGCCTTCAGCAATGGCCGGATCAACAGCATCGCCGCACCGGTGGTGCCCATGATCGATGCCAGCAGCGTTCCAAGCGCCAGCAGACCGGTATTCAGCTTGGCCGAGCCGTGTAGCGTACCTGTCAGCAGAATGCCGCCGCTGGCTGTATAGAGCGCAAACAACAGCAGGATGAAGGGAATGTACTCAGCCAGCAGCGCATGTACGACGACTTGCCCCGCCAGCGCCGGCCCGAAAGTCGCGCCAAGCGGAAGCAGGAACACCACCGTCCACGCGGCGATGACCTTGCCGTAGTGGCTATGCCAGACGTTCGGCGCCACGAGCGGAAACACGGCGATGGAGAGCAGAATGCCGGCAAACGGCAGCGCCCAGGCCAAGCTGAGCTGAGCGCCATCAAAGTCTGCTGCCTGTGCCAATGCTGGCAGCAGCAACAAGAGAAGTGGGAGGAATTTCTTCATCGGACCTCGCGGTGAGCGACGCAATCACGCCGCAGGAGAAGAGGGGAGTTACTGCGCGTGTTTCTGGATGAACTCGATCTTGTAGCCATCCGGGTCTTCTACAAACGCGATGACTGTCGAGCCATGCTTCATCGGCCCCGGTTCACGCGTCACACGACCGCCCTTGGCGCGGACTGCTTCACAGGTGGCGTAGATATTGTCGGTCTCGATCGCGATATGGCCGTAACCACTGCCGAGATCGTAGTGATCGGTATCCCAGTTGTGGGTGAGTTCGATCACCGCTGTACTGCTCTCTTCGCCGTAACCCACAAAAGCCAAGGTAAAGCGGCCCTCTGGATAATCGTGCCGGCGCAGCAGTTTCATGCCCAGAACTTCGGTGTAGAAAGCGATCGCGCGGTCGAGATGGCCGACGCGCAACATGGTGTGCAAGATGCGCATGGAACGTGCTCCTTTGTGGGGTGTGGGCAGTTTACCCAGCTGTCGCCGACTTGACAGTGACATGTTGCCGATTGGCAAGCCAATTTCTTGTACATTTTCGCGCAAATGGTGTTGACAGCCTCGCAGGCTAGGCCCTAATATTGCGCCCTCTCTTGGGTCGTTAGCTCAGTTGGTAGAGCAGCGGACTCTTAATCCGTAGGTCGAGTGTTCGAGCCACTCACGACCCACCAAGATTGCTTAAGCTGATGTGCAAACGACAGCTTGGGTCGTTAGCTCAGTTGGTAGAGCAGCGGACTTTTAATCCGTTGGTCGCAGGTTCGAGTCCCGCACGACCCACCAGTAAAATCAAGGGCTTAGCTGATGCTAGGCCCTTTTGCTTTTCTGCGTTTTAGACAGAATTCTAGACAGTTGTCTAAAATCCAGAGCAGTTTACGTCCACTTTGTTCGGCTCCACCGTCCCTCGCCAGCGGCTTTTCACGTAAATTTCGGTTGTCTTGACCGACTCGTGACCGCACAGCACTTGGATCACTTCCAGCGGAATTCCCGAAAGCCACATATCCGTTGCGCCTTTGCCTTTCAGGTCGTAAAAGCCGAAGTTTGTTACTTTGGATTTCTTGAGATATCGGGTCAGCATTGAGCAAAGTCCGCTGTATGTATAAGGCTCGCCTTTGCCGGTGTGAATCAGCGTCATCTGATGACGGCTCGGTGTGGCCGTTACCCCAAGCTCAACGAGAATTTCATCAATCTCCGCTGTGATCGCAATGTCGATAGTCGCGCCGGTCTTTCCTTGTTTGGTGCGGATGATTCGGCGGCGCGAACCGTCTGGCTCGACCTTGGTAATCAGGTTGGCTGCTGTCCAGATGATGATGTCCTCGGGGCGCTGCAGTGTGCGGTAAATGAGCGCCATGAGGCACTGCACTTGGCGCACCGCAACGGCACGTACTGCGTGATATTCAGCGTGTTCAACGTAGCGCTCACGCTTGGTTTCCTTGTTGCGGCGGACGCCTTTGCACGGGTTGCCGTTAATTCCCCCTTCGCCTTTCCGAATCATCCAGGAGAAGCATGCCGACAAGCAGGCCTTCTCGCGGTTGCCGCGTACCGGCCGATCCAGCTCGACGCACATATCTAAATAAGCGCCGATGTGTTTGGCTTCGACGGCGGCGGGTAGCATGCGCCCGAAATATGCCTTGAGCGGTTCGATGTCGCGCTTGTAATCCTCGTAGGTCCGTGGCGCCATGCCGCCTTTTTCGCGTGGGAGCAGCGTGCGCTGTGCGCAGTGCACTACGAAGGCATCGAGGAAGTAGGTCATCGTGCCGAACGTGTTGTCGGGATCGTTGTAGAGCTGCGCCTTCCGTTTGGCTTCGCGGACATCGGTGCCCAGCCGCTCCCATTTCCCCGAGCGGTGGACGTAGTAGAACGCGCTGTGTTTTGCATAGACATTCAGGGGCAACCCAAGTGGGTTGTCATTTCGTTTTCGGGCCATCGGTTATTTGTGCTTCGAGAAAATGGCGCGCAGGGCTGCGCTGTCCGGTTCGCTGTCGGCGCTTCCATGCGTGGGATCGTTCGCGGCTTGCCGGCCGGACATGACCGCCTCGAAGTTCTGGCGGGAAATCAGCGGCATGCCATTCGGTTTGCGGCGCGTCTCGAAGCCCGAGCGTTGAAACCAGCGCGTGATCGCGGCGGGCTGCTGCAGCGGGGCGGCGATTTCCCGCAATTCGACGTCGGATAGAAACGGCAGGGCGTGAGCGTTCATCTCAGGCTGCCTCCAGCTCAATACCGAGCGGCGCGGCGCATAAGCTCGACAGATGCGACTGCAGCCTGCAGCGCCACAACGCCATTTCCGATCTGGCGGAGCTGGTGATTGCGGGATTCGTCCACCAGACAGGCCATCCCATTAACCAGCATCCGAATGCCGGGTTCAGTCGCGGGCGCAAGGTGCGGGTGGTCGGCGACAAGTCCCGACCATCGGTCGTCGAGCGGACCGGGTGCGAACAAATCGAATTCACCGTCTGCACGAGCGTTTGGCCGGTCATGCGGTCCGTTTGGCGACCGCCACTGCTTGCGTCGCTCGCTGCTGGTGTTGGCCATTGCGCGATCAGGTGCTCCGCCTGCCAATCCAGCATATCCAGGCGGCTCTTCCCATCCTTCCTCGTTACTGCATTGCCGCCACCTTTCCAGCAACGTGATGTGGGGCTGGCCCACATCGATGTCGGCTGCGCCACCTTTTCTGCCGGTTGCCACAAGGCCGCATCGCGGTTCAGATTTGTTCGTTGCGTGCTGGCCAAGTCGGCGCCCGGGCGGCGGCCGTCGTGGGCTGTTGGCGTGGCCCAGGTCGCGCCATGCGAGGCAGAACCATCGCGCCCGACCGTGCGCAGCACCAACGTCGGCCGCTGCCAGAGTGATCCATTCCGCACGCCACCCGCGGTCGGCCAACTCCCCCAAGACGCGGGAGGCCGCCCTTTCGGTGAGTTCCTCGGCTTCGTCCAGAGTGGAGGCTCCGGCAGAAGCGATGCCTGCGACGTTCTCCAGAAAGAGCCACTGCGCACCGCAAGCGTCGGCGATGTCGAGCACGTTGAAGAAGAGCCCGCTGCGTACGCCATCGAGGCCAGCACGTAGGCCGGCGATGCTGAGGTCTTGGCACGGAAAGCCGGCGACGATGAAATCCACGCGTCCACGCCAGCGTCGGCCGTTGAAGGTGACAAGGTCAGACCAGACAGGCGCCGGATCGAGCGCTCCCGCTTCCATAAGCGCGACAAGTTGCGCGGCTGCAGGGGCTTCCCGCTCCACGTAGCAAACGGTGCGGTAGTCGAGGCCAAGAAATGCGAGTCCGGCACGCAGTCCTTCGCCGAGCATGCCGACGCCGGCGCAGAGTTCGATGCCGAAGAATTCGGGATGTAGAGCCAGGCCATTCACAGTGACTCCCGCAGCGTGTGGCGAGGCCGTTGCCAAACTTCGTCATTTGCCGCGCGGTCTTTGCGGCGATCTTCGAGTTCGTGGCGTGCTTGCCGGCGACGTGCAAGGCGCGGGGCATTGGCGATCATCAGGGCCATGTCTTGCGCCCGTAGGTCGCGCTCGCGGGTGACATCGAGCACGGCGGCCGACGGGAACAGCGGCATCGTGATGCGGGCTACTTGGCCGTTGATGCCGGTTTGGCCAGATTGCGGCCGTAGGGAGTCAAAAGACTGCCCGGAATGGGTCAGCATCAAGCTCATGATTTTCTCGGTAGTTAGACGGTGACGTGCCAGCAGGCGAACTGCCAGGCTTTGGGTCGGTGTGCGGTGTTGAATTGGCCGAGTCGGCGGCGCTCGCCGGTTTCGGTTTGCCATGCGTAGTTGGTGATGTTCGGGCGTGGCTCGCTGGTGTAGGCGTGCACCGTGCCATCCCGATCAACCGCAACGCAGGTCACGACTTCGTCTTGCAGCTTTGCCGGGAAATAGAACGGCTGGCGGTTGATGCGAATGCAGTGCGGTACGAACGGGGTCATTTCGCGCACCAGCGTTCGAGCCAGCCTTCCACGGCGATATACAGGCCAAGGGCGAGCGCATCGCCGAAACCCGAAACAACCAGCCGGGTGGGTTCCGGTAGGGCAAGCGCAGTGGTGCCGACTGCAATCGCGAGCACGATGCACAGTAGGGCGACGAGGGCTTTCAGGGCTTCGATCATGCCGCCCGCCTTTCGGCAGATTCGCCGGGGCCGGACGATTCAACAATCCGGCGTGCCTGATAGCGAACCCCGCGACGATCCATGCTGTGGATCGTGTAGCCGCGCTCAAGAAAGGGGCGCACCAGATCCTCGAACAAGCCTTCGCCAACGCTGATCACATCCACGATTTCAATGCGCTTGTTCATCGTCATACCCCGCTGCAAGCGCAACTGTTGATCGAACGTGAACCGAGAAATACACCTTGGGTTCTCGCGCTGTTGCGCTGTACAGGCCAGCGTGTTGATTGCCGCATTTGTGGAACATGAGCCCGTGCGCGGCCAGGGTGGTTTCGATCTGGGAGACGTCTTCTTGCGCGTTCAGAGCGACATGCAGTTGCACTTGGCCGACGTATTCGCAGACGCGTGCTGTGGCCTCCCAGCCTTTCGCCGCGATCTCGTCGGCAATGTGCTCGACCACATCGAGCAAGGGCCGTTGTGCTTCGATTTCATCGATCAGTGCGGCGAAGCGTTGCGCTGCTTGCACAGCCGCCGCCGCGATCTTGTCGCGCTTGGGCGTGGTGAGGGAAAGACCAGCCGGGCGGCTGGTTCCCATTCCTTGGTGTGCCGGCTTAGACATGGGCCGGCTCTTCGAGGTAGTTGGTGTAGATCAGGAAGGCGATGGCATCACGGCCGACCAGGTAGAAGGACGGCAGGATGCGACCTTCGTACTCCATCGCGTCGGTGAATTTGAAATCCCAGCCTTGGGCGCCGAGTGTCAGGCACGCATCGGTGAACTGCTTTTCTGTGCCGCCTGCGTGAATCTTGCAGCAGCAATGCGATGGGTAGGTATCAACTGCCAACCGGGCGATCAAGCCCATCTCCTGTAGGCGGGCGGCAAAATGCTCGGCCGCAACGATTTCGGCTTTGCTGGCGTCTATCGCTGCTAGCGTGTCTTCGTATTCCTTCTTTGCATCCAGCTTCGCCAGTTCGAAGCCACTTCTCTTGCTGACCATCATCTGCTCCGCTTCATCAAACAATGCAGCAACTATACGAAAACGGATTGAATTAAGTCAATGCGTATTTGCATAATAAAGTGGAGGGACGAAAAAAAGCCCGCCGAAGCGGGCCATTGATCAGTTATGGCTCAGAACATGCTGCCGCCTCTCCAGACAACGCGCCCAATGATTTCCAGCTCAATGCCAGGTGGGACAGTGATGGTGGGGTATCGAGACTTGTCGGGGTTGTCGCTGTGTAACGCGACCGTTCCAAACTGACGTTGCAGGCGCTTGATAACGGTTTCGCCATCTTTGATGAGCGCATAAATCTGCCCATCAACAGGCTTCGCGCGGCGCGTATCTAGAAGGACGACATCTCCATCGTTGATGTTGCTACTCATGCTGTCGCCGTGCGCGTAAATGACACATGCTTGCCCTTCATCGACGCCCAGGCGTTGCAGCCAAGTGCGTTTGAAGGCCAAGCCCCCTGTCACTTCTACATGATCGTTTAGGTAACCATCCCCGCAAGCTCCACGGGTGCTGTACTGGGGGATTAGCGCGTATTCGGCGGATGTGGGAGTGCGCGGACCGATTCCGGGGTCGCTTGTGCTATCGCTGTTTTCGGATGGGCCGGCGAGTAATTCGTTCATCGTGATGCCCAACGCAATTGCCAGTTTTACAAGCGTCGCGCTTCTTGGTGATCCCGTTTCCCCGCTCAACATCCGTTGAATGGTTGGCTGGGGTACGCCGGCCTTTGTTCCAAGGGCATTTTGGGATAGCTGTCGGCGCTGCATCCATGCAGCCAAACTGTCTTTGAGTTCCATAGCGCAATTATGCGTAAGCGTATCGCCTTGAGATAATACGATTTCTGATTGATTGTTATGCGAATGCACATTAGCATGCGCGGCATGGACACTCTTTCAGTTAGGCAAAAGCTGGTGCTGCTCATTCAGGCGGGGTTAAGCGAAACCGTTATCGCCGCTAAGACCCGCATTCCCCAGCCAACGATCAACCGCATCAAGAACGGCCAAGAACCGCGTGAGCGCTACGTTCGCGCTATCGACACCTTCTTTTCTGCGAATGACCCCCGTGCTGGTTTGCCTAGCGACGGGGATTCAGCTTCCTCGTCCGCCACCTGATCGGCCCGGTGGCGGTTTTTCTCCGGGTGCTGCTTGCCCGGCTTTTTTATGCCTGCTGTCTCTCGGCTGTTCGCATAGTAGGTGCGGGCGAGTCGGGGTGCAGCGTTTGATTTGGTCGAGGACATACGTATGGCGATGCCACTTCTGGACGCAATCTATAAAACGGCGCACGAGCATTCTGGCGGTGTGGAGGCCTTGGCGGCACGCATGGGGGTGAATGCCCAGGTGCTCCGCAACAAGGTGAATCCGAACGCCGCCAGCCATCACCTGACCGCCCGCGAGGCGGACTTGATGATGGCCCTGACCGGTGACTTCGGCGTGCTCCACGCGCTGGCCGCGAACCACGGCTTCGTCTGCGTCAAGGCGCCGGACGACGTCAGCGCGGGCGATCTGGCGGTGTTGGACATCATCACGTTGATCTGGGCGCGTACCGGTGACGTAGGGCGTGCGGTCTACGAAACGCTCGCCGATGGCCGTGTCGAAAAGCACGAACTGAGCAATGTGCGGCAGCTGGCGTACACGCTGCAGCAAGGGCTGATCGAAATGCTTGGTCGGCTCGAAAGCATGGCGGACTGACACATGGCCGAGCGTGCATACAAAGACCCGGTATTCGACGAGGTGGCGCGGCGCGAAGAGGCCGAGCGGCGTAGGGCCGAGCGCATGGCCAAACAGGCGGCGAACGATGCCGAGCGGCGCAGCAGTCCCGATTACCGGCTGCGACGGCGGCGGCGCATTTTGGGGCTGGTGGCGATTGCAAAGCGGGGTAGCGATGATCGTTCTGGACGATGACGAAATGACCGCCGTGTTCCAGGGCGGCCCGCTGGCGATTGCGGTGTACCTGCTGCTGCGCCGCTGGATGGATTACGCGACCGGCACGGTAGGTGTTGAGCGCTCGGTGGCGGTGGCGAAGCTGTGCGACCACCTCGGTCACGACATCCCGCGTGGGAAGGGTTTCGAGCACAAGAAACCATCGGTGCAGAACGTGCGCACGGCCCTGGAATGGCTGAAGAAAAACAACGTGATCCAGCAGGTGGCCAGTGGGGAGCGCGTCGTTTTTTTCCTGCGTTTGGCGATGACACGTTCAGTGCGTCCAAAACAAACCCAACACGAACTCAACAAGAACCTAACAAGCCCTTCCCAACAAGCACAAAGCAAGGCGTGGCAAGGGTTTGGCGGGGATTCCCCACAAGCGGATTCATTTGTTGGCAATACCCATTCCCAACAAGCATCAACGTATCAAGAAACATCTGCACTCTCTGGCGCGCACATGCGCGAGAGCGTCATCCCCGAAGATTTCAGTCCCAGCGACTTGAACCAGCATGAAGCCAAACGACTGGGGCTGGATGGTGAGCTGGAAGCCTCGGCGTTCGTCGCCTTTTACCAATCCAACGGCGTGACCCGTGCCAATTGGCAAGCAGCGTTCAAGAAGTGGCTGCTGGATGCGCACCGCTACCGCACGATGCACGAAACCGGCGTGATGAACGCCAATGAAATCCGCGCCCTGGAAGAGCAAGACGCCTATGAGGGCGGCGATGCGTTCTGGGCGCCCCTCAACTTTGGAACTGTCGGCAAGGATGGGCAAATCAATGGACCGGCTGCACTGCACTCTGGAACTCAAAACAGCCAGCAATGACGGCGGCGCGATGACGTTTGCCGGTTACGGCAGCGTCTTCGGCAATGTCGATCTCGGCGGCGATGTGGTCGTGCCGGGCGCGTTCGCCAAGGCGATCGAGTCTGCCACCGACAACGGCATCTGGCCGTCGATGCTGATGCAACACGGCTTCGATGCTGGCGGCGATACGCCTGTCGGCATCTACACCGCCATGAAGGAAGACGCGGTCGGCTTGTGGCTGGAAGGCAAGCTCGCGCCCACCCCGCGCGGGCAGGAAGCCTACCAGCTGATGAAGATGGAACCCCGGCCCGCGATCAGCGGGCTTTCTATTGGCTACCTCCCCAAAAGCTGGGAGCACCAGGACAAGGACGGCAAGCGGATACGGCTGTTGAAGTCGGTGGATTTGCTCGAAGTGTCGCTGGTGACCTTCCCGATGAACACGCAGGCCCGCGTCACCCACGTCAAATCCGACCTCACCATTCGCGCCGCCGAACGCGCCCTGCGGGATGCAGGGTTTTCGGCGAAGGAAGCCAAGTCGATCCTGGCGCATGGCTTCCACACCCTCCCTCCGCGAGATGCCGAGGAGACGGGCGAACTTCTCGCGCAGCTCAAGCGCAACATCCATACCCTCACACACTGACCCCCGGAGCATGCAATGGACCTGAGCGAAATCAAAACCCTGATCGAAGGCCAAGGCCAGGCCTTCGAAGAATTCAAAAAAACCAATGACCAGCGCATTGCCGCGCTGGCCAAGGGCGACGCCGTGGCCGAGCTGGAAGCCAAGCTCGCCAAGATCAACGACGCCCTCACCACCAACCAAAAAACCATCGAAGAAGTGGCCAAGAAAGCCAACCGCCCGGCCACCGGCAGCGATACCGATCCGCTCGCCGCCGAACACAAGAATGCGTTCATCAGCTGGGCACGCACCGGCGAGCAGGAAGCCGAACTCAAGGGCATTCAGCGCAAGGCATTCCAGTCCGGCATCGATGCGCAGGGCGGCTTCTTCCTGCCGACCGAAGTCGAAGCCGGCATCGACCGGCTGGTGCGCAAATCCGGCTCCATCGCCGCGCTGGCGACCACGGTCACCGGCTCCGCACCCGAATACAAACGCTTCGTGAAGGTCGGCGGCTCCAAAGCCCGCTGGGTGGGTGAAACCGACAAGCGCCAGAAAACCGGCAACGGCAGCTACGAAGAACTGGCGTTCGCACCGGGCAAGATGATGGCCGAGCCGATGATCTTCCGCGACGTGCTCGACGACGCCAGCATCGACCTGGCCGCCGAGCTGCAGCTCGAAATCGTCGAAGCCTTCGAAGATGCCGAAAGCGAATCCTTCATCACCGGCGACGGCATCAAGAAACCCAAGGGCATCCTGTCCTACGACATGGTGGACAACAAAAACGTCGCCTGGGGCAAGCTCGGCTACATCACCAACGGCGGCGCGGCACTGAGCAACCCCGACAAGTTCATCGACGTGATCCATGCGCTGCCGCGTGCCTTCCGCAACAGCGCGAACTGGCTGATGAACGACCTGACCACCGCCGAAGTGCGCAAGCTCAAGGATGCCGAAGGGAATTACCTGTGGGTGCCAGGCTTGCAAGCCGGCGCCACCGGCACGCTGCTCGGCTACGGCATCACCAACGACGATTACATGCCGGACATTGCCGCCAATGCCTTCCCGATTGCCTTCGGTGACTTCGGCCGAAGCTATCTGATCTACCGCCGCAAGGGCATCGCCGTCATGCGCGAGTACGACAGCGACTACGACGCCTACACCTTCCCGACCACGGCCCGTGTCGGTGGCGGCATCCGCAACTTCCAGGCGCTCAAGTTCCTGAAAATGGGCTGATCCGCCCCGCTTTCCCAACACCCAGACGCCCCGCCTGCCGGGGCGTCGTCACGTGGAGATTCCCATGCGGGACACCCTCAGTAAACTGCGTTTCATTCCGGCGCTGGCACTGGCCAACAGCGTGGCCGACAACACCCCCGTCACTAGCCTCTGGATCGACCGGCAAGGCTTCGAATCGGTCGGTTTCGTGATCCAGACCGGCACGCTGGTCGATGCCGATGCGACCTTCACGGTGCAGATCCAGCACGCCGATCTGGCCGACCAATCCGATGCTGGCCTGGCCGGCGAATTCGACACGGTGGGCTCGGCCAGCTTCAAGTTCGACGACGACAACACCACCAAGAAGATCGGCTACATCGGCAACAAGCGCTATGCGCGCTTCATCGTCACACCGGCCAACAACACAGGGGCAGCGCCGTTCACCGCCCTGGCAGTACTCAGCTACGCCGCGCGCCGGCCGGTCGCATAACCAACCAAACCCAACCCTACAGCCCGCTCGGCGGGCTGTTTCCCCGATGCCGTTGCCGCAGCGGTATCCGGCAAACACAGGAATTCCCTCATGCTCGAATGCGTGACCCCGCCCAATGAGGCGCTGCTGACGCTGGCCGAAGCGCGCCTGCAATGCCGGATCGATGACGACGACACTGTGCAAGACAGCCTGCTGCAGATCCTGATCGCTGCTGCCCTGACGCAAGCCGAAGCGATCACCGACCGGCCGTTGTTACCGCAGACGTGGCGCCACAGCGCCGAGGTCTTCCCGGCCGGCGACATTCGCCTCAAGCCCGACGTGACAGCGGTCGCCAGCGTGCGTTACACCGACGCGGCCGGCATCACGCAAACCCTGCCGAGCACCGCCTACCGAATCGTCGAACGCCGTTTCCTGCGCCCCGCCAACAGCTGGCCGGACGGAACGCAACCCACCGTCGAATTCGACTGCGGCTGCTTCACCGCCGCCACCTTGTCGCCGGCCCTGAAAGCCTGGGCGCAGGTGTTCGTCGCCACGCTATTCGCCAACCGCGAAGCGATCAACCCCGGCGTGCTGACCGAACTGCCACGCACCTACGTCGATGGCTTGCTGGATTACCTGCGTCTGGGCGAGGTGGGCTGATGCGGGCTGGCAAGCTGAACAAGCGCATCACCCTGCAGCGGCGCAGTGCCGGCAAAGACGAATACGGCGCACCGCTCAACCGCTGGGAATCCCTTCCCCCCATCTGGGCCGATATCCGCTTCACCAGCGGCAAAGAAGCCATTACGGCCGGCGCAGAAGCCAGCACGGCCGCCGCCAGTATCCGCATCCGCTATCGCACCGGTATCACCGCCGCCATGCGGGTGGTACACGGCACGATGATCCTCAACATCAAGGCCGTGCTGCCCGATCTGGCGCGCAAGGAATACATCGACTTGGTGTGCGAAACCGACCCGAAGGCCACCTTATGAGCAAGATCCACGGCCTCGCCGAACTGACTGCCAAGCTCAACAGCTTGAGCGACAAAGCCGGCAAAAAAGCCGTCCAGAAAGCGCTCGGCGCAGGCGCCAAACCCATCGTGAAGGAAATCCGCCGCCGCGTACCCAAAGACACCGGTTTCCTGAGAAAGCAGATCAACGCCCGCAAATCGCGCAGCAAGCTGCTGGTGCAGATCGGCGTGCGCCTGGCGCTGAAACCCGTGCGCGGCGACAAAGGCGCATACCGCATCCACCAGCGCGCCAAGATCAGCCCGGCTGGCCGGCTGCAGAACGCCAATGCCTTCTATTGGTATTACCTGGAATTTGGCACCAGCAAGATGGCGGCGCAGCCGTTCATGCAGCCCGGTTTCGATGCCAAGAAAGACGATGCGCTCGACGCCATTGTCGACAGCCTGCGCCGTGACGTGAATGAGGCTATCCGATGAATCGGCTGACGGAATTGGTGACGATGCTGCAGGCGGTGGTCGGGGAGCATGTTTACCCGGAGGTCGCGCCGGAAGGGACGCCCACGCCGTATGCGACGTGGCAGGTGATTTCAGAAATTCCCGAGAATCGGCTAGCGGGTGGGGCGAGTGCGTGGACGTTTCGGATTCAGGTCAATATCTGGGCGGGTGAATATGCCCAGGCGCGTAGTTTGATAGATGAATTCATAGGGGCACTACCACCAGCCTGGATGATTGAGTTCCGTAGTGCGTCGCCGGCTGGAGACGCTACATTGTATGGACAGCTGGTGGCAGTAGCTGCCTTGGATATTTAAAAAAATCATGTCAAAGATGCGCTCTTAATCGTGTGCTGCTAGCTCTTCTACTAATATGCCGGAGTGATGTATTGGAGGTGCGACTATGTTTGTATTCGAATTAACTATCCCCGGTACGTGGCTAGATTCTGAAGATCAGGACTGGAAGCATAAGATTGAGAATCTGATAAGGCATCTGGAATCTCAGTTCATTGAAGCTAACGTAGCCCTCAATCTGTTTAATCAAGCACAAACTGATATTCAAGATTCGATTCCCTTGCATCTAGTCGCTGAAAGTTGGCAGCGCGATCAAGATCGCCGCGCGGAAATTCGGCGTGATGTTGAGCGCGAGATGGAAGGCCCGGTGCTAGCTGAGAATTGGCACAAAATCTCCTTTGAAACAGAAATAAGATTCAAGCGTGAGCAATGGATGAATGGCCAAGTGCCTCGGCGCTTCACGCATGTAGAGCCCTTCATTTTTGCGCGAGCGTTTCTCTATGCGCTTGATGCATTCGACAAATTCCTTGGTGTTTTAGCGAAGGAAAATGGAGTGCCAGCTGAAATTGCCACATTTCATCAGCAGGTGTCCGACGCATTTCCTGATCTACGCGGTGTACGGAATAGCGCCCAGCATCTTGAAGATCGTGCGCGCGGACTGGGCGCGGGGAGAAACCCCAAGCCGATGGAGCTTCAACCTATACAGAACGCTGCAATTTACGCTCCTCAAGGCGGTGTGCTGGCGCTTAACAACCTTAATGGGTCGCGCTATGGGTCGACGACTGCAGATGGTCATTATGGAGAAGTTGATGTTTCTCCTGAGTCGCTAGCCCATTTGCAGCGTATTTTTGAGGGAGCGTTGAATAGTTTCAAATGGTGTGGCCCACAAAGGCACATACCGGATGTGTGAATTAAATATCTAACAACTTCATGTATTTATTCAAACCCGCAATCGCGGGTTTTTTATTTATAGGAGCAATCAATGGCTTCCAAAGCAGTCAGCGCCCAGGGCGCCAAAATCAAGGTTTCCACCGGCAGCGGTGGTCCCAAGCCGATCACCGGGATCAGCAAGGGCAATCCGTGCGTGATCACCTCGAACGGCCACGGCTTCAAGCCGGGTAACGTGGTGGCGCTGGCCGCTATCGTCGGCATGGTCGAGTTGAACGGTAAAACCCCGGCCGTGCAGTACGTGACGGCGAATACCTACTCGCTGGCCGGGGTGGATTCGTCCGGTTTCGGCGACTACACCAACGGCGGCGCAGCAACGCCGGTGGCGTTTTCGGAGGTGGGCGAAGTGACTGACTTCGACGGGTTCGACGGGCAAGCCTCCGAAGAAGACGTGTCGACGCTGGCCAGCGAAGCGGTCGAGAAGCGGCTCGGCCTGGTTGATTACGGTGGTTTGTCGCTCAGCCTCAAGTTCGTCAAATCCGACGTCGGCCAGGCCGCATTGCGGTCTGCGCAAGTCACACGCGAGGTGCTCGATTTCATGATCGAGCTGAGTAATGGCGATGTCGCATCGTTCTCCGCGCTAGTGAAGCAGTTCTCCATCGGTGGCGCGGTGAACAAGGTGCTGACCGGCAAGGTCCAGCTCACCATCAGCGGCCCGGTTGTCTGGGCTTAAGGAGTGGATATGTCCAAGCTCAACCGCGAAAGCATTCTCGCCGCCCAGGATTGCGTCACCGAAACCGTACCGGTGCCGGAGTGGGGCGGTGACATCACCGTCACCGAAATGACCGGTGAGCAGTCCAGCCGCTTCTGGGATGAAGCCTTCACCAACGAAGGCGGCAAGCTGATCCGTAAAGGCACGTCGGCCGAATTCGCCGCCGCGCTGATCGTCGCCACCACGCAGGATGACGACGGCCTGCCGTTGTTCCTGCCCAGCGATATCCCGGCCCTGGTGCGCAAGTCCGACCGCGCGCTGAATCGCGTTTCCGATGTCGCCCTGCGGCTGAACAAGATGGGCCGTTACGCGAACGACACCGTAAAAAACTCCGCCGCGCCAGCGCCAGACGGTTCGCTTACCGCCTAGCGCTGGCGCTCGGTCGCCACGATGTCGATGGGCTGCTCGGCGAGCTGACCGCCAGCCAGTTCGCCGAGTGGCAAGCCTATTTCGCCATCGAACCGTGGGACGAAGAACGCGCCGATCTGCGCGCGGGCATCGTCGCCAGCACCCTCGCCAACTGCCACCGCGCGGAAGGCATCGACCCCTTCACCCCGCTCGACTTCATGCCGCTGGCCGAGCGCGATCAGCCCGAATCTGAAGCCATTGACCCGAATCAAGCGATCCGGGCGCTGATCGATCAAGCCGCCCTTAAAGGAATCCAACCCAATGGCCAGTCTGGCGAAACTCACGGTTGATCTCGAAGCCAATATCGCCCGCTTCGAACAAGGGCTGAACCGGGCCGAATCGCTGGCCCGCAAGCAGTCCGAAGCCATCACCCAGCAGCTCGGCAAAGTGGAAAGCACTGCCAGCCTGGCCGGCAAAGGGCTGATCGCGCTGGGCTCCATCCAGCTGGCTGATCACGTGGTCGATTGGGCGGCTGGCTCGGTGCATGCCTTGATCGATGTACAGCGCCAGTTCGAGCGCACCGACTCGGCCCTGCGCTTTGCCAACGGTGGTGATCTGAAGGGTGTGGCCACCGACCTAGCGTGGGTGCGCGAGCTGTCCAAAGAGCTGGGGCTGGAAGTCAGCAGCACCGCCCAAGCCTTTGCGCTGTTCTCCGGCGCCACCCGCGAGACGGTGCTGGAAGGGCAGAACACCAAGGACGTGTTCCGGGCGATCAGCACCGCATCGACCGCAATGGGCCTGAGTCTGGATGACACCAAGGGCGCGCTGCTGGCACTGACGCAGATGGTGGCCAAGGGGACGGTGCAGGCCGAGGAATTCCGCGGCCAGTTGGCGGAACGCTTGCCGATTGCCACCAAGGCGGCAGCCGATGCGCTGGGTGTCACCACCGCCGAATTCACCCGCATGCTGAACAACGGCCAGGTGATCGCTTCCGACTTCCTGCCCAAGTTCGCCGCCGCCCTGCAGCGTGCCACGCAGGACACGGCGCAATACGGCAATCAGACCACCAAGGCGGTCAACGAAGTCAGCAGCGCCTGGACCGCAGCAAAAACCGAGATTGCCCAGACCGGCGCCAGCGACTTCATCAACGGCCAACTGCGCATCCTGTCGGATGGCTTCGAGGATGTCGCGCGCTCGATCCACAAGGCACGCGACGAGGGCGGCGGCTTCTGGTCGCAGATGGCCGCTGGGGCGGGTGGCGCATTGCGCTTCCTCAACCCGAGCAATGCCTTCAGCTACCAGGCGCAAGATCCGCAGGCGCAATACAAGGCGCTGTCCGAGCGGCGGGCCGCACTGAGTCAGACGGCGGGCGCGGATGGCACCGGCAACACGCAGGAGATGATCCGCCAGATCGATCAGCAACTGGCCAAACTGAAATCCTCGACGCCGGCCCTACGCTCCTTCGAGCCGACCACGCTTGGCGCCACGCAGTATGCCGAGCAGCAGCAACAGCACGCCCGCATCCTCAAGCAAGCCCGCGAGCGCGCCACCGACTACCTCAAGACCAGCAAGTATCAGACCCAAGCCGAAAAAGACGCGGCGGCACTGGATGCGCTGGACAAGGAATTCAAGGGCGCGACGGCCGAGCTGAAGCCGGGCGATGCCGCCTATGACAAGGCGAGCCAGACCTACCAGACGCGCCGGGCGGAACTGCTCAAGACCCAAGCCAAGCACGACGCCCCGAAGAACGATCCGCTGCAGAACGCCTATTTGTCGCAAACGCTGCAGCTGTCGAAGGACATCGCCACCAGCCGCACCCATGTCGCCAATCTGGAAAAGGGCATCGCCGAGAGCGACGGCCGCCACACTGCTGCGCTGGAAGAATGGCTCAAGTACGACCGGGAAGGGCAGAAGCTTGGTGACACCAAAAAGGCCACCTTGGCGGCACTGGCCCGCGATGCCGATGCAATGGCGCGCAAGGAACGTGAAGCCGTGCAGTACTACGGCTTCATGCACGATTCGGCGCAGGCGCTGGGCAAGGTGCTGCGCGAGAACGCCAGTATCGCCCTGCATGGTCAGGCCAATCCGTACACCAGCGCGCAGGATCTGGAAGACCAGTTCGCACCGGGCGGCAAATATGCCGATGTGCAAGACCCCGCGCGTCAAACGGCGATGCGGGCGGCAGCGGCGGCAATGGATCAGGCCGCCATGCAGCGCACCGTCGCCCAGGCTGGCTACGACGATGGCAAGGCGCTGGAATCAGTCCGGCGCCAGATCGATCTGATCGGCCAATCCGCGCGCGAGCAGGAACGGCTGAATGCGCAGTACCAGATTCAGGACGAATACGAGAAACGCGCGGTCGGCCTATCGGGTGAGCAGCTGCAAGCCCTGCAGGCGCAGACCGAGGAATACCAGACGCGGCTGCTGGATGCCATCGAGGCCCGCAACCAGAAGGAACGCGACTGGCAGACCGGCGCACAAGACGGCTTGCAGACCTACCTGGACAACGCCAGCAACATGGCGTCGCAAACCCGGTCGCTGGTTACGGATGGCATGCAGGGCTTCGAGAACGCGTTTACCAACGCTGCCGAGAGCGGCAAGTTGTCCTTCCATGATCTGACCCGCTCGATCCTGCTCGATCTGGCCAAGATCGCCGAACGCCGCGCCATCGTCGGCCTGATGAATTACGCCATCGGCGCATTTACCGGGGACTCGGGCGCAGTCGGCACCGGTGGGATTTCCGAAAGCTACAGCAACGACATGACCCGGTCAGTGATTCCGGGCCGCGCCTACGGTGGGCCGACCGAGGCGAACGGCCTCTATCAAGTGGTGGAAAAAGGCGAACCGGAAATGCTGCGCGTCGGTCGCGAGAGCTACTTGATGATGGGCTCACGCGGCGGTCAGGTCACCCCGTTGCGCAGTGGCGATGTGGGCGGGAGTGGTGGCGGTTCGCCCGTCATCAACCTGAATACGCAGATCGTGCTGTCGGATAGCGGCGCGCAAAGCAGCACCAGCGGCGACCAGAACGCCGCCCCGCGCCAACTGGCGGAGATGGTCAATCAGCAGATCACGCAGCAGCTGCAGCGGGAAAGCCGCCAAGGCGGTCTGCTCTGGAAAATGCGAGTGGGCGCATGACGACCGAACCAATCGAAACCTTCACCTGGTCGCCGCGCCTCGGGCCGAGCGGGCAAATCAAGCTGCGCGTGAAATCGGCCCGCTTCGGCGATGGCTACCAACAGGACGTCGGCGACGGCCTGAACAACATCGAGCAGTCCTGGCCGCTGGCGTTTACCGGTGATGAATCCTATGTCCGGCCGATCAAGGCGTTTCTCGAACGGCATCAAGGCTACAAGGCATTCAACTGGACGCCGCCGCTCGGCACGCCCGGCCGCTACAAGGTCGTTGAATTCAACCTCACCCCAGGCAGCGGCGGGCTGTACACCGTCACCGCCACTTTGACCCAGAGCTTTGCACCATGACCATCACTGCCGACATGCAACTGCTGCAGCCGGGCGCCGAAGTGTTCCTGTACCAACTGGATGCAACCGCCATCGGCGGCGATCTGCTGCGCTTCCACGGCCACCTGCAGGCCGGGCCGATCTGGTGGCAAGGCCAGCAGTACGACCCGTGGCCGATCGAGGCGGAAGGGTTCGCCCGCACCAGCGAAGGCAAGCAACCCGCACCGACGCTGTCGGTCGGCAACGTCTCCGGCACGATTTCGGCGATGGTCATCTATCTGGATGACCTGGTCGGCGCCAGGCTCATCCGGCATCGCACGCTGACCAAGTTTCTGGATGCGGCCAACTTCCCCGACGGCAACCCGACTGCCAACCCGAACGAAGAATTCCCGCCTGAGCTGTGGTTCATTGACCAGAAAACCGCCGAGACCTCGGCAGTGGTTACCTTCGAGCTGGCCAGCGCGGTGGATTTCAACGGCCAGCAGATTCCGGCTCGCCCCATCATTGCCAACGTGTGCTGGTGGCTGAGTCGCGGCGGTTATCGCGGCCCGTACTGCGGTTACACCGGCACCGCCTATTTCGACCGGGACGACCAGCCAGTGGTCGACCCGTCGCGGGATCGGTGTGGCGGCCGGCTGACCTCGTGCAAGTGCCGCCACGGCGAGCACGCCGAACTACCGTTCGGCTCGTTCCCTGCGGCTGATTTAATTCGGAGTTGAGATGCAAACCAAGACCGAAAGCGCCATCCGACATCACGCGATGGCGGAATACCCGCGCGAGTGCTGCGGCCTGGTGATCATCGAGCGCGGGCGCGAACGCTACGTGCCGTGTACCAACGAGGCAGCGAGTAGCGAGCACTTCCGGTTGCCGGCGAGTGAATACGCCGATGCGGAAACCCGAGGCGAAATCATCGCCGTGGTGCACTCGCACCCGGATATGCCAGCCCGGCCGAGCGAAGCCGACAAGGTCGCCTGCGAAGCTTCCGGCCTGCCCTGGATCATCGTTCGGGTGGATGGCCCGGAGCCGGTCACCCAAGAAATCGTCACTATCGAACCCTGCGGCTACCAGGCGCCGCTGGTGGGTCGCAGCTTCGCGCATGGCGTGCTCGATTGTTACACCCTGATTCGGGATTGGTATCAGCGCGAGCGGCATATCACGCTGCTCGACTTCGAGCGCGAGGATGAATGGTGGAACAAGGGCCAAGACCTCTACATGCAACACTTCGCCGAGGCGGGTTTTACCCGGTTGCCAGACACCGCGCCGTTACAGGTGGGCGACGTGATCCTGATGCAGATTCGCGCCGATGCCACCAATCACGGCGCGGTCTATATCGGTGATGGGCTGATGCTGCATCACCTGTATGGGCGGCTGTCGACGCGGGATGTGTATGGGGGGTATTGGCGGGAGGTGACGCGGATGTTGTTGCGACGCCTATCGTCGTCAGGCACATGTGCGCTCACCGTGATCGACGAAGAGCAACTCTACCGATCCTGACATGATGATTGGTGTTGCCTCGATTTTTCTGGCTAGTACTATTTTGTAGATTTTCTGCAATAAAACTCTAAGCTGACGATTGTTTAACAAGTTATGGTCAGTCTTGGAGAGAGAAATGAAATCATATTCGTGCATAGCATTTGGCGTTGTTGTTTTGTATCTATTGAATGGATGTGCCGTGGTGCCCCCAAAGGAAGCCGCCCAAAATGTTCCCAAGCTTAATACTGTCAACCCCCTTCAAGCCGGCTTTTCCAACGTAGTCGACGTTGGATTCTTAAGTGAAAAATCTCCTTTCTCTTGCAATGGAGATATTACGTACATTCCGCTCCCCGCAATTGATGTTCCGAATTACAGTAAAAATACGTTAGTCAACGGAGTGCCTACGCAGAGTCCTGATAGCTGGCCTGACAAGACTGACGACGTTAACAACTTGCTTCCTAATATTGCAATGCAAGTTGTGATGGGGGATGCAAATGCTGCGGTGTCTGTCGATTCAATAGCAGGTGTAAAAGCATCCCATAAACATATATTGATTGATTTTACAAAATATCGTACCGAACCAATTAAGGACGGTAACGATAATACCCTGGCATATAGCAGAATTGGTGCTGGTTTGCGCGTGGATATCAAGTTCGATACTGTTGATGCCAATATCGGAAGTGGCCTATTTGCTCTGGCCGCAAGTGCAAAGGCTGGAAAAACATTGGGTACAGTTAGCGCCGAAATTATAGGGATGAATTCAAATGATGCAACGGTGTCAATGCCATTTACCTTGGATCTTTCCGATGCATCCATTCAGAAAGTGATTGAGGCTATGGCTATCGTAAGGACAAAGTTGACGGATGAAAAAACAAAGCTGAAGCCTCAATATATTGCGAGACTAAGTTGTACACAGCCTGCGGCTCAAGTGGCCCAAAAAGCTAACTAGAATCGCAACTCCAAGCGTGATCATTAAGCAAGAAATACAGAATGCTAAATAAATCATCCGGGGAAGATGCTAAACGTACGAGCCTGACTCGCAAGTAATATAAAGCCACACTATTGGCGGCAAACTTGCTATTAAGTTGCTTCCGCTCTAAGCTTGGCAGCATTACTTCTGTACCTACAGCCCCGCTTCGTGCGGGGTTTTTTTACGCCCATCGATTCCCATGACCCACTTACTCTGCACCGTCCGCTTGTACGGACAACTCAGCGGCTGTTGCTGGGCCTGCGCTGTTGAAGTGTAATTGTCTGGGGGTTATGTGGACTCGGTAGTAAAGATTTCTTTGGCATATTGATGCCCATCAGGATTGATGCTTTCAAGTGATAAAAGTGCAGTTTGTGAAAGAATTATGCGGCTAAGGTACTGGTTAAGTAATTGCAGCATCCACTCCAAATACATTTTCTCTGCATCATTCTCCGTTCCACGTCCACGCTCATTGGACTGTGAGTAGGTTGCCAAGGGAGTGCCGTGAGACTGATTGGACAGCAGCCTATATATGAACTTGAAATGGCCTCCGATTAGAGAAAATTGTGTGGCAATTTCATCATCGGTCATGTGCATGTCGGCGTTGCCATTTCTTACTTTGTCTGCCTGTTTCTTTTGTAACGTGGCAAATATTGGTGACGTAGTTATTGCTAGTTTTGCCCGAGGAAGATTTTTTTCGAAGCTATCTAAATTCTCTTGATTTTCTTTAAATTCTTTATAAAGCCGATACTTCTCGGAGTTCATGTGAAAGTAGTACAGATTCAAGCGAAATGTACTTTCCGCGTCACTTATGTTGAGCTGGCTTAGATAAAGATGGCGATGACAGGTTTCAATAAGTGTCCGGGTTAAAGTGGCGACGGATGGGAAATCCCAAAGGCGGGTTTTGTTAATTTTGTTCTCTGGAAGAATTGCATTGATTGTCATGGCGCTGAGAGTTAGTCGTGTATAAATTTTAGTGCTTTCAATTCCTAAATTGGTTGTATGAATTCCGCCGGAAGCATCGGAGAAACTGATGGCAATGAGAACGAGTTGTTCGAATATACGAAGTTCTTTGAAATAGCCTGAATCTACCTGGGGAGTGTCCGAATTCATGTAAATGCACCTTGTAGCTGGTCGGATGATGTACTTTGTCTGCAACGAAAATACTTCGAGTGAAGGTTAAGTTGTTTTAATTGCAGTGGCGATTTTGTTGAATGCTAGCCCATTTTATTCCAGGTATATCAATTTTGAGAGCAGCTTGATAAGTGGCGTCTGAATACTAAGGTTGCAGTCAATGCAGATATCAGTAGAGGTTGTTCCTTACCACCACTCGTGAATCTCAGCGCCATGTTCAACAATATGGTTACGTTATCCACAAACCCGCCCCGGCGGGTTTTTTTACGCCCATCGATTCTATGACCCACACCCTCCGCACCGTCCGCCTGTACGGGCAACTTGGCGCGCGCTTCGGGCGCGTGCATCGCTTGGCCGTGGCTTCTGCCGCCGAAGCCGTTCGCGCCCTGGGCAAGCTCTTGCCCGGCTTCGAGGCCGAGCTGATGGGCAGCCGCGACCGGGGCGTCGTGTATTCGGTGTTCCTCGGTCGCGACAACCTCAACGCGGATCGGCTGCGTGAGCCGGCCGGTGAGGCCGACATCCGCATCGCGCCGGTGCTGGCCGGTTCCAAACGCGGCGGCCTGCTGCAGACCGTGGCCGGGGTGGTGCTGATCGTGGTTGGCGCCATCGCCACGGCCTGGGGTTACGGCGTGATCGGCCAGCCGCTGATGAACATGGGCATCGCGATGGCCATCGGTGGCGTGGTGCAGATGCTGGTGCCGCAGCAGCAAGGGCTCTCGACCAAGGACGGGCCGAACAACGGTGCGTCGTACAACTTCAACGGGCCGGTCAACACCACCGCCCAGGGCAACCCGGTGCCGGTGCTGTACGGCGAAATGATCGTCGGCAGCGCGGTGATTTCCGGGGGCATTTACGCCGAGGACCAGCTCTGATGGGCGCACGTGACTTGATTGGTTTTGGTGGCGGCAAGAGCGGCGATGGGGGCCATACGCCGGTCGAGGCCAACGACAACCTGCACAGCATCGCTTATGCGCGGGTGCTCGATCTGGTGTCCGAAGGCGACATTGTTGGCCCGGTCAACGGCCTGCGCAGTGTGCTGCTCGATGGCACGCCGCTGCAGAACGCCGATGGTTCGTTCAACTTTACCGGCGTGTCGGTCGACTTCCGCGCCGGTACGCAGGATCAGGGCTACATCCCCGGCTTCCCGGCCGTCGAGAATGAATCGGCGGTGGGGGTCGAACTCAAGAGCGATCAGCCGTGGGTGCGTGCCATCAATAATCTGGCGCTGTCGGCGGTGCGCATCCGCCTGTCCTTCCCCGCACTCTCGAAGGCCAATACCGACAACGGCGATATCGGTGGCTATCGGATCGAGTACGCCATCGACCTGGCCACCGATGGCGGCACGTTTAAAACCGTGCTGAGCGAGGCGGTCGATGGCAAGACCACCAGCAAGTACGAACGCAGCCGGCGCATCGAGCTGCCGCGTGCCCAAGTCGGTTGGACCCTTCGCGTGCGCCGCATCACGCCGAATGCGCACAGCAGCTTGGTGGCCGATACCTCGATCATCGAATCGATGACCGAGCTGGTCGACGCCAAGCTGCGTTACCCGATGAGCGCGCTGATGGCGGTGCGGGTCGATGCGCGCCAGTTCCAGAGCGTGCCGACCCGCTCGTATCACCTGCGCGGCCGCATCATTCGCGTGCCCTCGAACTACAACCCGGATCAGCGCAGCTATGCCGGCGTGTGGGATGGCACCTTCAAGCTGGCGTATTCCAATAATCCGGCCTGGGTTTACTACGACCTGTTGCTCAACGAGCGCTACGGCCTGGGCGACCGCATCGACGCCAGCCAGGTCGACAAGTGGTCGCTGTACCAGATCGCCCAGTATTGCGATGTGCCGGTATCGGATGGCCGGGGCGGTCTGGAACCGCGCTTTACCTGCAATGTGTATTTGCAGGTGGCCGCCGATGCGGCCAAGGTGCTGCAGGATCTGGCCAGCGTATTCCGCGGCATTTCGTTCTGGGCCGCCAGCAGCGTGTTCGTGTCGGCCGATATGCCGACCGACCCGGTCTACACCTACACCAACGCCAACGTGATCGATGGCGAGTTTGGCTATCCCGGCAGCGGCCGGCGTACCCGCTACACGGTGGCGCTGGTGAGCTGGAACGATCCGGCCGACCAGTTCCGGCAGAAGGTCGAGTACGTCGACGACGAAGCCGGCCTCGCCCGTTATGGCGTGCAGAAGGTCGACATCAGCGCCTTCGGCTGCACCTCGCAAGCGCAGGCTCGGCGGGTGGGCAAATGGGCGTTGCTGTCGTCGCAGCTGGCGGGCGGGATTGCGTTTGCGGTCGGGCTGGATGGCGCCATCGCCATGCCGGGCCAGATCATCCGCATCGCGGATGCCCACCGCGCCGGCCGGCGCATCGGCGGCCGGATCAAATCCGCAGCCGGGCGCGTGGTGACCTTGGACAAGGCGCCGCAGATTGCCATTGGCGACCGGCTGGTGTGCACCTTGCCCAGCGGCACCGCTGAAACCCGTACCGTCTCAGCGATCAATGGTGACGCCATCACCGTGGGCAGCGCGTGGAGCACGCTGCCGCAGGCGCAGTCGGTGTGGGCGGTCGACAGCGACACGCTGGCCGCGCCGACCTATCGCGTGGTGTCGGTCACCGAAGGCGACGGGCTGACCTTCAAGATTTCTGCCGTCCAGCACGAGCCGGGTTTGTTCGATGCCGTCGACAACGGCGCGCGGCTGGAAACACGGCCGATCACGGTCATTCCGCCGTCCGTGCAACCGCCGCCGAGCAATGTCGTGATCACCGCCTATTCGGTGATCGAGCAGGGCATCGCCAAGACCAACGCGCATATCGCCTGGAACGCCGCCGACAAGGCCACCAGCTACGAGGTGCGCTGGCGGCGGGATAACGGCGAATGGATGAACGCCGGCACCACCGCTTCGCTCGGCGTCGATCTGCCGGGGGTGTATGCCGGCACCTACGTCGCCCAGGTGCGGGCACGCAATGCGCTGGGGGTGTTTTCCCAAGTGGCGCTGAGCGCGCCGACCACGCTGCAAGGCAAGACCACGCCGCCACCCGTCGTCACCAGCCTGACCACCGCACCCCAAGTATTCGCCATCGGCCTGCATTGGTCGTTCCCGACCGGGCCGCTCGATGTCGAACGCACCGAACTCTGGTACGGCCAGACAGCCAATCGGGCCGATGCGATCAAGCTCGGCGACTTCGCGTACCCGCAGAACACGCACACGCTGCTGGGCGCACCGCTGGGTAAAACGGTCTGGTTCTGGGCGCGGCTGGTCGACAAGAGCGGCAACGTCGGGGACTGGTATCCGACCGGCAACGGCATCCCCGGTGCAGCATCGAGCAACCCGGATGAGATTGTCGCGGTCATGGGCAAGATCGGCCCGGAGCGGCTGACGCCCGCGCTGCTGAACCAGCTCGATGCCAGCGACCGGCTGGATGGCTTGCGCGACGAAATGACCCAGCTCGCCGAAGCGCAACGCGATGCCATTCTGGATGCCGAGCACACCGGGGGCACGGCCCGTTCCGCGCAGTCCGGCGTGGCGGTGGCGCTGCAGCAGATCAGCCAGCAAGCGGATGAGCTGCACGCCGAAGCCAAAGCGCGCTTGCTGCTGCAAGCCTTGCTCCATGACGTGCAGGCTGGCCTGCTGGTCGAACAATCGGTGCAAGCCGATGACATCGAGGCCATCAGCACCAGCCTCACCACGCTGATCAGCCATGTGGCGGCCAACGATGCAGCGATCATTCAGGAAGCCACCACCCGTACCACGCACGAGTCGGCGCAGGCGTCGACCCTGCAGCAGGTGCAGACCAAGGTGGGCGACCTGTCGGCCAGCATCACCCAGCTGGCGCAAAGCCTGGACGGGCTGGATGCAACCTACATCCTCAAGGTCACCGCCAACGGCAAGATCGCCGGTATGAAGCTGCAGGCCAACCAGCAGGGCGCGGCCATCGACTTTTTGTGCGATGCCTTCCGCATCAGCCTGCCGGATGGATCGAGCAGTACGGCGGTCTTTGTGGTGACCTCGGTCAACGGCCAGCCGGCCGTGGGCATCAATGGTGGCCTGATCGTCACCGGCTCCATCGCGGCCGATGCCTTGAGCGTGCAACGGCTGTCTGCCATCTCGGCCAACATCGGCATCGTCACGGCCGGTCTGCTGCGCAACAGCGCCAATACCAGCTTCATCAATCTGGATGCCGTGAAGGGTGCGCCGTTCCTGTCGGCCGGTAATGGCAACGTGGTGCTGTATGAAGACGGCCGGGCCTACTTCAACAACGTGGTGATCAGCCGGCCGATGCAGGTGGCATCGGGCACGTGGAATGGCTCGCTGGTGGCGTGGGCCTGGCACAGCGCGCAGAACCAGGGCGATACCAGCTATGCCCTAACCGGGCCGTATTCGATGCTGATCGACACCGGTTATGAAGACCCGGACGCCATGTATGGCCTGCCGCCGAATTTCTCGCTGGTGGCCGCCGCCGTGGCCAACAAGGGCACGCATTCCCCGGCGCTCGATCTGCAGTACCGCATCGCCATTTCGCCGACGCTGGTGTACGCGCCGCTGCTCTACACCACCACCGGTGTGCAGGGGAATGCCTCCGGCCGCGTCTACATCAATGTCGCGGTGCAGGTGCTGAACATCACCGGGGCGACGCCCGCGCAAATCACCAACATCGTCGTCAACACCATCAACTGGAAGCTCTACAAGGTCACCTAGGAGGCACCGCCCAGCATGGAACTCCCCCGCATTCCGCTCTATGTCTTCGACCCGGCCACGGGTGCGCTGATTTCGCAAATTCTCGTTAAGGAAAACGACGCCATCAGCCCGACACGCGGCGACGTTACGCCGCTGGCACCGCCACCCGAGACGGTCGAGCAGCAGGCGTTTTTTAAGCAAGGGGCGTGGGTATTGCAGCCCCGCCCAACCGGGGCAAACGGATGAGCTACGCAGCGTGGTATCGCGTCGGCACCGTCTCGGTCGAGGCCGGTAACGTGTTCGTCACCGGCAGCGGCACGTTCTGGTCCGATCAGCTCAAGGCTGGTGATATTTTCATGCTCGGCAACGTGCTGGGCGAGATCCAGTCCGTGACCGATGATGAACACCTGGCACTGGTCGAACCGTGGGAAGGTCTGACACGCAGCAACGCGACCTACAAGGTGATTCGCAACTTTGATGCGACCCCGGTTGGTTTCTTTACCGCCCGGCTGGCGGCGTTCTTCGGGCGCTTCCAGACCGCGCTGGCGCAGATCCTGGCCGTGTTCACCAGCACCGCGCCCACGGTGTCCGTGACGGACATCGCCGACCGGTTGGTGGCCGTGCCGACCTGGCGTTCGCTGGCTGATGCCGCCGCGAACGGCACCGGTACGGTTGGCCCGCCCGGTGCAACCGGTCAGCCTGGTCCAAAGGGCGACACCGGGCCACGGGGTTTTCCGGGGCTGCCGGGTATGCCGGGCGTCAACGGCCTGAACGGTAAAAGCGCCTTCGAGCTGGCGCAGCTGCACGGTTTTACCGGCAGCGAAGCGCAATGGCTGGATTCGCTCAAAGGCAGCGGCGGCGGTGGCGGCGCAGCATTGGCGTGGACCAACCTGACCGGCTTCCCGGTGCTGGCGGCCGGCGAGTTTGCCGAGCGGCCCCTGGCCGGTGGGGCGTGGGATAAGGACGCGATTCTCATTGCGGCCGTCTCGATGGCGCCGAGCGCACCGACCGACCGCTACCGCATCGAGATCATCCAGCACGTGCTCGATGCCGACACGGTGATCTATGCCACCGCGCCGCTGGATGGCCCGTTTATCGATGCCGCACCGGTCACCTTGTTGCGTGCACCGACCAGCACCTTGCGGCTACGCCTCACCGCCGTTACGGCCATGAATACCGGTGGCAGCAACTATGCCGCCATCAAGTTCCTCGCAACCGGAGTGTAAATGCGTCCCCCGTTCCCCTCGCTTGGCGACTATCTGCAGCTCTACCCAGCCACGCCAAGGATCGGCCTCGATCCCTTCAACCTGCGCGACACCTACTACCCGCGTAGCGCCTTCACCTTGGCCGACACGTTCACCAATCCGTACACCGGCACCGTGCGTAATGGCGCGTGGTCGGTCGATGCCGGCGACCTCACCTTGCCCGACAGCGCCAAGGAACCGCGTGCGTATTGCACGCAGGGTATGGCGTCGCTGACCTTTGCCGGCACGTCCTGCATCCTGCGTGTGCAACTGAACAGCAGCTGGGGCACCGGCAAAATCCGCATCGACGGCAAAGTGCCGAGCACGCTCGGCTTGGTGGCCGCCCTCGATGTGGTCGATTGCAACGCCGACAGCTACACCGGCATCGATGGCACGCAGTACGTCGACGTCGTGGTCGCCGATGGTCTGGCGGCCGGCAATCACACCCTGGAGATCGTCGTCGATAACGCGGCGAACAAGTGGTTTTGCATTGCGGCGGTGAAGTCGCGTAGCTTCTACACGCTGCAGCCTTATGCCTTTAGTGGCTGGCATGCCGGCATCGATACCCGCCTGAACGATGGCGCGCTGACCTTGCATAACAACGGCGGCAAGACGATCAAGAACGTCGCCGTCACCGTGCCGGCACAGCTCAAGCAGCAGAACGGCACCGCTTTCGCCAATCCGCTGCCGGTGGGCGACCTCGCGCCCGGCGCCAAGTACGTGCTGCACTACGCGATCGATGCCAGCGCCGAAGCCGATAGCGCGACCTATACCGTGGGGCTGCAGGGCTATTACGACGACCCGGCCGGCACGGCCACCTTCACCAGTGACGTGCTGCTCGGCGTGGCCAATGCCGCGCTGACCTTTAGCAGCGGCTGGACCAAAGACACCGCGACACCGGGCAATGTAATGCGTGCATTCAGCGGTGGCACCGGCAAGACCGTGACGTTTCAGACCGACGCCACCAGCTTCGTCGTTACGCTGCAGAAGGAATACGGCTGGGGTAGGGCGTCGGTGCTGGTTGGCACCACCAGCTACGCCACCTTGACCAGTGCCGATGCGGTTGGCGGCGGTTTTCTCACTGATGTGACCGTCACCGGCCTGCCGGCCGGCAGCAAGACCATCACACTGAAGACGCTCGACGGGGCCGCGAAACCGTTCGTCTTCACGCAGGTGAAGTTCAGCAAGTCGGCCACGTTCAGCCTGGTGACTGAACAGATCCCGCTGCACTACACCTTCCAGCACATCCCGCCGTTCGCTCCAGCCAATCCGCGCCTGCAGGCCGGGCAGATCGCGTGGGATGTACAGAGCGGTGCGCAGCAAGACCTCGCCATTCCACGCAGCAATGCCGGCCTCACCGCGACGCAGGTGTACACCCGCTTCCCGACCTATGCCGTCTATTACGGTGCTGGCCAACTCGACATCCTGAGCCAGTATGATCTGGTGGTGATCGAACCCAAGGCCATGACGCGCCAGCAGGTGGCGCAACTGCAGGCCAAGGGCGTGATCGTGCTGGGCTACATCAGCTTCGGCGAAGAAGACGGCATCAAGACCGACCCGTTCGACGACCAGTCGCCGCAAGGCCCGTGGTTCGACGATGCGGGCGGTCCCGGTGGCTACGCCAGCTATTACAACAAGGGCGGCAATGGCTTCGGCGAGGCCAGTGAATGCGGCCACGACCAGCAGCGCGTCGAGGGCCGCAAAGCCTGCGCGGTGGGCAACGCCAAATACTTTACGGGCACCGGTCGCTGCAGCTGCGCGTGCACCCTCGACAGCCGCGACGGTTACGCCAAACAATCGACCGGGGGAGTTTGCGGCGGCGGTTATACCTCGGCCAACAATTGGCACCGCGATGCGATGACCGCGTGCGCCAACACCGCTTGCCCGAAGTACGCCCCGGTGAATCAGAAGTGCAGTCAGTACACGCCGGGCGAGGTGCGCTGGGGGCAGGATTTCAGCATGGCCACGCCCAGCTACCCGGATCAGAACGGCATCTGGGGCTCGTCCTTTATCAACCCGCTCGCACCGCGCTGGCAGCAAAAAATCAGCCAATCACTGTTTCCGATGGTGTTCGATCCACCGGCACCGCACACCGAGACGATCACGCTGCAAAGCCACGCTACGGCGGGCGGTGACACCAAACTGGTGTTCCGGGTGACGCATTGGCCGATTGATGATGGCGAACCGCTGACCATCACCAACGTGGCCGGCACGTACACCTACCAGCGCAATGTCGATTACAGCTACGACAAGGACGTCGGCACCTTTACGGTGGATGCGAACGCGGGTGTCGATGCCGGCCAGACCGCTCCGGTCGTAGGAACGCCACTGGTGATCCACTACAGCCGCAAGGGGCTGCAGTGCGATGGCGTGTTCATGGATACGGTCGACACCGTCGATGTGTACCCGAGTAACCCCTTCCAGACCGCGTTCGCGACGATGATCAACGCCCTGAAGGCGGAGCGGCCGACCAAGCTGTTCTGCTCAAACCGGGGGTTTACGATCCTCGACCGGATCATCGGCAGCTGCGCCTTTGTAATGTTCGAGAGCTTCCTCGTCGACTACAACTGGTCGACCGGGACGTATTCGAAGATCACGGATGCCGACAGTGTGGCCTTCAATAACGGCATCAAGCAGCAGCTCAAAAACCTAAGACGAAAGCACACCTTCGACGTGCTGGCGCTCAACTACTGCGACAACGGCCCGGCCGGTGACGAGTTACGCCAGTACATCGCCGAGCAATGCGCGCAAGAGGGTTATATGAGCTGGTCGACCACCATCCTGCTCAACGATCCGCTCCCCAACAACCCGCTACAGATGAACCCCTACGGCATGATCCGGGGCAACGGCTGGCGACTTCTAAAGCAGGTATGACATGACGAACGAAGCGAATCCATTCCTGACCGACATCCCGATGGTGGCGCAGGTGCGCGCACTGCGGAATGTGGCCGGGGTGCTGGTCGAGACACCGGTCGGGGATTGCCAACGGGTGTGGTTCCGCAT
>NZ_JONM01000030.1 GCF_000711875.1 Andreprevotia chitinilytica DSM 18519
GCAACAACGCGGTGTCGTGCTCAAGCAGATTCAACCGGGCAAGCCGAATCAGAATGCTTATGTGGAATCGTTCAATGGCCGATTGCGGGATGAATGCTTGAATGAACACTGGTTCACCAGTCTGGCCCATGCCCGAGTGATGATCGACGCGTGGCGGCGGGAGTACAACGAGGAAAGGCCGAAGAAGGCATTGGGCGGGCTAACCCCGCTCGCTTATGCGCGGCAGTTGGCCGCAGTGCAACCAGCCATATCGGGAGTAGGACTCTAAACCTAAATGCTACTCAAGGTGGGGGGACGTCGTTGTTCCCATGCTTTCGGTTTGGATCGAGGGGCCGGGAACTGCAGTTCGTGCACTCTTGAGGACGAACGCACCTGGTGCGTGCTATCGATGTCTTTGGCATAGCAACAAAAGAGGCGAACTTCGCTCTACCGTTGATCCACTTCCTACCATCTTGGCAGGGCATGGATGCGAAGGCTTGTACGTGCCATTTCCGGCTTCGGTGTCGATGCACGCTGCCGGTCTCGGCGCAGAGATAGCCCTTGACTGGGTCAACGGCATCTATTCTCCTGCTTTGCGAACCAGGCTGATTGATCGCGATCAGCAGCTTGCCACACCCGATTGCGATCCTTTGCGGGATCGGGAGTGTCCCATATGCAATTCATGAGCTCTTGGGCAACCGACGAGAAGAGGACGCTGCTGCACTTCTCAGAGTCCACACTGGAGACTTTCTATCAGCATGTTCAGGCCAATGATGGCGACTGCGAGGCTGGCGGGCTCCTGCTCGGTTCGGTTCACGGTGCCCATATGCTCATTGAGCAAGCTACAGCGCCCACGGCATACGACAAACGATTACGATACCTGTTCGAGCGAATGCCATTTGGCCACGAAGCCATCGCCTCGTCACGATGGATAGCGAGTCAGGGTACCGTTCGCTATCTGGGCGAATGGCACACCCATCCCGAAGACCATCCTCATCCTTCTGGTCTCGATAGATCGGAATGGAACCGCTTATCAGCGAGGCGTCGAGACAAGCGGCCAATGCTCGCTGTCATCGTTGGGCGAAAGTCCCTGTACGTCGAGTTGGTACCGAGTTCGGGCTACGGTCAGGCGTTTCTTCCTGTGACATAACGGCCAGCAACTCGGTGCCTACGTGCTCGGTTCCAGCAGTGCCGACCCAACGAAAATCCCTCAGCCCGGTTACCGGTCGAGGGATTTTTTTCGCCAAGCCTTATTGGGCGGGGCTTAGCGTAGCATCGAGCCGATATTCTAGCCGGGGCAACGTGCAAATTTCGGAGCCAATTCGGAACTTTGGCCCTACAAAAATTCGGAACTATGCCTTGATAATTCGGAACTATGGGTTAATTCACACCATTTTCTAACCCAAGAGCTCAATCCCAGCTCAACGCCCCACCCGTCTGATATTCCGTCACCCGGGTCTCAAAGAAATTCTTCTCTTTCTTCAAGTCGATCATTTCGCTCATCCACGGAAATGGATTCGTTACGCCTGGGAATAGCGGATCGAGGCCGATCTGTTGCAGGCGGCGGTTGGCGATGAAACGGAGGTATTCCTTGAATTGGCCGGCGTTCAAACCGAGCACGCCGCGGGGCATGGTGTCTTCGGCGTAGGCGTATTCGAGGTCGACGGCTTTCTGGAACAGGCCGATCAATTCTGCCTTGAAGCTGTCCGTCCACAATTGCGGGTTTTCTTGCTTGATGGTGTTGATGAGGTCGATGCCGAAATTGCAGTGCATCGACTCGTCTCGCATGATGTATTGGTATTGCTCGGCGGCGCCGGTCATCTTGTTTTGGCGGCCGAGGGCGAGGATTTGCACGAAGCCGACGTAGAAGAACATGCCTTCCATGATGCAGGCGAAGACGATCAGCGATTTGAGCAATTGCTGGTCGGTTTCTTGCGTGCCGGTCTTGAAGTTCGGATCAGTGAGCACGTCGATGAAGGGGATGAGGAATTCATCCTTGTCGCGAATGCTGGCGACTTCGTGATAGGCGTTGAACACTTCGCCTTCGTCGAGGCCGAGCGATTCGACGATGTATTGATAGGCGTGGGTGTGAATCGCTTCGTCAAACGCCTGGCGCAGCAGGAATTGGCGGCATTCCGGCGAGGTGATGTGGCGGTAGGTGCCGAGCACGATGTTGTTGGCGGCGAGGCTGTCGGCGGTAACGAAGAAGCCGAGGTTGCGCTTCACCAAGCGCTTTTCGTCTTCGGTGAGGCCGTTGGGGTTCTTCCACAGCTCGATATCGCGCTGCATGTTCACTTCTTGCGGCATCCAGTGGTTGGCGCACTGGGCCAGATATTTTTCCCACGCCCATTTGTGCTTGAACGGCACCAGCTGGTTGACGTCGGTGGTGCCGTTGATCACGCGTTTATCCACCACGTTGACACGGGCGGTGCTGGCGGCAGCCGGCGCGGTGTGCGCGGAGATGGCGGCGGCGGCTTGCGCAGCAGCTTGTTGCGCCTGGGCCGGTTGCAGTGGGGCGGCCTGGGGCGTGGTGGTCTGGATGTCGTCGTCAAAGCTCAGCATGGCGGAGTCCCTTTTCTGTGTTCTTGAGTCTGTGTTCTGGAGAATTACATTGTTGATGCGGTGGGCTGGGCGCCCTGTGCGGTCGGTACCTTGACGACCACGTTACTGGTGTCCGGCACGTGCCACACGCTGTTCATGTGGTTGAAATCGCGCCGCGATTGATCGGTGATACGGGCAGTGGGCCGGTAGTTGAGCGAGAGATGCACATCGCCCAGGTACAGCACTTCACCTTCATTCAGGTGGAACGCGGCGTTGAGCGGCACGTTGATGTAGTGCCACATGGGCTCCATCGCGCCGATCCACGGTTCGCGCCACTCCCCTCTTACGCCTTCGATGCGGTAATCGCCCGGTGGCAGCTCCACCAGCGCCAGCTCGCCACGCGCATCCGGCGTGTTGCCCGGCGCACGGATGAAGTTGAGCGCTTCGCTGGCATACACCTGCCGTTGCTGGCCGTTGCCGCTGATGGTGAGGATGGCGCGGGCGTTATCCGGGTTGAGCGAATCGAGCGTGACGGCCACGATCACCGAGCCGCGCAGTGGTGCGGCGGCGAGCTGTTCGCCATTCATTTGCATCGGTCGCGGCGCGGCGCAGGCGGCCAGTGCAGACACGCACAACAGCGCACCGAGGTGCTTCAGCATGTTCTTACTGCGTTGAATACGCATACGGCCTCCCATTTACGCTGTTGGATCAATGGGTTGGACTCGCCAACGAGGGTGTTGTTCGCTGGCGGGTTCGCGGGTTTTCATGCCAATGCAATCCGGTCGATCTCGGCGGCATAGCGTTGTTTTTCAGCTGCGGATAGCCAGCTGGCTTCAAAACTGTTCTTCGCCAGCTGGACGACTTCGGCCGCGGTCAGGCCGAGCGCATCACGACAGGCGATCAGGTTGGTATTCAGGTAGCCGCCGAAATAGGCCGGGTCGTCTGAATTCACCATGGCGCACAGGCCGGCGGCAAGCAACTCGCGCAAGTTGTGGTCGCGCATGTCTTTCACCACGCACAGCTTGAGGTTGGAGAGCGGGCAGACAGTGAGCGGTACGCGATCACGCGCCAGCCGTTTCACCAGTGCAGCATCTTCGGTGCAGCGTACGCCGTGGTCGATGCGACGGGCTTGCAGCAGATCAAGCGCTTGCCAGATGTAGTCGGCCGGGCCTTCTTCGCCGGCATGCGCAACGGCCGGCAGGCCGAGTTCGGCGCAGCGGGCGAACAAGCGCTGGAATTTCTCTGGCGGGTGGCCAAGTTCGCTCGAATCCAGCCCGACGCCATCGATGCGATCCAGATACGGCTCGGCTTCGGCCAAGGTGGCGAAGCCGTCTTCTTCAGACAGATGGCGCAGGAAGCACAGGATCAGCTTGGAGGTGAGGCCGAAGCGTTCCTTGGCTTGTGCCAGTGCGCGGGTGATGCCGTTCAGCACGGTGATGAAGGCAATGCCGCGGGCGGTGTGCGTTTGCGGATCGAAGAAGATTTCCGTGTGGACGATGTTGTCGGCGTGGGCACGTTCGCAATAGGCCCAAGTCAACTCGAAAAAATCCTGCTCGGTGATCAGCACGCTGGCCCCGGCGTAGTACAGATCGAGGAATGATTGCAGATCGCTGAACGAATACGCGGCCCGCACCGCTTCCACGCTGGCATACGGCAGCTTTACGCTATTGCGTTCGGCCAGTGCGAAGAGCATTTCCGGCTCAAGCGTGCCCTCGATATGCAGATGCAGTTCGGTTTTGGGCAGGGCTTGAATCAGGGTGTTGGTGGCGGGTTGGGTCATTTAGAGAACGGTCCTCAACGACGGGGGAAATCGCCGCTATATAAATTTATTGCCACTTCCTACCTCCCCCTTTTTGAAGGGGGATTGAGGGGGATTTCGACCTCATCACAACTTGAGATGCCGCAGAAATCCCCCCTTGCCCCCCTTCAAAAAGGGGGGAACTACCTTACTGGCAAGCCTCGCAATGCGCCTCTCGGCGCTGCAAGCCACTCAAAAACTGGCTGGCTTGCTCCGGATTGTGGCTTGCGCCGCTTCCCGGATTGCGAGTCTTGCCTTATTGGCAAGCCTCGCAATCCGGATTGTCGATCGAGCAAAACTTCATATCGCTCGCCGGTTCGCTGACTGCTTCGGCCACCGGGGCTGCGGCTGCCGGTACGCTGGCTGCCGTGGCAATGGCCGTGGCTGCTTCGGCCGAGGCCGCGCTGTAACCGCCGCTCACCGGCACCGCATTCAGCTCGCCGCCGCGGCCGGTGGATTTCTCGGCGTTGGAGGCAGCCAGCGTGCGCAGGTAATAGGTGGTCTTCAGGCCGCGAATCCAGGCGTGCTTGTAAAGCTCGTCCATCTTCTTGCCCGATGCGCCGGCCATGTAGATGTTCAGGCTCTGTGCCTGATCGATCCACTTTTGACGGCGGGATGCCGCTTCCACCAGCCACTTCGGGTCCATTTCGAACGCGGTGGCGTAGAGGTCGCGCAGCTCTTGCGGAATGCGGTCGATGCGGGCCACGGAACCGTCGAAGTATTTCAGATCGGAGATCATCACTTCGTCCCACAGGCCGGCGTCTTTCAGATCGCGCACCAGGAAGTCGTTGATGACGGTGAACTCGCCAGACAGGTTCGATTTCACGAACAGGTTCTGGTAGGTCGGCTCGATCGATGCGGCCACGCCAACGATGTTGGAGATGGTGGCGGTCGGGGCGATGGCGAGGCAGTTGGAGTTGCGCATGCCGTACGCTTCGATGCGGCTGCGCAGGGCGGCCCAATCCAGGCGTTCGGTGGTATCGACTTCCAGATAGCCGCCGCGCTCTTCGGCCAGCAGTTTCAGCGAATCGTGCGGGAGGATGCCGCGATCCCACAGGCTGCCCTTGAAGCTCGGATATGCGCCGCGTTCCTGGGCGAGTTCGGTCGAAGCCCAGTAAGCGTGGTAGGCGATGATTTCCATCGATTCGTCGGCGAATTCAACAGCAGCATCGGATGCGTACGGCTTGCGCAGTGCATACAGGCAATCCTGGAAACCCATGATGCCCAGGCCAACCGGACGATGCTTGAGGTTGGAATTGCGCGCCTTGCGAACCGGGTAGAAGTTGATGTCGATCACGTTGTCGAGCATGCGCATCGCGATACGGGTGGTGCGAGCGAGCTTTTCGCTATCGAGGCTGCGCACGCCGTTGGCATCGGTCTTCAGATGGTTGACGAGGTTGATCGAGCCCAGGTTGCAGACGGCGATTTCGTTGTCGTTGGTGTTGAGCGTGATCTCGGTGCACAGGTTGGAGCTATGCACGACGCCAACGTGTTGCTGCGGGCTGCGGATGTTGCACGGGTCTTTGAAGGTGAACCACGGGTGGCCGGTTTCGAACAGCATGGTCAGCATCTTGCGCCACAGGGTCAGCGCCGGCAGCTTCTTGGCGACCTTCATTTCGCCACGGGCGGCTTTCTCTTCGTAGCGGTTGTACGCCACTTCGAAATCGCGGCCGTATTTGTCGTGCAGATCGCTGGCTTCGGACGGGCTGAACAGCGTCCACTCACCGCCTTCCATCACGCGCTTCATGAACAGATCGGGAATCCAGTTCGCGGTGTTCATGTCGTGGGTACGGCGACGGTCGTCACCGGTGTTCTTGCGCAGCTCGAGGAATTCTTCGATGTCGGCGTGCCAGGTTTCCAGGTACGCGCAGACCGCGCCCTTGCGCTTGCCGCCCTGGTTCACGGCGACGGCGGTGTCGTTCACCACCTTGAGGAACGGCACGATGCCTTGCGACTTGCCGTTGGTGCCCTTGATGTGCGAGCCAAGCGCGCGCACCGGGGTCCAGTCATTGCCCAGACCGCCGGCAAACTTGGACAGCAGCGCGTTTTCTTTCAGCGCTTCGTAAATACCATCGAGGTCATCGGCCACGGTGGTCAGGTAGCAGCTGGAGAGCTGTGAGCGACGGGTGCCGGAGTTGAACAGCGTCGGCGTCGATGACATGAAGTCGAAGGTGGAGAGCACGTTGTAGAACTCGATGGCGCGGGCTTCGCGATCCACTTCATTCAGCGCCAGACCCATGGCGACACGCATGTAGAACGATTGCGGCAATTCGATGCGGGTGCCTTCAACGTGCAGGAAGTAGCGATCGAACAGCGTTTGCAGGCCGAGGTAGCCGAACTGGTAATCGCGCTGGTGATCAAGCGCCGCGCCAAGGCGGGCCAGATCGTACTGGGCGAGTTTTTCGTCCAGCAGCTCGGCTTCGATGCCGCGTTTGATGAATTTGGGGAAGTATTCGGCGTAACGCTCGGCCATTTCTTCATGGCTGACTTCTTCGCCCAGCACTTCGCGGCGCAGGCTGTTGAGCAGCAGGCGGGCAGTGACTTGCGAGTAGGCCGGGTCTTGTTCGATCTGCTGGCGGGCGGCCATGATGACCGACTTGCGCACTTCTTCAGCCGGCACGCCGTCGTAGATGTTCTTGAGCGCTTCGGCGAGGATGGCTTCTTGATTGGTGGTGGCTTCCAGACCGGTGCAAGCGGACGCGATCAGCGCCTTGAGCTTGGAGAGGTCGAGCGGGCGGCGGGTGCCGTCTTCATACAACACGTTGATGGCGTGGTGTTGCTCACCGGCATCGCCGGCCTTGGCGGAACGCTCCTGGGTGCGTTGTTCGCGATACAGCACATAGGCGCGCGCCACGTCGTGCTCGCCCGAGCGCATCAGCGCCAGTTCGACTTGATCCTGGATATCTTCGATATGGATCGCGCCGCCTTCCGGCTTGCGACGCATCAGCGCGCTCACGACGGAATCGGTCAGCGCAGCCACGCGCTCGCGCACGGCGGCGGACGAGGCAGCATGGCTACCCTGGACAGCAATGAAGGTCTTGGTCACGGCCACCGAGATCTTCAGCGGCTCGAATGCGACCACCGAGCCGTTGCGGCGAATGGTCTTGTAATTGGTATAGGCACCGGTGGTTTGCGGTGCGATTGAATCGGCGGTATCGGTCATACGGCCTCCAGCAGAGCTGTCCAACGTGGCGTACATGGCGCGTTCCTTGAGATCGGTTGTTTGATCAGTGGATCGATGTGTAAAAGCTGTGAGTAACTTGTGGAAAAACACTAGATGTTGTGGTCTTTTCGAACTTTCGACACAAATACTAGGGGAAACCTCAAGGCTGGCGCAACCATGATTCCCTGTGTTATTCGATGAACGGTGTCATCTATTTTGCATATTTGTCTTAAACCCAATATCCATGCGGCATCGGAGCTGTCTCATCGATAAGACAGTTTGCGGAAAGTGTTAGAAGCGGGTGATATGCGTGCTGATGGTGTTGCATCCGCGACGCAGTGGGTGCCCGGTTACGCGTGCAAAAACGGGCTTGTAGGCCGGGTGATTTGACCCGTGCGGCGCAATGTCTGCGTGCTGCGTTTGCGGGTTACGCCTGATGGCTAACCCGCCCTACCAGGCAAGGCAGGCGAATTACCGGCCAGACGCCGGATACGTCACTGCCTCACCTTCCACAACGATGGCGACTTCGTCGCCCGGTCGCGGCGTTGTGTGGCCGGGCACACGGGCAGTCACGATGACCGACGCCGACAACGGATCGGCAGCGCCGACCAGTGCAAGCCGCACACAGGCGTCGTGACCATAGAAGTCGACGTCCAGCACGCGGCCCTTGACCTCGGCGTGCTCGAACCCCGCCGCGAGCCGCATCTGCTCCGGCCGCAGCAGCACGCTCACCGCCCCTGCCCCACCGCCTGACATCGCGGCCTTGGCGATCGGCAATCGCCCCAGCGCACAGGTCACGTAGCCTTGGTCCGCCATCCCCGGCAACAGCACGGCATCACCGACGAAGCTGGCCAGCTCCGGGCTGACCGGCGTGCGGTACAAGGTTTCCGGGTTCGCCACCTGGATCAGCTGGCCATCCCAAAGCACGGCCACTTGTTCACCCATCGAGAGCGCTTCGGCTTGATCGTGCGTGACCAACAAGGCAGTCGCCCCCGCCGTGGCGAGTGCGGCCGCGACGGCCTGGCGGGTTTCCACCCGCAGCGCCGCGTCGAGCGCGGAAAACGGTTCGTCGAGCAGGATCAGGGCTGGGGCCGGGGCCAGCGCACGCGCAAGCGCGACGCGTTGTTGCTCCCCGCCGGACAGCGCCTGCGGCGGCCGGTCGGCATAACTGGCTGGCAGGCCAACCAGCTCCAGCAGCTCTTGCACCCGATGTCGCGCCCGCCGTTGCGCTCGGGGTAGGCCGAACACGATGTTGTCGGCGACGGATAGATACGGAAACAGCGCGCCTTCCTGCGGCACATAACCGATGCGACGGTCTTCGGCCGGCACATGCAAGCCGGGGCCGGAAATGACGTGGCCGTTGACTTGAATCGTGCCGGTATCCGCGCGCTCGAAGCCGCACAGCAGTCGCAACAAGGTGGTCTTGCCGCTGCCGGATCGGCCGAGAATCGCCGCGAGGCTGCCGGACGCCACGGTCAGATCGACGCCCCGCAACACGGAATGCGCGCCGAACTGCTTGCCGAGGCCTTGAACGCTGAGGTTAGCCATATCGAGTTATCAGGGAGTTAAGAAGGCGCTAGGAAGTCGCGCCAAGCACCGCTGTCTTGCCAAACAACGACATCAACAGCCAGGTTGAAATAAGCGAAAAACCGACCAGGATCGCCGCATATGGCGCGGCAGCAGCAAAGGCCAGCGCCGCCGTATCGGCCCATACCTGCATCGCCAATGTTTGCGTGCCGATCGGCGCGAGCAGCAATGTCGCCGTCAGTTCGGTCATCACGGAGATGAATACCAGAGCGGCGGCGCAACCCAATCCGGGGCCGGCCAGCGGCAAGACCACGCGCCACAATGTTTGCCAGCGATTGAGGCCCAGCGAGCGGGCGGCGTCTTCCAGCCGGGGCTCCACTTGCAACAATGCGGCGCGCACGCTGACCAGCGCCAATGGCAGGAACAGGATGGCGTAGGCGACCACCAGCAAGGCAGCACTTTGATACAGCGGCCGTAGCGCCTGGATCGCCAGCGAGACAATGGCGAGCGCGATCACAATCCCCGGCAAGCCTTGCGCCAGATAGACGATGCGCTCCAGCAACGTGGCAATCCGCCCGGGATGCCGGGCGAGCAACAGGCCGAGCGGCAGCGCCAGTACAGTGGTCAGCGCCGCACCGGCCAAGCCCAGACCGACCGACGACAAGGTGGCATCGAGCACCAGCGGCAAGGACACCTCGACCGGCGTAATCGCCGCATCGCCATGCTGCAGCAGCCAGTAGACGATCATGCCCAGCGGCATGCCCAGGGTCACCAGCGTCAGGCCGGCAAAGCTCGCCAGCACCGGCCACTTGCCCCAGCCCAAGTGGTAGCGCGCCGGTGCACGACGCGCGCCGCGATCCATGCGGTCATAGCGCGACAGGCCGCGCACCCGGAACTCCAGCGCGAGGCAGACGAGGCAGAGCAGCATCAGGATGCTGGCCAGCATCGACGCCCCCGAGCCGTCGAAGCTCAGGCGGTACTCGGCATAGATTTCGGTAGTGAAGGTGCGAAAGCGCAACAGCGCAAACGCGCCGAATTCAGACAATGTGCCAAGCGCGACCAGCAACATGCCACCGAGCAGCGCCGGCTTGAGCTGCGGCAACACCACCCGGAAAAAGCGCGTCCACGGGCCGAGGCCGAGCGAGCGGGCGGTTTCTTCCAGCGCCGGGTCCATGCCGCGCAAGGCGGCTGCCACCGGCAAGTAGATCAAGGGATAGTAGGCCGTGGTGACCACCAGCAAAGCGCCGTTGAAATCCTGCAGCGATTCGCTGAACGACACCCAGGCGTAGCTGGTGATGAAGGGCGGCACGGCCAATGGCGCCGCCGCCAGCACTGCCCATATCTTGCGGCCGGGCAAATGCGTGCGCTCGACAAACCACGCCGCCGCCGCACCAACGATGGCGGATGTGACCGTAGCCGCGGCCACGATCATGAGCGTGTTGAGCGCCAGCTCGCCGACGATGGGCCGGAACACCAGCTCGGCCGCATTGGCCGCGCCAAAACCCAGCGCCTGCCGCAGCGTAAAGGCCAGCGGCAGCAGCACCAGCAAGGCGACACAGGCCGCCGCGCCAAACAGCCAGAACGACGCCCGCCCGCGCACGGTAACGTGGCGGGCGGGCGTCGTCGGCTGGGTCGCTGGCCGGATCACCGGCTGGACTGCCTGCGTCATTGCCATCGAACCCTCATTTACAGCAGACCAGCCTTGCGCAGCAGCGCAACTGCTTGGCTGTCGTCACCCAGTTTCTGCATATCGAGCTGCGGCGGATTGATCTGGTTGAATGGCTTGAGGATGGGGTCCGGTGCAACGCCAGCATGCAGCGGGTATTCGTAAGTGACCTTGCTGTTCGCCATCAATTGCTGCGCACGCGGGCTCACCAGATACGCGAGGAACTTGTTGGCTACCTCCGCGTTTTTCGAGCTTTTGAGCACTGCAGCGCCAGAGACGTTCAACAGCGCGCCGACATCAGCATTGCCGAAGTGGTACAGCGCGCTGTGCGTGCCCTTGTCGCCCATTTCGGTGTGCAGACGCGCCCAGTAATAGTTGTTGATGATGCCGGTCGCCACCGCGCCGCGATTCACCGCCGCCACCACGCCCTCGTTGTCGTCGAAGATTTGCGCGTTGGTACGCAGGCCCTTCAGCCATTCCAGCGTGGCGGCTTCGCCCTTGAGTGCCAGCACGGCGCTTACCAGCGGCAGGAAGTCGCCATCGCTCGGCGCAATCGCGATCTTGCCTTTCCAGGCCGGCTTGCCCAAGTCGAGCAAGGAGGCCGGCATTTGTTCCGGCTTGATCATCTTGGTGTTGTAAGCGAGTACGTTCTCACGCGCCATCACGCCGACCCACACGCCAGTCGGTGAGCTGTAATGCGCCGGAATTTCACCGAACGTGGCCGGCTGCACCTTGCTCAGCATGCCCTTGCCTTCCAGCAACATCAGTTCCGGCGAGTTGGAGGTCAGATAGACATCGGCCGGCGACGACTGGCCTTCGGCGACCAGCTGCGCAGCCAGTTGCGGGCCTTCACCGGTGTGCACGCGCACAGCGATGCCGGATTGCTTTTCAAAATCCTTGGTCAACAACGTGACCGTTTGCGGGTGCTGGGCGCTGTAGAGCGTGAGCGTGGCGGCATGGGCCGCGCCGACGAAGGAAGCGGCAAGCAGCGCTGCAATGCCGGCAACGCGGGAGAAGCGGGAAACCATCGGGATGACTCCAGTTGTAATGATCAAACTCATGCGAAAAACGGGGGTGTCTTCTCCCCTCTCACTCGCGTGCAAGGCTTTAGCCTTGCCCAGCTATTAGTGGGAGAGGGGCTGGGGGAGAGGATCGGCCAAAATGCAGCGATCTTTTCACTACCCTCACCCTAGCCCTCTCCCACTTTCCCTGAACAAGGCTTTAAAAGCCTTGCACGGGATGGGAGAGGGAACAGAAAGATCGTGAACCTGCGCCTACCAATTCAAAGACGCCAATCAACCCAAGCCATCAAACAACGCCGCACCAATAAACGAACCTTCACGCGCGCCCGCCGGGCAAGCGAAGACCGCGCTGCCGACATGCGTGGTGTACTGGTTCATGATGTCTTCGGTCGCCAGTGTCTTGTTGATCTTGATGAAGCCGGTGCGCGGATCGCGCTGGTAGGCCATGAAGAACAGGCCGGCGTCGTACATCACGCCTTGCCGCCAGGGCGGCCAGCGCTCGGCGTAGAAATTGGCACCGTCGTTATACGAATAGGCGCGACGCAGGATCTGCGCGCCGTCGTTATGGGCGGCGGATGCAACGCGGGAATGCGCAGTCGCGGGAATCACCGGGTTGCCATCTTTATCGGTGGCAGCCAGGTCGAGCGGATCGAACTCGTGCGCTTTGCCGAGCGGCGCGCCGTTGTGCTTGTAGCGCCCAACCACCTGCTGCTGGAAATCGAGATCGGTCTTGTCCCAGTGCTCCAGCGAAATGCGGATGCGCCGCACGACGAGGTAGGAGCCGTTCTTCATCCAGCCGCCTTCGTCGCCCACCCAGACCACTTTGTCCATCACATCCGGGGTGTGCGGCGGGTTGTTGGTACCGTCCTTGAATCCCATCAGGTTGCGTGGCGTGCCGCCGCCGGGCGCGCCGCTGGCAAAGCCGGTCTGCGCCCATTTGATCGTGGCGATGCCGGCAGCAAGGCTGGCCAGTTGGCGCACAGCGTGGAAGGCCACTTGCGGGTCGTCCGCACAGGCTTGAATGCTCAGATCGCCACCGGATTTCTCCGGCACCAGTTGATCGCCGTTGAACTTGGGCAGATCCACCAGCGCTTCCGGCCGGCGCGATGCCAAGCCATAGCGGTCGACGCCGTCACGCATGAACAGCCCCGGCCCGAAGCCGAAGGTGATGGTCAGGCGAGCCGGTGCCAAGCCCAGCGCATCGCCGGAATCGGCTGGCGGAACGTCGGGGTCGTTGCCAAGCGGCACGGCCGTTTCGCCACGCGTCATGCGGTTGGCGGCGTCAGTCCAGCGCTTGAGCAATTCGATGACGTCAGCACGCTTGGTCGTATCGAGGTCGAATGCGGCGAAATAGCTGCTGGTCTGCTGCGGCGCGGTGAGGATGCCGCTTTGATGCGCGCCGAAGAATGGCTCGACCGGCAGCTTGCCGCTGGCGGCTTTCGCGCTCTGGGCCTTGGTCAATTCGGCTGCGGCAGCGAAACCGGTCAGCCCGAGCGTGCCGATGGCAGCGGCCAGCGTGCCGGTCGCGCTCAGGAAGCGGCGTCGGGACAGTTGAGGTGAATTTTTATTTTTCATTTGGCCAGGACGAGCATGTTCACGTCGTCTTCCACGTAATAAAAACCGTCGCCAGCGGAGTTCATCGCGATGCCGAACAAGTCACCGTTGCCGGGCGGAGTTTGAGCACGGTTGGCATCGATCCAGCGGGCAAACAGCTGCTTGCCGGTAGCCGGGTCGATCTCGACCACCTTGCCGTTCTGGCCATTGGTCACCAGCAGGTGGCCAGCCGGGGTCATGGTCATCGCCAGCGGGCGCAACAACATCCCATCGTGAGTCAGCGTGCGGCCGACGCCAGCGCTGGAGGTGCGGGTAGTGGCATCCCAGATTTCGCTGATGCGGTTGCCGAGCGCGTCGGACACGTACAGTTTGTCTTCCTTGCCGAGTGCGAGGCCGGTCGGGCCGATCAGGAACACGCCCTTGTCGGCCTGCTCACCAAAGCCGCCGGCAACGACGGTTTGGTTAGCGATCACTGGTGGCTTGCCATCGGCGATGGTCAATTCGAGGCGTAGCACGGTGGATTGGTTGACTACTGGCGGCGCACCTTTGGCGCTGCCGACGCCGAAACCGGCGTTGCTGACGAACAGGGTGGCAGTCGACCCGTTGTCGATCACCGCCATATTGCCCCACGGGTCATTGATGTTCGGGCCGGACCAGACATCCGCGACCTTGCCTTGCGAATCGAGCACGATCAGGCAACCGGCGCCCTTGGTATCGGTAGTGCCGTCGTTGCTGGGCGTACTGCCGACGATGACCCAACCGCTCTTGAGCATGGTCATGGCAGTGCCGAAGCCGACGCCGCCGGGGCAAGTCGCTAGCTCATGCGGCAGTTGCGCAAACAGCGAGAGCTTCTTGGTGGTCGGGTTGTAATTGACGATGGTGGTGCCGACGCCTTGCAGGTTGGCGGCGTTGTTGAAGTTGGTGATCAACACATCGTCTTTCTGGATCTTGCCGGCCGAGACCGGCGCTACCACGATGGCATACGGATTCTGGTCACCGTTGTCCGGCACGGTGCTGGTCAGGACGGTGTGCTTCTTGATCGTCGGCAAAAAGCCTTGCGGCTCATCGGCAGCCTGAGCGACGCTGCCCAAGGCGAGCAACATGGCCAACGAGAGTGCCTTGCAACTCAGGCCAAGGCTGGATAGGTGCAAACGCGTCATCTGCGTTCTCCTTTTCAATATTTAGTGCGCGGGATCATGACAATCCTGCATCTTAATAATAATGATTAGCGTTATACCGGCGTCATCGGCCGAATGCCAATCGGTTTTTGCATGGACGGTGGCATTTGGGGCTGGCTTGCGGCAAACGTCGCTGAAAAACAGGGTTGGTCGCTTACGCATCCCCTCTCCCACTTGTGGGAGAGGGAAGAATGCCCCTCTGGCAATCGCTCATGGGCAGATACTTAGAAAGTGATATTCGTCCGCAGCCCCACCAGCCAGATGTTGTTGATTTTCTGGGTCGTGTCTTTCGGATTCAGGATGCCAGCGCCGGGGTTGAGCGTGTACTGGACATCGGCCTGCAGCTGCCACCACGGGGCGACCTGGTATTGGTAAGTCGCTTCCAGATAGGTTTCGCCGCTGCGCATCGGCAGCCCTTGGTCGGCATCGAATTCACGTGCATGGCTGCCCACACGCGCGTAACCCATGCCGAGCCCGGCAGTATCGCTATCGCGCCCTTCGAATGGCGCGGTCAGCGTCACACCGGCATTGGCGCTGAAGCTGATCACGTTGCGATCACCCGGTGCGCCCATGATCCGGGTAAACACATTCAACGTTCGGCTGCTGTCTTCACTCGGGCGCCAGATCATCTGGTCGGCTACGGCATACACGCTGTAGTTGCCGTGATGCTGCGCCGCGTTGCCGCTGCTGGCCGGGTCAGCGAGTGACAAACCACCGTCGTCATAACGCTGATCGGCAAAGCGCAGATTGTTGTACCAGAACCCCAGCTTGTAGTTGCCGGGCAGGCCACGCTTGCCGCCGGTTTCGATCTCGCCGGCCGCCGGCTGGTTGACGGCGTACTGCAGCTCGCCGATGAACAACTTGCCTTTGTGCGTGCTGAACGTGGTGCCGTGGGCATTCGCCAGCTGCGGGTCGGCATTGGTGCTGTCGCCGGCCGGGTTGCCGTCGAATATGCCGCCAAGCACGGTGAGCGAATCGGTCGGACGAGCACGTACTCGTACACCAATGCCGGACAAGGGATACGCAGGGCCACCGGACGGCATGTCAAAGGACGGCACGGCTGGCCAACCGAACATGGTGTTGATGAAGGTGCCGGCGTATTGGCTGACCATGAATTCCTGGTCGATGCTCTGCTGGCCGATCTTCACGTCGAGCTTGTCGTCGAGAAATTTCTGCTGATACCACAGCTCCCACAAGCGCGCGCCCGGATCGGCCTCGATGCCGCTGGCGGTCTGGATGGTGCCGAGGCTGCTGGAGCTCAGGTTCTGGCCGTGGATGTGCAGCACGCTCGCGTTGAAGTTGCCGCCCTGCCAGCCGAATGCCCGTTGGGTGTCGAGACCGACCGTCACGGTGGTCAGCCCGTTGTAGGCGTGGCTGCGCTCCATGCCGCCGCTGAGGTTGCCGAACACCTCGCTCGTCTCCGTCAGGCCCACGGTAACGCCGGAGCGCCACAACCAACTGCGCAGGCCACCGATATCACCCAGCATCGTTTGGCGATTCCAGAGACCGGTCCACTGATCAAGCGGCTTCGCCTTGATCGATTGATCCGCCTCCGGCAGATCGGCCGGGTTCACGTCGCTGTCAGCGAGCTGCTTGACTTCGGGAGCTGCTGACGTCGCAGCTTCAGCAGCAACGGCCGGATTCGCCCACATCCAGGTCGAAGCAAATGCCATTGCCAGCGCCAGCTTCAGTGCCCGCAGGGGAGGCAGCGAGCCGCCCTCACCGCATATACATCCTTGCGCCGGGCCAATACCAACGCCACCCGCCGTTTTTGAAAACCTTGCCACCTTTTCTCTCCCTGTTTGCCAGGCCGCACATGGCGTGCAGACCTCGCCGATCTGGCCGTTCGTGGTTCGCCCGAACTGCAAAACCACATTTTTTAAAATAAGAATTATTTCCATTCGCAATCGGCGCGATCTTAATCTGACTTCTCTTTCACCGTCAATATTGCCAACTACTTACCGTGAACTTCATCGAAAAAGTGGGATTTGGGGCAAAACGATCAGCACCCAAAGCATGGCGTTGCCAGGGAGGAACTTGCAAAATGAACAGCATGTGCTGCGTGCAGCAACAAAAAGGGCAAGCCGGTTGGCTTGCCCTTTTTGCCTGGCGATCCAGCGCTGCGGCTGGTATCCCCTAGCCCTGCCTGACTCGGCGCGGCTTAGTGATGATGGCCATGCGGACCATGTACATGGCCATGATCCAGTTCTTCTTCCGAAGCTTCGCGAACGTCGACCACCTTGGCCTTGAACACGATCTTCATGCCGGCAAACGGATGGTTGCCGTCGACAGTGACATTGCTGCCATCGACTTCAGTCACGCGGAACAACAGCACTTCGCCAGTGGCTTCGTCTTCGCCTTCAAACATCAGGCCAAGCTCAACCGGCATCGGGAACACGCTCTTGTCTTCGGTGCGCACGAGTTCTGGCTCGTAGTCGCCGAATGCGTCATCCGGCTCCATCGTGACTTCAACGGCATCGCCATTGGTCTTGCCATGCAGCGCTTCTTCAACCAGCGGCAGGATGTTGTCGTAACCACCATGCAGGTACGCAATCGGCTCTTCGGTCTTGTCGAGCAGTTTTCCTTCGGCGTTGAACATCTCGTAGTGGAGGGTCACAACGGAGTTTTTGGTGATTTGCATCAAGAGTTTCCTAGCTGTTTAACAAGAGAGAGCACTTCCGCGGCGTGCCCTTTCGGTTGGACATGGTAGAGCGCGTGGCGGATCACACCGGTCTTGTCGATGACGAAAGTAGAACGTTCAACGCCCAATTTTACCATGCCCTGCGCCTCCCACTCCTTGAGCGCGTGGTAACGGCGCGTGACTTCGCCTTCGGTATCGGACAAGAGATCGAATTCGAGGCCTTGCTCGTCGGCAAACACCTCGTGCTCCATGCAATCATCAAGGCTCACGCCCAGCACGATGGTGTCGTGCTCAAGAAAAGAGGAAGCCCGATCGCTGAACTCGACCGCTTCGATCACACCGCCAGGGGTGTGATCTTTGTTGAAGAAATACAGCACCACATGGCGCCGACCTAAAAAATCCCCAAGGCGGACCATTTCCATCCGCGCATCGGGCAGCTCAAAATCGGGTGCGGGCAGGCCTGGATTCAACATCGGCGTCTCCTCAGTTGGTGTGATAATGGAGGCACTCTGTTTCGGTTTTCTTTCTGCTTTTCTTTCTGATTTCCTATCTATATAGCGCGATGTCACTACAACTGCTCGGCGGCTTGAGTCCGCAACAATTCCTCGACGAATACTGGCAAAAAAAGCCGCTGCTGATCCGGCAGGCCGTCACCGATTTTCCGGAACTCATCGATCTGCCCCGCCTGATCGAACTCGCCCAGCGTGACGACGTGGAAAGCCGGTTGATCGAATTCAAGAAAAACCGCTGGCACATGGAGCACGGCCCTTTCCGCAAAGCGCGCTTCGACAAGCTACCAGAGAGTGACTGGACGGTGCTGGTGAGTAACGTCAACCAGCATGTCGACCATGTTTCCGAGCTGCTGTACCGCTTCAATTTCCTGCCCTATACGCGGCTGGATGACTTGATGATTTCGTATGCGCCAGAGGGCGGCTCTGTCGGCCCGCATTACGATTCCTATGATGTCTTCCTGTTGCAGGTGGGTGGCACAAAGCGCTGGCAGATTTCCAGCGACGACGCGGGCAACTTCATCGAAGACGCGCCGATCCGGGTGCTGAAGGACTTCGCCTCGGAACAGGAATGGGTACTGGAGCACGGTGACATGCTCTACCTGCCGCCCAAGTATGCGCATCATGGCGTGGCACTGACGCCGGGCATGACATATTCGATCGGTTTTCGCGCCCCGAAAACGCAGGAAATCGCCGGCCGCTTCCTGGAGTTCCTGCAAGACGAGCTGAAACTCGATGGCATGCTGTCTGATCCGGGCCGCAAAACAGTCGAACAGCCGGCTGAAATCGACGGCGACTTCAGCACCCGCATCAAGGCGATGCTGCAAGAAATCAGCTGGAATGACGACACCATCGGCCGCTTCATCGGTCAATACTTTACCGAGCCCAAGAACCACGTCGTTTATGATGCGCCAGACGAGCCGCTGGATTTCGACGAGTTTGCCGCTTCGGTTGCGCAACACGGCATCTCACTCGATCTGAAAAGCCAGATGTTGTTCGATGCCGAACATATCTATATCAATGGTGAGGCAGTCGACTGCGAGCCTGAAGCCATCGCAACGCTACGCGAACTGGCCAATCAGCGCAGTCTGCCAGCCGATGATTACGATGACAGCGTACTGGAGGTGCTCTATGCCTACTACGACTACGGTTACCTTCAACTGGCCGGCTGAAACGCCGCTCCGGTTTGATAGTTACGCCGACTATCGAGCCGGTTTTACCGCGCTACTCGGCCGCGCCAAACGCAGCCTGTGCTTGTTCGACGAAGATTTCCGCTCCGCCGAGCTGGGCAGCCGCAGCAACTGCGATCAGCTCTGGACCTTTCTGAGTGGCGGCGGGCAACTCACGCTGATCGCCTGCCGCCCGGAATACCTCGCCACTGAAGCCCCCCGTTTTATGCAATTGCGGGATCGCTTCGCCCAGCAAATGCAACTGCTGATCCTGAATGAAACAGCGGAAACGGATCACCAGGTCTTTGCCTTCGCTGATACGCAGGATTATCTGATCCGGCATCACAGTGATTGGGCACGCGGGGAGGCCGGCAGCAGTGCCGAGGTCGTTGCATATCTGCAACAAAAATTCGTGTGTTATCAAGCACAAAGCGAACCTGGCAGCGTGTGGCGACGCCTCGATATATAAGGATTTCCCCAGGGTTACATTCCGTTGCAATTGAATGCGCTGCAGCGCCGCGCGAGGCGGCGTTTTGACTAGCCAATCCGACAAAACGTGTTAGAATTCGCCCGGTCGGTCGTCAGTGATGTCAACCCGCTTACTATAAAAGCTATCGATCAATGGTCGATTGCCTTTGTTGCTTTTGGTCCTAACTTCATCCTTTAAAGGTAAAGAACAATGAAACAGTCTCTGCTCGTTGCTGCCCTGCTCGCTATCGCCCTGTCCGCTTGCGGCAAGAAAGAAGAGCCGGCTGCTGAAGCTTCCGCTCCTGCTGCTGCTGTTGAAGCTTCCGCTCCGGCTGCTGCCGCTGCTTCCGAAGCTGCTTCCGCTCCGGCTGAAGCTGCTTCCGGCGCTGCTGCTTCCGACGCTTCCGCTGCCAAGTAATTCAGGCACTAGCGTTCTCAAAAAGCCGACCATATGGTCGGCTTTTTGTTTTTCTGCCGTCAGTAAAGTCACGGCAAAACCACCCCTGCAATTCCTCTGAATTCCCCTGCTGACCCGCCATGTCCAGAACCACCCTGCTCCTGCCCCGCTGGCTGATCCCGATCGAGCCGCGCACTGTTCTTGTCGACCACGCCTTGGTCATCGAAGGCGACCGGATCGCCGCCATCCTGCCAGCCACCGAAGCCCGCGGCCGCTGGCCGCAAGCTGACGTCGTCAACTTGCCAGAACACGCCCTGCTCCCTGGACTGATCAACCTGCATGCCCATTCGGCCATGACGCTCTTGCGCGGCTATGCGGATGATCTGGCACTGATGACTTGGCTCAACGAGCATATCTGGCCGGCCGAAGGCAAGCACGTCAGCGACGAATTCGTGTTCGACGGCACGCAGCTCGCCATCGCCGAGATGATTCGCGGCGGCACCACCTGTGCCAATGATATGTACTTCCACCACGGCGCAGTGGCACGGGCGGCATTGACCACCGGGTTCCGCATGATGGTCGGCTGCTCGATTCTGGAATTCCCGACCCCCTACGCCCCCAACGCCGACGCTTATCTCCAGAAGGCCCTGGCCTGCATCGACGAATTCCGTGGCGAATCGCTGGTGGGCTTCACGCTCGCCCCGCATGCGCCCTATACGGTCAGCGATGCCACCTTCAGCCGCGTGATCACGCTGGCGGATGAGCTGGGCATCGGCATTCACTGCCACATCCACGAAACGCAGGATGAGATCGCCGACAGCCTCAAGCAACACGGCGTGCGGCCGCTGGAACGGCTCGCCAACCTCGGCTTGTTGTCTGGCCAGCTGATCGCCGCGCACATGGTGCACATGACGGATGCGGAAATCGCCCTCGTCGCCAGGCGCGGCGCGCATATCGCCCACAACCCGGCATCGAACCTGAAACTCGCCTCCGGCTTCGCCCGCGTGGCCGATCAGCTCGCCGCCGGCATCAATGTCGGCATCGGCACCGATGGCGCAGCGAGCAACAACAAGCTGGATATGTTTGCCGAGCTGCGCCTCGCCGCCTTGCTGGCCAAAGGCCAGAGCAGCAATCCGGAAGCGCTGCCCGCATGGCAAGCGCTGGAAATGGCGACGATCAACGGCGCCAAGGCGCTGGGCTGGGATGAGCGGATCGGCAGCCTCAAGGCCGGCAAGCAAGCCGACGTCATTGCCGTCGACCTCTCGGCGCTCGGCACACAACCGTGCTTCGATCCGGTCTCGCACTTGGTTTATGCTGCAGATCGCAGCCAGGTCAGCCATGTCTGGATCAACGGCGAGCAACAACTGGATAGCGGCGCCTTTACCCGCATCAAACAGCCGCAGCTGGTCGCCGATGCCCGCCGCTGGCAAAACCGCATTGCCGCCTCGTCAACCCAAAGTGAGTGAAAACATGGAACTCGAAGTACCGAGCCGTGAAAACCAATCCCGCCTGAACAGCTTTGTTGCCGTCTCCGTCGTGATCCTCTCCGTCTGCATGGCCTTCGGCAAGATCAAGGACGCCAACATCGTGCAGGGCATGCAACAGGCCCGTTCCAGCAGCATCGACCTGTGGAACGAATACCAGGCCAAGAAGCTGAAGATCTATATCGAGGAAGGCGCGCAAAGCAATGCGCAAATCGCCGCCCGGCGCGGCGACCCTGATGCCCCCAAGCAAATCGAAGTCGCGCAGCAACGCATCGGCAAGCTCAGCCAGGATGCGGATAAATTGATGAAGCAAGCCCGCGGCGCCGAGCACGAATACGAAGCACTCGACTACCGTCACGACCAGTTCGACCTCACCGAAGCGCTATTTTCCATCGCGATGGCGGTGGCAGCCATGGCCACGTTGACCGACAAATTCTGGATGCTCGGCTTGTCCTGGTTTTTTGCCTTTGGCGGACTGGTATTCGAAGTCGCCGGTTTTGCCGGCTGGGCGCTGCACCCGGACTGGATCATCAAGTTCCTCACTTGATAGCCGCCACAACGGCAAACACTCGGGTGGCGGATGGTCGGGGTAAACTAGCGGTTTGTTGTTTCCGGACCGCCGTACCATGACCGAATCCGCCACGCTCAACGCCGACCAGGCCGAACTCGCCAAATTCTCCGCCCTTGCCCACAAGTGGTGGGACAAAAGCAGCGAATTCAAACCGCTGCACGAGATCAACCCGCTGCGTCTGGGCTTCATCCAGAACCACGTTGAATTGACCGCCAGCAAAGCGCTCGACGTCGGTTGCGGTGGCGGCATTCTGGCCGAAGCACTGGCGCAATCCGGCGCACAAGTCACCGGCATCGACCTGGCCGAGAAATCCCTCAAGGTCGCCCAGCTCCACCTGTTCGAATCTGGCCTATCGGTCAATTACCGTTGCGTGACCGTCGAAGCCTTGGCCGAAGAAGCCCCGGAAAGCTACGACGTCGTCACCTGCATGGAAATGCTCGAACACGTCCCCTCCCCCGCCAGCATCGTCGCCGCCTGCGCGCGGCTGACCAAGCCGGGTGGTTGGCTCTTTTTTTCCACGCTTAACCGCAATCCGAAGAGCTACGCGCTGGCCGTACTTGGTGCCGAATACATACTGGGCATGCTGCCACGTGGTACGCATGACTACGCCAAGTTCATCAAACCGTCCGAGCTGGCCCGCATGACCCGCACCGCCGGGCTGGAAACGGTCGAACTGACCGGCCTCACCTACAACCCGATCAGCAAGGTTTACGCACTCGGCAGCGATGCCGACGTGAACTATCTGGTTGCCTGCCGGAAGCCCGCATGAGCCGCCCGATCAAAGCAGTCCTGTTCGACCTCGACGGCACCCTTGCCGACACTGCCCCCGATCTCGGTGCGGCGCTCAACAAGCTGCTGACCGAAGAAGGCCGACCGATCCAGCCTTACTCCGCCATCCGACCCATCGCCAGCCACGGCGCACGCGGCCTGATCGGACTGGGCTTCGGCGTCACCCCGCAAGACGCCGCGTTTACCGGCCTGCGTGAACGCTTCCTCGCGCATTACGAAGCCGCGCCGTGCGATGCCACCAAGTTATTCGAAGGCATCGCCGAGCTGATCGAAGCCATCGCCGCACGCGGTCTGGCCTGGGGCATCGTCACCAACAAGCCGATGAAGTACACCGACTTGCTACTGCCTCAATTGCCGCTGCCGATCCCGCCCGGCGTGGTCGTCTCCGGCGATACGGTCGGCGTGCCCAAGCCCGACCCCAAACCGATGCTGCACGCGGCATCCATGCTTGGTATCGATCCGACGCATTGTGTTTACGTGGGCGATGCCGAGCGCGATATCGAAGCCGGCCGCAAGGTCGGTATGCGCACCGTGCTGGCCGACTACGGCTACATCGCCGCCACCGATGCGCCGGGTGAATGGGGTGCCGATCTGCGCATCAGCTACCCACTGGAATTGCTGCTTCACCTACCGTCCTAGCGCTTGGTCTGCACTCAGCGATTGACGTCCACCACATACCGCCCCACATGCCGGCCAGCGATGATCTCGCCGGCCGCACCAATCACCTCGTTCAAACCAATCTCGGCAATCATCGGCGCCAGCAGTGCCGGATCCAGATCCTGCGCCAAGCGATCCCACGCCGACTGCCGGATCGCCAGCGGCGCAAAGACGCTATCGATGCCGGCCAATGTCACGCCACGCAAAATGAAAGGCGCAACCGTGGACGGAAAGTCCATCCCCTGCGCCAGTCCGCAAGCCGCCACCACGCCGCCGTAACGCACTTGCGCGCAGACATTCGCCAGTGTGTGGCTGCCAGCGGTATCGATTGCGGCCGTCCAACGCTCTTTCTGCAGTGGCTTGCCAGCTGCAGCAAACTCACCCCGATCAATGATATGCGTCGCCCCCAGCTGTTGCAGGTACTCGACCGAAGTCAGCTTGCCGGTCAGCGCCGCGACTTCGTAACCCAACTTCGCCAACAGCAGGATCGCCACTGACCCCACCCCGCCCGTGGCACCGGTCACCAGCACCACACCATTTCCCGGCTCGATACCATGCCTTTCCAGCGCCTGCACGCACAGCATCGCCGTATAGCCGGCGGTACCCAGCGCCATCGCTTCGCGTGCAGAGAACGCAGCAGGTTTATGGACCAGCCCGCCAGCCGGCAAGCGAGCCACTTGCGCCAATGCGCCCCAACGCGTTTCCCCCACACCCCAGCCGTTGAAGATCACCGCATCGCCGGGCTGAAAATCCGGATGATCGGATGCGGTGATCGTGCCGGCAGCATCCACACCAGGCACCATCGGCCACGCCCGCACCACCGGGCCACGGTTGGTGATGGCCAACGCATCCTTGTAATTCAACGTGGAGTATTCAACCGCCACGGTCACATCGCCCGACGGCAGTTGCGCTTCGCTGATCGGCTTTACCGTGGCGGAAAAACCCGACTCGCTCTTATCCAGCAAGATTGCTTCAAACATCACCCCTCCCGTTTTGCTGCATTGCCGCCGCAGTGGCCAACAACGTTAAAGTAGCCCACCAGCATATCCTGAACCCACCCCACGACGATTGCGATGAACCTGTACCTACGCTTGATCTGGCTGTTACTCACCGCCCGTTTCCGCCCCCGCTGCCAGCTGATCGGCCCATGCCGCACGCCCATGATCGTGCTGCCCAACGATCTGGATTTGTATTGGCACGTGAACAATGGCCGCTACTTCACCATGCTCGATCTGGCCCGCACCGATCTACTACTGCGCTCCGATATGTTCGGCAAAGTGAACAAGGCCGGCTGGTTCGCCGTGGTCGCGATGGAGATGATGCACTTCCGCAAATCGCTCAAACTCTGGCAGCGCTTCGACATCGAAACCCGCACGCTAGGCTGGGACGAAAAATCGGTCTTCCTGGAACAACGCATCATGATCGGCGATGACGTCTACGGCGTCGCCGTCATCCGCGTGCGCTTTCTGCGCCGCAGTGGCGGCTCCGTCCCCACGACCGACCTGCTGGCATTGGCCAGCCACACCGCCCCCGCGCCAACACTGCCGCAATGGCTGATCGACTGGGGCGACGGCCTGACCGAGCTGCCCTGATTCGACTGAAGACCCCCTGCGGGCGTATACTGGCGTTTGCATCATCTGGGGGCGCCATGGTTTCGACGGGGGTTTCAAAGCGGATGAGGGCATGCCGGGGTCTCAGAAGCCCGTAAATCACTGAAAAATGTTAGTCGCAAACGACGAAACTTACGCTCTAGCTGCTTAATCGCGCTGGACTCTGCACTACTTCTCCCAATGGGTAGGCTAGGCAACTAGCAGCAGAGTCATTTAGTTGGGATCGCTTTTGGCCGGGTCACTTGGTCAGAGGCTAAATCTAAGGTGACTCGCCCGAGACAAGCCCGCCGGTCGGCTCGTTAAAGGTTAAATCCAGTTGGCCTGGCTAAGCATGTAGAACTCTTCGTAGAGGGCTTTCGGACGCGGGTTCGACTCCCGCCGCCTCCACCAACAAAGCAAGGCCCGTTGAGAAATCAACGGGCCTTTTCTTTGCCTGTCGTTTCTCGACTTGGCGCATCAAGCTGTTAGCGATCATAAACACCCGTGACCTGCGCTTGATTTTCAAACTGGCAACAAGTTGTTCCGAAAATTCAGCAGATCATGATTTTCGCGTAAAGTTGACGCTATCTGGCTTAGGGTTTTGGTCTGTGGTCGCTACCAGCAACTTTGATTTCCTTGCAGAACATTCACCGTTATTTCTGCAGCTCGCAACAACGGCCGAGCGGGTCTTTGCCAGCGATCCAAATACGACGCTCATCAAGCTGCGCCAACTTGGCGAGGCGCTGGCGCAAGATTTGGCTGTGCGCAGCGGCATTCAGTTCGAGCCTGGCTTGGCGCAGAACGATCTGCTCTACAAACTCAACCGCGACATCGGGCTGGAGTCGGAAATCCGTACGCTGTTTCACACGCTGCGTATTGAGGGCAACCGCGCCACGCACCAGTTCCAAACCCGGCACAAAGAAGCCATGGATGGCCTCAAGGTCGCCCGTGCTCTGGCCATCTGGTATCACCAGTCGTTTGGTAAACAAGGCACGACATTCAAACCGGGGCCGTTTGTTGCGCCGGCAGACCCGAGCGCCGAGCTGCGCCAACTGCAGCAGCAAATCAAACAGCTGAGCGCCGAACTGACCGATACCAGGCAGACACTCGAGAGCAATCAACAGCTGGCCACGCTGATTGAGAGCGAAAAAGAACAGTACGCCGTGTTGGCCGAACAAATGGATGCCGAAGCACGTATTTTCGAGAACATCGCCCGCGAGCACGAAGCCGGGCTGCAAGCGGCCCGCGATGACTTCGCCCGGCAGATCGGCGAGCTGCAGCAAGCCAATCAGCAACACGCAGCCCAGCAAGCGCGCCAGAAAACGACCGCCGCCAGCAAAAACCTGCATCTGAGCGAAGAGCTCACCCGCATCATCATCGACCAACAATTGACCGCGGCTGGCTGGGAAGCCGATAGCCAAACAAAAACCCATGCACAGGGTGCACGCCCTGAGCTCGGCAAGAACAAGGCGATCGCTGAATGGCCCTGCGCCGGCAAGCAAGCGGCCGACTATGTGCTGTTCGCCGGGCTAACGCCGATGGCAGTGGTCGAAGCCAAGCGAGAGAACGTCAATGTCGCCGGCAAGATCGGCCAGGCCGAGCGTTATAGCCAGGGCTTTCGCCTGGATGCCGGGCACCAGTCCGCCTGGGGGCTCAATGGCCTTGCAGACGCCTGGCCGGATGGCACCGCAGCGTCTTTCAATATTCCCTTTGTCTATTCCTGCAATGGCCGGCCGTATTTCAAACAGCTCGCCGAGCAAAGTGGGACGTGGTTTCGCGATGTGCGCCAGAAGGCCAACTTGGCCCGGGCGCTGGCCGATTTTCACCGGCCGGATGAATTGCTGGATTTACTCAAGCGCAGCCGCGCAGCAGCCGAAAAAAAGCTGCGGCAGGAAGGCTTTGCCTACCTGAAAGTACGCGATTACCAACAAAAAGCCATCGAGGCCGTTGAAGCGGCGCTGGCGGAAAATCGCCGCACCGCCCTGCTCGCCATGGCAACGGGCACCGGCAAGACCCGGACCATCATCGGCCTGATCTATCGCTTTCTGAAAGCCGAACGCTTTCGCCGCATCCTGTTTCTGGTAGATCGCACCGCGCTGGGCGTTCAGGCGTTCGATGTCTTTAATGAAGCGCCGCTGGAGCAAGGCTTGCCGTTATCCAAGGCCTACAACATTGCCGACCTGGGCGATATGGCGGCCGAAGCCGAAACACGCGTACAGATCGCCACGGTGCAGGCCATGGTCAAGCGCGTGCTGTCGTCGGATAACCCGCCGGGCGTGGGCGAATTCGATTGCATCATCATTGACGAAGCCCACCGTGGTTATACGCTCGACCAAGAAATGACCGAGGGCGAACAAGCCGTGCGGGACGAGGCGCAATACCTGTCGCGTTACCGCCAGGTGCTCGATTACTTCGATGCGGTCAAAATCGGGCTGACCGCCACGCCGGCAAAACACACCAGCGATATTTTCGGCAAACCGGTTTACACCTACAGCTACCGTGAAGCCGTTGCCGATGACTGGCTGATCGATCACGAGCCACCTATCCGCTATCAAACGCAGCTTTCCCGGCATGGCATCACCTTCAGCAAGGGCGAGGCCGTTTCTGTCGTGGATACCGATACTGGCCTGATCGAAACCGCCGAACTCGACGATGAACTCAGTTTCGAGGTCGAAAGCTTCAACCGCCGCGTGATCACCGAAGATTTCAACCGCGTGATTTGCGAAGCGCTGGCGCATGAGATCGACCCGCTCGGCGAAGAAAAAACCATGATCTTCTGCGCCACCGATGCGCATGCCGACATGGTCAAGCGCCTGCTGGATGAAGCATTCAAGGCGGTGTACGGCGACGCCTACGACGAAGCCGCCGTGCGTAAAATCACCGGCACATCGGACAACGTGGGCCAACTGATAAAGCGTTACAAGAACGAACGCTTTCCCAGTATTGCAATCACCGTCGACCTGCTCACCACCGGCATTGACGTGCCGCCGATCTGCCACCTCGTGTTCCTGCGCCGCGTGCGTTCGCGCATTCTTTATGAACAAATGATCGGCCGCGCCACCCGCCGCTGCGACGAGATCGGCAAAACCGTGTTCAAGATTTATGACCCGGTCGACATCTACGCCGCGCTGCAGGGCGTCAATACCATGCAGCCGCTGGTGAAAGACCCGAATGTCACGCTGGATCAGCTGATCGACGAACTGCACCACCCGGCCAGTTACACCACCCAAGGCATGATCGACGGCCAAACCCACGCCGATGACGTGCTGGCCGCAGTCAGCCAGAAAGTCATGCGCGTGCTGCGCAAAGCACACAACAAGGCTGAAAAACGCCCGGACGTGCGCGAAAAACTGGCCGGACTGGAACAGCAATGGGGCGTTGCGCCCGAAAAACTGCACCTGCACCTGCGCGAACTTGGCCCGCGTGGCGCTGCGGACTTTGTGCAGCAACACCGCCGGTTGCTGCAGCAACTCGACGAAGTGCGCCAGTTGATCGGCACCGACTACCGCCCACTGATTTCACAACACAAAGACGAATTGCTGTTGCGCGAACAAAGCTATGGCGATTACTACAAACCGGCCGACTACCTCGAAAGCTTCAAGGACTTCATCGGCCGTTCACTCAACCAGTCCGCAGCGCTCGCCGTAGTGGTCAATCGCCCCAAAGACCTGACCCGCGCCCAGCTCAAGGAAGTACGCCTGCTGCTTGATGAGCACCATTTCAGCGAGGCCAGCCTGAAAGCGGCATGGCGCAACGCCACCAACCAAGACATCGCCGCCGGCATCATCGGCTATATCCGCCAAGCCGCCCTCGGCGAGGCGCTGCTGCCGTTCGAACAGCGCGTCACCAACGCCATGGCGCATATCTATGGCCTGACGCAATGGACGCCGGTACAGCGCCGCTGGCTGGATCGGCTGGCCAAACAGCTCACGCACGAAGTCGTGATTGATGCCGCATTCGTCAATCAAACCTTCGCCACGGACGGCGGCACCGCGCAGCTGAACAAGATACTCGGCCATCAACTGCCGCAAGTGCTAGAAACGCTGGCTGAATCCCTTTGGCCACAAACGGCATGAGTCCCCGCGACATGAGCCGATTGGCGGGTGTATTCGACTCACCAACCGGGTCAACACGCCACCCAAGTTAATACATCACTCGGCACTATTTTATTTTTCGACGCAAGTTAAAATAGCGCCTCGACTTAATTTAACTTGGCAGGAAACAGCATGGAGCGAGGACACACCGGTGTGTGGGTGCCCAGTATCGCGGGGGGCGTTACATGCCGCGCCTTTGTGCCCGACCCCTTGCCGCCATCCCCGCCGCTGGCGATCGAGGCCAAGCTGCAATCGCGCCTCAACGATGCGCTGCTTGCTCTTGGCCGGCTTGACGCCATCAGCACCCTACTGCCCGACGCCAAACTGTTTCTCTACAGCTACGTACGCAAAGAAGCAGTCATGTCGTCACAGATCGAAGGCACGCAGTCGTCGCTCAGCGATCTGATGCTGTACGAAATGGAAGGCCACCCCGGCGTACCGATGGACGACGTGCAAGAAGTCTCTTGCTACGTGAAGGCACTCAGCCTTGGCGTGCAACGCATCCGCGAAGGCCAGCCCATCAGCTACCGGTTGCTGTCCGAAGTCCACGCCGCGCTGATGACCTCTGGCCGAGGCATTCAGCGCGGCCCTGGCGAATTCCGTCGCAATCAGGTCTGGATTGGCGGCCACCGAGCCGACGAAGCCACCTTTGTGCCGCCGCCCGCCAATCAACTTGCCGATTGCTTCGCTGCGCTCGAACGCTTCATCAACGACGCCGACAGCCACACCGCCCCCGTCATCAAGGTGGCGCTGGCGCATGTGCAGTTCGAAACCATCCATCCCTTCACGGATGGCAATGGCCGGTTGGGCCGGTTGCTGATTCCGTTGATTCTGGTTGAAGCGGGTGTACTGAAAGAGCCATTGCTTTACCTCTCGGTATTCTTCAAGCAATACCGGCAAAGCTATTACGAACTACTCCAGCAGGTGCGCACGCATGGCGACTGGGAGGCATGGTTGCTGTTCTTTGTCGATGCCATTGCCGCCACCGCCAACCAGGCCGTCAGCACCGCCCAGCAACTTACGCAAATACTGGCGCAAGACAAAATGCGGCTCGCCGCACTAGGCCGCTTGGCAGGCTCCGCCATACAGGTACTCGATGCCTTGTTCGCGCATCCCATCGCCAATGTCAACGCGTTGACCCAATCCACCGGCCTCACGCCCGCCACCATCGGCAAAGTGCTCGATGCACTGGAAAGCCAGCTTGGCATCGTGCACGAGCTCACCGGCCACAAACGCAATCGGGTGTATGCCTACACGGCCTATATCGCCCTGCTGAATCAGGAAACCGCATGACCAACAACGACATCGTCCAGAAACTCTGGAACCTCTGCGACGTGCTGCGCGACGACGGCATCAACTACAGCGATTACGTCACCGAGCTGGTGCTATTGCTGTTTATCAAGATGGAACATGAAAATGCCCAAAGTGGCGTGCTGTCCGCGCACAAGCTGCCCGACTACGCCCGCTGGGACGTCTTCACCAACCTATCCGGCGTCAACCTGCTCAACGACTACCGCAGCACCCTGCTCAAGCTCAGCCAGCATACCGATCCGCTGATTTCCGCCATCTACGCCGACGCGCAGACTCGATTGAGAGAGCCGCGCCACCTGGAACAACTGATCAAATCGCTCGACGGCATCGACTGGTTCTCGGCACAAAAAGACGGCCTGGGCGACCTCTACGAAGGCCTGCTGGAAAAGAACGCCACCGAGACCAAATCCGGCGCCGGCCAATACTTCACCCCGCGCCCACTGATCGACAGCATCATCGCGCTGGTGCAACCGCAAGCCGGCGAGACCATTCAAGACCCGGCAGCCGGCACCGCCGGCTTTCTGATCGCCGCCGACGCCTACATCAAGGCCAACACTGACGATCTCTACGATCTGGATGCCAAAGCACAAGCCTTCCAGCGCAACCAGGCCTACCTGGGCATGGAACTCGTCCCCGACACACGCCGCCTGGCGCTGATGAACTGCCTGCTGCACGGCATGGAAGGCGACGAGCAAGGCGTCATCCACCTTGGCAACACCCTCGGCAGCGCCGGCAGCCAGCTCCCCCACAGTGACATCATTCTCAGCAACCCGCCATTCGGCACCGCCAAGGGCGGCGGCATGCCAACGCGCGACGATCTCACGTTCGACACCAGCAACAAGCAGCTCGCCTTCCTGCAACACATCTACCGCCGCCTCAAAGACGGCGGCCGGGCCGCCGTGGTGCTGCCGGATAACGTGCTGTTTGAAGCCGGCATCGGCGCCGACATCCGCCGCGACCTGATGGACAAATGCAATCTGCACACTATCCTGCGCCTGCCCACCGGCATCTTCTACGCGCAGGGCGTGAAAACCAACGTGCTGTTCTTCAGCAAAATCAGCGATGCCGCCACCGCCAGTACGCAAAACGTCTGGGTCTACGACCTGCGCGCCAACATGCCCAAGTTTGGCAAACGCACCCCGTTTACCCGTGCCCATTTCGCTGATTTCGAAGCCGCCTACGCGCCCCTCGTCCCTTGCGGAAAAGGGGCTGGCGCAGAGGGGCACGAACCGCACGGCCCGCGCACCGACCAAGGCGACACCGGCCGCTTCCGTGTATTTGATCGTGACTGGATACGCGAGCGCGGCGATAGCCTGGATATTTCATGGCTGAAAGACGACAACACCGAAGATGCGGCTGATTTGCCGGAACCAGCGGTATTGGCGCGAGAAGCGATAAGCGAATTGACTGGCGCGCTGGCAGAATTGGAAGCGATTTTGGCGGAATTGGGTGAAGAGGTAGGGGGATGAGTCAGTTGCCGAAGGGATGGGCATTTAGCAGCATCGCTGAATTAGGTGGTTTAGTAGGTGGCAAAACACCAAACAAATCGGACAGCAGTTTCTGGGCGTCTGGAAATGTGCCCTGGGTTTCACCTAAAGATATGAAAGTATTCAATTTAACGAGCTCAGAAGACAAGATAACCGATGCGGCCCTGACAAGAGGCGGCATGTCATTACTGCCGACCCAAAGTGTTTTAATGGTTACACGAAGCGGAATTCTGTCACACACCTTTCCCGTAGCAATTACAGGCATTCCTGTGACAATTAATCAGGACATTAAAGCTTTCGTACCCCGGCTAGAAGTACATACCAAATATTTTGCATATCACTTAACGTCACTTAAATCCCAAATTCTAAATACATGTAGTAAAGAAGGGACGACAGTTGCTAGTGTTGAAACAGCGAAGCTTGAAAAGCTGCCAATTCAGCTTGCTCCCCTCCCCGAACAAAAACGTATCGCCGACAAACTCGATGCCACGCTTGCTCGCGTCGATGCCTGCCGCGAACGGCTGAACCGCATCCCAGCCCTGCTCAAGCGCTTCCGCCAATCCGTCCTCGCTGCGGCTACCAGCGGCCAGCTCACGGTTGATTGGCGAGAGAAAAACATCGCCTCTGAAGGAGAAAGTAATCTCCATTTAACTAAGGGAAACAAGGTAGGTTGGGCTGACGAAGGAAGCCCAACAGACGCGGATACCAATGGTGAACGTTGGGCTTCGCAAACTCAGCCCAACCTAGGAGCCAATACCAATACTAATAACGACATTACAGTTTCGGAGTCCAGACCGCGTGCTTTAACGCAATTCAGAGGCAGGAATTTAACGGAACTTCCATTTGATTGGGCTTGGCGAGAATTTACTGATGTAGCTTTCGTGGCATCAAATTTGCAAGACCCTAATTTAACACCCAATGCATTTCACATTGCGCCAAATCACATCGAGACCGGAACCGGCCGTTTGCTCGAATATACAACGATAGAAAATGATAGGGTGACGAGCGCAAAGCATCATTTCAGATCAGGTCAAATACTTTATTCGAAAATTCGTCCGAATTTGTGCAAGGTTGTAATTGTTAACTTTGAGGGGCTATGCAGCGCAGACATGTATCCAATAGACGCAAAAATATCAACAAAATACCTATTTTATTGGATGCTTTCCGAGAAATTTACCGACTGGGCTTCAAATGCAGAAAGTCGAACTGTATTGCCGAAAATTAATCAGAAGGACTTAGGCATAATCCCGGTTCCTGTTCCAACAAATCCAGAACAACACGAAATCGTCCGCCGAGTAGAAACCCTCTTCGCCTTCGCCGACCGTCTCGACGCCCGCCTCACCGCCGCGCAAACCGCCGCCGAGCGCCTGACGCCTGCGCTGCTCGCCAAAGCCTTCCGTGGTGAATTGGTGCCGCAAGACCCGAACGACGAACCGGCCAGCGAACTGCTCAAGCGCCTCGCCGCCCAGCGCGATGCAGCCCCAAAAGCGAAGCGCGGCCGTAAGACAGCTGCATGATTCAAATCGTGGGCAGGCAACAGCGTTGGCGCCTGCCTCGCCGGATCAGCCTTTCGGCTTGATTCACGCACCACCTTGCGTTGCGCATCGGCCCTCTCCTGCCCAGCCCCTCCTTGCCGAAACACCCGTCACCGCGCCCCTCAGCATCACGCCGCACCGCCAATCTCCGCACCCACATCTGACTCACCAAGCAAACCATTCGTCATAAAAATTGTGCAAAGCACCAAGAAAACCACGAATACCAGCTTAACTAACCATTAATTTTCATCGCCAACACAGCGAAGCCATCTTCCCTCGAGCTGTACGACTTGAGCCAAATCGCAACTCTGTTTGCCGATGAATAGGGATCGGCTTGCCTGCGCAAACCGAGCCACCGACGGGGCCAGATGCCGTGTCATCGCGTGGCCCGATTTTTTTCGCACACACTCAAGGAGACAGCCATGATCGTCGAGATGCAACTGAAGTCGGAGCCCATCAAACGCATGGTGCGCAATGCGGTCAAGGCCGCGCGGATTTGTACGACGGAGTCGCAAGCGGGTTATTACCTCGACCATATCAGCGTCGGCCAACCAACACTGAGCGCGTCTGATGCCACCTCGCTGTTGGCCGGCACAGGCGGGTTCCAGACCAAGACGCTGCAAATTCACCAGCCGGCCGATGCCTTTCTGGTACAGCTTACTGATTTACAGAACACCCCTGATTTTGCCCCGGTCGATCCGGCGCACCTCACGGCGGCATCGGTCGATATCGTCATGGCCGTCACCTTGTCGATTCACCCGAGCGGGCCCAAGAAGGGGCAGCCGCGCTTCTCGGTCGCGCTGGTCGGCGTCAATGGCACCAACACCTTTGGCAACATCCTCGCCCCGCAGCTGCAAGGGCAGGTGCAGTTCAACCAAGGGGCGGATCTCGATCTCGCCGCGCTGACGGCACTCACGCAAACCGCCCCCAAGCCGATCATTAATTGCGGCGTGGCGGCGTCCAGTGATGGCTCGCACATGTCACTGCGTTTCGAGATGGGCGATACGCCGATTCTGTCCGCCGCCGACTGGACTGCCTTCATGGCTGGCGGCATTTCGGATCGGCTTGGCGCGCTCGACTGGAGCATCTTTGTCGATGCGCAATCGCTGGATGACGCGCTGGCCAGCCAGATGAACAACGCGATCAAAGGCACGTTCGACCAAATCAATTCCGGCCCCACGGCCACCTGGGAGCCCATCGGCCCCACTCCCGGCTTTGCCATGCAGCACGTCGAAGCCGATGCCACCATCTTCAACGCCTGTACCGGCCTGTTCGGCCCGGTCGATATGAGCTTCACCCTCGATCTCGACCTCACCATTACCCTGCCGCAGCCAAATGTCATCCGCGTGGATGCCGCCGTCGATTGGCACGGCAACAAGTGGACCGAATTCTGGTGTGCCTTCTCGGAAATCGTCGCCGGCCCGGCGCTGTTCGCCCTGTTCCCCGACCAAGGTCACTCGTGGGTTGGCGGCGTGATGGCGTTCAATCCGCTGGGGCCGATCGGCAACCTTGCGCTGGTCATCTGGGCCTTCAATAGCGATACGGTGACGGGCCTGGTGTTGCCACCGATCAGTGGCTTCACCAAGATCGACGACACGCATTACCGCTCCGAAACCGTCTTTACCGCCCCTGCCGGCTTGCCTGTTACCGGCATGAAACTGACCAGCATCAATGGCAGCGCGGACGGCATCGTGCTCGGCGGCACGCTCGATCCGGTGATCGAACTCAACGATCCGGTGCTGTCGATCAAATCCTGGTCGGATACCGGCTTCGGCTGGGTCAACCCCGATCCGTGCAACCAGTTCGGGCAGCAACTGCAGGCGCAAATCCTGTTCGACGAATCGCCCTACTACCTCTTCATGTGCCCGCCCGTCTTTCTGAGCGGCGACGACCCGGCGAACGAATATGCGAACTCCATCGCCGAGTGGGATCAGAAAGGCATCGAATTCGTGCTCAACACCATCAACCCCGGTTTCGCGCCCGGCTATGACTGCAAGGTGCTGCTGCTCACCACCGGCGGCGCGCGCTACATCCGCCTGACCAAGCCGGCCTCCTTGCAACCCTTCGCCTCCCCGGAGGATCAACTCAAATACGAACTTGGCGTGATCGCCTTCCGTGCGACCAATTGCTACAAGGCGACCTCGATCTGGGGCTCGCTTGGTATGTACAACCCGCATTGGTCGGTCGATCCGGAAGTCGTGATCGGGCAGCCGGCGGAGCAGGTTGAGCATGGCTGGTCATTCGCCGTGGCCGGGCTGGAAGCCGGCGAACACGTCGCCATCGTCGATGGGGCAGGCACCACGCTCGTCACCGGCATTGCCAGCCCACAAGGTGTCATGACGCTCGATGCGTTGACCAAGCCGGTGGCATTCGGTAGCACCGAATTAAGCGTGCAGCGCGGCGGCAAGGGCATGTCGGCGGATGAATACAACCAGCGCCTTAAAGCACTCATGAACGGGCCGGCGCTGGAAAACAAAGGCACCTTCGCGCACCGGCAAACCCTGCTCAACCGGGTCGGCTCCGTCACTCTGCCGGCCGCCCTCACGGCGCAAGCGATCATCGGCACCGCCAAAGCACCGCAGCTCGTCACCATCGCCGGCGGCGTTTTGCGTCGGCATGATCTGCACGTGCCAGCCCGGCCCAGACAACTTGAAGAGCGCAACGTACCGGGGCTGCACGGCGTGGTGCAATCACGCGGACAACTGCTCGGCTTCGGCGATTTCGGGCTGGCGAACCTCGCCAAGGTCGATATCGCACCGATTTGGCGTACCCCCGTCATCGATGCCGTGGCAATCGGCGACAGGATCATCGTGCTCGATCGCCAAGGCATTACCGTGCTCGACGAAACAGCTACCGTGCTCACGCGTGCACCACTCGAAGGCGGCCAATCGCTGACCGCGTCCGGGCGCTTCATCGTGGTCGGGCTGGGCAACTCGGTGGTCGCATTCGAACGCCGGCGTGGCGATCGATTCGACCGCTTTGGCTCGCTCGCCATCGATGCCAGCGGCGGTGTCGCACCGGCAGAAGCACTCGGCGCTCGTGGCGCGGTGTATGTGCGCGGGGACAAGAGTAGCGCTTTGGTCACGCTCACTGCCAAAGGCTCCTTGCAGCAGACCGCCACTTACCCCGGCCACCCGTGGTTCGCCGGCTCTGCCGCCGATGGCACGTTGCTGGCCCGTCGCAGTGCAACCGGCACCGCTGCCGAGATCGTACGCGTGGAGCAATCGCGCCTGTACGGCACCTGCGACGGTCATGATTGCAAGCACGAGCAGTGCTGCGGGGCGAGTGCTGGGGCGGGGAAAGTTCGATTGCCGAAGGTGGCTGGGCGCTGACGCGATCTTGTTCGCGCCATAATGCTTGTAGAACAGTGGGCCGGAGCGATCCGGCCCATTTTTTGGGTGATCGTTTAGCGGCTGCTTGGGGCTTTCACGATTAAACAGCTATCGCCACAAGATGGCGTTGGGTAGGTTGGCGTTGAGCGCAGCGAAGCCCAACATTTGCTATGCATGAACCATTGTTGGGCTTCATTTCATTCAACCCAACCTACACGCTCGCCCCTACTGCCTATGATTTTGCAATGGAATCTTTATACTCACCAGCGATTGGCGCGCTACATTTCGGCAATGAATAACCATACTGAATGCAATTGAGCAAAGACTGGACGGCCAAATCGAGTTCATCCTGATTACACCAATACTCCTTGATGAAACCATATTGCTCATAACTTGAAACATTAAACCCATCTTCAATATCGTTAAACCAGATGACAAACTGCCCCAGAATGGCAACCACCCAGAAGCCGCCTCCCAAATTTCCATAAGGGGACTGCTGCCACTTCACCGGGGTGATTTTAATCACCTCCCATAGCCGTAGCTGCGCCGGATTCATCTCGGATTCCGCACAGATGATCTTGTCCCAAATTTTTGATTCTGAAATTGGTTGCCAACTCATGCTTGCCTGCGCCTAACAGTTATTCTCACATTGTTTAGTCTCGACTCCGCAGTACCCATCAACACTTGAAATCAATCAACCCAGAAAACAACGCAATCACCACACCCAAAAAGCCCCCCAATACCAAACCGGTCGCAACGATAGCAACCTTCAGCAGAATCGAAACAAACAGCGGCAGCCGCGTGGGCGATTGAGGAGTCTCGCCGCTAGCCAGGGCATCGGCAGAAGCATCCGGGGTGGGTGAAATCGGCGCGGTCATTGTGTTTCCAATGTTTGGGCGCGTTGGGCGATGCGCTGGGTGATGGCTGTATCCAGATCATCCGCTGATTGCCCGCTGGCTTTTACTGCGGCGAGGATCGCTGCAGCATCAAGACCGCCGGGGCGCGATGCCTCAACCAGGCTCCATGTCCGTGCTGCGCGGCGGCCACTGCGGCAATACAGCAGAATCGGGCGAGGGCTGGTTGAAAGCGCCTTGTCCAATGCAGCAACGGCGGCATCCGGGATATCGCCGTGGGGCACCGGCACATAGGCAAAGGTTACGTTGTTGGCACGGGCGGCGGATTCGACTGTTGCTGCGGCAGGCTGATCCGCCGCTTCACCATCAGGGCGCAAATCAATGATGGTTGCGAAGCCTTGTGCCTTGAGTTGAGGCACCACATCGAGCTTGAGCTGCTCGGTCACCGAGATATCCGTCGTCAGATTGTTGATCTTGATCTGGGGCGGTTGCGTCCATCGGCTGTAAACCTGCATGCCCAGCACAATAAAGACCCCGAGCAAGACGGAGAGGCCAAAAATCCACTTGTTGCTGCTAATGATTACTTTCATGCTGAATTCCGTTATTGAGATAAGCAGATGTGGCCATAGTCATCGGCAATCGTCAGCTGAGAGTTTTACCACAAGATTTTCTTTCGCGCGGTTCAAACCAATCAAATACTTTGATGAAATACCTACGAATTCCTTTGTGTGTGGTTGTTTGCAATAAAATCCAAGTATCATGCTTTTCAACTCTAACTGCATGGCAGGCAAAAATTCTTCCGCCACCTCCGCATCAACATGTACCTTGGATACAAAGGTTCGCCCTTCAAGCTTGATGGACTCAAGTGTAGTTTTATCTCCGAGAACAAGCGGGATTTTCTTTTTTATTCCATCAGCAATCTGGTTAAGCACTTTATCAAGACGCACATCATCCTTGAGTAACTGATCCCAAGGCGTCACTTTCCCCTTGATTTTTTCAAGCTTGATCGGCCCAAAAAATCGCGAGTCCAGGGATTCGTACCGGTTATCACCCAGAACAAAATAGTCATTTTCTGACAGTAGACCCTCACCCATTTCATTCTGCTTCGAGAAAACAGGGGAATCTTGAATCGAAGCAATATACTCCCGAGATCTCGGAAGAATATAGGCTTCTTCTATTTTTGACCCACTTATATATACCGAGGCATTCTTTATGCTTATTTTTTCCCCAGGCACCCCAACCACTCGCTTGATATATAGCGTCTGCTCATTTTCTGGCGAATAAAAAACAACGATATCCCCTCTTTGCGGCTTTTCGTTGTCTTGATATTTATTGACGACAACCAGCGTATCCTTTTTGATCGTGGGCTCCATTGAGGAAGCAGGACTAGAGAAAAACTCTGGCGCATCCGTCGTTTCAGCCGAAGCAATCGCAAGCAGGTTGGTCATCAGCAAGATGGCTAAGAAAATAAGTCTTGGCATGGGTATGGCAGCTGAACATGGATGGGGTAGCAGTATTCCAGAAGATAATAGACACCCCCAAGCAGTCGCGTTGCAACAAAAAAGCCAGCACTCTTTCAAGCACTGGCCTTTCCCCACTTAAATACCGCCTACTGTAGTGGTTCAATTTCCCCGGACACCTCAATAGGTGGTAAATCCACCTTCTGAGGGAAATGAATCAATGACACAAACACGCAGAACCTTCGACAGCAGCTTCAAGCTGCAAGTCGTCAAGATGATCAAAGACCAAGGGCTGAGCGTGGCACAGGTCTGCCGAGATATGGGGCTGGGCGAGACCAACGTACGCAAATGGCTCAAGCAGTTTGAGGCCGAGCAAGCCGGTCAGCCTGGACCAGGACTGCCGCTGACGGCCGAGCAACAACGCATCCGGCAGCTGGAAGCCGAGAATCGCCAGCTGCGCCAGGACAACGACATCCTAAAAAAAGCATCGGCCTTCTTTGCCCGAGAACTGAAGTGAGCCACCGGCTGGTTCAGTTGCTGCAACAGGAGGCCGTCCCGATTCGTCAGGCCTGCCACCTGCTGGGCATCAGCCGCTCCGGCTATTACGAAGCCCGGCAGCGGCAGCTGCAACAGCCCGTGGTGTGC
>NZ_JONM01000031.1 GCF_000711875.1 Andreprevotia chitinilytica DSM 18519
TGGGGCTGGTGCCGGTGGAGCGGCAGTCGGGCAGTTCACTGGCAGGGCCGTCCCGCCTGTCCAAAGCCGGCCCGGCGCGGGTGCGGGCTGTTCTGTACATGGCGGCGGTGGTGGCGATCCGCTACAACCCGGACATCAAGGCGCACTACGAGCGGCTGCTGGCGCGCGGCAAGGCGAAGAAATCGGCGCTGGGCGCTGCCATGCGCAAGCTGGTGCACCTGTGCTTTGGCGTACTCAAAACACAGAAGCCTTATCAGCCCGATTTTGCGTTCAGTGATTGACGGGCAAGACGGTATCTACGGATTGCGTAGCACGGCGGGTTACGCAGCAAAGCTGCTAAGCCGCCCTACGTGTAATGCGCCATGTTCGGCGGCGTATAGGGCAGTGCCAAACCCTTGGCACGCCAGGCGATGAAAGCTTCTGCCGGCATGGGCTTGGCGATCATGTAGCCTTGCGCCTCGTCGCAGCCCATCACCGCCAGCGCCTGCCAGACGGCTTCGCTCTCGATGCCTTCCGCGACCACGTTCAGGCCGAGGATGTGGCCCAGCTCGATGATGGAACGCACGATGGAGACGTTTTCAAAGTTGCCTTCCAGCGCGGTCACGAAGGCTTGGTCGATCTTGAGTTCGTGCACCGGCATCTTGGCGAGATAGGCGAACGAGGAATAACCCGTGCCGAAGTCATCGATCGAGAGTTTGACGCCCAGCGAGCGCAGTCGGTGCAGGTTGCGCAGCAGCTCTTTCGGTCGGTTCATCACGCCGGTTTCGGTGATTTCCAGACAGAGGTACTTCGCGTCCACCGCCATCGCCGCCAGCGATTCTTCGATGAAATCGACGAAGGTTTCGTCTTCGACATCGCTCACGCCCACGTTAACCGATACGCAGATCGAGACTTCCGCCAACGCCCAGTGCTCCAGCTGGCGCAGCACGGCCAGCACCATCCATTGCGTGATCGCGCGCAGTTTGCCGGTCTGCTCGGCAAACGGGATGAACAGGTTGGGCAGCACCCAGCCCCGATCCGGGTGCATCCAGCGGATCAGCGCCTCGGCGCTATGCACCGTGCCATCCGAGATCCTGACCTTGGGTTGGTAATAGACCTCGAATTGATTGCTGACCAAAGCCTCGCGCAGCTCGCCCAGCAAGGTGAGCTGGTTCTTGCGATTCTCTTCGTAAAGTGGTTCATACAGCTCGAACCCCTGATGCCGCCGCTTGGCTTCATACATGGCGGCTTCGGCGTGCCGCAGCAGCAGATCGGCATCGCGGCCATGATCGGGCGAGAGCGCCACGCCAATACTGGCCCCCATATCGATCCGCTGCCCATTGACGACAATGGCGTCGGCCAGCGCATCTTCGATGCGGCCGATTTGCACCGGCAAATGCGTTTCATCGGTATCCGGCAGCAAGATGGCAAAAGCATCGCCGGAGAGCCGCGCGCACAACTCGCCCGGCCCGCTCATCAGGGTGCCCAAACGCCGACCCAACGCGGCAATAGCCGCATCGCCGGTTTGGTAGCCGAGGTAGTCGTTCACGTATTTAAACTGGTCGACATCCAGCAGCACCACCGAAAACGGCGGCTTGCCCTGCCGTAGCGCCAACTCGACGCGATCGATGAACAAGGTACGGTTCGGTAGATTGGTCAGCCGGTCCTCATAGGCCAGCCGCCGCATATCGCGCTCACGTTCGGCCACGGCTTCGCTCATGGCGTTGAAGCCATGCGCCAGCTCGCCGATTTCATCATTGCTATGCCATTCAACCCGCGTGCTGTAATCCCCCTGCCCGATCCGGCGCACGGCGCTGACCAGATCGAGCACCGGCTGGGTCAGCCGCAACGCCAGCCACCAGGACAGCAACGCCCCCAACAGGAAAATCAGCCCGCCCAGCATCAGCGATTGCATCAGCGCGGCGCGCATCTGGCCGGCGATATCGCTGATGTCCACATCCGCGCCGATCATGTAGCGAAAGCCATTCGCCGCCGTGCCTGCCTGGAACAACGAGCGGAAATCACCATAGCGGTCGTGATATTCGGCAAAGTGCGGGCCGCCATCCGCCACGGCGCGCAACATGCTCTGCCCGGCGGTATCAGAGCGCGAATAGAAACGGCCATCGTCATCCAGACCCATTTCGCGGCTGACTGTGGTGTTCATCAGGTAGTGGATGCGCGGGCCATCCAGCACGAACAGGTAGAGATAGCGCAGGCCGGCGGCTTTGCAGTAGCGCTCGAAGGCATGCACGTATTCCGAATATTCCGCATCGGCGAGCGTGCCGGGGCTCTTGGCCCGCACGATGTAATCGACCGGCAGCATATGCGGCGCGGCGGCCACGGCCGAACGCAGGCGCGCGTCGATTTCGTTCTGGATACCGGAGGATTTCAGCAGGTAGCTGTAGGTGGTGTAGATGCTGGTGGCAGCGAGATTGATCAGCAAGAACAGGAGCATGATCTTGCCTCTGATGCTGCGCAGCATTTTTGGACGCCAGATCGGCATGGGCCACCACGTTATCTATGCAGTTTTCATAGATAGTCGAGCGGCCCAACCTTGCCAAGCTCTACTTTAGTTCGTACAGGGACTGTCAGAATCCCTACTCAAGCCAGGTTTTGCGCGCTGCAACACGCGCCTGATCCTGACCTACCGGTCGCAGGCCCCATGTATCGGCCAGCGCAGTACGGATCGACAGTCTGCGCACGATCAACTCATCCCGACGGAAGGCATGCACTTCCACCTCGCTGCCGACCGGATAACCGCCCAGCAAGGTATCGAGATTCGCCATCGTCACACGTAGCCCATCCCACGCGACCAGCACATCGCCGGCCGACAAGCCCGCTGCCCGCGCCGCGCCGCCATCGAGCACATGGGTCAGCTTCACGCCGCCCGCCTCCCCGGCCAGCCGCGCACCCAGGCTATTGCCCGGCGTGCCGATTTCCTTCCAGCCGCCCTTGTCGCCACTCGCGGCCGGTGCGCGCAACTGGGTTTCCACACCGAACTCCGTCAGCAGCCCAGCCACCGGCAGCGCATCGGTCGAGCGCAGCGCCTGATCAAAGAACGCCTTGAGATCGACGCCGGCCACCTCGCTCGCCACGCGCTCCCATTTGTCCTCCGCCACGCCCTGCCCTTGGGGATAGAAATCACGACCGAAGCGTTGCCATAAGGCGCGCATCACATCATCGAGGCTCTTCGCCCCGCTGGTTTGCTGGCGAATGGTGAGATCAAGGCACAGCGCCGCCAACGCCCCTTTGGTGTAATAGCTCACCAAGACATTCGGGCTGTTTTCATCTTGCCGGTAGTACTTCACCCACGCGTCGAGGCTGGCTTCCTCCAGATTCTGCTTGAGCCGCCCTGCCCCGCGCTCAACACCCGTCAGCGTTTGCGCCACGAGATCGAGATATTCCTGTTCCGTGATCAGACCGGTGCGCACCAGCGTCAGGTCGTCGTAATACGAGGTGATGCCCTCGAACGCCCACAACAGCCGGGTGTAGTTCTCCCGCGTGAGGTCGTACGGCGCATAGGCCGCCGGCTTGATGCGCTTGACGTTCCAGCTGTGGAAATACTCGTGGCTGCACAGGCCGAGAAACTGCCGGTATGACGGCTTGACGGCCGTTTCATGCGCTAGCGGCAGATCATCGCGGCTCGCCATCAAGGCGGTGGACGAGCGATGCTCCAGCCCACCGTAGCCATCGCCGGTCACCATGGTCATGAACACGTAGCGCTCGAACGGCGCAGGCTCGCCGAACAGCTTGATCTGGTATTCGCAAATCTGCTTCAGATCGCGCTTGAGCCGTTTCATGTCGGCGCGATGCCGGCCAGCGATGACGATCTCATGCGGCACGCCGCACGCCTTGAAGGTCTCCCGCGTGAACTCGCCCATCTCGACCGGATGATCGATCAGCGCATCGTAATTGGCCGCGTGATAAGCGCCGAAACGGCTGGGCTTGTCGCTATCGTGCGGTAGCGTGGTGGCGATCTGCCAGCCCTTATATTGCTTCCCTTCCGGTTGCGCGATCTCGACCGACACCGGCAGATCTTCCTGCCCCGCCACCGCCAGAAACACGCTGGTGCCATTGAAGAAGCCCCGCGCCTCATCCAGATACGCACCGCGCACGGACAGATCAAAAGCGTAGACGTCGTATTCAAACGTCAGCTCGCCCTTCACTGGCGCGGCTTGCCAACGCTGCTTATCCAGCTTCGTCACCCTAACCGCTTTGCCCTTTGCATCCTGCGCCGAGATCGCCACCACATTGCGGGCGAATTCGCGGATCAGATAGCTGCCGGGAATCCATGCCGGCAACCAGACGATCTGGCCGGCGGCATCCGGCTTGGTGATGGTCAGGGTGATGCGGAACAGGTGGGCAGCAAGATCAACGGGTGCGATGCGGTACTGGATGGAATGCGGGACGGCAGGCGAGGCGGTTTTGGGCATGGCGAAGCGGGCTCCGTGGGCGGTCAGGCGACCGGCGAAGGTGCGAGTTTAACGCGGAGTGGTGGGGATTCGGGGCGCGGCCGCTGGCGGGTCAACGCCGGCCAGGGGGTTGTTGCCTCGGTTAACCCCGGCCGGAAAAGCCGTCCGGGCTACAGGATTAACGCACCTGGCTCGGCATCTTCGCCAAGCCGACCTGATTCCGCCCTGCCGCCTTGGCGCGGTACAAGCCTTGGTCGGCTTGTTCGATCAGATCGCGCACACTCATGCCTTGCTCGAAACTCGCCACCCCGGCGCTGAAGGTCGAAGAGAACTTGCCTTCCGAGGTGAGCTGGTAGATCGCGGCGAAGCGTTCGCGCCACTCATCCACGCGTTGCGCGGCACGCAGATAGGTCATGTCCGGCAGGATCACGCAGAATTCCTCGCCGCCATAGCGACCGACCAGATCGGGCTCTTGCGCGCAATGGCGCAGCAAGCGAGCGAGGCTTTTGATGACCGCATCGCCGGTCAAATGACCGTAGGTGTCGTTCACGTTCTTGAAATGATCGATATCGATCATCGCCAAGGCCAGCGGGCGGTCGCTTTGGGTCGAGAGGAACAGCTCGGACTGCAGCCGGGTGGTGAAGTGGGTGTGGCTCAGCAAGCCGGTAAGACTGTCCCGAGTGAGGGCGCGGCGCAGTTTGCGGTAGCGGTCGGCCACGATGCTGACGGTGGAAATCAGTTGTTCGATGTCGTTGTTCTTGACCAGGAAATCCTCGCCGCCCATACGCCGCGCCGAGAGCTGATGGCCCAAGCGCGTTTCGGTAGAGAGGAACACGATGGGCAAGCCGTCGTATTGCGGATGCTGGCGCACGATGCGGGCGATTTCATCGCCGGTGTAATGCGGCATGTAGACATCCATCAGCACCAGATCGGGCTTGTAGCGCTGCAGCCACAGGAAGATTTCCAGCGGGTCCTGAATGTGCTTGGCCTGCATGCCGCTGCTTTCGAGCACCTTTTGCGCCCAATGGCCGCTGGCGACCGAGTCATCGACAATCAGGATGCGATACGGGATGGGCTCGTTGTTTTCCAGCAGCGCATCGAGCCGGTCGGCCAGTTTCGACGGATCACAGGGCTTGCTGATGAAATCGCTCACCCCGGCGCGCAGCAGTTGAATCTGGCTGACGATGGTCTGCTGGCTGGACAACAACACCAGCGGCCAGTTGCCAATGCGCGAAAGGCGTTGCACCAGCTCTTGCAAGGCCAAGCCGCCTTCGAGGCCGGTATCGTCCAGCAGCACGGCCTGGGGTTTCGTTTCGGCGAGCGCCACCAGCAAGGCGGCGGGCCGTTGGAATGCGATGCTGTCAAAACCAAACGATTTGAGCGCGTCCGCCAATGCCGAGCCGGTTTCCGCTTCGGCACACAAAATCAGGATCGGTCGTTCAACGAGCTCAAGCATGGGGTTCCGGTTGTTATCTTTATGGAATAAGCAGAGCTTACAACGTAGACGCCGCTACCGAAGGCCGGGCCTACACACGGCCCGACCAACGTCATGCAACGACTGACCGGAGCACCGGCAGAGCGGCGTTCCAGCCCGACGCGGCACGATGGGAAAACCGCCAGCCCTCGCCAACAAATCGCTATTCCTTGCCTTGCTTGCGGGCGAAGTCATGCAGTTGCCGCCGCACCTTCTTGCTCGGCCGCCCGCGCACCAGCGGGTTCTCGAACTGCGGTTCGGCCGCTTGTGCCTCCCGCACCAGTTCGCGCTTGGCGATGCTTTCCGGCGACTCCACGTACAACGACTGGGCCAACACCGCCGAGCCGCGCTTTTCCGCCAGTTGCAATACCGTGACGCTGAATTCGCCATGCGCTGCACGGATACGCAGCTCATCGCCCGCTTTCAATGCACGTGCCGGTTTGGGCCGCTCGCCATTCAGCATCACCCGGCCGGCTTCGACCGCTTCAGTGGCCAGCGTGCGTGTCTTGAAAAAACGCGCCGCCCAGAGCCATTTATCGAGCCGTACTTTATCGCCGTCAGTGTCCTGCTTCATGGCTTTGTTCAAGATGGGTTTACTCCGAAGGGATGCGGCTGACGCCCAAACCAAAGGGCGATTGTACCTACTGCCAGCATCCCGTTTACGGCTACAAACGCGAAAAGGCGCGCGATACCGGCAACGTGGTTCACTTAAGCCGTTTTTGCTTCGATTTCCCATGCCGATACGAACACTGCCGGACTTGCGGCGCAATCTTCTGTAGGAGCGAGCTTGCTCGCGATGGCACTGTTTCATTCACCACAGCCATCGCGAGCAAGCTCGCTCCTACAGCGGCCTGCCAGACGAAAAAGCACCGCATTTCCTGAATGGAAAGCGGTGCTTTTTCAGCATTGGTGCCATACCGGCGTATTGTCTAGCGCTTAGCCGGCACGGCAACGCGCCGCTCTTTCAACCGACCATCAACAGGAGAACAACCATGAGCCTGAATATCGTCATCACCGGTGCCAGCGCCGGTTTCGGGGAAGCGATGACCCGCCGCTACGTGCGCGAAGGGCATCGCGTGGTGGCTATCGGCCGGCGGCAAGATCGGCTGGCAGTACTAGCGCAGGAGTTGGGCGATGCGGTCTTTCCGCTGGTGCTGGATGTGATCGACCGCGCTGCCGTCGCGTCCTTGCCCGAGCGGCTCCCGGCCGGTTTCACGCCGGATGTGCTGGTCAACAATGCCGGACTGGCACTCGGCCTGAAGCCCGCCCACCAGGCCGATCTCGATGACTGGGAACGGATGATCGACACCAATATCAAGGGTCTGGTCTACGTCACCCGCGCCCTGCTACCGGGCATGGTCGAGCGCGGGCGCGGGCACATCGTCAACATCGGCTCCACCGCCGGCGAGTGGCCCTACCCCGGCGGCAATGCCTACGGCGGCACCAAAGCTTTCGTGCACCAGTTCAGCTTGAATCTGCGCGCCGATCTAATCGGCACGCCCGTCCGGGTGACCAATATCGAGCCGGGGCTGGCGGGCGGTACCGAGTTTTCGCTGGTGCGTTTTCATGGCGATGCGAGCAAGGCGCAATCGGTGTACGACGGCACGCACCCCTTGTCGGCGGACGATATTGCCGAAGCGGTGTATTGGGCGACCACCTTGCCGGCGCATGTGAACGTCAACACGCTGCAATTGATGCCGGTGTGCCAGGCGTTCGGGCCGCTGGCGGTGCATCGGGAACGCTAAACAGATCGACCCTTGCAGGTCGTCTTCAGACCACGCAGCCCGGACGCCTTCTACGGCCGGGTTTTCTAGCGCATTGACCAGCGCAATCCCAGCTGGACACACCGAGCCATCGATTTTTCAGGATGGGTTGTGCGTAAGCAAAACCCATCAACCAATGCGCCGCGATGCGTACAGCAACTGATCTTGCTTACGCGCAATTCCCCCAATAGGCAACGTGCCACCTCATCATGAGCGATGGCAGGCTTAGGCCCTCGTCAGCATCCCCCCCTCGCCCCCACCGGGCAATCCTCTCCCAAAGCCATGCTGCGCTGCAAAAAACGGCTTTTGTGCTGTCCGCCGCAGTGCCCTCACGGAATAAATTCACCCCATCAACTGACAAAAAACCAACATTAACATGACCTCAATTGAACTTTATAAAACATATACGTACATACAAACCACTATGTTTTCACAAACAAAGTAAGTTACATTGAAGGCGGCGAAAGAAATGTCATTGAGATGAGTGGACTTCCTGCTGAATGCAGCACTCAGTGATCAGCAACCTGCCCCAGCAGCGGCAGCATCCACATCAACAAAAATATGGCTAGAGAGGATCAAGCATGCTGGAAGGGTTCGCTGCGCTATTGCATCGCTCGCCAGAGATCGCCTTGTTCCTGGCACTCGCAATCGGCCATGCAGTCGGCGCGATCCGTTGTGGCCCGATCCAGTTGGGCGGTATCTGCGGCACCTTGTTGGCGGCGCTTGCCATCGGTTCATTCGGTGTCACGCCCGACCCCGGTATCAAATCCTTTTTCTTCGTCCTGTTCATCTTTGCCTTGGGCTTTGCCGGTGGGCCGCAGTTTTTCGCCAGCCTGAACGCCAAAGGGCTGCGGCTGGCGCTGTTTTGCATCATCGAAATCACCGTAGTGCTGGTGATGGTCATGATCGCCACCCGCCTGTTCGGGCTCGACCAAGGCTCCGCAGCGGGGTTGATGGCCGGCGCGGCGACCGAATCCGCCGTCGTCGGCACCGCATCGGATGCCGTCTCCAAACTGCCGTTGACAGATGCGCTGATCCAGCAGCTGCAGGCCAATGTCGTCACGGCGTATTCGATCACCTACGTCTTTGGCCTGGTGACGATCGTAGTGGCGACCAGCCAGCTGTTCCCCTTGTTGCTGGGCATGAACGTGCGCGCCGAGGCCGAGCGGCTGTGGCAAAAAATGGGCGGGCAGCCACACGCCGATGGGGCGACGAGCATGGCGGCGCTGCCGGTGATCGTCGGGCGGGTGTATCGGGCGGAAGCTGCGGCGGGCAAAAGCGTGGCAGACATCGAGGCGCTCTACCCGACCATCAGCATCGAGCGCATCGGCCGCGGCGATGCCGTGTTCGACGCCACGCCGCAATGGCTGCTGCAAGCGCAAGACCGCGTGCTGGTCACCGGCCACCGCGAGGATGTATTGGCCCTCGCACCGGTACTCGGCCCGGAGGAAAGCCGGGTCGGCCGGCTGGATTTCGTGATCGAAACGGCGGACATCGTGTTCAACCGGCGCGAGCTGGCCGGGCAATCGCTGCGGCAATTGCATCAGGCCACGCGTGAATCCGGCATCAACGATGGCGTGCAGTTCATCGCCGTATCGCGCTCCGGCCAAGCCTTGCCGATGGCGCCGGATCTGGACGTGCAAGTGGGCGACGTCATCCGCGCCTATGGCTCCAGCCGCAATATCAATCGCTTGCTGCCGTGGCTTGGCCCACGCGTGGATCAATCGAACCAGACCGACTTCTTTTATGCCGGGCTCGGCATGGTGCTCGGCATCGCCATTGGCCTGTTCAGCATCCGGCTCGGCGGCGTGCCGTTCTCACTCGGCACCGGCGGCGGCGCGTTGCTGACCGGGCTGATCTTTGGCTGGTACCAATCCCTGCATCCGCACATCGGCCATATTCCCGAATCGGCAGTGGCCTTGCTCAAGGACTTGGGGCTGGCGATGTTCATTGCCTGCGTCGGTTTGTCATCCGGGCCACAGGCATCGGTGCTGATCAAGAAATACGGCTTCGCCCTCCCCTTGACCGGCGTCCTGATCGCCCTCATTCCCGCAACCCTATCGCTGCTGGTCGGCCGCTATCTGCTCAAGCTGGAAGCACCGGTCTTGCTGGGCGCGATTGCCGGCCAGCAATGCAGCACACCGGCGCTGAGCGCGGTGGTGAACACGGCCGGCAATGCCACGCCGCTGCTTGGCTACACGATTACCTACGCGATTTCGAATGTGGTGCTGCCGCTGATGGGGCCGCTGATTGTCTTCATGGCGGGGCAAGTCGGCGTGCGCTGACCGGCCTCGTATTTAGTCGCTGTTGGAGTGGAGGAGAGAGACGTGGATTGGTTACATCAAATATTCAAACATGCACCAGAAATAGCGTTGTTCCTGTCGCTCGCGATCGGTTATCGCATCGGCAAGATCAGCCTGGGCAAATTCCAGTTAGGCGGGGTTGCCGGCTCGTTGCTGGTGGCGGTCGTCGTCAGTCAGGTGGGCGTGAGCATCGATCCCGGCGTGAAGTCGGTGTTGTTCGCGCTGTTCATCTATGCGGTCGGCTATGAAAGCGGCCCGCAGTTTTTCAGTTCGCTCGGCAAGCAGTCGATCCGCGAGATCATCCTGGCCATCGTGCTGGCGGTCACCGGGCTGGCCACGGTGGTGATTCTGGCCAAACTGACCGGTCTGGATAAGGGCTTGGCCGCCGGGATCGCAGCGGGGGGTCTCACCCAATCCGCCATCATCGGCACGGCGGGCGATGCCATTGCCAAGCTGGGTCTGGCGGCGGAGGAGGTCAAACGGCTGCAGGGCAATGTGGCGATCGGTTATGCGGTCACCTACGTGTTCGGCTCCTTCGGCGCGATCATCGTCTGCGTGAATATCCTGCCCAAGTTCATGGGCCGCGAGATTCGCGAAGATGCGCTGGCCGCCGAAGCTGAAATGCAAACCGGCGTGCGGGTGCTGGGGCCGGGCCAACTGGCTGCCGCACCGGCCTTGGTTGGCCGCCTGTATCAGGTCGGCCCGGCTGCCGGACGCAGCATCGTCGAGATCGAGAACGCCGCCACTTCGGCGATCACGATCGAGAAACTCAAGCGCGACGGACAAGTATTCGAAGTCACGCCGGATATGGTGCTGCAGGCCAGCGACATCGTCCTGGTCGTCGGCCGCCGCGCCGCCGTGCTGGAGCATGCAACCCGGCTCGGCAAGGAAGTCCGCGAGGAAAGCGGCATGGAGCTGGTGATGCAGCGCCGTGAGTTGGTGGTTTCCAACAAGGAGCTGCACAACAAGACCGTGGGCCAGATCGCGGATGAGACCTCCGGCGGCGTGCGCCACGGCGTCTACGTCATCAGCATCTTCCGCATGGGCAAGGCGCTGCCGATCGTGCCGGAGACTGTCATTCATACCGGTGATGTCGTCACCGTCTATGGTGCCGAGCACGACGTCAAACGGGTAGCCGGCCTGGCCGGTTACCTGGTCATTCCCAGCGACAAGACCGACTTCGTCTATCTGGGTGCCGGCTTGGTCGTCGGCCTGTTGGTCGGGATGCTGACCGCCAAGCTGGGTGATATTCCGCTCACGCTCGGCAGCGGCGGCGGCGCGTTGCTGTCCGGCCTGCTGTTTGGCTGGTTCCGCGCCAAGAAGCAGACCTTTGGCGCCATGCCCGGTGGTGCGGTGCAGATTCTCAAGGATCTCGGTCTGGCCGGCTTCGTGGTGGCGGTGGGCTTGAATTCCGGCTTGCAGGCGGTCGATACCATCCGCGAACACGGGCTATCGATCTTCCTGATCGGCGTGGTGGTCACGATCCTGCCGCTGATCATCACCATGCTGTTCGGCCGCTATGTGCTGCGCTACGACAACACAGCAATTTTCGCCGGCTCCCTGGCCGGCACACGCAGCGCCAATCCGGCCTTCGGCGAAGTACTGGACAAAGCCGAGAACTCCATCCCCACGGTGCCGTTCGCCATTACCTATGGTCTGGCCAACGTGTTCCTGACCTTGCTCGGCCCCTTGGTCGTCGCCTTGGTGTGATTTGGCCGGGGCTGGCCACCCGGCTGGCTCCGGCAATGCTCGCCATGCACAGCCGGGAACGTGGCGAGACATTTATTTCCGGTAGTAGTCGATAAGACAGGAGTGGACTTTCATGGACTTCAAGAACCTCGATGAGTTGGCTGGCTTGAGCCCGTTCGAACTCAAAGACGTACTGATCAAGGCCGCATCCAGCCAGAACCGGTCGATGCTGAACGCAGGCCGGGGCAATCCGAACTTCCTCGCGACCATCCCCCGCCACGGGTTTTTCCAGTTCGGCCTGTTTGCCATGACCGAGGCGGAAAATTCCTTTGTCTACATGCAGGAAGGCGTGGGCGGATTTCCGCAACGTGACGGCATCGAGGCGCGCTTCGATATCTTCACCGCCCGCAATGCCGGCACCAAGGGCATCGACTTCATCCGCTCCGCCGTCTCTTATGTGCGCGATCAGCTTGGCCTGTCGGCCGGCGATTTCATTTACGAGATGTGTGAGGCGATCTTGGGCTGCAACTACCCGGTGCCCGATCGCATGCTGAAGTTGTCGGAAAAGATCGTCGCCCAGTACATCCACCGCGAGATGATCGGCACGCACCCGTTCAAGGGTCACTTCGATATGTACGCGGTCGAAGGCGGCACCGCCGCGATGACCTACCTGTTCAACAGCATGCGTGAAAACCACCTGCTGGAACCGGGCGACACCATCGCCTTGGGCATGCCGATCTTCACGCCGTATATCGAAATTCCGGAGCTGAACGACTATCAGCTGGTCGAGCTGAAAATCGATGCGCCGCCGGAAAACAACTGGCAGTTCACCAAGGAAGAACTCGACAAGCTGCTCGATCCGAAGGTGAAGGCGTTCTTCCTGGTCAACCCGAGCAACCCGCCGTCGGTGCGCATCAATGACGAAGTGCTGCAGTACATCGTCGAGATCGTGAAGAAGCGGCCGGATCTGATCATCCTGACCGATGACGTGTACGCCACCTTCGCCGATGATTTCGTCTCGCTGTTCGCGATGTGCCCGTATAACACCATCCTGGTGTATTCGTTCTCGAAATACTTCGGGGCGACCGGCTGGCGCATGGGCGTCGTGGCCACGCACGAAAACAATCTGCTGGATAAAAAGATTGCCGAGCTGCCGGAGCATCACAAGCAGGAGCTGGACGAGCGCTACCACTCGATCACCACCACCCCGCGTGACCTCAAGTTCATCGATCGCCTGGTTGCCGACAGCCGCACCGTGGCACTGAATCACACGGCGGGTCTGGCTACGCCGGTACAAGCGCAGATGACGTTCTTCTCGCTGTTTGCCCTGATGGACGAGGCGGATGCCTACAAGACCGCCATGAAACGCATCGTGCGCCGCCGCAAGGTCGCGCTCTATCGCGAGCTGGGCTTGGAGGTGCCGCACGATCCGGATTCGATCGATTACTACCACTTGCTCGATCTGAAGACGCTGGGTGCGCAGATGTACAGCCAGGAGTTCGTCGATTGGCTGATCACCCAGATCAAGCCGAACGAGCTGCTGCTGCAACTGGCGCAGGAAACCGGCGTGGTGTTGTTGCCGGGCGGTGGCTTCGGTACGGCGCATCCATCCGGGCGGGTGTCACTTGCCAACCTGATCGAGGCGGATTACGCCCGCATCGGCGCGGCGATCCGCAAGCTGGGCGGCAAGTATCACGAGCGGTATCTCGCGCAGCAGGACAAAGCGACCAAGCTGTAACGGACGAGGGACACACCTCGCCGCTTGGGTTGCCATTACATCGACAAAGGCAAAACGCCCGGTACGCAATCAATGCATACCGGGCGTTCTCTTTGGCCAACTCGGAATCGGTTATCCCAGTTATTCCTTTGCGGGATACCACCCTTTGGGAATGAAGCGAATTCGCTTCAAGCGCGGTTCTTCCCAGACGAACCAGGAAATGCCGCGATCCTCGGTTCGTTCTTCCGGCATGCCAACCAGCATCAATAACCGGCTATCCGGCTGGAATTTGATGGACCCGCTGCCGTACCACGGATCACTGTTGTCAAGCAGCGCATCCTCAACGTTGACCGCGGAATTGGCGGTCATGCCTTCCGGTTGGTAAACCTTCCCGGTGCGGGCATTGATGATGGTGATTTGCGTGCAATTCGTGCCGCAGCCCCATGTCGCCAAAATATAGTGCCCGGCGAAATTGGGGCGCGCCTTGCTCCAGGCCGTCAGACGCGTTCTATATTCCCTTGCGTCGGGGTTCTTCCTGAAATCGATGGCCGCATTGGGGCCTTCATATTTTTTTGCCGGAAAACCCGCGAACTTCGGCGCATCAATCGGGATATCCCTTTTCCGAATCGTATATTCGTCATACCCGTCCTCGTCGGTCACTGCGAACGTCACCATTGAGGTCGTGCAAAAAACCAGTGTTAGCGAAATCAGAATCTGCTGCGACACGCTGCGCATTGCATGCTCCTTTCTTCAGCGATGGCGGAATACCACGCGGGGCGAATTATTTCGCCCAGGCAACCAGCGCTCCGAGTTCGTCGAACATGGGAAACTTGGGAGAAAAATCCATGCCGCCCGAATCGATTAGCGCGATCACACGTTTGCAAATCTCCCCTTTATCTCCACGCTGGAACATATCCTGAACCGCTGCCCTGCCACCGTTGGTAGCCGCATCCGCCAGTTCGCCCAAAACGGCATCACGCTTGCTGGCTCCTCCGCTGGCAAATGCTTCCTCACTCCGCAGCCGAATGTATTTGCCCGCAGCACTCACATATTTGGCATTACGCGATTGCCAGGTAGATACGAATTCCTCGGCCGTTTCGGGGCGGCCCAGCAAGGCGAGGCAATCCCTACCCAATCTACCCACCACGAAATTGGTCGTACCGATGAAAGACGATGCAGCATCACGAGATTCGGAATACACCGAGGGAGGCTGTTGTGACATTGCCGCATTGGAGAACAACACCGCGGCAAGGCAGAGCGGAATAGCGCGAAGATGCATGGTTTTTATTTCCTGATATGGATCAGATATGGGATCAGATGTGGATTAAACGAAGCCATCGACTTGCATGAACCGGTTTGCATTCGTTAGAACCTGCTCACGATCTGTCGCGAGCGGCCCTCAGCGGGGTGAAGAGCAGCGCAGCAAGATCATGAACAGGTTCTTATTTCGAAACGACATAGGTATTGGCCACGACATCATGCAACGTCTGGCTCTTGGGATTGAACAATGCCCAAAGATAGCCAAACCACAGCACCAGCGAAGAGGGAATACTGACCAGGGCACGGATAAAGGCTTTATCGTTTTTGACTTTGGCGCCGTGTTCATCAACCAGCTTGATATTCATGATTTTCATGCCAATGGTGGCTTGGGATTCCGATGCCATCATCAGGGCGGTGTAGAGCACATAAATCAACAAGCCACCCACCAGCGGAATCACGATCTCGCCGATCCAGAACGGGATAAGAAGAATGATTCCGTCGATCAGCCCACCCAGAACACGGCTGATGATTGGCGCCAGCTCCAATTCTGCGGTAGCCGGGGCCATTGGCAGCGCTGCTGGGGTGGCAGGTGTTGCCGATCCATTGCTGGCAGGTGCCGGCGGCACCGCAGGCGGCACCACTTTCGCCGGTACGGCAGGTGGAATCGCCGCGACGGTTTCCGGTTGAAGCAAGCCATCAAGCGCGGACCATTCAGTCATGCCGGCCTGCCAATAGAGCGACTGGCGGGTGAGCTTGCCCTGCCCGATCATATCCTGGACTTCGGCAAGGATAATGGGGCCATGGGCCTGGCCATCAATGACGACAAACAATTCGGGCTTGGTAGACATGGTGTGCGTCTTTGATTAATTGGGGTTGAGTGGAATTGGGGAAATGGGGTGGGATTTCGTGAAATTCAGTGACGTAATTTCTGGAGAACGGTCGGCAAATTGCCGCCAAGCAGGCTGACCCTGATCGCATCGAGCGACGGGCTGCGCGGGTCGTACCACTCGACTTGGTATTCGATGGAGCCGGAACCCAGAATGGTCGTGACCTCGCCTTCGCACCGGCGTGTACCGTGCCGCGCATCAAACGCCAATTCCTTGCTGCGACGAATCGACATACCCGCAAACGGAATGGTGGCGTTGACGAAGCGCACGAAGCTGCCGAACTGCGTCACGATTTCGCCCTCGGTGATCTTGCTGTTACAGCTCGGCAGCTGAACCTGCCCCGACCACGCGGATTCGGCCCGCTCCAGCCAGCCGTTGGGAAGAAACAGATTCGCGCCCCACCACGCAATGAAGCCGAGAAAACCCAAGCCCACCAATCGCCAAAACCAGGAGCGCCTGGGTTTCTTGAACTGCACAGAAGTACTGCCGGCTTGCATGCGATACGCCTCCCTCGTTGTATCGATCTTGATTCGGCCACCCCGTATGAAAGGGGTCTGCACCGTAAGGTTTTATCTGGAAAGTCATGTTGCGTTATTGGGTGGCCGTCGGCGCTGAGAGCCTGTTTACGATCTGGCCAATGACATCAGTTATGCGCCTGCGGCGCGGTTCAAAAGCATGACAGCGGGAATCCGTCCCGCGGCCGGGAAAAGGTATTTGTCTCGCCAAATACCTTTTCACTCGCCGCTTATTCAAACAAGGCGCGACCCTGCGCCTTACGCCTCGGCTGAACGAAGCAAAGCTTCGCACGCCACGGACTTCCCTCAGTCAGTCCACTCTGATGAGAGCAAGCTCCCAGGGTCTCGCTCCATTCTTTCGGCACTTAGCGGAAGGGAAACCCCGGATGCCACCATTACGTATTGATCTGATGACATCAGCAAGATTGGGAACAGACTCTTGACCATGCTTAAAGTCGAGACACAAACTTTCCAATGCAGAAATAAATAAATCAGAAAATATTATATATACATTTCGAAAACATTTGTGCGATCCGCATCACACAGTCAATTAGCAAACACCGTTCATTTGATGCTCAAACGCAAGGCGTCCGGTGCTGTGCGTTACGGTGCAATCGCATCAACGCGGCGGCGGTTCATTGGGTAAGCCCCAATGACAAAGCCCCACTTGCGTGGGGCTTTGTCGGCTTGACGAGCACGCTTGCTGCAATACATCAGGGTTCAGTATTTAACGCCTAACTTGATCCATAACGTCCGGCCCGGCTCCTGCAAGGTGGTATCGGCCGCATAGCCAAAACCAGCATCCCCCGCGCGATTCAAATGCTCGGTGTATTCCTTGTTGAAGACGTTATCCACGCCAGCGGTCAGGCGAACGGTCTTGTTGAAGTCATAACTGCCGTTGAGCGAAAACACGCCAAAGCCGGCGGAAGGCCCGAAGTCACGGCCGACGACGTTCCCTTCGTTCTGCGCAATGCGCGTTTGCGCAGCGGCGAGCCGCCACAACGCACCGAGCGACCACTTATTGGTGGCATAGGTCGCACCGAAGCGCGCTTCCATCGGCGGCAGCTGTGGCATGGCTTCTCCGCGGGTAATGTCCTCGCCCCAGGAGTACGCCAGCGAACCGTCAAACTTCCAGTTGTTCCATTGGTAATTCGCGCCGAGTTCACCGCCAGCGATGCGGGCATCGATGTTATCCGCAGTCGCAGTCAGGCCCATCATGCTGGCTTTGTTGTCATAGCTGAACAGGATGTAGTCCTTCACGTAGCCGGCATACATGGAAGCCCATGCCTGCACGTTCTTGCCGTGATATTGCGCGCCGAAATCCAGCTGGGTGGTTTTCTCCGGCCGAATCGCAGAGAACGCGTTCACCGCGCCATCCGGACCATATTTCGGCGAGAACAGTTCCCAGAAATCCGGCATCCGTTCGGAATGGCCGATGCCGGCAAACACGGCGGTCGGGCTGCCGGCCAGGTCTTGCTCGTAGCGCACGAACCCGGACTTCAGCGTTTCGCTGCGATCATGGTCATAGACCGGTGGCTTGGGGCCAGTGGCGACACGGTCGTCATAAGCGTTGGCGCGGTCGATTCGCACGCCGCCGATCACCCGTTGCAAGTCGCTGCGATTCCAGGTGAGTTGGCCGAACGTGCCGATATCCGACATCTTGGCATCCTGCACCCAGGGCATATTCAGATAGGTATCAATGCCCGCCCCACCCCGCCGACGGTGCGTGTTGGTCGAGCCATCTACCCCGGCGATGAAACTCAGGTCATCTGTCCAGTGCATGGTTGCGGCGACCCGGCCGCCGATGGTTTTGCGATCGAGATTGGTCGCCATCGCCGGCATCTGGGTGGTGGGCTGGCGCAGCGTGTAGTTGTCCATCACGTGGTCGGCGTAGTTGTAATAAACCTGCGCTTCGACCTTGTCGATGCTGTCGCTGACGGCGCGGCGCTCGAACTTGAGGCTGGCGCTTTCACGCTTGAACTGGGTGCCGTCCATGCTGCGGCCGGCATAGCGCGCTTCACCATTGCCGGTGCCGACAGTTAATTCCAGCTTGGTCAGGTCATCCGGCGTCCAGCCAATGGCAGCATCGGTGTTCCATTTGTTCCACTTCGAGCCGACGGTATTGCCGTCACCATCCGAATAGTCGCCCGAATGGGAGTGGTTGCCGGTGATGCGCACATAACCGGTCGGGTTGCCGACGGTGGCGTCGATATTGCCGTCGTTGCGGCCAAACGAACCGACCAGCGCGCTGGCTTCCACGCGTGCGCCGGGCGCTTCGAAACGCTTGGTATCGCGGTCGAACTTCACTGTGCCGGCCGATGCGCCCGGCCCCCAGATCACCGACTCCGGGCCTTTGATCACGGTGATCTTGTCGTAGGTTTCCGGCGATACGTAGGAAGTCGGTGTATCCATCCGCGCCGGGCAGGCGCCGAGCATGGTGGTGCCATCAGTTTGCAGATTGATGCGTGAGCCGAACATGCCCCGGAATACCGGATCGCCGTTCGAGCCGCCGTTGCGGATGGACGAGAAGCCGGGAATCGTCTTCAGATAATCCGCGCCATCGCTGGCAGGTACTGGCTGACGTGGTTTTTTTGGATCGGTGACAACGGTCAGCGGCGCAGTTTGGCGCGCGGCGGTGACGATGACGGGGTCGAGATCATAGACCGGTGTCGCGCCGGGTGCCGTTACTGCTGCGGCAACCGGTTGGGTCGGGATGGAGTCCGCTGCAGGTTCGGACGCGGCAAAGACAAGAACCGGTGCAGCCAGGGCACACGCCAGGGCCAAAGCCAGCGGGCGCGGACGGGAAATGGATTTCTTCATGATAAGCAGCCTATATCGTCTGTTCATGAGCAAAACGATAGCATGGGCCTATTTTCATTCTGAATGAATTAATGACATTTCACTATGCGACCAACAATCATCAACGCCCAAGGAAAAATACAAAAAATTGTTTATTTTCAATATATTAAAAAACAAAATTCATTCATTTAGAATTGATTCAGAAAGCTCGCCCAACTGAAATCAGCGCAAAACCATGCCAAAACGACAAATATAAAAAAACTATCAATAGCCGCAATAAAAAACGCCGACCTCCTGGTCGGCGTTTTTCGCGGCATTTCGGGCACACGGCCCGAATGCAAGCGTTGGCTTAGCCTTCAGCCTTGGAAGCGCGGCGGCGCTCGTGTTCCTGCAGGTAACGCTTGCGGATACGAATGCTGACCGGGGTGATTTCCACCAGCTCGTCGTCATCGATGAACTCGACCGCGGATTCCAGCGACAGCTTGATCGGCGTGGTCAGGCGCACGGCTTCGTCGGTGCCGGAAGCGCGCACGTTGGTCAGTTGCTTGCCCTTGATCGGGTTCACGACCAGATCGTTATCACGGCTGTGAATACCGATGATCATGCCTTCGTACAGCTTGTCGCCCGGGGAGACGAACATGCGGCCGCGGTCTTCCAGCTTCCACAGTGCGTAGGCGACGGCTTCACCGTTGTCTTGCGAGATCAGCACGCCGTTGTGACGGCCCGGCAGGTCCGCCTTGACCGGTGCGTAGTCATCGAACACGTGGCTCATCAGGCCGGTGCCGCGGGTCATGGTCATGAAGTCGGACTGGAAGCCGATCAGGCCACGTGCCGGAATGTGGTATTCCAGACGGGTACGGCCTTGGCCATCCGATTCCATATTGGTCAGTTCGCCACGGCGACGACCGATTTCTTCCATGATGCCGCCCTGGTGTTCATCTTCCAGATCGATGGTCAGGTTTTCGTACGGCTCGCACTTCTGGCCGTTGATTTCCTTGTACACAACGCGCGGCTTGGCGACGGCCATTTCAAAGCCTTCGCGACGCATGTTTTCCAGCAGGATGGTCAGGTGCAATTCGCCACGACCGGAGACGCGGAAGATATCCGCATCGGCGGTGTCTTCAACGCGCAGGGCGACGTTGGTCAGCAGTTCCTTGGTCAGGCGGTCGCGGATCTGGCGGCTGGTGACGAACTTGCCTTCGGTGCCGGCGAGCGGCGAGGTGTTGACCATGAAGTCCATGTTCAGGGTCGGTTCGTCCACGCCCAATACTGGCAGGCCAACCGGCGCGTCCTTGTCACAGATGGTGACGCCGATGCCGATATCGTCCAGACCGGAAATGATGATGATGTCGCCGGCTTCAGCGCCTTCAACCGGAATGCGCTCCAGACCCTGGTAACCCAGCACCTGGTTGATGCGGCCGGTAGCCACTTGTTCTTCGTGGTTCATCACCACGACTTGCTGGCCCGGCTTGATGCGGCCGTTGAGCACCTTGCCGACGCCAAGACGGCCGGTGTAGGTGGAGTAATCCAGCGCTGCCAGTTGCAACTGCAGCGGCGCATCCGGGTCACCCGGCGGGGTCGGCACGTGCTTGAGCACGGTCTCGAACAGCGGACGCATATTGTCCGATTCCTGATCGAGTTCCATCTTGGCAAAGCCATTCAGGCCGGATGCGTAGATGATCGGGAAATCGAGTTGTTCGTCGGTGGCGCCGAGCTTGTCGAACAGGTCGAAGGTTTGATCAACCACCCAGTTCGGACGAGCGCCCGGACGGTCCACCTTGTTGATGACGACGATCGGGCGCAGGCCGAGGGCCAGTGCCTTCTTGGTCACGAAGCGCGTTTGCGGCATCGGGCCTTCAACGGCATCCACCAGCAGCAGCACGCCGTCGACCATGCCCAGCACGCGTTCCACTTCGCCGCCGAAGTCGGCGTGGCCCGGGGTGTCGACGATGTTGATGTGCACGCCTTCGTAATCGATGGCGGTGTTCTTGGCCAGAATGGTAATGCCACGTTCTTTTTCGATGTCGTTGCTGTCCATCACGCGTTCGTCAACCTGTTGGTTGTCGCGGAAGGTGCCGGACTGGCGAAGAAGTTGGTCGACCAGCGTGGTTTTACCGTGGTCGACGTGGGCAATAATGGCAATGTTGCGGAGGGCGCGCGTCATGGGTGGGGGCTGCTTTGGTTAATTGGCGAATCGCGAAACCGGAGATTGTAGCATGCCCTTGTGTTAATCCTGTTTCCGTACGACGGGCAAACGTATAGGTAGGATTGGGTTCTAACGTCGGCGCTGCCAAACCACACGCGGAATATCCGGCCGGTTGCGCTCCAGCAATACCGCGTAGCGCATCGTCACCCGGCCGAATTGGGCGTCGATTTCGTTGATGAAATAACGACTTTCCAGTCCCACCGAGCCAGCCACCAGTTGCCCTTGAATATTCTTGGGCAAGGCATCCGTGAAATCGCTCAGCTTTTCGAAGTACTTCCCAGCCCGGCGCGATACCACACCTTGCGCATCAGAGACGGACAAGCCCGGAATCACCGCCGCCATGACTTCGGGCGAGGCAAAATTGACGTTGATGGGCGTTTGTTCCGGCAGCACCGATACATAAGGCGCGATCTTGGCGATCACATCCCGCGTGAAGCCACGTACGCGCAGCAGGCTTTCGATATCGGTGAGCGGCTGGTTGGCCGCGCGATATGGCACGGCTTCGCCCAGGTATTCGATATCTTCCGCCCCGCCGGGATAACGGGTCTCGCTGTCGGCGTCTTCCCAGTCGGCCAAGGCATTGACGAGGCTGGCTTGCAAGCCCAGCTGCTGAAACAGCTTTACGCAAGCGTCGTAACCGGTCTGGCTGAAGCGCCCGGCCGGGGCGACGTTGTTGAGGTTGAACTTGCCTTGCTGCTCGACGATGCGCCCGCCAGCGCGGCCGTTTTCGACCGGGATCGACGGGATCGGGATATTCCACGGTTCCAGTTGGTGATCGATCTGGTTGTTGCGACCGTCGTCACGCAAGGTGAGCCGCGCCAGTTGCAGCGCCGCCCGCGCCACGCCGCGTGCTTCGGCTTGGTCGAACTGGTTTTCCAATTGGCGGAACCACAACTGCTGCCGCCACGCCATCCACGCGACCATGGCGGCGACCAGCGCGGCGGTGAGCACAGCGGTGATGATGGCGATACCGGCTTGCCGGCGCGGGGCACGTTTCATCGTCATGGCAGCGCGTATACCCGCTCGACCTGCGCTTCGCCCGCACGTGCCAGCACGACCTTGATGGCACGCGGCATTACGCTGTTGACCATATTGCCCACCGTGGGCGGCCAGTCGCTTTGCCATGCGTTGTTGCCGTCGAGAAAGTAGACCTCGAAGCGCTCCACTTTCGGCAGTAGCAGAAAGGTGCGCGGCTGGGCACGTGGGGCGAGATCGAGGCTATCCCACAGCAGCATTTCCAACCTGCCCTCATGCAGGCGATACGCCACGTGGTAAGGATCGCGATCACGCACGACCCGCACCAGCTCCAATGCCGGATAACCTGCCTGCGCCAGTTGCCCACCGCCACGAACGGCCGGCTGCGTGATGCCACCGGTATTGCGCCACGGGCGATTCACCGCCTGGCTGACATCCTCTTCGATCCGGTCCAGCACCAGCGATAATTCGCGCCAGCGATGCGCTTCTTCATCCAGACGGGTTTTGATTTCGACGATGCGCGACAAGCCTTGGTAAGCGATCAACGCGACAACGGCGAACACCATCAGCGCGACCAATACCTCGATCAGGGTAAAACCGCGAGCACGGCTACGAAAGCGCCCCGACATCAGGTGCCCCCGCTGGATGGCGCTGGCGTCGGGGTGACCGGAACAGGTGTGGACACCACGCCGGATGCCGTCATCGTCGGCGCAGCCAGCGTAGCGTTCGGCGGCACATTGGCGACATAGCTGATCAGCGTGGCAAGCGCGTATTGCTTGTCGCCGGGCTTGTCGTTGTTGGCAAACACCTTGATCTCGATGCGCCGGAAACTGAGGTTGGGCGATGCGCCGGTCTCGATGTGCCACGTGAAGTGCTCACCCGCCTGCTCCGCCGTGCCTTCTTGCGAGCCGATATCCGGAAACAACCCACGCGCGTTCATTTCGTTCAGCTGGTTCTGCGCTACCCAGCCGGCCAGCGTGCGCTTGCGGAAGGTCTCGGCGGTATCGATGCTACCGCTGGCGGCTTTCATCGCCGCAGCCAGCGCAATGGCCAGCACGGCGAGGGCGATCAGTACTTCGATCAGGGTGAAGCCGTGTTTGCGCATCTCGGCGACCTTGGTCCGCCACTTGGAATCTGCCCTAAATTTTTCCGATGTACCGTCCCCCCCTTTGCGAAGGGGGGCTAGGGGGGATTTCTGCGGCATCTCAATTTGCAATGACGTCGAAATCCCCCTCGGTCCCCCTTTAAAAAGGGGGAGGTAACAATCTGCAGCACTTACGTAGTGACAGGTTTCCCATTTGGGACAGCGCTTCTTCGGATTCACCATCAGCCGTTATCCGCCGCAACAACCGATGCACTCACCTGCCCCATCACGTCGCCATCGAGCTGCCAGTGCTGCTCGCCAAGCTGCATATCAATATGGAATGGGGAATTGACGCCAGAGGGCTCGAACACCACACGTTCGCCGATGGGTTGCTCGCGCAAATTGATGCTGAGCTTGGTCACCGCCATGCCTTCAGGCAACGGCCGGGCGCGGAATTCGTCCTGGGTGGCGACGGACTGCCAATTGTTCTGTTCATCCTGCAGCCAGAATTGATAGCCGTGGCCATCCGAACTCCACGCCATCGCCCGGCCACTGTTGATCGCCTCATCACGAGCCGCATCCAGCAGCAGCGACAAGCGTTCTGACTCCCGCTCGATCACGCGGCCATCCGACTCCCCCAGCTGCACCACGGCCACGCTGGTGATGATGCCGATCAGCAGCAGCGTGATGAGGATTTCAATGAGGGTGAAGCCGGCTTGGCGCATGGGGCTCGGATGTTGGATGTATATGTAGGAGCGACCTTGGTCTCGATAGCGGCACTTCCATCGTCGCCATCGCGACCAAGGTCGCTCCTACAGGATTGGGATTGAGCTTACAGCTGCCAGGACCCGATATCGGCGTCGTACCCTTCGCCGCCCGCTTGCCCATCCGCGCCATAGCTCATCACGTCGATTTCGCCGTGCAGGCCGGGGTTCAGGTAGATGTAGTCATTGCCCCACGGGTCTTTCGGCAGTTTTTCCAGATAACCACCGGTTTTCCAGTTACCCGGCACCGGCGGTGAGTTCGGCTTTTCCACCAACGCCTTGATGCCCTGCTCGGTAGTCGGATAACGGCCGTTATCCAGTTTGTAGAGCTTGAGCGCCTGCACCACCGAGCGGATGTCCTGTTTGGCCGCGACCACGCGGGCGTCGTTCGGGCGATCCATGATCTTGGGCACGATCAGCGCGCCAAGGATCGCCAGGATAGTGATCACGACGAGAATTTCGATCAGCGTAAAACCGGTCTGCTTGCGAGACTGCTTGGGGAGGAGCGACTTGCGGGACATGTTTCCTTCTTCCTATTTCACCAACTGATTCATTTCGAACACCGGCAACAGTATTGCCAGCACGATCAGCAGCACCACCCCGCCCATGATCAGCACCATGATCGGGCCGAGCAAGCCGGTAAAGGTAGCGACGCGGTTTTCGAGTTCCTGTGCTTGTTGTCCGGCGGCTTTATCGAGCATCTTTTCGAGCCGGCCAGTGACTTCACCGCTACCGATCAGGTGAATCAGCACCGGCGGAAAGCGCTTGGACTGCCCGAGCGCGCGGGACAAGGTCACGCCCTCGCGCACTTGTTTGGCAGCCTCGGATACCGCATCGCGCAAGGGCAAACTGCTGACTACGCCAGCAGCCGCCTGCATCGCGCTCAGTAAAGGCACACCGCTGCCAACCAGAATGGCCAGCGTCGACGCCAGCCGCGCCGTGTTGCTGGCCAGCTCGAAGCGGCCGAACAGCGGCAAGCTTAGCTTCCACGCGTGATAACGACGTTTCACGGCCGGATCTTTCAATGCCCGCCACGCGCCAAAACCAGCCAGCGCCAGCACCACCAAGGCCACCAAGCCCCAATTGCGTACAAACGCGCTGATCCACAACAAGGCACGGGTCAGGAAGGGCAGCGTCTGTTTGGCGCTCTGGAACACCGTCACCATCTGCGGCACCACCCAGGTAAGCAGACCAACGATAACCATCAGCGACACGACGACCACGACGATGGGATAGATGAACGCCAGCATCACCTTCGCGCCCAAGGCAGCGCGGGCTTCAAGGTAATCGGCCAAACGCTGCATCACCGCCGATGCCTTGCCGGATTCCTCACCCGCCGCAACGATGGTGCGATACAGCTCAGGGAAGGTGCCGGGATGGCGCGCCAGCGCGGACGAGAGCGATGCGCCAGAAAGAATCTCGCTGCGCAGTGCTGCCACCAGGCGCTTTTCCTTCTCGTTTTCGCTTTGCTCAGCGAGCACGACCAGCGCCTGTTCGATATTCAGGCCCGCATCCAGCAAGGTGGCGAACTGGCGTGTCAGCAACGCCAGCTGCGCGGTACTTAACCGCGGGCCGCCGCGACCACCGCTTTGGTTCTCGGCAGTCAGCTCGGCCAACTCGCTGACCCACAACCCTTGGTCGCGCAGCGACACCCGGGCTTGCCGCAGCGAATCGGCCTCGATCACGCCGCGTTGTTCAGCGCCGGCCTGATTGACGGCCTGATAGCGGAACGCCGTCATGACTTAAGCAAAAATAACCGTCTTGTTCGAATACACCAGCACCCGGTGCGCCAGATGCCACTTCACCGCGCGGGACAGCACCACCCGCTCCAGATCGCGGCCTTTGAGCACCAGCTCATCGACATCGTCCCGGTGGGAGATACGGATCACGTCTTGCTCGATGATCGGGCCGTCGTCCAGCACTTCGGTCACGTAATGGCTGGTCGCGCCGATCAGCTTCACGCCACGGGCAAACGCACGGTGATATGGCTTGGCGCCGTCAAACGCCGGCAAGAAACTGTGGTGGATATTGATGACTTTCTGCGGATACGCACCGGTGAACTCGTGCGACAACACTTGCATATAGCGCGCCAGCACGATCAGGTCGACGCCGTGGGCCTGCAGCAATTCGCGCTGCTTGGCCTCGGCCTCCGCCTTGTTGTCCTTGTTCACTTCGACCACGTGATACGGCACGCCGTAGAACTCGGCCAGCGCGCGGCAATCCTCGTGATTGGAGATCACCAGCGGGATATCGCAATGCAGCTCGCCGCTCTGGTGGCGGTGCAGCAGATCGACGAGGCAGTGATCGTACTTGGAAACAAAGATCGCCATGCGCGGGCGCTGGGCGGAGAGCGCAACCGTCCAGTGCATATCGAAGCGATCGGCGATGGGCTGGAAGGCGGCGGTGAACGCGCTCATGTCCAGCGTGAAATCAGCCAGATCCCACTCCACGCGCATCAGGAACAGGTTTTCGCTGTTGTCCTGATGCTGGTCGGAATGAACGATGTTGGCGTTATACGTATAGAGAAAATTGGCGATCGCGGCAGACAGGCCTTTTCGGTCCGGGCAGCTGATCAGCAGTGTGGCGGTATTCATCACGCATCCGTAGCAAAACCAAGCCACGGATTCTAGCAGCTAGGCAGACATGCAGGGGACGCGGCGGTAATCAGGCCAAAGCGATGCGTTTGCGCTGGCGCTCGTAATCCACCAGCACCATCGCATCGATGAAAAACTGCTGAAACGGCTGGCTATAGCCATGATTCGGCAATTCGGATACCCAGCGGCAACCATTCGCCGCCAGCGGGTCGTGCACGAATTCGACCGGATAGCCGAACATCGCCGCGTAGACCGCCTGCCCGATGCCCTCGGTACGCGCCGGGTTGAACGGCTTGCCACCGGGGCCCATCAGATCGTGATCAATCGCGCGCAGCACCACGGCCATCGTCTGGCTCGGGGTAAGATGATCGAGCATTGCCATTCTGGCCGCCGCGATCACGATATCGCGTGGTACCAACTCCATTTGCGCCTCCCCCGATTCAGATGAAAACTGAATGACAAGTGCATTAATGCGTTGTAGCCGGGGCAACTAGATAAGAACAAGCTAATTTTCGATCCGTCGGTCGGATTGCCGAGCGGCTCACTGAACGAACCAACAACCGATCAATATTCAGAACCAAACCCCAATAAAAACATGTTCGACATCGTCCTCTTCCAACCCGAAATCCCTCCCAACACCGGCAACGTCATCCGGCTGGCCGCCAACACCGGTTGCAGCCTGCATCTGGTCAAGCCGCTCGGCTTTGCGCTGGACGACACCAAGCTCAAACGCGCCGGGCTCGATTACCACGAATACGCCGCCGTCCACGTGCATGAAAACTGGGAAGCCCTCCTCGCCGCCCTGCCCGGCCGCCGCATGTTTGCCATGACCACCAAGGGCAGCAGCCGCTTCGATACGCTGCAATTCGCCGAGGGCGACGTCTTCGTCTTCGGCCCGGAAACCCGCGGACTGCCGGATGACGTGCTACAACAATTCACGCCAGACCGCCGCATCCGCCTGCCCATGCGCGCCGGCCAGCGCAGCCTGAACCTATCCAACGCCGTTGCGATTACCGTCTTCGAAGGCTGGCGACAGCTCGGCTACGTTGGCGGCGCATAAGGAGAACCCATCGATGAATCGTCTTTTCGCCTTGCTCTTGCTGCTTGTTGCCACCGCCTTGCAAGCTGCGCCGTGCCGCAAATCCACCCCGGTTGGCGACTACTGCCAGCTGCCGTTCACCAAACTGCACCCAACCCAACCCGCCATCGGGCTGATGCAAGTCGAAGACGAAATGCAGTCCTACACAGGCAAGACGCCCCAAGAGCTCGACCAGCTGATGCGCAAAAAGGAAATCCCGGTGGTGATCGGCCCGAAAGGCCGCTTTTACCTCACCGATCGCCATCACCTGAGCTCCGCGCTGTGGCGCTTGCATGTCCCCACGGCCACCGTAATGGTGATCGGCAAGATCAACGACCCCAAGCAATTCTGGCCACAGATGCAAGAACGCCACTGGGCATGGCTCTACGACCAACACGGCGCGCCCTTGCCACCCAAGCAGCTGCCCAAATCGCTGGCCGACCTGAAAGACGACCCCTACCGCTCACTCGCCGGCTACGCGGCCAGCGCCGATTACTACGGCAAAGCAGAGCACGCCTATTTCGTCGAATTCGCCTGGGCACGCTACTTTGGCGACAAGCTCGACTGGCAACCCATCAACCGCGACAACCTCGCCGCCACGATGGAAACCATCAAACCGCTGGTGTGTTTGCCTGCTGCGAGCGAGTTGCCGGGGTATCGCACGGAATGCCCGAAGCCTTAGAGGCTGTTCAAAGTCTCGCAAACTGCCAGCTTGAAGCGCTGCAGGGTTTTACTTCCCCCTTCTCGAAGGGGGATTGAGGGGGATTTCGACGCAGGTGAACATTAGATATGCCGCAGAAATCCCCCTAGCCCCCTTCAAAAAGGGGGGATGACAACCACACCCTGATTCCACAAACATCAAAAACCACCTCTGAGCCCCTCATGCCCCCCAAACTCAGCGCCACCCTCGCCGCCCTCAACCTCTTCATCGCCGTCGGCTGCGGCGCATTCGGCGCGCACGCGCTCAAAACCCGGCTTGCACCTGACCTGCTCGCCGTGTGGCAAACCGCAGTGCAGTACCAACTGATTCATGGTTTGGGATTGTTCGCGCTGGCTTGGCTCGCCACCCAGACCGGCGCCAAGCCATTCGGCATTGCGGCATGGCTGATGCAAGCCGGCATCGTGCTGTTCTGCGGCAGCCTGTATGTACTGGCACTGAGCGGCGTGCGCTGGCTTGGGGCGGTTACGCCGCTAGGGGGAGTGGCTTTTTTGGCGGCGTGGTTGCTGGTTGCGGTGGGGGCTTGGCGGTATTTGCCGCGTTGATCGGAGCATTCACGTAGCCCGGACGCATTCTGCGGCCGGGGTTCCCGCCACGAGTCCCATTGCATCCCGGCCGGCAAGCCGTCCGGGCTACGTACTACTTCCATCCCCTCGCCCTCGCGTGCAAGGCTTTTAGCCTTGCTCAGCTATTAGTTGGAGAGAGGAGCCATCCCTCAAACATGCGGAAAATCAGGATTCCAGGCCACCTCCCACAAAAACCCGTCCGGATCGGCGAAGTAACCTGAATACCCGCCCCAAAACGCCTTCTCCGCCGGCTTGACGATCTTCCCGCCGCCAGCCGCTACCTCCGCCATCAGCGCATCGGCATCCTCCGGGCTGCGCACGTTATGCGCCAACGAGAACCCGGCAAAGCCCTGCCCCTCCGCCGATACGCCCGCATCCGCAGCCAAGGCCGCACGCGGGAATAGCGATAGCCACGTCTTGCCCAGCTCAAAGAACGCCACCCCCTCCAGCTCCGGGGAAACGCGCGGCAGTTTCAATACATCTGTGTAAAAGCGGATGGCACGCTCAAGATCGGCAACGCCAAGTGTGATAAAGCTGATACGCGGTTCCATTTTTTGCTCCTGAGCATTCAATCAGAGGGGGCGGTTAACCCGATCCGCCGCCGGTCGAAGCCACGGCGGCTGCATGCCAAAACCATAGCTGAAGCAAATCCAGAATGAAGGAATGACCGCTGCCTTGCCGTTGCGGTGGCATCATGATCGACCCACGCAGCATCAGCTAACCCAGCAATAAGAAGCGGCCGTGACCGCGCAGATACGGTGCGCACCTTGTGAAATGTGCATAAATGCATAAAAATAGAATTTTATGGCTTTTAATGGACAAAAATGCACAATTTGGCGCGCGCATTGATGGACCAGATCTATGCCAAAGCAGAGTCTGTTGGCTTGAAAAAAACCGAGCTGGCCGCTCAGGCCGGGATTGATGCGTCCGTGGTGGCCCGTTCATATCGACGCGGCAAGATCAGCCTGGAGTCGCTGCAAGCACTGGCCGGGGTGGTCGGGCTGACCGTTACCTTGTCCGCAGCCCAATCGGAGCTGGCCAGCAAACTGGAAGCGGGAAGCTTGTTCTGATGGACTTGTTCGGTGTGATTTGGACCCGCCATCAAGGCATACCGACCAAGCTGGCCGATATGGTCTTGACCTCGACCGAGTTGAGGATAACCCGGCACGCTGCCGGCATGGATTGCCCCGGATTCAGCATGCTGCACGATGTCGCCGGTCTTGCAGAATGGAACTGGGCCCGGTCGCAGGATCAAGAGCTACCGCCACAACTTCAAGCCCTGCTGCCACCACAAGACCCGCACTCACCCATGCGCCGCCTCATGTACCGGTTGCTGGAGGCCAAAGGGGTTCAGCGTATCGGCCGCCAGCCCATCGAGCAGGAGTGGCTGCTGCTCACGCACTTTGGGGCGGGTGGCATCGGGCACCTCGATGTGTTTGCCGACGACCTGAGCGCGCAAGCTTATTACGCACGACCAGAACCTGTTTTAGGCGACCTGACTCAGGCCAGCGCGCTATGGGCCTGCTTGCGGGAAGGGTTGGTCAATCAAACGGATGCCGACAGTGCCGCCGAGCTGATGGCCCAAATGCAAGTGACGGGCGTATCCGGAATGATCCCCAAAGTATTTACCTCGCTGGGTGATGCGGCGTCGCAGGTCTTGGTCAAGGTGGAGCCGCCGGAATACCCACGTGTTCTTTCTGTTGAGGCACTGGCTCTCGAGCTGCACCGCAAAGCCGGATTGGATGTGCCCGATTGGCGTTACCGCGAATTCGCGTTCGGCGACGAATTGCTCTCGGCATTGGTGCTGGATCGGTACGACCGCGACAACGACCACCACCCGATCCCGCAGGAGTCGTTCTACACCCTGCTGCGCACCGGTAACCGCAGCAAGTATTACGAGCGTACCGACGGCGCAATGGAAACCCTGTTTACGGTCGTCAATACCCCGGGGCTGGTAGCCAATCCGTTCGAGGTGAAATACGGCATTTTTCAGCGATTCGTGATGGCGCTCGCCACCGGCAATGGCGACTTGCACAGCGACAACTTCGCCTTGATCGGCCGCGCCGGCGAAGCACGCTTGGCCCCGGTATTTGATCCGGCACCAATGCGGGCGTACCGGTTTTTCCGGAAGAACCACGACATTCTGTCTGCCCTGCAGTTTTCCGGAATTGGCGGGGTAGATCAGCAGCATCCGGATGGCACGCCGCTGGACTACACCTCATCCGGCCAGGTGCCGCCCGATCTGCGCGAACGTGTTCTAGCGCTGGCCCGTGTGGCCGGTATACGGCCAAGCCGGGCCACGAAGTGGATCAAAACGGCATTGCATGTGACGGAGGGTTTTTCTGAGCAGGCTTGCGATCTATTGAGCAAAGCACCTGCCGCAGACCGACAAAGAAACCGCCCTGCCGTCGACGGATTTCGGGCCACCGTAGAAGCAATGCGATCGGCCCTGCGCGAGGCAAGTGGAAGTCCTTGATCAAATGACCGCAGGGGCTAACTTGCTGCCCTGGATCAGAAAGGGGCTGCTAGCCCGATGCGCCGCCGGTCGAAGCCGCGGCAGCTGCATGCCAAAACCATAGCCGAAGCAAATCTACAATGAAGGCATGACCGCCGTCTTGCCGTCGCGGTGGCATTGAAACAAACAGTTGTGGCGGGTGGAACATCATCGTGCGCTTGTTTTTTGGTGTGGCACTTATGTCGCTAGCTGGCGTTGCCTTTGCCGGCAGCGTATTCAAGTGCGTCGACCCGACTACCAAGACCGTCACCTTCAGCGATGTGCAATGCAGCAACAACGCCACCATCGTCACCGTGCACGACGCCCCGCTCGGCCGTGGCCGCAACGAGGCACCGGCCGAAAGCCCCTACCTGCGCAACCAGAAAAAACCACCACCCAGCAGTGATTCTGGCGGCAGCGTCACCCTCTTGCCCGGCCAGCCGGCGGCCCCAAGCGGCCCGTCTGCTTCATCACACTCGCATTACTGATCTGGCCCCAACCCGGCAGCGCTCGGGATTGACCACACCAGACGGGATCGGATACTTTGCGCTGTCGCGTTCAATAGCGCGATCGGGTTTAGCAGCCTGTCCATCAAGGCGAACAGCCGCATCCTTGCGGTATTTTTGTTCGCAACACCCTTGGCACGTCTTCGATGCGGGCTCAGGGTGGGGGCACCTTCGGGTGCGCCGGTTCCTTGATGCCGGTCTGCTAACCCCGCCTTGCGCCCGCCCCTCCGTTTAGCAGCGGAAGGATGGGCTTAACAGCACATCAAGGAGGCAAGCATGCCTAACTCCCCACACAGTACCCCCGCCCCACCCGACCCCAACCACCTCATTGCCCAAGCCCTCGATGGCTTCGCCGAGCTGGACCGGATTTTCACCATCCTCACCAACCTGATCGACCCCCGCGGCATCGGCTACCAGCTAGCGCGTGACGGTAGCCGGTTGGCGGCACGGCACCGGACGGCAATGCAAATCTTGCAAGCCGGCGCACTCACAGATCGCCGACGGGCACCCCGTTGCCCCCGTATTGGAGGCCGCCATGTCTGATCGCCACAACCCTGCACTCACCATCGACGATTACAACGACATCGCCGACGTCGGCCTGGATCGCATCGCCCAATTAGGCTGCGTATTCCGCGCCCTGGTCGAAACCACTGAGCCGGAATCCCATCCGCATCATCTGGCAAAGATCGGCGTGTATCTGTCGGAAGAGTGGCATTTCGCACTGGATACGGCCCGCTACGAGACCGTACAACGGCTCAGGCCGCCGTTAACCACGGATCGGCGTTAGCGCAGCGGGAGCCTGCGGTACAACAAAAACGCCGGCTGGAATCCCAGTCGGCGTTTTTGTATGACATCACCGTAGGTTGGGTTGAATGAAATGAAGCCCAACATTGGCGCGATCTTCAGCACCCGATGTTGGGCTTCGCGCGTGTTCAGCCGGGAGACATAGGTAACACTTGTCGGTAGACATGGGTAACACTCAACCTAGTCTAACTGCACCCGCAGATCGATGGTGCGAATGGCCTTATGACAGAAGAACACCGTCAGCACATCGGCTTGTGCCGAAGGGCGCAGTGCCACGTACTCCCCCGCCAAACCCTCGCCAATGAACACTGCCCGGCCGCGATACTGGATTTGCCCGTTGACGCGAACCTTCAACACCCGATCGCCCGGCTCATACTCCACCGCCGGCAGTTGCTCCGGATACGGCCGGCCACTGCAGCGG
>NZ_JONM01000032.1 GCF_000711875.1 Andreprevotia chitinilytica DSM 18519
GCCGAACTCAAAACGCCGCTGCCGCATGCAGCCGGCAGCCTTGCGGATACCTATGGTGATTTCCAGCGGCTGGTGCAGCCCTATATCGCCGGCAATATCCACCCGCGCTTCATGGGCTGGGTGCAGGGTGGCGGCAACCCGGTGGGCGTGCTGGCGGAGATGCTCGCGGCCACGCTCAATGCCAATCTGGGCGGGCGTGATCATGCGCCGATCGAGGTCGAGCGCGAGGTCATCCGCTGGTCGGCCGAGATGCTGGGTTTCCCCACGACGACGACGGGCGTGCTCGTCACCGGCACCTCGGTCGCCAACCTGATCGCCTTGCTGGTGGCGCGCACCCAGGCCATGGGGGCCGGCGTGCGCAAGGAGGGGCTGGCCGGGCACAAGCTGGTGGCCTATACCTCGCCGGCCACGCATAACTGCGTGCTGCGTGCGATGGATATGGCGGGCCTTGGCACCCAGGCGCTGCGCCTGATCCCGTTGGATGAGCACCACAAGATCAGCCTGGTCGAGCTGGCCGCCGCAGTCCGGCGTGACCGGGAGGCGGGCCTGCAGCCATTCCTGGTGATTGGCACTGCCGGCACGGTCGACACCGGCGCGGTGGATGATCTGACCGGCATCGCCCGCTTTTGCCAGCAGGAGTCACTGTGGTTTCACGTCGATGCGGCCTTCGGGGCGCTTGCGATGCTGTCCCCGGCGCAGCGGCCGTTGCTGGCCGGTATCGAGGCGGCGGATTCGGTGGCCTTCGATTTCCACAAATGGGCGCAGGTGCCGTATGACGCCGGCTGCGTGCTGGTGCGGGATGGGGTGAAGCACGCCGCCGCCTTCGCGACTCACGTGAATTACCTCCACCGCGAGACACGCGGTCTGGCCGCCGGCCATCCGTGGCCCACCGACTACGGCCCCGATCTATCCCGTGGATTTCGTGCACTGAAGGTGTGGATGACATTCAAGGTTTATGGGGCGGACAAGCTGGGCCAGATCGTGGCGCAATGCTGCGATCTGGCGCAGCGGCTGGCGGCGAGGGTTGAAAGGGAGCCGGAGCTGGAGCTGCTGAGCGCAGTAACGCTCAACGTCGTTTGTTTCCGCTTCACGGCCTCCAGCCAGGAGCTGGATCGCCTGAATACCGATATCGCCATCGATCTGCAGGAATCCGGCATCGCGGTGCCTTCCACCACCAAGGTCGACGGCAAGCAGGCGATCCGTGCGGCCATTGTGAATCACCGCACGACTGCGGAAGACATCGACATTCTGCTGGATGCGGTGATTGCGGCCGGTCGGCGCTTGGGGGGATGAGTGGGGCGGTAGGGGTGGAGTGGCGCATGTTCGCAGCCCCATGTGTTTCTGGTCGCTTGGAGTTCCCCCTTTTTTAGAGGGGGCTAGGGGGGGCTGCGGCATTTCAAGTTGTGATGACGTCGAAATCCCCCTCAATCCCCAATACCTGGACGAATCAAAGATTCGCACGGCACAAAAAGGGGAAGTAACACCTTGAAGCGCTTCGAACAGGCGGCTTTGCAAACATCGTAAACAGACTCTAAGAGAGAAATCGCCGCGCAAATTCAGGCGGTGGTGGCAGTCGCTCAAGAATCCATTGCACCGCACGGACCACCCCCTCGTGCCCATCGTCGTGGCCGAGTCGATGCATGCATGCGCCGGTCAGTGTCAGCCGGATCGCCAGAATATCGGGGGCAAGATTCTGATCGGCTGCGGCGCCGAATACCCGTTCGAACATAGTCGTGAGGATTGGATTGATTCGCGTGGCGAGTTTGGCGTCCCCGCGCGTGGCCATCCAGATTTCCAGGATCACCAGCAGGTTGGATTGGGCCGGGTTGTTCAGGATGCCATAGAGCATCAGGTAAACCCGCTCGCGTGGATCGATCGGGCCGGCAGCCGCGAGTTCGGCGCTTTGCCGCTCGATCAGTTGCTCAAGCAGCATCGGCAATAGATCGTAACGGCCGCTCGGGTAGTGATGACGTAACGCCCCGCGGGTGACCCCCGCCCGTGCGCAAATGCGGCCTTCGCTGAGCGCCGCATATCCGTGCTCGGCAATCTGCATTTCTGCTGCGGTTAACAGGTCTTGTTGCGTCTGGGCTGAGCGTTCGATTTGAGTTGGCATGGCGTGTTTCCAATGAAGAGACGTACTTGCGGCGTGAATGGCTGCTCACGCGGGCATTGATCCGGAAATCCGTGGGGTAATCCGACCTGGCCGATCACCATATTTCCGATTCATGGCGCTCCAGCTGCTGCCGGGTGGGGAGCCCGGTCATATCGCCCGCTGCATGCATGGCCAAGGTGCCGATCCAGTTGCCGCGCGCGATGGCCGCCTCAAGCGGGCGCTGTTCGAGCAGGGCGCTGATCACACCGGCGGCAAAGCCTTCGCCCTCCCCCGTGGTGATGCTGTCGGCGGGTGGTGCGCCAGCGCAGACATAGCCGTCTTGGCCGTCGTGGCTGCTGAAGTACGCGCCCTGGTGGCCCAGCTTGACCACGACATGCTTGACGCCGAATTGCAGATAGCGGGCGGTGATGTCTTCCGGGGCATGTAGCCCGGTCAGCAGACGGCCTTCCGCCAGGCTCAGCAACAGGTAATCCGCTTTGCAGGCCAGCGGGTTGATCTGCTTGATCATCACTTCTTGCGATGGCCACAGAGGCTCGCGCAGATTCGGATCGAACGAGATGCCCTTGCCGGACAAGCGCATGAAGTCCATCGCATGCTGGGTAAAGTGCATCGCCGAGGGCGACAAGGCCGGGGCGATGCCGGTGACGTGCAAATGGCGGGCGCCGCGGAAATAGGCCGGGTCGAAGTCCTCAACCGAGAGACGGCTGGCTGCCGACCCTTTCCGGAAAGACTCAACCACCGGCACTTCGCCGTGCAGCGGCCTGGATTTGAATTGAAACCCGGTGGGATGGTGCAGATCGGTCTGCACGCAGGTCAGATCGACGCCTTCGCGCAGCAATACCGAGCGGATGAAGGGCGCGAACGAATCATTGCCCAGACGGCTGACCCAGCCAGTACGGAAACCCAGCCGGGCCATGCCGATGGCGAATTGGCTCTCGGCCCCGGCCAGCCCGCGTAGATATTGATCCGCCGTGATCAGATCGCCGGGCTCCATGGCCAGGAACATCGCCAAGGCTTCGCCAAAGGTGACGATATCCACCGCGCTCATGCCGGCGTTCCCGCTTGGGAAGGGGGCTGGGCGATCAGATCCACATACCGCCTGGTCGCCTCGGCGAGATCGGCACCGACGATTGGAAAAGCGATACCGCGCAATGCGGTACTCGGCAGCAGCTTTAACAACGAGCGCCAGGCGGGGTCGTCCGTCAGCGGGAAGGTATGCAAACCGCCGCTGCTGCGGCGCACGGATTTGCAATGGATATATTCAACGAAGGGGCTGAAGTGCCGCGCTGCCTCGAAAGGATCGACGTCGTTCCAGTGCCAGTTGCCGGTATCGAAGGCCATGCCGACGGGCACGTCGTGACGCGATGCCTGAGCAAAAAAAGCGGCGAGCGGCGCAATGGTGCCGCCATGCCGGGATTGATCGTTGGTAATCCAGAGCCGCACCTGGCTGGTCGCGAGCAACAGCCCGAGTCGCTCAAGATGGGCACCGTCGTCGTAGCATCCGAGCGTCATGTTGACGGCCTTGGCGCCCAGCACGCTTGCTTCATGCAGCAGCCGCGCCACTTTCCCCAGAGCGAGGTATTTCGCATCCGGCCAGAGCGCGGTTGAGGTCGAATAGACGCACGGCAATTGGTGCCGACGGATTTCATCGCCCAGATGCCGCAAGGTGTGGTCATCATGCTCTGCTTGCAATTCCCGGCAGATTTCAATCCCGTTCGATCCGGCTGCCGCTACGATCGGCACGAAATGGGCGTGCCCCAATTGAATGACCCGTCTTGCCCCATAAGCTGATGTTGCCACTGCAACCCGATTGCCCGTTTCGAGTACTTCATGTTGATTCTTCAATGAAAGGTGTCGCTTTTTGAATTGATGTACTGATTCTTTGGTATTGGCATGAATAAAAAGCGTGATGCAGCCGCAATCAACTGCCTGGATACAGCCTCTTTCCTTTTCAGCGGAATGCCTCGGGGAGGGATATAAACAATTCCAATACTCGCCAGACGATCCGGGTTAAATGAATGGTCTGCTCATCGATAGCAAGGATGACGCGGTCGGGCTCTGTGCGGCCACTCCCTTTGCCCTGAGCGAGTCGCCGCCAAGCCGGTGGCTACCTTGCCTGTTTTTGATTCGTATTAGAATGTTTGGATGTTGCGTCGATATTTGTTCAAATCATGCATGGGTGGTGTTTGTGACGCTTTTATTGCAGGATTGGCGGGGTTTTGCGTTCAAAATATGAATTGCAGGCTTTTATTACTAGCCACAAACAATGACCTTACTTTGTATGCTTTTGAGACGTGTGGCACATCTTGCCCTGAAAGCAGTTTGGCAAGACCGGTCAATGGCGATGAGGGTAGATGCCACTCACTTGCCGTTGACGAATACAGTGCCGATATAAGCTGGCGAGCCGCGTGATGCGGCGGATAGGACCGGCCCGGCAGCCAGCTTGATCTGCGCCTTGATATCGGTTCGCTTACGTTGCGCCTTTTGACACCCAAATGGCGTGGCAATATCGATATCCCCGGCCGGTTTGTCTTGATATGACAGTCGGCATTGCCGCCCAAGCCTGCATTGCTGAATACTGTGTATTTTTTTGCGCGGTGATATCGACCAGCAGGGGGTCGTGCGGGTGAAAATTATTTTCAGGCGCGATGACCGATGGACGATTGCATGAAGATAATATGCTTATATCGGATTGATATCGTGGCTTGCTTTTCAGATGTTGAATAAGCCACTAAATGCTTTCGTCAGAATTTGAATGCCTCCCACCCTGCTTGGCAAGTACTGACGAACGGTTGTTCTTGAATGGTTTTTTAAGAAAATACTTACAGGTATGTTTAAACGGGCATTTTATCGGGCGCGCTTAGGCAATGTGTATTCACAGCGTGCAGTAATATCGCCAGATCAGAAATAAATGTATTCGAGCTGCATATCGTGTCGACGATCTATCAGGAATTCTTTGATGTTGCTCCCAGCAACGAGCAGCACTACATCGGCTCGGCCCCCTTTTGTTATCCCAATCTGAGCGGCCTGGGCGATCATGGCGTGTCGATGGCCGGGGTGTCGTACATCAATGCGCGGCTGCACGTTGAACGGATTGGCGCGCCGTTTCACGTTGTGCTGGTCAGCGTGGAAGGGCACGGCGAGTTGATCGAAGGCAAGGGGACCCGCCCGCTCGGGCCAGGGCAATTGGCGATCTTGCCGGCACATGGCCACAGCGGTTTCAGGTTCACCGGACAGCCATGGCGATTGGTGTGGTTCCTGCTGGAGGATGTCCCCGCCTGGGATGCCCTGCACGGCCCGCAGGTGAGCACGCGCCAGGTCAGCCGCGCGGAAAACCTCTTCCACGCCGTCGCCTTGCTGTGTGAGGAAGTGAAGCAGCCGCACGATGCGTTCAGTGCTGCAGCCATGCTGCTCGCCGTCGATCTGCTCAAGCGCATGTTGACCAGTACCGAGATGGGGGACGAGATCACATCCCGGTTGCGGGTGCTGTTTGATGCCGTGCGGCGCGAGCCGGCCAAGCCGTGGCGGGTCGATCAATTGGCCGCCCAATACGGCGTCTGCCGTGCGCAGCTCCAGCGCTTGTGCGTGCGCTACCTCGGCGCGCCGCCGCAGCAGATGATCATCAATATGCGCATGGCACGGGCCAGGGAGCTGCTCTGGGCCGGGTTTGGCAACGTGGGCGAGGTGGCAGAAGCGGTGGGCTATGAGGAGGTTGCCAGTTTCTCGCGCCGCTTCACCCTGCATTTCGGCAGCGGGCCAAGCGATCTATTGCGCGAGCGCGCCCGGGCGCAGACAAAAATCCTGCCCGGTTCTGCTGCAAGCGCTGCGGGCCATTAACCTTACGGGGGGAATTTCCGTCTGGCACCGCTCGTCGCTGACAGACGGAGATTTTTCCTCTGACTACTTCATTTCGGCATAGCGGGCCTGCAAAACCTCGATCTCTGGCAGGACACGAAAGAAAGCGGCGACGACCGCAGGATCGAAATGGCTGCCGCTACCGGCTTGAATCGTCTCCAGCACCTTGTCTCGCGGCCAGGCCGCTTTATAACAGCGTGCTTGCGAGAGCGCATCATAGACATCGGTCAGTGCCGAAATACGCCCCGCGATATGAATTGCGTCGCCGGATAACTGATTCGGGTAACCAGTGCCATCCCATTTTTCATGATGCTGATGCGCAATAATGGCCGCGATCTGCAAAACGCGTGAATTGAGGTTGTTCAGCATCTGATATCCCAATTGCGCGTGGGTATCCATGATTTTTCGCTCTTCTGCATCGAGCGCACCGGGTTTATGCAACACGTAATCCGGAATGCCGACTTTACCGATATCGTGCAATGGCGATGCCATCCGGATGGCTGCCGCTTCTTCTTCGGGAAGTCTTAATTCTTTCGCCAGCAAGTAGGAATACTCCGCCATGCGATGAATATGATAACCGGTATCCTGCGAGCGGTTTTCGACCACTTCGGACAAGGTATAGATAATGCTGCGCTGGGTTTCTTCCAATTCAGTGGATCGCAGCAGGCTCTCGTAGGCCACACTGACATTGCGGAAAAACAGCTCAATCAAATCCTGGTCGATGTAAGGGAAGGGCGCCGGGCCTTCAATGAGAAATAACCCGATTCGCCCTTGCTGGCTTTCAAAGAAGCCCACGAAGTGATTTTCGGCACAGATACTATGCTTGAGCGCGATGGCCGTATTGACCGCCCACTGCAGGCGCGCCACGTTTTCAGCGGACAGCGCTTTGTTTTCCAGGCCAGCATATGACCCCGTCGCTTGCAGAATCTCCAACTCCTCGGGCGGGCCGCATGCAATCAGGGTGCCGGTGATTTCGATGGTGCTGCCGGGTAGATTCAGGAAAAGAACCGATTGCAGCTGCGTCATCACGCCTTCGATCAATTCAATCATCGACGCGGTCTGATAAAGGACTTGCGATGCTTCATTGACCTTCATGAGACCTTGGCGATTGATATTCAGCGCTTGCCGCTGATATTCAATCAACATCAGATCATGATAGGAGCGCAGCCCGCCAAACACCGCCGTATAGAGCTGATCGCGCGTAAGCTCGGTCTTCGCTTTATAACAGTTGATATCGTAATTCTCGATCACGAATCGGCTGGGGGCCGCGCCGGGTTCACCCGTGCGCAAGATAATGCGCATCTGGTGATTGCCCAGTAATTCGCGAATCGTTTGTATTGCCCGCAAACCTGCATCATCGGATTCCATCACGACATCAATCAGGGCCAGCGCAATATCGGTACGATGCGACAAGAATTCGATGGCTTCTTGTCCTGAATAGCAGGAATGCGTCTCTACCCGGCGATCCCTGAAAATAAGCCCCATGAGGGCCAATTGCGTAACCTTGTGAACATCAGGCTCGTCGTCGACGATCAGGATATGCCACGCTGCTTCCGTGGCAGGTGGTGCAGGCTCATCACGATCATCAATAAGCCATTGATCTGCTGCAGACATGCTTGCTCCCCTTGTATATCAATTCTTATTTTTTATCAGCGGATTTCGTCCCCATTCCATGGATGAGGACGCGTAATTGGTTTTTGATGTTTTTAAAATAGACTGAAAGCGATCATTGAAGCGATAAGCGGTATTATGCGTGCATAGTTCGGCGTGTCAATTTGGCGCTTCATAAAAAATGACAAACGGTCGATGATGCCTTTGGTGATGATTTCAAGACGGTGTATTTAAATACAGGCCGGACTGATTCTTTTTGCTTGTGCTGGTCTATATTTAACTTTTCCACTTTCATCAGGCAGCAATAACACTGTGCGGCAAAGTGCGGTATTTTCTTGTGCCAAGTGCACTGGATCATCATTCAGTGCAATGCACCCGCATGGTGCGCTTTATCGCTTTTGATTGTCGATTTTCGACCAATGCTGGCATGGGGCGGACGAGCGGTCGATTTGTGTATTCTCCTTACGAACGTACTGACATGTATTCAGGTTTTATTTGGCTTGTGACACAATCCGATTCCAAATTGAGACCTTGTCTTGATACATTAACCGGGTTGCTTGATGGCAATTCATTTCGATCCAGCCAATCAGGCACACATACGTGTGGACTTGAGAAATTCAAATCCACGCCAGCGCTACGCCAGAAACCGTTCGCTGAATAAGCGGCAAAAATCGGTCACACATGGAGGGAGAATGGATAGACGTCAAATCTTGCGAGGCGCTTTGGCTTTGACCGGGGGCTATCTGTTACCGGCACAAGCAATGGTGCCACCGCGTATACGCATGGGGTATTTCGAAAATTATCCGCCATTCAGTTTTCATGTCCCGAATGGCGCCATGTACGGTGCATTGATTGATGGCGTTGAATTGGTCGGGCATGGCGCGGGCTTCACGTTTAGCCATCACGGCTTTCCTTGGGCGCGCGCCCAGGCGATGGTGGAGGGCGGGGAGCTGGACGGTTTTTGCACCACGATCACCAAGGCGCGCCAGGCTTATGCCGAGTTCTGCCCGACACCGATCGTGAGCGTCCGGTTCGGTATTTACCATCGAGCCGATGACCCTCGACCGCTCAATATCCATTCGATCGCAGATATGCGGGCATTCAGGCAAGGCAATTTTATCGGCGCCGGTTATCCGAAAGAGCATCTTGAGCCCGATCATATCCAATGGGTCAAAGATGAAGAAACGGTACTCCGCATGATCGATGCCGATCACCTGGATATTTATATCGAGGGCGAGATCACCACCGGTCGCAAATTGCTGCAGATGGGCCTGGCAAAACGTTTTACCTTCACGCCCGCGCCATTCTTGCCCCCGGTTAATTTTTGCTTTGGGTTACGGCATTCCTTTCCGGATGTCAGCGCGATTGTCGCAAAAATGGAAATTGCGGCGCAGGCGGCAAAGAAATCGGGTGAGCTGGATGCGATTCTTGCCAGGTTTCGCTGAATGGTGAGAGGGCGTGCTGCATTTTCAGCACATATCGCCCGGCCTATCTTGCCATTGCCCATCCTTCCCCATGCCGGGATCAGCTCACCAGCCATGACTGGTGGACATCCTCGGGCGAGGCCCATTTGTTGTTCACGGCCTGCAGCGTCCAGTGATAACTGAATTTGAGCGGATCGGTGCCACGCGACCAATCGCGGTTGCAGGTCATGCAGCGGTAGTGCGCATAGTCGATGCCGGCTTCGTTATGGTTCGCCATGGCCGGCTGCAGATGTGCATGCGGCTGCTTGGCGTCCGGGTTTTGCAGCAGCGCCAGACAATCGGCGCACAGGCTGCGGCGCATCAATTGTTGCGTCATGGCGATGGCGGCACGCCGCGCTGGAGAGAGGTGTTTGGCGTTGGGTTGCATGGCTGTTTCTCCTTGCTGATGTAATGGGAAGTTCTGCCATTTCAGCGTACCGGGTGCCGTTGTCAGCTTGCGTCGGATGCAAATGGAATATTGCGTAGGAATCCTCCCACGCCGAATCTCACCCCCTTCAAACATCCCCAAAACCCGTCATGTAGGACGGCACTGACAAGGAAACCGGGCAGAGCACGACAGTATTGCCGGCCGGTTCGTGGATACATTGGTGCCATGTCTTGCCGGGGCAGGGTGGTGGCGTGGTTTTCTTGCCGGTGCACTCCACGGCCCCCGTTCAAATCCGGATTCAATTCCAGACGCCATGCCGGACTCAAGCGCCGGATACAGGAGAAACGATCATGAAACGCATCAGCTTGCTGGCGATCTTGCTGGCCACCCTCGCCGTGACCGGTTGCAACACCATGAAAGGGTTCGGACAAGACCTGCAAAAAGGCGGCGAGAAAATTGAAAACAGCGCTGAGCGGCATAGTTGATTACAGCTGCCGAGGGAGCCGGAATCCCAGCCGCATCATCTGGCGAAGATTGGCGCGTATCTGTCGGAGGAATGGCATTTCGCGCTGGATATGCCCCGAGCTGAGACGTTGGATCGGCTCGGCGCACCGCGAACCGTGAATCGGATGACGGATCGGCGTGAGCACGGGACTACGGTTGCGGAGCGCCGACTATCCCCTCTCCCTCACCCCCGACCCCTCTCCCACTTTCCCTGAACAAGGCTAAAAGCCTTGCACGGGATGTGAGAGGGGAGATAGAGCCCGCTCAGGCGAACTGGCGTTTCCGGATGAGTGCCGCGTAGTTGTCCAAACCATCCCGCTGCGCAACCCCTTTGTGCAGCACATGACTCGGCAACTGGTATTCCGCTTCGTCCAGCACCAGCAGCAAGCGATGCCGCACGGCGTCGAGCAAGGTGCGGATTGCGCTGCCTGGCATGCGGGTCCAGCCGCCGACGCAATTGAGCGTCTGAATGAATGCCGGGTAGTTGATCTCGCCGACAAAGCGCGTCGGCCAGCTTTCCTTGGTGTCGTTGTCGCTATAGCGGCTGGGCAGGAAGGACAGGTAATCCCGCACTGCGTTGCGGAAATGGCATTGGCCAATGTCTTGCCTGGTGCGTGCGGGCACGAATTGCAGCGGCACCAGCACGCAATCAGGGTCGATGTGCAAGTCGAAATGCTCGCCGCTGTGAGGGTCGGTGGTTGGGGGCACGGCGACTTTGCGGTAGCTGGGGAGCGCTTGCGATGACGGGTAGCCGTTGAGTTCGTATTCCAGCCAGCGGCTGGTGGCCAGGGCGTTGCGTCGGTGGGTGTGTTCCAGCGTGCGGCTCAACAGGCTGGCCAGATCGGCCTGGTCGTTGAGCAGATCGTTGCGGATGGATTGGATGGTCGTTTCGATATCGCTCTGGTCATTGGGCGCCTGGGGTTTGTCCGGGAGGCGGGGGCCGAGCCCGGCAATGGGGGGAACAGCTTTGTGGGTGGTGCGCATGGCATGCCTCTTCAGATCTTCGGAGTAGACGAAAAATGCTGCGTTGGCCTCAGCCGCGTGGTGATCAAAATGCGGAGAGCGCGGACTTACATCCTATGCGTAAGGTCGTTGCCTTACTGTCGGTGCAGCGCGCACTGTTTGTAGGAGAAACCCTGAAAACGCGTCGAGCCACGCTGTCGTTTTCCAGCATGCGGCGGGTTACGCCGTTGCCGGCTAACCCGCCCTACGAGTGGTGGAGCGGTGTCGAGGGAGTGTGAACCGTAGCCCGGACGGCTTGCCGGCCGGGGCTGCGATGCCGGCAAATTCCGTACCGCAACGAATGGCAGCACCTAGGGAATTGCCACCGACGGCGGCGTTTCCTTGCCCGGCCGGCTGGGCAACAAGGCCAGCGTGAACAGTCCTTCACCCGGCCGGCTGGTGAAGTTGATCTTGCCACCAATGGCGTTGACGCGATAACGGATGCCTTGCAGGCCGTGCGTATTGGCGGGCAGGGCATCCAGATCGACGCCGACGCCGTTGTCTTCGATTTCCAGCTTCAGGTGTTCGTGATCGATCAACAGGCTGATGCTGAGTTTCGATGCCTTGGCGTACTTGGCCGCGTTGTTCAGGGTTTCCTGCACGATGCGGTAGGTGATCAGCGCCAGCAGGTCGTTGACCTGCACATCGTCATCCGGCAGCGTGAGCGTGAGTGCCCAACCGCAACGTTGCGCGGCCTCTTCGGCCAGGGAGCGGATCGAGGCGACCAGCCCGAAGCTGGCGAGCAGCGATGGATGCAGCTCCTGCACGATGCGCCGCTTGAACTGAATACCCTGATCCAGATTGATCAGCGTGCGCTTCAGTTTCTCGCTGACTTCCGGGTGGCTGTTGCGAATCTCCCGCTGCACCCAGGACACGTCCATCTTGGTCGCGGTCAGGATCGAGCCGAGTTCGTCGTGCAATTCGCGGGCGAGCTTGGCTTGCTCGCGCTCGATGCCCAACTGATATTCCATGGCGACGTCTTGCAGCGCCTGCGTTTGCCGCAGCACCTTGCCGTGCAGTTCGTGATGGCGACCGGCAATCGCCTTGGCCTGCCGATAACGGCGCGCAATCTGGCCGGACAACATCAACACCAGCCAGATTTCCAGCACCAGCAGGATGCCCCACAGATAGAAGCTGGTGGTTCGCACCACCGCCTGCACCTTGGCGCGTTGTTCCAGTTGGGCATTCCAGTCCAGTGTTTCTTCGTGGAGCAGGGCGGTGATATGGCGTTCGATCTGGCTCGCGAGTTCAAAGCCACGGTTGGTATTGAGCAGCTCGCGGGCGCGTTCCAGCTTGCCTTCGCGTGCGTAGCCCACGCTGATGTCCATTTCGGACAACTTTTCGCCGAGCTGCAGCGATAGTTGTTGCACCTGTTTGCTGCTGCGCGAGTCTGGCGCATCCAGCACCTTGTTGTAGCGTTCGAGCAAGGCGGCGCTGAGCTGGCTGATGCGTGGGCGTACCAGGTCGTAGCTCATCTGGTATTGCAATTCGCCGTTGACCAGAAAGCCGCGTTGCGATGATTCGGCGTTGAGGATCAGGTTCTGCAGATCGCGCAGCGCGAGCACGCGCTCCCGCGTGGCGGCAATTCTGTTGTTGTACGACGTGGTCGTTGCCAGCCAGTAGTCGGACAGCAACGCCGCGATCAGCGGAAGCAACAGGCACAGCAGCACGCAGAGCCGTATTTTCCAGCCCGCGGAGAGGATGGCTTCTTGCAGGTTTCGCAGCAATTTCTTCATTGCCCAAGCCTAAGAAGGTTCGCAATTAACCCAACGCAGATTAACGGGACGGCGATGACGTATCCGCCGGTCATCGGTTGGATGTGCCGTAGGCGTCGTCCTACAACGAGTTCAGCGGCGTCCTTATCCTGGCGGCATGTCCTGCCGTTTACAATGAAAACCATCACTGGCGAATACGGCAAGCTGAGGGTAGGGCGCTTGGCGGATGTGCGCCACTTGGCGCGTAAATGACTGATGGCGCGCGTTTATTTTTTGATAATACCTGCGCGTTACGACGGTGATGTATCGGTCATGGCGTGGCAGACAATCGGTGCGGGGCAATATGGCTCCGATCCAATCTGAGGCAGCAGGCGATGCAATCGCCGCTGGAAACATCATGGTCAATGGCGTGATGAAGAAGCGGGTTCTGTTGGTGGATGATCACGGCATCGTCCGTTCCGGATTGCGCGCGCTGATCGAACAAGAGCCCGACATCGCGGTCACTGGCGAGGCCGGCACCGGGGTCGAAGCCATCGCGCTGGTGCGCAAGGAAGACTTCGATATCGTGCTGCTGGATATCGCCATGCCGGACAAGGATGGCGTCGATACCCTGCGCGACCTGCGGCGGCTCAAACCGGAACTGCCGGTGCTGATTCTCAGCGGCTATGCCGAAGAACTTTACGCCACCAACCTGATTCGCTCGGGCTGCCGTGGTTATCTATCCAAAGACGCGGACCCGGATGAAATCATCAAGGCGATCCGCACCATCTGCAACGGGCGGCGCTATGTATCGGCGGAGCTGGCCGATCTGCTGGCGACCCAGCTCACCAAGCCTACCGATAAACAAGTGCACGAAACGCTATCGCAGCGCGAGTTCCAGGTGTTCTACAAGCTGGCTGGCGGCAAATCGCCCACTGAAATCGCCAATGAATTGTTCCTGAGTGTGAAGACCGTCAGCACTTATCGGGCACGGGTGCTGGAAAAAATGAATCTGAAATCCAATGCCGATCTGACGTATTACGCCATCAAGAATGAACTCATCAATTGAACATCAATTGAATGAATGTTGAGTGAATTGAATAAACCCGGCAGGCGACGTGGTTGCAATTACGCAACCGCATGGGGGATATATGGATGCCGCTCAATCGGTGCCGCTTGGCAATACCGTGAAAACGCTGCTGGTCGAGGATTCCAGCCTGATACGCGAAGCCTTGATGGCGGCGCTGGGGCACACGACCAATGTGGAGTTCGCGGCCATTGCCGCCACGGCACGCGATGCCATTACGGCGCTGCAAAAGCAGCAATTCGACCTGGCCGTGATCGACCTGGAGTTGCTGGAAGGCACCGGATTCGAAGTCCTCGCCTATATCACCCAAGCCGTCGCGCAGCCCCCCGTGCGCATGGTGCTGACCAATCATGCTTTTCCGCTCTATGAGCGACGGGCTCGTGCGCTGGGCGTCGATTTCTTTTTTGATAAATCCATGCATTTTGAAGAGGCCATCCAGGCCATCGAAAACATGGCGCATGGTGATCTGCCACTACAAGGTTGAGCGCGGATCGCTTTCGGATCGCTTTAGTAGTGGGTATGGCTAAGTCATTACCAAAACGGGCCGCCGGCCCAGGTATCGCGTCGAACTGACGCTACGTGTTGCCAACGTCCGGCCAAGCCCAGGTGTTGGCTGCGGGATGTAGCATCGGATCAAGGCGATATATGGGAAGCAAAACCCGGAAAGCCGCAATTTGGCTGCTGGCACTGACCACGCTGACCACCTTGCTGATCGCAGTGGCGGTGCACCTGTTTGAGTGGAACATGCTGCGCGGCATGATCGGCCAGCGTGTCAGTCAGTCCATCGGCCGACCGTTTGCCATCAATGGCGATGTGCAGGTGCATTGGTCCGCCCAACCCACCATCACGGCGGATCGCCTGTCGTTCGGCAATGCCCCGTGGAGCAAGACGCCGACGATGGCGCAACTGGATCGCCTCACGATCCGGGTCAACCCGCGCGCACTGCTCCATTGCCAGTTGGAGTTGCCCAGTGTGGTGTTGTCCCACCTTGATCTGTTGCTGGAAAAAAACGCTGCTGGTGCAAAGAACTGGGCGCTCGGTTCGCCATCCGCCACGCAAAAGGCGGGCCCGCTGCCGCTGCCGGAATGGCTCAAGCTGGGACTAGTCAATATCGAGGAAGGATCGGTGCGCTATGTCGACCCCACTGAATCGACCGACATTACCGCGCATGTTGCGACCCGGCACGGCATTGAAGGGCGCGATGCCGTCATGGCGGTGGACGCCAGCGGGCGCTACCGCAATATGGGCCTGCACGTGGCCGGTAGCGGCGGGGCGCTGCTGGCATTGCGTGATGCCAAGCTGCCGTATCCTATTGATCTAAAGGGTGAGATCGCCGAAACCCGCTTCAGCGCCAAAGGCACGGTCACTGATCTGAACCAGCTTGCCGGCCTGGATCTGGATTTCTCCTTGTCCGGCCATAATCTGGCGCAGCTCTATCCCATTCTGAAGCTGCCATTCCCGCCCTCCGCGCCTTATCAGGTCGCCGGTAGCCTGCAGCATGAAAACAAGCGCTGGGCCTTCCACGATTTCTCCGGCAAGGTGGGCCGAAGCGATATGGCCGGGTATTTCTCGGTCGATCTGGCGCAAAAGCCCAAATACATCCAGGCCGATCTCACTTCCAAACAGCTTGATCTGAAGGATTTGTCCGGCTTCATCGGTGCCCGGCAGGAAAGCGGGGCACCCATCCAGCTGGCTGGAGACCGCATTCTGCCGCAGCGTGAGTTCGACTTTGGCAAGCTGAGCAGCGCCAATGCCGATGTCCGGTTGCGGGGCCTCAGTATCCTGAATGCCTCCGCCACATGGCCACTCGATGATCTCGTCGCCAATCTCAGGCTGCGCGATGGTCGGCTGCAGCTCGATCCGCTCAATGTCGGCGTCGCAGGCGGCCAGTTCATCAGCCGTTTGCAGATGGACAGCACCACCAACCCGATCAAGAGTCAGTTGACCATTTCGGCCAGCAAGCTGCGGCTAGAGCGGCTGTTGCCGGCCTTGGGCAAGAACAAGAAGGTCAACGCCGGTGTGGTGGGCGGGCAGGCCAAGCTGGTTACCTACGGCAACTCGATCGCAAAAATGCTGGCCTCGGCCGACGGGAACCTATCCGTCATCATGAACGGCGGCGAAATCAGCAAATTGCTGCTGCGCCTGTCCAACCTGGATATCGCCAACCTGATCCCGATCCTGCTGGCCGGCGACAAACCGGTGCCGATCCGTTGCCTGGTCGCCGATATGCATATGAGCAACGGGAACGCCAAGGTACGCACGCTGATTCTGGATACCGACAAGCAGGTCATCGTCGGGGATGGCAACATCGACTTCCGTGGCGAGCGGCTCAATCTGGTGCTCAAGGTGCACCCGAAGGACAACAGCCTGGTTGCCCTGCGCGGCCCGATTCTGGTGACCGGTTCATTCAAGCAACCCGAGGTCAAACCGCAACTGGGGCAAGCCACCGGCAGGACCGTACTCGCCGTCGCGTTGGGCCTGGTTGCGCCACCGCTGGCCTTGTTGCCACTGGTTGAATTCGGCGGCGCACCCGACACGCCTTGCCGGCAGCTGATCAAGCGCGCGGATACACATGCTCAGGGCACGCGCTGATCCTGCGGCTCAAGCCCCAGATCGACCGGTGCGATTTTGCGTGAGCGGTTCTGGCGAGTTTGCCGACGGTAAGCGCCAATCGCGACGGTGAGTGCGATGGCGATCAGGATGGCCGCAATAGCGAAAGTGGTATGCATGCCGGTGGCAATGGCAGCGGGGCGTGCCGTGGTGATGTCAGTCGTCGCCGCCGCGAACGCGAATACTGCGCCCATGACCGATGCACTGGTAATGAGCCCCAGATTGCGCGACAAGCTGAGCATGCCGGAAATGACCCCGCGTTGGTCGGGTCGGATATCGGTCATGACCGCGGTGTTGTTGGCCGCCTGAAACAGCGCATAGCTGGCAGTGGTGCAGACGATGGGGATGACGTACCCGGTGATGCCGAATGTCGCCGGTATCAAGGCGAGTGCCAAGCAACCGGCCACCATCCCGATGAGCCCGGCGATGGTCATGCGCTGCGCGCCCAAACGATCCACGATACGGCCCGCCGGCACGCCAGTGAGCGCGGAGACCAGCGGGCCGGCCGACAAGACGAGCCCGACCAGAGCGGTGTCGAGCCCAAGCGCCCGAGAGAGATAGAACGGCCCGACCACCAGCGTCGACATGATCACCGTCGCGACGAGCAAGCTCATGGCAAGGCTCGCACTCAGTGCCGGATTGCGGAACATCGCCAACCGGATCAAAGGGGAGGTGGTCGTTGCCTCGATGCGTACGAACAGCGCGATGCCGACGACGGCGGCCGATAGCAGCGCCATATTGAGTGTGCCGAATCGGCCTTGTCCGAGCGTCATGGCCAGCGCATAAGCCGCGAGTGTCAGTGCCAGTACCAGCGTACCGGCGTTGTCGAAGCCGGCCCGATCCGCCTTCGGCTCCCGGCGATCAACCGGCAGGTAACGCCGCGCGAGCAGAAAATTCAGGATGCCCAGCGGCACGTTGACCAGAAAGATCGCACGCCAACCGAGACCGGCGATCAGCAGCCCGCCAAGCGATGGCCCGAGCGTGGTGCCGATCGCAGACATGGTTCCGAGCAGGCCCATCGTACTACCGGTCTTTTCCTTCGGCACCGTCTCGCTGACACACGCGATGGTGAGGGCCAGCATGACGGCTGCGCCAAGCCCCTGCGCCGCCCGGGCCGCGATGAGGAACCAGAGCGTAGGCGCAACGCCGCACAGCACTGAGGCCACGGTGAACAGGACAATGCCGGCCAGTAGCAAGCGGCGGCGGCCGAGGATGTCGCCGAGCCGGCCGACGCTGACGATCAGGGTGGTAATGGCAAGCAGATAAGCGAGGACGATCCACTGCACGGCCTGGAAGGAGGCCGTGAACGTCTGAGCCAACGTCGGCAAGCCCGCGTTGGCGATGCTGGTATCCAGCGAAGGCATCAGCATGGACAGGCAGAGGCTGGCCAGCGCCCAGCGAACCGAAGGCGTGCGTTCCGCACTGCCAGTGACGACTTCATTTGCAAGGATTGGCTTCAACATGCGCTCCGTGGGCAACGCTCGACATGGCGTTATCCGAAACATATGCTCATGCCTGGCATGGCGGAAGACGCACCATTTGCACTTTATTCATGCGTTTGACGCCACATCAAAGGATGCGAAACCATGTCGACCCCGGATTTCAACCTGCTGATCACGCTTGATGCGGTACTCACCGAAGGGAGTGTTGCGCGTGCAGCCCAACGGTTGCGCCTGAGCCCGTCGGCCATGAGCCGCGCACTGGCGCGATTGCGGGAGACGACGGGCGATCCGCTGCTGGTCAGAGCCGGAAGGGGGCTCGTCCCCACGCCCAGAGCGCTTGAGCTACGCGAACGGGTCAGCCAGCTGGTTCAGGATGCAGAAGGGGTTCTCCGTCCGGTTGAGCAGCTCAACCTCAAGCAGCTCGTCAGGACGTTCACGCTGCGTGTTCGCGAAGGCTTTGTCGAAAACTTCGGCCCGGACCTCATCGCTCGCGTCAGCGAGGCAGCGCCTGGCGTGCAGCTCTGCTTCGTGCAGAAGCCCAACAAGGAGAGCACGCCGCTGCGCGATGGCACCATCGATCTGGATACGGGCGTGATCGGAAAAACAACGGGGCCGGAGATCATTGCGCGCTCGCTGTTCAGGGATCGCTTCATCGGCGTCGTACGCATGGGGCACCCGCTGAGCCAGGGCGAGATTACGCCTTCTCGTTATGCCGGCGGCAAGCACATCAGCATCTCTCGGCGGGGGCTCGACAAGGGCTCGATTGATGAAGCCTTGCAGCCGCTCGGGCTGGCGCGAGAGATCATCACGATCGTCGGCAGCTTTTCAGCCGCGCTGGCGCTCGCTCGGGCCACCGACCTGATCGCCACGGTTCCCGAACGCCAAACCGGCAACCTGCGTGCCGGAATGCATAGCTTTCCGCTGCCGGTTTCCATAGCGGCGTTCACGATTTCATTGCTCTGGCACCCGAGAATGGATGCCGATCCAGCGCATCGCTGGTTGCGGGGTATGGTTCTGGATGCTTGCGCGGCTGGAGTGCCGGAATTCACAACGGGCTGAGACCAGTCCCGCGGACTTGCCTATTGTCAGCAACTTATCCTGCACGCGCGACAAGGGCTCGGCGGGATTGATTTACAAAAAAATACAAGCTGATATTTTTTGGGGGGAGTCCCAAAAGGGCCTGAAGACCGCCCGGCCACCGTCACTTTACGCGCCCATCATATGGATTTTCTTGGACGCTGTTACACTCCGGAAAAAAATAGGGAGGGGAGTGTAATGACTACGTGGTTCAGCCGTCGAAAACCGATTTTGCGACGCACCTTGATCGGGCTGGGCGTGCTATCGCTACTGCTGGTCGCCGCAGTGGTCATCGGGGTGATTTATCTCCGCAGCAGCCGGCCTGTGCTCGATGGCAGCTTGTACGCACAAGGTCTGCAGGCTGATGTAAACATCGTGCGCGATGCCGATGGCGTGCCCACGGTGTCGGGCTCGAACCGGGAAGACGTGGCGTACGCAACCGGTTTTCTGCATGCGCAGGAGCGGTTTTTTCAAATGGACCTGTTGCGGCGCTCGGCCTCTGGTGAAGTCGCCGAGCTGATGGGACCTGCGGCGTTGCCATTTGATCGGGAGCGCCGCATTCATCGCTTTGCCGCGCGTGCGACACAGGCGTTGGCCAAGCTGCCAGCCAGTGAGCGGAAGGTATTGGATCACTACGTCGCCGGCGTCAATGCCGGGCTGGCCCAGCTCTCTGCCCGGCCATTCGAATACGCAGTGCTGGGCGTAGCGCCACGCCCTTGGCGCGCAGAGGACACGCTGCTCGTCAATTGGTCGATGTATTTCGAATTGCAGGGGCAGCAACTCCACCGCGAATTTGCGCGTGGCTGGTTGCGAGACCAATCAACCACGCCCCAGCAGCTGGCCTTCCTGCTGCCCAAGAGCAGTGAATGGGATGCGCCGCTTGATGCCGCAACGGTGGCCGATGTGCCACCGCCCTTACCCAGCGCCGCCCCGGAATGGTTTGGCGGCCGCCCGCTCAAGACGGTTGCCGAAGTCGCGATGGATAACAGCGTAGGGAGCAGCAACTGGGCGCTTGCCGGCAAGCGGACAACCCACGGCGGCGCGATCATCGGTACCGATATGCACCTCGGGCTGCGACTGCCGCAAATCTGGTATCGGGCCGTGCTGGAATACCCGGCGGCCGACAACAAGAAAGTCCGCCTGACCGGCATCACCTTGCCGGGCACACCGCTCATGGTTGCCGGCACCAATGGCACGGTCGCCTGGGGCTTCACCAATAGCTACGGCAATTATCTCGACCTGGTCGAGCTGGAATGGGATCCAAAGGATGCGACACGCTATCGCGTAGCCAACGGCACCGAGCCGGTGACGTTTCACGATGAGCGCATCGAGGTGAAGGGCGGCAAGCCGGAGGTGCTGCGCGTCGCCGATACCCGCTTTGGCCCGGTGTGGAAGAAAGGCGAGCAAAGCTTTGCGGTACGTTGGCTGGCCCATGACGAAGGCGCGGTAAACCTTGGTCTAATGGCGATGGAGCATGCACAAGACGTCCCCAAGGCATTGGCCGTGGGGCAGTACGCAGGCATCCCGGCACAGAATATGGTGGTGGGGGACAGCGCCGGGCATATCGGCTGGACGATCGCCGGCCCCTTGCCAGACCGGCGTGCGCTGAATGGCTTTCCCTATCGCGTCGGGGATGAGCATGCCGGCTGGCAAGCGCTGGCAGCACCTGAGCAGCACCCAAGCTTGATCGATCCCGCCTCCGGCCAGCTCTGGACGGCGAACTCCCGGCAATTGGCCGGCGCTGAGTACGACCGGATCGGTGACGGCGGCGCGGATTTGGGTGCCCGCACCAAGCAGGTCCGCGATGACCTGACCCAGCTGGGCATCACCGATGAAGCTCACGCCTATCAAGTCAGCCTGGATGACCGGGCGTTGTTCATGGGCACTTGGCGTGATCGGGCACTGCATGCACTCGACGACGCGGCGCTGGCGGGGCATCCGCAGCGTGCCGAATTCAAGCGCTTGCTGCGGGAGGGGTGGAGCGGCCATGCCGACGTTGCCTCGGTGGGCTACCGCCTTAGCCGGGGTTACCTCAACAGTTTGTATGGTCATCTGTTCGGCGCGGCAGACGAAGCAATCCAGAAAATCGACAGCCAGGCCAGCGTGGCATTGGCGACTTCCAGATGGCCGGTCGTGATCGGCAGACTGCTTGATGAACGCCCCGCCGGCTGGCTGCCGCGAGCGGACAAGGATTGGCATGCCGTTGAACTGGCGGCAATCGACGACACGATCTCGAAATTGACGCCAGGCGGCACGCCCTTGCGTGAGGCCACCTGGGGCCGGCGCAACACGGCCCACATCGGGCATCCGTTTACGATGGCGATGCCATTCTTGTCGCGCTGGCTCGCCGCACCGCCCGATCAATTGGCCGGCGACGGCAACATGCCGCGCGTGGCTGCGCCGGAGTTTGGTCAATCGGAACGGATGGTGATTTCACCGGCACGTGAAGCGCAGGCGATCTTCAATATGCCCGGCGGCCAGAGCGGACACCCGTTAAGTGATTACTTCCTGGCCGGGCACGAGACGTGGGCGCATGGCAAGCCGGCACCGTTGCTGCCGGGGCCGCAAGCGCATGCATTGACGTTGATGGCGAAGCTGCCTTGAGGGGGGAGTCTTTTTCAGTTCTGCGCCTGCGGCGCGGATAAAGGCATTACAGCGGGAGTCCGTCCCGCGGCCGTGGAAGGGCCTTTGTCTCGCCAAAGGCCCCTCCACCCCAAAGGCGACCCTGCGCCTTACGGTCCTCTGGACTACCCTCGGTCGGTCGCGAGCCTAAGGTCTCGCTCCACTCCCTCGGCGCTTAGCGCGAAGGGGAGAAAAGCGCGCAGTTCAACCATTGCGCAAACAAAGTAATAGCAGCTGGTTTGCACGGTATGCAGTTCGTAGGGCGCAATCCCCGTCGCGTGCGAATCTATGATTCGCTCAGCAAAGGGCATTGCGCCGCATCTGCCTCCTGGCCCGATCAGACCACCCCAACACCTTGAGCGACTTCCAGCCACTCATTCAGCAAGCTGCCAAGCGCCGCAACATGCGGCAATGACAGCATGGTCACGTGGTTGCCCGATATCTGCAGGTGCTCCAGCGTGCCCACATACCGACGCCACCCATCGATGCGCTGCTGCGTCTGCAGCGCATCCCCTTCCTGGGCGCTGATGAACTGCACCGCCCCGGCGAAATGCCCGCTGGGTGCATAGCGGGTTGCCAGATTGGCATCCATCACCTGCACCACGCCGTCCAGAATCTTCTTCTGCGTTTTCGGATAGAAAATGCCGGCTTTCACCAAGGCTTGATGCAGCAAGGCGATCTGCTGCTCCGCGCTCAGCCCGACAAAGTGCCGCGCCGTCAGTGCCAAAGGTTGATCCAGCCGCATCTCGTACAGCTCGATCAGCTTCAGCAAAGTCGGGATTCGACCGTGCGGCCGAGCCGCGTCATCTGCATCGTTGGGCGCACGGCTATCGACGATGACGAGGTTAGCTACCAGCTCGCCTTGTGCGACCAGCAGCAAGGCCAGCTCGAAGGCGATCCAGCCGCCAAAGGAATGGCCGAGCAAATGATAGGGGCCGTGCGGCTGCACTTCCCGAATGGCATGCAAGTACGCCTGGGCTGCGCTGGCGACATCGGCATAAGGCGCCAGCTCGCCATCGAGGCCACGCGCCTGCATGCCATGCATCGGAATGTGCACCGACAGCGTTTGCGACAATTCATAGAAGCTGGAGACGCTGGCCCCGGCCCCCGGAATGCAAAACAGCGGCGTAACGCCAGATGCACCGCTATGAATGGTGACGCGCGGTTGATAGGCGTGTAGGGCGGTTTCGTCGGGATTCAATCGATGCATTGTCATTTCGAATAGGTCTGCGGCGCTTTGAATAACACGGATTGATCCACCTGCTTCACATCGGTGATGCCACAGAGGCTCATCGTGATTTCCAGTTCTTTGTGGATGATTTCCAGGCTTCGGGATACACCGGCTTCGCCCATTGCCCCTAAGCCGTAAATGAAGGCGCGACCGATATAAACGCCTTTGGCACCCAGCGCGAGTGCCTTGAGGACGTCCTGCCCGGAGCGAATGCCGCTATCCAGATGGATTTCCATTTCATGGCCTACCGCCTGGACAATGCCCGGCAGCGCGGCAATGGAGGAGGGCGCGCCATCGAGCTGGCGGCCGCCGTGGTTGGATACGACGATGGCGTCGACACCATGCCGGGTAGCCAGTCGCGCATCTTCCGCATCCAGAATGCCTTTCACGATCAACTTGCCGTGCCAGCGCTGGCGAATCCACCGGATGTCATTCCAGCTAACGGATTGGTCGAGCTGCTGCGCCGTCCATTGCAATAACGACGCCGTATCCGACACCTCAGGGACATGCCCGACGATATTGCCGAAACTGTGGCGCTTGGTGCCCAGCATGCCAGTCCACCAGCGGGTTTTATGCGCTACGTTGAGCAGATTGCGCAGGGATAGCTTGATCGGGACCGAAAGGCCGTTTTTCAGATCCTTGTTGCGTTGTCCCATCATCGGCAAATCGAGGGTCACGACCAGCGCCGAGCAGCCGGCGGCTTCAGCGCGTGCGATCAAGCGGCTTGTGAAGTCCCGGTCTTTCATGATGTACAGCTGAAACCAGAACGGCTTGGTGGTACGGGCGGCGATATCCTCGATGGCGCAGATACTCATCGTGGACAAGGTAAACGGCACGCCAAATTGCTCTGCCGCCTTGGCCGCGAGGATTTCACCATCGGCATGCACCATGCCGGTCAGACCGACCGGGGCGAGTGCCACCGGCATGGTCACATCCTGACCCACCATCTGCGTCTGTAACGATCGGTTGGCGACGTTGATGCCGACGCGTTGCCGCAGCTGGATGCCTGCAAAATCATCCCGATTGGCGCGATAGGTGGATTCGGACCAGGAGCCGGAATCGACATAGTCGTAGAAGATGCGCGGTACCCTTTTTTGGGCGAGGACGCGCAAGTCCTCGATGTTGGTGATGATGGCCATCCTTTTGTCCTAAAAGGCTTTTTTATGCGCCTGCGGCGCGGTTTTAAAAGCGTTACAGCGCGTTCCGCCGCGCGGACGGGGAAAGGACTTTGTCTCGCCAAAGCCCCCTCCACTCCAAAGGCGACCCCCGCTGGGCGGCTCTGGCTGAACGAAGCAAAACTTCGCACGCCACAGGCTTCCCTCAGTCGGTCGTGAGCCTGGGGTCTCACTCCGCTCCTTCGGCGCTTAGCGAAAGGGGGGAGAAAACCGCTCGGCGTAACCATTACGGAAATAACGACGGCACCTGTTTGCGAAGTCTGTTGTTTCGTAGGGCGCAATCCCCGTCGCGTGCGAATCTATGATTCGCTCAGCAAAGGGCATTGCGCCGCATCTGTTCGCGGAACCGACTTCTCAAAAAATCGTGAACAGACCCTTATCGCCCAACCGCGCCCGTCGCCAAACGATCCTTGATGAAAGCGGCAAATCGTTGCACGCCGTCCTCGATCAATGCCGGTGTGATATTGCTGTAGGCCATGCGCACGCGGTAATCCTGTTTTTCATCCAGCGCAAAATAAGACAAAGGCATCACCAGCACTTTGTATTCCTTCGCGCAGCATTCCGCCTCTTGCCGCTTGAATTCAAAGGGCAGGGTGATGTTCAGGAAGAAACCACCGGTTGGCGTATTCCACGTGATCTGATCGGCGTAATCCGCAAAGGCGGCCTGCAGGCAATGGATCAGCGCATCCCGATTGCGGCGGTAGATGGATACGACAGGCGCAACCAGCTGCGCGACGCTGCACCCCTCGGCCAATAGCAAGCCACCTGCAATCGCTTGCGTGATCTGGCTGGTATTGACCGCAGCAAAACTCTTGGCTTGCGACAAGCGCCCCAACAACGCTGCCGCAGCGGCTTTACTGCCGAACAAGTGCGCCGGAACCACCACGAAGCCAATCCGCAACGTCGGGCAGATGGTCTTCGAATAAGTACCCAGGTAAACCACACAGCCCTGCGTATCGAGCGCCTGCATCGGTTGAATGCGCTCACCCTCGAAGCGGAACATGCCGTAGGGGTTGTCTTCCAGCACCACAATCCGCTTCGCCGCGCAGAACGCAATCACGTCTTCCCGTGTCTGGCGCGACAGCACTTCGCCGGTGGGATTGTCGAAGTCTGGTACGAGGTACAACACCCGTGGGCATTTGCCTTGCTGCTCCAGTTCTCGCACCTTTTCCTGCAGCGCCGGCAGCAGCAGCGCCTCGGAATCGGCGGTAAAAGCGGCCAGTCGTACCCCGTTCAGCTCTGCCGCGCCGGTGATGCCGATGTAGGTCGGGCTGCGTACCAGCACCACGTCGTCCGCGTCCCGGCACAAGACCTTCACGCACAAATCCATCGCTTCCTGGCACCCGGCGGTGATGAGGACTTGGCTGCTGGCGCACTCGATGCCTTCGTCGGTACCCACCTGACGGGCGATCAACTCATTGATGACCCCGTTGGTGCGGCCATATTGCGCCAGTTGATTCATGGCCCGAGCAAAGTCGATTTGCTGGCGATCCGCGTAGTAATGCACGAATTCGGGGATGCGCTTTATCCAGTGCTCCAGGTCGAAAAACTGTTCGCTGGGCCGCCCGGAAACAAACGAGATGGCGTCGGGAAAGTCATTCGCCATCTCATTGAGGAAATTCATCACATCCAGGCGGGACGATTCGATCGAAACCTCGGCCGGGGGTGCCAGCGTGTTCATGGTGCGCGCTTCCTTCATCAACAATTCTGTTCGTGGCTCAGCTTGGTCGAGACGTGCTCAGTACGCGCCCGATTTTTCAAGCTGTGCAAAGAGTTCGGTCACATTCTCTTCGAGAAACCCTTGTTCGCCGCTGCGCTCGATGAATTCAAAGCTCAGCCCGGTGTTCGAATCGCGGCTTGAAAACACCTGCTTGAGCCCGGCGCCGTTGATGACCGTCGTATCGAACTCCATGCCCTGATCGCTTAATTGCCGGGCGGTTTCCTCGACGTCATCCACGGCTAGGGCAATGTGCGCCACGCCGGGGCCGAAATTCTCGATCAATCGCGAAACCTGCGATTCCGGCTCGGTGCCTTGGCACAACACGAACTTGATGCCGTTTTGCTCGATTTCGGCCGATACCATGCCGGTTCGTTGTCCGGCGATGACGCGGCGGCGAATAAGATCAAAACCGAGCACATTGACGAAGTAATCGATCGCGGCATCCAGATCCTTTACCGCAAAGGCAATGTGGTCGATCTTCTTGAATTGGGTTTTTCCATGCGACTTCTCTTTCTCAAACATCGGATCATTCCTCCAGGCACATGGTGCGTATCTTTATATTGGCCAGACGCATTGCCTGGCGGGTCGGTGACGAAATCGGTGTGTTCAAGTTCGCATCAAATCCGCGATCAAGTCATTCGCAATCCAGCGGCAAAATGCGGGATGCTTAATTCAAGCCTCGGCACTGCATTCGCCAAACCATCCCCCTTGGTGACACGGGTCTGGTCGGGTTGGATGAGCCAAGCTTGCGTAGAGGGGCAAGCCGTGCTGTCGGTGGTCATGGTGTCTCTATTTTGTTCGTAAGCTAATACCAGCGGACCCAGCCACGTGAGGCCTTTCCTATGTGCCGGAAGTGCTACCGAATGGGCTGTATGCCGCAAGCAGCGGTGCTTCCATGCTTGATTACGTGCCAAACGCTGGCCGTGTCAGCGAACGAATCATATGCACGCTTGTTCGGGAAGATACCACTTGACGATGACAATAAGATACCACTTGACGATCATTTTCCGAGGCACTACTCTTTCCTGCGCCGCAAAAAAGGCGCATCAGAAAAATCATAAGAGATCGCTATCCGCGTGCCCGCTGGGTATTCCGCAATGACCTTCAACATATTTTCAACATATTGATCTTTGGCTGCAGTGTTTCATGCCCGGTTCGGGATTGTTACATTCCCGATTTTTGTTGCGGCCAGGTGTCAATTGACCAATGAATGCTTTTCTGTCGAGGCGCGTATTGCCTCGCGTGTTTCAAACGAGGTGTTGTTGCGCGAATCAGCGTCATTGATGTCAGGACGAAGTGCCAGATAACCCTTTCCCGTAGTTGATTGGCCAGGTCGATCCTTTGCTTATTAGTGGCTGTGCTTTTCTTGAATTGAGTGCCAGGAAGAGCAGGGTATTCATATGGCGGCGAATTCCTGCCGGGATCTGTTCTTAAACTTGCCAGACGAAATTTCCCGATGAATTTGTTTCTATACCTCTATCGGCAATCGCGATCCGCGCTTTTGCTGTCCATCATCGGTTCGCTCATCAGCGGTCTGGCAGGGGCATCGCTCGTGGGCATCATCAGCCGGGCGATTGATGGGGCGCAGCATCTTCCCGCGCTGGCTGGCCTGTTCTTCGGCATGTGCCTGGTGTTCCTGATTGCCAAGTCGGCATCGGAACTCCTGCTGCTGCACCTGACGCAAAACGCGATCCTGCGGCTACGCATCAGCCTGAGTACCAAGCTGCTCGCCACCCCGCTGTCCAAACTGCAGGAACTTGGCAAGCACGGTCTGCTGGCGGTGTTGACCAAGGACATCGATACCTTCGTGCAGGCTTTTCAGCTGGTTCCGCTGGTCTTTGGCAATGCCGTGCTGATCGCGGTTTGCCTCACTTATCTGGCCTGGCTGTCCTGGCCGCTCTTTCTCGTGTTGACGGCGTGCCTGTGCGTGGGCGGGTATGGCTTCCACCTGGCGGAGCGGCGACCGCTGCGGTTGATGACCAAGGTGCGCGATCAGGTCGATACGCTGTATCAGCACTTCAGAAGCCTGATCGATGGCAGCAAGGAGCTGCAGCTGAATGCGCAGCGCGGGCATGCGTTTGTCAGCGAGGTGATCGCGCCGGGCGCGGAATACTTCCGGCAGATCTTCACCCGGGGCATGACGAACTACACCTGGGTGCTCAACATCGGCGGCATCCTGTTCTATGTGGTGATCGGCGTCATGGTCTTTGTCACGCCGATCTGGCTGCCGTTGCCGCGTAGTCAGCTCATTACGGCCACCTTGATCCTGCTGTATTTGATCGGGCCGATCAGCGTGTTGCTGGGCTCCTTGCCGTCGCTGCGACAAGCCGGCATTGCGCTGCGGAAAATGCAGCGGCTGGATGGGGCGCTGGATGCGCCGACGGCTGGTGCCAACCGGCCCGATCTCCACGCTGATCCATTCTCCAGGGCCGTCCCGCTGCGGCTCGAACTGCAGAACGTGGTGCACCACTACCCCGGCGACGTGCAAGACAGCCGCTTCAAGCTCGGCCCACTGAACCTGACGATTCAGCAGGGCGAAATCGTCTTCATCATCGGCGGCAACGGCAGCGGCAAGACCACGCTGGCGATGCTGCTGGTGGGCTTATACGACATCGAGGCCGGGGCGATTCTGCTTAACGGCGTCCCGATGGATGCCAGCAACAACGCGTTTTATCGGCAGCGTTTTGCCGCGGTCTTTGCCGATTTCCATCTGTTCGAGCAATTGTTGACCGCCGGGCCGGAGGTCGCCGACAAGGCGAAACGCTACATCGACGCACTGGGCATCGGCCACAAGGTCACGGTGGTGGACGGCAAGTTCTCCACCGTCAATCTCTCTACCGGACAGCGCAAACGCCTGGCGCTGGTGTCCTCCTATCTGGAAGACCGCCCCATCTATCTCTTCGATGAATGGGCGGCCGATCAAGACCCAGCCTTCAAGCGCGTGTTCTACGCCGAGTTGCTGCCCGACCTGAAAGCACGCGGCAAGACCGTGATCGTCATCAGCCACGATGACGCCTATTTCGGCCACGCCGACCGAATCATCAAGCTGGAAGAAGGGCGCCTGAAAGAGCGCAGGCCCTCGCCGCATGCCTTCACAGAAGACGTCACCTCAAGCTGATCCGAGTAAAAACGACATGAACCAGTCATTGACACCCAGCCTGGCGACGCTGTTCGACGTCGTTCGATTCCGTGCCTCGCACTCGTCCGGCACGGCGGATCGCCCCGCCTTCACGTATTTGAATGACGGCGAGAACGTCAGCGGTGCATTGACTTACGCACAACTCGATCAGGCCGCGCAGAAACTGGCGGCGCGGCTGCAGCAGATCACCCGGCCCGGCGATCGGGTCATGCTGATTTACCCGCCCAGCCTCGATTACATCGTCGCGTTCTACGCCTGCGTGTATGCCGGCGTGATCGCCGTGCCGGCCTTGCCGCCAGCCAATGCCCGCACCTTGCCCCGGCTGCGTTTGATGGTGGAAGACGCGCAACCCGCCATAGCGCTCACCCTGGCCAGCATTAGCGCCAGCGTGGCAGAGATGGACAGCGCGGATGACGATGCGCTGCAGCAGCTGCGCTGGATCGCGACTGACGATGCGCATAATAAGGCGGTGGCGTGGGTGCCGCCCACCTTGCAGCCATCCGACATTGCCTTCCTGCAATACACCTCGGGCTCTACCGGCAACCCCAAGGGGGTCATGGTCAGCCACGGCAACGTCATTGCCAATGCCACGCTGGGCAAGGGCAGCTATGGCTTGGCAATGGGTGACGTCTTTGTCTCCTGGTTGCCGCCGCATCACGATTTCGGGCTGATTGGCGCGATCATCTTTCCGGTTTTCGTGGGCGGCCATAGCGTGCAGTTCCCGCCGGCCTCGTTCCTGATGCGGCCCTATCGCTGGCTGGAACTGATCTCGCGTTATCGCGGGCGCATCACGGGTGCGCCCAATTTTGCCTACCAGCTATGTGCCCAGCGGATCACGGAAGCACAAAAGCAGACGCTGGATCTGAGCAGTCTGGACATCGCCGTCAACGGCGCCGAACGCGTTCGCTATGAGGCGATCCAGCAATTCGCCGAGGCGTTCGCGAGCTGCGGCTTGCGGCCGGAAACCATGACGCCTTCGTACGGCATGGCGGAATCGGTGCTGCTGGTCAGCGCGAGCATGCGCAAGCTGCCCGGCCAGCTGCCGGGGGCGCGGCGCATCAGCAAATCCGCACTGGAATCGGGCCAGATCGAAGCATCTGCCGACTCGGTGGATGGCATCGATATCGTTTCTACCGGCACGACGCACGGCAGCGCACACCGCATCTTGATCGTTCAGCCCGAGGCATTGACCGAGCTGCCGGAAGCGCAGATCGGCGAGGTATGGGTCACCGGTGAATCGGTGGCGCGTGGTTACTGGGGGCAGGACGAAGCCAGCCGGCAAGCGGTCTTTGGCGGCAAGGTCGCCGGCTACCCGCAGAACTGGCTGAGGACTGGCGATCTGGGTTTCCTGAGTGATGGCGAGCTGTATATCACCGGCCGCCTCAAGGAAATGATGATTTTCAACGGCCGCAACGTCTATCCCCAAGACGTTGAGATCACGGTTGAACATGCCGATGCCGCCTTCCGTACCAACGGCTGCGCCGCATTCTCGCTGGAGGAGGGCGACACGACGCGCTTGGTGGTCGTGCAAGAGGTCGAGACCCGCAAGCAGCCCGACACCGCCAACCTGATCGGCAAATTACGCGCCGAACTCGCCGAACGCCACGACATCCTCGACCTGGCCGCTGTGCTGCTCGTCAAGCCGGGCCGCATTCCGCGCACATCGAGCGGAAAGATTCAGCGGGTGCGCTGCCGGCAGCTCTTTCTTGCCGACGAGTTCGAAGCAAGCTGGTCCTGGCGCGCCGCACACGAGGCGGATGCCGCTGCAGTCGCAGCTGAGCCGCAAACCGAGACCGAACGGCGCTTGCTGGATATCTGGCAGCAGCTATTTGATCGCCCCTCGCTCTCGACCACCGACAACTTCTTCCACCTGGGCGGCCACTCCTTGCTCGCCACGCAGCTGGTCGCCCGCGTGCGCACGGTCTTCGAGGTGGAACTGCCGCTGCGCACGCTGTTTCAGGCTTCGACCGTGGTGGCCTTGGCCGCCGAGATCGACCGCGCCGCAGCGCAATCCGGCTCGCTGTTGCCGCCGATTGCGCTGGTAACACGGGATGAGCCGCTGCAGTTGTCATGGGCGCAGCAACGGCTGTGGTTCCTGAATCAGCTCGATGCCAATGCGGGCGCGGCGTACCACATGCCGGCTGGCTTGCGGCTGCACGGCCAGCTGGATCGCGCTGCGTTACGGGCGACGCTGGATCGCATCGTGGCGCGGCATGAAGCGTTGCGGACTTGCTTCAAGTCGGATGGCGGTGAGGCGGTGCAAGTGATTGCGCCGGCCGATGTTGGTTTCAGCTTGGTGGAGCATGACCTACGCGTATTGACTGGCCCGGATCGATCCATTCGCGTTGAGCAACTCAGCCAAGCCGAAGCAGTGCAACCCTTTGATCTATCGACCGGTCCGCTGATTCGCGGCCAGTTGCTGCAGCTGGCCGATGACGAGCATCTGCTGCTGATCACCCAGCACCACATCATTTCGGATGGCTGGTCGATTGGCGTGCTGGTGCGGGAAGTGAGCGCGCTTTATACCGCCTTCCACCAAGGCCAAGCCGATCCGCTACCGCCACTCGCCATCCAGTACACCGACTACGCTGCCTGGCAACGCAGCTGGTTGCAGGGCGAGGTGCTACAAACCCAGGTCGATTTCTGGCAACAGCACCTGACTGGTGCACCAGCCTTACTCGATCTGCCAACCGATCGACCGCGCCCGGCAGTGCAAAGTTATGCCGGCGGCCAAGTGGCACTGAACTTGTCACCCGCGCTGACGAACAGCCTTAAACAATTGAGCCAACGCCACGGCACCACCTTGTTCATGACACTGCTGGCCGGCTGGTCAGTATTGCTGAGCCGCTGGAGCGGGCAGAACGATGTGGTTATCGGCACGCCAGTGGCAAACCGCCAGCGCAGCGAGCTGGAAGGCTTGATGGGCTTCTTCGTCAACACCCTGGCCTTGCGGGTGAAGCTGGACGGCAACCCTAAAGTGGATGAACTGCTGAGCCAGATCAAAGCCAGCACCATCGCCGCCTATGCGCATCAAGACCTGCCGTTCGAGCAGGTGGTGGAAGTGCTGCAACCGGCACGTAGCCTGAGCCACAGCCCCGTATTCCAGGTCATGCTGGCGCTGAACAACACACCCAACGATGGTGAGCTCAGTTTGCCGGGCTTGGTGCTGAACCCGGTGGAACAGACGAGCACGACAACGCAGTTCGACTTGTCGCTCTCGCTCACCGATACCGTGACGGGGCTGGTCGGCAGGCTGGACTACGCCAGCGACTTGTTCGACGCGCAAACCATCGAGCGATTGGCGGGGCATTTGGAAACGCTGTTCGCTGGCTTGATAGAAAACGATCAACAGCCGATTGACCAATTACCGCTGCTGTCGGCGTCAGAGCGCCAGCAAGTGCAGGTGGATTTCAATGCCACCGCAGTGGACTACCCGGCCGAGGCACTGATCCATCAGCTGTTTGAAGCCCAAGCGGCAGCGCAACCTGATGCCATCGCACTGGTGTGTGAAGACCAGACGCTGAGTTACGG
>NZ_JONM01000033.1 GCF_000711875.1 Andreprevotia chitinilytica DSM 18519
CGCAATGACTTCCAGGTGAAGATTCGCGGCTTCCGTATTGAGCTGGGGGAGATCGAAGCCCAGCTGGCTGCGTGTGCCGGCGTGCGGGAAGGGGTGGTGCTGGCGCGGGAAGATCAGCCGGGTGACAAGCGACTGGTGGCGTATCTGATCGCTCAAGAAGGCGTCGAACTGATTGCGGCCGAACTACGGCAACAGCTGAGCGAATCCCTGGCCGACTACATGCTGCCGAGCGCCTTCGTCACCTTGGCATCCTTCCCGCTCACGCCGAACGGCAAGCTGGATCGCAAGGCACTGCCGGCACCGGATCAGTCCGCTGTCGTCAGCCGGCAATACGTCGCGCCCGAAGGCGAAGTCGAGCAAGCCATTGCCACCATCTGGCAAGACTTGCTGGGGCTGGAGCGGGTCGGTCGGCATGACCAGTTCTTCGAGCTGGGCGGGCATTCGCTGCTGGCGGTGCAATTGGTATCGCGCTTGCGCCAGGTGCTGGGCGTGGAGTTGCCGTTGCGCGAGCTGTTTGCCCAGCCGACGCTGCAAGGTCTGGCGCAATCGGTACAGGCCGCCACGCATTCGACCCACGTTGCCATGCCGCTGGCCGACCGCAGCCAACCGCTGCCGCTGTCGTGGGCGCAGCAACGGCTGTGGTTCCTGAACCAGCTCGATGCCAATGCCGGCGTGGCGTATCACATGCCGGCCGGTTTGCGGCTGCAGGGCCAACTGGATCGCGCTGCCTTGCGTGCGACGCTGGATCGTATCGTGGCGCGGCATGAGGCGTTGCGGACTTGCTTCGTGTTGGATGGTGGCGGGGCGGTGCAAGTGATTGCGCCGACCGGGATCGGCTTCAGCTTGCGGGAACACGATCTGCGCCAGCAGCACGGGCAAGCACAGCACGACACCGTGCAGCGCTTGGCGGCAGCCGAAGCCTCCGCGCCATTTGATCTCGCCACCGGCCCGCTGATTCGCGGCCAGCTGCTGCAGCTGGCCGAGGACGAGCATCTGCTGCTGATCACCCAGCACCACATCATTTCGGATGGCTGGTCGATTGGCGTACTGGTGCGCGAAGTGAGTGCGCTCTACACCGCCTTCAGCCAAGGCCAAATTGATCCGCTACTGCCATTGACGATCCAGTACGCCGACTATGCCGCTTGGCAACGGCAGTGGCTGCAAGGCGACACCCTGCAAACCCAGGTCGATTTCTGGCAACAGCACCTGACCGGTGCACCCGCCTTGCTGGATTTACCGACCGATCGACCACGCCCAGCGGTACAAAGCTATGCCGGCGGCCAAGTGGCCTTGAGCTTATCGCCGACGTTGACGGCAGGCCTCAAACAGCTGAGCCAACGTCACGGTACCACCTTGTTCATAACGCTATTGGCTGGCTGGTCGGTGCTACTGAGCCGGTGGAGCGGACAGGACGATGTCGTCATCGGCACGCCAGTCGCCAACCGTCAGCGCAGCGAGCTGGAAGGCTTGATGGGTTTCTTCGTCAACACCTTGGCGTTGCGGGTGAAGCTGAACGACAACCCCAACGTCCAAACGTTATTGGCCCAAACCAAGGCCAGCACGATTGCCGCCTACGCCCATCAAGACTTGCCGTTCGAGCAGGTGGTGGAGGCGCTGCAACCGACGCGCAGCCTGAGCCACAGCCCGCTATTTCAGGTGATGCTGGTGTTGAACAACATCCCGGTCGGTGGTGAGCTGAGCCTGCCGGGTTTGACCCTCAGCGAGGTTGAGCAAGCCCGCGATACCGCACAATTCGATCTGACGCTGTCATTGGGCGAAGACGGCGATGCGCTAACCGGCAATCTGGAATACGCCAGCGATCTGTTCGACCGCTCCACCATCGAACGACTGGTTGGGCATTTGCACACCGTCCTCGCTGGCATGGTGGCCAATGATCAACAGGCGATTAGTCACTTGCCGCTGCTGTCTGCGGCGGAACGCCAGCAGGTGCTGGTGGATTTCAACGCCACGACCGTGGATTACCCGGCCGATGCACAGATTCACCAGTTGTTCGAACGACAAGCCGAACAACAGCCCGATGCCATTGCGGTGGTGTTTGAAAACCAGCAGCTCAGCTACCGCGAACTCAATGCCCGCGCCAATCAACTGGCGCATCAGCTGATCGGCCTTGGCGTACAGCCGGATGATCGGGTAGCACTGTGCGTCGAGCGCAGCCTCGACTTGGTCATCGGGCTACTCGGCATTCTGAAAGCGGGCGGGGCGTATGTGCCGCTCGATCCAAGTTACCCGGCCGAGCGGCTGGCCTACATGTTGAGCGACAGCCAGCCGGTGGCGTTGGTGACGCAACAAGCGCTGCAGGAGCGTTTGCCGCTCACGGCGCTGCCTGTTCTGGCGCTAGATGGGCCGGATGGCGCTGCAATGCTTGCCCGGCAAGCCGATCACAATCCGGATGCGGCAGCTTTGGGGCTGAATTCGAACCATCTCGCCTACGTGATTTACACCTCCGGTTCCACCGGCCAGCCCAAGGGCGTTGCGAATACGATCGCGGGCCTGCGCAACCGGCTGCAGTGGTTTGGGCAGCTGCTGTCGCAAGACAAACCTGTCACCGCCTTGAAGACCAGCATCGGCTTCGTGGATTCCGTCACGGAAATCACCGAGACGTTGGTGCTGGGCGGCCGCCTGGTGGTGCTGGATAACGCGACCGTGCTCGATCACGCGCAGTTCGCCGCTTGCTTTGCCAAACATCAAATTACGAACCTGACCGTTGTGCCGGCCTTGCTCCGTGTCCTGCTGGGCATGTCGGCCTCGGCGCTGGCTAGCCTGCGCACGCTGGTGTGCAGCGGCGAATTGCTGCCGGCCGAATTAAGCCAGCGTTTCAAGCAAGCCCATCCCCGCGTCCGGCTGTTCAATTTCTATGGCTCGTCCGAGGTCAATGGCGACTGCACGGCGCTTGAATATGCTGATCAATTCGACGCCGCTGGCTCCAGTCGATCAGTCATTGGCCGGCCGATTGCCAATACCCGGATTTACCTTCTCGATACGCACGGCCAGCCGGTGCCGATTGGCGTGAACGGTGAGCTTTACGTCGGCGGCGCTGGCATCGCCCGTGGCTACCTCAATCGCCCCGATTTGACCGCCGAGCGCTTCATCGCCGATCCGTTCAATGCCGATCCGCAAGCGCGGATGTACAAGACCGGCGACCTGGGGCGCTGGTTGCCGGACGGCCATATCGAATACCTTGGCCGCAACGACTTCCAGGTGAAGATTCGCGGCTTCCGCATCGAGTTGGGCGAGATCGAAGCGCAGCTCACCGCTTGCGTTGGCGTGCGGGAAGCAGTGGTGATCGCACGCGAAGACCAGCCGGGTGATCAGCGCCTGGTGGCCTATCTGATCCCGCAAGACGGCATCGAATTATCGGCCGCCGATTTGCGCCAGCAGCTCAGCCAATCCTTGGCCGACTACATGCTGCCGAGCGCCTTCGTCACGCTCGATGCCTTCCCGCGCACACCGAACGGCAAGCTGGATCGCAAGGCGCTACCGGCCCCGGATCAATCCGCCGTCGTCAGCCGTGAATACGTCGCGCCACAAGGCGAGATCGAAACCATCATCGCCACGATCTGGCAGGACTTGCTCGGTCTGGAACGCGTCGGCCGGCACGACCAATTCTTCGAGCTCGGCGGGCATTCTCTGCTGGCGGTGCAACTGGTATCGCGCCTGCGTGCCAGCCTGAATATCGAACTCACTTTGCGCGAGCTATTCGCCCAGCCGACGGTGAGCGGATTGGCGGAGCTGGCTGCCCAAGCGGCGCAAACCGATGCAGCCCCGATCCCGCTGGCCGACCGCAGCCAACCGTTGCCGCTATCCTGGTCGCAACAACGGCTGTGGTTCCTCGATCAGCTCGATACCAACGCTGGTGCGGCGTATCACTTGCCGATCGCTCTGCGTTTGCGGGGCCAATTGGACATCACCGCACTTCGGGCTGCGCTTGATCAGTTAATAGCGCGCCACGACAGCCTGCGTACCACCTTCACGCCGACCGATGGCGAGCCCGTTCAACACATTGCCGCTGCCGATATTGGTTTTGCATTGAGCGAGCAAGATTGGGGCGCACTGCCGGCTGATGCACAGCCAGCGGCGATAGATCAATTGATCGCGGCAGAGAGCAGCGCGCCATTCGATCTCACCCACGGCCCATTGATTCGCGGCCAGCTCATCCGCTTGGGCGATGGCGATTACCTGTTGCTCATCAATCAGCATCACATCGTTTCGGATGCCTGGTCGATTGGCGTGCTGGTGCGGGAAGTGAGTGCGCTGTACACGGCATTCGCTCAAGGCCAGCCAGACTTGCTGCCGGCCCTGCCATTGCAATACGCCGACTATGCCGTCTGGCAACGGCAGTGGCTGCAAGGCGAAGTGCTGCAAAGCCAGCGCGACTTCTGGCGTGACCATTTGTTGGGTGCGCCGGCACTACTGGAGTTACCGACCGATCGGCCACGGCCAGCGGTGCAAAGCTATCGCGGCAGCGCACTGGCATTGGCGTTGCCACCAGCGCTGACGGCACGACTCAGGCAGTTGAGCCAACGCCACGGCACGACCCTGTTCATGACCTTGCTTGCTGGCTGGTCGGTGCTGCTGTCGCGCCTGAGCGGTCAGGATGACGTGGTGATCGGCACGCCGGTCGCCAACCGCCCCAGAACCGAGCTGGAAGGCTTGATCGGCTTCTTCGTCAATACGCTGGCGCTACGGGTGAAACTGGATGCCAACCCCGGCGTGGGCGAACTGCTAGCGCAAGTAAAAGCCAGCACCTTGGCCGCCTACAGCCATCGAGACCTGCCATTCGAACAGGTAGTCGATGTGCTGCAACCGCCACGCAGTCTGAGCCACAGCCCTCTGTTCCAGAGCCTGTTCACGCTGAACAACACGCCGCAAGGGCAGGCACTGGGTTTGCCGGGCTTGACGCTGCAAGTGCTCGAAACCCCGCATCACACCACGCAGTTTGATCTGTCCTTGTCCTTGCAGGAAGACGATGCGGCGCTGAGCGGGCGACTGGAATACGCGACCGACTTGTTCGATGCCGAAACCATCGCACGCCTCGCCGGGCATTTCGAAACCGTGCTCGCCGGCATGGTCGAAAACGACCGGCAAGCCGTCAGCCGATTGCCGTTGTTGACCGCAGCGCAGCGGCAGCAGCTGATTCACGATTTCAATGCGACAACAGCCAACTATCCGGTCGAGCCCCTGATTCACCAGCTGTTCGAAGCCCAAGCGGCAGCCCAACCCGCCAGCACTGCGCTGATTTTCGAAGGCCAGACGCTGAGCTACGGCGAACTCAATGCACGTGCCAACCAACTGGCGCATCACCTCATTCAATTGGGCGTGCAGCCTGACGACCGTGTCGCACTGTGCCTCGAGCGCAGCCTCGATCTGGTCGTGAGCTTGCTCGGTATCCTGAAGGCGGGCGGGGCGTATGTGCCGCTTGATCCGACTTACCCGGTGGAACGTCTGGCCTACATGTTGGTGGATAGCCAGCCGGTGGCGCTCATCACGCAGGCGGATTTGCGCACGGTGTTGCCGACTGCTGCCGTGCCCGTGGTGGTGGTCGATGCAGAACCCCGCTGTGCCGCCCAACCGTCTACCAATCCAGTCGTGGCCGGGTTGTCGCCCCGCCATCTGGCTTACGTGATCTACACCTCCGGCTCCACCGGATTGCCGAAAGGCGTGATGAACCAGCACGACGGCGTCGTCAATCGGCTGCTGTGGGCGCAAGACACCTACCGCTTGCTGGCGGACGATCGCGTGCTGCAAAAGACGCCGTTCGGCTTCGATGTGTCGGTCTGGGAGTTTTTCCTGCCCTTGCTGGCCGGCGCGCAGTTGGTGCTGGCACGCCCCAACGGGCATCAGGACCCGCATTACCTCGCCGGCCTGATCGAAACCGCCGGCATCACGACCTTGCACTTCGTCCCGTCGATGCTGCATGTTTTCCTTGATCAAGTGCCGAGCTTGCGGGGCAGCGCGTTGCGGCGGGTGCTGTGCAGCGGCGAAGCGTTGCCCCATGCCTTGCAACAGCGCTTTCATGCGCGCTTTGCAGAAGTCGAACTGCATAACCTGTACGGCCCGACCGAGGCGGCCATTGATGTCACCGCCTGCCAATGCCGGCCAGATGCCTTTGCCGGCATTGTGCCGATCGGCAAGCCCATCGCCAACATCCAGCTCTACATCCTCGATGCACAGGGCCAGCCGGTGCCGTTGGGCGTGGCTGGCGAGCTGCATATCGGCGGCATCGGGGTGGCGCGTGGCTACCTGAACCGGCCTGAGCTGACGGCGGAGCGCTTCATTGCCGACCCATTCAGCAGCGATGTGTCTGCACGCCTGTATAAAACCGGCGATCTGGGTCGCTGGTTGCCGGATGGCAACATCGAATACCTCGGCCGCAACGACTTCCAGGTGAAGATTCGCGGCTTGCGCATCGAACTGGGCGAGATCGAAGCCAGGCTGGCAGCGTGCGCAGGCGTGCGGGAAGTGGTGGTGCTGGCGCGGGAGGATGTGCCGGGCGACAAGCGCCTAGTGGCGTATCTGGTTGCGCAGGATGGCATCACGTTGTCGACTGCCGAGCTGCGCCAGCAACTGAGCGACTCCCTGGCTGACTACATGTTGCCAAGCGCCTTCGTCACCTTGGATGCTTTCCCGCTCACGCCGAACGGCAAGCTGGATCGCAAGGCGCTGCCAGCGCCGGATCAAACCGCTGTGATCAGTCGTGCCTATGAAGCCCCGCGAGGCGAGGTCGAGCAAACCATCGCAGCGATCTGGCAGGACTTGCTGGGGCTGGAACGCATCGGCCGGCATGATCAGTTCTTTGAGCTAGGTGGCCATTCGCTGCTGGCTGTGCAACTGGTATCCCGACTGCGTGCTGCGCTCGGCGTGGCGCTGTCGTTGCGCGAGCTGTTCGCCCAGCCGACGGTGCTTGGTTTGGCTGGTCTGGTTGCCCAGACCACGCAATCCACGCAAGCAGCGATCCCGTTGGCGGATCGCAGCCAGCCGCTGCCGCTTTCGTGGTCACAACAACGGCTATGGTTCCTCGATCAGCTCGATGCCAATGCGGGCGCGGCGTATCACATGCCGGCTGGCCTGCAATTGCTGGGGCAGCTTGATCGTGCCGCTTTGCTCGCCGCCCTCGACCGCATCGTGGCGCGGCACGAGGCTTTGCGTACCCGCTTTCCATCGGTGGCCGGTCAACCGGTGCAAGTCATTGCGCCGGCCGACACGGGTTTCAGCTTGGCGGAGCACGATCTGCGATCCCTGCATGGGCAGGCGCAGCAAGATGCCGTGCAACGCTTGGCGGCCAACGCTAGCGAGCCCTTCGATCTGGCACATGGCCCGCTGATTCGCGGCCAGTTGCTGCAACTCGCCGATGACGACCACCTGCTGCTGATCAACCAGCACCACATCATCTCGGATGGCTGGTCGATTGGCGTTTTGGTGCGGGAAGTCAGCGCGCTTTATGCCGCTTTCAGCCAAGGCCAGGCCGACCCCTTGCCGCCGCTCACCATCCAGTACGCCGACTACGCCGTGTGGCAACGGCAGTGGCTGCAAGGCGAGGTACTGCAAAACCAGCGCGACTTCTGGCGCGACCACTTGCTGGGCGCACCAGCACTGCTGGAGTTGCCGACCGATCGCCCACGCCCCGCCACGCAAAGTTATGCCGGCGGGCAAGTCAGCCTGACCTTGCCAGCCGCTCTGACAGCCAAACTGCGGCAACTGAGCCAGCGGCACGGCGCCACGCTGTTCATGTCGCTGTTGGCCGGTTGGTCGGTGTTGCTCAGCCGTCTGAGTGGACAGGATGACGTGGTGATCGGCACGCCAGTCGCCAACCGCCCGCGCAGCGAGCTGGAAGGCTTGATGGGCTTTTTCGTCAACACGCTGGCGCTGCGCGTGCGGCTGGATAGCAACCCCGGCGTGGGCGAGCTGCTAAGCCAAATCAAAGCCAGCACCTTGGCCGCCTACGACCATCAAGACCTGCCGTTCGAACAGGTGGTCGATGCGCTGCAGCCGCCGCGCAGCCTGAGCCACAGCCCCTTGTTCCAGGTCATGCTGGTATTGAACAACACCCCCGGCGGCGGCGAACTCCACCTGCCGGGGTTGACGCTGTGCGAGCTGCCGCAAGCGCAGGACACCGCCCAATTCGATGTGACCCTGTCGTTGAGCGAGACCGGGGACGGCCTCGTCGGCACGCTGGCGTACGCGAGCGATCTGTTCGAGCGGGCCACCATCGAACGATTGGCCGGGCAATTCGAGACGGTGCTGGCCGGCATGGTCGCGAATGATCAGCAGGGTATTGCCCAGCTGCCGTTGTTGCGGGCCACCGAGCGGCAACAGTTGGCCGACTTCAACGCCACAGCGGCTGACTACCCGGCCGATGCGCTGATTCATCAATTGTTCGAGCAGCAGGCAGAGCAACAGCCCGATGCCATCGCGCTGCTCTTCGAAGACCAGCGGCTGAGCTATGGCGAACTCAACTGCCGCGCCAATAAGCTCGCACATCACCTGATCACTCTGGGCATCCAGCCGGATGATCGCGTGGCGATTTGTGTCGAGCGCAGTCTGGCGATGGTGGTCGGGCTGCTCGCCATCCTCAAAGCCGGCGCGGCCTATGTGCCGCTCGATCCGAATTACCCGGCCGAGCGCTTGGCCTACATGCTGAGCGATAGCCAGCCGGTGGCGCTGGTGACGCAGGCATCGCCGCTTGCGACGTTGCCGATGGTCGATGTGCCGGTGGTCGTGCTGGATGAGGAATCCACTTTGGCCGCGCAATCAACGGCCAATCCGGTCATCGCCGGCCTGACCGCCGCGCAGCTGGCCTACGTGATCTATACCTCCGGCTCCACCGGCCAGCCCAAGGGCGTGGCGATGCCACAGCGGGCGGTGCTGAATCTGCTGCACTGGCACTTCCAACATCCCGATCTTTGCGCGGGCGACAAAACGCTGCAGTTCGCCGCACTGGGTTTCGACGTCGCCTTCCAGGAAATCTTCACCACCTTGTGCGCCGGGCATTGCCTCGTGCTGCTGGACGAGTTGACCCGGCAAGACCCCATTGGCTTGGCTCGCTTCATTCGTGACCAGCGGATTGAACGGATTTACCTGCCATTCGTGGCTTTACAAGGTTTGGCCGAAGCCGCTGCTGCCCTTGAAGGCGGCTTGCCGTCGCTGAACAACGTGATCACCGCTGGCGAGCAACTGCGCATCAGCCCGGCCATCCGGCAACTGATCGAAACCGCCGCGCCATGCCGCCTGCACAATCACTACGGCCCGACGGAAAGCCATGTGGTGACGGCGTTTACGCTGAGTGATGTGCCGAACGACTGGGCGACCTTGCCGCCGATTGGCCGGCCGATTGCCAATAGCCAAATTTACCTGCTTGATCCACACGGCCAGCCGGTGCCATTGGGTGTTGCGGGTGAGCTGTATATCGGTGGTGTTGGCGTGGCCCGCGGTTATCTCAACCGCCCCGAACTGACCACCGAACGCTTCGTCGCCGATCCATTCAGCGCCGATCCGCAAGCGCGGATGTACAAGACCGGCGACTTGGCGCGCTGGCTTCCGGACGGCAACATCGAATACCTTGGTCGTAACGACTTCCAGGTGAAGATTCGCGGCTTCCGCGTTGAGCTGGGCGAGGTCGAAGCGCAACTAGCCGCGTGTGCCGGTGTGCGTGAGGTGGTCGTCATGGCCCGCGAAGATCAGCCGGGCGACAAGCGACTGGTGGCCTATGTGATTCCGCAGGAGGGGGCCGATCCGTCGGCGGCTGATTTGCGCCAGCAGCTCAGCCAGAGCTTGGCCGACTACATGTTGCCGAGCGCCTTCGTGACGCTGGAAACCTTCCCGCTCACGCCGAACGGCAAGCTGGATCGCAAGGCACTGCCAGCACCGGATCAGTCCTCAGTCATCAGCCGTGAATACGAGGCACCGCAAGGCGAAGTCGAGCAGACCATTGCGGCGATCTGGCAAGACTTGCTCGGGCTGGAGCGCGTCGGCCGGCATGACCAGTTCTTTGAACTCGGCGGGCATTCGCTGATGGTGGTGACGCTGATCGAGCAGCTACGCCAGCGCGGCCTGATAGCAGATGTGCGGACGGTCTTTACCACGCCGACCCTCGCTGCAATGGCCGAGGTCATCACCGCCGGTCAAGCAGGCTCTGCGTCGACGTCGCTCGTCCCGCCTAACCTGATTCCGGCCGATTGCACAACGATCACCCCGGCCATGCTGCCATTGGTGAACCTCACCCAAACCGAGATCGACACCCTCGTCGCCAGCGTGCCGCATGGCGCGGCCAATGTGCAGGACATCTACCCGCTGGGGCCGCTGCAGGAAGGCATCCTGTTCCATCACTTGCTGGAGACGGAAGGCGATGCCTATCTGTTGCGGGTGGTGGTCGGCTTCGATCAGCGCAGCCGTCTGGATGCGTTCCTCAGCGCCTTGCAACAAGTCATCGACCGGCACGACATCCTGCGCACCTCGGCCCGCTGGCACAGCTTGGCCCAAGCCGTGCAGGTGGTGTACCGCCAAGCACCGCTGCCTATCGAAGAACTGGTGCTGTCGCCGGAGATTGATGCCCGCCAGCAACTGCTCGACCGCACCAATCCGCGCCAGCTGCGGCTGGATCTGATGCGCTCGCCCTTGCTGACCGCCTACATCGCCCACGACCCGCACAGCGGCGAATGGCTGTTGTCGCTGCTGAACCATCACCTGACCTGCGATCACGTCAGCCTGGAATTCGTCATTCGCGAAGTGCAGGCGATTCTGCAAGGGCAGGGCGATCTGCTGCCACCGGCCATGCCGTACCGCAATTTCATTGCGCAAACGCTGAGCGTGCCGCCTGAAGTGCACGAGGCGTATTTCCGTGAGCAACTGGGCGACGTCGACGAACCGACTGCGCCATTCGGCTTGCTGGATGTGCATGGTGCGGGCGACCGGATCGTCGAAGCCCATCTGGTGCTGCGCGATACGCTGGCGCAAGGCATTCGCGAGCGGGCGCGTCAGCGCGGCATGACACCGTCGGTGCTGTTCCATGTGGCTTGGGCGCAAGTGGTGGCGCAGTGCAGCGGCCGGGATGACGTGGTGTTCGGCACCGTGTTGTCCGGGCGGTTGCAAGGCACGGCTGGCGCGGATCAGGTGTTGGGGATGTTCATCAACACACTGCCGATTCGCGTGCCGTTGGCTGAGCTCAGCGTTGAACAAGTGGTGCGCGAGACCTATCAGCGCCTGACCGACTTGCTCACGCATGAGCAGACGCCCCTTGCCTTGGCATTGCGCTGCAGTGGAGTGCCGGCCCCGCTGCCCTTGTTCAGCGCCTTGTTGAATTACCGCCATAGTGCCGCCAGTGCCGCCCGACCGGACGAAGCGACGGCACGGGCCTGGGAAGGCATGCAGGTGCTGGTGGCGGAGGAGCGGACCAATTATCCGATGACGCTGTCGGTGGATGATCTGGGGCAGGATTTCGTGCTGACTGCTCAGGGCATTCAGGGGATCGATGCGGCACGCATTGCCGGGTACATGCACACGGCGATTGCAGGTCTGGTCGAGGCACTGACGGAACAGCCAGATCAGCCGATCCGGGCGCAGGCGATTCTGCCGGCAGCGGAGCGCCAGCAAGTGCTGGTGGATTTCAACGCCACCGCAGCGGACTACCCGGCCGACGCACTGATCCATCACCTGTTCGAAGCCCACGCAGCGCAACAGCCCGATGCCGTCGCGCTGGTCTTTGAAGAGCAGGAGCTGAGCTACAACGAACTCAACTGCCGCGCCAATCAACTCGCACATCACCTGATCGCTCTGGGCATCCAGCCGGATGATCGCGTGGCGATTTGTGTCGAACGCAGTCTGGATTTGGTCATTGGCTTGCTGGGCATCCTGAAAGCGGGCGGGGTGTATGTGCCGCTCGACCCGGCTTATCCGGCCGAGCGGCTGGCCTACATGTTGCGCGACAGCCAACCCGCCGTCGTGCTGACCCAGGCCGCTTTGCGCGATGGCCTGCCGCTCGGGGCGCTGCCGGTGTGGGTGCTGGATGGCACTGACTTGGCCGTCCAACCGGCTGCCAATCCGCTCGTGGCCGGCCTTACCGCCGAGCATCTGGCCTATGTGATCTACACCTCCGGCTCCACCGGCCAACCCAAGGGGGTGATGAATCATCATCGTGGGCTGTGCAACCTGATTCCGGCGCATATCCAGACCTTCGCCATCCGGCCAGATAGCCACTTGCTGCAGTTCGCCTCGTGCAGCTTCGATGCCAGCATCTGGGAAATGATGTTGGCCCTGTGCGCCGGCGCGGCGTTGCACATGGTGCGCCAGCGGACTGCGCTGGCAGGTGCCGCGCTGCGCGATACGCTGCTCCAAGCGGGGATTTCCCACGCGATCCTGTCGCCCGCGGCGCTATCCAGCCTGCCGCAGGACGAAACGCTGGGCGCGGTACACACCCTCATTACGGGCGGGGAGGCATTGCCACCGGCCTTGGCCCGACACTGGGCACAACAGCATCGGCTGTTCAATGCCTATGGCCCGACCGAGATTACGGTTTGCGCCACGGTGTATGACTACCAGTGGCGCGAGCACGGCACTGTCCCCATCGGCAGGCCGATTGCCAACACGCAAATCTACCTGCTCGATGCGCACGGCCAGCCGGTGCCGATTGGCGTGGCGGGGGAGATTTACATCGGTGGTGCGGGTGTCGCCCGTGGCTATCTGAACCGCCCCGACCTGACCGCGGAACGCTTCGTCGCCGATCCATTCAGCACCGATCCACAAGCGCGGCTGTACAAGACCGGCGATCTGGGTCGCTGGCTGCCGGATGGCAATATCGACTACCTCGGCCGCAATGACTTCCAGGTGAAGATTCGCGGCTTCCGTATTGAGCTGGGCGAGATCGAGGCCAAGCTGGCGGCGTGCGTTGGCGTGCGCGAAGCGGTGGTGATTGCGCGTGAAGACCAACCGGGTGGCAAGCGGCTGGTGGCATATGTGGTGCCGCAGGACGGCATTGAGCTGGCCGTCGCCGAGTTGCGCGAACAGCTCAGCCAATACTTGGCCGACTACATGCTGCCGAGTGCCTTTGTGACTTTGGAAGCCTTCCCGCTCACGCCGAACGGCAAGCTGGATCGCAAGGCTTTACCGGCCCCGGATCAATCGTCCGTTATCAGTCGGAGTTATGAAGCGCCGCAAGGCGAAGTCGAGCAAGCCATTGCCACCATCTGGCAAGACTTGCTGGGGCTGGAGCGGGTCGGTCGGTATGACCAGTTCTTTGAACTCGGCGGGCATTCACTGCTGGCGGTGCAGTTGGTGTCGCGTTTGCGGGCCAACCTTGGGGTTGAAATCGCATTGCGTGAGCTGTTCGCCCAACCGACGGTGATTGGTCTGGCAGCGCTGGTTGCGCAAGCCACGCAGTCCAGCCAAACCCTGATTCCGCCAACGGATCGCAGCCAGCCACTACCGCTGTCATGGGCGCAGCAACGGCTGTGGTTCCTGAACCAGCTCGATGCCAATGCCGGCGCGGCGTATCACATGCCGGCCGGGCTGCGGCTGCATGGCCAACTGGATCGCGCCGCCTTGCGGGCGACGCTGGATCGTATCGTGGCAAGGCATGAAGTGTTGCGTACGTGCTTCATCTCCGACAGTGGCGAAGCGGTGCAAGTGATTGCATCGGCCGAGATTGGCTTCAGTTTGCGGGAACACGACCTGCGCGCGTTCTCCACGCAAGACCAACAGCGCAAGGTCGAACAACTCAGCCAAGCTGAAGCCATCGCGCCGTTCGATTTATCAACCGGCCCATTGATTCGCGGTCAGCTGCTGCAACTGGCGAATGACGAGCATCTGCTGCTGATCACCCAGCACCACATCATTTCGGATGGCTGGTCGATTGGCGTGTTGGTGCGCGAAGTGAGTGCGCTCTACACCGCCTTCAGCCAAGGCCAAGCCGATCCGCTAGCGCCATTGGCGATCCAGTACGCCGACTATGCGGCGTGGCAACGGCAGTGGCTGCAAGGCGACCCCCTGCAAACCCAGGTCGACTTCTGGCACGACCACCTGGCCGGTGCACCAGCCTTGCTGGATCTGCCGACCGATCGACCACGCCCGACAGTGCAAAGCTATGCCGGCGGCCAAGTGGCCTTGAGCTTGTCGCCAGCGCTGACGAACAGCCTCAAACAATTGAGCCAACGTCACGGCACCACCTTGTTCATGACGCTGCTCGCCGGCTGGTCGGTGCTACTGAGCCGCTGGAGCGGGCAGGATGACGTGGTGATCGGCACACCGGTGGCGAATCGCCAACGTAGCGAGCTGGAAGGCTTGATGGGCTTCTTCGTCAATACCTTGGCGTTACGAGTGAAGCTGGACGGCAATCCCAAAGTGGATGAACTGCTGAACCAGATCAAGACCAACACCATCGCAGCCTACGCCCATCAAGACCTGCCGTTCGAGCAAGTGGTGGAGGCACTGCAACCCACCCGCAGCCTGAGCCACAGCCCCGTATTCCAGGTCATGCTGACGCTGAACAACACCCCCACTGGTGGCGAACTCAGTCTGCCGGGACTCACGTTGAGCCCGGTCGAACAAACGAGCACGACGACGCAGTTCGACCTGTCGCTCTCGCTCACCGATACCGCAACCGGCCTCGTCGGCAGTCTGGCCTATGCCCGCGACTTGTTCGATGCGCAAACTATCGAACGGCTGGCGGGGCATTTCGAGGCGGTGCTGACGGGCATGGTGGCGGACGATCAGCAAGGCACCGCTCAACTGCCGCTGCTATCTGCCGCAGAACGCCAGCAAGTGCTGGTGGACTTCAACGCCACGCAGACGGACTACCCGCACGACCAATTGATCCATCGCTTGTTCGAGCAGCGGGCCGAGCACCAGCCGGACGCCTCCGCGTTGATCTTCGAAGACCAGACGCTGAGCTACGGCGAACTCAATCGCCGTGCCAACCAGCTGGCGCACCAGCTGATCCAGCTCGGCATCCGGCCGGATGACCGTGTGGCGCTGTGTATCGAGCGCAGTCTGGACATGATCGTCGGCTTGCTCGGCATCCTGAAGGCGGGTGGGGCTTATGTGCCGCTCGATCCGGGCTACCCGGCCGAGCGCTTGGCTTACATGCTGGCGGATAGCCAGCCTGTGGCTGTAGTGACACAGGTCTCGTTGCGTGAAACCCTGCCGGCCCTCGACGTGCCGGTAGTGGCACTGGATGCGGAAGCTGCGTTGGTCAACCAAGCGACGTCCAACCCGCTGGTCGCCGGCCTCACATCGCGCCATCTGGCCTATGTGATCTACACCTCGGGTTCGACTGGTCAGCCCAAGGGCGTGATGGTCGAGCATCACTCGGCCATCAATCTCTGGGCAGCCTTGGAGGCGGCGGCATTCCAGCATCTGCTGACATCCGCCCGCGTCGCGCTGAACGCCAATCTGGTCTTCGATGCCTCGCTGCAAGCGCTCTTGCAACTGTTGTCCGGCCGTGGCCTGGTGCTTATCCCGGCGGATGTCCGTAGTGACGGCATTGCGCTATGGCGCTACCTGTCTCGGCACGCGGTGGACGCGCTTGACTGCACACCGACCCAGTTGGGCCTGTTCCTGTCTGCCGGCCTGCTGGATGGCGCGGGTTACCAGCCGAAATTGCTGCTGATCGGTGGTGAAGCGATCACGCCGACTCTCTGGCGCTATGTGCAATCCCTGACGGCAGTCCGTTGCTACAACGTCTACGGCCCGACCGAATGCACGGTCGATGCGACTGCTGTTTGCATCAACGATGCGGGCGCGCTGCCCCAGATCGGCCGGCCGCTCGCCAATACGCGAATCCATGTCCTTGATCCACACGGCCAACCGGTCCCGATCGGTGTGGCGGGGGAGATGTATATCGGTGGCGCTGGTGTTGCCCGTGGCTATCTCAACCGGCCGGCACTGACGACGGAGCGTTTCCTCGCCGATCCAACCGCCCGGCTGTACAAGACCGGCGACCTGGGCCGCTGGTTGCCGGACGGCAATCTGGAGTACCTGGGCCGCAATGACTTCCAGGTGAAGATTCGCGGTTTCCGCATCGAGCTGGGCGAGATCGAGGCGAAGCTCACGGCCTGCGCCGGCGTGCGTGAAGCTGTCGTCATGGCGCGAGAGGATGTGCAGGGTGACAAGCGGCTGGTGGCGTATCTGATCGCTCAAGAGGGCATCGAATTATCGGCGGCCGAACTACGGCAGCAGCTCAGCCAATCCTTGGCCGACTACATGCTGCCCAGCGCCTTCGTCAGTCTCGACGCTTTCCCGCTCACCTCGAACGGCAAGCTGGATCGCAAGGCGCTGCCCGCGCCGGATCAGTCATCGGTGGTGACGCAGGCGTATGAAGCGCCGCAAGGCGAGGTCGAGGCAATGATCGCTGCGCTCTGGCAAGACTTGCTGGGGCTGGAGCGCATCGGCCGGCACGACCACTTCTTCGAGCTGGGCGGCCATTCGCTCATGGTGGTGACGCTGATTGAGCGCCTGCGCCAGCAAGGCCTATTCACGGATGTCCGCACCGTCTTTACCGCGCCGACGCTGGCCACCTTCAGTGCCGCGCTGCTGGAAGCGCAAGACCGTGCCACCAAGGAACTGCTTGTACCGGCGAACCTGATTCCCGCCGAGTTTGGCGCATCGGTCTTCGGCAACGACAACATCGAGGAATTTGAGCTGTGAGTTTTCAAGAACTGCTTGATCTTCTACGCGCCAGCAACATCGCGATCAGCGCGGCCAACGGCAAGCTCGCCATCCGCGCCGACAAAGGCGTGGTCACCGACGACTTGCTCGCCCGGATGAAAACCCACAAAGCGGCGCTGCTGGCCTTGCTGGCGGATGATCCCCAGGCACTGACATGGCCCGACTCGGCGTCCGCCGTGCCGAAGATCACCCCGGCCATGCTGCCGCTGGTGAACCTCACCCAGGCCGAGATCGACACCATCGTCGCCAGCGTGCCGCACGGCGCGGCCAATGTGCAGGACATCTACCCGCTGGGGCCGCTGCAGGAAGGCATCCTGTTCCATCACTTGCTCGAGACCGAAGGTGATGCCTATCTGCTGCGGGTGATGGTGGGCTTCGATCAGCGCAGCCGTCTGGATGCCTTCCTCAGCGCCTTGCAACAAGTCATCGACCGGCACGACATCCTGCGCACCTCGGCCCGCTGGCACGGCTTGGCCCAAGCCGTGCAGGTGGTGTACCGGCAAGCGCCGCTGCCCATTGAGGAACTGGTGCTGTCGCCGGAGATTGACGCCCGCCAGCAACTGCTCGACCGCACCAATCCCCGCCAGCTGCGGCTGGATCTGACGCGCTCGCCCTTGCTGGCCGCCTACATCGCCCACGACCCGCACAGCGGCGAATGGCTGTTATCGCTGCTGAACCATCACCTGACTTGCGATCACGTCAGTCTGGAGTTCGTCATTCGCGAAGTGCAGGTGATTTTGCAAGGGCAGGGCGATCTACTGCCGCCGGCCATGCCGTACCGCAACTTCATTGCGCAAACACTGAGCGTGCCGCCCGAAGTGCACGAGGCGTATTTCCGCCAGCAGCTGGGTGATGTCGACGAACCGACTGCGCCGTTCGGACTGCTGGATGTGCACGGTGCGGGCGACCGGATCGTCGAAGCCCATCTGGTGCTGCGCGATACGCTGGCGCTAGCCATTCGTGAGCGGGCGCGGCAGCGCGGCATGACGCCATCGGTACTGTTCCATGTAGCTTGGGCGCAGGTGGTGGCGCAGTGCAGCGGCCGGGATGACGTGGTGTTCGGCACCGTGTTGTCCGGGCGGCTGCAAGGCACGGCTGGCGCGGATCAGGTGTTGGGCATGTTCATCAATACGCTGCCGATTCGCGTGCCGTTGGCCGGGCTAAGTGTCGAACAAGTCATGCGCGAGACCTATCAGCGCCTGACCGACTTGCTCACCCACGAGCAGACGCCATTGGCCTTGGCATTGCGCTGCAGTGGCGTGCCGGCCCCGTTGCCCTTGTTCAGCGCTTTGCTGAATTACCGCCACAGCGGAGTTCAGGCAGGTGAGTCGACGGCGCAGGTCTGGAAGGGCATACAGGTATTGGTGGCGGAGGAACGTACCAATTACCCGCTAACACTATCGGTGGATGATCTGGGGCAAGGCTTCTCCGTGTTGATCCAATGCGCTGCCAGCATCGATGCCGAACGCGTCGTGGCTTACCTCGGCACTGCGATTGAATCCCTGGTCGATGCACTGGCCGATGCCAGCCCTGTATTGGCGACGTCGCTCAACGTCCTGCCGCCCGCTGAACAGCAACGGCTGATTGATTTCAACGCCACGACGGTGGATTTTCCGCACGAACAATTGATTCATCAGTTGTTTGAAGCCCAAGCCGCCGCCCGGCCAGATGCCATTGCGCTGGTCTTTGCAAACCAGCTGCTGAGCTACGGCGAACTCAACCACCGCGCCAACCAGCTGGCGCATCACCTGATCCAGCTCGGCATCCAGCCGGATGATCGCGTGGCGATTTGTGTCGAGCGCAGTCTGGCGATGGTGGTCGGGCTGCTCGCCATCCTCAAAGCCGGCGCGGCCTATGTGCCGCTCGATCCGAATTACCCGGCGGAACGGCTGGCCTACATGCTGGCCGACAGCGCGCCAGCGGCCTTGCTGACCCAAACCGCGCTGCAGGAGCGTCTACCAAGCCTTGCCGTGCCCGTGGTCATGCTGGATGGCGAGACGGCCGACATCGCGTCGCAACCGGCCGGCAATCTGCAGGTGTCGGGCCCAAGCGCCGATCCGCTGGCCTACGTGATCTACACCTCCGGCTCCACCGGCCAGCCCAAGGGCGTGGCGATGCCACAGCGGGCGGTGCTGAATCTGCTGCACTGGCACTTCCAACATCCCGATCTTTGCGCGGGCGACAAAACGCTGCAGTTCGCCGCACTGGGTTTCGACGTCGCCTTCCAGGAAATCTTCACCACCTTGTGCGCCGGGCATTGCCTCGTGCTGCTGGATGACGCCACGCGGCAAGACCCCATTGGCTTGGCTCGCTTCATTCGTGATCAGCGGATTGAACGGATTTACCTGCCGTTCGTGGCTTTGCAAGGCTTGGCCGAAGCGGCTGCGGCCATCGACGGCGGCTTGCCGTCGCTGAACAACGTGATTACCGCTGGCGAGCAACTGCGCATCAGCCCGGCCATCCGGCAACTGATCGAAACCGCCGCCCCATGTCGCCTGCACAATCACTACGGCCCGACGGAAAGCCATGTGGTGACGGCGTTTACGCTTGGTGCCTCACCGCAGGATTGGGCGACCTTGCCACCGATTGGCCGGCCGATTGCCAATACGCAAATCTATCTGCTTGATCCGCATGGCCAGCCCGTGCCGTTGGGCGTGGTGGGTGAGCTGTTTATCGGTGGCGTTGGCGTGGCGCGTGGCTACTTGAACCGACCGGAACTCACAAGCGAGCGCTTCGTCGCCGATCCATTCAGCGCCGATCCACAAGCGCGGATGTACAAGACCGGCGACTTGGCGCGCTGGCTTCCGGACGGCAATATCGAGTATCTCGGCCGCAACGACTTCCAGGTGAAGATTCGCGGCTTCCGCGTTGAGCTGGGCGAGGTCGAAGCGCAACTAGCCGCGTGTGCCGGTGTGCGTGAGGCGGTCGTCATGGCCCGCGAAGATCAGCCGGGCGACAAGCGTCTGGTGGCGTACGTGGTGCCGCAAGCAGGCATCGAACCGGGTGCGGCCGAGCTGCGCCACCAGCTCAGCCAATCCTTGGCCGACTACATGTTGCCGAGCGCCTTCGTGACGCTGGAAACCTTCCCACTCACGCCGAACGGCAAGCTGGATCGCAAGGCACTGCCAGCACCGGATCAGTCCTCAGTCATCAGCCGTGAATACGAGGCACCGCAAGGCGAAGTCGAGCAGACCATTGCGGCGATCTGGCAAGACTTGCTCGGGCTGGAGCGCGTGGGTCGGCATGACCAGTTCTTTGAACTCGGCGGGCATTCGCTGCTGGCTGTGCAACTGGTATCGCGCCTGCGCACTGCACTCGGCGTGGAATTGCCCTTGCGCGAGCTGTTCGCCCAACCGTCGCTGCACGGTCTGGCGCAGGCCGTACAGGCCACCACGCATTCGACCCACGTTGCCATGCCGCTGGCCGACCGCACGCAACCACTGCCGCTGTCATGGGCGCAGCAACGGCTGTGGTTCCTGAACCAGCTCGATGCCAATGCCGGTGCGGCGTATCACATGCCGGCCGGTTTACGGCTGCACGGCCAGCTGGATCGCGCCGCCTTGCGGGTAACCTTGGATCGCATTGTGGCGCGGCATGAAGCGTTGCGGACTTGCTTTGTTTCCGACGGCGGCGAGGCAGTGCAAGTGATTGCGCAGGCCGATGTTGGTTTCAGCTTGCTGGAACACGATCTGCGTGGCCTGACTGACTCGGATCGATCCATTCGAATTGAGCAACTGAGCCAAGCGGAAGCAGTACAACCCTTTGATCTATCAACCGGCCCGCTGATTCGCGGCCAGTTGCTGCAGCTGGCCGATGACAAGCATCTGCTGCTGATCACCCAGCACCACATCATCTCGGATGGCTGGTCGATTGGCGTGCTGGTGCGGGAAGTGAGCGCACTTTATACCGCGTTCAGCCAAGGCCAGACCGACCCGTTACCACCGCTCACCATCCAGTACGCCGACTACGCCGCGTGGCAACGCAGCTGGCTGCAGGGCGATACCCTGCAAACCCAGGTCGATTTCTGGCAACAGCACCTGACCGGTGCACCCGCCTTGCTTGATTTACCGACCGATCGACCACGCCCGGCGGTACAAAGCTATGCCGGCGGGCAAGTGGCGCTGAACTTGTCACCCACGCTGACGAACAGCCTTAAACAGCTGAGCCAACGTCACGGCACGACCTTGTTCATGACGCTCCTCGCCGGCTGGTCGGTCCTGCTGAGTCGCTGGAGTGGGCAGAACGATGTGGTCATCGGCACGCCAGTGGCAAATCGCCAACGTAGCGAGCTGGAAGGCTTGATGGGCTTCTTCGTCAACACCCTGGCCTTGCGAGTGAAGCTGGACGGCAATCCCAAAGTGGATGAGCTGCTGAACCAGATCAAAACCAGCACCATCGCTGCCTACGCGCATCAAGACCTGCCGTTCGAGCAAGTGGTGGAGGCACTGCAACCCACCCGCAGCCTGAGCCACAGCCCCGTATTCCAAGTCATGCTGGTGCTGAACAACACCCCCAGCGGCGGCGAGCTCAGCCTGCCGGGATTGACGCTGCGCGAGCTGCCGGCAGCCCACGACACGGCGCAATACGATTTGGCGCTGTACTTGAGCGAAGCAGGGGACGGGATCATTGGCAGCCTGGCGTACGCCAGCGACTTGTTCGACCGCGCCACCATTGAACGACTACTCGGTCATTTCGAGACGCTGCTGACCGGCATGGTGCAGAACGACCAAAACACCCTCGGCCAATTGCCGCTATTGTCCGCCGCGGAACGCCAGCAAGTGCTGGTGGATTTCAACGCCACGACCGTGGATTACCCGGCCGATGCACTGATTCATCAGTTGTTCGAACGACAAGCCGAACAACAGCCCGACGCGATTGCAGTGGTGTTTGAAAACCAGCAGCTCAGCTACCGCGAGCTCAACGCACGCGCCAACCAGCTGGCGCACCACCTGCTCGGCCTTGGCGTGCAGCCGGACGACCGGGTGGCGCTGTGCCTGGAGCGTGGCCTGAATCTGGTGGTCGGGTTGCTGGGCATCCTGAAAGCGGGCGCGGCGTATGTGCCGCTCGATCCGAATTACCCGGCCGAGCGCCTGGCCTACATGCTGAGCGATAGCCAGCCGGTGGCGCTGGTGACGCAAGCGGGTGTGCTGGAAAACTTGCCGGCTGTCGCCGTGCCGGTGGTGGATGTGGCCGCTGCGCTGGGCAACCAACCTGCGCTCAACCCTGCCTTGCCGGCCTTGGCCTCGCACCATCTGGCCTACGTGATCTACACCTCCGGCTCCACCGGCCAGCCCAAGGGCGTCGCCAACACGATCGCCGGGCTGCGCAACCGGCTGCAGTGGTTTGCGCAACTGTTGGCGGGCGATCAACCCGTTACCGCCTTGAAAACCAGCATCGGCTTTGTGGATTCCGTCACGGAAATTCTGGAGACGCTGGTGCTGGGTGGCCGGCTGGTGGCGATGGACAACGCCACGCTGCTGGACGTTGAGCGCTTCGGCGCATGTCTGGCCCAACAGCGGATCACCAACCTGACCGTGGTGCCGGTCTTGCTGCGGGTCTTGTCGGAGATGCCGACCACGGCACTGGCCAGCTTGCGCACGCTGGTGTGCAGTGGCGAATTGCTACCGGCCGAATTAAGCCAGCGCTTCAAACAGGCCCATCCCCACGTTCGGCTGTTCAATTTCTATGGCTCGTCCGAGGTCAATGGCGACAGCACGGCACTTGAATATGCGGATGAGGCAGCGCTTGGCGATGCCAACCGCGCGCTGATCGGCAAGCCGATCGCCAACACCCGGATTTATATCCTCGATGCGCACGGTCAGCCGGTGCCGGTCGGCGTGATCGGCGAGCTCTTTGTCGGTGGTGCAGGACTGGCGCGGGGCTATCTGCATCGGCCGGATCTCACGGCAGAGCGCTTCCTCTCTGATCCATTCAGCGCTGCCCCACAGGCCCGGATGTACAAAACCGGCGACCTGGGCCGCTGGTTGCCGGACGGCAACATCGAGTACCTGGGCCGCAATGACTTCCAGGTGAAGATTCGCGGCTTCCGCATCGAGCTGGGCGAGATCGAAGCCAAGCTGGTCGCATGTGCGGACGTACGGGAGGCAGTCGTGCTGGCGCGGGAAGATGTGTCGGGCGACAAGCGTCTGGTGGCGTATGTGATCGCCCAAGAAGGGGCCGAGCTGACCGCTGCCCATTTACGCCATCAGCTCAGCCAGAGCTTGGCCGATTACATGCTGCCGAGTGCCTTCGTCACGCTGGCGTCCTTCCCGCTCACCCCGAACGGCAAGCTGGACCGCAAGGCCTTGCCTGCGCCGGATCAATCATCGCTGGTCAGCCGGGAATATGCCGCGCCGCAAGGCGAGATCGAAACCACGCTTGCCACCATCTGGCAGGACTTGCTGGGCGTGGAGCGCGTGGGCCGGCATGACCAGTTCTTCGAGCTGGGCGGGCATTCGTTGCTGGCGGTGCAACTGGTCTCTCGTCTGCGTGAGGCGCTGGATGTGGAGTTGTCGCTGGCGGCGGTCTTCTCCAATCCAGTGCTGGTCGATCTGGCGGACAGCATCGTGATTCAACAGCTCTCGGCCTACGAGCAAAGCAATACGGCCGATCTCGACGACAAGATCAACGCGCTTTCTGAAAGCGAATTACTGGCCCTGCTGGGCATGGAATGAAGATGGGTTCGAACACGGATACAAGCACGCTGGAACAGCTCAGGCGCGCCCTGAAGCTGAAAATGCTGAAGGAAAGCAACGAAGCAAAACGGCCTGAGACAAAAACGTCGATTGCGCCGGCAGACCGCAGCCAGCCCTTGCCTTTGTCGTGGTCGCAGCAGCGGCTGTGGTTCATTGAGCAGCTCGATGCCAACGCCAGTGCGGCTTATCACATGCCGGCGGCCTTGCAGCTGACCGGTCAGCTGGATCGCCCGGCGCTATGTCGTGCGCTGGATCGGCTGGTCGCCCGCCACGAGAGCCTGCGCACCACCTTCGCCCGCGTGGATGGCGAACCGGTGCAGGTGATCGCCCCGGCTGATGCTGGTTTGGCTTTGCAGGAGCAGGACTTGCGCCAGCTTTCCGCCGCCGCCCGGACTGCCGAGGTGCAGCAAGCCCTCGCCAACACGGCCAGCCAGCCTTTCGATCTGGCGCACGGCCCGCTGATTCGTGGCCAGCTGCTGCGACTGGCCGATGACGACCATCTATTGCTGATCACCCAGCACCACATCATTTCGGACGGCTGGTCGATTGGCGTGCTGGTGCGGGAAGTGAGCGCGCTCTATGCCGCTTTCCAGCAAGGCCAAGCCGATCCGCTACCGCCATTGACGATCCAGTACGCCGACTATGCCGTCTGGCAACGACAGTGGTTGCAAGGCGAGGTGCTGCAAACCCAGCGCACCTTCTGGCGCGACCATCTCTTGGGCGCACCCGCACTGCTGGAGTTGCCGACCGACCGGCCACGCCCGCCGACGCAGAGCTATCGCGGCAGCGCATTGGCACTGACGTTGCCACCTGCGCTCACGGCCGGACTCAAGCAGCTGAGCCAGCGCCATGGCGCCACCTTGTTCATGACGCTCCTCGCCGGCTGGTCGGTATTGCTGAGCCGCTGGAGTGGTCAAGACGACGTGGTGATCGGCACCCCGGTGGCGAATCGCCCACGGAGCGAGCTGGAAGGCTTGATGGGCTTCTTCGTCAACACTTTGGCACTGCGGGTGCGGCTGGATGGCAACCCCAGCGTGCAAACGGTATTGGCCCAAACCAAGGCCAGCACGCTGGCCGCCTATGGTCATCAGGACTTGCCATTCGAGCAGGTGGTCGATGCGTTGCAGCCGCCGCGCAGCCTGAGCCACAGCCCGCTGTTCCAGACGCTATTCGCGCTGAACAACACCCCGCACGGCAAGGCACTGGGTTTGCCGGGTTTGACACTGCAGGCGATCGACCCGCCGCGCAACACCACCCAATTCGATTTGTCGCTGACCTTGCATGAGGACGGTGCGACGCTGAGCGGCCAGCTGCAATACGCGACCGACTTGTTCGATGCGCAAACCATCGAACGGCTGGCGGGGCATTTCGAGACGTTGCTGGCCGGCATGGTGGCGAACGACCAACAGTCGGTCGGTCAATTGCCGCTGCTGTCTGCTGTGGAACGCCAGCAGGTGCTGCATGATTTCAATGCGACCCCGGCATCGGCTCATTTCCAGACCGATGCGCTGATCCATCAGCTATTCGAAGCCCAAGCGGCGCAACAGCCCGATGCCATCGCCCTGACTTGCGAAGATCAGACGCTCAGCTACGGCGCACTCAATGCTCGCGCCAACCAGCTGGCGCATCACCTGATCGCGCTGGGCGTGCGGCCGGATGACCGGGTGGCGCTGTGTCTGGATCGTGGCGTGGACTTGCTGGTCGGCCTGCTCGGCATCCTGAAGGCGGGCGGGGCTTACGTGCCGCTCGATCCGAATTACCCGGCTGAGCGTTTGGCCTACATGCTGAGTGATAGCCAACCGGTGGCGTTGGTGACGCAAGCCGGTTTGCTGGAGGCATTGCCAGCTATTGATGTGCCGGTCGTCGCGCTGGATTCGGCCAGTGGTCTGGCTGATCAACCGGCCAGCAACCCGGTCGTCGCGAACCTGACTGCCGAGCGTCTCGCCTACGTGATCTACACCTCCGGCTCCACCGGCCAGCCCAAGGGCGTGATGGTCGAGCACGGCAACGTGCAGCGCTTGTTCGCCACCACAGCCGAGCGGTTTGCGTTTGGCCCGACGGATGTCTGGACGTTGTTCCACTCCATTGCCTTCGACTTTTCGGTCTGGGAAGTCTGGGGGGCATTGATTTATGGCGGCAGGCTGGTGATCGTGCCGTCCTTGTGCGCCCGTTCGCCGCAGGCGTTCCACGAGTTGTTGTGCCGCGAGCAAGTCACGGTGCTGAACCAGACGCCAAGCGCCTTCCGGCAACTGCTGGTGGCGCAGGCCGCTGCACCAATGCCGCATGCGTTGCGGCGGATCATCTTTGGTGGCGAAGCGCTGGAGCTGCACGCCCTCGCGCCGTGGTTCGCGCACAACGACCCGGCGCAGACCGAGCTGGTAAACATGTACGGCATCACCGAGATCACCGTGCATGCCACCTGGCGCGTCATCACGCCGGCCGATGTGGCAGCCGGGCAGGGCAGCGTGGTGGGGCCGGCCTTGCCGGACTTGCGCGCTTATGTGTTGGACGCCTATCGCCAACCGGTGCCGGTGGGGGTGACGGGCGAGCTGTATATCGGCGGTGCCGGTGTCGCTCGTGGCTATCTCAATCGCCCCGAATTGACGGCCGAACGCTTCATCGCCGATCCGTTCCACACGGACGCCAAGGCACGCCTGTACAAGACCGGCGACCTGGGGCGCTGGTTGCCGAATGGGCAGATCGAATATCTGGGCCGCAATGACTTCCAGGTGAAGATTCGCGGTTTCCGTATCGAGCTGGGCGAGATCGAAGCGCAGCTAACGGCGTGTGCGGGCGTGCGGGAAGCGGTGGTGATCGCACGCGAAGACCAGCCGGGCGACCAGCGTTTGGTGGCCTATCTGATCCCGCAGGACGACATTGAATTGTCGGCCGGCGACCTGCGCCAACAACTGAGCGAATCCTTGGCCGACTATATGTTGCCAAGTGCCTTCATCACGTTGGAAACCTTCCCACTCACGCCGAACGGCAAGCTGGATCGCAAGGCGCTGCCGGCACCGGATCAGTCGGCGGTGGTCAGCCGTGCCTATGAAGCACCGCAAGGGGAAGTCGAGCAAGCCATCACGACGATCTGGCAAGACTTGCTGGGGCTGGAGCGTGTAGGCCGGCACGATCATTTCTTTGAGTTGGGCGGCCATTCGCTCATGGTCGTGGCGCTGATCGAACGGCTGCGCCAGCACAGTCTGGTGGCGGATGTACGGGCCGTTTTCAGTGCACCTACTGTGGCCGGGCTGGCTGCAGCGGTCACGGCCGGGGAGGGCAGCGATGCGCAAGCTGATTTCATCGTCCCGCCGAACCGGATTCCCGCTGACTGCACCATCCTCACGCCGGATTTATTGCCACTCGTCAACCTTAGCCAGACCGAGCTCGACAGCATCATCGCCGCCGTGCCGCAAGGCGTGGCGAACGTTCAGGACATCTACCCGCTGTCGCCCACGCAGGAAGGCATGCTGTTCTATCACCAGCTGGCGGAGAAGGGCGACGCCTACCTGATGCGCAGCACGCTGGCCTTTGATGACCGCGCCGAGCTGGATGGCTTTCTGGCCGCCTTGCAGACGGTGATCGACCGTCACGACATTCTGCGCACCAGCTTTCACTGGCAGGGGCTGTCCCGGTCGGTGCAAGTGGTACAGCGCCATGCGCCGCTGCCAATCGAGTGGCTGACGCTGTCGCCCGAGCAGCCGGTGCTGCCGCAATTGCTCGAACGCACCGACCCGCGCCAGTTGCGCCTGGACCTGACGCGCGCGCCGTTGTTGGCCGCCTATATCGCCCAAGATCCGCATAGCGACGAGTGGTTGCTTGCCTTGCTCGACCATCACCTCATCAGTGATAACTACACGCTGCAGCTGATCCTGGCCGAGATTCGCGCCCTGCGTGACGTTGCAACGGCCGCATTGCCGCCGCAGCTGCCCTACCGTAACTTCATTGCCCGCCTGGGTGCCGTATCGCCGGCCGCCCATGAAGCCTACTTCCGCGCCCGGCTCAGCGATGTGTCAGAACCGACCGCGCCGTTCGGCCTGATTGATACCCAGGGCGACGGCGATCAAGTCAACCAGGCACATCGCGTCATCGCTGCGGAAGCGGCCCGGCGCATCCGTCGCGGCGCGCAGCAACAAGGCGTGACTGCGGCTGTGCTGTTCCATATTGCCTATGCGCAGGTGCTGGCGCAGTGCAGCGGTCGGGATGACGTGGTGTTCGGCACCGTGCTGTCCGGCCGGCTGCAGGGCGGGGCGGAGCAGGCGCTTGGCGTCTTCATCAACACCTTGCCGATCCGCATCCCCTTGCTGGCCGATGCCCGCCAGTTGGCGCGGGCCACGCAGCAGGATTTGAGTGAACTGCTGCTACACGAACAGGCCCCCCTGACGCAAGCCCAGCGTTGCAGCGCCGTGCCAAGCGCGCTGCCCTTGTTCAATGCCTTGCTCAACTACCGCCACCCGCTGCTGGTGGCCGGCGACAACATGGCGCAGTTGACCGGCATGCGCCTGCTGAAGAGCGAGGAGCGCACCAACTACCCGCTCGTCCTCGCGATCGATGACCAAGGGCAGGAATTCATCCTTACCAGCCAATGCCGCGACGAGATCGACGCCGGCCGTTTTGCCGATTACGTGGTGACGGCTGTCACATCCTTGGTCGATGCACTGGAGCAGGCCGACCCTCGGCCCGTTGCCCGGTTCGGCATTCTATCTGCAGCCGAGCGCCAGCAAGTGCAGGTGGACTTCAATGCCACCGCAGTGGACTACCCAGCCGAGGCACTGATCCATCAGCTGTTTGAAGCCCAAGCGGCAGCGCAACCTGATGCCATCGCACTGGTGTGTGAAGACCAGACGCTGAGTTACGGCGAACTCAACGCCCGCGCCAATCAGCTGGCGCACCACCTGATCGGTTTAGGCATCCAGCCCGACGACCGCGTGGCGATTTGCGCGGAACGCAGCCTCGACATGGTTGTTGGCATGTTGGGGATCCTGAAGGCGGGCGGGGCGTATGTGCCGCTCGATCCGAGCTACCCGGCTGAGCGCGTGGCCTACATGCTGAGCGACAGCCAGCCGGTGGCGCTGTTGACTCACTCTGCGTTGCGGGAAGTATTGCCGACCCTCAATGTGCCGGTCGTGGCGCTGGATGACGCTGCTGTTCTGGCGCAACAGCCAAGCCACAACCCCGTCGTCCCCGGCCTGACGTCCCCGCATCTGGCCTACGTGATCTACACCTCCGGCTCCACCGGCCAGCCCAAGGGTGTGATGGTCGAACACCGCAATGTGCTGCGGCTGGTGATCCACAGTGCGTATGCACCGATCAGCGCAAAGGACTGCGTGGCGCACTGCGCCAACCCGGCCTTCGATGCCTCGACTTGGGAAATCTGGAGCGCCTTGCTCAATGGCGCCCGGCTGGTGGTGATTCCACAAGCGGTGTTGCTCGATCCCAACTTGTTTAGAGCCGTCCTGCAAGCAACCGCTGTCAACGTGCTGCATCTGACGATTGGCCTGTTCAATCAATACGCCGACGCGCTCAGCAGCGTCTTTACCCAGCTCGATTACCTGCTGTTCGGTGGCGAACAATCCGACCTGCGAACCGTCGCCCGCGTCCTGCGCGACAGCCCGCCACGGCAGCTGGTGCATTGCTACGGCCCGACGGAAACCACCACCTTTGCCACGACATACCAAATTAAAACGCTGGCCGAAGGCTTGCGTTCCGTGCCGATTGGCAAACCAATCAGCAACACGCAAATCCATGTGCTCGATGCACACGGTCAGCCGGTGCCGATTGGCGTGGCGGGGGAGATCTACATTGGTGGCGCGGGTGTCGCCCGTGGCTATCTGAACCGCCCCGACCTGACCGCTGAGCGCTTCGTTGCCGATCCATTCAGTAGTGACGTTTCTGCACGCTTGTATAAAA
>NZ_JONM01000034.1 GCF_000711875.1 Andreprevotia chitinilytica DSM 18519
CCGGCATCTGCTGGCGATCATGCACCGTTACCGGTTCAGATCAGCCGAGCAGTTGGCGGCCTATCTGGGGCTGGTGCCGGTGGAGCGGCAGTCGGGCAGTTCACTGGCAGGGCCGTCCCGCCTGTCCAAAGCCGGCCCGGCGCGGGTGCGGGCTGTTCTGTACATGGCGGCGGTGGTGGCGATCCGCTACAACCCGGACATCAAGGCGCACTACGAGCGGCTGCTGGCGCGCGGCAAGGCGAAGAAATCGGCGCTGGGCGCTGCCATGCGCAAGCTGGTGCACCTGTGCTTTGGCGTACTCAAAACACAGAAGCCCTACCAGCCCAATTTTGCGTTCAGTGATTGACGGGCAAGACGGTATCTACAGATTTGCGAACCGCAGCGGCACGCCGGTCTTGGCAGCAATCTCTTCCCTGGTCACATCTGGCGCCAGCTCCAGCACCTCAACCCCACCCTCCCCAACCTGCATCACGCCCAAGTCGGTAATGATCAGGTCCACTACGCCGACACCGGTCAGCGGCAAGGTGCAGGCAGGCAGGATTTTCAGCTCCTCGCTGCCATCTTTCTTCTTCGCCACGTGTTCCATCAGCACGATCACCCGGCCCACTCCCGCCACCAGATCCATCGCGCCGCCCATGCCCTTGACCATCTTGCCGGGGATCATCCAGTTGGCGAGGTCGCCCTCCCCGCTGACCTGCATCGCCCCCAGAATCGCCAGATTGATCTTGCCGCCACGGATCATGCCGAACGAATCGGCCGAACTGAACGTGGCCGAGCCGGGCAAGGTAGTGATGGTCTGCTTGCCGGCATTGATCAAATCCGGATCGATGTCGGTTTCCAGCGGAAATGGGCCGATGCCGAGCAAGCCGTTCTCTGACTGCAGCCAGACTTCGATGCCGTCCGGCACGTGATTAGCGACCAACGTCGGCAAGCCGATACCCAGGTTCACGTAGAAACCGTCCTGCAATTCCTGCGCCGCACGGGCGGCCATTTGTTCTCTGTTCCAGGCCATCTCGTTCTCTCCTAGCGCGCCGGGCGCGTGGTGCGTTGTTCGATGCGCTTCTCGGGGTGCGGGTTGTGCACCAGCCGATGCACGAAGATGCCCGGCGTGTGGACTTCATCCGGGTCCAGCTCGCCGATTTCAACGATGATCTCGGCCTCCGCCACGGTGATGCGCCCGGCGGTCGCCACGTTCGGATTGAAGTTGCGCGCGGTGCGGCGGTAGACGAGGTTGCCGGCCTTGTCAGCCTTCCATGCCTTGACCAGCGATACGTCAGCCACCAGCGCGTTTTCCATGATGTGCGGCACGCCACCGAACTCGCGCACCTCCTTGCCTTCGGCCACCAAGGTGCCGTAGCCGGTGCGGGTGAAGAAGGCCGGAATGCCTGCGCCACCGGCACGCAGCTTCTCCGCCAGCGTGCCTTGCGGGGTGAATTCCAGCTCCAGCTCGCCGGCCAGGTATTGCCGCTCGAACTCCTTGTTCTCGCCCACGTAGGACGAAATCATCTTCTTGATCTGGCGCGTTTCCAGCAGCTGGCCGAGGCCGAAGCCATCGACCCCGGCGTTATTGGAAATCGCAGTCAGCTGCTGCACGCCGGAATCGCGTAGTGCAGCGATCAGCGCCTCGGGGATGCCACACAGTCCGAAGCCGCCGACGGCGATGATCTGACCATCGCGGACGATATCGGCCAGAGCTGCATTGGCGTTGGGGTAAAGCTTGTTCATGGGTGCCTCCTAGATTCCATAATCAGATTGCTTTTGTGCTTGTTCAAAGCTTGCCGAGCTACCCGGTCAAACCGATGCGGCGGTTTTACTTCCCCCTTTTCGAAGGGAGACCGAGGGGGATTTCAGCGTCAGTGAAAATTTGATGCGGCGTCGAAATCCCCCCTAGCCCCCCTTCAAAAAGGGGGGAATAAACTGCTCGGCGATGGCTCGACGCGGCCACTCATCTCGCCGCCCAGCCGCCGTCGATATTCCATGCCGCCCCACGAATCTGCGCCGCTGCGCCGCTGCACAGGAACACCGCCAGCTCACCGATCTGCTGCGGGGTGACGAATTCCAGCGACGGCTGCTTTTCCTGCAGCAACTCGGTCTGCGCGGTGGCGATGTCGATGCCCTCATCCCGCGCCCGCGCTTCGATCTGCGCTTGCACCAGCGGCGTCAGCACCCAGCCGGGGCAGATGGCGTTGCAGGTGATGTGGGTCTCGGCCAATTCCAGCGCGACAGTCTTGGTCAGCCCGACCAAACCATGCTTGGCAGCGACGTACGCGGACTTCTGCGCCGATGCCACCAGCCCGTGCACCGAGGCGATGTTGATGATCCGCCCCCAGTTGCGCGTCTTCATATGCGGCACAGCCAGCCGGGTGGTGTGGAAGGCGGCAGAGAGATTGAGCGCCAGCACGGCATCCCAACGTTCCGGCGGGAAGTCCTCGATTGGCGCGACATGCTGGATGCCTGCGTTGTTCAGCAGAATGTCCACGCCGCCGAATTCGGTTTCGGCGTATTGCATCAGCCGCGCGATCTCGCTCGGCCGGCTCAAATCGGCGTCGTGGTAACGCACGCGGGCGCCCGACCCGCTTTGGTCAATCACACCTTCCACTTCGGCAATCGCCGCGTTGGCATCGCCAAAACCATTGAGGACAACATCCGCGCCGGCATTCGCCAACTCGCGGGCAATGCCGAGGCCGATGCCGCTGGTGGAACCGGTGATCAGTGCCACTTTGCCTTGCAATGTTTTCATGGGGGACTCCTGCCGGCCGCCACGCAGCGACCGACGCAAGGATTAAACGAGGCCGGTGACGTAATACGCAGCGATCACAAAGAACACCGCCAGCGTTTTGATCACGGTCACGGCGAAGATGTCGCGGTAGGACTCGCGATGAGTGAGACCGGTAACCGCCAGTACGGTGATGACCGCGCCGTTGTGCGGCAAGGTATCCATACCGCCGCTCGCCATCGCCACCACGCGGTGCAGCACTTCAAGGGGGATGCCAGCCGCTTGGCAAGCAGCGATGAAATGCTCAGACATGGCCGCCAGCGCAATGCTCATGCCGCCCGATGCCGAGCCGGTAATGCCGGCAAGCGAGCTGACCGTCACCGCCGCATTGACCAGCGGATTCGGAATGGCCTGCAAAGCGTCGCGAATCACCAAGAAGCCCGGCAGCGCTGCGATCACCGCGCCGAAACCGTATTCAGAGGCCGTATTCATCCCCGCCAGCATCGCGCCGCCAATGGCAGCCTTGCTGCCCTCCGCCAAACGACCACGCACCGTTTTGAACGCCGTGAGCATCACGAACACGATGCCCAGCAGCAGCGCCGCTTCCACCGACCAGATCGCCGTCACGGCCGGAATCGGCATCGTCACCGGCTTGGCCATGCCCGCCAGCGAAAGCACGTACTCCTTGCCATACCAGAGCGGAATCATTTTGGTGAAGGCGAAGTTGGCGACCCCGATCAGGATCAGCGGCGCGATCGCCAGCCACGGCGACGGCAGGTTGGCGGTATCGACCGGTTCCGGCTCGTTCAGCAGCTTGGTGCCGTAGCCCTCGCCCTTGGCCTGCGCCACGCGGCGACGCCAGTCCAGGTAAACCAGGCCGAGAATGACGATGAACACCGCGCCGATGGAGCCCAGCACCGGCGCCGCCCAGGCCGTGGTCTTGAAGAAGGTGGTCGGGATGATGTTCTGGATTTGCGGCGTGCCCGGCAGCGAATCCATGGTGAAGGAGAACGCGCCCAGCGCGATCACGCCGGGAATCAAGCGCTTCGGGATTTGGCTCTGCCGGAACAGCTCGGCGGCGAACGGGTAGACGGCAAACACCACCACGAACAGCGACACACCACCGTAGGTAAGCAGCGCGCAGACCACCACGATCACCGTGATCGCCCGGCTCGCGCCGATCCAGCGAATCACCGCCGCCACAATGGATTTGGAAAAGCCGGACAGCTCGACCAGCTTGCCGAACACCGACCCCAGCAGGAACACCGGGAAATACAGCTTGATGAAGCCGACCATCTTTTCCATGAACACCCCGGAAAAGACCGGCGCCACGGCACTCGGGTCAGTCAGTAACACCGCGCCGAGTGCCGCAATCGGCGCCATCAGGATGACGCTGTAACCGCGATAGGCAGCCAGCATCAGAAACACCAATGCGGCCAGGGCAATCAGGAAATCCATGTGCTCCCTCCAGTTTCAAAATCGTTGTTTTCTGACGATCACACCGGAAAAAGCGCCATGCCGGTGCGTCATGCGCTGTAGCAGCACATTCCGTACCAACAAAGACAACAAGGCTTCAATGCCCGTAGACATTGGACTTAACGCGGAACCCGCTTGATTTTTGTCTCTAAAGTGAGACTTTGCGCCAGATAAATTGCACCGGAAATGTAGTTTCGAATCAGGTGATTACATGATGACGGCAAGATAGTCTCGAAATGGAGACGAAATCTCGAAATGGAGACTGGGCGTTGGGTAGGATGAATTTGGTGATGCCCATGCGGGCTGTTTCATCAGACGCAATCCGCAGATATTGCGCCGTACATCTCCTCTCACATCCCGTGCAAGGCTTTGCCTTGTTCAGGGACAGTGGGAGAGGGTTAGGGTCGTGAAAAGAACGAGGACCGTGGTAGTGCCCTCACCCCCGGCCCCTCTCCCACAAGTGGGCGAGGGGAGAAAACCAGGCAGCGCAGCTCAATTTGAAACACTGCCGCATCAAGCCAAGTCACCCTCTCCTTCAAGGAGAGGGCCTGGGTGAGAATGGTCCACCCCCCTTTCAAAAGCGCCCCGCCAGCCAGACCGGCGCGGGGGTTTCGGGGATCGAGTGTTTGAGGGCTTTAGCCCGAGTTTTCGATTCCCGCCCGTGACGGGCTGGCTGGCGGGGGGATCTGGCGCTTGCGCCAGACGCTTTTGCAGGGTCGCCTTTCTTGGCTTACTTTGGCTACGCCGCAACCGGGCATTGCCCGGTTGTCTTTGGCGAACAAAGAAAACCGCATACGCGGTTTCGCTAAAGTGAGTCGGCCCGCGGGACGAACTCCCGCTTGTAATGCCTTTAATCGCGCCATCGGCGCTTAACCTCTACGCCCATAGCATTCACGCAAGCGGCACTCCCCGGCCGGCAAAGCCGTCCGGGCTACGGGGACAACCAAAACAACAAAGGGAGCCAATGGCTCCCTTTGTCACTACCGACTCACAACAAATCAGTAGGTGTAGAACATCCGCTGGATTTCCTTGGTGTCCTTGGTCTTGGTCAGCGCCAGCATCAGCAGGATGCGGGCCTTTTGCGGGCTCAAGGTATCGGAAACCACGAAGTCGGTTGCGTCGTCGTCATTCTCGCCATTACGCACCACCGGGCCGTTGCTGATGCGCGAGGAACGCACGATGTAGAGGCCCTGCTTGCGCAGCTCGGTCAGACGCGGGCGGACCACGCTGGAGAGGCTGCCGTCACCCGTACCGGCGTAAACGATGCCGACATCGCCAGCGGCCACGAAGGCGTCGATGGCAATGTTGTTGGCATTGGCCGCGCCGAAGGCGATATCCACCGCCGGCAGCTTGTCGAGCTTGCTCACGTCGAACTCGGTATCAGCGGTGTTTTTCTTGGTGCTGGCGCGGTAGAACACCGGCTTGCCCGAGACGATGTAACCCAGGCTGCCCAGTTCCGGCGAGCGGAAGGTGTTGGCCGTCATGGTGTTGGTCTTGGTGACGTCGCGAGCGCCCTGGATTTCATCGTTCAGGGCGACCAGCACGCCACGGCCGACTGCATCCGGGCTGCCGGCGGTGGCGACGGCGTTGTAGAGGTTGATCGGGCCGTCAGCTGACAGCGCCGTGGCCGGGCGCATGGCGCCGACGATCACGACCGGCTTCTTGCTCTTCACGACCAGGTTGAGGAAGTAGGCGGTTTCTTCGATGGTATCGGTACCGTGGGTGATCACGATGCCATCGACGTCTTTCTGCGCCAGCAGCTCATTCACGCGCTTGGCGAGCTTGAGCCAGTAATCGTTGTTCATGTTTTCGCTGGCGATCTGGAACACTTGCTCGCCTTTCACATTGGCGACTTTCTGCAGCTCCGGCACGGCAGCGATGAGTTTTTCCACGCCGATCTTGGCAGCGGTGTAACCCACGGTGGTGGTACTGGTGGCGCCGGTGCCGGCAATGGTGCCGCCGGTGGCGAGGATGGTGACATTCGGCAAACCGGCAGCCTGGGCAAGCACAGCGGTACAGAGGGCAGCGGCGGTGAAGCCGACACGGGCGAACTTCGTAACGAGCATTGCAATCTCTCCTGCGTGAATCGCGCATTTCGGGCAGCACCCTCGCTGCGGACTTGCCGCAAGGATCAGGCTGCCGTCGTCCCGCATGCTCGTGGCGATGCGGGGTCAGCGGGTGTTCGGTTGGTCGGACAAGACTGCTGGCCAGCAGATGGAGGGCATCATGCGGCGCTCATCCAAATGTCATCTATTGCCGGAACTCCTGATCGGGAAACCCTCTAGCTCCGCAGCAGTGCAACACATCGCGTCACTGCACCACGACGACGCTTATCACCGAGCATAGGTCTTCTGCGCCAACCCGCAAGATCAGCCCGGCTATTCGAGTCGGTCTTGCCCGCAAGCCGTATTGATAGATTGCTTAGATTTATTCACCCGCTACCGGGCGGCGACCAGAATCCACGCATGAATTGGGATGGGGGCAGCCCCATTTCCATTGCGAGGCGCATTGCGCCGGAATCAGCCGTGCATATTCATCGGACGATATGTATTGGATATGCATTGAGTGGGCCCCGTGCATTAATTGAATAGCCGGCGTCACCAACGCTCACCCTATTGATCACGCTCCCTGCAATGGAAACAGGTCTGTCTCACCGATATGCATCGCCAATTCACTTCTTTCCAATCAGCACATAGGTGAAGTGATGAAACGCTCAATGAAAAAAGCCTGGCTGGCCTTATCGCCACTGCTGGCATGCACGGCCATCCTGCTGTCGCAACCCGCCATGGCGCACGGCTATATGTCCGCGCCGAAGTCGCGCAATCTGCTGTGCAAGGAAGGCGTCAACGTGCAATGCGGCGCGGTGCAATATGAGCCGCAAAGCGTGGAAGGCCCGGATCGCTACCCGGAAACCGGCCCCGCCGATGGCACGCTGGCCGCAGCCGGCAACTCGACCTGGGCGGCGCTCAACGAACAGACTGTTGACCGCTGGAAGCGCACCGACCTCAACGTCGGCCCGAACACCTTCGGCTGGACCTTCACCGCCCCCCACCGCTCGCGCGATATCCGCTATTTCATCACCAAGAATGGCTGGAACCCGAACATGCCGCTGACGCGAGCCCAGTTCGAAGCCAAGCCGTTTTGCACCATCGAGATGAACAACGCGGTGCCGGACAGATCCGTCACCCACACCTGCAACGTGCCGGCCGATCACTCCGGCTATCACGTCATCCTTGGCGCATGGGACGTGGCCGACACGGCCGCCACCTTCTACAACGTGGCCGACGTGAACATCAAGGGCGGCGGTGGCGGTGTCGATCCGACCCCGATCCCGGTGCCGACCTGGACTGCTGCCGGCTCGATCAAGCCGTCTGAAAATCTCGGTTCCGGCGACAAGATCTATACCCGTGTGTTCACTGCCAGCGGCGAAAACACCGGCTTGTCCACCTCGCTGACCCTGACCAACGCCACGGATGGCAACAAGGATCGCTGGCCGTATCTGTTGGCTACCCAAATCAACGCCGAACAAAGCCAGTACAAGGCCGGCGCGGAACATGATGGCGCCATCACTGCGGTGACCGGACAAAACACGGTCTTCGCCAAGGCAGACAGTGGCATCGTTCGCGTTGAAACCGCCATCGACAAGGCCGCGCAATCGGGCGACGCGCTGATTCCTGACGACCTGAAAGTCACGCCGAAGGCGCAGTACACGATCGTCAACGGCAAAGCCGTCATCGATGGCCTGATCACCCTGCGCAAGAAGGCCGATGTCTCCGTCGAGGTGTACAACAGCCAGAACGCCATGGTCGGTACGCAGTCCGTCACGGTCGATGGCACCGCCAAGCTGGATGTGACCGTCGCATCGGCCGTGGATGGCACCTACACGCTGGTCGTGAAGGCACGCGCGGTCGACGATGGCAGCCTGGTGCAGAAGTCCTTCAGCACCCTGTTGACCGGCAATCCAGCACCGACCCCGTCTGCCCCGGCTTATGTTGCCGGCACAGTCTACAAAGCGGGTGATCTGGTGAGCAACGGTGGCAAGGTCTACCAGTGCAAGCCGTTCCCGTTCTCTGGCTGGTGTGGTCAAGCCCCTGCCGCCTATGCACCGGGCACGGGCTCGGCCTGGGCGGATGCGTGGACGCTGCAGTAAATCAGTACCGAAGGCGGGACGCGGAATATTCGCCCCTGATGAAGACGAAACCCCATTGCTAAGCAGTGGGGTTTTTTCATGCCGTTTTAAATGCAAAGGCAAAACCTGTAGACACGGAGAGCACAAAGAAAAAACAGGCCATAGAGAAAATGAAAGAAGAGTCCGTAGATGCCTGACTTGCTTTTCTCTGTGTGCTCTGTGCGCTCACCGTACTCCGTGTCTATAGATTTTGCCTTCAGATCCATCGTTAATAGATTGCTTAGATTTATTCACCCCATTCAAGCCAGCGAACAAAATTCGTGACATGGATTGGGCTGCGAGTAGCGCCATTTCCATTGCGGCGGGGAATCTGCCTGAATCAGCGCCATGAATTCATGACCGCATCGAATTGAATCAGCTCAGTGAATCACTGAAATGACGCAATGAAATGCAGCCATGAATTGCGGCCTTGAATCCACCAGCGATCTGGCTGGCGTCCAAACCGCGATGGAAACAGCGTTGCCTCAATGTTGTGCATCGCCCAAGCCCTTTTTCAATCAGCACATAGGTGAAGTGATGACACATCTTTCAATGAAGAAAACCTGGCTGGCCTTATCGCCAGTGCTGGCATGCACGGCAATCCTGCTGTCGCAGCAGGCGATGGCCCACGGCTATATGTCCTCCCCCCAATCGCGCAACCTGCTCTGCAACAAGGGGGTGAACGTGCAATGCGGCCCGGTGCAATATGAGCCACAAAGCGTGGAAGGCCCGGATCGCTATCCGGAAACCGGCCCTGCCGACGGGCAGCTCGGCAACGCCGGCCGTGGTGCGTGGTCGTCAGAGCTCAACGAACAGACCGTTGGCCGCTGGAAACGCACGGATATCAATGTCGGCCCGAACACTTTCGGCTGGACCTTCACTGCGCCCCACCGCTCGCGTGATATTCGTTACTTCATCACCAAGAATGGCTGGAACCCGAATATGCCGCTGACGCGCGCGCAGTTCGAATCCACACCGTTCTGCACCATTGATATGGCCAACGCGATTCCGCCCAAGACGGTCAGCCATACCTGCAACGTGCCAAGCGATCACTCCGGCTATCACGTCATCCTCGGCGCGTGGGACGTCGCCGATACCAGCGCGACCTTCTATAACGTGGCCGACGTGAACATCAAGGGTGGTGGCGGCGGTGTCGATCCAACCCCGACTCCGGTTCCGACCTGGGCCTCGGCCGGTTCGATCAATCCTTCGGAAAACCTCGGTTCCGGCGACAAGATCTACACCCGCGTGTTCACCGCCAGTGGTGAAAATGCCGGCTTGTCCACCTCGCTGACCCTGACCAGCGCCACCGACGGCGCCAAGGACAACTGGCCGTACCTGCTGGCGAAGAAGATCAACGCCGAGCAAAGCCAGTACAAGGCCGGTGTGAACAACAACGACGTCATTACTGCGGTGAATGGCCAGAACACGGTCTTCGCCAAGGCAGGCAGCGGCATCGTTCGCGTTGAAACCGCCATCGACAAGTCGAGCCAATCGGGCGACGTGCTGGTGCCGGCCGATCTGACCGTCACGCCCAAGGCTTCCTATGCGATCAACGGCGACCGCGCCACCATCGATGGCCTGATCACCCTGCGCAAGAAAGCCAATGTGACGGCAGAGGTCTACAACAGCCAGAACGTGATGATTGGCACCCAATCGTTGATCGTTGACGGTACAGCCAATATGCAAGTCGCCGTTTCCCCGGTGGTTGCCGGCAACTTCACGCTGGCCGTCAAGGCTCGGGCTGCGGATGACGAAAGCGTGGTGCAGAAGTCCTTCACCATCAAGCTGACTGGCGGTGTCTCGCCGACCCCGACGCCGACCCCGACTTGCAGCAGCGCCTGGGTAGCCAACAAGGCCTACACCGCGAACCAGACCGTGTACTGGAACGGCAAGCAATACAAGGCGCGCTGGTGGACTCAGAACAACGAGCCGGGTCTGCCTGCCTTTACCGGTGGCGAAGGTTCCGGCAAGGTCTGGGCCGATCTGGGTGCGAAGACCTGCCCCTAAGGCGTCGCAATAATCAGCCGATCATCAGCAAAAAGTAAGTTGAAGCCAAAACCCCACCGTTCGCCGGTGGGGTTTTTCTTTGCGTCAGGAACAACCGGGAAACGCGCCCCTGCTGTGCCATGATGAATGCATAAGTGCGACCGGTCACACCGAACAGGTGACGCATGCCTCCTTTTGCCCTTTCTGCCGACGAGCAACGCGCCCTCGCTGAAATCGATCGCCTGCAACATGCCGATCCCGCAGTGGCAGCCGCGCTCTGCGAAACGCTGATCGCCACCAGCCGGCAGATGAAATCACCGCTGGCGCATATCGAAGCCATCGAGCGCTTCGGCATGATCATGGATCACGGCGGCCGGCCGGGCGCGGCGCGCAATGTGTTGTTCGAAGGGCTGCAAGTGGTGCAGGCGCTGCACCTGTTCCAGCACGAAGCGCATCTGCTGGAAATGATCGCCCGTGGTTACTACACCGCCGGCGAATACCGTCCGGCGATCCAGCACTGGGCGCGGGCGGTCGAAGTGGCGGAGCTGCCCGGCAGCGAAGCGAAAAGCTGGATGCTCGCCAAGGTCGGGCTCGGGCAGGTGTATGACGCGCTGGGCGATCACGATACCGCCGTCACCATGCACCGGGCGGCGCTCACCCGCATTCACGAAGTCAACGACCCGTATCTCTACGCCAAGATCAAGATCAACCTGGGCGTCGATCTGGCCAAGTCAGGCCACGCCGCCGAAGCGCGGGTGGTACTGGCCGAGGCGCTGGCCTGCTGCGAGCAGCATCACTTTTCCGATTACAGCTACAGCGCGGAAATCAGCTTTCGCCTGGCCGAACTCGACCTTGAGGACGGCGATCTGGATCAGGCCCAAACCCGGCTGGATGCCGCGCTGGCCGCGGCACGCGCCGGCAACTACCGCTGGGGCGAGGCGAATATCATGGCGGTGCAGGCTGAGCTGTACGCCAAACGGAACAACCCGGCGCAAGCCTTGGCCGTCATCCACGACAGCATCGGCATCTGCCACGACTTCGGCCTGCTGCACATCCTGCAGCGCCAGCATCTGGCGGCGGCGCGTTATGCCGAGCAGCTGGGTGAGCACGCAAAGGCATTCGAAGCGCTCAAGGCCGGTTTCGAATTGTCCGAGCGCATCCATGAATCCAGCGCGATCGAGCGCCGACGCCATCTGGAAGAAAAAGCCGGCCTGCAGATCAGTGAGGCGCGCGTGCTGCTGGAGCTATCCAATTTCCCCGCCATCGATGCTGGCGACCTGGCGCGCTCGCTGGCGGAAATCTGCCAACGCGCGCTGGAGATCATGCGGGTTGAACGAGTGGCCTACCGGCAGTTCGACAGCGAGCAGAATTGTCTGACGGAAACCACCCTCTACACGGCGCACGGCGTTCACCACACGGCAGACGCAGCCTGGCCGCTGGCCAACTACCCCGAACTGAGTCAATGGCTGAAAAACGGTGACACGCTGATCGCGCACGATGCCCTGCATCACCACATCAGCTGGCGTCTGCATAACGGCTATCTGGCACCGAACGGCATCAGCTCCATCCTCGGTTTTCCCATCGCGCTGGCCGAGCGGGTCTATGGCGCGCTCCTCATCGAGCAGACCGGCGCGCAACGCAACTGGGTGCCCGATGACATCCTGTATGGCAATCAGCTGGCCGAAATCGCTGGCCGTGCCGTCGCCGGCAGCGAACACGTGAAATTCCGCCGCGAAATCAACGAACTCAACCACCAGCTGATGCAGGCCAACGACCAGTTGGAGGCCAAGGTCGCCAAGCGCACACAGGAGCTGGAGGCGCGCAACGCCGAGCTGAACGTGGCGATGGAAAAGCTGGTGCAATCGGAAAAACTGGCCTCGCTCGGCAGTCTGGTCGCAGGCGTGGCGCACGAGCTGAACACCCCGATCGGCACCGCGCTGACCGCCGCCTCCACCTTGCAGGACGAAGGCAAACGCTTCGGGGTGCAGCTGGACGCAGGCAATCTCAAACGCTCGGAACTCGGCAATTTCATCGCCAAAGTGCGGGATGGCAACGACATCGTTACCCGCAATCTGGAGCGGGCCGGTGATCTGATCCATCACTTCAAGCAAGTCGCCGTCGATACCGCCAGCACCCGGCGGCGGGTGTTCGACTTACGCGCCACGCTCGATGAAGTCTTTGCCACGCTAGCACCGATGTACCGGCGCACCCAGCACCAGATCCTGATCGAGATCGCCAAAGGCATCGAGCTGGATAGCTACCCCGGCCCGCTCGGGCAAATCATGACCAATCTGGTGAGCAACAGCCTGATTCACGGCTTTGACGGCGTGGAGCGCGGCACCATCCGCATCAGTGCGAGCGAAGCGCCCGACAACGTGCAACTGGTGTACGAAGATGACGGCCTCGGCATCCCCGCCAATCTGCACAAGCGCGTGTTCGATCCGTTCTTCACCACCCGCCTCGGCCAAGGCGGCAGCGGGCTCGGCCTGTATCTGGTCTACAACCTCGTCACCGGCAGCCTGGGCGGAGAGCTGAAACTGGAAAGCGCTCCCGCGCACGGGGCGCGATTTACGCTGATCCTGCCCAAGCAGGCGGCGTAATGCCCTCGGTAGGTTGGCGCTGAGCGCAGCGAAGCCCAACATTCATACGGTGACTGTTGGGCTTCGCTGCGCTCAACCCCAACCTACGCATTCTGCTCAACCTACAAACTGTATTTCGTAGGTTGGGTTGAATGAAATGAAGCCCAACATTGTGGAATATGAGATGAGGTTGTGTGTTGTAAGGGCAATGTTGGGCTTCGCTACGCTCAACACCAACCTACGAATTCAACGATCCCGCGCCTTGGTGACGTGATATGCAAAGCAAGCCGCCAACTTGCGTGGCATGCCCGGCACCTTCTGCAACACCCATGCCCGCGTTGCGGCCTCTTCATCCTCGGTGGCCGCGCCAGACCATGTGAGCGCATACCCGCTGCTGTGCCGTGGGTCTTGGCGATAGAACAGGAATGGCTCGTCGGTCAAATGCGTGCTCACGTAGATCACGTGCCAATGCCCGACGCTGAAGCGTTGCATGATGTCATCCGGCCCGAGCGTGATTTCGGTGCCCAGACTAGGGGCCAATTGGCGATTGAGGTGGGCCTGGATGATCGGCGCGAGTTGCGCTTGCTCGCGTGGAGACAAGTCCCGGCGTACGCCGTCGCAGGGCGAGCCGAATGCAGTGGTCGCGACCAGCAGCCCAATCAGCCCTCGTAGGAGGGCTTGAGCGAAGCGATACCCATGCCGCCGAATCGAACGTGAGCGATGGGCATCGTAAGCGCCGCCCATCCTATGCATTCGGTCTGTCACCTAAACAGCCCGGCGCTGAAAATCGTCCATGAACCCGGCCAGCCTCTCCACCGCTTGCAACGTCACCGCGTTGTAAATCGATGCCCGGATGCCGCCGACTGCCCGATGACCGCCCAAGCCGGAAAAACCCGCCGCCGCCGCTTCGGCCAGAAAGCGCTTTTCCATCTCCGGGCTGGCCAGATTGAAGGTGACATTCATGGTGGAACGATCTGGCACGGCCGCCCGGCCGCGATAAAAACCGTTGCTCTGATCCAGCAGGCGATAGAGCAATTCGGCTTTGCTGCGGTTGATCTGATGCATATTCGCCACGCCGCCGATGTCATTGAGCAGCCAGCGCGTTACCAGCAACACCACGTAAATCGCAAAGACCGGCGGGGTATTGAAGTTGGAATGCGCTTTGACGTGGCTGCGGTAATCCAGAAAACCCGGCAGGTTGTCGGGCGCGTCCTTGAGCAATTCGTCGCGGATCAGCACCACGGTCACGCCGGCGGGGCCAATGTTTTTCTGCGCATGGGCGTAGATCAGCGAAAACCGCTCCGCCTCGCAGGGCGTGGAGAGGAAATCAGAGGACATATCGCAAACGCGCGGCACATCGTCTCGCCCCAGCACGCGATGGAATTGCAGCCCTTCAACCGTTTCATTGGATGAGTAGTGGATAAAGGGCGCATCCGGCGAGAACAGCAATTCGTCATCGCCCGGCAATCGCGTAAAGCCGGAGGATTCGCCATCCCAGATCACCTGAATCGGGCCTTCGCGTTTCGCTTCGGGAATCGCCTTGCCGCTCCAATAGCCGGTGCGCAGATATTCCGCCGCGTGCGTCTTGCCATGCAGCAGGGTCATCGGCGCCATCGAGAATTGCTGCGTGGCACCGCCTTGCAATAGCAGAACATGGTAATCGGTGGAGAGCCCCAACAAGGTGCGGATATTGGTTTCCAATTCGGCGATGACGGCGGCGAACCAGTCCGAGCGATGGCTGATGCCCAATACCGACAGGCCAATCTCGGGCAATTCCATGATGGCTTCCTGCACCTGCTGCAAGACGCTTTCCGGTAATGCGCCGGGCCCGCCCGAAAAATTCAGACTATTGCGTGGGTTCATGTTTATTGGCCTCTCAAGCGTCCACTGAGTGGCGGGTGACCCGCTTGCAGACGGAACAGGAAATCCCGGAATGCATTGCGGACTTTCAGCATATTGGCCTGCTTGTAGGGAAACATGTCTTCCGTATCCATCGCGTGCACCACCATGGCGTGGTCAATTTCAAACACGAAGAACTGGCCATCCGGCGTCTCCGCACAATCGATGCAGAGATAATCGAGCTGGGTACGCTGGTAAATGGCATTCAGCGCCGAGCGGTGGCGCTGGGCAAATTCGTCAAAGTGCGCCATGAAATCCGCCTCTTCGGCCCGCTTCGGCGCATCTTCATACATGCCGGCATTCACGTAGTGGATCATCCAGTGCGATGAAACCGCCATATGGCAGGCGAACGGCACGCCATCGACCAGGGCAACGCGGAATTTACGGAACAAGCCATCCTTGCCGCGGTAATCGATGAAACGGGAGATATAAAACTCGGCGTCCCCCACTTTGGCCAGATAGGCAGCGACGTGATCGGGCTGATCGATCTTGTCAAGATCACGCCCGGCGTGCGAGCCAACCGGGCGCAAGATCACCGGAAAATCGCAATCGGCCAACAATTCGGGCAGATAGGCATCGCCATTGGCAATGGCCGTTAAATCCGCGCGGGAGATGCGGAAGGTCGGCGGAATCAGCAAGCCCGGCGCATTGTGCAGCAGCGCACAAGCCATCGAGCGCTCCACGGACGGAATGTGCTGCGGGGCATTGATGACCGGGGTCGGCCAATCGGCCAGCACTTGTTCCAGCCAATGCAACAGCGCGTGATTTTCGTCAGCCTCGCTAATGGCGACGAGCAATACATCATGCTCGGGGACCGCATCGGCCACAGCAAAGGGCGCTTCGGGGGAGAGGTAATAGAAATCCAGATCGATATCGCTGTTTTCCAGCAGGCATTCGAGCGGCGTATTCGCGGCGATATCGCCCGGCACCATCAGCATCAACAAGCGCAACTTGGCGGGTTGTTCCGCAGCGGCGAGGTGATAGGCCCGCTTTAACGCCAAGGCTTGGCCCTGAATGGCCAGACCGAGATCATGCTGCCCAAGGCATTGCATGACGATGGATAGATTCATCCACAGATTGGTGTCTTCCGGGCTGCGTTCGGCTTCGGCCAGCATTTCCTGACCAATCGGCAGCATATCCGTGCCGGCGATACTCATGCGAAGAAACGGGGCCAGCCCCAGGAAAGGCGTTTTTGACTGACTATTCGGGTCAGTATTGGTATCGGTATTCAATTGATTTCAGCGGCCGTATGTGGGTGAGCGCCCGGATTGCCTGGCGCTGTTCCCAGTTTAGCGGCTAACGAATCAATCGGCCCGGCTGCTCTGTTACCAATAACCCTTACGCGGCAGAACCAGCCCGTAGCCCGGACGCATTCTGCGGCCGGGGTTGCTGCGCTCACATTCGACCACCCTTGCGTGCTCGGTCACGTCGCTCCCCGGCCGGTGAAACCGTCCGGGCTACATGGAATACCAACCTACGCCCGTTCCAGCCGATAACCGTGGTTATAAATGGTCGAAATCACCAGCCCGTTTTTCTTGCGCAGGGCCAGCGCGTTGCGCAGCTTGCTCACGTAGGTGGCGAGGCTGGCGTCGTATTTGCGGTCGATCACGCCCCAGATTTGCTTGCAGAGGAAATCCTTGGTGACGATCTGGCCGGAGCGGGAGAACAACAACAGCGCCAGATCGAATTCGCGACCGGGCAGGCTCACTTCCTGCCCCGCTGCGCCATTGGCATCGCCGATGAAGACCTTGCGGGATTCGGTATCGAGCGAATAGCGGCCGACTTCGATGCGCTCCGGCTTTTGCGTTTCCGGGTAGTACTTGCGCAGCTGGGCAGCCACCCGGGCGACCAGTTCGCGCTCGCGCACCGGCTTGACGAGGTAATCGTCCGCGCCGGCATTCAGGCCGTAGACGATGTCCTGCTCGCTGTCGTGGTGCGTCACCATCATGATCGGCAGGCTATCGCCCAGGGTCTTGCGCACCTGGCGCAATACGTCGATGCCGCGTGTGCCGGGCACATCCCAGTCCAGCAACAGCAAATCCACTTTTTCGTTGTTCACCAGTTCCAGAAAACTGTCGCCGTCGTGCCGCATCACCGTGTCGTAATGGGCACGCTTGAGCAGTCCAACGATGGTTTCGGCCTGTGCAACTGAATCCTCAAGAATCGCGATTAGCATGGTTGTATTCCATTTCTGTATTGATAAAAACGCCGCTCAATCCTTTGCCGGGAAGCTGTTTGCAAAATCCGAAACCGGGGTTCCGTATTTTGAAAACAACATCCATGCCGACTATTGCGGCTGCGCCGTCTGTGCTTCCGGCGGTTTGTAGACAAACGTCCAGTCCTGATAACTGCTTTTGCCGGCGAATGCCTGGTATCGATCCGGGAATCCACCTTGTTTCTGCGGCGTGCCGGGCGCTTGGCTATAGACGCCCATGATACGGCCATCCGGCGCTTTCACGAGTCCCCACTCGGCTTTTCCGGTAAGCGGGTCGTCATAGAGTCGCCGCAAATGACGTAAGGTATACGGCACTCTTTTATCCGCAAGCAAGTCCTCCAGCGATTCCGGGTAACGGCTGCCCTCGGCGGACTTGTAATAGTGTTCGATCGCGTTGCGGTACTGGTCGCCCACGAACAGCAGCTGGGTCTCTTGCTCGCGCTGGCGGATCTTGCCCCACACCCGGGCGGCCTGCATCGTGCCCAAGCCGACCATGAAGGCGATCATCAATACCCCCAGATAGGCCAGACCACGTTGCAGGCTCAGCCGCCGATGATGGCTACCACTGCGCATAATCGCTCCCGTCCAGCGCCTTGCCGGTGGCACCGCTGTGCACATCGCGCACGCCGGATTCCTCGCCCGCGTTTTCCACCCAGGTATCGCTGCGGCCGGTGATCGGGTCGACCGGCACGTCGCGGATGTATTTATCCGTCACCAGCGTCTGGATCGATTGCGGGTTATTGCCATGATCGGCGCGGTAATCGTCGATCGAATGCCGCATCGTTTGCAGGTTCTGCTTCAGCACGCTTTCCTTGCCCCGGTCGGCTTGCTTGAAATAACCGGGGGCCACCAGCGACATCAACGTGGCGATGATGGCCATGCACCGAAAGCGTGCCCGGCCCTTGCCAGATCACGGTGCTATTGGGGGCTGGTGCAACCTTGTCGATCGGTGAAACGCGATCGTAGATGGCCAAGACAAACGCTTCCGTGTTCACCGGCCCCAAGGGCTGACTTTCGTCACGCATCAGGCTGTTCAAGGTGGGGCGATAGACGCCCTTGGCGAGATAATTAGCGCCTTCGAACAGGCCGATTGTCGAAGCGCTGGCCGTTTCAGGCTGGGTCGGCAGCGGCACATCCGCATCCAGCCAATGCGCCCACGGAATCTGCGCGCGTTCGGTCTGTCTGGTCACGTTGACGGCTTCATAGCACTGCAGCGTGCCGGCTTCATAGGCGCTGGGTTGTTCTTCTCCATATGCCTCGGTGCCCCCGTATTCATCCGCCAGATTGGCAAAGGTGTGCGCGAACTCGTGCAGCACGATGTCTGATGAGGTTCTGTTGGCCACCACCATTGCGCCACCAGCACCACCAAACTGCGCGCTGTTCACGATCATGACGATGAAATCGGCATTGGGCAGAAGCTGCTTTTTCATGGTCATGACACGCCGGCTGTTGCAGGTGAGCATGCGATCTACGTCATTGGTGTAGTAGCTGCACAGAAATGCGGTATCGCGCAGGGTGCTGCCATCTTCTTTGGACGCACCGCTTTCGCTTGACGGGACAAATGCAGCGTAGGCATTGAAGTAGCGGGTGTAACCGGATAGCGGCTCGATCATGATTGCCGCGTTGAAGCGGGCCACATCTTGCATGAAACGGTCTTTCTGCCCGGCCAGATAACCGTCACCCAGATAGAGCACGTTGATGCGTAGAAGCTCGCCCAAACCGGCCGTTACGACGCGATCATCGCGGTTGGCCTCGTGACCAATGGCGGCATTTACCGGCACGAGTTCGTAGCATCCGCCGTGATCGACGGGTTGATGCAGGTGCAGCTCGAATCAGACGTGCCCGTGCTGTCTGCGGTGCTCACGCCGCGCGACTTCCACGAGCACGAAGACCATCACCGCTTCTTTGCGGATCACTTCGTCAAGAAAGGGATCGAGGTGGCACGGGCCTGCCTCGAAACCATCCGGAGCATGAAGGTGCTTGCAGCAGCGCTTTGATGGGCTGAGGCATGAAACAGGGGCTGCAGTTGCAGCCCCTGTTTCATGCGTTGGCGAGTCTTATCACGGGCATCGGGTAGGTTGGGTTGAATGAAATGAAGCCCAACAATGTTCACCGCATGCACGTTGGGCTTCGCTACGCTCAGCGCCAACCTACGCCTTCATTGATCAGCGATGTATTGGTGCTCAATGCGCCGGTATTCACCGTTACTGCGGATGATGGCCAGCCCGGCGTTAAAACGATCACGCAATTTGGCGTCGCGAAATAGAAGCTTGTACTGCGTCGGTGGAAAAACGGCATCGAGCCGCAATGGCTGTCTGATGTCGAATTCGGCCTGAAGCTTTGTGTTGAGGTACTCAAAAATCAGCTTATCGGCAACGACCACCTCCACACGGCCGCTATAGAGCAATTTATTTTGCGTGAGCTGGTCTGGGTACTCTTGATAGTGCGAAGCGTGCTTGATGGCCTCGGCATAGACCGGCCCAAGCGAGACATCGGCATTCTGAAACGCGGCCACACTATGGCCGGCAAGATCTTCGATCCGCTTGATTGCAAAGCCGCGGCTTCGCAGCGTAATCGCGTAGTTCCGGTAGCTGATGTGCGCATCGGAAAAATAACCGTCCTTGCTGGCTCCTTCGTTCACCGACGTCACCACATCCAGCTCCCCCGCCTTGGCCATGACGAGTGCACGCGCCGGCGGGAGGTAATCCACGTGTATCTTCAACCCGACTGCGACAAAAGCGGCACGAACGATATCGATCTCTAAACCGCTTTGTTTTTCGGGAAGCACGTAGGGCGGCAGCACATAGCCGGTACCAATGCGCACTACGTCATCCGCTGTGGCGGTGAGTGCCACGGTGAGCAGGAGTAGCGAAAACAGTCGTGCCATTTCCTATTCTCCTTGCCTTGGTCAATGAGCCATCAGCGATAGGTTGAAGGATAAGCCACGGCCCTACTCGCTAACTGGCCTCAAAGCGTTCTCGTCCGACCACCGTCCGCATCCAGAATCGTGCCTTGGCAGTAGCCGGATACGCCTGAGGCCAGGAAGGCGACCGCAGCGGCGATTTCAGCGGGATTGCCAAAGCGTTTCACCCCGAGCGAATCCGCCAGCTCCAATGCCGCTTGATCCGCTGAAATACCCTTTTCAGCGGCCAGCGCCGTGATCCGTGATTTCAAGCGGTCCGTCGCGATGTAGCCGGGGTTGATGGCGTTGACTTTGACGCCATCGGTGATGCCTTTATCAGCGAGTACCTTGGTGAGATTGAGCAAGCCGGCATTCACCGCGCCGCCAATGGCGAAATCCGCACTGCCGGTACGCCCACCAATCCCGACGATATTGACGACGCTGCCTTGCGACTTGCTCAAATGCGGCCACGCGGCCCGGATGCAGCGCACGGCGCTGTAGAACTTGAGCGCAAAGCCGTCTTGCCAATCGTCTTCGGACAACTGCAGAAAATCACCGCGCTTGGTGGCGCCAGCATTGTTCACCAACAGGTCGATCTGCCCGAACTGCGAGATCGCAAAATCGATGAGCAGCTGCGGGTTTTTCTCATCGCGCAGATCGGCGGGGAAAATCACGGTTTCGGTTTTGCAGGACTCAGCAACGTGCTTCAGGTCTGCTTCTGACCGGGCAGCAAGGACAAGGCGCATCCCTTCTTGCGAGAGCAGTTCGGCAATGGCGCGACCGATACCACGGCTGGCGCCGGTCACGATTGCGACTTGGTTGGTGAGATTCAGGTTCATCGAGGATCGCCATTCAAAACGTGAGGATTCAAGACTAAGCGGAATGCGGGTGGCGGGCCAGCGGGCTGGGGCCTGCCCGACAACGTCACAAACCGTCGTAGGCCCGCTGCAAGGAGGCGATATCCAGCTTGGTCATGCCCATCAGGGCCGAGAACGCGCGCTGCGATGCTGCGCCATCTGCGGTGTTCAGGATCGTATTCAACATGCGCGGCACGACTTGCCATGACAAGCCGTATTTATCCGTCAGCCAGCCGCATCGGCTTTCCTGCCCGCCTGCGGTGAGCTTTTGCCACAGGGTATCGACCTCTGCCTGCGTATCGCAGTGGGCAATGATCGAGATAGCCGGGGAAAACTCGAACACCGGGCCGCCGTTGAGCGCCAGATATTCCGTGCCATCCAGCTCGAATTCAACGGTCAATACCGTGCCCGCCGGCAGCGGTGCGCCTTCGAGGTAGTACTTGGTATCGGTGATGCGGGAGTTGGGGAAGAGGCTGACGTAGAAGGTGGCGGCTTCTAGTGCCTGATTGTCGAACCAAAGGCAGGTGCTGGTGCTTGGCATGGGGACTCCGGGGGGATAGCGTTTGGGGGCTGGGTTCCTAGGCAGCGTGACGCCTATTCAAGTCTTTTTTGTGAAAGTTTGCCGCTGTCATCCCCCCCTTTTTGTGTCGTGCGAATCTTTGATTTGCTCAGGCATAGGGGGTTAGGGGGGATTTCTGCGGCATCTCAAAAATTGACGCGACGTCGAAATCCTCTGGCTGAGCGAATCTCTTCGTGCAAATCTTTGATTTGCTCAGTGATGAGATTCGCACGCTCACAATCCCCCTTTAAAAAGGGGGAAGTAAAACCTCGAAGCGCTTCGAATACCCGGTTTTGCAAGGTCGTGAACAGATTCCAAGAGGATAGCCATTCGTTCTACGCCAACACCACTTCCCGCTGCCGTCTCTGCCAAAACACCGCATCCCTCCAGCGCTTTTCCTCGCCATACCAAAACCCGAGATGCTGCCGATACGCAGTGGCGATGCTCTCCAGCTCGTGGCAATAGCCATCAGATGCGGTGGCATCGCCTCGCAGCCCGCGGTCACACGCTTCTGCGGCGGCAAGGCCGGTATAGAGCGCGTTGAACAGGCCTTGCGATGAGAGGGGATCGAAGCTGATCGCGGCATCGCCAACGGCAAACCAGCCAGGGCCGGCCGGCGGGGTGGAGATGGCGGAGTGGGCGGCGGTGAGCTTCACGTCGGTATCCGCGACAAAGCCAGCGGATTCGAGCAGCGCCCCCAAACCGGGCAGTTGCCGCGCCGTGCTGGTAAGCCAGTCGGCATTGCGCAATGCCTTGGCGATGGGTAAATCCGCATCGGTATGGAAGGCGAGCACGCGGCGTTGATCGGGAAGCGGTGCGCTGTACCACCAGCCGTGTTCGACCGCTTCGATATGCGATAGGCCGTCACCGGCCTTGCCGTAGTCGCAGCCGTAGAGCCAACCGCAGATGAGCTTGTCCTGGCGAACGCGGCGGGCACCGAGTTTTCTGGCGAGCATGGCGTTACGCCCGCCGGCATCGATAAGCACTTTGGCGCGCAGTTGGCACGGGCCGGCCAAGGTCTCCAGCGTGACCAGCCAACCTTCCTCCACTGCCATAACAGCGGTGAGCGTGGTGGAAGTGAGCAAGGCTGCGCCGCGTTCCACGGCTTTGTTGCGCAGCCAGGATTCGAAGCTGGCGCGGTCGAGATGCCAACCGTGGCCATCTGGATCGCGCAGGAAATCCTGCTCGGCCGCCACCCCGCCCCAGACGGAGCGATTGCCGTGGCAAGGAGCGTGATCCTGGCGCACGAACTCGTCCCACAGGCCCATATCCGTCAGCAGGCGGCGCGCAGCCGGGGGGAGCGACTCGCCGATGCGTTGGGCGGGCGTGGCGAGCCGATCCACCAGCAGCACGTGGTGGTGCGGGGCGAGGTTGAGCGCCGCCGTCGCGCCCGCCGGCCCTGCACCCAGGATGAGGACGTCAGCACGGAGCATGGTCAACTCCGGCGATGACTGCCGAGATGGCGGGCTTTCTCCACAGTGGTCAGGTCGATGTCTTCGAACTCTTCCGACACGGCGGCGGCAAACAGCCGCTTTTCGCCGGTGGGCGGGGGCAATTGCTCCACTTCGAGGCAGGCCGGGAAACCGGAGCCGTCCTTTGGCCCTTCGCGGACTTCGACAATGCCCATCTGGGCGATGTCCTTGATCATGTTGTTGATCTGGTCCTGATAGCTGATGGCACCGAGCGGACGTATCCAGGCGGCGCGTTTAGCGAAGGCACGCAGGCGATCTTCGATGGGCAGCGCCTCGTTGATCACGGTTTCGTAGGCTTGTTGGCTCATGACCTGATTGGGCACGCGCGCCGGCCAGAACGTTGGCACGTAGGGGTCGTAGCTCTTCTGGTAGCCGGAGCGGCAGCTGGCGGTATCGGTCTGCCACGGCACAGCCATCCAGCGGGTGACGCCGCCAGCAGCCTGGGCACTGCATGGGTCGCCGATGTTGTCGGGTGTCAGCACCGCGCCATAGTCCGGCGCGATCCAGTTCTTGGGCCGATGGGCGATCCGGTACGGGGCCATGTACATGCTGCCTTGCCGCATGGGCCAGGTCATTTCGCAGCCGGGGTGGAAGGCATCCGCCAGACAGAACTCCATGGCGGCGCGAATGAGCGTTTCGGGTTGATCGGCCAGCGGCACGTCGTCGATACATTGCGGCGGAATGGCGGTCGGGTTGTAGTCGGCAACGAAGTCGCCCGCGGCCCATTGCTTGAGGAACAGCAATTGCAGATCGCTGAGCGCGGCGTTCTGGAGCGGGGTTTCAGCCGGCGGAATGGCCATCGCATCCCCATAGAGCCACGGCCACGGCGAGGGGGCCCACGAATCGCGCTTGAACTGGCGGAACTGGTTGTACAGCGTCAGCCGCCATTCCTTCAGGTTGTCGGATGGGCTGGCGAGCTTGGCCATCCATTCGGCTTGGCTGAACGGGGTGCTGCCACCCCAGCCAAACGCAGCGGCGAAGCCAGCGTTGACCCATTGCAAGCGTGACAGGCGCTCAAAAATCGGCCGGATATCGTTCTGGAACGAGGGCTTGGCCGGCGCACTCAGGCTGCCTTCACTGACGAACAGGCCGCGCATCAAGTCCCACATGGTTCGCACGGATTTTTGCTGCGGGGCGTAGTTTGGCGGCGCAACGACGACCCAGGCCGGATCGACGGGAATTTCCTTGCCTTGGTACTGCACCGTCGCCGAGACAGGGCCATCGGCAACATCGTCGTACCAGCCTTCGTTATTGGCGAAGGTGATCGCTTCCGCGCCGTTCCACGAGGCGGATTTGCCCCGGCCGCCCAGAACGAACAACCGGCCTTGCGCATCGGTGCGCAACTCACCCAGATAGACGTCTTCGCCCATGAAACGACCGTTATCGAAGGCATAGGCCTTGCCCCGCTGATCGCGACCTTTGATCTGGCGCTCGCCGGGGGTGATGCTGAGTACCGAGCGATCTGCCACGGCCATGTTGCGCAGGAAGGAAGGCGGCGCGGTGGCGGCTTCCGGGATATCGAGCGCGATCTGGAACTGATACCAAGCGGCCTTGGTATTGGCGAGGGTGGCGGCCCACTGGATGTCGGCGTTGTCTGCCGTCAGCTCGGCCACGACTTCGCCGGCGGCATTGAACCCGTAGATGCGGAAGCGGGCGGCTTCACGCTTGATCGCACCGGTATCGTCACGATAAGAACCGGGCACTGCAGGGGCGGGCTCCGGCACTTCCGGCCCGAAGTAGAAGCCTTCCAGACTATTGCCGACACGGGCAATGCCGATGGCCGGGTAGATGCCCGCTTTGACGATGGTGGTATCGCTCGGTTGAACCTGAGTGGTGACAGACATGACTAGACTTCTCTCCATTCCGGGTTGATATGCAGACGGCATGGATCGCACTATCGACCATGCTTACTCATTTATCCAGAATAAAGTAACCGTCATGTTCGGATTTTTGTGGGGGTGTTTGGCATCCGCATATTCTGAGGTTTGGCGCCTTGTAAAGAGCCTGTTCACGATCTGGCAAGACTGCGTATTCGAAGCGTTTCAAGGTGTTACTTCCCCCTTTGTGAAGGGGGATTGTGAGCGTGCGAATCTCATCACTGAGCAAATCAAAGATTTGCACGAAGAGATTCGCTCAGCCAGAGGATTTCGACGCCGTGGCAATTTGAGATGCCGCAGAAATCCCCCCTAGCCCCCTTCAAAAAGGGGGGAATGCGTTACTTGATGGGCAGAAATACGTCGGTGATGGCTTCGTGCTCCGCCACGTCCGGAAAGAATTTGACGCGCTGGAAATACAGCGGGAAATCGCGCAGTTCCTCGCCGCTTTGCGGCAGCCATTCCGCATAGAGATGGCGGATGGTCTCGCCCAGCGTGTCGGTGGAGCCGATATGCCGCAGCACAGCGCAACGGCCGCCCAGGATCACTTTGCGCACCACGCCGAATTCGTTCGCGGGGATATCTCGATCCGTTGCGGCGCAGAGATCGAAGCGGTAGTCCTCTGGGGCGGTTTCCAGCGGATTGTCGTAGGCGATGTTGAACGTGGCGCTGATGCTGGGCGGCAATTTGTTCTGCTTTCGCCATTCGATGAATGTGCGCACGCTGTTGCCGACCAGAGCGGGATCGCCGCGATGCTCCAGGACGGCGACATTGGTGTCGTTGAAGTGGATGATTTCAACGTGTTTGGCTTGTTGTGTTGGCTTCATGTGATTGACCCTCAGTTCGCTTAACGGTTGGTAGATGGCGTACCAAGGGCCCCACTGCGGCTGCTTTCTGAAGTCGGACGGGGATTGCCCGATGCTCTTCTTGAATGCACGGGCAAACGCCTCCGGCCCTTCGTAGCCACTCTCCAGCGCGATATCGATGATCTGGTGGTGGTTGCGAAATGCGAGCTGATGCGCAGCGCGTTTCAAGCGGCATAGCTGGACGTACTTGAAGACGCCGATGCCGAAGAACTCAGAAAACTGCCGGTGGAAATGATATTTCGAGAATGCAGCCACGCTGCAGAGTTGCGTGACGGAAAGATCCCCATCCAGATTGGCATCGATGTACTCGAGCACGTTGCGAAATCTGACGTGATAGCGTTCTGCGGTGGTTGTATTCAATGAAGTATCTCCTTGGCCATCGAGAGACTATGGCCCGCAAGCCAGCCACGCCTGACAGAAGTTGCTGAATTGGTTTCGCGCCATAAACGCGGCTGTTGGGCTTTGCTCAGCGGCAGCCCGGTGCCGGGTTTACTCAGGGTAGTGACAACACACGCCGATCTTGTTGCCATCCGGATCGCGAAAATAAGCGCCGTAGTAATGCGGGTGGTAGTGAACACGCAAACCGGGTTCCCCTTCGCATATGCCACCGTGCGCCAGCGCTGCTGCATAGGTGCGGTCAACGATGGCGCGGCTTGCCGCCTGCAACGCCACCATCTGGCCGTTGCCGGGCGTGGCCTCATCACCGTTGAACGGCTTGCCGATCAGGAATAGCGGGCGCGGCGCATCTGGAGCTACCCAGCCCGCCCAAGGCTTGTCTGCCTCGCAGAACTTCAGCTGCAAACCGAGTTCAGCCATGACTGCCGAATAGAAACTGAACGCGCGATCAAAGTCCGTCACACCGATGTGAACGTGTGAAAACATGCTTCGGATTCCTGTTGTGAGCGGCGACAGCCGTGACGTTAGCATGGTCCGCAACCATCAGTGTCTCTGTGCTGCGAATGACAGCAACAGTAGGTAATCAGCCATTCTCCACACCTTCCCTCATCAAAAAAACAGCATATCTTTTGTATTTTTCATTTACACACTTAAAGCTGTAAAACATAAATACACTAAATAAGCTGTTTTCGTCGTTTACAAAAGATAAACTGTAAAAACATCACCCCTCGGAGTTTGCCGTGGACTATCCCATCAAGACCCTCACGCTACTCAAACCCATCCTGCAAGGGTTTCGCAAGGCCAACGGGCTCACACAAGCCGCCTTGGCCGAGCGGCTTGGCATTACCCAGCAAAGCTACGCCCAGCTTGAAGCCAACCCGGCTTCGGTCAGCGTGGAACGGCTCTTCAAGGTATTGCGCATTCTGGATGTCGAGCTGGTATTGACCGGTGATGTACCCGCAGGCCCGAAAAAGAGCCGTGCTGAGGTGGCCGCGCCAACGCCAACCCGCGTGGCCGAAAAACAACCGACCTCCTGGCACCTGGCAGAGCCAGCAAGCGATTACATCGCGCCTCGCCCGGTGACCGATCCCACCAAAAAGAAGGAGCGCTGGTAAGCAATGGGGCGTCGTTCACATACACAGCGGCTCAATATCTGGATGAATGGTCTCCCCGTTGGCAGTTGGGAGAAAACCCGTAGTGGGGAACTACTGAACTATTTCGACGAATGGATTACGGACGAGCAAGGTCGTCCGCTGTCCCTGTCTCTCCCCCTCACGCCGGGCAACCAAACCCATCGCGGGTCGTTGGTGACGGCGTTCTTCGACAACCTGCTGCCGGATAGCGAATCCATCCGCCGCCGTTTGGCGCTCCGGCACCGGATAGGCAGCACTGAACCATTCGAGTTGCTGGCTGCCCTCGGTCGGGACTGTGTCGGCGCGATCCAATTGCTGCCGCCCGATGAAGAACCCGTAGATTTGTACGCCATCATCGGGGAAGCGCTGGATGAGCGGGACATAGCGCAAATGCTGCGCAGTGCGACCAGCGCCGCCCCACTCGGCCAACAGAACCATGAAGGTGACTTGCGGCTCTCCATCGCCGGCGCACAAGAGAAAACCGCCCTGCTCCGCCATGATGGTCAGTGGCTCCTGCCCCACGGCAGCACGCCCACCACGCATATCTTCAAGCTACCGCTGGGTTTGGTGGGCAATATGCAGGCCGACATGCGCACATCGGTCGAGAATGAATGGCTGTGCGCCAAAATCGTAGCCGGGTATGGACTGCCGGTGGCGGCCTGCGAAATGACCTGCTTCGAAGATCAAAAGGCGTTGATCGTGGAGCGGTTCGATCGGCGCTTGGCAAGCGATGCCAGCTGGTTGATCCGTCTGCCGCAGGAAGACATGTGCCAAGCCACCGGCACGCCCCCGTGGCAAAAATATCAAGCCGATGGCGGCCCAAGCATGGCGGCGATTCTGGCGCTGTTGAGTGGCTCAGAACAGGCTGAGCAGGATCGGCGTGACTTCTTCAAATCCCAGATCGTGTTCTGGCTGCTGGCCGCCACCGATGGGCACGCCAAGAATTTCAGCATCACCCATCTGCCAGACAACCGTTACCACGCCACCCCGTTGTACGACGTGCTGTCCGCGCATCCGATCATCGGCTCGGGCCAGAATCAGATCGCACCGCAGAAGGCCAAGCTGGCGATGGCGGTACGTGGCAGCAGCAATCATTACCTGATCGACAAAATCCAGCGCCGCCATTGGCATTCGCAGGCGCAGCAGGTTGGGCTGGGCGCGAATGTGGCGGAAGAGATCATTGAAGAAGTGATTGGCGAGACAGAAGGCGTGATCAACACGGTAAGCGATGAATTGCCAGCTGATTTCCCGCTGGATGTGGCATATGCGGTGTTTGAAGGGATGGAAGTGCAATGCGGCAGGTTAGCTGAGATGCCGGCAGGGCCGGATTAGCGCCAGGTTTTTAAGCCCCCTCGCCCGCTTGCGGGAGAGGTGTAGTGGTTCAATTTCCCCGGACACCTCAATAGGTGGTAAATCCACCTTCTGAGGGAAATGAATCAATGACACAAACACGCAGAACCTTCGACAGCAGCTTCAAGCTGCAAGTCGTCAAGATGATCAAAGACCAAGGGCTGAGCGTGGCACAGGTCTGCCGGGATATGGGGCTGGGCGAGACCAACGTACGCAAATGGCTCAAGCAGTTTGAGGCCGAGCAAGCCGGTCAGCCTGGACCAGGACTGCCGCTGACGGCCGAGCAACAACGCATCCGGCAGCTGGAAGCCGAGAATCGCCAGCTGCGCCAGGACAACGACATCCTAAAAAAAGCATCGGCCTT
>NZ_JONM01000035.1 GCF_000711875.1 Andreprevotia chitinilytica DSM 18519
GAAGCCTTGTCGCCACCGCATGTGGCAGCGTTCTTGGCAGCCGGTGGTCGTTTGACCAATGGCTATGGCCCGACCGAGTGCACGACCTTCTCCTGCACCGAGGCGGTGAGCGGCGAGATCGACGGGACTGCCATTCCGATTGGTAAACCCATTGCCAATGCACAGACCTACATCCTCGATGCGAATCTGGAACCGGTGCCAGTGGGCGTGGCCGGTGAGCTGTATATCGCTGGCGATGGCTTGGCCCGTGGTTATTTGAACCGGCCGGATCTGACCGCCGAGAAGTTCGTCCCGAATCCGTTCGGCCAGGCTGGGGCACGCATGTACCGCTCCGGCGATCTGGCGCGTTATCTACCCGATGGCCGCATCGACTATCTGGGCCGGATCGACCAGCAAGTGAAGCTGCGCGGTTTCCGCATCGAACTCGGCGAGATTGAAGCGACGCTGATGGCGCTGCCGGGTGTACGGAGTGCAGTGGTGCTGGCGCGAGAGGATGTACCCGGCGATAAACGCCTAGTGGCCTACGTGGTAGCCGATGCAGGGCAAAAAATCGAAGTGTCCGCGTTGCGCGAACAGTTGGGCCAACGCCTGCCCGACTACATGGTGCCGGCGCACTTCATGCTGCTGGATCAGCTGCCGCTGACCCCGAACGGCAAAGTCGACCGTAAAGCACTCCCCGCGCCGGAACGCAGCAACGACACGGTCAACTTCGTCGCCCCGCGCAACGCCACCGAAACCCAACTCGCCGCCATCTGGGCCGAAGTGTTGAAACTCGACCGCATCGGCATCCACGACAACTTCTTTGAGTTGGGCGGCCATTCGCTGCTCGCGACGCAAGTCAGCTCGCAACTGCGCCGCCAGCTCGGCCGTGATCTGCCGCTGCGGCAGTTCTTCGATCACCCGACCATCGCTGCATTGGCGACGGTGCTGGATGCGGCCAGTGCCCAGCATGCGGCGGCACCACTGCTGCCGCTGGCTCGCAACAACGAGACAACCCACACCTTCCCGCTGTCCTTCGCCCAGCAACGACTGTGGTTCCTGGATCAGTTCGACCCCGGCAGTGCGTCCTACAACATCCCGGCGGCCTTGCATCTGCAAGGTGCACTCGATGCCGAGGCGCTGCGCCAAGCGTTCGAACATCTGATCGGCCGTCATGAAGCCCTGCGTACGCACTTTGCGCAGCAGGACAGCATTCCAGTGCAGGTTGTCACTGCAGCAAATCGTTTTGCGCTACCGCTGCTTGATCTTACGTCGCTGCCGACGACGGAACGTGCCGACGCAGCCGCTACAGCATTGCGTGACGAAGCCAATCGTCCGTTCGATCTCGCCACCGGCCCGCTGATTCGCGCCGGGCTGATCCGGCTGGCTGACGACGAGCATCTGCTCTATTACACGCTGCACCACATCGTCGCCGATGGCTGGTCGATGGGGGTGTTGCTGGATGAACTGACTCAGCTGTACCAAGCACAGCGCACACAGCAACCGGCCCAACTCCGGTCGCTGCCGATCCAGTACGCCGACTTCGCCGCTTGGCAGCGCCAGTGGCTGACGGGTGCTGTACTGCAAGACCAGTTGGATTACTGGCAAGAAGCATTGCAAGGCAGCCCGGCGCTGCTGACCCTGCCCACCGACCGGCCACGCCCGACGGTGCAGACCTATGCCGGCGCCAGCCATGTCGCGGACTTGCCGGCGGCAAGCCGGATAGCCCTTTTTGCACTCAGCCAACAACACGGCTGCACGCCATTCATGGCACTGACTGCCGCCTTCAATGTGCTGCTGTCCCGCTATTCCGGCCAGATCGACCTGTGCCTCGGCACCCCGATCGCCAACCGCAACCGCGCCGAAACCGAAGGGCTGATCGGTTTCTTCGTCAATACGCTGGTGCTGCGCAGCCACATCGATCCGCAGGCGAGCTTTACGGAACTGCTGCAACAAGTGCGGACGATGACACTGGCCGCTTATGACCACCAAGACCTGCCGTTCGAACAACTGGTCGAAGCACTCAACCCGGTCCGCGATACCAGCTATACCCCGCTGTTCCAGGTCATGCTGGTGTTGCAAAACCAGCCGGCCCCATCGTTGCAGCTGCCAGATCTGAATCTGGAATTCGTCAGCATCGACGCCACCGCCGCCAAGTTCGACCTGACCTTGAACGTGATCGAACAAGGCGAGCACTGGACGCTGCAGTGGGAATACAACACCGACCTGTTCGATGCCGCGACGATTGCGCGGATGGCCGGGCATTTCGGCGTATTACTGGAGGGCATTGCGACTGATCCGACTTGCCAAGTTAGTGCCTTGCCGTGGCTCAGCGAGACGGAATCCCGCCAGTTACTGGTCGATTGGAACGCAACTACCGTTGCGTATCCACAGGATCAGGCGATCCATCGACTGTTCGAGCAGCACGCCGCCAAGACGCCCGATCAGATCGCCCTGGTGTTCGAAGACCAGCAACTGAGTTACGGCGAACTCGATGCCCGCGCCAATCAACTGGCGCATTACCTGCGCAGCCAAGGCGTTGGGCCGGATGTGTTGGTCGGCCTGTGTCTGGAACGCTCGCTCGATCTAGTGATTGGTCTGCTGGCGGTGCTTAAGGCTGGTGGCGCATATCTGCCGCTCGACCCGGACTATCCGGTGGAACGGCTGAGCTACATGCTGGCCGATGCCAAGCCGCAGCTGGTGCTGACGCCATCGGCGCATCGCGCTGTGCTAGTTGGACACGCTATCGATCTGTGCTGCCTGGATGAGTCGGCAGCCTTGTTCGCAAGCTACCCCACCACCAACCCAGACCTCCCCATCCAGCCGCAGCAACTGGCCTACGTGATCTACACCTCGGGTTCGACCGGCCGGCCCAAGGGCGTAGGCGTGCCGCATGCCGGCATCCTCAACCGCCTGCAATGGATGCAGGCGGAATACGCGCTCACGGCGGCGGATCATGTGTTGCAGAAAACGCCGTTCAGTTTCGATGTATCGGTGTGGGAATTCTTCTGGCCGCTCGCCTATGGCGCACGGTTGGTGCTCGCCAAGCCGGACGGCCACAAAGACCCGGCCTATCTGGCTCGGCTGATCGACGTAGCCGCCATCACCACGTTGCATTTCGTGCCGCCCATGCTGGAGGTCTTCCTCGCCAGCGCGGATACGCAGCATTGCCGCACGCTCCGGCAGGTGATGTGCAGCGGACAGGCGCTACCGCTCGAATTGCAGCGCCGCTTCCACACGGCCCTACCCGGCGTTGCACTGCATAACCTGTATGGCCCGACCGAGGCTTCGGTCGATGTGACCTACTGGCCGTGCCAGCCGGATACGCCGCTCTCGTGCGTGCCCATCGGCCGGCCGATTGCCAACATTCAGATTTATCTGCTGGATGCCAACTTGCAGCCCGTGCCGGTCGGCGTGACCGGCGAGCTGTACATCGCGGGCGTCGGCTTGGCGCGTGGCTATCTGAACCGGCCCGAGCTGACCGCCGAGACCTTCATTCCGAATCCGTATGGTGAGCCGGGCGCACGCATGTATCGCTCCGGCGATCTGGCGCGGTATCTGCCCGATGGCAACATCGAGTACCTCGGCCGCATCGACCATCAGGTAAAGGTGCGCGGTTTCCGTATCGAACTGGGCGAGATCGAGACCGCCCTCGCCACCCTCCCGGCCCTGCGCGATGCCGTGGTACTGGCCCGCAATGACGACGGCGACACACGTTTGGTGGCCTATCTGGTGCCGCACGCCGGGCAAACGCTGCCGGAGACGCCAGCCCTGCGCGATCACCTGTTGCGCAGCCTGCCGGAGTACATGGTGCCGGCGCATTTCGTCGTGCTGGATCAGTTGCCGCTCACCTCGAACGGCAAGGTCGATCGCAAGGCGCTGCCCGCGCCGGAACGCAATCGGGACGAAACTGCATTCGTCGCCCCACGCAACGAAACCGAAGCGCAACTCGCCGCCATCTGGGCCGAGGTGCTCAAGCTCGATCGCGTCGGCGTGCATGACAACTTCTTCGAGTTGGGCGGGCATTCTCTGCTCGCCGTCGCGCTCGTCAACCGGATTCGCCAAGCCGGGCTCGGCACCGATGTGCGCGCCGTATTCACGCACCCGACGGTGGCCGGTTTAGCGCTGGCGCTGCATGGCGGCAGCGCGCAAGTCACCGCGCCGCCCAACCTAATTCCGGCCGGCTGCGATGCGATCACCCCGGCGATGCTGCCTTTGGTCGATCTCTCGGCCGATGCCATCGCAACCATCGTCGCAGCCACGCCGGGTGGCGCAGCCAATATCCAGGACATCTACCCGCTCGCACCGCTGCAGGAAGGCATGCTGTTCCACCACCTGCTGGACGAGACGAGCGACGCTTACCTCGCCCAGCTGCAGTTCGGTTTCGCCAGCCGGGCACTGCTCGATGGCTTCCTGGCCGCGCTGCAAAGCGTGATCGACCGCCACGACATCCTGCGCACCGCCGTGCACTGGCGCGAGCTGGCCGAGCCGGTGCAAGTGGTGCTGCGCAACGCGCCGCTGACCGTGGAAGAAGTGAAGCTCGCCGCCAATGCAGGCGACATCGCCCAACAACTGAGCGAGCGCTTCGACCCGCGCAGTTATCGCCTCAATGTCAGCGCAGCGCCGATGATGCGTATCTTCGTGGCGGAAGACGTCGCGCACGGTCGCTGGGTGGCGCATCTGCTGCAACACCATCTGATCGACGACAACCTGACGCTGCAACTGCTGTTCGACGAAATCCGCCAGATCATGATCGGGCAGGCAGATCGGCTGCCACGCGCATTGCCATTCCGTGACTTCATCGCGCAGGCGCGACTGGGTGTGGCGACCGCCGAGCACGAAGCCTTCTTCAAAACGACGCTGGGCCATATCGACGAACCGACCGCGCCTTTCGGTGTGCTGGATGTGCTCGGCGATGGCGGCGACGTGGACGAAGTACGCCACACGCTGCCGGCCGCGCTCTCGCAGCAATTACGCCAGCAAGCACGCGCCTACAAGGTCAGCACCGCCAGCCTGATGCATCTGGCCTGGGGGCTGGTGCTGGCACGGCTGACCGGCCGCAGCGAAGTCGTGTTCGGCACCGTGCTGTTCGGCCGCCTGCAAGGTGGCGACGGGGCCGAGCGGATGATGGGCCCGTGCATCAACACCCTGCCGCTGTGCCTGACCGCCGGCGCTGGCAGCCTGCGCGATGCGGTTTCCGCCGCGCATGCCGCGCTCACGCAGTTGTTGCGCCACGAGCATGCACCGCTCGCATTGGCGCAACGCTGCAGCGGCGTGGTTGCGCCGATGCCGTTGTTCTCGGCACTGATCAACTGCCGCCGCGTGCAATCCGCCGCGCACGCCGAGCCGTTGGCCGGCTGCGAAATCATCCGTGCGGAAGAGCGCACCAACCTGCCCTTCGTGCTGTCGGTGGACGATCTGGGCGACGACTTCGTGCTGACCACGCAGATCGGTGCCGGCATCCCCGCCCAACGCATCCATGACTACGTGCGCACCGCGCTGGAAAGTCTGGTGGACGGGCTGGCCGCCCAGCCGGATGCCCCGATCGGCACGCTGAATGTGTTGCCCGTAGCGGAACGCAATCAGATTGCGAACTGGACCGCCGTCACCGCCGAGCCCGCGCACGATCAAGCGCTGCCGCAGCATTTCGAAGCACAAGCGGCACGTGTGCCGGAACGCATCGCAGTGGTGTGCGAAGCGGACACGCTCAGCTACAGCGAGCTAAACCGCCGCGCCAACCGGCTGGCGCATTACCTGCGCACCCAAGGTGTCGGCCCGGATGTGCTGGTCGGTCTATGTGTCGAACGCTCGCTCGATCTGCTGGTCGGCGTGCTCGGCATCCTGAAGGCCGGTGGTGCTTATGTGCCGCTCGACCCGGCTTATCCATCCGAGCGCCTGGCTTATATGTTGGCCGACGCCCAGCCGCGACTGGTGCTAACGCAGACGCCATTGCTGGCATCGCTGCCGGCCGGCATCGCCACTTTCACGCTGGACGATGGCGCGCTTGGTGCGTATCCCGACACCAACCCCGCCCCGCTCGCCGGCCCGGATCATCTGGCCTACGTGATCTACACCTCGGGCTCCACCGGCAAGCCCAAGGGCGCGTTGCTGCCGCATCGCAATGTACTGCGACTGTTTGCCGCCACCGATCATTGGTTCGGCTTTGGCGAGCGCGATGTGTGGACGCTGTTCCACTCCTTCGCTTTCGACTTCTCGGTGTGGGAAATCTGGGGCGCGTTGCTGCACGGCGGCAAGCTGGTGGTGGTGCCGCAAGCAGTCGCGCGTGATCCGGCGCAGTGCCATGCGCTGTTGCAGCGCGAAGGTGTGACGGTGCTCAACCAGACGCCATCGGCTTTCCAGCAACTGGTGCAAGTGGATTCGGATGTGGCTGGCGCGACGCTGCCCGACCTGCGCTACGTGATCTTCGGCGGCGAGGCATTGAACCGCGCCGCGCTGGCGCCGTGGTTCGTCAAGCATGGCGATGCGCAGCCGGCGCTGATCAATATGTACGGCATCACCGAAACCACGGTGCACGTCACCTATCAGCCGCTTGCGGCGGATGAAACGGCCGCGCCGGCTTCGGTCGGGAAAGCAATCCCGGACCTTGGCGCGCATATCCTCGATGCCCATCTCAACCCGGTGCCGCAGGGCGTGGCGGGCGAGCTGTACATTGCTGGCGCGGGTCTGGCGCGGGGCTACCTCAACCGGCCAGAACTGACCGCCGAGCGCTTTGTGCCCGATCCGTTCGGCAGCGTGCCCGGTGCCCGGCTGTATCGCACCGGCGATCTGGCCCGCCACCTGCCCGATGGCAATATCGAATACCTCGGTCGCATCGATCATCAGGTAAAAATCCGCGGCTTCCGCATTGAGCTGGGCGAGATCGAAGCGGCGCTGACGGCGCAGCCCGAAGTCCGCGAAGCGCTGGTGTTGGTGCGCGAAGACGAGCCGGGCGAGCGCCGGCTGGTCGCCTACCTCACCGCGCACGCCGATCACGCCATACCGGATGCCCCGGCGCTGCGCAGCCATCTGCTCTACACGCTGCCGGAATACATGGTGCCGCCGCACTTCATCGTGCTGGCCCGCCTGCCGCTGACCGAGAACGGCAAGGTCGACCGCAAAGCGCTGCCCGCGCCAGAACGCAGCCGGGACGACGCGGGTTATCAAGCACCGCGCAACGAGGTAGAAACCCAACTCGCCACGCTCTGGGCCGATGTGCTCAAGCTGGATCGCGTCGGCGTGCACGACAACTTCTTCGCGCTCGGCGGCCACTCGCTGCTGGCGGTCTCCCTCATCGGTCGCATGCGGCAGGCAGGCTTCGCGACCGATGTCCGCACCCTGTTCGCCGCGCCGACGGTGGCCGATCTGGCCGGCATCTTCACCGATCTGGCCACGGCGACGGATCAACGTGATGCATCGGTCGAAGTCCCGCCCAACCTGATTCCAGCCGGCAGCGACACGATCACGCCGGACATGCTGACGCTGGTGAGCTTGTCCCCCGCTGATATCGCCGCCGTGGTCGCCGCCACGCCGGGCGGTGCCGCCAATATCCAGGACATCTACCCGCTCGCGCCGCTGCAGGAAGGCATGCTGTTCCACCATCTGCTCGCGCAGGAGGGGGATGCTTATCTGGTCAAGTTCCAGTTCGGCTTCGATCGCCGCGAGCGGCTCGATCGCTTCCTGGCGGCGCTGCAAAGCGTGATCGACCGCCACGACATCCTGCGCACCGCCGTGCTGTCGCAGCATCTGGATGAACCGGTGCAAGTGGTCTGGCGCAGCGCCACGCTGCAGGTCGAAATCGTGCCGCTGGACCCCGCCAATGGCGAGATCACGGCGCAACTGAACACGCGCTACGATCCGCGCCGCATGCGACTGGAGATCAGCCACGCGCCGCTGATGCGCGCCTTCATCGCCGACGATGCGCCCCACGGCCGCTGGGTGCTGCATCTGCTGCAGCACCACATGATCGACGACAACCTGACCATGCAATGGCTGTTCGCCGAAATCGACCAGATCATGGCCGGGCAAGCCGACCAACTGCCGCGGGCGATGCCGTTCCGCAACTTCATCGCGCAGGCCCGGCTCGGGGTGAGCATGGACGCGCACGAGGCGTTCTTCTCCCGCACGCTCGGGGCCATCGATGCGCCGACCGCGCCGTTTGGCGTGATCGATGTGCGTGGCGATGGCAGCGCGATCGATGATGCCAAGCAGGTGTTGCCAGCTGCGCTGTCCCGCCGCATCCGCGATGGTGCGCGTACAGCGCAGGTGAGCACCGCCAGCCTGATGCATCTGGCCTGGGGGCTGGTGCTGGCCCGGCTGACCGGCCGCCAGGACGTCGTCTTCGGCACCGTGCTGTTCGGGCGCATGCAAGGCGGCGACGGCGCGGATCGCGTCATGGGGCCGTGCATCAATACCCTGCCGCTGTGCCTGTCCATCGCCGACGGCAGCCTGCTCGATCGCGTGCGGGCAACCCATACCGCGCTGACCGAGCTGATGCGCCACGAGCACGCGCCGCTGGCCGTCGCGCAACGGGCCAGCGGCGTAACGCCACCGCAGCCGCTGTTCACCTCCCTGCTGAACTGCCGACGCACCCGCACGACCGCCGAAACGCCGATGGCTGGCATCGAATTCCTCGGCATGCAGGAACGCACCAACCTGCCGTTCGTGATGGCGGTGGATGACTGGGCGGAGGACTTCCTGCTGTCGGCGCAAGCCGGTGCTGGCATCGAGGCACAACGCATGTGCGACTACATGTGCACCGCGCTGGAGCAACTGGTGCAAGGGCTGGAAACTGCGCCGCATGCTTCTGTCGCGACGCTGGGGATTTTGTCTGTTGCTGAGCGTAGGCAGCTGGTGACGGATTGGAATGCCACGGCAACTGATTATCCGCGGGTGAGTATTCAGGCGCTGTTTGAGCAGCAGGTTGCTGCTGCACCGGAGCGGGTTGCTGCGTTGTTTGGAGGGGATGAATCTAGAAACTCAAAATCTCACCAACCGTTTGCGCATAGCGCTGCCGCTTCTGGCCTCCCCCTTTTTGAAGGGGGACCGAGGGGGATTTCGACGCCATCACCACTTGAAATGCCGCAGAAATCCCCCCTAGCCCCCCTTCACGAAGGGGGGAATGGAAGTAGCGACGTTGCGGAAGTTGGTTTTGAGCAGGCGCTCAGTTATGGCGAACTGAACCGCCGCGCCAATCAGCTGGCGCATGCCTTGCGGGCGCGTGGCGTCGGCCCGGACGTGCTGGTCGGCCTGTGCGCGGAACGTTCGTTCGAAGCGCTGGTTGGCGTACTCGGCATTCTCAAGGCCGGTGGGGCTTACCTGCCGCTCGATCCGGCGCTGCCGGCGCAACGGCTCGCTTATATCCTGAGCGATGCCGCACCGGCACTGGTGCTGAGTCATGGCGAGGCGTGGGCAGCACTCGGTCTGGATGGCGTGCCGAGCTTGCGCCTCGATGATGCCTCGTTGCCGGGATTGCCCAATCACAACCCGACCGATGTGACCTCGCCCGACCACCTCGCCTACGTGATGTACACCTCCGGCTCCACCGGCCAGCCCAAGGGCGTACTGGTCACCCATCGCAACGTCGTGCGACTGGTGCGGGAGACGCATTACTTCTCCCTCGACGCTGATGCCCGCGTGCTGCAGCTGGCCCCGACCACCTTCGATGCCACCACCTTCGAGTTGTGGGCACCGTTGTTGAATGGCGCGGTGGTGGCGTTGCCGGCACCGGGTCGGCTGACATTGGCCGCCATTGGCGAATTCATCGAGTCCCAACGCATCGATACGCTGTGGCTGACCTCGGCGCTGTTCAATCAGATGGTCGATCACGAATTGCCACGGCTGGTCAAAGCCCGGCATGTGCTGGCGGGGGGCGAGGCCTTGTCGCCACCGCATGTGGCAGCGTTCCTCGCGGCGGGTGGTCGTTTGACCAACGGCTACGGCCCGACGGAGTGCACCACCTTCTCGTGCACGGAAGCGGTAAGCGGGGAGATTGATGGGGCGGCCATTCCCATCGGCAAGCCGATTGCCAATGCACAGACCTACATCCTCGATGCGAATCTGGAGCCGGTGCCGGTGGGTGTGGCCGGTGAGCTGTATATCGCCGGCGACGGCTTGGCCCGTGGTTATTTGAACCGGCCTGACCTCACGGCCGAGAAGTTCGTCCCGAACCCCTACGCTGCAGCAGGTTCACGCATGTACCGCTCGGGCGATCTGGCCCGTTACCTGCCGGATGGTCGCATCGACTATCTCGGTCGCATCGATCAACAGGTAAAGCTGCGCGGTTTCCGCATCGAGCTCGGTGAGATCGAAGCGACGTTGATGGCGCTGCCGGGTGTACGGGATGCGGTGGTGCTGGCGCGTGAAGATGAACCGGGTGATAAGCGCTTGGTGGCCTACGTGGTTGCCGATGGCGGGCAAGAGATCGAAGTGTCCATGCTGCGCGAGCAATTAACACAACGCCTGCCCGACTACATGGTGCCGGCGCACTTCCTCGTACTGGATCAGCTGCCGCTGACCCCCAACGGCAAGGTCGACCGCAAAGCGCTGCCGGCACCAGAGCGCCACACCGATGAAGCCAACTTCGTCGCCCCGCGCAACACCACAGAGACCCAGCTCGCCGCCATCTGGGCCGAGGTCTTGAAGCTCGACCGCATCGGCATCCACGACAACTTCTTTGAGTTGGGCGGCCATTCGCTCTTGGCCACGCAAATCATGTCGCGCACCCGCCGCGAGCTGGGCGTGGACATTCCGCTGAACGTGATCTTCGAAACACCAACGATTGCGGCACTGGCGCAGCGCTACGACGAATTGCAGGGCCTGTTGCTGAATACCGATGTCCGCCTTGAGGACGACGACATGGAAGAGGTCGAGTACTGATGCGCCCCTCCGACAACCTGACTAGCGCCCAGCCATGCCGCTGCTGGCAAGGAGACGAACTATGCAAGAAATGATGCTCGGCGACGATTTCGCCGCCATGATCAGCGCCCTACCCGGTCAACAGCTCGGCGATGTGCCCGGCACGCTGGCGCGGGAGCGCCTGCAGCAACATGGTGCGGTGCTGCTACGCGGCTTTGCCAGCGATCTGGACGGCTTCGAGCGCTTCACGCAAACGGTCGCGGCGCGTTTCGTCCACAACGGCAACGACAGCCGCGAGTCGCTGGGCGACGAGGGCAAGACCCGCTCGGTCACGCCCGGCAGTAATTTCGTCGGCCCGCATTCCGAGTTCTCCTACATGCCGTTCCGGCCGGATGTGCTGTTCTTCTATTGCACGCGCCCGGCCCGTGACGGTGGCGCATCGCTGCTGTGGGACGGCATCAAGCTGTGGAATGCAATGCCGGACAGCACCCGCAAGCTGTTCCTGAACCAGCGCATTCGCTACCAGTATCTGCAGGTCGAGCTGGATTTCTTCGCCCAATTCTTCGGCACGGACGACCCCGACCAGCTCCACGCCAAGCTGCAAGCCGTGCCGGGCGCGACCTGCACCCGCACTGGCAACCACGTCGATTTTGAATACAACGTGCCAGCGCAGGTGCACCGGCAGCGCGACGACGTACTGGCGTTCTCCAACAGCATCGCTGTCTTCCCGCAAACCGGTTTCGACGATGGCTCGCTGCTCGACCCGGCCATTCGCGCCGATCTGCTCGACCTGGCCTTGCAGCACACGGTATCGATCGACATGCAAGCGGGCGACGTGCTGGTCGTCGACAACTGGCGGGCCATGCACGGCCGGACGCAATTCGCCGATGCCCAACGGCAGATCTGCATCCGCATGGGCTATCTCGGCGCGGATGTGCCACAGCCGTTCTCGGCGGCGCTTGAGGAAATTGAATATTGAGAACCTGCTTGCGATTGCAGATGCATCCGCTGTGTTCCCCCCTTCCCCGAAGGGGGGCTAGGGGGGATTTCTGCGCCATCTCAAGTTGTCACGGCGTCGAAATCCCCCTCCCGTCCCCCTTCGAGGAAGGGGGAAGCCCAAGCGGCGGCTCAATCACGGCCATCTGCAAAATCGCCAACACGCTCTAAACGCCGCAAACCGGCAACTGAACACCCAAGCGTGCCCACGGCACGCCAAACACTGGAAACGGACTGACAGATGGATATCAAAGCATTCCTGATGGAACTGCGTGAGCTGGGCGTGACCTTCTCCGTGCAGAACGGCAAGCTGCGCAGCCAGAGCGCGAAAGGCGTGCTGCCGCTTGAGACCCAGACAAAAATCCGGGACAACAAGGACGCCATCATTGCGTTCCTGACCAGTACCTTCGGCCTGGATGCCGAGCGCGCGCCGCTGGTTCGCGTATCGCGTGATACACCGCTGCCGCTGTCCTACGCCCAGCAACGGCTGTGGTTTCTGGATCAGCTGGAAGCCGGCAGTCCGTTCTACAACATCCCCAACGCCATGCGTTTCTGCGGCGCGCTGGATGTGGCCGCGCTGCGCCAGACGTTGAACGAAATCGTCCGCCGCCACGAAACGCTGCGCACCCACTTCGCGCTGGTGAACGACGTGCCGCAGCAGATCATCGCCGCCACGCTGACCATTGAATTGCCGGTGGCCGATCTGACCGAGGTACCGGCGCACGAGCGGGAAAGCGTCGCGCAACGACGGGGCGATGACGAAGCGAAGATTCCGTTCGATCTGGCTACCGGGCCGGTGATTCGCGCCAAGCTGCTCAAGCTCGCGCCGGATGATCACATCCTTCTCTACACCCTGCACCACATCGTCTCCGATGGCTGGTCGATGGGCGTGCTGATCCGCGAAATGGCGGCCTTGTATGGCGCCTATACCAAGCAGCAACCATCGCCGCTGCCGGAGCTGGCAATCCAATATGCCGACTTCGCCCACTGGCAACGCCAATGGCTAACCGGGGCGACGCTCGACAAACAAGCCGATTACTGGAAAAAACAACTGGCCGGCGCACCGGCCCTGCTCGCACTGCCCACCGACCAGCCCCGGCCGCTGGTGCAGACCTATGCCGGCGCCACGCACAACTTCACGATTGCAGAAGCCACCACCACAACGCTGTACGCCTTGAGCCGTACCACGCAAAGCACCTTGTTCATGGTGCTGTCCGCCGCTTTCAACGTGTTGCTGCAACGCTATTCCGGCCAGAACGACATCTGCATCGGCACGCCGATCGCGAACCGCAACCGCGACGAAGTCGAGCCGCTGATCGGCTTCTTCGTCAATTCGCTGGTGCTGCGCACCGATCTGGAGGGCAATCCCACCTTCACCGAACTGTTGCAGCAAGTGCGCCAGACCACGCTCGCCGCCTACAACCATCAGGACATGCCGTTCGATCAGGTGGTGGAAATCCTCAAGCCCGAGCGCTCCACCAGCCATGCGCCGCTGTTCCAGGTGATGCTGGTGCTGCAGAACGCACCGCTGGACGAACTGAACCTGCCGGGGCTCACGCTCAAACCAGCGACGGCGACCACGGCCACCGCCAAGCTCGATCTGCGCATCGCGATTTTCGAGCATGCCGGCATGCTCACCTGCTCGGTGGAATACAAGACCGACCTGTTCGATGCGGCAACCATCGAGCGCCTGGGCCGGCACTTTACCTGCCTGCTCGATGCGGTTGCGACCAACCCCGAGCAGCGCATCACTCAGCTGCCGCTGCAAACACCGGCCGAGCGCGCCGCGACCTTGGCGATCTGGGATCAGCTCCAGCCCGGTTTTTCCACCAGTACAGACAGCGATTTGTTGCTGCCTTTGGCCGCAAACAACGTGCTTGATCTGTTCGAGCGTGCGGTCAATGCCGATGCCGCCAGCGTGGCGCTGCTGCACGAAGACCGCGAGATCACCTACGGCGTGCTCGATATTTTGTCGACGCAGATCGCCCGTGGCCTGACCCGGCAAGGCAGCGTGCAAGGCCAGACGGTCGGCATCCTGCTGGACGATCCGATACTGCATATCGTCGCGATGCTGGGCGTGCTCAAGGCAGGCGGTGTTTTCGCCGCATTGAGCCCGGCCTACCCCACGCAACGTCTGAACGACATGATCGACGTGGTCGCGCCGACATGGCTCATTTCGCAAGCTGAGCATGCCGCGCTGATCGACGCGCTCTATCCCAACACGCCCAAACCCGGCCTGTTGCAACTGGATGAGTACGGCGAAGTGGTGGGTGGTGTTGCCGCCACGCAAACGCCACCGATCCGCGTCGCACCCGATGCGCCGTGCTACGTCTATTTCACCTCCGGCTCGACCGGCAAACCCAAGGCGGTGCTGGGCCGCGTGCAAGGCCTCGCGCACTTCATCCAGTGGGAAATCGCCGAGTTTGGCATCACTGCCGACACCCGCATCAGCCAGCTGACCATCCCGACTTTCGACGTTTACCTGCGCGACGTTTTCGCGGCGCTGTGCGCGGGCGGCACCGTCTGCATTCCGCCGGCCGATGCCGTGCTGGATGCGCCGACGCTGCTTGGCTGGCTGGAACAGACCGGCGTCAACCTGATGCATTGCGTGCCGACGCTGTTCCGCACCCTACTCGACACTGGCCTGACCGCCGCCCGCCTGCCGGACCTGCAACACGTATTGCTGGCCGGTGAAATGCTGCTGCCCGCCGATGCCAACCGCTGGATCGCCACCTTTGGCGCGCGGGCGCGGCTGGTCAATCTGTACGGGCCGACCGAGACGACGCTGGCGAAGTTCTTCCACCGTCTGCCGGCCGAGCCGATTGCTGAAGCCTTCATCCCGGTCGGCCGCCCCATTCCCGGCGCGCAAGCCATTCTGCTCGACGACAACCTCGAACCCTGCTTCGCCGGCCAGATCGGCGAGATTCACATCCGCACGCCGTACCGCAGCCTGGGCTATTTCGGCAACGATGCCGCCAACCAAGCGGCGTTCATCGCGAATCCGCTGACAGCAGGCGCGACGGACGTGCTGTACAAGACCGGCGACCTGGGCTGCATCTTGCCCAATGGCGAATTCCGGCTGCTGGGCCGCAAGGATTTCCAGGTCAAGATTCGCGGCATGCGCATCGAGCTGGGCGAGATCGAAGCCGCGCTGGCGGCGTTGTTCGAAGTCCGCGCTGCCGTGGTCGCGGCGGTGAGCGATGGCGCGGGCCAGAAGCGGCTCGTCGCCTATGTCGTCCCCAAGATCGGCGGCGTGAGCGCGGCCAGCCTGCATGCATTGCTGGCCGAACGGCTGCCGGACTACATGGTGCCGGCGCACATCCTGCTGCTGGATCAGCTGCCGCTCACCGTGAACGGCAAGATCGACCGCAAGGCGTTGCCCACACCCGACCTGCAGCGCACCAGCTTCGGCCACGTGCCGCCGCGCACGCCAACCGAGCAAGCCGTGGCCGGCGTCTGGGCCGAGGTGCTCAGGCTGGAACGCGTCGGTGCGGAGGATGACTTCTTTGCCTCCGGCGGGCATTCGCTGCTCGCCACGCAGGTAATTTCCAAGCTGCGCGCCACATTCAATATCGATATCGCCCTGCGGGCACTGTTCGAAGCCTCGACGGTGGCTGCGCTGGCCCGAAAGATCGACGACGCAATCCAGGCGCAACGTACCGCCTTGCTGCCACCGATCACGGCAATGGACCGCCGCGACGACGCGGAAAACGCCTTCCCCCTGTCGTTCAGCCAGCAACGGCTGTGGTTTCTGGATCAGTTCGAACGCAGCGCGGTCTACAACATCCCGTTCGCCATCCGCCTGCAAGGCGCACTCGACACCGCCGCGCTGACGGCAGCATTGAACGCCGTGGTGGCACGGCATGAAGCGCTGCGCACCACCTTCGGCATGCGCGATGGCGAGCCGGTGCAGATCGTCGCGCCGCAACTGACGCTCTCGCTTGATATCACTGACCTCGGCGCTGTGAATGAAGCCGATCGCGCCGACGCTTGTGCTGCACTGCTCAAGGCCAACAGCCGCACCGCGTTCGATCTGACCACCGGGCCGCTGCTCAAAGCGATTCTGGTTCGGCTCGCGCCGACGCATCACGTGCTGTCCGTCACGCTGCATCACATCGTCACCGACGGCTGGGCGACCGGCATTCTGGTGGCGGAGCTGGCTGCGCTGTACGAAGCGCATCTGCACGGCACGCCGTCGCCCCTCGCGCCCTTGCCGCTGCAATACGCCGATTTCGCCTGCTGGCAGCGGCGATGGCTGAGCGGTGCAGTGCTCGATGCGCAACTGGGCTATTGGCAACAACGGCTGCAAGGCGCACCCGCGCTGCTCGCGCTGCCGACCGACCGGCCACGCCCGACGGTGCAGACCTATACCGGCGGCGTGTTCAATTTCACCGTGCCGGCCGATATTGCATCCGGCCTGCACGCCTTGAGCCAGCAGCACCGGGCCACACTGTTCATGACCTTGCTGGCTGCCTTCGGCGTGCTGCTGTCGCGCTACTCGGGCCAGACCGACCTCTGCATCGGCACGCCCATCGCCAACCGCAACCGCGCCGAGATCGAGCCGCTGATCGGCATTTTCATCAACACACTGGTGCTGCGCGCCCGCCTCGACGGCAACCCGGCCTTTGCCGAACTGCTGCAACAGGTACGCGAGACGACGCTGGGTGCTTACGATCATCAGGACACCCCGTTCGAGCAACTGGTGGAAGTACTGCGGCCCGAGCGCCAGACCAGCCATTCGCCGCTGTTCCAGGTGATGCTGGTGTTGCAGAACAACCCGCGTAGCCAGCTGGCGCTGAGCGGCCTCACGCTCGAAACCGTCAACGTGGAACGGGCGACCTCGAAGTACGACCTGACCTTGAACGTGATGGAAGACGGCGCGGAACTGCAGGCGCTGTTCGAATACAACACCGACCTGTTCGACGCCGTGACGATTGCCCGGATGGCCGGGCATTTCACGACGCTGCTTGAGCAGATCGTTGCTGCGCCAGAGCAGCGAGTTGCGGATTTGGGGCTGCTGAGTGCGGCGGAATCGCGGCAGTTGTTGGTGGATTGGAACGACACCGCTGTTACGTATCCAACCGAACAAGCGATCCATCAGTTGTTTGAGCAGCATGCTACCCAAACCCCGAACCAGATCGCGCTGGTGTTTGAATGCACGCAACTGAGCTACGGCGAACTCGACGCTCGCGCCAATCAGCTCGCGCATTACCTGCGCAGCCAAGGTGTAGGCCCGGACACATTGGTCGGCCTGTGTCTGGAACGCTCGCTCGATCTGGTGATCGGTCTGCTGGCCGTGCTCAAGGCCGGTGGTGCCTATCTGCCGCTCGATCCCGACTATCCAGCGGAACGGCTGGCTTACATGCTGGCGGATGCCCAGCCGCAGCTGGTGTTGACGCAATCTCGACATCGGTCGGTATTGGCTGGGCAGACAGTCGATCTGTGCTGCCTGGATGAGCTGACAGCTTTGTTCGATGCCTATTCCACGCAACGGCCGGTGTTGTCCGTTCTGCCACAGCAACTCGCCTACGTGATCTACACCTCGGGCTCGACCGGACGCCCCAAAGGCACGCTGCTGTCCCATGCGGGCCTAACCAATCTGGCCTTGGCGCAGATTGCCGCCTTTGGCGTTCAGCCCAGCCAGCGGGTGCTGCAATTCGCCTCGTTCAATTTCGATGCCGCCACGTCTGAAATCTTCATGGCGCTGGGTGCGGGTGCAACGCTGTGCTTGGCTGCCAAAGCCGAGCTGGTTCCCGGTGCAGCACTGCAAATGACCTTGCAACAGTTGGGGATTCAGGTCGCTACCCTGCCGCCCGTAGCCTTGCCGTGGCTGGATTCTTCCACCCTGCCGGCTCTGATTACGCTGATCGTCGCTGGTGAAGCCTGCCCTGCTGCGTTGGTCGATGCCTGGGCACCGGGACGGCGGTTCTTCAATGCCTATGGCCCGACTGAAACCACCGTCTGCGCCACGATCCAGCGTTGCGATGAAGGCAACGGCACTACCCCGCCGATTGGCCACCCAATCGCCAATACCCGTGTCTATCTGTTGGATGACGCGCTGCAACCCGTACCGGTTGGCGTGGCCGGTGAGCTTTACGTCGCTGGCGTCGGCTTGGCGCGAGGTTATCTCGGTCGCCCCGACCTAACTGCAAAACGTTTCATGCCGAATCCCTACGGTGAAGCAGGCGAGCGCATGTACCGCTCTGGCGATCTGGCGCGCTATCTGCCGGATGGCCGCATCGAATATCTGGGCCGCATTGACCAGCAGGTGAAACTGCGTGGTTTCCGCATCGAACTCGGCGAGATCGAAGCCAGCCTGACTGCCCTGCCTGCGGTGCGCGATGCCGTCGTGCTAGCGCGGGAGGATGAACCGGGCGACAAGCGTCTGGTGGCTTACCTTGTCACCAACGAAGGCCATACCCTCGAACCATCAAGCCTGCGCGAACACCTGCTGCAACGCCTGCCCGACTATATGATCCCGGCGCATTTCATCGTGCTGGATCAGCTTCCCCTCACCCCCAACGGCAAAGTCGACCGCAAAGCCCTGCCAGCGCCCGACCGCAGCCGGGATGAAGCCGGCTACGTCGCCCCACGCAACGCCACTGAAGCGCAGCTCGCCGCTATCTGGGCCGAAGTCCTCAAGCTGGATCGGGTCGGTGTGCACGACAACTTCTTCGAACTCGGCGGGCACTCCTTGCTGGCGACGCAACTGGTGTCGAAGGTACGGCAGCACTTCGGCATCGAACTCGCCTTGCGCACCTTGTTTGCCGAACCAACCGTCGCGGCACTCAGCAAGCATCTCGCCGGCCAGCGGATCGCGGAAGTCCCTGCAATCCTGCCAGTCGACCGCAGTCAGCCGCTGCCGCTGTCCTTCGCCCAGCAACGGCTGTGGTTCCTCGATCAGTTCGAAACCGGCAGCGCCGTCTACAACATGCCGATGGCGTTGAAGATGACCGGCACGCTAGATATCGCCGCGCTGCGCCACACGCTGAATGATGTCGTCGCACGCCATGAAGCGCTGCGCACAACCTTCATCACCCACGGCAACGAACCAACGCAGCACATCCACGCAAAGCTGGAAATCGCCCTGCCCGTCACCGACCTGAGCGACCTGCCGCATGGCGAGCGGGATGCCAAGCTGGGCTGGCTGGCGCAGGACGAAGCGCGCACGCCGTTCGATCTGGGCACCGGGCCATTGATCCGCGCCGGGCTGATCCGGCTGGATGAGACCACGCATGTGCTATTGCTGACGCTGCACCACATCGTCACGGATGGCTGGTCGATGGGCATCCTGATGAATGAGATCACCGCACTGTATCGGGCGCATCTCACCCGGCAGCCGGCCCAGCTCCCCACCTTGCCGATCCAGTACGCCGACTTCGCCGCGTGGCAGCGCCAGTGGCTCAGCGGCCCGGTGCTGCAAACGCAGCTGGATTACTGGCAAGCCGCGCTGGATGGCGTGCCGACCCAGCTGACATTGCCGTTCGACCGGCCGCGCCCGCCAGTACAAACGTTCGATGGCACCAAGTTCCCGCAGTGGATTCCGGCCGCAACGCTGTCCGGCCTGCAGGCCCTTGGCCGCCGTCAGGACGCCACGCTGTTCATGACCTTGACCGCCGCCTTCAGCCTGCTGCTGTCGCGTTATTCCGGCCAGACCGATCTGTGCATCGGCACGCCGATTGCCAACCGCAACCGCACCGAGATCGAGCCGCTGATCGGCTTCTTCGTCAACACACTGGTGCTGCGCACGCGCCTCGACGGCAACCCGGCCTTCGATGCCCTGTTGCAGCAGGTGCGCGATACCACGCTCGGCGCGTATGAGCATCAAGACCTGCCGTTCGAACAGCTGGTGGATGTGCTGAAGCCGGAACGCGATACCAGCCATACGCCGCTGTTCCAGGTGATGATCGCCATGCAGAACAACCCACGCGGCGATCTGGCGTTGCCGGGGCTGATGCTGGAGCCGGTCATGCTGGAGCGTGACGTGGCCAAGTTCGACCTGACGCTGGGGCTGATCGAGCACGAAGACCGGTTGCTGGCGCTGTTCGAATACAACACCGACCTGTTCGACGAGACCACCGTCGCCCGCATGGCGGGGCATTTCCTGCATCTGCTCGAAGCCATCGTGGCTGATTCCGCCACGCCAATCGCGGACCTGCCGATGCTGGGCGCGGCTGAGCGCCGGCAATTGCTGGTGGATTGGAACGACACAACGCGGCCTTACCCAGCCGACCAGACGCTGCATCAGCTGTTCGAAGCACAAGTCCAGCGCTCGCCAGATCACCCGGCACTGGCGTTCGAGGGCGTGGTGCTCAGCTACGCGCAGCTCAACCAACGCGCCAACCGGCTGGCTCACTATCTGCGCGGCCGTGGCGTCGGGCCGGAGCAACGCGTCGCTCTCTGTGTCGAGCGTTCGCTGGATATGGTCGTCGGCATGCTCGGCATCCTCAAGGCTGGCAGTGCCTATGTGCCGCTGGACCCGGCTTATCCGCACGAGCGGCTTGCCTATATGCTGGCCGACGCGCAACCGGCCCTACTGCTGACCCAGCAATCCGTACAAGCCATGCAGGGCTGGGCGGACGACGCGGTGTTCCTGCTCGATACCCAAGCCCATGTGCTGCGCGAGCAGGCTGCGCATGACCCGGCCCCGCTGGCGTATCCAGACAACATCGCTTACGTGATCTACACCTCCGGCTCCACCGGTCGGCCGAAGGGCGTGCAGACGCCGCACCGGGCGGTGGTGAACATTGCGCTGGCGCATATCGAAGGCATCCATCGTCGCCACGCCGCTGAAAAGCTGCACACCAGCTTCAACGCGCCGTACGTGTTCGATGCTTCGGTATCCGAATTCATCCTGCTGCTTGATGGTCACACGCTGCATATCGTGCCCGAGGAAACCCGCCTCTCGCCGGAAGCGCTGGGCGCGTTCTTCACCGAACACCAGCTCGATGCGCTCGATACCACGCCAGCGCAACTGCGCTACATGCTGGAACACGGCCAGGCCGATACGCTGCCGCGCATCGTCGTATTCGGCGGCGAGGCCATCGATACCGCGCTGTGGCAATCGCTGCAGGCCATCCAGGGCAAGCATTTCTTCAATGCCTATGGCCCGACCGAATGCACGGTCGATGTCGCCATCGCTGCGCTAGATGGAGCACCAGATCGGCCGGTTATCGGCAAGCCCGAGGCCAACACGCAGCTCTATGTGCTCGATGCCGGGCTCAACCCGGTGCCGGTTGGCGTTGCGGGCGAGTTGTATATCGCCGGTGACGGGCTGGCACGGGGTTATCTGAACCGCCCCGACCTGACCGCGGCAAGCTTCATCCCCAACCCCTATGGCGAGCCGGGCACGCGGATGTACAAGTCCGGCGATTCGGTGCGCTATCTGCCGGATGGCAATCTGGAATACCTCGGCCGCATCGACGATCAGGTGAAGATTCGCGGCTTCCGCATCGAAGTCGGCGAAATCGAAACCGCCGTGCTGGCGCATCGCGAGATCACGGAAGCCGTTGTCACCCCGGTCAGCCAGGGTGATGGCAAGGCGCTGGCCGCCTATCTGGTCCGCGCCACCAGCCCGCTGCCACCGCATGTGTCAGGGCGGGAACACATCGCCGTCCGCCTACATGCGGCTGCCGCGCCGTTCTCGGCCGCATGGCGGCTCACCGTTGGTGAGCAGTCCGTCGGTGTGGCGTGCCTTGAACACGAATTGACGATCAAAGACGCCGATGCACGCAGCTACCGGGTCTACCCGCTGGCGACCCTGCCCTACGGCCGGGCTGCGTTCGATGCGCTGCACGTCGGCGCGTGGCCGGACTACTTCGCCGGCTCGCCGACGCTGAAAACGCACTGGGAATCCATGTACGCGGACTTCCCCGAAGCGCAGATCATGATCAAGGAAACATTCGATGCGGCAGTCGGCATCGGCAACGCGGTACTGCTGAACTGGGACGGCACGCGCAGCCACTTGCCGCGAGGTTGGGATGGCGCATTGACGCAAGCGAGCGATGAGCATCGGCGCGGCGTTGCGCCGAACACGCTGGTCGTGCTCGCTGGCGTCATCGACCCGGCCTACAAGAATCGCAAGATCGCCGGGCTGATCGTCGATGCATTCAAGCTGCTGGCAAAGAGCCGTTCGCTCAGCCACGTGCTCGTAGCCCTGCGCCCCATCGCCAAGACGCAGCATCAGGAAGTGTCCATCGCGGATTACAGCGATTTGCGCGATGCGGACGGCAAGCTCGTCGACGGCTGGCTGCGCCTGCATTGCGACGCAGGCGGCCGCGTGGTGGGCTGGGAGGAACACTCACAATACGTCACAGGCAGCCCCGAGGAATGGGCCAGCTGGAGCGGTCAGCGCTTTGCGCGCTCCGGCCTGCATCAGCTGCCGGATACGCTCGCGCCAGTCCACGTATCGCTGGAAAGCGGCGTCGCGCATTACTACGACCCGTGCATCTGGGTGGAGCACCCCTTGCCGGCTGGCAACGCCATTGCGCCGCTCCCCAGCCTGGCCGATGTCCACACTGCCTATCGCCAGTACGACGACGCACGGCTGGATCGCCTGCTGGTGCTCGATAACAGCGTGCTGGCCGAAGGGTTGCATGCCGAAAACGCCGGCCGCGTGCTGGCCACGCTGGATCGCTACGCTGGCAAGTTAGTCGGCGCGACGGAAATGCGCGAACACCTGGCGCGCACCCTGCCGCCGTATATGGTGCCGTCGCACTTCGTCTTTCTCGATCGCATGCCGCTCACCACGACAGGCAAGCTCGACCGCAAGGCGTTGCCGGCACCTGACCTCGCCCAAGCCACACTGGACGATTACGTGGCCCCAGCCAGCAAAGCGGAGCGCGCACTGTGCGATATCTGGCAAGGCGTGCTCGGCGTGCCACGCGTGGGCGTGACCGACAATTTCTTCGAGATTGGCGGCGATTCGATCCTGTCGATCCGGGTGATCTCACGCGCCAAGCAGGCCGGCATCGTGTTCACCGCCAAGCAGATGTTCGCGCACCAGACCATCCGCACCCTGCTGCCGCACGCCAAGACCGCCAGCGGTGTGCTCGCGCCGCAAGGCCCGGTCGAGGGCACATTGCCGCTGTTACCGATCCATCTGGATTTCTTCGCGGAAGGCAGCAGCACACCGCAGCACTTCAACCAGTCCGCTGTGTTGTGCGTTCCTGCTGACTTCAATGCCGACATGCTCCAGGCCATCGTCACGGCGCTATATGCGCGGCACGATGCGCTGCGGCTGCGGTTCAGCGAGCACGACGGCGTGTGGCAGGGGCATTTCCAGCCCTTCCAGCCCGATATGGTCACGCAATCGATCGGGCACGCGGATTTGCGCGGGCTGGCCGAGGCAGAACGCCTCGCCGCACTAGCCGCCCACGGGCGCGAGATTCAGTCCGGCTTGTCGCTGGCGGATGGCCCCTTGCTGCGTGCGGTCTGGTTCCAGGCCGATGGCAACGACAACCGCCTGTTGCTGGTGCTGCATCACCTGATCGTGGATGGCGTGTCCTGGCGCATCCTGCGCAAGGATATCGAGCAAGGCTACCGGCAGTTGCAACAAGGCGCGGCGGCGATCCAGCTGGAAGGCAAAGGCTCGTCCTACGCGCAGTGGGGCGAGTTCCTGCGCCGTCATGCGCAAGGCAAACCCTTGCAGCGTGAACGCAGTCATTGGCTGGAAACGCTGCACAAGCCAGTCGACGCCCTGCCTGCCGGCCAACCCGTGAGCACGGACAACATGGGCGCGACGATGTCACGCGTGATCGGGCTCGATGCCGAGCAAACGCAAGCATTGCTCACGCGCTGCCATCAAGCCTATGGCACGCAGATCAACGATTTGCTGCTGGCGGGGCTGATGCTGGGCCTGTCCGCCTGGGCTGGCGTGAAGCAACTGCGCATCACGCTGGAAGGCCACGGCCGCGAAGAGCTGAGCGAAGAAATCGACCTGAACGAAACCATCGGCTGGTTCACCAGCGCCTACCCGGTGTGGCTGCAGATTGCCAACGAGGGGGATATCGGCGCGGTGATCAGCGGCGTGAAGGAGCAGCTGCGCACGGTGCCGTCCAAGGGCATCGGCTTCGGCATCCTGCGCCATCTGGCGACGGACCAGCCGCTGGGCGACGTCGAGGCTGATGCGGCCATCGTCTTCAACTACCTCGGCCAATACAGCGGTGCCACGCCGGATACGGATGCGCCATTCCGGCAAGTGGCGGAATTCGCTGGCGAAACCATCAACCCGCAACATCCACGCTCCCACCTGCTGGGCCTGAACGGCGGCGTGCGGGACGGCTGCCTGAGCATGGCGCTCGACTACCACGGCCAACGCTACAGCCAGGCGGAGATGGATGCCTTGGGCCACGCCATCGAAACCAGCCTGCAAGCCATCATTGCGCATTGCCTCGCCCAGCAGAGCACCGGGCTGGCGGTCAGCGACTTCTCGTTCCGCGAACTGGTGGCCGGCCCGGCACCGGTCATGCCCAATGCCTACGACTTCCTAAAGCGCTTCGACCTCAATCACTGGAACGCCTCCGATCTACTGGAAGTCACCGGCGGTTTCTCGGCCGAGGTCGTGCAGCGGGCGCTGCAATACACGCTGGCGCTGCACGATGCCATGCGTGCCGTATTTGTTGAGGAACGGGTCGAGGAAGGCGGCCGCTGGCGGCAGCAATTCCAGCTTCCCAGCGAAATGGCACCGTGGTGGGAAACCGTCGATCTGTCCGCGCTGCCTCTGGATGAGGCCAAGGCCCGGCTCGAAGCCATTTGCGCCGAGCGCCAGCAATCGCTGGATATCCGGCGCGTGCTGTTCAAGGCGATCTATTTCACGCTGGGCCACGGCCAGCATCCGCGCCTGATGCTGGTGATCCACCATGCCATCGTCGATCGCTTCGGCAGCGAGATCTTCATCGAAGACCTGGAGCAAGCCTGCGTCAGCCTCGCCGCGGGGCAGGAGCCAGCGCTCACGCCCAAGACCGCATCGATGAAAGCCGTGGCGGAAACCTGGCAGGCTCGTGCGCAACATCCGGACGTGATCGCCGATCTGGCCTACTGGCGCGCCCAGCGGTGGGATCGCTTCAAGCCCCTGCCCGCCGAGCGCCATCCGGACAAACTGCTGCAAAACCCGGCGGTAGCCGAGCTGGATGCAGCCGGCGACGAACTGAGCATCGAAGAAACCGCAGCGCTGGAAGCCCTCGTGGCGCAATTCCCCGGCTTGTCGCTGGGCGACGTGGTGACCTGCGCGGTCGTCTTCGCCTACGGCAACTGGACCGGATCGCGCGCGATCATGCTGTTAGGCGGCCAGAACGGTCGCAACGTGGACTTCGACGACAGCCTCGATCTATCGCGCACGGTGGGTTGGTGCATGCACTACACCCGCACGCCGCTCGATCTGTGCGACTGCGCAACCACGCTGGACGCGCTCTACGCCACGCAACGGCAACTGGCAGCAGTCAAAGGCCGGGAAGCGAATTACACCCTGCTGCGCCACATGTGCGACGACCCGCTGGTGCGCGAGGAAATGGCTGGATTCAACGACGCCCAGCTCGAATTCGGCTTCGTCCCCGCGCACGTCACGACCACGCAGGACATCAAGATCGGCAGCTTCAGCGTCGCACCGGAATCACGTGGTCCCAACGAAGGCCCGATGCGGCCGGGCTTCCGGCCCTTCGGCGGCTCCGCCGTGCACGAGGGCCGGCTCGGCGTCGGCTGGACCTACTGTCGCAGCATGTACACGCCGGAAACGATGCAGCGCTTCGTCACCGAAGTGACGTCTTGCCTGCGCGCCATCAGCCGGGACCTGCACGCCGCCGCGCCGGATCAGACGTCCGGTGTGCAAACGCAAGCTGAACCGAGTATTGGCTAGGAGGCTGACCATGACATCGCACAACGCCTTCCCCCGCGACCCGAGCGGCGACACGATGGACGAGGCCACATTGCAGCGGATGCTGGTGGATTGGAATGCCACGGCGACTGATTATCCGCAGGCGAGTATTCAGGCTCTGTTTGAGCAGCAGGCTGCTGCTGCACCGGAGCGGGTTGCTGCGCTGTTTGACGGGGATTCAAGCGCAAAACCACACCAGCCGTCCGCACTCAGCGCTGCAGCTTCTAACCTCCCCCTTCCCGAAGGGGGATTGAGGGGGATTTCGACGCCATCACAACTTGAGATGCCGCAGAAATCCCCCCTAGCCCCCCTTCACGAAGGGGGGAATGGAAGTAGCGACGTTGCGGAAGTTGGTTTTGAGCAGGCACTTAGTTATGGCGAACTGAACCGCCGTGCCAACCAGCTCGCGCATGCCTTGCAGGCACGCGGTGTCGGCCCGGACACACTGGTCGGCCTGTGCGCCGAGCGTTCCTTTGAATCGTTGGTTGGGGTACTCGGCATCCTCAAGGCCGGTGGCGCTTACCTACCGCTCGATCCAGCGCTGCCGGCGCAACGGCTGGCGTACATCCTCACTGATGCTGCACCGGCATTGGTGCTGACAGACGGTTCAAAGTCCCCCAATTTGACAGCTCGAAGTGATGCGGGGTTTGTCCTCCCCCTTTTCGAAGGGGGATCGAGGGGGATTTCGACGCCATCACTCGTTGAGATGCCGCAGAAATCCCCCCTAGCCCCCCTTCACAAAGGGGGGGATAGCAATGGCGGTGCTTGGGAGGCACTCGATCTAGATGACGTACCAACTTTGCGCCTCAACGATGCAGCTTTGGCCGGATTCCCGACAAGCAACCCGACCGATGTGACTTCGCCCGACCACCTCGCCTACGTGATGTACACCTCCGGCTCCACTGGCCAGCCCAAAGGGGTCTTGGTCACCCATCGCAATGTGGTGCGACTGGTGCGGGAGACGCATTACTTCTCCCTCGCTCCCCATGCCCGCGTCCTGCACCTGGCCCCGACCACCTTCGATGCCACCACCTTCGAGCTGTGGGCGCCGTTGCTGAATGGCGCAATCGTGGCGCTGCCGGCACCGGGTCGGCTGACATTGGCGGCGATCGGCGAATTCATCGACACCCAACGCATCGATACGCTGTGGCTGACCTCGGCGCTATTCAATCAGATGGTCGATCACGAATTGCCACGGCTGGTGAAGGCCAAGCATGTGCTGGCGGGGGGGGAAGCCTTGTCGCCACCGCATGTGGCAGCGTTCTTGGCAGCCGGTGGTCGTTTGACCAATGGCTATGGCCCGACCGAGTGCACGACCTTCTCCTGCACCGAGGCGGTGAGCGGCGAGATCGACGGGACTGCCATTCCGATTGGTAAACCCATTGCCAATGCACAGACCTACATCCTCGATGCGAATCTGGAACCGGTGCCAGTGGGCGTGGCCGGTGAGCTGTATATCGCTGGCGATGGCTTGGCCCGTGGTTATTTGAACCGGCCGGATCTGACCGCCGAGAAGTTCGTCCCGAATCCGTTCGGCCAGGCTGGGGCACGCATGTACCGCTCCGGCGATCTGGCGCGTTATCTACCCGATGGCCGCATCGACTATCTGGGCCGGATCGACCAGCAAGTGAAGCTGCGCGGTTTCCGCATCGAACTCGGCGAGATTGAAGCGACGCTGATGGCGCTGCCGGGTGTACGGAGTGCAGTGGTGCTGGCGCGAGAGGATGTACCCGGCGATAAACGCCTAGTGGCCTACGTGGTAGCCGATGCAGGGCAAAAAATCGAAGTGTCCGCGTTGCGCGAACAGTTGGGCCAACGCCTGCCCGACTACATGGTGCCGGCGCACTTCATGCTGCTGGATCAGCTGCCGCTGACCCCGAACGGCAAAGTCGACCGTAAAGCACTCCCCGCGCCGGAACGCAGCAACGACACGGTCAACTTCGTCGCCCCGCGCAACGCCACCGAAACCCAACTCGCCGCCATCTGGGCCGAAGTGTTGAAACTCGACCGCATCGGCATCCACGACAACTTCTTTGAGTTGGGCGGCCATTCGCTGCTCGCGACGCAAGTCAGCTCGCAACTGCGCCGCCAGCTCGGCCGTGATCTGCCGCTGCGGCAGTTCTTCGATCACCCGACCATCGCTGCATTGGCGACGGTGCTGGATGCGGCCAGTGCCCAGCATGCGGCGGCACCACTGCTGCCGCTGGCTCGCAACAACGAGACAACCCACACCTTCCCGCTGTCCTTCGCCCAGCAACGACTGTGGTTCCTGGATCAGTTCGACCCCGGCAGTGCGTCCTACAACATCCCGGCGGCCTTGCATCTGCAAGGTGCACTCGATGCCGAGGCGCTGCGCCAAGCGTTCGAACATCTGATCGGCCGTCATGAAGCCCTGCGTACGCACTTTGCGCAGCAGGACAGCATTCCAGTGCAGGTTGTCACTGCAGCAAATCGTTTTGCGCTACCGCTGCTTGATCTTACGTCGCTGCCGACGACGGAACGTGCCGACGCAGCCGCTACAGCATTGCGTGACGAAGCCAATCGTCCGTTCGATCTCGCCACCGGCCCGCTGATTCGCGCCGGGCTGATCCGGCTGGCTGACGACGAGCATCTGCTCTATTACACGCTGCACCACATCGTCGCCGATGGCTGGTCGATGGGGGTGTTGCTGGATGAACTGACTCAGCTGTACCAAGCACAGCGCACACAGCAACCGGCCCAACTCCGGTCGCTGCCGATCCAGTACGCCGACTTCGCCGCT
>NZ_JONM01000036.1 GCF_000711875.1 Andreprevotia chitinilytica DSM 18519
GCCCATTTGAATGTATGGTCAGCCCAGTTTTTGCAACCTCAAATTTCGATGCAGACAAAAGCATGCACTAATGTATCCGGACTCTGATTGAGGAGAACTTCCTCACGTCCACGATGAAAATTCGCGCCCCACGCTCCTCAAAACTGTCGCGGCTACGAAAGCCCATTCAAATGTCAGGTTCGTCGCGAGGCCGATTGCAGTTGTCGTCATCTACATTTGTTGTCGCAAAAGCAGGAAGCTGGTGAAACCTACTGAACAACGCGTTGCGGGTGAGGAACGTATGCCGTTTTGCTACACAGCACCGCCCACGCAATCCGCGCCAGCTTACTTGCCAGCGCACAGGCCACAACACTGGAATGTCGGCGCTGCAGGAGTTGCCGAACCCACAACGCCATGGCATCGGTTCGTTTATCAATATGCATCATGATCGATCGGGCACATTGAACCAGCAGCGTCCGTAAATGCTTGTCCCCGCGCTTCGATATGCCCAACAGCGTCGATTTGCCACCCGTGCTGTATTGGCGCGGCACCAAACCAAGCGACGCGGCAAATTCGCGGCTAGTTCGGTACTGCTTGGCATCTCCGGCTTGTGTTGAAAGGACACTCGCCGTAATGGGGCCGATACCTGGAATAGTCAGCAGCCGTTGTGCAGCCTCGTCTTCGGCCAGCAACGCTTTCAATGCACGTTCAATCATCTGGATTTGCTCATTGAGATACAACACATGATCCCGGAGCTGTTCCAGCAACACGATCAGACGGGGCGGTAATGCATTCGCTTCCAACACTGCAGGCAGCTTCCGGATTGCCGCAGGCCCGCGACTAATCGCGATCCCGAATTCAACCAAATAGGCATGGATCTGGTTGTGTGCCGACCCACGATTGCGAATCAGCATTTCTCTCGTCCGGTGTAATGCCGACACCGTCTGCTGGTGCTCGTTCTTGGCAGGTGCAAAACGCATGGTCGGGCGGGAAGCCGCTTCGCAGATTGCTTCTGCATCGACAAAATCGTTTTTGTTTCCCTTGACGAACGGTTTGACGTACTGGGGCGCAATCAGCCGAACATCGTGCCCAAATTGCGCAAACTTCCGCGCAAGGAAATGCGCGCCAGCGCAAGACTCCATAACGACTCGGCAGATTGGCGTGTTGGCTACGGTTTGAATGAGCTGGGCGCGATTCAACTTCTTCCGCCAAAGCTGATGTCCGGCCTTGCTCTGCGCATGAACATGAAAGGTATGCTTGCCAAGATCAATTCCCAACAGTGCGACGGGTTCCATGACGACTCCGACAGGTAGTTGAAAAGGCTAGCGTACCCCCGAGGGGCGGGCTGACCATATCATTACTGGCGCACGAACTCTTCCAAGTGGTGCTGCACCACCCGGTACAGGTTCACCAGTTCGCCGTTGATGTCGTTGAGCACCTCGCACCTGGCCGGCATCGGTCGCAGGAAAAACAGTGCGGCGCCGCCGGCGAAGGCCTCGACGTAGCAGTCATGTTGCGGGAACAGGGGAATAAGCTTATCGGCCAGGCGACGTTTGCCGCCCAGCCAGGGAACGATCGGGTTCGCGGGAACCATGGTGATCTCCTGGGTTGGGCGCTCGTTGGCGCTCGGATTCGGGGCTCGCGGCCCTCAAGGTATTGAGTGCCCCACAGCGGGGGCATTTGATGACCAGCCAGGCGTAATGCCCTTCGGCCAGTTTCTTGGCGCAATTTGCGCAGCGGATGTCGTTCATGGGATGCCAAGCGGATATGTTAGGCTGATCGAGCGACTTGGCCGGTTGCAGAAAGCCATGCCGCCTGGCGGAACGGTCAGCGTGTTTCAAGCACGCTGACCGTTGCTTTCTCCCTCATCGCATCAGGTTGCTGCTGATCATCTCCGCGGCCTCCCGCAATGCTGTCAACGTGTGGCCTTCGTCTGCTACGTTGATAAGCTGATCCAACCAGGCGAAGGCGTTCCGCAACAGCATCAGCTCATCGCCCGTCGCGCCAAACTTCCCCGTCCTTTTCTCTCGCTCCCCAATCGTGGCAAGCGCCTCGGCCGCGGCCTCGAAATCAGCCTGGCTTGGTTCGATCAGTGCCTTGCCGTCCTCGCTTGGGCAATGCAGCCACAGCCGGCGAGCCAGCTGGAACCCGAACACGTTGGCTTCGTTGAGTTGGATGAAATCCTCGAGATCCAGCCTGCCGAGCGTGAGGCGGTCCAAAGCGAAGTAGAACGGTTCGAGCAAAGCTTGGCGCTGCGCGATATTCAGTTCCTTGGTGCTGGCGCAGTACAGGCGGGTCATCAGCGCTTGGCCGGCGACGAGTCGGCTGATTGACGGTGGTCGGCGAGTTGTGTGCGCCGCTGCACGGCGTTGTGCGCGGTTCATGCTGGCACCCCGGCAAATAGCCCGACTTCGCGCAGCCCGTTGCTGCAGGCCTTGTTCAGCCATACCACCTCGCGGCGTAATGCCGTGCCTCTCCCGGCAGAGATGCGGGCATCGGTTTCATGACGTTCCCAGTCGCTTAGCGCCTCGTCATACAGTGCGCTCCAATAACCGCTGACGACGACCATACCGGCGCAACTGCGCAGTGTGGACAGAAGCTGAACATGATCCTGATCACTCATTTCATGGCGGTAGCATCTGCCCGTCAAATGCGCACGCACACGGGTACCGAGGACATAAGGCGGGTCCACATAAAACAGGGTTTCAGGGCGATCCTGTCCCCGAATTACGTCGACTGCCGAGCGGTTCTCAATGAGTACGCCGGCGAGGCGTTCGCCAACCAATGCGAGCTGCTCGGGGTAGCGAGCCCACAGATGCTGCGCCGTGCCATAACTGCGGCGGGTATCGATACGGAACCCGGTCGATCCTTTGGTGGCGCCGGCTGAGCCAAAGCCCATCTGTGCGCGAATTACTAAGCGGCGTGCACGTTCCACTGGATCGACACTAGGTAGCCACGCAGCGGTGAATTCATCGCGACTGTAGGGTGTAAGTTGTATCTGGTCGATCAGCTCAGCGCGCTGGGCCGGATTGCGTAGCACTTGGAACAGGTTGGCGACATCGCCGTCAAGATCGTTGTACACCTCGGCGTAACTGCGTGGCTTTTGGATCAATACTCCGGCCGCACCGCCGAACGGTTCGACGTAGCAGGTATGGGCCGGAAAAAACTGCATGACCCACGGAGCCAATCGGAATTTACCGCCGTGGTAGCGGAGGACTGGGGAGGTGATATTCATGCTGCCTCTCCACCGACATGGATTGCGTACACTTCCACCGGTGTCGGCCCGAAATGCGGATGGATGATCGTCTGCAGTTCGTAGCCTCGCCAAGGCCGAATCAACCTGCGCGTCGCGTCATCGCGGCGCGGATAACCGCGAGTCACGAAGACGTGATCATAGGTTCGGCCTTCCAATCGTTTTTGCCAGTAAGGCGTGCGCAGTCGAAATTCGTATCGCTTTGAACCGTCGGCGATCTGGTCGAAGTAGACGCCATTCACGGGAAGAATCAGGTCCATCTGCTTTTTCCTAAAATGTGAGGCACCCCAAGCCGGGGCAGTGGATTAATCGTGGTCGCCGACACCGATCGGGCTCGGTGTTGCATGCAGGCCGTAGCGTTCCATGTGCTTGAGGCCGAGTGCGACCATGTGGGAATTGCGGACGGTCTTGATCGTCTTCTCGACCGGGTCTTTGACGATGACGCCGGCACCTTGCAGCTGCTTGCGGTACACCCGGTCGCTCTTCACCGGTAGACCGTTCCACTTCTCACGCAGCGCAGGTTTGCCGCTGATGTGATCCATGACGTGGGCCGGGCGGACACATAGCACCTCATGCAGCTGCCCTTCCTTGTCCATTTCGGAGTCCCACTTGTACGGGTGGAAGAACTGTCCAGCCGCGATTTCGGACAGCAGGATCTCAGTGATCCAGACCCACGGCTCGCGGTCGGAGCTGGTTTCGCCGATGTGGTGATTCATTTCGGCGAGCAGATCGGTGGGTAGGTTGTTCCAGGTGTCCGGCAAGCCGGCGAATTCGGCCAGCAACCACCAGCCGGTGAGCAGGGCGGCATAGTTCGTGGTCATTCGCATGGCGCCGTCGTCGCTGCCGCTGGCGCGGCTGCCTTCGAAGCAGAAAGCCTTGGCCTCTTCGAACTTTGCTAGTACGCGTGCCTTGTCCAAACTCGCCAGAAAGCGCAACCATTCCTTCACCGGAAAGCGGGGCAGGGTGTCGGCAATAGGTTTGCCCTTCTTGCCGGACAGCTCTACACGCACCAGCTTGCCGATCAGGCTGCGCACCGGCACATCCTCGCCGGCGAGCAGGACGGGGGAGCTGAGCAGGTATTCCGTCATGTCGCCGCCGCGCCGCGTGACGGTGTACTGATAGGTTTCCTGCAGCAGGCCGACGGCCTTGTCGATGATGTCTTGCCGGCGGGCCGAGAGTTCTTCCCAGCCGATGGGGTGGGTGGTGTGGCTGACCGAGGTGACCAGCCGGAATTCGGTTTGCAAGCTTTGGCCAGAGAGCATGGTGAACGCGATGGCGCGTTCCAGCTTCTTGATCAGGGTCGATTTTCCGGCGCCCTTGTTGGCTTGCATCTGCAGGTGCGGCCAGAAGCCGAGGAAGGGCTTGAGGTGGCCGCCCAGCGACCAAGCCAACAAGATGCTGCCGGCGTTCTGCTTCATCGTGGCGCCGAAGGCCTCGATCACTTGGCGCGCATCGTCACGAGTGCCGCTGGGGAAGGTGAGCCCGGCGTATGGGCACTGCTTGTCCGGCTCGGTGAAGTAGCAATCCGGCCCCTCGTTGAGCGAGAGGACGCCATCACGCCAAGCGAGGCCAACGAAGTTCACCGCGCGCCGGCTGCCTATCTCTGCAGTGCGCTCAAGGATGTTCACCATGCGTTTGAAGTTGGCCGGGCTGTAGATGGCGCCGAACTTCTCCCATTTCGTGAGGTTGTACAGGTCAGCATCGTCGTAGACCTTGCGCTGCAGTGCGGTGCCATGGCGTGCGGTCTGCACTGAGACGCTGAATTGCACGCGGGGCATCGCATCCGGATCGCCAGTCATCGTTGCCGTAGCGCTCTGGATGGTGACGCGGGACAAGCTGGCCACACGGAAGCCGCAGAGGTCGCCGTAGTCGATCTTGGGGCGTTGGTCTTCATCGTCGCCGTCCGGCATTTCGAACTTGGTCACCACTTGGGTGTGGTCGTCGCGGATGCGGAATTTCCAGTAGGCGTGGAAATCGTGGCTGGGGAGGTGAACGCGCCGACGGCCGAACTTGGCGAGGCCTTCGTCCTTGCCGGGCAGGCCGGGGATCAACCACGGCTCGATGTACTTGAGCATCTGGCCAGTGCGTTCAGCGCCTTCCTTTTGCAGAACGTCGTTCAGATCGGTGCCTTCTTCCCATTCGGCTTGGTCGACGAGCAGGGCCGGGACGTCCAGGATGGTCAGGCGCTCGTGCAGATCCCAGGCTGCTTTTAGTCCTGGGCGATACTTCGTCCGCTCGTTGACCTTGTCCGCATGATCCAGGCAGATGCGTACTTGGCGACCGCGTAGCCAGCTCCAATCCATGGCTTCGATGTTGGCCAGTCCGCGCAAAGCGATCGCAGCGGTGTACTTGTCGTTCGGCAACGCTGTTTCAAGCGACCGAAGTCGGTATCGCCCGGCGCATCGAATGGCCCGGCTGCATCGTGCAGCGAACGCTTCAACGTCGCGATCAGGTCGGTGCGGTACTGCATGTTTATTCAGCCTTCTTTGAGCCGCGATCGAGCAGCGCGGAAGCGATCGCTTCCAATACGGTCTTGCGCTGGCTGCCGAGTTGTTCCAGTTCGCCAAGGCGCTCGAGATCCGCATCGCCCAAGCTTGGGATCTGCGCCACTAGGTCTGCTGCGTTGCCTTGCGACAGCAATTCGATCGCAGTCGGCTCAGCCGGCGACTGATTGATCTGCGCCGCCGTGACCGGGGCGTAGTCCGGATGCAGCGTTTCTTCAACGTCGCGGGTTTGCCCTGGTGGAATGGTTTGCGTACCGATGTGGATATGCTGATCGGTGTCGTTCGTGTACGGGACTAGGCGTTGACCGTGCCATCCCGATCAATCGCAACGCAGGTCACGACTTCGCCTTGCAGCTTTGCCGGGAAATAGAACGGCTGGCGGTTGATACGAATGCAGTGCGGTACGGACGGGGTCATTTCGCACACCAGCGTTCGAGCCAGCCAGCCACGGCGATATACAGGCCAAGGGCGAGCGCATCGCCGAAACCCGAAACAACCAGCCGGGTGGCTTCCGGTAGGGCAAGCGCAGTAGTACCAATGGCAATGGCGAGTGCGACGCACAGCAGGGCGACGAGGGCTTTCAAGGCTTCGATCATGCGGCCCGCCTTTCGGCAGCTTCGCCGGGGCCGGACGACTCAACAATCCGGCGTGCCTGATAGCGAACCCCGCGACGATCCATGCTGTGGATCGTGTAGCCCCGCTCAAGAAAGGGGCGCACCAGATCCTCGAACAAGCCATCGCCAACGCTGATCACATCCACGGTTTCAATGCGCTTGTTCATCGTCATACCCCGCAGCAAGCGCAGCCGTTGATCGAACGTGCACCGAGAAATACACCTTGGGTTCTCGCGCCGTTGCGCTGTACAGGCCGGCGTATTGATTGCCGCATTTGCGAAACGCGAGCCCGTGCGCGGCCAAGGTGGTTTCGATCTGGGAGACGTCTTCTTGCGTGTCCAGAGCGACATGCAATTGCACTTGGCCGACGTATTCGCAGATGCGCGCCGTGGCCTCCCAGCCTTTTGCCGCGATCTCGTCGGCAATGTGCTCCACCAGTTCGAGCAAAGGCCGTTGTGCTTCGATTTCATCGATCAGTGCCGCGAAGCGTTGCGCCGCTTGTACGGCTGCCGCCGCGATCTTGTCGCGCTTGGATGTGGCGAGGGAAAAACCAGCTGGGCGGCTGGCTCCCATTTCTTGATGTGCCGGCTTAGACATGGGCCGGCTCTTCGAGGTAGTTGGTGTAGATCAGGAAGGCGATGGCATCACGGCCGACCAGGTAGAAAGACGGCAGGATGCGGCCTTCGTACTCCATCGCATCGGTGAATTTGAAATCCCAGCCTTGCGCGCCGAGTGTCAGGCACGCATCGGTGAACTGCTTTTCCGTGCCGCCTGCGTTGATCTTGCAGATGCAGTGCGATGGGTGGGCATCCACCACCAACGTCGCCACCAAGCCCATGCCCTTCAGGCGAGCGGTAAAACCCTCGGCCGCATCGATTTCAGCTTTGCTGGCATCAATCGCTGCTAGCGTGTCTTCGTAGTCCTTCTTTGCATCCAGCTTCGCCAGCTCAAGGTGGCTTTTCTTGCTGATCATCACTGTGCTCCTGTCGGTAAACGATAGAGCGATGATCGCAAGTGCGATAACGCAATGTCAATCTCATTTGCGATAATTATTGTTATTGCGATATTTTTTGACACAAAAAAACCGCCGTAGCGGATTTTTGTGCAGAAAAATATCTTGGGTCAGTACGCTGGGCCGCTAATGGCCAAGACCCTTCCCACTATCTGAATCGCTGCAGCTCGTTCCTGCGGAATCAATATGTCCTTGTAGCCATCGCCGTTATCACTTCGGACTAACAGGCTGCCATCGACCTGCTTGTACAGGCGCTTTACGTACCATTCATCGTCAAGAATGAACACGTAAATCGAACCGTCTCGGATTGGTGCTGGGTGCACGTCGATGGTCAAGCTATCCCCGTCCTGAATGCGGGGCAACATACTATCTCCCTGCGCCTGCACAGTTACCAAATCGGCAGGGTTTACGCCTGTCCGGTTTGCCCAAGAGCGGGTCATGGCCTGTCTCTGCCCGCGCTGCTCTATCTCCCATGCGAGGTGCCCTGTGCCCGCACTAACCCGCAAATCAAGCTTCGGGACAAAAAAGTATTCTTCCTGAGATAGCTCGTCCTCGTTCGACCATACGCTGACTGGTCGGGCACTGGGGCGTACGTTAGGTGTTGGAGTTGGTTCTAGGCTGCCAGTCCCAAGTTCGAGCCATGAAGAACTGCACTGCAACGCTTGCGCCAAGGCAGTAAGCGCACGCGTAGTCTTATTGCGTCCTGATTCGATTGTCGCAATGGTTGACTGTTTCATGCCCGCTAAGCGCGCGAGTTCGCCTTGGGTCAAATGAAGTTCTTCGCGCCGTGTGCGCACTCGTTCGGCAAATGTACTCATATCGCGATTGTAATAACTCGAATAATCGCAATGGCGATTGATTGTGCATCGCGTTTGCGATATCTTTGGCGCCATGAACTGGCGAAAAATCATTCAGACGTTGGTCGATAGGGGCTGCACCCAGCAGCAAATCGCAAAAGAAGCCGGCTGCGGCCAGTCTCTGGTGAGCGCATTGCTCAACGGCCAGCGTGGCAAGCGTGTCTCTTGGGAAATCGGAGATGCCTTGCTTCGTTTCGAACGAACGACGCGCGGTGACCTTTCACACGATGTAGTTAGCGCGAACCACAGTCCTCCGCTCATTCCAGCTTCCTCATCCGCCACCTGATCGGCCCGGTGGTGGTTTTTCTCCGGGTGCTGCTTGCCCGGCTTTTTTATGCCTGCTGTCTCTCGGCTGTTCGCATAGTAGGTGCGGGCGAGTCGGGGTGCAGCGTTTGATTTGGTCGAGGACATACGTATGGCGATGCCACTTCTGGACGCAATCTATAAAACGGCGCACGAGCATCCTGGCGGCGTGGAGGCCTTGGCGGCGCGCATGGGCGTGAATGCCCAGGTGCTTCGCAACAAGGTGAATCCGAACGCCGCCAGCCATCACCTGACTGCCCGCGAGGCGGACTTGATGATGGCCCTGACCGGTGACTTCGGCGTGCTCCACGCGCTGGCCGCGAACCACGGCTTCGTCTGCGTCAAGGCGCCGGACGACGTCAGCGCGGGCGATCTGGCGGTGTTGGACATCATCACGTTGATCTGGGCGCGTACCGGTGACGTAGGGCGTGCGGTCTACGAAACGCTCGCCGATGGCCGTGTCGAAAAGCACGAACTGAGCAATGTGCGGCAGCTGGCGTACACGCTGCAGCAAGGGCTGATCGAAATGCTTGGTCGGCTCGAAAGCATGGCGGACTGACACATGGCCGAGCGTGCATACAAAGACCCGGTATTCGACGAGGTGGCGCGGCGCGAAGAGGCCGAGCGGCGTAGGGCCGAGCGCATGGCGAAACAGGCGGCGAACGATGCTGCGTGGCGCAGTAGCCCCGCGTAAGCGAACTGGCACCGAGCGGATTCGGCCGATCAAAACGCTGTGGGATCGGTTCGACGGGATTTACATGGGCCAGTGGCGCAGCCGGTTTCCCGATGAACAGGCCGTCGAAAACTGGTGCGTCGAATGGGCCGATGGCCTGTACGGCGAGCAGGTGACCTTCGCGATGGTGAAGTCGGGCCTGGAACAACTGCGCCGCACGCTGGGGCCGGATTCGTACCCGCCGACGCTGCCGCAGTTCATTGGCCTGTGCAAACAGGTGCCGGACTTTGAGGAAGCCTTCCTCGAAGCGCAAATGCAGTCCGGGCGGATGGATTACGGCGAAGACCAATGGAGCCATCCCGCCATCTATTGGGCGGCGCGCGATTTCGGCGGTTTCGAGTTGCGGCAGACCACATGGAAGGCGAGCCGGTCACGCTGGATTCGGCTGTTGTCGGCGCGGCTGTCGGGCATGTGCCCGGAGGTGCCGAAGCGGTTGCCGAAGCCGGAATACCGCAAGAGCGACAACACCGAGCTGGCCGAGACAACGATAGGCAGTCTGCTCAAAACCTTGAGCGCCAAAGCAGTCGTCATTACCAAGCGGTAGCAACTCCCGTCAATCGGGACGACAACAAAGCCCTGCATGACAGGGCTAGGGAACCTCCGGGCTGGTATCAATTGGAGGCAAGTAATGCTGGAAATCATCGACAACTATCTGATCGCGTGGGGCGCAGCAGTCAGGGTGAATGGCAAGGAATTGAAGCAAGTACGGATCGCGCAGTCCACATATGGCGAACATGTAACGGGGAGGGCGGCTGGCCAGCCGGTCGAGCATGAAGTCACGGTGCTCACCTTTGAATGCAAGGTCACCGATGACGGGATCTGGCTGACGGACAAGAAAACGTCCCGTACCAAGAAAATCGACCAGGCGAAAGTGGCCGCGTGTTTCAAGGTCATGGGGACGATGCCGCACGAGCATCGCGACATCCTGACCATCCATTACGCCATGCCTGGCACGGTGGCCGGCAAGGCAGCACGGATGGGGGTGAGTGAATCAACGTGGCGTCGGGATGTGCGCGAAGCGAAGACGGCGTTCGGGCTCAAGTTTTTTAATGCGGTGCAGCGGTTTCATCAGACGGGGGTGCCGATGCGGGTGGTGGAAGAGCCTTGAGCGTTGATGGCCAACTGTATTCAGATATACCGCTACACCACGGGCGTGACATGTTCGCGCCGTCAGCGGTAGCGAGCCAAAATACGCTCTACGGTGCCATCCTTGACGAGTGCCTTGATCGCCTGGTTCATGTCGCGAAACGGGATCGTGCTCTTCGGTGAGAAGGCACATTGCGCGGTGTACTGCGACAGGGATAGCGATGCCACACCTGCCAGCTGCACTTCGGAGCGCGCGGCGTAAGCAAGGCTCAGGTGGTCGATTACGGCGTAGCGAAACCGTCCAGCGACCAGTTTGTGGAGATTCGTCGGCATATCTGGTGCGTCATCGCGGCGATAGGTGTTGCCCAATGCCGCGTCGAGTTCTGGATAGTGGTAGCCGAGCACCAAACCAATCGACTGCCCGGTCAATTCCGACAAAGACCTTGGCAACGGGACGTTGGTCCCGGCGACCAATAAATCGACGTTCGGAATCAACGGCTGACTCCAGTTCAGCGGCACGCGGTACCAATTCGGGGTCGCATAGCAAATCCCGTCGGCCTCGCCACTCACCAGCGTTGCTTCGACACGGTTGCGCGGTAGCGTCAAAAAGCGGGCCTGTCGATGCAGCTTGCGGGCGATTGCATCGCCTAAGTCCTTGACGATACCTCCGCTCAATACCTCGCCGTGAAATTCCACGAGTGGCATCGTATTGGGACGCAACGCTATGAATACGATGTCGCTCCCCTTTGCCAGTAACGAAGAGCAAAGGAGGACCAGCGACAGCAGCACTTTACGCATCTAGATATCCGTCGAGAGGCCATGCGGTCAGTTTAGGTCTGTTGATTGGTAATGGTCAGGGATTCCCGATCTCGCTCGACCACATGGCGGAGGTGGTGATAGTGGAGGGGATGATGGAACCGCATCTGCTTGACACGGTGAACGGCTGTCACTAGGATTCGTGCAACGCTGTCGTCAATGCGTCAAGACAACCCCGGTACTCACGTGCCGGGGTTTTTTATTGCCCGTATCGGACAGCCAGTCCGCTTTCATTCCCCTGCCCGCGCTGCCCCGTGGTTGGGCTGGCTGTCCGATGCGATGCGTTTGCCGTTTACTTCTTCGTGCCGCCAGGAACGAATTTCGTTGCGATCGTGGCCATGCGTTGTTCGTAGGTGTCGTAGCTCATGGGCGTTTTGTTGAACAGGCTGACATGCCCATGCGCATCGCCATCGTCGCGTAATTCCATATCCAGTGGAATCGATGAGCCTTTCGGCAAGGTTGTATATTTGCCCTTCGGCACCGCTCTAACCGGATCAAGTGCCAACGAAGCGCCCTTCTGATGCGTGCTCGTCACTTGCCTTGAGTTGACGTCTACCAGGAAGTCCTGACCGATACGATTCGGTTTGTTCTTTGGATCAGGCAACGCGCCGAAGCGGTGCACCGCTGCCGTCGTAACTTTGGCGACGTGGAGGGGCGGAGCGCTCACCTCTGCGTGCCGATCATAGTGAATGTGCGTATCAGCCATACTGAACGTCACTCTCTTCTTGGGTTTCTCTGCAGCCATTTCGGCAATCCTTGGTGATTGATGACATGCCTAGGTATCGGATACGCCAATCGAATGCGCAATCTGGAAGTAAGAAAACATGCCATTTGCCGCCGCCAAACCCTGCAAGGTCCATCGTTGCAGTGGTCTGTGTCGTGATGGCTCGGGCTGGTGCCTGACGCATCGCCCTGAAATGGAAGCGAAGCGCGAAACGATCAAGGTTGAACGCCGCCGCGCATACCAGCAGACCGACGAACGCAAAGCCGCCAAGCGCTTCTACGATAGCGCGATCTGGCGGGGCAAGCGCCAAGCCAAGCTGCGCGAGCAGCCGTTATGTGAAGCCTGCCAGCGCTTGGGTCGATTCACCCCGGCAACGCACGTCGATCACGTTATCCCGTGGGATGGTGACAGGGCGCTCGCGCTGGCCGACGCCAATCTGCAGTCGATGTGCGCACCCTGCCATAGCCGCAAAACCGCAACGCAGGACGGTGGTTTCGGAAACACCAAGCCCGCACCCTGAGCGTGCCGATCAATTCACCGTGTCGTAGCGTGCGGTTTTCCCAACGGGGTGCTGCGGTGCCGGTTCGGCTGGCTGCGGCAGGCGGGCCAAGAGCCATTGCACCGTGTCGACCAAGGCAGCCCGGTCGTAACCCTGGCTGAAGCGATGCATGCATGCCCCGCTCAGGATGAGGCGAAGCGCCAGAATATCCGGGGCGAGGCCTTGGTCGGCCTGCACACCCAGCAAGCGCTCGAAGGCGGTCGCGAGAATCGGGTTCAGCAGTGCCGCGAGTCTGGCGTCACCTCGCACTGCCATCCAGAGTTCGAAGATGGCAATCACGCTCGATTTACCCGGATCGTCCAGGATGCCCCGCAGCAGATGGTGGGCGCGTTCGCGTGGGGTGGCGCTAGCCAGTTCGGTGCATTGGCGGTCGATCAGTTGGGTGAGCAGCGCCGGCAACAGGTCATAGCGACCGTTGTGATAGTGATGGCGCAATGCGCCTCTGGATAAGTCTGCTCGCGTGCAAACGCGGTCTTCGTTGAGTCTCGCGTAGCCGTGTTCGGCAATCAATGCTTCCGCCGCTGCCAGCAGCGCTTGGCGGGTCTGAGTGGCACGTTGCAGTTGTGAGGTCATGGCTCATATCCAGATGAAAACATGCATGACTGATTATTACTGCTTACGTTGATTACGCAAGTCTGTGTTCCGGCAAGGGGGCCGTTTCTGCCGCTTTGTCAGGATGGGGCGGGGGGAGGGCAAATCTCTACCGCCTTTTGCGCCCCGAACGCGTGGTCAGTCACGCTTTTTCGGGCCGCGTTTTTGAATAGGGGGGGCCTTAAGCTGGGGCCGTCCTGATTGCACTGGCAGCGCCTGTTCTGGCGTTTTTGCCCTCCCGCCCCTCAGGAAGCCCGTATGGACGATCTAAACCCGCCTTTTAACGTGATTGACGGCGGTTTCGGCAAAAAGCCGCCCGGTCGGCTTGGAGAAATCCAGTCCCCGAAGCCGCCGCCGCTCGCCAATCTGAGCACGCAGGAACGCCGGGTGTGGGACTACATCTGCGAGGCCTTGCGGCAAGCCGGCATCGAGCATGTCACGGCCGGCCTGACGATCAAGATCATCTGCCGCACCTACATCGACTGGCTCGAAGCGGTCGCGCTGTGCGACAACGGGCGCTACGAGCTCAGCAAGAACGGCAACCCGTACGAGTTGCCGCATAGCTACACCGGGGGCATGCATCCCGGCGCGAAGCGGCTGGAAGAGCTGGTCTACGGCAAACGCCTGCGGCACGGCGGCAACCCGGTGCTGCGCTGGGCAGCCAGCAATGTGGCGCTGCTGTTCGATACCAATGGCAACTTCCGGCCGGACAAGAAGAAGTCCGGCGAGAACGGCCGCATCGATCCCATCGTGGCTACGGTCATGGCGCTGAGCCGGGCTGCCGTCCATGTCAACGAACAAGATCCCGAGATTGAGGTGTGGTAATGGGCTGGATGACCCGCGTATTCAGCCGCAAGGGCCGAATGGACCTGAACGAGCTAGGAGAAAAGCTGCGCGTCGCCGCATCAAAGACCGGCATTGCGGTGACGTGGCAAACCGCCCTGCAAGCCGGTGTTTCTCTGGCGTGTGTCAAAGTGATTGCGGAAGGCATCGCCCAGGTGCCGTTCAAGGTGTACCGGGAAGTGAACGGGCGCCGGGCGCTGGCCAAGACGCACCCGCTGTATGACTTGCTCGGCAGCAAGCCCAACGACTGGCAGACCTCGTTCGAATTCCGCGAACAGTTGGCGCTGCATGCGGTGTTCGCCGGCAATGCCTACGTCTGGATCAACCGGGTGGCGGGCAAGGTGCTGGAACTACTGCCGCTCGAACCGGGCTGGGTGACGCCGGTACGCACCGGTTGGGCGCTCAGTTACCGGGTGTCTCTCCCCGGTGGTGAGTTTCTGACCCTGCCGGCCGAGGAAATCTGGCATATCCGCGGCTTGTCCTGGGATGGCTGGAACGGCCTCGATGGCGTGAAGCTGGCGCGGGAGGCGATTGGCCTGGCGCTGGCGACCGAGGAACACGGTGCGCGGGTGTTCAGCAATGGCGCGCGGCCGGGCGGGATTCTCACCACCGAGCAGACGCTGACCGAAGAGCAGCGCACTCGCCTTAAAAAAGCCTGGAATGAAGCGCAGCAGGGCGTCGACAAGGCGCACAGCACGGCGGTGATGTTCGGCGGCATGAAATTCATCGCTACCGCGTTTCAGAACGACCAGACCCAATTCGTCGAAACGCGCCGCCTGCAGGTGGAGGAAGTCTGCCGGCACTTCCGGGTGATGCCGATCATGGTCGGCTATTCGGACAAGACGGCCACCTATTCGAGTGCCGAACAGATGTTCCAGGCGCACGTGACCCACACGCTCGGCCCCTGGTATGCCCGTTTAGAGCAAAGCGCTGATTGCAATCTGCTGACCGAAACCGAGCGGCGGGACGGGTATTACACCCGCTTTGTGGTGAATGCGCTATTGCGGGGAACCATGCAGGCCCGCGCCGAGTTCTACCGCACGATGCACGAAACCGGCGTGATGAACGCCAACGAAATCCGCGCCCTGGAAGAGCAAGACGCCTATGACGGCGGCGATGCGTTCTGGGCGCCCCTCAACTTTGGAACCGTCGGCAAGGATGGACAAATCAATGGACCGGTTGCACTGCACTCTGGAACTCAAAACAGCCAGCAATGACGGTGGCGCGATGACGTTTGCCGGTTACGGCAGCGTGTTCGGCAATGTCGATCTGGGTGGCGATGTGGTGGTGCCGGGCGCGTTCGCCAAGGCGATCGAGTCCGCCACCGGCAACGGCATCTGGCCGTCCATGCTGATGCAACACGGCTTTGATGCCGGTGGCGATACCCCCGTCGGCATCTACACCGCCATGAAGGAAGACGCGGTCGGCTTGTGGCTGGAAGGCAAGCTCGCACCCACCCCGCGCGGGCAGGAAGCCTACCAGCTGATGAAGATGGAACCCCGGCCCGCGATCAGCGGGCTTTCTATTGGCTACCTCCCCAAAAGCTGGGAGCACCAGGACAAGGACGGCAAGCGGATACGGCTACTCAAGTCGGTGGATTTGCTCGAAGTGTCGCTGGTGACCTTCCCGATGAACACGCAGGCCCGCGTCACCCACGTCAAATCCGATCTCACCATTCGCGCCGCCGAACGCGCCCTGCGGGATGCAGGGTTTTCGGCGAAGGAAGCCAAGTCGATCCTGGCGCATGGCTTCCACACCCTCCCTCCGCGAGATGCCGAGGATACGGGCGAACTCCTCGCGCAGCTCAAGCGCAACATCCACACCCTCACACACTGACCCCCGGAGCATTCAATGGACCTGAGCGAAGTCAAAACCCTGATCGAAGGCCAAGGCCAGGCCTTCGAAGAATTCAAGAAAACCAATGACCAGCGCATTGCCGCACTGGCCAAGGGCGACGCCGTGGCCGAGCTGGAAGCCAAGCTCGCCAAGATCAACGACGCCCTCACCACCAATCAAAAAACCATCGAAGAGGTGGCCAAGAAAGCCAACCGCCCGGCCACCGGCAGCGATGCCGATCCGCTCGCCGCTGAACACAAGAATGCGTTCATCAGCTGGGCACGCACTGGCGAGCAGGAAGCCGAGCTGAAGGGCATTCAGCGCAAGGCGTTTCAGTCCGGCATCGATGCGCAGGGCGGGTTCTTCCTGCCGACCGAAGTCGAAGCCGGCATCGACCGGCTGGTGCGCAAATCCGGCTCCATCGCCGCGCTGGCCACCACGGTCACCGGCTCCGCACCGGAATACAAACGCTTCGTGAAGGTCGGCGGGTCCAAAGCCCGCTGGGTGGGTGAAACCGATAAGCGCCAGAAAACCGGCAACGGTAGCTACGAAGAACTGGCGTTCGCGCCGGGCAAGATGATGGCCGAGCCGATGATCTTCCGCGATGTGCTCGACGACGCCAGCATCGACCTGGCCGCCGAGCTGCAGCTGGAAATCGTCGAAGCGTTCGAAGATGCCGAAAGCGAATCCTTCATCACTGGCGACGGCATCAAGAAACCCAAGGGCATCCTGTCCTACGACATGGTGGACAACAAAAACGTCGCCTGGGGCAAGCTCGGCTACATCACCAACGGTGGCGCGGCACTGAGCAACCCGGACAAGTTCATCGACGTGATCCATGCGCTGCCGCGTGCCTTCCGCAACAGCGCGAACTGGTTGATGAACGACCTGACTACCGCTGAGGTGCGCAAGCTCAAGGATGCGGAAGGGAATTACCTGTGGGTGCCGGGTTTGCAGGCCGGCGCCACCGGCACGCTGCTCGGCTACGGCATCACCAACGACGATTACATGCCGGACATTGCCGCCAATGCCTTCCCGATTGCCTTCGGTGACTTCGGCCGAAGCTATCTGATCTACCGCCGCAAAGGCATCGCCGTCATGCGCGAATACGACAGCGATTACGACGCCTACACCTTCCCGACCACGGCACGTGTCGGCGGCGGCATCCGCAACTTCCAGGCGCTCAAGTTCCTGAAAATGGGCTGATCCGCCCCGCCTTCCCAACACCCAGACGCCCCGCCTGCCGGGGCGTCGTCACGTGGAGATTCCCATGCGGGACACCCTCAGTAAATTGCGTTTCATCCCGGCGCTGGCGCTGGCTAACAGCGTCGCCGACAACACCCCCGTCGCCAGCCTCTGGATCGACCGGCAAGGCTTTGAATCGGTTGGCTTCGTCATCCAGACCGGCACGCTGGTCGATGCCGATGCCACCTTCACGGTGCAGATCCAGCACGCCGATCTGGCCGACCAATCCGATGCCGGCTTGGCCGGCGAATTCGACACGGTGGGCTCGGCCAGCTTCAAGTTCGATGACGACAACGCCACCAAGAAGATCGGCTACATCGGCAACAAGCGCTATGCGCGCTTCATCGTCACGCCGGCCAACAACAGCGCCGCTGCCCCGTTCACGGCCTTGGCGGTGCTTGGCTACGCCGCGCGCCGGCCCGTTGCGTAACCAACCAAACCCAACCCTACAGCCCGCTCGGCGGGCTGTTTCCCCGATGCCGTTGCCCCAGCGGTATCTGGCAAACACAGGAATCCCCACATGCTCGAATGTCTCACCCCGGCCAGCGAGGCGCTGCTGACGCTGGCCGAAGCCCGCCTGCAATGCCGGATCGATGACGACGATAAGGTGCAAGACACCTTGCTGCAGATCCTGATCGCCGCCGCCCTGACCCAAGCCGAAGCGATCACCGACCGGCCGTTACTGCCGCAGACGTGGGGCTATAGCGCCGAGGCATTCCCGGCCGGCGACATCCGCCTCAAGCCCGACGTGACGGCGGTCGCCAGCGTGCGTTACACCGATGCGGCCGGCAATGCGCAGATCCTGCCGAGCACCGCCTACCGAATCGTTGAACGGCGTTTCTTGCGGCCCACCACCGGCTGGCCGGACGGCACGCAAGCCGCCGTCGAATTCGACTGTGGCTGCTTCACCGCCGCCACCTTGTCGCCAGCCCTGAAAGCCTGGGCGCAGGTGTTTGTGGCGACGCTGTTCGCCAACCGAGAAGCGATCAATCCCGGCGTGTTGACCGAACTGCCACGCACCTACGTCGATGGGCTGCTCGACTACCTGCGGCTCGGCGAGGTGGGCTGATGCGGGCTGGCAAGTTGAACAAGCGTATTACTCTGCAGCGGCGCAGTGCCGGCAAAGACGAATACGGCGCACCGCTCAACCGCTGGGAATCCCTGACGCCCATCTGGGCCGATATCCGCTTCACCAGTGGCAAAGAAGCCATTGCGGCCGGGGCAGAAGCCAGTACCGCCGCCGCCAGTATCCGCATCCGCTATCGCACCGGCATCACCGCCGCCATGCGCGTGGTGTACGGCACGATGATCCTCAACATCAAGGCCGTGCTGCCCGATCTGGCGCGCAAGGAATACCTCGACCTGGTGTGCGAAACCGACCCGAAGGCCTCCCTATGAGCAAAATCCACGGCCTCGCCGAACTGACCGCCAAGCTCAATACCTTGAGCGACAAAGCCGGCAAGAAAGCGGTGCAAAAAGCCCTCGGCGCAGGCGCCAAACCCATCGTGAAGGAAATCCGCCGCCGCGTACCCAAAGACACCGGTTTCCTGAAAAAGCAGATCAACGCCCGCAAGTCACGCAGCCAGCTGCTGGTGCAGATCGGCGTGCGCCTGGCGCTGAAACCCGTGCGCGGCGACCAAGGCGCGTATCGCATCCACCAGCGTGCCAAGATCAGCCCAGCTGGCCGGCTGCAGAACGCCAATGCCTTCTATTGGTACTACCTGGAATTCGGCACCAGCAAGATGCCGGCCCAACCCTTCATGCAACCCGGCTTTGACGCTAAGAAAGACGACGCGCTCGACGCCATCGTCGACAGCCTGCGCCGTGATGTGATTGAGGCCGTGCGATGAACCGGCTGACGGAACTGGTGGCGATGCTGCAGGCGGTGGTCGGGGAGCATGTTTACCCGGAGGTTGCGCCGGAGGGGACGCCGACGCCGTACGCGACCTGGCAGGTGATTTCGGAAGTGCCGGAGAATCGGTTGGCGGGTGGGGCGTGTGCGTGGACGTTTCGGATTCAGGTGAATGTGTGGGCCGAAAGGTTTGCCGAGGCGCGCAGCTTTGCAGACGCTTTGGTGAACGTATTGCCTGTAGCTTGGTGTGTCTCCATGCGCTCTTCGGATCGAGATGAGGAAACAACGCTTTACCGGCAAGTTTTAGTGCTGATGACTCTTGACGTATGACATGTGCATGTGCCAAATTGCTTTTTATAGAACGTTCGTTCTGTTTTAATCGCAAAATGGAGGATGGAGATGATTGATCTAAATCTGAAGGTGTCTGACGTTAAACCTGCGACAGAGCGCGCTGCTGCGGGAGATAGCAGCGATGGCCATAATCGACGACTCGATTCTGTCAATTTCCTCTCTTTGATCCAAAACTTTGATAGCTTCATGAAGGCGGCGGTCGGCATTGGCAAGATTAGTATTGTCATTGGGCTGCTAATGTTTGTTTTTTACTCACTGCGAATTGATCACTTCCCTAGCGACATTTCACTGGGTGACGGAGTGCTTTTTTCTGTGATCGCTGGCTGCTTTGGATTGGTCTACATAATGTTCATTGCCGGATTGGTGTCAATTGGTATTGTCATTGGCGGGCTTGTGATTAGACCGGGGTTGGCACTAATAGGCAAAGTGGCTGGCAAGTCCTTTCGCAAGGTTATAGGAAAATTAAATCTAGCGCCTTTTAGTTGGGTTGCTGTTCCTTATGTTCTATTGGGTGTGATCATTATTTATGGCCTAAGTCTCAAACAAGTGGAAGTTTTTTGGAATCTGCCATTAGTTTGTGTTGGCTTGTATTTGTTCTACTCCATTTACAGAAGCGCAGGCGAGGAAATAAAGCAAATTGAAACTGCTAGCGCCAAGCTTGTGCTTGATCCAACTGCACGCATTCCTGGCCGTGAAGCGCGTGACAGTTTGAAGAAAAGACAACGGATAGCAATTGGTGCAATTATTGCTTTGCCACTGCTTGGCGGTGGCGTATTCGGGCAGCTGCTCGAAGGCACCATGCGTCTTGCAAATATTCGAGTGGAAAATTGCGTTGTCTATCTCAAGGAGCCTTACTCTAGTCTGGTGCCAAAGTCGCTTATTGTGGCCAATAATAAGCAAGTGCCGAAGGATTATGTGGCGTTTGATAAATCCACGGTGCTTGTAGGAGGGCTGGGAAAGACCACAATTGTTTCATTCCCCGATGGGCATTCCGGCATCAAGCTGGAAATCCCGAAAGATCAAATTATCATCGTGTCTAAATCAAAGTAATGCCTGCATTACGATTCTTTAGTGTTACTTCTTCAAACCCCGCTTGATGCGGGGTTTTTTTATTTCTAGGAGTCCGTAATGCCCTCCAAAGCAGTCAGCGCCCAAGGCGCCAAAATCAAAGTCTCCACCGGCAGCGGTGGTCCCAAGCCCATTACCGGTATCGGCAAGGGCAATCCGTGCGTGATCACCTCGAACGGCCACGGCTTCAAGCCGGGTAACGTGGTGGCGCTGGCCGCCATCGTTGGCATGGTCGAGTTGAACGGTAAAACCCCGGCCGTGCAGTACGTGACAGCGAACACCTACTCGCTCGCAGGGGTGAATTCGTCCGGGTTCGGCGATTACACCAATGGCGGCACGGCAACGCCGGTGGCGTTTTCGGAGGTGGGCGAAGTGACCGACTTCGACGGGTTCGACGGGCAAGCATCCGAAGAAGACGTTTCGACCCTTGCCAGTGAAGCGGTCGAGAAGCGGCTCGGCCTGGTCGATTACGGTGGTTTGTCGATCAGCCTCAAATTCGTCAAATCCGACGTCGGCCAGGCCGCATTGCGTGCGGCGCAAGCCACGCGCGAGGTGCTCGATTTCATGATCGAGCTGAGCAATGGCGATGTCGCGTCGTTCTCCGCCTTGGTGAAGCAATTCTCCATCGGTGGCGCGGTCAACAAGGTGCTAACCGGCAAGGTCCAGCTCACCATCAGCGGCCCGGTTACCTGGGCTTAAGGAGGGAACATGTCCAAGCTCAACCGCGAAAGCATCCTTGCCGCCCAGGACTGCATCACCGAAACCGTGCCGGTGCCGGAATGGGGTGGCGAAATCACCGTCACCGAAATGACCGGCGAGCAGTCCAGCCGCTTCTGGGACGAAGCCTTCACCCATGAAGGCGGCAGGACGGTGCGTAAAGGCACGGCGGCCGAATTCGCTGCCGCGCTGATCGTCGCCACCACGCAGGACGAGGACGGTTTGCCGCTGTTCCTGCCCAGCGATATCCCGGCGCTGGTGCGCAAATCCGACCGTGCGCTGAATCGCGTTTCCGATGTCGCCCTGCGGCTGAACAAGATGGGTCGCTACGCGAACGACACCGTAAAAAACTCCGCCGCGCCAGCGCCAGACGGTTCGCTTACCGCCTAGCACTGGCGCTCGGTCGCCACGATGTCGATGGGCTGCTCGGCGAGCTGACCGCCAGCCAGTTCGCCGAGTGGCAAGCCTATTTCGCCATCGAACCGTGGGATGAAGAACGTGCCGATCTGCGCGCCGGCATCGTCGCCAGCACCCTCGCCAACTGCCATCGTGCGGAAGGCATCGACCCGTTCACCCCGCTCGACTTCATGCCGCTGGCCGAGCGCGATCAGCCGGAACCCGAAGCCATCGACCCGAATCAGGCCATCCGGGCGCTGATCGATCACGCCGCCCTTAAAGGAATCCAACCCAATGGCCAGTCTGGCGAAACTCACGGTTGATCTCGAAGCCAATATCGCCCGCTTCGAGCAAGGGCTGAACCGGGCCGAATCGCTGGCCCGCAAGCAGTCCGAAGCGATCACCCAGCAGCTCGGCAAAGTGGAAAGCACCGCCAGCTTGGCGGGCAAAGGGCTGATCGCACTCGGTTCGATCCAGCTGGCCGATCATGTGGTCGATTGGGCCGCTGGCTCGGTGCATGCCTTGATCGATGTGCAACGCCAGTTCGAGCGCACCGACTCGGCCCTGCGCTTTGCCAATGGCGGCGATCTGAAGGGCGTCGCCACCGATCTGGCGTGGGTGCGCGAGCTGTCCAAAGAACTCGGGCTGGAAGTCAGCAGCACGGCGCAGGCGTTCGCGCTGTTCTCCGGCGCCACGCGCGAGACGGTGCTGGAAGGGCAGAACACCAAGGACGTGTTCCGGGCGATCAGCACCGCATCGACCGCGATGGGGCTGAGTCTCGACGACACCAAGGGCGCGCTGCTGGCGCTGACGCAGATGGTCTCCAAGGGCACGGTGCAGGCCGAGGAATTCCGGGGTCAGTTGGCGGAACGTTTGCCGATTGCCACCAAGGCGGCAGCCGATGCGCTGGGCGTCACCACCGCCGAATTCACCCGCATGCTGAACAACGGTCAGGTGATCGCCTCCGACTTCCTGCCCAAATTCGCCGCCGCCCTGCAGCGTTCCACGCAGGAAACGGCGCAGTACGGCAACCAGACCACCAAGGCGGTCAACGAAGTCAGCAGCGCCTGGACTGCCGCCAAAACCGAGATCGCCCAGACGGGGGCCAGTGACTTCATCAATGGTCAACTGCGCATCCTGTCGGATGGCTTCGAGGATGTGGCGCGCTCGATCCACAAGGCAAGGGATGAGGGCGGCGGCTTCTGGTCGCAGATGGCAGCGGGTGCTGGCGGCGCGTTGCGCTTCCTCAACCCGAGCAATGCCTTCAGCTATGAGGCGCAAGACCCGCAAGCGCAGTACAAGGCACTGTCCGAGCGCCGGGCTGCGCTCAGCCAGACGGCGGGCGCGGACGGCACCGGCAACACGCAGGAAATGATCCGCCAGATCGATCAGCAACTGGCCAAGCTCAAATCCTCGACACCAGCCCTACGCCCGTTCGAGCCGACCACGCTCGGCGCCACCCAGTATGCCGAGCAGCAACAGCAGCACGCCCGCATCCTCAAGCAAGCCCGCGAGCGCGCCACCGACTACCTCAAGACCAGCAAGTACCAGACGCAGGCCGAGAAAGACGCGGCGGCGCTGGATGCGCTGGACAAGGAATTCAAGGGCGCCACGGCTGAGCTGAGACCGGGCGATGCGGCCTATGACAAGGCGAGCCAGACCTACCAGACGCGCCGGGCCGAACTGCTCAAAACGCAGGCCAAGCACGACGCGCCAAAGAACGATCCGCTGCAGAACGCCTATCTGTCGCAAACGCTGCAGCTGTCGAAGGACATCGCCACCAGTCGTACCCATGTCGCCAATCTGGAAAAGGGTATCGCCGAGAGCGACGGCCGGCACGCTGCCGCGCTGGAAGAGTGGCTCAAGTACGACCGGGAAGGCCAGAAGCTCGGCGATACCAAGAAGGCCACCTTGGCGGCATTGGCCCGCGATGCCGATGCAATGGCGCGCAAGGAACGTGAAGCCGTCCAGTACTACGGCTTCATGCACGACTCGGCGCAGGCGCTGGGCAAGGTACTGCGCGAGAACGCCAGCATCGCCCTGCACGGCCAGGCCAATCCGTACACCAGTGCGCAGGATCTGGAAGACCAGTTCGCACCGGGCGGCAAGTTCGCCGACGTGCAAGACCCGGCGCGTAAAACGTCGATGCGGGCGGCAGCGGCGGCGCTGGATCAGGCCGCCATGCAGCGCACCGTCGCCCAGGCCGGCTACGACGATGGCAAGGCGCTGGAATCAGTCCGGCGCCAGATCGACCTGATCGGCCAATCCACCCGCGAGCAGGAACGGCTGAATGCGCAGTATCAGATTCAGGATGAATACGAGAAACGTGCGGTCGGCCTGTCCGGTGAGCAGCTGCAACTGCTGCAGGCACAGACCGAGGAATACCAGACACGGCTGCTGGATGCCATCGAGGCCCGCAACCAGAAGGAACGCGACTGGCAGACCGGCGCACAAGACGGTTTGCAGACCTACCTGGACAACGCCAGCAACATGGCGGCGCAGACCCGATCGCTCGTTACCGATGGCATGCAGGGCTTCGAGAACGCGTTTACCAACGCCGCCGAAAGCGGCAAGTTGTCGTTCCACGACCTGACCCGCTCGATTTTGCTGGATCTGGCCAAGATCGCCGAACGCCGCGCCATCGTCGGCCTGATGAACTACGCCATCGGCGCATTTACGGGTGATTCCGGTGCAGTCGGTACGGGGGGCATCTCCGAGAGCTACAGCAACACTATGACGCAATCGGTGATTCCGGGCCGTGCCTACGGCGGGCCGACCGAGGCGAACGGCCTCTATCAAGTGGTGGAAAAAGGCGAACCGGAAATGCTGCGCGTCGGCCGGGAAAGCTACTTGATGATGGGCGCGCGCGGTGGTCAGGTCACGCCGTTGCGCAGTGGCGATGTGGGCGGTGGTGGTGGCGGTTCGCCCGTCATCCACCTGAACACGCAGATCGTGCTGTCGGACAGCGGCGCGCAAAGCTCCACCAGCGGCGACCAGAATGCCGCCCCGCGCCAACTGGCGGAGATGGTCAATCAGCAAGTCACGCAGCAGCTGCAGCGGGAAAGCCGCCAAGGCGGTCTGCTCTGGAAAATGCGAGTGGGCGCATGACGACCGAACCAATTGAAACCTTCACCTGGTCGCCACGACTCGGGCCGAGCGGGCAAATCAAGCTGCGCGTGAAATCGGCCCGCTTCGGTGATGGCTACCAACAGGACGTTGGCGACGGCCTGAACAACATCGAGCAGTCCTGGCCGCTGGCGTTTACCGGTGATGAATCCTATGTCCGGCCGATCAAGGCGTTTCTCGAACGGCATCAAGGCTACAAGGCATTCAACTGGACCCCGCCGCTCGGCACGCCCGGCCGTTACAAGGTCGTCGAATTCAACCTCACCCCAGGCAGTGGCGGGCTGTACACCGTCACCGCCACCTTGACCCAGAGCTTTGCACCATGACCATCACTGCCGACATGCAACAGCTGCAGCCGGGCGCCGAAGTGTTCCTGTACCGATTGGATGCCACCGCCATCGGTGGCGATCTGTTGCGCTTCCACGGCCACCTGCAGGCCGGGCCGATCTGGTGGCAAGGCCAGCAGTACGACCCGTGGCCGATCGAGGCGGAAGGGTTCGCCCGCACCAGCGAAGGCAAGCAACCCGCACCGACGCTGTCGGTCGGCAACGTCTCCGGCACGATTTCGGCGATGGTCATCTATCTGGATGACCTGGTCGGCGCCAGGCTCATCCGGCATCGCACGCTGACCAAGTTTCTGGATGCGGCCAACTTCCCCGACGGCAACCCGACTGCCAACCCGAACGAAGAATTCCCGCCTGAGCTGTGGTTCATTGACCAGAAAACCGCCGAGACCTCGGCAGTGGTTACCTTCGAGCTGGCCAGCGCGGTGGATTTCAACGGCCAGCAGATTCCGGCTCGCCCCATCATTGCCAACGTGTGCTGGTGGCTGAGTCGCGGCGGTTATCGCGGCCCGTACTGCG
>NZ_JONM01000037.1 GCF_000711875.1 Andreprevotia chitinilytica DSM 18519
GATGCCGGCCTTGGTGTTGTCGATGACTTTGGTCTTGCGTTTGCCGGCTGCTACGTCAACGAGCAGGCAGCAGTCGAGTTTGGCTTTGGAAACGTCGATACCGAGAAAGTGCATGATGAGAAAAGATCGAGAAGATGAAGAAAGTGCCACGTCGCCCACTTGCCTTGTGCATACAGGGTCGCGCCCTTGGCTACCGTTCAGTGTCTAATTGGCGAGGAGGGTGAGGCAGCGGGCTTGATCTACGTCGCAAGGTCCAGGCCTTCAGGGGGGGTCCAAGCTGCCGCTGCCTCGTGTGATGGGAGCTAACCATCACGGGAAGCAAGATACAAGGTTGGGTTGAGCGTAGCGATACCCATGCTGCTGGGTTGAACGTGAGCGATGGGTATCGCTGCGCTCAACCCATCCTACGCGCAGTGCCGCAGCCATCTCCCCTCCCTCACGAGCAAGGCGAAAGCCGCGCAAGCAATGGCAAGGCCAGAAACTCAAAGCCTGAACCGCACCATATCCGCTTCCAGCGTCGCGGCAATGCTCCCCAACTTGCCAGCCGCGCTCGCCGAGTTGGCTGATGCCGCGCTGTTCTCTTCCGCTAGCCGCGATACCGTTTCGACATGCTTGCCGATGTGTTGCGCAGCGGCGGTTTGTTCCTGCAGCGCGTCGATCAGGTCGGTGACATCGCGGCGGGTGTTGCGGGCGCCGTCGTGCAATTGCCGCAGCGGCTCGACCAGTTCCCCCACTTTGTTCACACCGATTCGTACTTGCTGTTCGCCCGATTGCAGTACTGCGGCGGCGTCGCGGGTTTGTTGCTGGATGGTCTGGATGGTGGCGCCGATCTCGGCGGTGGAATTGGCGGTGCTTTCGGCCAGCTTTCTTACTTCATCCGCCACCACGGCGAAGCCACGCCCGGCTTCCCCGGCGCGGGCGGCTTCGATCGAGGCGTTGAGCGCCAGCAGATTCGTCTGATCGGCGATGCCTTTGATCACGCCGACAATGCGGCCGATGTCGTCTGCCTTGGTCGCCAGTTGGGCCACATCGGCGGCGGAGCGCTGGATGGTGTCGACCATGCGGCCAATCTCGTGCGCGGCATCCTGCAATTGCCGGTCGCTCTGGCTGGCTAGTGTTTCGGCCGTTTCGGCCGTCGCCAGCACTTGGCGCGAGTGCTCCGAGATGGTCTCGATGCTGGTACACAATTCTTCGATTGCTGCTGCCATCGCTGCCGTCGATTCACTTTGCCGGCGCGTGCCGTGGGCAATCTGGCCGCCGCTGCCGGCCACGCTGCCAGCTTCAAGATTGACCAGTCGGGCGCGTTCGAGCACTTGCTTCAAGCTGCCTTGCAGGGTGTCGAACAGATCGTTGAGCATCCGCGCCGCGCCGGATAACTCATCGCGGCCGTGCATCGGCGCGCGTACGGTCAGGTCGAGTTGCTGTTTGGCGGTATCGATCGCGCCGGAAATCCCCTGCACCTGCCGCATCACCGAACGAATGATCACGAGCGCCACGCCACTCAGCACTACCACGCCGATCAACGCGGCAACGAGCATGCCCCAGCGTGCCGCCACGGTGGTGTCGCGGCTGGCGTCCACTGACAAACGGGCCGCCTGGTTGTTGAATTCGATCAGCTTACGCAGGCTGGCATTGGCGGAGTCGAACAGCGGCTGCGATGCCTCGTAGGCCACCTGGTAGGTATCCATGCTGATATCGGCATGGGCCAGCTGATCCTGCATTTTCGAGAGGCCGCTATCGGCGTCCTTCCATTGCTTCCATTGCGCCTCGAACACCTGCCACAGCTGCTGTTCCTGCGCGCGCTTGGGTCGGCCGGCGTAGGCTTTCCAGCCCTCGTCGACGCGCTTCCACAGCAATTGTTTCTGCTCCAGCCGCTTGCCCAGTGCCACGCCGGGCAGCGATTCGCGGGCGATCATCAGCACCAGCAGTTCTTCGGCACGCAGCGCATGCTGCCCTTCGCCAATCGCCTGCAGACCACGCACTGCGGGCATGACTTCGGTATCGATCTCGCGGATGGCCTGTTCGCCCTTGCTGATGCCCAGCCAACCCAAGGTCGATGTGACCAGGAGCAGGGCGAGCGCTACGCCGCTGAATAGATAAAGTTTCGTCAGGATTTTCACAATGACATCCAAATATAGGAGGAGGCCGTGCACTGAAACGGCGCGTGAACGCAGCTTATCCAAACCGGTTTGGAAAAACAAAATATTCTTACGATGTCAAATGACAATTCATCGAACTGGTGGGTAATTTTTGCGATTTCTTACGCTGTGCAGGCGGTGTGCGGCATGACGCAAGTGGCGTTGTGCATGCGCGGGGAAGGGGAAGTACACGACCCGCGCAGCAGACTTTGTTGTTGACTTCGGAAACGATCGTTTCCTATAGTGGCGGCATGACCGGATCAACCCCATCCCCAGACAAGGAATGCCGCACCCGTGGCCGACCGCGTGAATTCGACGTGGACGAAGCACTGGACAAAGCCATCGACGTGTTTCGCGAGCGCGGCTATCACGGCACGTCGATTAGCGATCTGAGCGCCGCGATGGAGCTGACGGCGGGCAGCATCTACAAGGCGTTCAAGGACAAGCACGCGGTGTTCAGCGCGGCGCTGGAACGCCACATCACGCTGCGCAAGGCCGCCATGCAGGCGGCCATCCAGACCGAAAAGTCCGGCCGAGACAAGGTGTGCAAGGTGCTGACCACTTACGCGACACAGTGCCACGGCATCGAGGGGCGGCTTGGCTGTCTGGTGGTGGGCAGTGCCATCGAGCTGGCGATTTTCGATGAAGGGATTGCCCGGCAGGTCAACGACTCGCTGATGCGGAATGAGACGATGCTGGCCGGGTTGATCAAGGACGGGCAGGCGGATGGGTCGATTGCTGCCGACATCGACGGCCCGGTGACGGCTCGCTCGATGCTGTGTGTTCTGCAAGGCATGCGCGTGCTGGGCAAGACCGGCCGGGCGCATGAGGAGTTACTGGCCGTGGTCGATGTGGCGATGAAGCTGCTCGGCTGATCAAAATTTTTTTACTTATTTTGGAAATGATCGTTTCCATTTTTGGAGAGTGCCCATGTCTGCCGAAGCCACCCTGGCTGCTCCGTTGTCCGAGCCGCCCGCCATTTCCACCTGGTTGACCCTGCTGCTGGCGACCGCCTGCGGCTTGATTGCCGCCAATCTCTACTACGCGCAACCCCTCATCGGCCCGATCAGTGCTGCGCTTGGCTTATCGCCGCAAGCGGCCGGGTTGATCGTGACCATGACCCAGGTTGGCTATGGGGCTGGTCTGCTGTTGATCGTGCCCTTGGGCGATTTGTTCGAGAACCGGCGCTTGATTGCCTGCGTGATCTCGCTGGGCGCACTGGCCGAGGCTGCCGCTGCGCTGGTCACGCATTCACTGCCGTTCCTGTTGGCGGCGCTGTGCATCGGCTTGGGCTCGGTAGCGGTGCAGATTCTGGTGCCATTCGCCGCGCACCTCGCGCCCGAGGCGCGTCGCGGGCAGGTGGTCGGCAATGTGATGAGCGGCTTGATGCTGGGCATCATGCTGGCCCGGCCGGTGGCGAGTTTCATCACCGATGTTTCGTCATGGCATGTGGTGTTCACTGTCGCGGCCGTTGTCATGGTGCTGCTGGTCGTTGTGCTCAGCAAAACCCTGCCAGTGCGCCGGCCAGCTGCCCGACTGCGGTATGGTGAGTTGCTGGCTTCGATGGGGCGCATGGCGCTGACCACACCGATCTTGCAACGCCGGGCGCTCTATCAGGCGTGCCTGTTTGGCGCATTCAGCCTGTTCTGGACCACCACGCCATTGCTGCTGGCCGGGCCGCAGTTCCGCCTGTCGCAAAGTGGCATCGCGTTGTTTGCGTTGGCGGGTGTGGCGGGCGCAGTGGCCGCGCCGATTGCCGGCCGCTTCGCCGATCGTGGCTGGAGTCGACTCGGGAGTGGTTTGGCGATGCTGACCGCGGCCGGCGCCTTCCTGCTGACGCACATCGCCCAGCCGGGCTCGCTGCTGGCGTTGGCGTTATTGGTGGCAGCGGCGATCCTGCTGGATTTTGGCGTGACTGCGAATCTGGTGTTCGGGCAACGCGCCATCTTCGCGCTCGGTGCCGAGCATCGCAGCCGTCTCAACGGCCTCTATATGGCGACATTCTTTGCCGGCGGCGCAGTGGGATCGGCGTTTGGCGGCTGGGCGTTCGCGCAGGGCGGCTGGGCGCTGACGTCATGGGTAGGGTTCGCCTTGCCCGTCGCGGCCTTGCTCTATTACGCGACCGAATACGCGACCGAGCGTTGAGCGCTGCGCTGCTGCTAAAATCGCCGAATGACTCAGGAATTCGACATCCTCATCGTGGGCGGCGGCCTGGTTGGCGCCGCGCTTGCCGCCAGTTTGCGTGACAGCAGTTATGCCATCGGCCTGATTGAAGGCAATCCGCCCGCCAGTGAATGGCCGGCAGATGAATGGGATAACCGCGTATACGCCATCAGCAGCGCCAGCCGGCGCTTGTTGCAAAAAATCGGCGCTTGGCAGCGGCTCGATCCCGCCCGGCTCGGCCCGGTGGCCGCCATGAAAATCTACGGCGACGATGGCCATTCCAGCCTCGAATTCAACGCGCTGGATGCCGGCGTGGATGATCTGGCAGTGATTCTGGAAAGCCGGCAGCTGCAATCCGCACTGTGGCAAACCGCCGCTGAAGCGCCAAATGTCACGCTGATCTCACCAGCCCGGCCGGAAAGTCTGGTCACCGATGCCGAAGGCGCGTTGCTCACGCTCACCAGTGGCGAGACGATTCGCACCAAGCTGGTGGTTGGCGCGGATGGCGCACAATCCTGGCTGCGCGAACAAGCCGGCATTACCGCCAAGGTCGAGCCTTATCAGCAGTGGGGCGTGGTCGGGAATTTCGAGATTGAACGCCCGCATTACGGCGCGGCACGGCAATGGTTCTTTGAGGACGGCGTGCTGGCGTGGCTGCCGCTGGCCGGCAATCGCATTTCCATCGTCTGGTCGTGCAATGACGAGCGCAAGGCTGAGCTACTGGCGCTGACGCCGGAAGAACTCGCCGAACGCATCGCCGCCGCTGGTGGCCGGCAGCTGGGCGCATTGATCGCGATTTCGCCGGCAGCGGCGTTTCCGCTCAAACTCACCCACGTTGAAGAACTCACCAAGGCGCACGTGGTGCTGGTCGGCGATGCCGCTCACACGGTCCATCCGCTCGCTGGTCAGGGCGTGAACCTCGGATTCGGGGATGTGGCGGAACTTGCGAATATTCTCAAGGCCGAACACCCCGGTCGTTGCGGTGATTACCTGGTATTGCGCCGGTATGAGCGCAGCCGGCGCGAAGCGATTTACCTGATGCAGGGCGTGTGCCACGGCTTGCAAAAACTGTTCAACAACGCCAATCCGTGGCTCAAGCCATTACGCAATCTGGGGCTTGGGCTGACCGACAGCATGCCGTGGATCAAGCAGCAGCTCATCCGCCACGCAATGGACAATTAGCGCGACTGACAAAGCCTCCCTGGCGTTGTTGCTCAGCCTTGCCGTACTCGTAGTACTGTCTGTGGCTGAGCGCCTGGCCAGGAAGGCATTGGCAGCCGCGCGAAATGGATTTGATTGGATTTAAAGAAACTGTTTAACAAATTACAGCGTAATGCCGCCGCTTCTGTACAACGGCATCTATGACGTGATCGTGAGTAGCGACCGCGAACAGCAATGGCAGTACGACTCATGCGGTGGTGCACAATGTTTGAACTCAACTACAACAGCTTATTAAAAGGAAAGAAGATGGCCCTGTTTAGTCGCCTGCTGGTCGTTGCCAGCCTGGTCGCAATCACCGCTTGTTCGGCATCGGCCGATACGGCCCCGAATGCCAGCCAGATCAAGGCCAAGTTGCAGAAGAAGATGGCCGGCCGGGACATCACCGCCGTGAATACCACGCCGATGAAGGGCGTTTACGAAGTCATCGTCGGTGGTCATCAGATCATTTATACCGATGCCAAGGCCGACTACGTGCTGGTCGGCGATATGGTGGACCTCTCCAATCACCAAAGCCTGACCGAGCAGCGCACCAATGAGCTGCTGAAGACGGATTTCAAGCTGCTGCCGCTGGACAAAGCGATCAAGGAAGTCCGTGGCGACGGCAGCCGCCAGCTGGCCGTGTTCTCCGATCCGGATTGCCCGTACTGCCACCGCCTGGAAAACGACAGCCTGAAGGGCGTGACCAACGTCACGATCTACACCTTCCTGTTCCCGCTCAACATCCACCCGGATGCAATGCGCAAATCGCAAGCGATCTGGTGCGCCAGCGGCAATGACGTCGCCGCATGGCGTAACTGGATGGACAACAAGAAGTTGCCGGACCCGATCAAGACCGATTGCACCACGCCGATCACCGAGAATCTGGCGCTGGGCGAGAAGATGGGCATCACCGGTACGCCGGCGTTGGTCTTTACCACCGGCCAGATTGTTCCGGGTGCGATTCCGAAGGAGCAGATCGAGAAACTGCTGACCGCGGCTGCCGCTGCCAAGTAATTCTGTTTTGCCTGTGTGTGGTTGCTTGATCAAGTAGCCAACACTCAAACAAATGCCCCGCTCATTGAGTGGGGCATTTGTTTTTTGGGGTGCCAATGCTCTTGTAGGTTGGCGTTGAGCGCAGCGAAGCCCAACATTCGCCGTGCGTCGTATGCCGCCATTGATAGCGCTGCTTGAGCTGATGTTGGGCTTCGCGATGCTCAGCGCCAACCTACGATGTCCTGCCGCAACATTCGCCGCCACAAATCCTTCATCGACGTGTTATGTCGCCGTCATTCCACTTCAACAGTTCTAGACGACTATGCGGGTTCCCGGCCGATTGACGGGGAGCCGTTACCAAAATCCAGCGAAGCGGTGCTGGCAAGGCGCGCGAAACGCAGACAGTACATTCAGTACGGCAAGTGAGCGCAACGCTGCCAGCAGGGTTTTGGGGGAGGCTCCCTATCGATCGGCGTTTGCCATCAGGAATGGAGGAGTCCCGCATGAGCATGTCCCGTCGTCGTTTTCTGAAATATGGTGGCGCCAGCGCCGCCTTGTCTGCCTTGCCGCTGAGCCTGCAAAAAGTGCTCGCGGCGGGTTCCTCCAGCGGCAGTCTTGCCTCGGTGGCGCACGTGGTCATCCTGTCGCAAGAGAACCGCGCCTTCGATCATTACCTCGGCACCCTCAATGGCGTGCGGGGCTACAACGATCCGCACCCGCTGCGCTTGCCGGATGGCAGCAGCGTGTTCGCGCAAAAGAACGGCAGCAATCAGGCCATCTGGCCGTTCCGTCTCAACAGTGCCAACACCAGCGGCCAGTGCATGGTCGATGTCACGCACGATTGGGCAACCGGTCGCCAGGCGTTCGACGGCGGCGCGATGGACAAGTGGATTCCGAACAAGGGCAATTACGCGATGGCGTACTACACCCGCCAGGACATCGCCTTCCACTACGCGCTCTCCGATGCCTTCACCACCTGTGACCACTATTTCTGTTCGGCCGATACCTCGACCAACCCGAACCGGCTGTTCCTGATGTCCGGCTCGAACGGGCAGGGGTTGTGGTCCAACGGCGCGTCGATGAACAACGACGAAAGCACCGCCTTCACCTGGACCACCTATGCCGAGCGGCTGGAAAGCGCCGGCATCTCGTGGAAGGTCTATCAGGAAGCCGACAACTACGACGACAACGCGCTGGCGTGGTTTGCCAACTTCAAGAACGCAGCCACCTCGTCGCCGCTGTATCAGAAAGGCATGGCGCGTTTCGCCCGCACCCAGTTCGCCACCGATGTGCAAAACGATACCTTGCCGGCCGTGAGCTGGATTCTCGCCCCGGCGGCTTTGTCCGAACACCCGGCTTATGCGCCGAACGCCGGTGCCAACTACGCCAAGATTTTCCTCGATGCCCTCGCCAGCAATCCGGCCGTCTGGGCCAAGACGGTGTTCATCTACACCTACGACGAAAACGGCGGCATTTTCGATCACGTCGTCCCGCCGATTCCGCCGACTGGCACCACCAATGAATGGAACAGCGGTTTCCCGCTCGGCCTTGGCCAGCGCATCCCGACCTGGCTGATCTCGCCGTGGAGCGTGGGTGGCTGGGTGCATAGCCAGACCAGCGATCACACCTCAACCCTGCGTTTCCTGGAACGCTTCACCGGCGTGCAAGAGCCGAATATCTCGGCGTGGCGGCGTAGCGTCTGCGGCGATTTGATGGATGGGTTTGATTTCACCGCCAGCGGTTACGGCTTCCCGACCACCTTGCCGAACACCGCCACCCTCGCCAGCGATGCTGCCTATGCCTGCGCCAATTTGCCGGCCGCGCAGCCGAACGGCGAAACGACTGCGCCGCTGGTCGAAACCGCCGGAGCCCGCCCGCTGCGCCCGGTCGCGGTGCAACCGAACCTCAATGCCGCCATCGATACCTCGACCAAGAAGCTCACGTTGTCATTCGGCAATACCGGCGCCCAAGGCGCGGCCTTCGATGTCCATGGCTACACGTATCTGACCTTCACGCCAATCTTCGTCACCGTGGCTGCCAGCGGCACGCAAAGCCAGGTACTCGATGGCACGAGCGCAACATCCGGCCGCTTCGACGTCGCTGTGCACGGTCCGAACAGCTTCTACCGCCGCTTTGCCGGCAGCTTCTCGGCCACCGCGTTCCAGAATGGCGCTTATCCGCAAGTCACCGTTACGCCGAATACGGCCGGTGGCTCGGTCAGCATCACGCTGCAAAACCGTGCTGCCGTGGCGATCACCGTCAATCTGGACGACTACCTCGCCGGCACGCGCACACCAGTGAATCTGGCTGCCAACGCCACCAGCACCGTCACGCTCAATACCCTCAACAACTGGTATGACTTCATGCTGCTGGTGTCTGGTGATACCGGTAACGTGTTCGTCTACGAGTACTGCGGCCACATCGAAGGCGGCAACAGTTCCACCTTCCCCGGCCGCCGTGCCATTGCCGGCGTCACACCCAGCCCGACACCGACTCCCACCCCAACGCCGACCCCAGTTCCGGGCGGATTTACCACCGCACTGCTGTCCGGCCTGACTCACTACTACCGCACCGAAAGCAACCTGGCCGACGACGTGGGCGGCAGCACGCTTACCAGCGTCGGCCCGGTGACCTATGATGCCAGCGGCAAGTATTCGACCGGCCTCAAGCTCGATGCGACGCAAGCGGCGGCCGCCTTCCTGCCGTTCGATATGTCCGCCGGGCCGGCCAGCTTCACCTTCGGCTTCTGGGTGAAGATGCCCACCGGCATGACCACTGAAACCAGCGTTGCCACCAACAAGGACTGGGCGACCGGGCTGAATGCCGGTATCTCGATCGGCTCCACCGGCGATGGTCGTTTCAAGTTCAACATCGGCGACGGCAGCCACCGTGCCGATGGCTACATCAGCGAAGTGGTCGGCAGCTGGATTTACGTTGCCATTGCGGTCGATGCCACCAACAAGAAGATGTATTGCTACGCCAGCAACGCGGCCGGCACGGTTGCGACCACTACCGTTGATTTCAGCAGCGTCACCGGTAACTTCGTGCCGACCTATGGCCGTTGGGCGCTGAACGAAGATGCGCGTGGTGATTACTACAGCCGCTTCCCGACCGAGAAATACGTGCTGGAGTTCGACGACATCGCCGTCTGGAACCGCATCCTTGCCGCCAGTGATATCCAGGCTATCGCCAGCGCGAATCAACCAATCCAGACCCTGCGCACCCAGCCATCCCCCACGCCGACGCCTGCGCCAACCCCGGTGCCCGGTTTCACTGCCGCGTTGCTCACCGGCCTCACGCACTATCACCGCTTCGAAAGCAACGGCACCGATGAAGTGGGCGGCAACACCGCCACCACCACCGGCCCGGTCGCATACGACACCAGTGCGAAATACGGCAGCGGCATCCAGCTCGATGCCAAGCAAGCTGCCGCCGCGTTCCTGCCGTATGACATGGCCGCCGGCCCGGCCAGCTTCACCTACGGCTTCTGGGTCAAACTGCCGACCGGCATGACCACCGAAACCAGCGTGAGCTGCAACAAGGATTGGGCGACCGGCTTGAACGCCGGCATCTCGATCGGCTCCACCGGTGATGGTCGCTTCAAGTTCAATATCGGCGACGGCAGCCACCGCGCCGATGGCTATATCGCGCTGGTGACCGGCAGCTGGATTTACGTCGCTATCGTCGTCGATGCCACCAACAAGAAGATGGTCTGCTACGCCAGCAACGCTGCCGGCACGGTCGCGACCACCACGGTGAACTTCAGCAACGTGACCGGTAACTTCGTGCCGAGCTACGGCCGCTGGGCGCTGAACGAAGATGCGCGCGGTGATTACTACAGCCGCTTCCCGACCGAAAAGTACCTGCTGGAGTTCGACGATGTTGCGGTGTGGAACCGCCAGCTGGCCGCCAGCGATATCCAGGCCATCGTCACCGCCAACCAACCGCTGCAGAACTTGCGCACCGGTACGGCCTCGGCCAGCACGCTGAGCATCGCGGTTTGCTCACCAGCTTGGGTAGCCGCAACGCAATACCAAGCCAACCAGACCGTGAGCTACAACGGCCGTAACTATCAGGCCAAGTGGATCACCCAAGGCGAGCAGCCGGATACGCACAGCGGCACCGGTTTGGCGTGGCAGGACAATGGAGCTTGCGCTTGATGAATGTGGAATGACCTGACGTGCTAGTAAACAACAACGCCCCGGAAACGGGGCGTTGATGTTTGATCATTAATAACGGCGGGAAACCTAACGCCGGCTCCAAGCCTTCCCCCAGGCAATCCCGCGCAATTCAATCTGCCGATAGCTGATGCGGGAGATGAGCACCACCAGCACCAGCATGGCGATCCCCAGCAGATTGTCGCCAATGTAGCTGTCGGTGCTCAGATAGACCGGCCCGTCCTCGACGGTGACCAGCGCTTCCGGCCAGAACCGCTGCATGGTCCATTGCAGCACATGCAGCAGCGCGTAATGCGTCAGGTAGATCGAGAACGACCATTGCCCCAGCTTGACGAACCAGCGGCCGTGCAGCAATTGGGACACCACACCACTTTCGAAAGAAAACAGGATGATCGCGATGCTGAATACCCACGTGGCAATGAAACTCTTGGCTGGATAGTGGCCGGTGATGACGTAATACAGGATCAGCACCGTCAGCACTTCCAGCAGCGTGCCCAGTGTCTTGTCCGGGCGGCGGTGTTGCAGCCAATCAAGGCAACCGTAGGCCAATGCCCCGGTGAAAAAGCAGGTGATGCCGCGAAACCCGCCGCTGCTGGTGAAATCCAGCCGCAGCAGCACGGCCAGCGAGCAAAGCGCCACGATCACGGCAAAAGCGATCTGGCTACGCCGGAAGTCCAGCAGCAATACCAGCCCGAAGCCCAGATACAGGTAGTACTCGACGCTGATGCTCCACGCCGGCCCATTGAAGGCGAACGGATCGGCCGCCGGCAGCCATGCCTGCAGCAGAAACAGCTGGTACAGCCATTGTCGCTTGAGCCCGCTGCCGGTCAGCAAGGCATGGATCTGCCCGCTGGCGATGCTGGCGCTGATCAGTTGCCACAACAGCGGCAGGCTGAAGAGCAGCAGCATGGTCAGATGCAAGGGCAGCACGCGGAAACTGCGGCTGATCACGAATTGGCCGAAGGCGGGGCGATCGAAGCTTTCCCGCCGATAGCGATGGGCCAGCACGAAGCCGCTGAGGGTGAAAAAGAATTCCACCATCAGGCCGGCCGAGCGGAAAAAGGTCAGCTCGCTAAAGCCTTGCAACAGGTGCTGGTGAAACACGACGACGCAGAGCGCACAAAGCCCGCGGAAGCTATCGAGGACGACAAAGCGCCGGGTATCAGCGGAAGACATATTCATGACAAGGGGTTACGAAAAGCGAACGCGATTGTATGCGAAGACGCCCGATCCGGGGCTGCGTTAGCACGCGTGTGCGCCAAAGAAAAACCGGCGCAAAGGCCGGTTTTTCCATTGCCGGGATTCGCGCCGCATCACTCAAGCCAACACCATCACCTCATCCAGCGCCTTGCGCGGCTTCTGTGGCCAATTGCCTTCTGCCGGATAACCGGCGGTGATCAGGATGACCGGAATTTCGTGGTCGGCCAGCCCGAACTCCTGCGCCACGCCAGCCGGATCAAACCCGCTCATGGCCCCGGTGGAGAGCCCCATGCCTTGGGCGGCGAACATCAGCGTCATTGCAGCCAGCGAGGCCGAGCGCATCGCTTCATCGCGTTGCAGCTGCGGATTTGCAACATGGTTGTCCTTGGCTTGGGCGACCCAGCCGTCGACGGTGGCCTGTTGCAGGATGCCGGCATCCAAGGCGGGCTGCAGCGCTTGGGGCAGGCCTTCGTAGGCGGCCAGCGTGCCGCAAATGATGAAGGTCACGGGGGCGTCCACCACTTGCCGTTGCCCGTAGGAGACAGCTTGCAGACGGGCTTTGGCTTCCGGCGAGCGCACGGTGATGAACTTCCAGTTCTGGAAGTTGTAGGCCGACGGGGCGCGGGTGGCGAGGCGCACCAGTTCGGTGACGGCTTCATCCGAGACGGGACGGCTGGCATCGTAACGGCCGGTGGATATGCGGGATTCGATCAGGGTTTTGACGGTGTTGAACATGGTGTGCTCCTGGCAAGAAACGGGATGTTTGTGATTCAACGTGCGGCAACCAATGCAGGTGTGGCCGGGCTCAAGGCTCGTTGTACCAAGAGGATGCTGCCCAGCACGGTGATGAAACCGGCCAGCGAGATTGCGTTCAGGCTTTGCCCGAGCAGCGCCCAGCCGAGGATGACGGCGGTCAATGGGCTCAGCAGGCCGAGCGATGACACGGCCACTGGCGACAAGCGCGCAATGCCGCGGAACCACAGGGCGTAGGAGAGCAGCGCGCCGAAGATGGAGAGATAGGCGTAACCCAGCATTTGCGTGACGCTCAGCGCGGGCAAGGGGGCGTCGAAAGTCCATGCCACGGGCACCAGCATCAGTCCGCCGGCCAGCAACTGCCAGCCGGTGAAGGCCAGCACCGGCACATCCGGCCGCCAACGCCGCGCCAGATAGGTACCTGTCGCCATGCATGCCGCGCCAACCAGTGCGGCAGTGATGCCGATCGGGTCCCACACCGAGCCGGGGGACAGCAACAGCGCTGCCATGCCCAGCACGCCGATCACGCTCGCCCCGACGGCTAGACTGGCCGGTTGGCGGCGATCAATCGCCCACGCCAGCCCCATCACCAGCAGCGGTTGAATCGCGCCGACCACCGCCGCCAGTCCGCCGGGCAAGCGATAGGCTGCCACGAACAGCAAGGTCTGGAAGAAACCGATATTCAATGCGGAGAGCACCAAGAGCCGGCCCCAATCGGCACGAGCCGGCAAGCGCCGTACATACAGGGTGAGCAGCAACCCGGCCGGCAAGGTGCGCAGCAAGGCGGCGGTGAACGGGCGATCCGGCGGCAGGATCGTGGTGGTGACGATATAGGTCGAGCCCCAAATGGCCGGCGCCAGCGCGGTCAGCAAGGCATCAAGCCAGGAGGAACGGTTTTGTGTGGTTGCCATGATATTATCTCGAAGTGAAGATAAATTTCAGTCTGATGGCTGTTTATCTTGAAGTCAAGATAATTGAGGGTCGGTCATGGAAACTAAAAAACAGCCGGATGCGGTCGACGACATCCTGGCGCAGTGGAAGCGGGAGCGGCCGGACCTGGATGCCAGCCCGATGGGGCCGATCGGGCGCGTGCGGCGCTGTGCCGCGCTGCTACAACGGCGGCTGGATGAAACGTTTGCGGAATTTGGCATGACCAGCTGGGAGTTCGATGTGCTGGCCACGTTGCGGCGGGCCGGCGCGCCACATTGCCTTGCACCCACGGCATTGTTTTCCGCCCTGATGATCACCTCCGGCACCATGACCCACCGGCTGCAACGGCTCGAAGCCAGCGGCTGGGTCGCCCGCCACCCGAACCCGAACGATGCGCGCAGCATGCTGGTGCAACTGACCGACGCCGGGCTGGCGTTGATCAACCGAGCGGTGGAGGCGCATGTCGAGAACGAACACCGGATTCTTGCGCCGATTGAGGCGGGTGATCTGGCGGTGCTGAATGAGTATTTGGCGATGTTGCTGGGGGTGTTGGAGGTGCGGGAGGAGTAAACCCCCGTCTCATTCCCATCCGGGCGGTGGAAATAACAATGCCCCGTTGCCGGGGCATTGTTGGTTGATGCTGACCGAGATCATCGGAAGGGGGGGCCGCCGATCAATGCCCGGCAGGCGGGGCGGGCGTTTCGGTTGCCGGTTGGATAGGCGGTAGCGCTGCGCTTTCCTGCTTTGCCCAGTATTGCAGCAGTGCATAACTCACGGCGAGCAAGGTCGGGCCGAGGAACACGCCCAGCATGCCCCAGGCAAATGCGCCACCCATCACGCCGACAAGGATCAGGATGAAGGGCAAATCGCTGCCCTTGCCGATGAACAGCGGCTTCACCACGTTATCCGCCATGCTCACCACGCCCAGCATCCAGATCGCCAGGAAAATCGCCCAGCCCGTGTGGCCCTGCTGATAGAGCCATAGCGCGGCCGGTAGGCCGAGCAAGCTGGGGCCGCCGGGGATCAGCGACAGGAAACACGTCACCAGCCCCAATGCGGGCGCATTCGGCACGCCACTGAGCAAGTACCCGAACCACGCCAGCGCGCCCTGGACGAGCGCGGTCCCCAGAAAGCCATACACCACGCCGCGCACGGTATGGCCGGCGATACGCATCAGCTCCTGCGCACGCTCGCCGCCGATCCGGTGCAGCGCGTTCATAATCCAGCGCACGACATCCTGCCCGCTGATGAAGAAGAAAAACGCGAACATCAGGCTGAGCAACATCAGCAGCAAACCACTGCCCACCGCCGCGCCAAAGGTCAGCAACAGCTGACCAACCGGCTTGAGCCATTCCTTCACGCGATTGACCACCTCGGTATCGCCGCTGCCGAGGCCCGCCCAGAAGGCATCGATCTTTGGCCCCACCCAAGGCAGACCGCTGACCCACTGCGGCAAGTGCGGCAAGCCGTTGGCGACATGCGCCTGCACCCAGCTGGTGATCTCGTCGATATTGGACGACAACTCCAATCCCGCCACGATCGTCGGCACCAGAATCAACAGGCTGAAGATCAGCAGCATCAGCAGCGCTGGAATCGAGCGATTGCCGCGCATCAAGCCCACCAGCCGCATATACGGCCCCCAGGCGGCATAAACGAGGATGCCGCCCCAGACCAGCGCAGCGATGAAGGGGGCAAGGATCTGGTACGACAGCACCAACAGCAGCACGACGGCGCAGGTGGCGATCGCGGGTTCGATCCAGATGTGTCTTTTCTGCATTTGGGTTCTTCGGTGAGGGGCGGGGTTTGCCATTGTAGATGGCGTTGGTGCGGATTCGATATCAGCTTCGTAGGGCGCAATCCCCGTAGGGCATTGCGCCGCAACGTGGGTTGTGTCCGGCTGGCCGCAACGTTTGATTCAATCAGCCGGAGAGAGGGTGATGAAGCTCGTCCGTTGTGACCTAGGCGGTGCGGCGCAGTGCCCTACGGGGATTGCGCCCTACGGAGCCGAAGATTTTGAACTGAGCAATCAACGCGGCAACACCGGCCCCGAGTCATAAATCACCGTCCCCCAATGCCACAGCTGGCCCGGTTCGATCACCGGTGGAATCGGGTTCGGCAGGCTCGGGTACGGTTTGTAGACCACCATCGCCAGCTCGGTGCAGTAGTAGCGATCCGGCACGTTGAAGCCGAGCAGGCCGAGGTAGTTGTATTGCTTGCCGACCAGCTCGCGGGCCTGGATCACGGCGGCGTGGGCTTTTTCTTCGGTCGCCCAGACCGGGTGGATCAACAGCAACCGTTCGGATTTGGCGGTGAAATCCGCCAGCGGCGTGGTGTGGATGCCAATGCCTTCGGCCTCGATCACCTGCTGCTTTTCCAGATCGAGAATCGCCGCGTGTGATAGCGGCATATTGGTGACGGTGGCGACGAGATTATCCGTCTCGTGCAGGCCGCGAATCGCCAGCCAGTCGCCTTGTTTGCCGAGCCGCATGATGGCGTCGAGCATGGCGGCGCTGGTGGCGGATTCGGCGATCTTCTGTTGCATCGGGTGGACGGCGCAACCGGTGAGGGCAGCGGCGAGGAGGACGGTGGAAAGCAGTAGAGGTCGGAACATCAGTTTTCGCAGTTCGGTTTTCAGGTCAGTCTTCGGGTCAATCTTCAAACAGGGATTTGGCGGCCTCGATCACGTGATCGACCGCGCCATCGACAATCGGCGTCCAGTATTCGGATACCTTGCTCATCAGCGCTTCGCCAGTGTCGTCTGCCACCTTGGCAGCAATCTTTTTCAGCGTGGCTTTGAGCACGCCGCTGAACGACGTATCCGGCGCACCGGCCTTCACCAAGGCATGGCGGATCGCCTCGCGTTCGTCTTCGGAAAGGCTGTCTTCAACCAGCGCCGTAACGGCGTCGAGCCCGAGCTTGATCAGGCTGGGCGAGAACGAGCCATCCGAGACGTAACCCAGCACCTGCAACTTGGCGCGCAGATGATCGGCCAGCAGCGGGTTTTCCACTTCCAGTACGAACAGCTCGCCTTCCTTTTGCAGCAACGGCCGCTTGAGCAACGCCTTGACCCGCGCATCGAGGCTGGCGGCGCTAGAGCGCCGTAGCTCCCGTTCGTAAATCAGCCGGCGGGCTTTCGAGCGGGTGATGTGCAGGGCGGAGACCAGCTGGTACACGGTTGGCTCCGGTTCGATCGCGCCGATCCGCTCCAGCAGATTGAGCACCAGCAACTCGACCTCGCCCTTGGGCAAAGTGCCGAAGGCCGGATTCAGATAGTGAGCAAGAAACTCTGCCAGCGCCGCGTTCGTTTGTTCCGGCGGAATGTGTTTGAGCAGGAAGTCGATATCCAATTTGATCGGCCTGGTGGGTGGGTTTGTAGGATGGGTTGCGCTTGCATCAGGCCTTCTCCCCTCGCCCATTGATGGGAGAGGGGCCGGGGGTGAGGGTGGTGCCAAATGCAGCGACCTTTGCAAGCACCCTCACCCTAACCCTCTCCCATAAATGGGCGAGGGAACGAGTGACTTCTCCGTGGGCCGATTAGAATCGGGAGCGGCCTTTGTTTCCGCCTCCACTGTCGCCCGTAAAGCCCAAATCACTGCAACTTGCTATTCATGCACCCCGCACTGGTGCACTCACGCAAGCGCTCAACCAGGAACTGCGCGCGCTCGGTGGTCATACGCGTGGCGCAATCCAGATTCACGAAAAAGCCGCGGTTGTCTTTCCAGCTGCATTCGGTGTTGCGGCTGCTGATCCAGGCCAGTTGGCCTTTCTTCAGCGCGGCCTTGCCGTCGGCATCCAGCTGTTTCACCAGCTTGCCGTAGGCATCGTTCAGGTCTTTGTCGGCCTGCAGGTAGACCTTGTCCAGACAGTACAGATCGTCGAAATCGTTCTTGGGTTTGTCGCAGGCCGAGTTGGCGAGTGCGCCGTGGGCGGCAAAGGCCAGTGTCAGGGCGATCAGGATCTTGTTCACGTATGTGCTCCTCGATATGTCGGTGGATGAGTCGGGAAAGGGCGTCATCACACGCCCGGATCGTTATTCCGCCCTCAATCATATGACAACAGCAAAAAAGGCGGGGCAAGCTGTGTAACGGCCGGGCTGACGCTTGGCTTCAAGTTGCCGATGTTCTTCGCACCGTTCCCCGGTTGCCGTCCACTTCCACCAACTCCCCGTGCCGCAGCTGATCGAGTATCCCCGGCAGGTTCACCACTGCCGGAATGCCGAACTCCCGCGCCACGATGGCCCCATGCGAGAGATAGCCGCCCGTCTCCATCACCAGCGCACCGGCCTTGAGAAACAACGGTGTCCAGGCCGGATCGGTAGATGGGACGACGAGCACATCGCCGGCTGCCATCGTTAACCCGTCGGCGGGGCTGTGCGCGATGTGCACGCGCCCTTGGGCGTAGCCACTACCCACGGCGGTGCCGCGCCAGATGTCGCCCGCTTCATCATATTTGCGTGCCGGAGCGATGGCGGCTGGCGCAGCGTCACCATGCTCCATCACGACATCCGGTTCGCGTTGCAGTGCCCAGGCATCCAGCTGTTTTTGCCGTTCTGCGGCGCGGGCGGCGGCAGCGATGACAGGCAAGCGGCCTTCAGCCACAGCGAAGACTTCCTGCGTAGTCAGATTGAAGATGTCGTTTGCTTGTGCCAACCCATCCGGGCCAGTCCAGCGTTCGGCCAGTGTGCACATCGCCCGTCGCAACACTTCCAGATGTGCGATGAAGGCGCTGCGAGCCGCTTCGCGATGGTTGCATTCCGTGGTGGCGGTCTTCGCCAGCTTGGCCACGATGGGTCGCAGCCAGAACGGCAGCACTTGGCGCAGGCGTTGCCGAGCCTCGGCGGCGGCCTGTTGTTGGCGCTGACGTAGCGGGGCCGGATCGGCGCCGATCAGGTTGAGCACGCTATCGAGCAGGTAGTCCGGCGCCTCGCGCCAGCGGGGATTGCGCATATAGGTTTCGTAGACAGCGCGATGGCCGTGAGCGCGCAGGAAGTCGGCAAAGGCGCGGCGGAACGGGCTGTCTGCCGGCAACGCGGTCGGCCAGCCGGTGCCGACGCGATCCGGGCTGCGCAGCCATGCCAATGCGGTTTCGTCTGCTGCGGCGATGCGGGCCAGTTCCAGGAGCGCATAGCCTTGTGCGGCGGTTACGCTGGGTTCGCCGCCCGCCAGGAGTGCAGCAGCAAGGGCATGGCCTTCGCCGGGGCAGTATTTGTCGATCAGCTGCACCAGATTGAACAAGGTGCCGCCGCTTGATCCTTGCAGGAAGAACAGATCGTCCGCGCCGCGCACGATGGCGAACTGCTCGCGCATGCGTTGCGCGAGTGCGGCGTTGTCGGCAGATAGTGGCTCGTTCAGCCAGTCTGCCGCGCGTTGCCGGGCATTGCGCAACGTCGCCTCGGCATTGTGGCGCAGGCGGCCGTTGCGCTTCAGGTAGCGCAGCATGCGCAGCCCTCGGGCGAGACGTTGCCCAAACGTTGGCGGGAGGACGGTGATCTCTGCCTGCTGGCCGCCCAGCAACTGGTTCATGGCCTTGGGGGGCACGCCCAGCGCATCGTAGCCTTCCCATTGCATCAGCGAGGTTTCGAGATAAAGCCGGCCGTGGAACAAGCCGGCACGTTGCGCACCCGGCAATAGCGCGTACCCGCTCAGCGCATAACCCCGCGTCAGCATGCGGCTGACCATGGTACGGCTGAGCCCCCAATCCATGGGCGATAGGGGCGCGGGCAGGATTTCCCGCGTGTTGCCACGCGACCAGAGCGCGGGCTGGTTGGCGAGTGCCGGGTAGGTATGGCGGGGCCGCGCCGTGACCGGACGAGCCTGCACGATCCAGAAGCGCTCGCCATCCCACACCCATTCCACGTCATAGCCGCTGTGAGCGTAGTTGAGGGCGCAGGCCGCATCGCGTACCAATGCACCCAATTGCAGCGCTTGGGCCGGTGTCAACACGGGCCGGGCGGCCAAGTCGGCTGGTGTGGTTTGCAACTCGGTGCCGCCTGCCGCAACCGGCACGCTCCATTGCGCCTTACTGCCGATGCGTTGCTCGATCAGCTGCAAACTGTCGTCCAGATAGTTTTCCTGCAGCCGGTATTCGTCCCCATCGACTTGACCATCGACCAAGGCCTCGCCCAGCCCCCAATGCGCATGAATCAGCAACTGATCGTCGCGGCCGGAGATCGGGTCGCAGGTGAAGGCGATCCCAGACGCCCGCGCTGGCAGTAGCGGCATCACAACCACCGCCATCGTCGCTTCGCTGTCGTCGATGCCCATGCGCTGCCGGTATGCCGCGGCTTGCGGCGTCCACAATGAATCCCAAACCGCCTGCACCGCTGCAACGGTGGCATCGAGCCCTCGCACATTCAGGCTGGTGTGGTGGATGCCGGCGAACGATGCCTTTGCGGAGTCTTCTTGCGGGGCGGACGAGCGCACTGCCAGTGCTTGCGCCAGCCAGCCGCGTTGCGCAATTTCCGCTGCCAGCAATTGAATCAGGCTGGCTGGTGGCGGCTCGCCGGCTGTGCGCTTGCCACACGCCGCCGCGCTGATGACAAAACCAGGTGGCACCGGTACGCCGAAGCGGGCCAGCCGGCCCAACTGCCAGCCTTTGCCGCCGGCTTGGGTAGGGCCGGCTTCTGCCGCTGCGGTTAGATCGAAAATCAGCGCGGTCATGCTTTGCCCCTCGTTGGGTTGTGATCAGGCGTTGCGATCAGACCGTGCAGAAATACATGCAGCGTGGCATCGAATTCAGCACGCAGATCGCTATCCGGCGCGGCCACCCAGCGCAGCAGCGCGCTCAGGTACAGGAACTGGAACATCTGCGCCAGCTGGGCGGGCGGCAGATCAGCGCGCAACTCCCCGCTTGCCTGGCCTTGCCGGATCAACGCCTCGAAGACTTGATCGAGCCCGCTGCGGGCGGATTTGGCATCGGTGGTCGTTGGTGGCGTGACGGCATTGGCGAGGCGAAAGCGCAGGTAGTGGACCAGATAGGTGCGATGCCGTGCCGACCAATCTGCCGAGGCGTGCAGCAGGCAAGTCATGCGGGCGGCGAAATCCGGCGCGGCCTCGATGGCAGCGCGCAAACGTGGAATGTCGCCCGCCAGCTCGCTATGCAACAGATGCGCCAGTAGCGCTTCCTTGACCGGGAAATGGTTATAGAGCGTGCCCTTGGCGACATCTGCCTCTGCCGCGACTTGCTCCATCGTCACCGCCTCGAAACCATGCGCTTCGAACAGGCGAAAGGCGGTGGCGGCAAGGTGATCCAGCGTTTGCTGGCGCTTGCGCTCGCGGCGGCCGGGATCGGTATCGGGGGAGGGCGGAGGGGAGGTTTCGGCAGTCATGGCACACCTGAAATAAATTTACGACGTCAAATATTGTACGTCGTTCAATAATTTATCGGCAAGCGTGTGCCGCTGGCCGGGGCGCGTTTTACGCAGTTCGTAGGATAGGTTGAGCTTGCGATACCCATCGCTCCCGTTGAGCGAAGCCGCAGGCATCGCTTCGCTCAACCCATCCTGTGAATTATCCCTTCGTTAGAAAAGTCATCGTCCACGTCCCGCCACTCTGATACCGCGCCGGGAAGTCAGCGAAGCGCATGACCGTCGTGCCCGCCCAAGGGTCTTTGATCAGCAGCGTGGGCTGTGATGATTGGGTGTAGTCATAACCACAGATGACGACCACGTGTGCGAGGGACATGCCGTTCCAGGTGATCCGTACCCCGATCGGCTGCCCGCTGTCGATCTCGGCCTGAACCTGGCTGAACGGAATCGAGCCTGCCAGTGAGCTGTTGAGATGGCCGACATATTGCAGCGCATCTGCCACCGAAAAAGGCCGGTTGCATGCCGATGACACAGGGGTGTTGCAGCAATTGGACTGACTGAAGGCCCAACTGGCCAAACTGCATTGCGTGATATTGGCGGCAGCATGTGAGTTGTAATAGGCCGCAACACTCGCTGCCACTGCGGCCCAAGCCCAGTTGGTCTGTGTCTGCATTTGCATGTTGAATGCCTGCTCTTTCGATGAGGGCGATGCGGCAATGGTCGGCTGATGCGCCTGCAGCATGTGTGGCGCGGCCAGTGCTTCCTCTTGTTGAATAACCGACATTGCAAGGCTGGCATTCACGGTGGCGGAAGTGGTGATCACCTGTTCCGGCAACGTTGTCGCCAAATGATCCGGGCTGGTGCTCTCGACGATGGCCGATACGCGCCACGGCCCTAGCGCCGGATCGACCGGATGAATGACCTCGCCTTCTGATGGCACGGTGAGCCTCGTCTGACTCTGTGATGCATCGGTGATCTCGTAAGTCACTATGCCAATGCTGGCTGGTATCTCGTTTCTCAGGATGATCTGGGCCATTGGGTTTCTCGTGGTCATCGTGTGGAGGGGCGTTGTGGGCTTTGCGGCCACTAGCTTACGACGATCAGATGAGTTGGTTTCAAGATTGGATATTTATTTGTGGTGCTGAGGTTGATCTACCTGCAGGGATGCATCGGGAAGATAACGCTGGATGTCATGGCCGCAGCTTTTGTAGGAGCGAGCTTGCTCGCGATGGCGACGGTTTTCAGCGCCAATGGCGCAAGTAAAGGCGTTACATACCGGTTCCGCCCGGCGGACGGGGAAAGGACTTTGTCTCGCCAAAGCCCTCTCCACTCCAAAGGCGACCCTGCAAAAGCGTCTGGCGCAAGCGCCAGATTCCCCCGCCAGCCAGCCCGTCACGGGCGGGAATCGAAAACTCGGGCTAAAGCCCTCAAACACTCGATCCCCGAAACCCCCGTGCCGGACTGGCTGGCGGGGCGCTTTTGAAAGGGGGGCAGACCATTCTCACCCCGACCCTCTCCTGTGAAGGAGAGGGTGACTTGGGTTGATACGGCAGTGCTAGTTTGTGTTGCGCTGCTGGCGTTTTTCTCCCCTCGCCCGTTTACGGGAGAGGGGCCGGGGGTGAGGGTGCTTGCCATCAACGCCTCATCCGCACCGCCTTGACCAAGCCCAAGCCGGTGCGGAATACTTTGCCCGTTGTGTTTGACGACGCAACAAACGGGTTTGACGACCCGCAACATCAAGGCGAACGAACCGCTGCAAAGCGGTTTTTTGTTGTCCGCAATACCCTTGTACGTCTTCAATGGCGGGCCTTGGTAGGGGCACCCTCGGGTGCGCCGGTTCCTTGATGCCGGTTCGTCAACCTTGCCTTGTGCCCGCCACCTTCGTTTGACGACGGAGCAGCGGGCTTCCCAGCACATCAAGGAGGCTCTCATACCCAACGTACCTCAAGGAACGCCAGCACCACCCCCCATCCCATGCTATGGCCGCACCGTCCAATCCGTAGCCGGTGCCTCGGCAGAGGACATCGCACGCCACGGCATGGATAGCGTGGCCGAATTAGGTCGGCTATTCCAAATCCTCGTCGCCATTGTCGAACCCGGCTCCGCCGCGTATCAACTGGCGCAATCGGGCATCACGCTGGCGCACGAACGCCGCAGCTCCCTCGATTTCGCTCGCGTTTGCGTAAAAAGGGTGAATGAGAAGGACAGAAAGTATGTAGTGGTCAACTTTCCCCGGACACCCCACTAGGTGCGTTGCCAGCCGATTCCCGCTCAAACACGGAGGGTGGCCGGTAACCCAGTTTGGAATGCAGCCGCAGGCTGTTGTAAAAGCCCACGATGTAATCCGTCACATCACGCACCGCTTCCGCCGGGTTGGCATAGTCGCGCTGCCAGACCCGTTCCATCTTCAAATTCAGGAAGAAGCGCTCCATCACCGCGTTGTCCCAGCAATTGCCCTTGCGGCTCATGCTGCACACCACGCCATGCCGCTGCAGCAACGCCTGGTAGGCCGCGCTGGCGTACTGACTGCCTCGGT
>NZ_JONM01000038.1 GCF_000711875.1 Andreprevotia chitinilytica DSM 18519
GCGCCGTTGCTGGCCAGCGTGCCACCGACGTTGTCCAGCGCCGTCGTCGCGGTGATCTGGGTCGCGCCGGTGCCGCTCTGGATCAGGCTGCCGCCGCGATTCGACAAGGTGGCGGTGTTCACTTGCAGCTGCTGGGCAACGGTGCTGCCGCTGTCGAGCGTTGCCGTTTGCGCGGTCAGATTCAACAGCCCGTTGCTGCCGATATTGCCGTGCGTGCCATTGAGCGTGGTAGCGGTGATGGCGAGCGTACCGGTGCCGACGTGTTCGATGGTGCCGTTGCTGTTGGTGAGCGTTTGCGCGCCGAGCGTGAGGTTGTTGCCGTTGCTGGCGATGCGGCCGCTGGTGTTGTCGAGGTTGCCAGCGAGGAGAATGGCGCTGTCGCCGCTGCCGGTCTGAGTCAGGTTGCCGCTAACGTTGCTGAGGTCATGAGCGGCCAGATTAAGCTGGTTGGCCGAGACGTGGGCACTGTCGGTGCGTAGCGTTTGCGCAGCGGTGGCCGTCAGGGTTTGACTGGCGGAGACGGTGGCGTGGTTGGCATCCACATTGCCGCTGGTCGCGGTCAGCGTGATGTTGTGCGCACTGGTCTGGCTAGTGCTCAGATCAAGGCTGCTACCGTGCAGGCTGAGGTCGCCACCGGCCAAGTTTTGGCCTTGCGTCGTGATCTGGCCCGTCGCCGTAACGGAGAGGTTGCCCGTGGTGGCGAGCGAGCCGTCGCTCTGGATGCCAGCGCCAAGAACTGCGCCACTGTGGCTGGTGATCTGGCTGGTCGCACCGGTGGCGTTGAGCGTGGTGTTGCCGGCCGCAGCGATCACACCGCTGTTGTCGATGTTGCCTTGCGTGCCGAGATTGGCATTGCCGTGGGCGTACAAGGTGCCGCTGTTAGCGAGGCCGGTGACGGTGTTGACGGTCAGGTCGCCGCTACTGTTGATCTGGCCTTGGGTGTTGCTCAGTTGGCCGGTCAAGGTGGCAGTGACGCCGTGGCCGTGCACGTCGCCGGAGGTATTGGTGAGGTCGCTTGCGTTGAGCGTGACGGCCTGATTGGCGGCCAGTGTGCCGCTGCTGTTGTCGATGGCGTTGGTGGTCGCGACTTGCAGGCTGTTGCCAGCGGTGAGCTGGCCGTGGGCATTGTTCAGGCTGTTCGCCGTCACGATGCCGTTGCCGCCCGCGCTCAATTTGCCTTGGGCGCTGTTGTCGATGTTGCCGGTGGCGTGCACGGTCAGGTCGGCGGTGCCGGTCGATTGGATCGTGCCGCCCTGATTGGTCAGCGTACCGACCGTTAACGTCGTCGCGCCGTTGCTGGTGACCGTGCCACCGGTGTTGTCCAGGGCAGTGGTGGCAGTGATCTGCGCCGCGCTGGTGCCAGATTGGGTGATGCTGCCGCTACGATTGCTCAGCGTGCTGGTTTGAATCTGCAGTTGCTGCGCCGTGGTGGTGCCGTTGTCGAGGATCGCCGCGCCGGCAGTCAGATTGAGCTGACCATTACTACCGATGCTGCCGTGATCGCCATTCAGCGTGGTGGCGGTGATGGCCAACATACCGCTGCCGGCATGCTGGATTTGGCCGCCATTGGCGTTGGTCAGCGTGGTCGCACCGAGGGTCAGGTTGTTGCCATTGCTGGCGATATGGCCGCTGGTGTTGTCGAGGCTGCCGACGAGCGCAATGGTGGTGTCGCCGCTGCCGGTCTGGGTCAGGCCGCCGCCGACGTTGCTCAGGTCGTGGGCGGCCAGATTGAGCTGGTTGGCCGAGACGTGTGCACTGTCAGTGCGTAGCGTTTGGGCGGCGGTAGCCGTCAGGGTCTGACTGGCGGAGACGGTGGCGTGGTTGGCATCGACGTCGCCACTGGTCGCAGTCAGCGTGACATTGTGCGCACTGGTCTGGCTGGTACTGAGATCAAGACCACTGCCGTGCAGGCTGAGGTCACCGCCGGCCAGATTCTGGCCTTGGGCGGTCACTTGGCCGGTAGCGGTGACGCTCAGATTGCCGGTAGAGGCGAGCGAGCCGTCGGTCTGGATGCCCGCGCCAAGCGTCGCACCGCTGTGGCTGGTGATCTGGCTGGTCGCACCGGTGGCGTTGAGCGTGGTGTTGCCGGCCGCAGCAATCACACCGCTGTTGTCGATGTTGCCTTGCGTACCGAGATTGGCATTGCCGTGGGCGTACAAGGTGCCGCTGTTGGCGAGGCCGGTGGCGGCGTTGACGGTCAGGTCGCCGCTGCTGTTGATCTGGCCGGCGGTATTAGCGAGCTGGCCGGTGAGGGTCATGCCAATGTTGCCGCCATGAATGTCGCCATTGGCATTGGTCAGGTCACCGGCCGCAATGACGACTGCCTGATTACTTGCCAGCGTGCCGCTGCTGTTGTCGATGGCGTTGGTGGTGGTGACTTGCAGGTTGTTGCCAGCGGTGAGCTGGCCATGGGCATTGTTCAGGCTAGCGGCCGTGAGTGTACCGTTGCCGCCCGCACTCAATTTACCTTGGGCGCTGTTATCGATATTGCTGGTGGCATGCACGGTCAGATCGGCCGTGCCGGTCGATTGGATCGTGCCGCCCTGGTTGTGCAGATCGCCAACCGTTAACGTCGTCGCGCCGTTGCTGGTGAGCGTGCCGCCGGTGTTGTCCAGTGAGATCGTCGCGCTGATCTGGGCCGCACCGGTGCCACTCTGGATCAGGTTGCCGCTACGGTTCGACAAGGTGGCGGTACTGATCTGGATTTGTTGAGCGCTAGTGTTGCCGTGGTCGAGGGTGGCGGTTTGCGCAGTCAGATTGAGCTGGCCGTTGCTGCCGATCGTGCCACTGGTGCCATTGAGTGTGGTGGCGGTGATTGCCAATGTGCCGGTGCCGGCGTGGGCAATGCTGCCGCTGTTGTTGGTCAGCGTTTGCGCGCCAAGGGTGAGATTGGTGCTATTGCTGGCGATGTGGCCGCTGGTGTTGTCGAGGTTGCCAGCGAGGGCAATGGTGCTGTCACCCGCACCGGTCTGAGTCAGATTGCCGCTAACGTTGCTGAGGTCATGGGCGGCCAGATTGAGTTTATTGGCCGAAACGTGGCCGCCGTCGGTGCGCAGTGTTTGGGCGGCGGTGGTCGTCAGGGTTTGACTGGCGGTGACGGTGGCGTGGTTGGCATCAATATCGCCACTGGTCGCAGTCAGCGTGACGTTGTGTGCGCTGGTCTGGCTGGTGCTGAGATCAAGACTGCTGCCGTGCAGGCTGAGGTCGCCGCCAGCCAGATTCTGGCCTTGGGCGGTCACTTGGCCGGTGGCCGTGACGCTCAGGTTGCCGGTGGTGGCGAGGGAGCCGTCGGCCTGAATGCCCGCGCCCAGCGTCGCGCCACTGTGGCTGGTGATCTGGCTGGACGCACCGGTAGCGTTGAGGGTGGTATTGCCGGCCGCAGCAATGACACCGCTGTTGTCGATGTTGCCTTGGGTGCCGAGGTTGGCATTGCCGTGGGCGTACAAGGTGCCGCTGTTGCTGATGCCGGTAGCGGTGCTGACGGTCAGGTCGCCGCTACTGTTGATCTGGCCTTGGGTGTTGCTCAGCTGGCCGGTCAGGTTAAGCCCGACATTGCCACCGTGAATGTCGCCGCTGGTGTTGGTGACATCGCCGCCAGTGATGGCGACAGTCTGGTTGGCGGCCAGTGTGCCGCTGCTGTTGTCGATAGCGTTGGTGGTCGCAACTTGCAGGCTCTTGCCGGCAGTGAGCTGACCGTGCGCATTGTTCAAGCTGTTCGCCGTCACGATGCCGTTGCCGCCCGCACTCAATTTGCCTTGGGCGCTGTTGTCGATATCGCCGGTGGCGTGCACGGTCAGGTCGGCGGTGCTGGTGGACTGAATGGTGCCGCCCTGATTGTGCAGATCGCCAACCGTTAACGTCGTCGCACCGTTGCTGGCAACCGTGCCGCCGGTGTTGTCCAGTTGCGTCGTGGCGGTGATCTGGGTCGCACCAGTGCCACTCTGGATCAGGCTGCCGCCACGATTCGACAAGGTGGCGGTGCTGATCTGGATTTGTTGGGCACTGGTATTGCCGTGATCGAGGGTGGCGTTTTGTGCGGTCAGCTTGAGTTGGCCGTTGCTGCCAATCGTGCCACTGCTGCCATTCAGCGTGGTGGCATTGACGGCCAGCGTGCCGGTGCCGGCGTGTTCAATGGTGCCGCTGGTATTGGTGAGCGTTTGCGCGCCGAGCGTGAGGTTGCTGCCGTTGCTGGCGATGCGGCCGCTGGTGTTATCGAGGTTGCCGACCGGAGCAATGGTGGTGTCGCCCGTGCCGGTTTGCACCAGTTCGCCGGCAACGTTGCTGATGTCGTGGGCGGTGAGGTTGAGCTGGCTGGCGGAGACGTGAGCGCTGTCGGTGCGCAGCGTCTGGCTGGCCGTTGCCGCCAAGGTCTGGCTGGCGGAGACGGTGGCGTGATTCGCATCAACGTCGCCGCTGGTCGCGGTCAGCGTGATGTTGTGCGCGCCGGTCTGGCTGCTGGACAGATCGAGGCTGCTACCGTGCAGGCTGAGATCGCCGCCGGCCAGATTCTGGCCTTGCGTCGTAACTTGGCCAGTGGCGGTGACATTGAGGTTGCCGGTGGTGGCGAGGGAGCCGTCGCTCTGGATGCCGGCACCGAGGAGCGCGCCGCTGTGATTGGTGATCTGGCTGCCCGCGCCGGTGGCGCTGACGGTGGTATTGCCGACCGCAGCAATGACGCCGCTATTGTCGACATTGCCTTGGGTGCTAACGCTGGCATTACCTTGCGCGTAGAGCGAACCGCTGTTGCTCAGGCCGCCATTGGTGGTGATGCGGGTATCCGTCGCACTGGTGATCGCGCCAACGTTTTGCAGCTTGCCGTCGGCAGTGACGACCACTTCGCCCACACTGGCGCCGATCTGCCCGGCATTGCGCATGCCCACGCCGGCCTCGGTGCCCACGAGAGTGATCTTGCCGGCATACATCCCGCCCAGGCTGGAAACGTCGATCCCGAACGCGGGCGCGGCATCGGTGCCGGAGGTTTGGGTGACCTGGCTTTGATCGACGCTGACCTGATTGGCCCCAACAGTGACCTGCAGGTTCTTGGCCCAGATGCCGGCGTTGACTTGCACTGAGCGCGCAATCAGGTCGGTGAAGTCGGTCTGGCTGGCATCCAGCCCCGCGCCGCCAACGGTGATCTGGCCGCGTTGCACCAGATAGCCGGTGAGGTTGCCGCCGCTGAATTGCGGTGTGCCGGTAGTCAGGGTGGCCCGGCTGGCGTTGATGAAGCCGCAGCCGTCGCAACTGATACCGGCCGCGTTGGCAATGACCACTTGGGCGCGATCCCCGGCGACCTCGATGTAGCCCTTCAATTGACTCGGGTTGCTGGCATTGACTTCGTTCAGGATGATGCGCGCGGTGCCCGTGGCCAACCACGGGTTGGCTTGCACCCAACCGCCCAATTGCGTGGAGGTATTGGTGCGGGAGTTATTGAGGATGACCCCGTTCTTATCGACGTCGAATTGGGTGTAGACGTTGCGCGAAACGCCGCCAGAGCTGGGCGTCTGGATATTCACCAACGGCCGGCCATTCGACGTGGTGAGCACCGTTGCCTGTTGCGTGCCCGGCGCGTTCGGATCGGCCACGATCTGCGCATGCGCCAGCGGGGAAACCCAAAGCACCATGCCGAACGCCGCCATCAACAGGAACGGCAGTGGCGAAATGGTCGCCACTTGCTGGCCGCCGGCGCTGCCGGAAGGCGCATCCGTCGTCCCCGCCGTCTTGCCGTCGCTGGTGACGATTTCCGCCACCACCATCAGCAGACCACGCGCTTTGTTGAAAACGATCCGGTATAGGTTCTTATTCATGGTTTTCCCGGGCCATTGCGGCCTGGCTAGATATTTTTAATTAGGGTGTTGTACTGGGCTGCCCGAATGTGTGCTGGCATTGCCAACTCAATACGACCAGCCGACGTTAAAGCCGGCGATTGGGGTTGCAGTCTGAAATAGCTCGGGCTTGAGAATCGGCCGGCCCACGAAGACGTCGTAATTCACGCCTTTGAAACCACCGTGCAAACCCATGACGACGCCGGCCAACCGGTAACCCACCAGGTTCTGCGCCGATGGGCCGGCGACTTCGCCGTAATCTGCGCCGAGATAGAACTCCTGAGCGCTATCACCCAGCGCGAAATTCAATTCATTGCGAACCAGCCAGCCGCGCTCCGCCGAGAGGCTGCTCTCGCCATCGAAGCCGCGCACCGTGTAACGACCGCCGATGGAAAAACGATCCTGCGGCACCAAGGGCGTCCGGTTCCATTGGGCGCGCCACTCGCCGCTGTAACGCAAGCGTTGCGAGCCCGCCGTCCAAGGCACGTTCAGCTGGAGATTCGCGTTGATGATGCCGGCGCGTGAGGTGCCTTCGCCGAACGCTTCCTCCGGCGCAGCCAGTGTTCCGAACGCACCAGTGCCGCGCTTGTAGGTAACGTTGAGATCAACAGTCGACGCGGCCACGAATTCGCGGTGCGCAATGCCGAATTCCCAACCCGCTGTGCGGCGGCGCTGAACCTCGACTTCGGTATCGTTGATGAAGTTCTTCGAGGCGCGCGTCCAGCCTCGCATCGACAAAGTGGTCTTGCGCACCGCATCGCGATAAACCAGCCGAGACAGCTTGATATCGCCGCTCTGGCTTTCGCCGCGATAGATATAGGTCTGGGTCGCGCCCGCCACGGACTGGTAGTAGTTGCTGCTATTGGCGCTCAGGCTCAGTAGCCAGTAGCCAAACGGCACCGAGTAGAACGCGGAATAGCCGCGCGTGCCTTTGTCGCTGTGATCGAGGCCAACCAGATCACGGCTCACGGTGAGATAAAACAGGTCGTTGAGCGTCCACCAGTCGTCGTAGGAGAACGTGACGCTGCCTTGATATTTGCCGGTTGCCTCACTGCCTGAGTCATCGGCAGACACACTGATGCGGAACGGCAAAGCCTGTTTCCAGACAATGACCAGATCGCTTTCGCCCGGCTTGGCAGTGGCACCTTCCGCCGGCGTGATCTGGATATCGGCCTCGGCCGTCGGTACGCGCTTGAAGTTTTCCAGTGCTTGTTCGATATCACGCAGATTCAATATGTCGCCCGGTTGTGCCGGCACGGCATTCCATTGCGTGGCGCGATGCGCGGTGCCTTCGGCAAAGCGGATGGCGCGAATCCGGCCCGGAATCACCGTCAGCCGGAGCACGCCGGTGCGCAGGTCTTGTTCCTCCGCCACGATCCGCGTGGTCACAAAGCCTTTTTCGACGATCGCGTTCTGCACGCGCTTCATGACCAGGTTGACCCCGGCCGTGCCCAGGCAGCGCCCGACGGCTTTATCGTCTCGTTGGTCGGCGGCGGCAATCGCCCAAGTAAAGCGCTCCGCCGAATCGCCTTTCAATTCGATCTGGCGAATGGGGAAACAGGGGGATTCATTGTCGGGGAGGCGTGTGGATACGCCCGGTGCCTGCGGTGTTTGCAGCCGCACATCGGGTGTCTGTTCTTGCTGCTGCCGCAGCAGGCGTTCGCGCTCTTGCTGGCGCAGCAGTTCCTGCGCACTGGCATCGGCGGGATTGAATGGTGCGTCTGCGGCGTGCGCACCCATTGCGATACAACCACATAGCGCGATTGCAAGCGTTGTTCTTTGAACGGGCGACGCAGCGGAAATGAATCCAGACTTTTGGTTAAAAACGAATGCAGCAAAACGCAAAAAACCACTCCCCATACCTGATTTATTATTTATTTCAATCAATGGCATTGAATGCGCGCCGCATCTGGGCCATCGAATTGCATTGTTATTTCTGCTCAATCAATCGCATCGGCACCGTGCCACTTAAGCGACTGACCATTGCTATGCCCCCGGATGCCGTCTTACGAAATCAAAAAGCAAATTGATCCAGGCTGCCCAAAAGCTTTCACGCCAAGGCAAGAGAGTCAGCAGATGGACAGTTATTGCCTCGTTCTGGTTTGTCACATGCGCGACGGAAAAAGGAGCGATTCTCCTTTTCTTTTCAGTGCAAACCGAATGCGCGCCGATCTGAGGCTTATTGCGAGAGGTTGTGAGTTTTTCATCAACCCGACCTGCTGGCCTGTAAGTATTTTCTAAAAACACGTAAGCAAATATAGAATGCGTCCGGCATTCTAACCAACTTTTCTTACTGCGAAGCACCCGCTCATCAGATTTACCCCTACATTGGGTGAGGTTATGCACAAGAGAGGAGCGTTGCCGTCTGATGCCTTGGCGGCACAGCCTGATCAAGCGTGAGGGTTCATACGCTGCTGCCTGTCCCAGCACAGCCAGCTTTCCAGAAAGAAAGGCCCGAATACCGTCCTGATCGCGGCCCGGTACTCGGCTTTCGCATCCAAAGACAACTGGTGATAGTCCTGCGAAAACGCTTTGAAGGAAGCGTGATACACCATCGAGGCAGGATCGGCATTGCGCTTTGGCATGTCGGGAAGTCCCCGTCAGAATTGGATGCAACTTGTTTCTTATTAGGGAACAACATTCTCTATAATTCATTCCCATTGCTCCGTTTGTTCCGGCCGAGAATCGCGTCACAGCGTCGACGCAGCAGGACGGCAAGTTGCGCCGAGTCATCAGCCACTTCAATGCAGTCTTGGCGTAATGCACTCAGCAATGCGGCCCTGAGCCATTGGCGCGTTGTTGAGGAAGTCGCGACAGCCTCGATTTCCACTTCGATCTCGCTCTTCGCCTTGGACATGCACAAGCCTCGCAAAAACAACACATGCCGTAATCACTACGGCCGACAGTGAAATCCAAAATACGAAACATGTTTGTTCCTTATTTGGAACTTTCGTGTAGTTTTGCACCGCGATTTACAAAATGCAAGCCCTTCGTGCTTTACTAGCTTTCACGAAACTCAGGAAATTGTTATGTCAGAGCAACAAACTCCGGTCGATGAGCAGCCATCCCGACTACATGCTTTTGGGCAGATGCTGAACAAGCAGCTCGATCTGCTCTCGTTTCCGCAACCACCGCGCCGCTTGGTACGGACAATGGATGTGTTGCAGCAGTCGCGCACGCAGACCTACCGTGTCCTGAAGGGAGAGGCACTACCGGGTTTGGAGGCGATGATCAAATTGCGGCATCTTGGTGTTTCGTTTGACGCAATCCTTGATGCCATTGGCTGCCCCCATATCGCCGTCGTCGATGACGACGAACAGATACTGGCGGTGATGCGGGAGACGATGGAGGAACACTTTCTGGTGTCGACGTTTGAAAGCGCAGATGCGCTCTTGCAGGCCATGCAAGGCACTGCCTTCGACGGGTATGTACTGGACTGGCGCTTGCCGGACATGGGTGGAGAGGCATTGATCCGGCGCGTACGCGAGCAATCTGCCGCAGCGCCAATTTATCTGCTTACCGGTCAGGCCGCCGCGCAGGAAGTTGCCAGCGCCATTGCACAGGCCGACGTACTGTACGGACAAAAGCCGGTCGCGCCTGAAATCATCATTTCGGCGCTCAAAAACGCCATCAAAAAGTTACGCACGGTCAGGGGCGAATAGCTGCGCTGCAGAGGGAGAGCCTGAGGCGGCCGTTTTGTCACACTTTCTAACGCGCGCTTCATGATCAGTACATCGAATGGATGAGGAATAGAACTGTTGAATACAACCGCAGCCGAGTTGCAAGGGCACACCGGCCATACACCCTACGTTGGAACGGCATGGTTACGAGACGGGCTCGTCTTTGCCCCCTACGATGTGCGCAAGGAACAGGTGCAGGGCGATGCGTTTGTCTCGATCCGGACGTTAATACCCAACTGCCACCACCTGGACTTCAGTCCGTCATTGATCGACTACAGCAAAACCAAAGTGCTGCACATCCTCGGGGGCTTCAGCCAAGGCATGGGCGACGCGATTATGGGCGTCGGGTTGCTGCAATATATCAAGGCGCACTTTGGCTGCCGGATTCGTGTCTTCCTCGCCAACACGATGCCATCTTTCGTCTACGAGATTTATGCGCTTGCTGTGCAAGAACGCATTCTGGATGCGATCGAGTTATTGCCCGCGCAGGCTGACCACATCGCAGCCAATGATGCGACCGTTGTCGACTTGACCGATCTTTTCGGGCACCGGTTTCGCGATGGCGCGATTGTGGACATGTACGCGACTGCCTTGGGGCTGGATGCATCCCAAATTCCCGTTGAATACAAAAAGCCGACGTGGCTGAAGAAGCTCCGCTTTGCCTCTGCGGATCAGCCGTATTCATTACTCGTCAGCGACTCCAAGGAAGATTTCAAATCCATGCCCGATGCTGTGGCGGTTCGGGCTGCTCGGACGATCAGTCTTCGGCACGCGCTGCCGGTGCATGGATTTACCAATCGAATTGCGCACGACACCTTCCTGAATATCTCGGCAACCTCGACGAGCGCACGGGATTTCATTCGGATTATTGCGAATGCTGCCCATGTCTACACCGTGGACACCGCGGCCATGCACATTGCCGCCGGCTTAGGCGTGCCGACCACCGCATTCGTGGTCACCGACTATTGGTCGAGCTGGTGTCACTACTATCTGAATGAGCCGGCGTTTCAGGTGCACACCGTGACAGGCGGTGCCGAAGATGAATGGGTGACTGCCGTGGCGAAGATCGAAAACAGGCTGAACTAAGGGAGAATAAAAATGAAGAAGCTTTTGTTGATGGCGCTGTTTCTGGTGTGCGCCAATATCACTCGCGCAGACGACGCTCAAATCCTCGTCATTACGGGGAAAGTTGGCAATCACACACGGGTTGCAGCGGGTGTGAAGCAATACGTCTTTGCGCTAAATGATTTGCTGAAGTTGCCGCAAGTGTCGATCACGACGACGACGCATTGGACCGCCAAGACCGTTTTCCGAGGCCCGCTGATTTCGGATGTGCTGGCTAAAGCAGGCATTTCCGATACGGCAACGGAGGTGCTGGTCAATACGCTTGACGATTATCCGGTCAAGATTCCGGTTGCTGATTTTAAAAAGTGGCACGTCATCCTGGCCGTAGAAGCCGACGGCAAGCGGCTGACGATCAACAATAAAGGTCCGCTGTGGGTGATGTACCCAATGGATGATCACCCCGCTGAATTGAAAAACAACCTGACTACTTCACGCCTGGCATGGGCAGTGAATGGTTTTGTCGTTAGGTAAGCAATGCGTGCCTGGTTCAATCGGCTCCCGGCCCGATCCCTTTTAGTTTCATCAGCGGTCTTATGCATTGGCACCTTGCTGGTGATCGGCTGGTTGGCCAGCATGCTTTACGGCATGGCAGGCTCCAAGGGGACGATTGCGCGTTGGTTGGATCAGCAAGGCACCGGGCACTATTTTGAGGTGGTGCAAAATATTCTGTCCCATAACAAAGCGTTTGTTGCCTATCAGAACGTTTGGATAGGGAGGGACAACGCAAAGGAGGAGCTGCAACTGGCGCTCCAACTGGCGGAGAGTGATTTTGACACCCTGCGCCCGCCGTCCGAGATATCAAGGCAATTTGCAGGCAATCCGGACTACACCGAATTTTTGGCGGCCAACACCGAATTTATTCAGCTGTTAAAGCGTTCGTTAGCAGAGCCGGCCAACAAGGAAACCGATCGTCGCATCTTGTCGGCGCATCGACTAATTGATTCCCGGTTGCGGGCAATGCAAGTGGATGGATTAACGAACGAGGTCACTATCCGGGACGACATGGTGCGATCCATCCAAGCCAGTCAGCGCAATTCCAGCATTGCGCTGCTCTGTGCCGCAATCTTGATCTCACTCTGCATCGCCTCGCTCATCGCCACCATTGTGGCAATCAAGTCATGGGCCGAGTCGGAAGCCACTCGGTTCTCTGAACTGGAACGCTTGCTCAGTACCGTCAGTCACGACCTGCGCAGCCCGCTGCAGGCCATCGTGGCCTCAATCGCGCTCATTGAGCTGAAGGCCGTTACCGACCCCTTGCGTGCGCACTGTCGCGCCATCAAATCCGCCTCTGATCAACTGGCTCGCCTGATCAACGATCTGGTCGATTTCGGCCGGTTGCAGCACAAGCAGCTGACCTTGGTATATCAACCATTCGACCTCGCAGAATGTGTCGACCCGTTGCTGGAAAACTATCGGCGACTCGCGGAGAAGAAAGGGCTGGTGTTTTCGTACGCCCCTACTGCCCTTCCGGTGTCGATCCATTTTGATCGCAATCGCTTTCAACAGATTCTCTCCAATTTGATCGAGAACGCGATCAAATACACCGACAGTGGGGCAGTGAAATTAGCGATTGATTTGGCTCACGAACATGCCAAACACCCCGACAAAAGCATCCTGCGGGTCCAGGTGGACGATACGGGGTTGGGAATCAACCCCGCTGATCACGAGAAGATATTTCATGCCTTTACGCGGCTGAATGTGGGGTCACAAAAAGGCATGGGGTTAGGGCTCGCCATCGTCGAGCAACTGGTCAAGCTGGCCGGCGGCGCTATTACGCTTGAATCAGCACCGGGAACGGGGAGTACGTTTACCGTTTGCATTCCGGTGGAGGTCGTTGCCCCGCTGGTGAAAGAACCTGTGCTGGCGCGGTTACTCGACGCAAGAAATGCGGAACATGACCACGATGGAATCAAGCAGGTTTTGCTCATCGAAGACGACCTATTGATCCGCGACAGTCTGGCCTCCCTGATCGAAAGCATGGGCTTTGCTTGCGTGACCAAAGAAGACGGCCAGCAAGGCATCGATGCGGCCTTGACCACCCGATTTGATGCAATCATCACCGACATCCAGATGCCGCACAAATCTGGCTTTGAAGTCGCCGAGGCCTTGCGTGCCGAATTCGGATTACAGCTACCGATTATCGCGCTCACCGCCTATACGAATTCATTGCAGGAAGACCCGCGTTCCAAATTGTTTAGCGCGTATTTAGCGAAGCCCGTTGCGCCAACCATGCTGCTTGCGACACTGCAGGAATGGGTGGATGAGTGAGATGCTAACAATGACACATTGCTCGGCGAACCCGATTGACGTCAGAACACTCGCTGCAGCCTGTTATCGGTTGAAATGCGTAAGGTGATTGATCCGACTCACCTTATACCTCTTGTCTTGTCGAAAGAGCGGTACGGCCAATATCGGTAATGTGGCCGGACTCGTTAACCAAGCCGCGATGACGCAACGCCTGCAGCGTTTTATGAAGCAGATTCATTTGGCTCATATCGGATAAACCATAACTAGCGCCACGGCCAACTGCGATGTTCTGGTCTGTCCCGGTCTCGGTGGACAACGGGTTAAGCACTAAGCACTGAATTGCGCCGTTCAAATTCCACCGGGGTCAGATAATCCAGGGTCGAATGACGGCGGTGATGATTGTAAAACCGGATGTAGTCGAATACATCCGCCCGCGCCTCTTCATAATTCCGATAACGGGTCAGATACACCCTTTCCGCCTTCAGCGACCGGAAGAAGCTTTCCATGGCCGCATTGTCCCAGCAATTTCCCGCTCGCGAATGACTCGGCACGATGCCGTGCCGTCTCAGTAGGGTCTGGTAATCAAGCGCACAGTACTGGCTGCCTCGATCCGAATGCAGCAGCACCGTTTGTGCCGGTTTCCGGCGTGCTACCGCCATGGTCAGCGCGGCATGTACCAGTTCTTGCTGCATCCGGTGATGCATCGCCCAGCCCACCACCGCCCGGGAATACAAATCCAGCACCACCGCCAAGTACAACCAGCCCTCGTCTGTTCGGATATAGGTCATGTCGGAGACCCAGCGCTGGTTCACGTCCGGGGCGTCGAATTGCCGTTCCAGCCGGTTCGGCGCCACCGGCAGTATGTGCTTGCTGGCGGCGACCGGTCGCCAGCGTTTGCGGGTGCGCACGCGCAGACCCGCCTGCCGCATCAACTGGGCAATCCGGTGCCGACCGCAGGCAAATCCTTGCGCCACCAGTTCGGCGTGAATCCGGCGATGTCCGTAAATGCCATTGACTTCAGCATGCACCAGACGGATTTCCCGGAGCAGGGTGCGGTTGGCCATCTCTCGCGCCGAAGGCATCCGGTTTTGCCAAGCGTAGTAACCGCTGCGGGACACCCGGAACAGGCGGCACATGGCGGCAACGGGGTAACGGTCGGCAAGCGCCTGGATGGCGCGGAATTTCACTTCGGGGGTTGCGAGAAGATGGCGAGCGCTTTTTTTAGGACGTCGCGCTCCATGGTGACGCGTGCCAGGTCATCGCGCAGGCGTTTGAGTTCGGCGGCTTCGCCGAGCTGCTTGCCACGTCCGGGAAAGGCGTCGGGGCCAGCCTCGTTGAGCTGGCGCTTCCATTTGCCCAGCAGCGCTTCGGTGATGCCGAGGGCTTGGGCGACATGACGCAATGGCGTACCGGCCAACACCTGATCAACCGCTTCGCGTTTGAATGATTCGGGAAATATACGTCTGGTCTTCTTCATGAACACAACTCCTTGGTGGGGATTATCCACCTTAAGTTAGTGTCCACCGAGACCGGGACAGACCAGCTCTGGAAGCTGCCGTTGAGGCCATCCTTGGCCGAACAGCGGCGGCGGGTCGAAACTGAGCGTTTTCCCTCTGTGAAAGCGGTCGTTCGATTACTTGATCTCTGCAGTGTGAGCTAACTGCTGCATTGCAGACATACAGGGTAACGGGTGGCAATGGGCCGAGCAGCGGATAGTCGACGTCAATTCGTTGACTTCTTCTTAGGGTCGATAAGCCCCCTTCAAGCTTGAGTCGGCCACTCAGTTACGGCAGGTACTCAGCGGCTAAGACAAGAAGCTGCATTATGAACGCGTGGTGATTTGCTGGAAAAACACGGAAAACATGATGTGTTTGCTGTTTGGTTGGCGGAATTTTCCACTAATTTCCGCAGAATCCCGGAATTTATGTTTGGTGAGCCAATTTTGGTGCAAAAGCGTGCCAATAATTGCGGTACACAACATTTGCTGCAGTCGGTCAATACAGCCCGTACGGCTGAATAGCACGCCCATCCCTTTCAGCCGCGCCGAGCAAGCAAGGTTGGCACGGGGGTTTCGGGGATCGAGTGTTTGAGGGCTTTAGCCCGAGTTTTCGATCCCCGCCCGTGACGGCCTTGCTTGATCGGGAACCCGATAGGGCGCGGATGCAGGGTCGCCTTCTTTGGGTTACTTTTGGCTTCGCCGCAACCGGGCCGCGCCCGGTTGTCTTGGCGATACAAGAAAACTGCGCATGCGCAGTTTCGCTAAAAGTGACTCGGCCTGCGGGACGAACTCCCGCTTGAAACGCCTTTACCCGCGCCATCAGCGCTAAACAATTCAGTTGTTCAAGGCTGCCGGCTCTCAAACCGGCTTCTTATAAGCCACGCAATCCACCTCAACCTTGCAATCAATCACCATGCTCGATTGCACACAAGCCCGTGCCGGTGGGTTCGCGCCGAAGTATTCCTTGTACACACCATTGAACGACATGAAATCACGGGCATCGTCCAACCACACGCCGCAGCGCACCACGTGTTCCGGGCCGTAGCCGGCTTCCTTCAGAATCGCCAGCACGTTCTGGATGGTCTGGTGCGATTGCTCGATGATCTCGGTGCCGACCACTTTGCCATTCACCAGCGGCGTCTGGCCGGACACATACAGCCAGCCATCGGCTTCGACCGCACGCGCAAATGGCAAGTGCTGGCCGCCAGTGCCGGAACCACCTTCAACGCCATAACGCTTGATATCGGACATGGTTTAACTCCTCAGAAGAGATGCAAAGAATCAGTGAAAGCCCACGCGCAGGTCGCGTGAGCGGGGCAGGAAGCGGCCGGCGCGTTGGCCGGTCAGTTGTTTGTGTTGGTACGACAGCACGCCATTCACCCATACCGCTTCGATGCCGTCGGCAGCCTGGATCGGGTCTTTGAAGTTGGCGGTGTCGCGAATCGTCGCCGGGTCGAACAGCACCAGATCCGCCCAATGGCCGACCTTGATCCGGCCGCGGTCACCCAAGCCGAAACGATCGGCAGAGAGGCCGGTCATCTTGCGCACCGCCTCGGTGAGCGGGAACAGCCCGACGTCGCGGCTGTAATGACCGAGCACGCGGGGGAACGCACCCCACAGGCGCGGATGCGGCAGCGGGTCGTTCGGCAGACCGTCCGAGCCGACCATGGTCAACTGGTTGGAGAGGATGCGGCGCACGTCGTTTTCGTCCATGCCGTAGTAAACCGCGCCCGCAGGCTGCAGTTTTTTTGCGGCGTCCATCAGGGGCAGATTCCACTCGGCAGCGATGTCGGCCAGCTTCTTGCCACCCATCTCCGGGTGCGGCGTGCTCCAGGTGATGAGGATGTCGAAATCGCTGGTCACTTGCTTGAGATCGAGCGTCGATGAGCTGGCGGAGTAGGGGTAGCAATCGCAGCCAGCCGGGTGCCCCTTGGCGGCGTGCTCGATCTTGTCGATCACTTCCACGCTGCGGCCCCAGTTGCCGGCGCCGGCGCATTTCAGGTGCGAGACGATCACGGGGGACTTGGCATGGCGGCCGATGTCGAAGGCTTCGTCCATCGCGTCGAGAATGCCGTCGAATTCGGTGCGCAAATGAGTGGTGTAAACGCCGCCAAAATCGTTGAGCACTTCGGCTAGCGATTTCACCTCATCGGTGGTGCTGGAAATCGCCGAAGCGTAGGCGAGGCCGGTGGAAAGGCCGAGTGCGCCGTTTTCCAGCGCATCACGCAGTTGCTCGCGCATGCCGTTGATTTCGTCCGGCGTGGCAACGCGGTCGAGCCGGTCCATGTGGTTGTTGCGCAAGGCGGTGTGGCCGATCAGCGCCGCCACGTTCACGCTCGGTACGGCGGCATCGACGGCGCGACGGTAGTCGTCGAAGGTGGGGTAGCTGAAGTCCTTGGCCTCACCCAACAAATTCATCGGATCGGGTGGGTCGCCCTTGAGCGAGACCGGGCTGGCGCTGATGCCGCAGTTGCCGACTACCACGGTCGTCACGCCTTGCGAGATCTTCGGCAGCATTTCCGGCTGGCGGATCACGTTGGTGTCGTCGTGGGTGTGCACGTCGATAAAGCCGGGGGCGAGGGCGAGGCCTTTGGCGTCGATGTCGCTGGTGGCGCTAGCACTGCCCAGATCGCCAATCTGCGCGATGCGGCCATCGGTCACGGCGACATCGGCGGTGTATTCGGCCGCGCCGCTGCCATCGAGAATGCGTGCGTTGCGGATGATCAGGTCGTAAGTCATGGCAGGATTCTCCGGACTTGAGTTACCAGTTAATCGCCCAAGGGCAGCCGGTTATCGCCGCCCCGGTATTCGTCGAGCGCGAACTTCACCCGGCGCAGCAATTCCTTGCTGTGCTCCTTGCGGGTGAGGGCCAGCTCGGTGGCGAGGATGTCGATGGCCAGCAACATGCTGTAGCGCGATGCGGACGGCTTGTAGATGAAATCGGTTTCGTCGGTCTTCACCGGCAATACCACGCAGGCCTTGGTCGCCAGCGGCGAATCCGGATCGGTGATGGCAACGACGCGCGCGCCGTATTGGCGGGCGATGTCGGCCACGGCCAGCATCTCCGGCGTGACGCCAGTGACGGACATCAGCACCAGCGCATCTCTAGGCGTGAGCGTGGCGGTGAGCATGCGCAGCAGCACCGGGTCGTGATAGGCCGCGATGGGGAAGCCCAGCCGCGCCAGGCGGAACTGGAATTCATCGCTCAGCATGGTGGATGCACCGCCCATGCCGGCGACGTAGATCATGCGTGCATCGCTGAGCAGCATCGCGGCGGCGCGGAATTGCGCTTCGGTGAAACGGGCGAGATTGCCGCGCAGGGTGGCTTCGATCTCGCCACAGATGCGGCTATAGAACGCACTTTCATCCGCACCCGGCGCATCGGCCAGAAACCGCGCCCCGACTGCACTCGCTTGTGCCAGCTTGAGTTTCAGATCACGGATGTCGTCGCATTCCACCGATTTGGCAAAACGCGAGATGGTGGCGATGCTCACGCCGGCCTTTTCCGCCAACTGATCGATGTTGGCGGCGGCGGCAAAGGCGATGTCCGCGAGGATGGCATCCGCCACTTTTTGCTCGGTGACGGACAGCCGATCCCGGCAGGAACGGATGTGATAAACGATGTCGAACAGCGCGCTCATATCTGGTTCATGTCCTGCTTAGATCACTGCCGCGACGATCAACACGCCACCGAGGGCGACCACGGAAATGATCGTCTCCAGCACGGTCCAGGTCTTGAAGGTCTGCGCCACGGTCATGTTGAA
>NZ_JONM01000039.1 GCF_000711875.1 Andreprevotia chitinilytica DSM 18519
TTGCTCCGATCGCGATGGAGCAAGGTCTGCGTTTCGCGATTCGTGAAGGCGGTCGTACCGTCGGCGCGGGTGTCGTGGCTAAGATCATCGAGTAAGATTTACATGTAAGCGCGGCACTGCTATAGTGTCGCGTTTCCCCGTAGGCGAGTAGCTCAATTGGCAGAGCACCGGTCTCCAAAACCGGGGGTTGGGGGTTCGAGACCCTCCTCGCCTGCCACGGTTTATATACAGGGCCGTTTCCAGAGGGAACGGCTTTGTTTCATTTGGTCCTGAAGGGCTCATGGAAAGCATCGACAAAATTAAAGTCGCGGTCGCTGTGCTGCTGGTAGGTCTGGGTGTGGCTGGTTTTTATGCCTTGCCCGTTGATCAGGGTGCGTTACGGTCGTTGTCTGTGGTGCTTGGCTTGCTGCTTGCTGCCGGCATGATGTGGGTTTCGCAACCCGGGCGTGACTTTGTAGATTATGCGCGCGACTCCATCAAGGAGGCGCAAAAGGTGGTCTGGCCGAGTCGTAAGGAGACTTGGCAGGTTACCGGCGTAGTGTTCCTGTTTGTTGGCGTCTTGGCGCTCTTCATGTGGGCGATTGATTCCGGGCTTGCCTGGGTGTTTTACGATCTGATTCTGGGTCGTGGCAAGTAAGGGGCGGGAGGAAAGACATGGGGATGCGTTGGTATGTCGTGCACGCTTATTCCGGTTTCGAGAAGAGCGTGCTGAAGGCGCTTAAAGAACGTATCGAGCGTGAAAGTGTGCAGCACATGTTCGGCCAGATTCTGGTTCCGGTTGAAGAAGTGATGGAAGTCAAGGGTGGTCGCAAGGCGCTGACCGAGCGCAAGCTGTTTCCTGGTTATGTCTACGTTGAAATGGATATGACTGACGAGACATGGCACTTAGTCAAGTCGACGCCGAAGGTGACTGGCTTTGTTGGTGGTGTAGGTAATCGCCCGACCCCGGTGCCGCAGCGTGAAATGGATGCAGTGCTCAAGCAGATTCAGGAAGGGGTGGAAAAGCCGCGTCCGAAGATTCTGTTTGAGGTGGGTGAAACCTTGCGTGTAACTGACGGTCCGTTTGCCGATTTCTCGGCAACGGTGGAAGACGTTGATTACGACAAGAGTCGCCTCAAGGTTTCGGTGTTGATCTTTGGTCGTGCCACGCCAGTTGATGTTGATTTTGCCCAGGTCGAGAAGGCCTGATCTGGGTGCGGTACGCCGGTTCGCCGGTGTTTTGGGGAGCGAAGTGTCAGCTTCGCGTTTGACCCGTTTTCAGGAGCTAAATCGTGGCAAAGAAAATTGTCGGCTATATCAAGCTGCAAGTGCCCGCTGGTAAAGCCAATCCGTCGCCGCCTATCGGCCCGGCGCTTGGTCAGCGCGGTCTGAATATTATGGAATTCTGCAAGGCGTTCAATGCCCAGACCCAAGGCATCGAGCCGGGTTTGCCGATTCCGGTTGTGATTACTGCGTTTGCAGATAAATCCTTCACCTTCGTGATGAAGAGCCCGCCCGCAACGATTCTGTTGAAGAAGGCTGCTGGTATCCAGAAGGGCTCGCCGAAGCCGCATACCGACAAGGTTGGTAAAGTGACTCGTGCACAACTCGAAGAAATCGTAAAGACCAAGCAAGCCGATCTGACTGCTGCTGACCTCGACGCTGCTGTGCGTATCATCGCCGGCTCCGCGCGTTCGATGGGTCTTGAAGTGGAGGGCGTGTAAATGGCTAAGATTTCCAAGCGTCTCGCCGCTCTGAAGGCGTCGGTTGATCGCAACAAGCTGTATGCCGTTGACGAAGCGATTGCGCTGGTCAAGGGTGCTGCTACTGCCAAGTTCAACGAGTCGATCGATGTATCGTTCAACCTTGGGGTTGATGCGCGTAAATCGGATCAGGTTGTTCGTGGTTCGGTCGTGCTGCCCAAGGGTACCGGTAAGTCCGTTCGTGTTGCCGTATTTGCACAGGGCGCAAATGCTGAAGCTGCTAAGGCTGCTGGTGCAGAAGTGGTTGGTTTCGAAGATCTGGCTGAACAGATCAAGGCTGGCAATCTCGACTTCGACGTCGTGATCGCTTCGCCGGATGCCATGCGCATCGTCGGTCAGCTTGGTCAAATCCTCGGTCCGCGTGGTCTGATGCCGAACCCGAAGGTTGGCACTGTAACCCCGAACGTGGCAGAAGCCGTCAAGAATGCCAAGGCAGGTCAAGTGCAATACCGTACCGACAAGGCCGGTATCGTTCATGCCACCATTGGTCGCGCTTCGTTCGAGGCCGCTGATCTGAAGACCAACTTGGTTGCGCTGCTTGAAGCGCTGCAAAAAGCCAAGCCGGCTTCCAGCAAGGGTGTGTATTTCAAGAAGATCGCCGTGTCCAGCACCATGGGCGTTGGTGTTCGCGTTGATACTGCCACTGTTTCGCAATAAGGCAGTTGCGCAGTAAAGAACTTTGGGCCCGTTGCCGTTGAAAAAATGGTGGCGGGGTTGTCAAAGACCGTAGGTGCGCTAAAGGGATTTTTCCTTGCAGTGCTTAATGATTCGGGCTTGCCCGGGTGGCCTACGCAGACGGTGTGCCCCAATCCTGATTTTGCTGCTGGTTTTTAAAACCGGCAGTCTCCTGAAGGAAGGTCGCCGTTTGTTGGTGGCGCGATGCAAATTGCGTCATTCATCTCTCAAATGGAGGTAGACCTTGAGTCTCAATCTCGAAGATAAAAAGGCCGTCGTAGCTGAGATCTCGGTAGAAGTTGCCAAGGCTCAAACGCTCGTCGTCGCCGAGTATCGCGGGATCGGGGTCGGCAGCATGACTCAATTGCGCAAGCAAGCGCGTGAGTCCGGCGTATACCTGCGCGTTCTGAAGAACACGCTGGCACGTCGCGCTGTGCAGGATACGCCGTTTGCCGGTCTGGCTGACCATATGGTCGGCCCGCTGGTTTACGGCATTTCCGCAGACCCGATTGCTGCAGCCAAGGTGCTGAACGACTTTGCCAAGAAAGACGACAAGATTGTCGTCAAGGCCGGTTCGTACGATGGCAAGGTGCTGAATGCCGCTGAAGTTGGCGCGCTGGCAAGCATCCCAAGCCGCGAAGAACTGCTGTCGAAGCTGCTGTACGTGATGAAGGCACCGGTTTCGGGCTTCGCACGTGGCTTGGCCGCTCTGGCCGAGAAAAAGCAAGCCGAAGCTGCTTAATCCGATTTCCTCGATTCTTAGAATCTGTATCCCGATTTTCAGGAGTAATACCAAATGGCTCTGTCCAAAGAAGATATCCTCGACGCCGTTGCTGGCTTGACCGTTCTTGAACTGAACGACCTGGTTAAGGCATTCGAAGAGAAGTTTGGCGTTTCCGCTGCTGCTGTTGCCGTTGCTGGCCCGGCTGGCGCTGGCGCTGCTGCAGTTGAAGAGCAAACCGAATTCAACGTGATCCTGACCGGCGCTGGCGCCAACAAGGTTGGCGTGATTAAGGTTGTCCGTGAAGTGACCGGCCTGGGCCTGAAAGAAGCCAAGGATCTGGTTGACGGCGCTCCGAAGGCAGTTAAGGAAGGCGTTTCCAAGGCTGATGCTGAAGCCGTTCAGAAGAAGCTGGTTGAAGCTGGCGCTACCGCTGACGTGAAGTAATCGCGTTAGCGTGGCGGATAGGCAGGCGGAGGAATCCGCCTGCCCTTTTGCGTTTGTTGATGTTGCGTTTGTTGATTTCGTCCTGCCTTTAAGCAGACGACAAACCGGAAACCGTATCGGTCCGTGGTTTGATCATCCGGACCGGCATTTTGCGGTTTGTCTTTTGCGCCCCTCCATGGAGAGCTTTTGAGTATGAATTACTCGTTCACAGAGAAGAAACGCATTCGTAAGAGTTTTGCGAAGCGCTCGAGCGTTCTGGAAGTCCCGTTTCTCCTCGCTACCCAGATCAACTCCTATAACGAGTTCCTGCAACTGGGTACGTCGATTGCGGAGCGGAAAACCAACGGTCTTCAAGCTGCTTTCAGCTCGATCTTCCCGATCGAGTCGCACAATGGCAATGCCCGTCTTGAGTTTGTTCACTATTCCTTGGGTGAGCCCCCCTTTGATGTGATCGAGTGTCAACAGCGCGGTATTACGTTTGCCGCGCCGTTGCGTTCACGCGTACGCCTCGTGATCATGGATCGTGAAGCCGCCAAGCCGACCGTGAAGGAAGTCAAGGAGCAAGACGTTTACTTCGGCGAAATTCCGCTGATGACCCGGAACGGCTCCTTTGTGATCAACGGCACCGAGCGCGTGATCGTTTCCCAGCTGCATCGCTCGCCAGGCGTGTTCTTTGAGCATGACAAAGGCAAGACCCATAGCTCCGGCAAGCTGCTGTTCTCTGCACGTATCATTCCTTATCGCGGTTCCTGGCTCGACTTTGAGTTCGATCCGAAGGATCTGTTGTTCTTCCGGATCGACCGTCGTCGCAAGATGCCGGTGTCGATTTTGCTGAAGGCACTTGGCTTCAATCCGGAACAAATTCTTGAGCAGTTTTATGACACCGATCGCTTCGTCATCAGCGATGCGGGCCTGTCCCTCGAGCTCGTGCCGGAACGCCTGAAGGGTGATGTTGCCAAGTTCGACATCCTTGCCGAAGACGGCAAGGTGCTGGCACAGAAAGACAAGCGCATCACTGCCAAGACGATTCGTGATATCCAGGCTGCTGGTATCAAAGAGTTGCCGGTTCCGTCCGACTTCATGTTCGGCCGCGTCCTTGCTCATAACGTCGTGAATCCGGAAACGGGTGAGCTGATTGCGCGTGCTAGCGAAGAAGTGACTGAAGACCTGTTCGACAAACTCGAAGATGCCGGCGTGACCGAAGTCAAGGTGTTGTACGTCAATGACCTTGATCAAGGCGCGTACATCGCTAACTCGCTGCGCAACGATGATGTCGCTGACCAATATGCTGCTCGGGTTGCCATCTACCGCATGATGCGTCCGGGCGAGCCCCCGACCGAAGACTCGGTTGAAGCTTTGTTCAACGGCTTGTTCTTCTCTGAAGACCGCTATGACCTGTCGGCCGTTGGCCGTATGAAGTTCAACCGTCGCGCCTATCCGGATCGTCTGGATGAGAAAGCACCGGGCTGGATTCGCAAGTTCTATGAAAAAGCCGGCCCGCATGGCGTGGAAGGCAAGGGCGTGCTGGCGGTGGACGATATCCTCGCCGTCATCAGCATCCTGGTTGAGCTGCGTAATGGCCGCGGCGATGTCGATGACATCGATCACTTGGGTAACCGTCGCGTGCGTTCGGTTGGCGAATTGGCTGAAAACCAGTTCCGTGCTGGCCTCGTTCGTGTTGAGCGCGCCGTCAAGGAGCGCCTGTCGCAAGCTGAATCCGACAATCTGATGCCGCATGACCTGATCAATGCCAAGCCTGTCTCGGCAGCGATCAAAGAGTTCTTCGGTTCGTCCCAGTTGTCGCAGTTTATGGATCAGACCAACCCGTTGTCCGAGATTACTCACAAGCGCCGTGTTTCGGCCCTTGGCCCGGGTGGTCTGACGCGTGAACGCGCTGGCTTTGAAGTCCGCGACGTGCATCCGACCCACTACGGTCGTGTTTGCCCGATTGAAACGCCGGAAGGCCCGAACATCGGTCTGATCAACTCGCTGTCCTGCTATGCGCGCACCAACGAATACGGCTTCCTCGAAACGCCGTATCGCAAAGTGATCGACAGCAAGGTCACCGACCAGATCGAGTACTTGTCCGCAATTGAAGAAGGCAAGTATGTGATCGCCCAGGCCAACGCTGAAATCAGCGATGAAGGCAACCTGATCGATGAGCTGGTGACCTGCCGTGAAGCCGGTGAAACCATCGTTGCAACGCCGGATCGTGTTCAGTACATGGACGTGGCGCCAAGCCAGATCGTGTCCGTTGCTGCGTCGCTGATTCCGTTCCTCGAGCACGACGATGCAAACCGCGCCTTGATGGGTGCCAACATGCAACGTCAGGCTGTGCCTTGCTTGCGCGCGACCGCACCTTATGTCGGCACCGGCATTGAACGCACTTGTGCGATCGACTCGGGTACCGCGGTTGCTGCACTGCGTGGCGGCTCGGTCGATTACGTCGATGCCAACCGGATCGTGATTCGCGTAAACGATGATGAAGCTGTCGCTGGCGAAACCGGTGTGGATATCTACAACCTCACCAAGTTCACCCGCTCCAACCAGAACACCAACACCAACCAGAAGCCGGTGGTGAAGCGCGGCGACAAAGTGTCCAAGGGCGATGTAATCGCCGATGGTGCTTCTACCGATCTGGGCGAAATGGCGTTGGGTCAGAACATGACCATCGCCTTCATGCCGTGGAATGGCTACAACTTCGAGGATTCGATCCTGATCTCGGAAAAAGTGATTGCGGATGATCGCTACACCTCGATCCACATCGAAGAATTGAACGTGATGGCGCGTGACACTAAGCTCGGGCCGGAAGAAATCACTCGCGATATCTCCAATCTGTCCGAGCGCATGCTTGGTCGTCTGGATGAATCGGGTGTGGTTTACATCGGTGCTGAAGTTGAGGCTGGCGATGTGCTGTGCGGCAAGGTGACCCCGAAGGGTGAAACCCAACTGACGCCGGAAGAGAAACTGCTGCGCGCGATCTTCGGTGAGAAGGCGTCCGACGTGAAGGACACCAGCCTGCGCGTGCCGTCCGGTATGTCTGGCACAGTCATTGACGTGCAAGTGTTTACCCGTGAAGGCGTTGAGCGCGATAAGCGTGCTCAGCACATCATCGATGATCAACTGCGTCGCTATCGCACTGATTTGAACGACCAACTGCGCATCGTCGAAAACGACTTGTTCGAACGGGTTGAGCGTCAGATCGTTGGCAAGAAAGCCAATGGCGGTCCGATGCGTCTGGCCAAGGGTACCGTGATCACTCACGAATACCTGGCTGGTCTGCCGACCAAGCACGACTGGTTCGACATCCGCTTGTCCGACGACGAAGGCGCTCGCCAACTCGAAGCGATGAAAGACCTGATCGCTCAAATGAAGGCCGAGTTTGACCTGCGCTTTGAAGACAAGAAGCGCAAGCTTACCCAAGGCGATGAACTCCCGCCGGGCGTAATCAAGATGGTCAAGGTCTACGTGGCTGTGAAGCGCCGCCTGCAACCGGGCGACAAGATGGCCGGTCGCCACGGTAACAAGGGTGTAGTCTCGAAAATTCTGCCGGTGGAAGATCTGCCATACATGGCTGATGGCACCCCGGTCGACATCGTGCTGAACCCGCTGGGCGTTCCGTCGCGGATGAACATTGGTCAGATTCTGGAAGTCCACCTCGGTTGGGCGGCCAAGGGTATTGGTCAACGTATTGACGCGATGTTGCGCGAACAGCGCAATACCAAGGAAGTGCGCAAGTATCTGGACAAGATCTACAACTCCAGCGGCAAGGCTGAAGACATCAAGGGCCTGACCGATGACGAGGTGTTGAATCTCGCTCAAGGTCTGCGTACCGGTATGACATTCGCCAGCCCGGTGTTCGATGGCGCCAAGGAATCCGAAATCCGCGCGATGCTGGACCTCGCTTATCCGGATGAAGATGACCGCACCAAACAGCTGGACTTCAATGACAGCAAGACACAGATGCAGCTATACGACGGCCGCACCGGTGAGCCGTTCGAGCGCAAGGTCACCGTCGGCGTGATGCACTACCTGAAGCTGCATCACTTGGTCGATGACAAGATGCATGCCCGTTCGACTGGCCCGTACTCGCTCGTGACGCAACAGCCACTAGGTGGTAAGGCGCAGTTCGGTGGTCAGCGCTTCGGTGAGATGGAAGTCTGGGCACTGGAAGCGTATGGCGCTGCGTACACGCTGCAAGAAATGCTGACGGTGAAGTCGGATGATGTGAACGGCCGGACCAAGGTCTACGAGAACATCGTCAAGGGCGACCACCGGATCGACGCTGGCATGCCGGAATCCTTCAATGTGCTGGTGAAGGAAATCCGCTCGCTGGGTATCGATATCGATCTGGAAACCAACTGATCTGTGTGAGGCGTGAGGGGTATGGCCGGCCAGGCAAGGCGGCGTACCCCGCTACCTCACTCCTCACAGGAGAAAATGAACTATGAAAGGCTTACTCGAGCTCTTCAAGCAAGTAACGCAAGACGAAGAATTCGACGCGATCAAGATCGGGCTGGCATCGCCCGAGAAGATTCGCTCTTGGTCGTTCGGCGAAGTCAAAAAGCCGGAAACCATCAACTATCGTACCTTCAAGCCGGAACGCGACGGCCTGTTCTGCGCGCGTATCTTTGGTCCGATCAAAGATTACGAGTGCCTGTGCGGCAAGTACAAACGTCTCAAGCATCGCGGCGTGATCTGCGAGAAGTGCGGCGTTGAAGTCACACTGTCCAAGGTGCGCCGTGAGCGCATGGGTCACATCGAACTGGCCTCGCCGGTTGCCCACATCTGGTTCCTGAAGTCGCTGCCGTCCCGTCTGGGTATGGTGCTCGACATCGCCCTGCGTGATATCGAACGCGTGCTGTACTTCGAAGCATTCATCGTGGTCGAGCCGGGCATGACCCCGCTGACCCGCGGCCAGCTGCTGACCGAAGAAGACTACTTCAACAAGGTTGAAGAGTATGGCGACGAATTCGTTGCGCTGATGGGCGCTGAAGCGGTTCGCGAACTGCTGAAGAACCTTGACGTCGAGAGTGAAATCTCCACACTGCGTTCGGAGCTCGAGTCGACCTCGTCCGACACCAAGATCAAGAAGATCGCCAAGCGTCTGAAAGTGTTGGAAGCCTTCTCCAAGTCTGGCATCAAGCCGGAATGGATGATCATGGATGTGCTGCCGGTGCTGCCGCCGGAACTGCGCCCGCTGGTGCCGCTGGATGGTGGCCGTTTCGCTACTTCCGACCTGAACGATCTGTATCGCCGCGTGATTAACCGGAACAACCGTCTCAAGCGTCTGCTTGAGCTGCGCGCGCCGGAAATCATCGTGCGCAACGAAAAGCGCATGCTGCAAGAAGCCGTTGATTCGTTGCTCGACAACGGTCGTCGCGGCAAGGCCATGACTGGCGCGAACAAGCGTCCGCTCAAGTCGCTGGCTGACATGATCAAGGGTAAGGGCGGTCGTTTCCGTCAGAACTTGCTGGGTAAGCGCGTCGACTACTCCGGCCGTTCCGTGATTACCGTGGGTCCGTACCTGCGTCTGCATCAATGCGGCTTGCCAAAGCTGATGGCGCTTGAGCTGTTCAAACCATTCATTTTCCACAAGCTGGAAGTCCTCGGCCTCGCGACCACCATTAAGGCTGCGAAGAAGATGGTCGAGAGCCAGGAAGCAGTGGTGTGGGACATCCTGGAAGACGTGATCCGCGAGCATCCAGTTCTGCTGAACCGTGCGCCTACGCTGCACCGTCTTGGTATCCAGGCGTTCGAACCGGTCCTGATCGAAGGCAAGGCCATTCAATTGCATCCGCTCGTCTGCGCGGCGTTCAACGCCGACTTCGACGGTGACCAAATGGCTGTTCACGTTCCGCTGTCGCTCGAAGCACAGATGGAAGCTCGCACTTTGATGCTGGCCTCCAACAATGTACTGTCGCCTGCCAACGGCGAGCCGATCATTGTGCCGTCGCAGGATATCGTGCTGGGTCTGTACTACATGACGCGCGAAGCCGTGAATGGCAAGGGCGAAGGCATGTCGTTCGCCGATGTGAAGGAAGCGATCCGCGCCTACGAAAACAAGGCCGTCACGCTGCAAACCCGTGTATCCGTCCGCTTGAAAGAGTGGGAAAAGGATGCAAACGGCGAATGGCAAGTCAAGCTGGTGCGTCGTGATACGACCGTCGGCCGTGCGATCCTGTCCGAAATCCTGCCGAAGGGCCTCGATTTCAGCCACATCGACAAATCGCTGAAGAAGAAAGAAATCGGCAAGCTGATCAATGCGTCATTCCGTCGCTGCGGTCTGAAAGACACCGTCGTCTTCGCCGACCAACTGATGTATACCGGCTTCAGCTACTCGACCCGTGGCGGTATCTCGATCTGCGTCGACGACATGCTGGTTCCGGCCAAGAAGGTCGAGCTGCTGGCCGCTGCCAATGCCGAAGTCAAGGAAATCGAGCAGCAGTACAGCTCCGGTCTGGTGACGCAAGGTGAGCGCTACAACAAGGTCGTCGATATCTGGGGCCGTGCCGGTGACCAGATTGCCAAGGCGATGATGGAGCAGCTCGGCAAGCAGAAGGTCATCAATCGCGAAGGCAAGGAAGTCGATCAAGAGTCGTTCAACTCGATCTACATGATGGCCGACTCCGGTGCGCGGGGTTCCGCGGCCCAGATTCGCCAGCTGGCTGGTATGCGGGGCCTGATGGCCAAGCCGGACGGCTCGATTATCGAGACGCCGATCACCACCAACTTCCGCGAAGGTCTGACCGTTCTGCAGTACTTCATCTCGACCCACGGTGCACGTAAGGGTCTGGCGGATACCGCGTTGAAGACGGCGAACTCCGGTTACCTGACGCGTCGTCTCGTCGACGTGACGCAGGATCTGGTCGTGACCGAAACTGATTGCCACACCAAGAATGGTGTGACCATGAAGGCGGTCGTGCAGGGCGGTGACGTGATTGAAGCCTTGCGCGACCGGATTCTCGGCCGCGTGGTGTCCGGTGACGTGGTTGATCCGGCTACTCAGGAAACCGTGATCGAATCGGGCACATTGTTGACCGAGGATCTGGTTGACAAGATCGATGCAGCCAACGTCGATGAGGTCAAGGTCCGTACGCCGCTGACTTGCGAAACGCGCTATGGCTTGTGCGCCAAGTGCTACGGTCGCGACTTGGGTCGTGGCCATATCGTGAATACTGGCGAAGCAGTTGGTGTGATTGCCGCCCAGTCGATCGGTGAGCCAGGTACTCAGCTGACCATGCGTACCTTCCACATCGGTGGTGCTGCATCGCGTGCTGCATCGGCCAGTCAGATCGAATCGAAGTCAAACGGCAAGGTCGCTTATGCCGGCAATATGCGTTATGTGACCAACACCAAGGGCGAGCTGATCATCATTTCCCGCTCGGCCGAAGTGCTGGTGCTGGATGATGCAGGCCGTGAGCGTGAGCGTCACAAGCTGCAATATGGTGCGACGCTGTTGGTTAAGGATGGTCAGGCCATCAAGGCCGGGGCCGTGCTGGCTACGTGGGATCCACACACCCGTCCGATCATCACCGAATATGCCGGTCAGGTACGGTTCGAGAACGTCGAAGAAGGCGTGACGGTCGTCAAGCAAGTGGATGACGTGACTGGTCTGTCAACTCTCGTCGTGATCAACCCGAAGACCAAGGCTGGTGCCAAGAACGTGCGTCCGCTGGTGAAATTGCTGGACGAACAAGGTCAGGAAGTGAAACTGGCTGGTACCGATACGTCGGTTACCATCGGCTTCCAACCGGGTGCGATCATTACCGTGAAAGACGGTCAACAGGTCGGTTCCGGCGAAGTGTTGGCGCGTATTCCACAAGAATCCGCCAAGACCCGCGACATTACCGGTGGTCTGCCGCGCGTGGCTGAGCTGTTTGAAGCCCGTTCGCCGAAGGATGCCGGTATGTTGGCCGAAGTGACCGGTACCGTGTCGTTTGGTAAGGATACGAAGGGCAAGCAACGTCTGATCATTACCGATCTGGAAGGCTTGGCACACGAGTACCTGATTCCGAAGGAAAAGCACGTGCTTGTCCATGACGGTCAAGTGCTGAACCGCGGTGAAGTGATTGTTGATGGTCCGATTGATCCGCACGACATCCTGCGTCTGCAGGGTATCGAAGCGCTGGCGCGTTACATCGTCCAGGAAGTGCAGGAGGTTTACCGTCTGCAGGGTGTGAAGATCAACGACAAGCACATCGAAGTGATCGTGCGTCAGATGCTGCGCCGTGTGGTGATTTCCGATTCCGGCCACTCTGACTTCATCCAGGGTGAGCAGGTTGAGCGCGCCGAGTTCCTGATCGCTAACGACAAGTTGTTGGCAGAAGGCAAGCAGCCGGCAAGCCACGATAACGTGCTGTTGGGTATTACCAAGGCATCGTTGTCTACCGATTCGTTCATTTCGGCGGCCTCGTTCCAGGAAACCACGCGCGTTCTGACCGAAGCCGCCATCATGGGCAAGGTCGATGATCTGCGTGGCCTGAAGGAAAACGTCATCGTTGGTCGTTTGATCCCGGCCGGTACTGGTCTGGCTTACCACCGCAATCGCAAGCGTCAGTCGCAAGGTCTCGAGCAGGGTAGTGATTCCCTGGTTGAAGAAGCGGTAGCTGCCGACGTCGGCGAGTAAAAAAGTATCCCTGACCACGCGTCGGGGATGTTGAATCTGGCTCTTGTCGTCGGGGAGACTTGACGGCAAGGGCTTGATTTTTTTAGAATCGCAGTCTTTTCTGGCGACGCTCGGGTTCAGTCTCGTGCGTCGCTAGCTTATTTGGCTCATAGCGCTTGTCGCTGCGAGCGAAAAGCAGGGCCCCGCAGGGGGTTTTCAAACTAAGGAAGTCAACAATGCCAACTATCAACCAGCTGGTCCGCAAGGGCCGCGTGAAGGAAGTGGTGAAGAGCAAGGTTCCAGCGCTCGAAGCCTGCCCTCAAAAGCGTGGTGTGTGCACTCGCGTGTACACCACAACGCCTAAGAAGCCGAACTCTGCATTGCGTAAAGTCTGCAAAGTGCGTTTGACCAATGGCTTCGAAGTCATTTCGTATATCGGTGGTGAAGGCCACAACCTGCAAGAACACAGTGTCGTCCTGATTCGTGGCGGCCGGGTGAAGGACTTGCCAGGTGTGCGTTACCACACTGTGCGTGGTTCGCTTGATACTGCCGGCGTGAAAGACCGTAAGCAGTCGCGTTCCAAGTACGGCGCAAAGCGTCCGAAGTAAGACGGCTTTGCCGTGGTCGGCGGATACGGGGTTTTGCCTGCCGTCGAGTAAGTGGTCGTCCCGCTGGGCGGCTGTGGAGCGAGCCTGAATCGAAAGGCCGGCTCCGACTGAATGTCACATTAGGAATAGAGAATTATGCCAAGACGTAGAGAAGTACCGAAGCGCGATGTGCTTCCGGATCCAAAGTTCGGTTCTGAAGAACTGAGCAAGTTCATGAACGTGGTGATGATCGACGGCAAGAAAGCCGTTGCTGAGCGCATTGTTTACGGTGCGCTGGCCCAGATCGAGAAGAAAACCGGCAAGTCGCCGCTTGAAGTCTTCTCCACTGCGATTGGTAACGCCAAGCCGATGGTCGAAGTGAAGAGCCGTCGTGTCGGTGGTGCCAACTACCAAGTTCCGGTCGAAGTCCGTCCCAGCCGTCGTCTGGCATTGGCGATGCGTTGGTTGCGTGATGCGGCCCGTAAACGTGGTGAGAAATCCATGGATCTGCGTCTGGCGGGTGAACTGCTGGATGCGGCCGAAGGCCGCGGCGGCGCGATGAAGAAGCGCGACGAAGTTCATCGCATGGCCGAAGCGAACAAGGCGTTCGCTCACTTCCGCTTCTAAAGCGGGCAATCCTTCGAGGAAAAAATCGTGGCTCGCAAGACCCCCATTGAGCTGTACCGCAATATCGGTATTTCCGCTCACATTGACGCAGGCAAGACCACCACGACTGAACGTGTTCTGTTCTACACCGGTGTAAACCACAAGATCGGTGAAGTGCACGATGGCGCCGCCACCATGGACTGGATGGAGCAGGAGCAGGAGCGTGGCATCACGATTACTTCTGCTGCTACTACCACCTTCTGGAAAGGTATGGCGCACCAGTATCCTGAGCATCGGATCAACATTATCGACACCCCGGGTCACGTTGACTTCACGATTGAAGTTGAACGCTCGATGCGTGTGCTCGACGGTGCTTGCATGGTTTATTGTGCGGTCGGTGGCGTTCAGCCGCAGTCGGAAACCGTTTGGCGCCAAGCCAATAAGTACAAGGTGCCGCGCCTGGCCTTCGTGAACAAGATGGACCGTCAAGGTGCCAACTTCTTCCGTGTGGTCGAGCAGATGAAGGTACGCCTGAAGGCAAATCCGGTGCCGGTCGTTGTGCCGATCGGTGCGGAAGAGAATTTCACGGGCGTCGTCGATCTGTTCAAGATGAAGGCGATCATTTGGGATGAAGCATCCCAAGGCATGAAGTTCGAATATGGCGAAATCCCGGCCGACCTCGTTGACGTAGCTAATGAATGGCGCGAAAAGATGGTCGAGTCGGCTGCCGAATCGTCCGAAGAGCTGATGAACAAATACCTTGAAGAAGGTGATTTGTCGGAAGCTGAAATCATGGCAGGCCTGCGCGCTCGCACCCTGGCTGGCGAAATCCAGCCGATGCTGTGTGGCTCCGCGTTCAAGAACAAGGGCGTGCAGCGCATGCTCGACGCCGTGATCGACTTCCTGCCATCTCCGCTTGAGGTTGAAGCGGTGAAGGGTACGAACGAGAAGGAAGAAGAGGAGACGCGCGAAGCTTCTGATACGGCACCGTTCTCGGCGTTGGCGTTCAAGCTGATGAGTGACCCGTATGTTGGTCAGTTGACCTTCTTCCGTGTCTACTCGGGTGTGGTCAATTCGGGTGATACCGTCTTGAACTCGGTCAAGGGCAAGAAAGAGCGTATCGGCCGTATCGTCCAGATGCACGCCAATGACCGTCAGGAAATCGATGAAGTGCGCGCTGGTGACATCGCCGCTGGTATCGGTCTGAAGGACGTGACCACGGGCGAAACCTTGTGTGCGCCGGATCACCCGATCATTCTTGAGCGCATGGTGTTCCCGGAGCCGGTGATTCACGTTGCCGTCGAACCGAAGACCAAGGCCGACCAGGAAAAGATGGGTGTTGCCCTGAATCGTCTGGCCAAGGAAGATCCGTCGTTCCGCGTGCGTACCAACGAAGAAACCGGCCAGACCATCATGTCGGGCATGGGTGAGCTTCATCTGGAAATTCTGGTTGACCGCATGAAGCGTGAATTCGGCGTTGAAGCTAACGTCGGCGCGCCGCAAGTGGCTTACCGCGAAACCATCACCCGTGTTGCAGAAGATGTCGAGGGCAAGCACGCCAAGCAATCGGGCGGTAAGGGCCAGTATGGCCATTGCGTCATTACCGTCGAGCCGGCGGGTGAAGGCAACGGTTACTCCTTTTCCGACGAGATCAAGGGTGGTGTGATTCCGCGCGAATTCATCCCGTCGGTTGACAAGGGTATCCAGAACACGCTGAAGGCTGGTGTGGTTGCGGGTTTCCCGGTGGTGGATGTGAAGGTGCGTCTGACCTTTGGTTCCTACCACGACGTCGACTCCTCGCAGATCGCGTTCGAACTGGCTGGTTCCATTGCCTTCAAGGAAGCGATGCGCCGCGCTGGTGCAGTCATCCTTGAGCCGATGATGGCCGTCGAAATCGAAACGCCGGAAGAGTACATGGGCGACATCATGGGTGACATCTCGTCCCGTCGCGGTATTCTGCAAGGCATGGACGACAATCCGGCGGGTGGCAAGATGGTCAAGGCCGAAGTGCCGCTGTCGGAAATGTTTGGCTATTCGACCACCTTGCGTTCGATGTCGCAGGGTCGTGCCACGTACTCCATGGAGTTCAAGCACTACTCGGAAGCGCCGAAGCACGTTGCCGAAGCCATCGTCAGCAATAAGAAGTAATGCAGAAGGTCCGGTGCTTGTCGCCGGGCCATCCCAGATCAATTTTGAACTTGAAGGAATTTAGCCATGGCTAAGGGTAAGTTTGAACGTACGAAGCCGCACGTGAACGTGGGCACGATTGGTCACGTTGACCACGGCAAGACCACGCTGACCGCAGCGAT
>NZ_JONM01000040.1 GCF_000711875.1 Andreprevotia chitinilytica DSM 18519
GTGCGGGCTGTTCTGTACATGGCGGCGGTGGTGGCGATCCGCTACAACCCGGACATCAAGGCGCACTACGAGCGGCTGCTGGCGCGCGGCAAGGCGAAGAAATCGGCGCTGGGCGCTGCCATGCGCAAGCTGGTGCACCTGTGCTTTGGCGTACTCAAAACACAGAAGCCTTATCAGCCCGATTTTGCGCTCAGTGATTGACGGGCAAGACGGTATCTACGCAACTTTCCTGTGTTGAGCCGAACTCGTAGCCCGGACGGCTTGCCGGCCGGGGTTGCAATGGTTGACGAAGCAATCCCGGCCGCAAAATGCGTCCGGGCTACGGTCGATATAATCGCGGAGACATAGGGCGGAACACCCGAAGGGCGTTCCGCCGCAATGCGCGGTTACCAGCGGATCGCCCGTTGGGTGATCCGCCCTACATGTACCGATCCACGCACCCCAGATCAGCTCACCCCAGCCCCCGTACCCGTCACCAGTACCGGCGCGGTATAGCCCGCCGGTTTGTTCCCCACACTTGCACCGCCATACATCATCCCCTGCATATCACTGCTGAAGAAGTAGTAGGGGAACGGAGTATCTGGCGCGCTCACCGCATCGAGCCGCGCAGCCAGTTCAGCCGGCAAGCTGAAATCGAGCGCCTTCAGATTGGCCTCCAATTGTTCCGGCCGCGTCGCGCCGACGATCACGCTGCCCACGCCCGGCCGGTTGGCAACCCAGTTGAGCGCCACGGCAGACATTGGCTGGTCGATCTCGTTTGCCACCTTTTCCAGTTCGGCGACGATGGCCCAGTTGCGATCGGTGAACTTGCGGAACACCGGATTCGTGCTGTCTTTCATCGCTTCCAGCCGACCAGCCCCGCCGCCATCCGCCCGGTATTTGCCGGACAGCAGGCCGCTTGCCAGCGGACTCCATGCGGTGACGCCGATGCCCAAATCCGTTGCGAGGCGGGTGAACTCGTGTTCCAGATTACGTTCGGCCAGCGAGTATTGCAGTTGCAGCGCGGTCAGCGGCTCCCAGCCGCGCCATTCGGCCAGCGTTTGCGCCCGCGCCGCATACCAAGCCGGCACGTCGGATAAACCAATGTGGCGAATCTTGCCGGCACGCACCAGATCGTCCAGCGTGCGCATCACTTCTTCGACCGGCGTGATCATGTCCCACGCATGCAGGTAATACAGATCGAGGTAGTCGGTGTTCAGGCGTTTCAGCGAGCCTTCCACCGCGCGCAGGATGTTCTTGCGCCCGTTGCCGCCGCCATTGGCATTTGCCACCGGATCGAGGTTGAAGGTGAACTTGCTCGCCAGCACCACTTGATCGCGTGCCTTGCGATTGGCGACGAATTCGCCCAGCCAAGTCTCGCTGGTGCCGCCGGTGTAAACATCTGCGGTATCGATGAAATTGCCGCCGGCATCCAGATAGGTATCGAACAGGCGCTGCGCTGCCGCCTTATCCGCGCCCCAGCCCCATTCGGTGCCAAAGGTCATCGCGCCGAATGAGAGGCGGCTAACGCGCAGGCCGCTGCGGCCCAAGGTGTAGTAACGATCGAAAGACATGCTGTTGCTCCTGATGTGCGAGGGGTAGAGAGACGTTGGGTGAGAAGACAACTGCATGGTAGGCCGCGCATTTGCATGGAAAAATGCCAATAATCTTTTCATGCTATTAAGTTGTGCTTTCGAATAGAGCACTTGAATTTGGGGAAGAGCAGGGCGCACATGAAACTCGATCAGCTCGACGGCATCCTGGCGTTCGTCACCGTGGCGCAGAAACGCAGCTTTACCGCAGCGGCGGCCCATCTGGAAGTGAGCGCGCCAGCGGTGAGCCAAGCAGTACGCACATTGGAGACACGGCTTGGCGTGCGGCTGTTCAACCGCACCACGCGGAGCGTCGGGCTGACCGAAGCCGGCGAGCGCTTCTTCGCTCGCGCTGCACCAGCCTTGGCGGATTTGAACGAAGCTACGGCCGATCTGGATGATTTTCGGGATCGGCCGGCCGGCACCTTGCGCTTGACCTTGCCACGCATCGCCGCCGAACTGCTGCGCCCAACGCTGACCGGCTTTCTCTCGGCCTATCCGCAAATCCGGCTGGACCTGAGCATGGACGATCACCTCGTTGATATCGTCGAAGCCGGTTTCGATGCCGGCATCCGGCTCGGGGAATCGGTGCAGCGCGATATGGTCGGCGTGCCACTCACGCGAGAGGAGCGCTCCGTGATCGTCGGCGCACCCGGCTATTTCGCCCGCATCCCGCCGCCACAAACCATCGAAGACCTGCAGCAACACACTTGCGTACGCTACCGGTTTCTTTCGTCAGGCGTGGTCTACCGCTGGGAGTTGCTGCGCGACGGCAAGATGATCGAAGCCGAAATTGATGGCCCGATCACGGTCAACGATGGCGACTTCATGAAAAGTCTGGCGCTGGATGGGGTGGGGCTGGTCTATACGCTAGAGAGCCTGGTTGCGCCGCAGCTTGAACGGGGCGAGCTGGTGCCGGTATTGCAGGATTGCTGCCCGACCTGGCCTGGTTTCTATTTCTATTACCCGAGCCGCAAACAGCTCCCGGCCAAGTTGCGCTGCTTTATTGATTATTGGCGGGAGAATCGTTTGGGGTGATTGGCGTTGCCATCGTAGCCCGGACGGCTTTGCCGGCCGGGAGGCAATGTTGAAACAGACCAGAAACGTGGGGGTGTTCCGCCACAACTTGCAATATCCGGCGGATCGCCCCTTGCGGGGTGATCCGCCCTATGTTTTGACACAGCGAGCCCCGGCCGGCAAAGCCGTCCGGGCTACGGGGGCAACGCGGTAGCCGCGCCCACATCACCGATACCGACTGATCGACCGCTGCACGCTATCCGCCAGCTGCTTGAGCTGCATCGACAACTCGCTGGTACTGGCCGCGGCTGCGTGGTTTTCCTCGCTGGCCTGGGCGATCCGCTCAAGATTGCGCGAGATATCCTGGCTCGCGATGCTTTGCTCCTGCATGGCGACCGCCATATGGCCGATGTTCTTCAGCGTATTGCGGGTCAGCGCATCGATTTCATCCAGCGCCTTCACCACGTCGTGCGTACTAGCGACGCCGGTTTCGACCATCTTGCTGGCCTGTTCCATATTCGTCGCAGCCGTACCGGTATCGTGTTGCACCGCACTGATCTTGGCGGTGATTTCCGCCGTGGCCTGCGAGGTGCGTTCCGCCAGCTTGCGCACCTCATCGGCTACCACCGCAAAGCCGCGACCGAGTTCGCCGGCACGGGCGGCTTCGATGGCTGCGTTCAGCGCCAACAGATTGGTCTGATCGGCAATCTCCTTGATCACCAGCACGATGCTGCCGATTTCGTCCGAGCGCTGGTTCAGCTGCACGATCGTTGCCGCCGAGCGGGCAATCGTATCGGAGACCTGCTGGATTTCCCGCGCCGTGCGCTGCGCTTCGTTCACACCATGACTGGCGGTTTGCGATGTTTGACGTGCTTCGTCTTCGAGCGTCTTGGCGTTGTCGGAAATCATCGCCGCGCTAACGGTCATCTGCTCGACCGATGCTGCCGTGGCGCTGGATGCTTCGGATTGCGTTTGCGATGCGCCAGTCACCTGCATGGCCGCTTCGGATAGCGTTTCGGCCGCACGCAACAAGTCGGATGCATTGCGATTCGCATCGCCGATGACCTCGCTCATACCGTGAAGCAGATTATTGACGGCGCTCGATGTCGCGCCGATCTCGTCATCCCTGGTCACCGGCATACGCAGGCCGAGCTGACCGGTGCGGGCGATTTCCTCAACCGCTTGCTGCATGCCGGACAGCGGACGGCGCACGCCGACGATGATCACGGTGGCAAAGCCGATGCCGATGACAATTGCCACCACTAGCAGGGCGATCGTGCTCATCTCGGTCTGATTGCCAATCGTGGCGACGGTCGTGTTCAGTTGGGAGACATGCTTGATCGAGCGGTCAGCCATCGCACCGAGCGAGTCATCCAGCGTGTGAACCGCATCTTTATATTTAGAGAATGCTTTGTTGATGTCGCCGGAGGTCGTGTATTTGCCAGCTTTGACATCGGGCAGCGTCGCTTCATACCCATCGGCATACGCTTTCAAACCCTGCTTGAGCGCATCGAAATCCTTGCCATCCGTATCCGGCCGCAGCGGCTCGCCCGCTTCGAGCGCGTGTTGTGCGCCAGCCAGGGACTGATGCCATTTCTGCTGGTATTCATCGACTTTCTTGGCGTCGCTGAAGTTAAGGAACGTATCTTTTTCGAACCGCCGCAGATTGCCCACGTGATACCGGGCCTCGATCAGCGCCGCGTGGTAGACCAGATCGCGATCCAGCAGCAGTTTGACCTCTCGCTCCAGCCGGCTTACACCGAACACCCCGATCAGCCCGACGGCGAGCAACAGCACGATCAACACGGCGAAACCCGCGCCGATACGTGCGGCAACGCTCATCTTCTTCAACATCGCAAACCTCCTGGCGGGCCCCGGTCCAGACCGGACGGGCGCTCATGGTACTATTTCCACCTGATGCTAGTTCATTTTTTGTAAGGAATTGGGAAATGCGTATCGGAACACCGCTGAGTAGCAGTGCAACACGGGTCATGCTGCTTGGCAGCGGCGAATTGGGTAAGGAGGTCATCATTGCCTTGCAACGCCTCGGCGTCGAAGTGATCGCCGTAGATCGCTACCCGAATGCACCCGGTATGCAGGTTGCGCATCGCAGCTGTGTCATCAACATGGCGGACCCCGTCGCCCTGCGCGCCCTCGTCGAAAAAGAAAAACCGCATTTGATCGTGCCGGAAATCGAAGCCATCGCCACCGAAGAGCTACTGCGCATCGAAGCTGACGGCCTCGCCGAAGTGATCCCCACCGCCCGCGCCGCCAACCTCACCATGAACCGTGAAGGCATCCGCCGCCTGGCCGCCGAAACACTGCGCCTGCCGACCTCGCCCTACCGCTTTGCCGATAGCCTGGATGAGTTGAAAGCCGCCGTCGCCGTGATCGGCTTCCCGTGCTTGGTCAAACCGGTGATGTCCTCGTCCGGCAAAGGCCAATCGACGCTGCGCACCGCTGCCGATATCGAAACCGCCTGGGAATACGCCGCCAGTGGCAGCCGCGTGAACCAAGGCCGCGTGATCGTCGAAGGCTTTATCGATTTCGACTACGAAATCACCTTGCTTACCGTGCGCGCCATCGGCAAATCCGGCCACGTGGAAACCCACTTCTGCGACCCGATCGGCCACATTCAAGTCAAAGGCGATTACGTCGAAAGCTGGCAGCCGCAAGTCATGAACCCGGTCGCTTTGCAACGCGCCCGTGACATCGCCAAGGCCGTGACCGACAACCTTGGCGGCCGAGGCATCTTCGGCGTGGAACTGTTCGTGAAGGGCGATCAGGTCTGGTTCTCTGAAGTCAGCCCACGCCCGCACGACACCGGCCTCGTCACCCTGATGAGCCAGCGCCTGTCCGAATTCGAATTGCACGCCCGCGCCATCCTCAAGCTGCCGGTCGATACGCAAATGAACGAACCCGCCGCCAGCGCCGTCATTTACGGCGGCATGGAAGAAACCGGCATCGCCTTCGATGGCCTCGCCGACGCACTCGCCGTACCCCGCGCCGACGTGCGCCTGTTCGGCAAACCGGAAGCCTTCCCCCGCCGCCGCATGGGCGTCGCCCTTGCCGCTGGCCCGGATACTGGCATCGCCCGCGAACGCGCCAAACACGCCGCCAGCCTCGTCAAACCGGTGAAAGCATCATGAGCGAAGTCAAAGAAGTCACCCCCTACCACCTGCTTGGCGGCGAAGCCGTGCTGCGGCAACTCGTCGACCGCTTCTACGACATCATGGCCACCGACCCTGCCGCCGCCGGCATCCACGCCATGCACGCCGAAGACACCGCCGAAATCCGCCAGAAGCTGTTCGAATTCCTCTCCGGCTGGATGGGCGGCCCGCAACTCTTCATCGAAAAATACGGCCACCCCCGCCTGCGCGGCCGGCACATGCCGTTCTCGATTGGCGAAGCGGAGCGTGATCAGTGGATGTACTGCATGCTCAAGGCGATGGACGAAACGCCGATGGATGGCGCGCTGTATGAGCACCTTCAGGAAGCGTTCTTCCGCACTGCGGATTTCATGCGGAATCAGTGAGTGGGGAGCAAACCCCATCGACCTGTAGAAGCACCGTTTTCTCTTCAAGGAAAACGGTGTTTTTTTGGTTGAAACCCTTGTAGGAGCGAGCTTGCTCGCGATGACTACGCTCAAATCGACTGCTTGAGTCGGTGAGATGTTGCGTCAGGGATAACCCCGATCAGCGGCGTTGACGCGGCGTGATGCCACAGGCATGATTCGGCGGTTTGTTTTCTGGCTGATTTCATAAAGCTGTTGCTGTTAAGTGAGGCAGGGCGGCAGAAACTGAGTCGGCTACGCCATATGGGTATGCATGTAGCACGATGCTTTGCCGATTTGGAATCGTTCCAGGTTTAATTCGATTCCTTTAAAAGACATCATTAATTCTTGAGTGGAATAATCATGAAGTTGAAGCGTTTATTGTGTGCGGCTGCAATGTTGGGTTGGTTGGGTTCAGCAAATGCTACTTATATCTGCACCGGCAATGTGAGTGGTCTTTCGATTGGTAGCGATGGTGCTGTATGGGCTGGGGCCATTGGTGGCTTGCCATGGCAAGGGGTTTGCAATGTGTTGACAAGCCAGAACGGTTTTGACCCAGCCACTTGCAAGGTGCTGTATGCACAATTGCTTGCAGCGCAAACAACGGGAAAAACGGTCAATTTGAATTTCACCGATTCCGGATCGTGTAGTACCCATGCTGCATGGACTTGGGCGAATACTTTGTATTTTGTGACTTTGAACCCGTGATTGCATGCAGTTGCAAATAGATTGTTTAGAGATTTTGCTGGCATATTGCTAAGCGAGCTGCGTGATTGTTGAAATAATATTTTTGATGAAATGATTGTGAAAAAAATCCTGATTGGTTTGCTGTTTCCTTTTTTCTGCTCTGCAGCTCAAGCGGGGACAGCTTCGGGAACAGTCCAATATATTGATGTCCGTCAGTCTGATGGACTTATTTATTTCATGATCAACGGCACGAATGCAGGTCGTCCTGCCTGTGCCAAAATGCCCTATTGGATGCTTGGAAATAATAGCAATAGTAATACACCGGTGGTCAAGCAGCAGCTGGCCTTGTTGATGCAAGCTGCCGCCACCGGAAAAGCTGTAAACGTTTCGGGAACAGGTAATTGTGGATTTTGGATCGATGGCGAAGATGTAAACGATATTCAGTTGGTGCCATAACACATCACGAATCCGTTGTATTTCAAATGGCTGGATTTCGCTTTTGATGTGAATCCAAGTATTTGGTAGTTCAGTTGTATCACCCGTTATCAATAACAATAGTTTCCATACCCATGAAAATCCTCACCACTGCCTTCGCGCTGTGCCTCAGTCTGCTGGTCGGCCAAGTCGCCCAGGCTGATACCTCTGGCACCAGCACCGACTGGATCGCGCAAAGCTTCCCCGAAAAACTCACCATCGATACCCCGCAAACCAAGCGGGATAGCTTGGGGAACTGGTTCGAGGATATCGATCCATTCATGGGCAACCTGCGGCTCGGCTTGATGCTGTTCAACGTGCCCACCAACGGCGATATCCCGTTGTCGGTGCGCTGGAACTTCAATGCGCAAGAGCCCTTGGAATCGGGGATTCGTTATTGGCGGGTGCGGTTTGGCAGCGATTACTCGGCGAGCGCCAATCCGGTCATGCCGGCCACGCTGGAGAAGCCGGACGGCACCAGCGAGCAATTGTTCTTTGTATCGGGCTCCTATATCGCCGGGAGCACGTGGCGCTCCGCATCCAATTTCAAGCTGGTGTGCCCGACGAATACAACCAATTGCACTGGTTATGGGCCCGATGGCACCACCTTTACCTTCAACGTTCGCATGTCTCGGCAGGAAACGACGTACCCGCTGTTACCGGGGTCGGCTACCAGTGATCCGAGCACTTACGGTATTCCGGTTACCTATTATTACGATTCTGCCAGCACGGTTACTGATCGGCACGGCAATACCCAAACGGCGGGTTATAGCGGTTTGCAATTAACGTCGCTTACCAACACCGTGGACGGCAAAACAATTGTGATCAATAGCGATGGCCAGACTGGCTCGGTCACGTATGGCAATCGCACTTGGTCGTTCAATAGCACCTACGCTGGGCAGTTCCCAACGCAAACAATCATTACCCAGCCAGATGGGTTGAAATGGACATTTAACTATGCCAGCCTGCGGCCGGAGCAGGTAACGCAATTCCATGCCATCAATCAGGTCACCAATCCGTACGGTGGGGTGACCAATTACGCCTACAACATCTATCAGATCACTGATCAGATTACGCCGCATTGTGGCAATGCCAGTGGGGAGTGCGGATCCTATTATTCGTCATTCATGCGGGAATCCAGCCGGCCGGTGATGTACCAGAAGACCACCAGCGATGGCGGTGCCTGGACCATCGCCGAATTCCAGTCGGCCGTGGTGCCCACACCGGGTTCGGCGACGGCCGGCATCCGGACCATGACGACGCCGAGCGGCACCATCACATCGCAATATGCGACGGTGTATGACAGCGCCTCAAGCTGCACGCCGTGGCAGATCGGTTTGTTGCTGTCCAAGACGACCGCCAACCCGCAGGGCACGGTGCTGCAACAGGAAAGCTATAACTGGCAACCGGTGAATGTGCCGGGGGTCGGCCCGCAATATATTGCGGGCAGTGCGGTCGCGAATGGCATGTGGGGCTGCTCTAGTGGTGGCCTGAACTTCCCGTTCCTCGCCACCAAAACCATCACCCGCAACGGTACCAGCTACACCACCACCAGCGCCGGCGCGGATACCAACCTGCGCCCGAGCACCGTCACTGAAACCGGTGGCGATAGTGGGGCGTTCAGCCGCACTACTACTTACAGCTACGACGCCAATCTCAGCGCGCAAACTAACTGGATCCTGAACGCGGTCACGCAAGAAGCGGTGTCCGGCAGCACCAACAGCGGCGCGAACCAATCGTCGCTGGTCACGCGCGTGTTCAACAGCACCGCTGGCGGCAGCGCCAACGGCGATCTGCTGAGCGAAACCAGCAACGGCGTCACCATCAGCTACACCTACTGGCCGTTCGGCAAGGTCAACACCAAGACCGATGCCCGCGGCAACACCACCACCTACAAGACCTATGCCTTCGGTACGCCGCAAGAGGATGACCAGCCGGGAGGGGTGGTGCTGAAGCGGGTGGTGAATACCACCTATGGCACGATCACCTCGCAGACCGATGGCCGCGGCAACACCACCAGCTACAGCTACGACGCGATGGATCGCTTGGCTGGCATCACGCCCGCCATCAATAACGCGACCACCATCACCTACAGCAGCACCACACCGTTCACTCGCAGCGCCATGCGCGGCAATGACAGCCTGGTGGAGCAATACGACGGCTACGGCCGCAGCATCTATACCAACCACAACGGCGTGATCGTCAACCGCAGCTACGATGCACTCGGCCGCAAGACCTTCGAGTCCTATCCGTCCTCCACGCTGGGTGAAACCTCGGCCTACGACGCCCTCAACCGCGTTACGCTGCAAACCCACGGTGACAACAGCACCGTGCAATACGCCTACGACCCGGCCAATTACCCCAACACCGTGCGCGAAACCAATGAACGCGGTTTTGTGGTGTTCCACCAGAACGCCAGCTATGGCGACCCGGACAAGGGCCAGCTGATCAGCACCTGGACGCAAGGCACGGAAGGCGCCGGGGTCACGATCCAACGCAACCTGCTCGGCCAGATCGCCAAGGTCACGCAGAACGGCAAGAGCCGCAGCTACGCCTACGATGGCCGTTACTTCCTGATCAACCGCACCGATCCGGAAACCGGCACGTCCACCTTCGGCCGTGATGCGCTCGGCAACATGACCAGCCACCAGGTCGCGGGCAGCAACACCAGCCTCTCCACCTACGACAATCTCAACCGCCTCAAAACGGTGAGCAACCCGGCTCAGAACACCAGTGCCGTCTACAGCTACGATGCCAACAGCAACGTTACCGACATTGCCTACGGCAGCACGCTGCACCACTGGGGCTTCGACGCCAACAACAACGTCATCGCCGAGACCAGCAGTGACGGCGCTAAGACCTTTGCGCTCAGCTACTACTACAACGGCAACGACGCGCACGACCACACGGTGTATCCGTCTGGCCGTACCGTGAACTACAGCCCGGATGCCTTCGGCCGCCCGACCCAGGTTGGCGATGCCGTCCCCGGCGTGTGGTACTACCCGAATGGCGTAGTGCAAAGCCTGCTGTACGCCAACGGCACCGTCACCACCCAAAGCCTGACCAACCGCCAGTGGATCGGCCAGATCACCACCGGCAAGGGTGTCAGCGGCGCGGGCTGCACCATCGGCTCCACCAGTACCTCGACCACCCCGGCCACGCCGCCGACGCTGCAATACGATGCGCAAGGCCCGTACTACTGGGTTGCCAATGCCGAAGGCACGCTGGTGCGCACCCCGGCCACGTTCTCGATGCTCGCCGTTGATGACGACCTGAGCATTCCGCTGCCGATCCCGCCGCAAACCAGCAGCAGTTCGTCCAGCAGCGGTGGCACCACATCCACCCCGTTGGTCGTCGCAACGCGGGATGGCAGTGGCTACCTGAGCAGCGCTCCGTGCGCCACCACCGGCACCAGTACTGCCTACCTCAATCGCAGCTATGGCTACGATGGCGCCGGTAATGTCAAAACCATCACCGATTCCGCTTACCCATCCGCCAACCGCACGCTGGATTACGACGGTCTGGATCGCTTGACTGTCGCTAATGGCTCTTGGGGCAATGGCAGCATCGGTTACGACAATAACGGCAACATCACCAGCCAGAACTTCACCGGTTACAGCCTTAGCTACAACTACGACGCCACCAGCCAGAAGCTGCTCAGCGTCGGTGGCAACCAGACCTTCAACTACCAGTACGATGTCTACGGCAACGTCAGCAACCGCGGTACTGGCCAGAGCTATGGCTACGATGACCTGGGCAACCTTGTCACCGTCACGGGTGCGAAGAACTACATCTACACCTACGACGGCAAGGGCAGCCGCATTCGCACCCAAGGCCCGTTGTCGGACAAACACCAGTTCTACGGTGGCAACAACCTGATCGCGGAATACGATGCCTACACCGGCGAAACCCGTGAACACCTGTACCTCGGCATCCAGAAAGTCGCTGATCTGATCCAGCAGAGCGCCAACGGCACCACGGTCAACAGCGCCGAGTACTACCACGCCGACCCGGTCGGCAGCCCGATCGCGGCGACCGACAAGCTGGGCAATCTGCTGTGGAACGCCAACTACTACCCTTATGGCTACAAGCTGGCCGGTGGCGTCGCCAACGAGAACAACAAGCAGTGGTTTGGCGGCAAGGTGCAGGATGATGAAACCGGCCTGCAATACTTCGGTGCGCGGTTCTATGATCCGGTGGTGGGGCGGTTTGCGGCGATGGATCCGGTGGATTTCCGGGAATCCAATGTTCAGAGCTTTAATAGCTATGCGTACGCCAATAACAATCCGTTCCGGTATGTTGATCCAGATGGGCGAAATGGACAGGACAGTAATGGTAAGAGCGTGGCCAAAAGCGATGGTTCTTGGTCTGCTCCAGGGCCAAAGCACGCATCTAACAACAGTTATTATGCTGAGCGCCAGTTTCAATTTGGGTTTTCATTTCTTTGGGGTTATTTCAATAACTACAAAGGGTTTACTATATCCCTAGGATTTAGTTTTGATAATTGTGTTTTCTCTAAGACGATTACGAGGAGTGTCGATAACTATGGGATTGGTCCATATGTTGGAGGAGGATTCGTGGGAGGTCTAAATATGAATAGAAGTGCAACCAGTGAGGGGCGATCGTTTTCTCATGGTACTGAAGCGAATGCTAGCGTAGGTACAGGGGAAGTTTCAGAAGGTGTTTCGGTTTCGATAGCAAAAGATCACTCAATATCGACTACTGGTGCGTTGAGAACTGGTCTCGGATGGGGGGCGCAAGGGTCGATGGGTACATTTGACTCTGTTACTGATGCGGTAAATGTTTGTAAATTGGCTGGTAGTATATTCAAATGATTTTTGGGAGAGGTCCCGTTGCGAATTAAGCTTATGACTGTTGCTTGCGTTTGTTTTATTGTTTGCCTGATAAGTGCGACGATGATGTTTTCTTTTCTTGATGCCGGGAAGAGAGTGTTCGCAGCTATTATGGCTTGTTTTGCAGTTCCAAGCTTAATTGTTGGTTTTTGTAGTGTGGTGGGGCTTTTTTTGGCTTCCCTTGTTGATTTTTTTAAAGGCAAATAATCCTTTGTTGGAAAAACCATGTAGGTCAGTGGGATGGACTCCTCCCTTCTGAAACGGCATCGAGCCATGTAGGCCGGGTCATTTGACCTGAGCGGGCAATGTGTGAATTGCTCGCTGAATCTGCGGGTTACGCCTTGCGGCTAACCCGCACTACGCTGCTCGCCAATGCTCGATGCAAAAAAATCATTTGGCCATTTCGCACAAAATGTGTCCAATCGATTGAAATTTACGGGGGTCGCCTAGCTCGTAGGTTGAGCTAAATGAGACTAAAAGCCCAACATCTGCCGTACAACACACGCAACTGCGTATTGTGTCGCGATTGTTGGGCTTCGCTGCATTCTGCGCCAACCTACACACCTTGTTCCTCTGCAACTCAACAAAAACGCGGCTAAAGGTCGCGTTTTTGTTTACTCGCGCCACCGACCGCTCACCCCTCAATTGCGTGCGCCAACGTATCAGCTGCCTACTGATTCAGGCTTTTGCCTTCGGCTTCTGCGTGCATGGCCAAGCCCATAGGTTGGGCTGAATGAAATGAAGCCCAACATCTACCGCACAACACACGCTATCGTGCATGGTGTCGCGACTGTTGGGCTTCACTTCGCTCTGCGCCAACCTACAACACATTGTTCCTCTGTAACCCAACAAAAATGCGGCTGATGGCCGCGTTTTTGTTGGTGGTCGTGCAACGTTTTCAACGTCTGGCGGTCGTGATGATTGAGCTTCATCAAGCTCAATCTGAATCGGTATCAAGGATGACGAAACGATGCAATATCGAAGAGCCAAAGCCGCCGGCGGCATCTATTTCTTTACGGTAAATCTGGCTGATCGCCGGTCGGATTTGCTGGTGCAATACATTGATCATTTACGCGATGCGGTTCGTGGCGTTCGGCAACGGCATCCGTTCGAGATTGTGGCGATGGTGGTGTTGCCGGAGCATTTGCATGCAATCTGGATGTTGCCTGATGGGGATATGGATTACCCGTTGCGATGGGCGCTGATCAAATCGACATTCTCACGTGCTTTGCCAAAAAACGAGGTTATTCGGGATGGCCGAAGCAAGAGGCGTGAACGAGGTATTTGGCAACGCCGTTATTGGGAGCATCAAATCCGTAATGATGTTGATTTGGCGCGGCATGTGGATTACATCCATTTCAATCCGGTGAAACATGGGCATGTCGCCCAAGCCGTTGATTGGCCTTATTCATCGATACATCGGTTTGTTCGGCTCGGCTTATTGACGCCGGATTGGGGCAGTGGGCAATCAATGATCGATGGCGAATTAGGCGAACCCGTATTCCGTAGGTTGGGTTGAGTGAAATGAAGCCCAACATTGGTGAAATATGAGATGGCGTTGGATGTTGTGCGGGGCTGTTGGGCTTCGCGTTGTGTTCAGCCGGGAGACATAGGTAACACTTGTCGGTAGACATGGGTAACACCTTTTATGATCATCGCCTTACCATTCACAGGAGCAGGCGATGCCTTGGAAGGAGTATTCCACCATGTCCTCACGCCACGAATTCGTCTTGCTGGCCCAAGCCCCCGGCGCCAATGTCCGTGCGCTGTGCCACGCCTTCAACATCAGCCCCAAGACCGGCTACAAATGGCTGGCCCGCTTCGCTGAACACGGCGCCGCCGGGTTGCAGGATCGCTCCCGCCGACCCCTGCACTCTCCGGCACGCAGCAGCAGCGCGCTG
>NZ_JONM01000041.1 GCF_000711875.1 Andreprevotia chitinilytica DSM 18519
GTCTCGGCCAACCAGCTTAATCTGGCCGCTCATGACCTCAGCAACGTTAGCGGCAACCTGACTCAGACCGGCAGCGGCGACAGCGCCATTCTCCTCGCTGGCAACCTCGACAACACCAGCGGCCGCATCGCCAGCAACGGCAACAACCTCACGCTCGGCGCGCAAACGCTCACCAACAGCAACGGCACCATCGAACACGTCGGCACCGGTACGCTCGCCATCACCGCTACCACGCTCAATGGCACGCACGGCAATATCGGCAGCAACGGGCTGTTGAATCTGACCGCGCAAACGGCAACGCTCGACAGCGGCAGCACCGTTGCCCAGCAGCTGCAAGTGAACACCGCCACCTTGTCGAATCGCGGCGGCAGCCTGATCCAGAGCGGCACCGGCGCGACCCAGATCACCGCGACGACGGCGCTGGACAACGTCGGTGGCACGCTGGCCAGCAACGGCGCGACGACGTTAACGGTCGGTACGCTGACCAACCAGGGCGGCACGATCCAATCGACCGGCACGGCCGACCTGACCGTGCACGCCACCGGCAATATCGACAACAGCGCCCAAGGCAAAGTAAGCGCGGGCGGCAACGGCGTGATCACCGCTGCCAGCCTGAACAACACCCACGGCCAGCTCACCGCCAGCAATGGCCTGCAAGTCACCACCACCAACGCCATCGACAACAGTAGCGGCACGCTCGCCGCCAATCAGGCCGTCACCCTGAATGCTGGCGACCTCACAAATACCTCCGGCGACGTGCACGGCCACGGCGTCACTGCCACCTTGACCGGCCAGCTGAGCAACACCCAAGGCCAGATCAACAGTAGCGGCGACCTGACCGTCAACACTGCCACCGGCATCAGCAACAGCGGTACGCTGTACGCCCACGGCAATGCCAATCTCGGCACCCAAGGCAACGTCGACAATAGCGGCGTGATCGCTGCAGCTGGCAACACCACGCTCAACGCCACAGGTGCGACCAGCCAGATCACCAGCCACAGTGGCGCGATTCTTGGTGCTGGGGTGCAGACCGATGGCTCGCTCGGCAGCACGGGCAACCTCACTGTTTCGGCGACCAAGACCGTCACCGCCCAAGGCCAGAATCTGGCCGGTGGCGATCTGAGCCTGCAAGGCAGCAGCCTCGATCTCAGCAGCAGCCAGACTGGTGCACACAACGTCACGCTGACTGCCACCAGCGGCGATGTGGATGCCAACCACGCCGCCGTCTCCGCCAGCCAGACCCTGACCGCCACCGCCGCGCAAACGCTGCGCACGGATAGCGCCCACGTCTCGGCCAACCAGCTCAACCTCACCGCCCACGATGTGAGCAATGCGGGCGGTAGCCTGATCCAGACCGGCAGCGGCGCGACCACCATCACGCCAGTTGGCAACCTCGATAACCACGGCGGCGTCATTGCCACCGCCGGCGCGTTGACGCTCGCCGGTACGACGATCGACAACAGCAGCCAGGGTCAGATTCAGGCTGCGCGCGTCCAGCTCTCCGGCACCGACCTCAACAACGCCAGCGGTGCGATCGTGCAGACCGGTACGCAAAGCAGCAGCTTTGCCCTGACCGGCCAGCTCAACAACACCGGCGGCCGCATCGGCAGCAACGGCCAAGACCTGACGCTGACCGCAGCGCAGATTCTGAACAACCAAGGCACGATTGCGCACTCCGGCACCGGCACGCTCACGCTGGGTGATGCAAACAGCCCGGCCGCCATCGACAACACGCAAGGGCAGATCGGCAGCAACGGCAACATCCGCCTGAATGCCAGCACGCTCGGCAATGCCGGCGGGCAAGTCGTCGCCAGCAACGGCAATCTGGATATTCACGCCACGCAGAACATCAGCAACGTTGGCGGCACCCTGGCGGCCGGCCATGCGCTCTCGCTGGTGGGCAGCGGTGCACTGAACAATCAAGATGGCGACATCGAAGGCAGCAGCCTGACGCTGGACGCGGCCAGCTTGAGCAATGCCGGCGCGGGCCGTGTGCTGGCGCTGAATGGCGATGCGCAACTGACCGTGCACGGCACGCTCGCCAACGCCGGCACGATTGGCGGCAAGGGCGTCGTCAACGTGCAAGCGGTCGAGCTGGATAACAGCGGCGCACTCAGCAGCACGCACGAACTCACCGTCGGCGCCGGGCGCATCGTCAACAGCGGCACGCTGGTCAGCGATACCACGCTCACCCTGAATGCCCAGAACGACATCACCAACGATCACGGCAAAGCGCAGGGTGCCCAAGTCGTGCTCGCGGCCAACAGTCTGAGCAACGCGGGCGGGCAGATCGTGCAGACCGGCAGTGCCGACGACGCGTGGACATTCAGCGGCGGCGTAAATAATCAGAGCGGCGTGATCAGCAGCAACGCCCACAACCTGACCCTGTCCGCCGCGCAGGTGCAAAACAACGCCGGCCATATCGACCACGTTGGCACCGGCACGCTAAATATCACCGCCGGCGCGATCGACAATACCGGTGGTGCGATCGGTGGCAACGGCGATGTCACCCTCGCCACCAATACCCTGACCAATACCGCCGGCCAGGTCACGGCGCAGAACAACCTGAATGCCGCCGTCGCATCCACACTGACCAACACCGGGGGCAGTCTGTCCGCCGTGCATGGCGCGATCAACATCACCGGCAATAGCGCCGTCGACAACACCGGCGGCACGATCGAAGCCGCTACCACGCTCGCGCTGAATGCACGCACGCTGACCAATGCAACCAGTAATGGCAACGGCGGGCGCATCGATGCCCTCGCAGGCAACGCCACGGTCTCGACCACGGATCGGATCGATAACAGCGGCCTGATCGGCAGCAATGCCGATGTCACTCTGACCACCACCCACCTGAGCAATAGCGGCACGCTCAGCGCAGCTCACTCGCTGGCCCTGACCGCCCAAGATGTGACCAACAGTGGTCAAGTGTTGGGGAACGACATCAACGCCCAACTGACAGCCAGCCTCAACAACGCGGGCGGTACCTTCAGCGCCGGCAACAGCCTGACCGTCAACGCGGCGTCCATCACCAACACTGGCGGCACGCTCAGCAATTCCGGCACGGGCCTGACCCAAGTCACCACCAGCGGCACGCTCGACAACACGCAGGGCTTGATCGGCGGCAACGGCAATGTGCAAGTGAGTGCAGCACAGCTCACCAATGCCCAAGGCAAGTTGATTGCGGGCGGCACACTGGCCGCCACCAGCAGCGGCTTGCTCGACAACAGCGCCGGCACGATCAATGCCACCGGCGATATCACGCTGACGGCCAACCAGTTCACCAACACCAACGGCCATCTGGATACCCGCGGCAATGTCACGCTCGCGATCAGCCAGCTGGGCAACAGCAGCGGCAACATCACCGCCAATGGCGATGTCGCGTTCAATGCCACCTCGTCGTCGCTCTCCAACCTGCTGGGGGATTTGGGCGCGGTTGCGGCCGGCAATAACCTCACCCTCAATCTGCAAGGCGATGTGCAGTTTGGCGCATCCAACTGGACGGCCAATCATGGCCTGACCGTCAAAACCAATGGCGCTTTCAGTAACTACGGCAAATTGGGCGCGGTCGGCGTGTTCGAGCTGGATTCCACCTCGTTCTATAACGCCAGCAATGCGCAGCTGTCCGGCAACCAAGGGCTGGTGCTCAACACCACGGGTGGCATCACCAACGACGGCGTGCTGTTCGGCGATACGGTGCAGATCAACGCTGCCAGCCTCACCAACAACAACGCCATCTACGGCGGCGATGTGTCCGCCACCGCGAACACCCTCGTCAACCAGAACGGCGCGGTGATCGCCGCCGGGCGCTCGCTGCAGCTGTACGGCAGCAACATCAGTAATACCGGCGGATCGACGATGTACAGCGTGGGCAACCTCACGCTGGCCGGCTTGAGCGGGGCCAACGCGGCTACCGTGCTCAACCAGTCGTCCACCATTCAGGGCGACGGCAATGTGTCGATCTACGCCGACCACCTCGATAACAAGCGGACGGTGCTGAATGTCGTGACCACGACACTGCCGACCCAAACCACCACCACGAATCTGGGCACCACGGTTGTATCCATCAATAGCGGGCTTGGAGAACGGGATACCACCACCACGCAGATCACAACGACCGACATCACCCAGACCGCGTTGGTGGGGCAGGACAGCCCGGCCGCGCAAATTCTGGCCGGCGGCAACCTGCTGCTGACCGGGTCGGTGAACAACGATGCCAGCCTGATCAGCGCTGGCGGCCAGTTCCTGTTCAACGCCAATATTGTCACCAACACCAGCTACAACCTTGGTCAGGTGCAGACCGACACGGTGGTGCAGCATCAGGTCATTACCGTGCATGCCTGCGGTGCCAACAACGGCGGCTGCGGCAGCACGACCTCCACCACGGACAGTGCACCGGTCACGACGACGACCACTACCAGTACCGGTGGCTACAGCGCCATTCTCAGTGCCGGGCAATCGATCAATGGGAATGCCACCTCGATCAATAACGTGACCGTGGGCCTCGCGCCCAACGCCACCAATGGCACCACCGTCAGCGTCGGCGGCAAGGTGACCTACACCTCGACCACCGTCGGCACGCCGGCCGATCTGGCCGCCGCGACCAGCTCATTGCCGCTGGTGGGCACCGGCACGGGCACCGTGGGCCAGACTGCGGCGAACGCGCACGCGCCAACGTTGGTTTCCGCCAACACGACCGCTGCCGCAACGACGACCAGCATCGCCGCGGCTGCCGCCCAGCCGCAAGCCAATATTGGCCCTGAGCTGGGCCCGTCGCCCACCAGCAACGTCGCCAGCGCCAGCACGATCAATTCAGTCATGGCCGCGCCCTCAGCCCGGCCAACGGACTTGGCCGCAGTGGTGGGGCCGACCCTCCCAAGCGCCACAACCAGCGCCACAGTGACCACCGCTGTCAGCCACGATGCCGCCGTGGGGCCGACGGATATTGCCGCTGCGCAAGGCACCGCCGTATCCAACACGATGAGTAGCGCCAGCCCCATCAAGGCCGTGCGGGCCAACGCCTTGCTTGCTGCGGACGACCTGCCGCAAACGCCAGAACTGGCGCTGCCGACGCGCACCTCGGTCACCACCCCCACCGTAAGCCGCATCGGCCCGACCGTATCCCGTTCGCTGGCCTCGCTGTCCTTCGCCGTCGGCCCGGCGGGCCTGCACTTCCAGCTGCCGACGTCCGCGCTGTTCCACATCAACACCGGGCCGAACCAGCGCTATCTGGTCGAGACCGATCCGCGCTTCACGCAGTACAGCAACTTCATCAGCAGCGACTACATGCTGCAGCTGATGAAGCTCGACCCGGCCACGGCGCAGAAACGGCTCGGCGACGCCTTCTATGAAAACCAGCTCATCACCGACCAGATCGGCCAGCTGACCGGCAAGCGCTTCCTCGACGGCTACGCCAGCCAAGAGGCGGAATATCGCGCCCTGATGAACGCCGGGGCGGCCTATGGGCAGCAGTTCAACCTGCGGCCGGGCGTGTCTCTCACCGCCGCGCAAATGGCCAGCCTGACCACCGACATGGTCTGGCTGGAAAGCCGCAACATCGACGGTCAGGACGTACTGGTGCCGGTGGTGTATCTCGCCAACGTCACCCAAGCGGCGATGCAAACCGGGCTGGCGCAGATCAACGCCAAATCCATCGACCTGACGGTGCAGAACGGCCTGACCAATAGCGGCCTGATCACCACCCAGGCCGGTACGAAGATCACCGCCGGGCAGATCAGCAACCTGGGCGGCAGCATCACCAGCCAGGGCGATCTGAAACTGGCCGCCAGCGCCGGCGACCTGCTCAATCAGGCCGGCACGCTGTCCGGCAAGAACGTCACGCTGTCGGCCACCGGCAATCTGCTCGACCTGAGCCAGGCCGTTACCGCCAATGCCAATCAAAGCGCTGATCCCAATGCCATCCGCCTTGCCAGCATCAAGGCCGACGGCAATCTCATCATGCAAGCCGGCCAAGACCTGACCGTGACTGCCGGCCAGATCAGCGCCACCGGCGATGCCAGCCTGCACGCCGCCCGCAATCTCACGCTCGATACCCTTGCCACCAGCAGTACCACTACCCAGCTCGGCACCAACCTGAACAACGGCTGGTTTGCCCACGACGGCACCGTCAGCACCGCCAGCCAGACCACGCAGCATGTCACCGGCCTGAACATCGGCGGCAACACGGTGCTCACGGCGGGGCAGGATGCGACCCTGACCGGCGCGCAAGTCCAGTCCGCCCAGAAAATCACCCTCGCCGCTGGCGGCAATGTGACCGTGCAAGCCGCGCTGGAGAAGACCAGCAGCGACGTGCAAAACGGCGACCGTTACCACGCCGCCCAAAGCGATGACCATCTGCTGGGCAGCACGCTGCATGCCGGCACCGATCTGATCGTGGCCGCCGGGCAGAACGGCGACGCCACCAAGCCGGGCAACCTGACGATCACCAGCAGCAACGTCACCAGCGACAAGGGACCGGTGCAGCTGGTCGCCACCGGCAATGTGGTGCTGGGCACGCAGACCGAAACGCACACCACCTTCCTGGAAACCCGCAAGGACATCGGCGGCATCCTCAGCAGCGGCGAAAGCCATGACCGCAACACCTCCACCACCACGCTGGCCATTGGCAGCACCGTCAGCGGCGACAGCGTCGTGGTCACCGCCGGCAAAGACTTGACCGTGACCGGTAGCGGTATTGCGGCCAGCAAGGATTTGGCACTCACCGCTGGCAACCAGCTCACCATTCAGGCCGCCACCAATACGGAAACCACCAGCCATCTGCACGAAGAGCATCAATCGGGCCTGACGGGGATGAGCCTGACCCAGATCAGCATCGGCACCCGTTCCGAGAAGGACACCGCCGACACGGCCGGCACCACGCAAAGCCAAAGCCGCAGCACCGTGGGCAGTGTGGGCGGCAACGTCACCCTCGTGGCCGGCAAGGATGTGAACGTGCTGGGCAGCGATCTGATTGTCGGCCAAGCCAAGAATGACCTTACCGGTGCAACCGGCAACCTGCTGCTGCAGGGCCAGAACGTCCACATCGATTCGGGCGCTGATTCCCAGCAATCCAAAAACACCTATGAAAGCCGTCAGGTCGGCATTACCGCTACCTTAGGCGGGGTGGCAGGCCAGTTCGTGCAAGCAGCCGAGCAGGCCACCAAGGCGCAAGAGCAAGGTGACGATCGCCTCACCGCGCTCTACGCCACCAAGGCCGGCCTCACCGCTTACAACGCCGTGACCGGCCCGGCGACAGCGGGCGGTGTGCCGTCCTCGATGTTCAAAGTCAGCGTCAGCGTTGGGGCCAGCAGCAGTAGCAGCGACAGCACCAGCCAGACGCTGGTGCACCAGGGCAGCACCCTCACCGCTGGTAATGACGTCCATCTGATCGCCACCGGCAGTGGCAGCAAGGATGCCCAAGGGAATGCCACCGATGGCGACCTGATCGCCCGTGGCGTGCAGATCAGCGGCAAAAACGTCTCCGTCTCGGCAGCCCGCGACATCGATCTGCTCAGCGCCACGGATACCGCCAAGACCGATAGCCACAATGACAGCAGCAGCGCCAGCATCGGTGTCGGCTTTAGCATGGGGGGGCAGCAGAACGGCTTTACGCTCGAACTCGCCGCCGCCAAGGCCAATGGCTTCTCCAATGGCAACGGCACCACCAACCAGAATTCGCAAATCACCGCCACCGACACCCTCACGCTGCAAAGCGGCCGCGATGCCAACCTGATCGGCGCGCAAGCGCGTGGCAACAAGGTCGAAACCGACATCGGCCGTGACCTCAACGTGATCAGCCTGCAAGACACCGACACCTACCGCGCCAAGCAAGACAGCAGCGGCTTCAACGCCAGCGTCTGCGTGCCGCCGTTCTGCTACGGCACCACTGTCAGCGCCAGCGTCAGTGTCGGCAAGGGCAAGACCAACAGCGACTACCAGTCGGTCGGTCAGCAAACCGGCCTCTATGCCGGCAGCGACGGCTACGACATCAAGGTCAAAAACAACACCAACCTCACTGGTGCTGTGATCGCCAGCGCTGCCGATGCCAGCAAGAACAGCCTCAGCACTGGCACGCTCACCACCGGCAACCTGCAAAACCACGCAGAGTACGACAGCAGCAATACCAACATCAGCCTCTCGGCCAACATCGGCACCAGCGCGGTGAACGCCGTCGCCCCGAGCTTGACCAGCAACCTGACGGACAACCTCACCGCCAACCTCGCCAACCTGAGCAAACCCAAACTGAGCGGCGACGCCGACGGCACCACCAAGAGCGCCATCAGCGCCGGTACCGTCACCATCACCGACGATGCCAAACAAAAAGAACTCACCGGCAAGAACGCCACCGACACCGTCGCCAGCCTGAACCGGGACACCGCCAGTGCCAACGGCAACATCGGCAAGATCTTCGACCTGAAGACGATCCAGCGCGAACAGGAAGTGCAAACGGCGCTGGCGAGCGTGGCGCAGGAAGTGCAGGTGACGATGAACAACCTGGCGAGCAAGGCGGATGCGAAGAACCAACTTGCCAAAGACAAGGAAACCCAGGCGCTTGACCCATCACTCACCGCCGACCAGCGTACCCAGTTGATTAACGATGCTGCGCAACTGAAACAAGACGCCGCCGCCTGGGCACCGGGCGGCACCAATCGGCAGATCGTCACTGCCGTGCTGGCTGCGGCCACCAGCGACCCGATGGGCAGCGCCGGCCAACTGGTACGTGACGCCGCCGTCAGCTACCTCCAACAGCAGACCGTAGCCCAAGTCAAAACCATTGCCGACGCCTATCTGGACGCACAAGGTCATCCCACCGCGACCAGCGAAGCCATGCGTACGGCCCTGCAAACCATCGTTGGCTGCGCCGGTGCGGCGGCCAGCAGCCAACATAACTGCGGCGATGGCGCAACGGGCGCGGCCGCCAGCGTGGTGATCAACAACTTGCTGGATAAGGTGAGCGACACCGATGCCGAGCACATGACCGCCGCCGAGAAGGAACAGCGTATTCAGTTGGTGCAGGCATTGGCGGGTGGCATTGCGGTGGCAGCAAAGAGCAAGAATATTGCGACGGTGGTCAATTCGGCGCAGATGGAGACCGAGAACAATGCGCTCGCGATGAAGGCTGCGGATTTGATGAAGAGTGCACGCAGCTGCTCGGGCAGCACCGGTGCGGCTCAATCCAGCTGCTTCAATGGCGCGATCGACCAGGCGAAGAAAGACAGCAAGGTCACCAACGCCCGCTTGGCAGCGGCCTGCACAGGGCCGGAAGCCGACCTGACGTCCTGCAAAGCCCAGCTGACCCAGATCGAAACGGGCAACCTCTACCTGACCGAAAGCCTTATCTACGCCAAGACACCGGAACAGGAAGCGGCGTTGATCCAGCTGGCCAAGGCGCAAGTGACCGACGTCGCTAACCTGAGGAGCCAAATCAATACATTGGAGAACAACGCCGACGCTTGGGATCACGCCTTTGCAGGGGCGACGCAGCAGATGCTGGATGTGACCAATTCGTTGCTGATCAGTCATGGGTTGAAGACGATTGAGCCGCCGACGGTGACGCCGACACGCAAGACCACTTTGAATGATAATTTGAAGCCAGATCAGCCGGAATTAACGGCGAGCTTCTCAACTGGTCAGCTTGATAAGAAGTTCAAACATGCAGATGATTTTGGTGTAATTACTACTAAGAAGAACCCAGATACGCTGGCTCAATATCAAGCGGCGCTGGAAAAGCATTTAAATGATCCAACAACTCAGCCCAAAGGAACTTATGGATTTGTTCCAGATTCGGTTGTCTATTTCAATCCGAATACCAATAATGTTGTTGTTTTGAAAAGCACAGGGGAGTTTGTTACCGGGTGGAAGCTTGATCCACAATCTGCGCAGTACCAAAATTTCATTAAAAATGGGGTGCTTAGATGAGCCAAGATCTATTGATTTTCGTAAAAAATTATCTAACTGAGGGGGGGGACCCCGGTGAGTTTGTGGATAACTATGCCGGAAGGTGGAAAAAAGAACGTGACAACGGCTTGGGGGGGCAAGACAACGAAACATTGAGTGAGGTGTTGTCTACTATCTTTTGTTTGGCGGATTTGTTTAACCCAGAAGAGGATCGTGAGGACTACGAGATTGACGAGGCAGAGTTAAGAAAAAAAATGGAAGAAGTACTGAGTGAGGCTAGATTTCTTTAATTTATTTTTTTGCCGATGCCGGAATTGTGAAGCGCTTCAAAGTGAGGGAGTTATGCATTTTCAGTTAAATTAGACTGTGCAGCTTCTAGATGACCTATCAGACGAAGATCTCAAAAGGGGATTCAATAATTCCCCGGGAGAAAAGTAATGGAAAGCTTGGACGTAGAAACTTGTAAAAAAATAGGCCAGCTTCTATACGACTCGGCACCGGATGAGGCCAAGCAGGTCATCATGAGAGCAGAACTTTCTTTGGAGGGGGATGCTTGTCGATTCGAGTATGACTACGTGGATGCGGAAGGAAAGATTGCGTGGTTTTCCCCCGAGAAAGGCCTGACTGCTCATAAACTAGGGGAGCTTTTGGTTGAACACCGTGCTTTTTTTATTTCTCAAAATCAACCACCGTGGAAGTACTGCGAGTTCACGTTGGATGTTGAAAAGAGCAAGTTCTCGATTCAGCTTTCATACGATTAAGCAGAAGCTCGCTCCAGATGCATGTCTGCAGAAAAAATCGCCTTCTCTCGTGGTTGGTTTTCGTGATTTAGCGAATAACTGTTCCTAATAAAAAAATGGGTTTAGACGAAAAACTATATCAAGAAATTGCGCAGGTGCTTGTAAACGTAGCACCTGAAGATGCTGAGCAAATTTTTGTCAGGGCCGAGCTTTCTGCTGAGGATGACCACTGCAAGTTTGAGTTTGATTATTCAGATCAGGCGGGAAATATTAAATGGTTTACTGGCGGAGGTAAGGCAAATTCGCAACTGTTGGAGTTGCTGGTGCAGTTGCGGAAATTTTGGATTTCTCAAGGGCAGTCAAAGTGGAAGGGGTGCGAAATAAAATTCGATGTAAATAAATCGAAGATACAAATGAATTTTAAGTTTGACTGACCATCGCCTACCTTCCGCATGCTTTAGGAGAGAAATAAGATGGATTCTAGAGATGTTGAAATTTGCAGAGTTATAGGCCAAGAACTTTATAACGCCTCACCTGATGGGGCGGTAAAGATCATCATGCGAGCAGAGTTGTCTTTAGAGGAGGATGCCTGCCGGTTTGAGTATGATTACTTGAACAATAGCGGTGTTGTGGGATGGTTCTTGCCGAAAAATGGGATGACCGATCAAAAAATTAGAGAATTACTGGTTCAGCACAGGGATTTTTTTGTTTCCCAGAGTCAACCGCCTTGGAAGTCATGCGAATTCACGTTGGATGTTGAAAAGGGCAAGTTCTCGATTCAGCTTTCATATGATTGAATGTGTAAATTCATTGAGTTGGGTTTCCGGTTTGGGTAGCGGAAGTGCAGTGATTTAGGGGCGCAAATGCGCCCCTTTCTTATTTTTATCCACTATTTCAAGAAACCCAAAAGGCCAACGTTTTATAAAGCGCTGGCCCAACACCATCAAATCTAACGCCGATTCGTTATCCGATCTGTGTTCTGCTTGACCCCAAGTCGCTGCACCGTCTCGAAGCGGGTTGTATCCAGCCCGAAATGCCATTCCTCAGCCAAATACGCGCCAGCCCTTGCCAGATGATGCAGATGAGATTCCGGCTCCGCCATGCCAATCATTGCGCGGAACACGCTACCCAATTGGGCAATGTGATCCAGGCTGAGATCGGCGAGGTGGTTGAAATCGTTGACGGTCAGCTTGGGCGGAATGGGCGCTCCGTGTAGATCAGCCATGCCGCCCCCCAATGCGCACATAACGCGTGCTGAGTGAGACGGTTAAGCGATCAGAGTGCGGCGGTGATGCCTGCATTGCCGTGTAGTGTCGCTCTGCCAGCCGGCGTCCATCTCGTGCCAATTGGTAGCCAACGCTGCGCTGGTCGATCAGGGAAGTGAGGATGGCAAAAATCTGGTCAAGCTCCGCAAAGCCGTCACGAGCTTGCGTGATGAGATGACCGGGGTCGGGTGGTGCGGGAGTACTGTGTTGCTTGTTGGGCATGGATGCCTCCTATGCAGCTACACAATCAAACCTGCGGCTCCGAGACCAATCGGAGGTGGCAGGCGCTAGGCGGAGTTGGTCTTACCGGTGCATAGGAAACCGGCGCGTCCGAAGACGCCACCGTCTAGGCCCGCCGTTGAGGACGCACCAAGGGTGTGGACGGACAAAAAAAGACCGCTCTGCAGCGGTTGTCCGCCTATGCAATATCCAGGAGACCAATCCCAGGTCGCGTAACCAAACGCGACCGGGCAAAAATACCCTAGCCACACTGGGAGGGTCAAGAACGTTTGCCTTCCAAGCGCCAAGCCAACGCGGTAACAATATGCCGATCACTATCCTGTTTTCGCCACCGAACCCCCGATGACCCCTGTAAACAAACGCACTCGGTTCATTGCTGCTCTCAAAGCGCTACCGGTTCATATGCAAGAGCGCCTGCAGGCACTGAAGGCCGATGGCGAAGCGCTTAGGCAACGGCCCGACCTGCTCTGGTATCTGCTGCTTCAATGTGCAGCCACGCGCGAAAACGCGCGTTACTGGGCAGGATTGTGCGATGCCCCCGAATTACTTCATTCCGTTTCATACGCCATACTCACTCAGCTTGATGCCGCGTCCCGCGCAGCCCATCTGCTCAGCGTACTGCGCAAGGCGAAGATTCGGTTACGGGGTGAGCAAACCGTTCAACTGGCGGTTAACGTCAGCCGTATTACTGAGTTAGGGGGTGTTGAAGCGGCGACAACGCACATGCTGAATTTGCCCACGCGAGACGAGAAATATGAATTCATGTGTTCGTTTCACGGTATTGGCCCCAAGTATGCGCGGAAGGTGTGGATGGATATCCATGACCCCGCTTTCCGAGATACCTTCGCCGTGGATTTGCGCTTGAAGCGGGTCGCGGTGGCGCTCGGCTTCTCAGATTGCAGAGAGGGCAGCTATCAGCAAGCCGAGCTGTTTTACCACGCCATTGCGCAAGAGGCCGCGCTGGAACCGTGGGAGCTTGATCGCTTGCTGTACCATTTTACCAATCACTTCCTCGGTGAGATTGAAGGCCGGCCGTGGGTTGCGCGGGGCCTGGGCACAAGTAGGCACATTGAGCGAACGACTTAGAGCTCATCCTCGTTCACACCCTCTTGCCAGACCACGCGTCCCTCGTTCGGGTCGTAGACCGCCTGCGTGCGTTGCACGATGGGCGGGCGCGGGCCGGTGTAACGGGACGGGGTGAGCGCATACCGCCCGGCCGCCGGGCCGTGGGCCGGCGTGATTTCCCGCAGGTAGCCAGCCAGCGCCAGCGCATGCAGGTATTTGCGCGCCGTGATCAGGCTAACCGGCACTTGCTCGGTGCTGGCCTGTGCGGCCAGTTCACTGGCGGTAAAGTCGCGGATGATGCGCATGGTTCGCCACATCTGTTCGCGGTGCAGGCCGGTATTGACCGCCCGGCCTGTGCGATCCACGCGGGGCGCTTCGACGCCGTTGTCGCGGACCAGCAGGTAGGTGGATGGGGCGAAGCGTTCCACGGGCGGCTTTTCCAGATAGCCCGCCTTGACCAAGCCTTGAATGTATTTGCGGATGGACTCGCCGTCGATATTGGTTTTGAACGACAGGTCGTCCATGGTGAATTCGCGCAGCTTGCGCATTTGCTCCCACAGTCGCTGCCGTGGGCCTTTGCCGCCGGGGCGTTCGAGGTGAACCGGCTTGCGCATTACACCCTCCGCTTCGGCGCTTCGCCGGTATAGAGCGGGCGCTTGCCCCACGTG
>NZ_JONM01000042.1 GCF_000711875.1 Andreprevotia chitinilytica DSM 18519
CCAGTTGAAGCTGCATCGCTGTGGAAGAAAGGTGGGGAGTGTCGCGACGACGATCATGATAGGGATGATGATCGCGACCAGGATCGAGATCACGACAGGGATCATGACCGGGACCACCACCATACGCCGACCCCGACCGCACACCCGACGCCCAAGCCCAGTGTGACACCGGCTCCCGCGCCGACGCCGGTCCCATCGAAGACACCAATTCCAAGCCCAACACCGACGTCTTCGTCGGTGCCATCACCTATACCAAGTCCTACACCACCCTCGTCGCCCGTACCGTCACCTGTACCAAGCCCGTCGCCGGTACCGTCCTCCGTGCCAAGTCCGACGCCGACGGCTTCACCGATACCGTCGCGGGTTCCGAGCCCAACACCGACGTCTTCGCCTGTGCCGTCCCCCGTGCCGAGCCCAACACCGACCTCATCGCCGGTACCGTCGCGTATTCCAAGCCCGACGCCGACCTCGTCGCCAGTACCGTCGCCGGTTCCAAGCCCGACACCGACCTCGTCGCCAGTACCATCGCCGGCACCGACACCAACGCCCACCCCCGTTGTTATCGTTCCGACACACGTTCCCATCGTCAGCGCTTTTTACAGCTACGACATTTTGGGCCGGCTAATCACCATCATGGACGGCAATGGCTTCCAGACGACGTTTACCTATGACGCCAACGGCAACCGCCTGACCAAGACCGATGCGTTTGGTCACGTGACGAAATATGCTTATGACGCCTTGAATCGTCTCAGCCAGCAAACCAATCCGGCCGGCGACGTCACCACTTTCAGCTACGATGCCAACAATCATCTGGTCAGCGTCACTGACCCGAAAGGCTTCACCACCAGCTACACCTACGATGGCTTCGACAACCTGCTCAAGTTGGTCAGCCCGGATAGCGGCACGACGAATTACGTCAACGACGCTGCCGGCAATACCACCCAAAAGACCGACGCTCGCGGCAAAACTACGCAATACCAGTACGATAGTCAGAACCGCATAATCAACATCAACTACGGCGACCAGACGCAGACCTTTAGCTATGACACCGCCGCCAACGGTGTCGGCAAGTTGGGCAGCTTCACCGATGCGGATGGCAGCACCAGTTACAGCTACGACGCCCAAGGGCACACGACCCAAGTCAGCCGTACGGCTAACGTAGGTGGCAACGCTCTCACGCAAACCGTGGGCTACAGCTGGTTGTCGGGTAATCGCATCCAGACTATCACCTACCCGTCTGGCCTGACCGTGACCTATGGCTGGAACAAGGCCACCCTCACCAGCGTGACGGTGAACGGCCAGCCGCTCGCCAGTAACATCGTCTGGTCTGCCAGTATCGGTGCACAAGGTTGGTCGTGGGCCAATGGGCAAACGTGGGCTAGAGCCGCCGACAACATCGGCCGCATTGCCGGCCTGAAACTCGGCGATGCCATTCGCGTGAATAGCTATGACAACGTCGGTAATGTCAGCACCATTAGTGACACTGCGTACAGCACGTTGAACCAGAACTTCCGTTACGACGTATTGGATCAGCTCTTGGTCGGCAACGTCGACGGAGTCACCTTTTATTACGGCTATGACAAGAACGGCAATCGCGATTACGCCAGCAACGGCCGCAGCGCGACCTATTTCCAATACGACCCGGCCAGCAACAAGCTACTCAACACCACCGGCAACAACGGTGCAACGTACCAATACGATGCGGTGGGCAATCAAACCCAAGCCGGCAACATGATCAGCACGTACAACAACGCTGATCGGTTGAGCCAAGTGCAAGTTGGCTCCGCCATCACGCTATACAGCTACAACGCCCTCGGCCAACGCGTCCAAAAAACCAACGCCAACGGCACCATCCGCTTTGTGTACGATGAAGCTGGCCACCTGCTGGGCGAGTACGACGCCACCGGCAAGGCGATTCAGGAAATGGTGTGGCTGGGTGATCTGCCGATTGCCGCAGTTCGGCCGACCGCCGATCCGGCCAATCCGAAGATCTACTACGTGTGGGCAGACCAGCTCGGCACGCCGCGCCAAGTCACTGATCCGGTCAGCAATGCCGTGGTGTGGCGCTGGGATGGCGAAGCGTTTGGCAACAGTCTGCCGAACCAAGATCCAGCCAATACCGGCACGTCGTTTATTTATAACCTACGCTTCCCCGGCCAGTACTACGATGCCGAGACGGGACACAACTACAACTTGAATCGGGACTACGATCCGCAGAATGGTCGTTATCTCACAAGCGATCCGCTTGGACTTGCCGGGGGGAGTTTTTCAACCTATGCCTATGTTGGAAATAGGCCCACCGGCACAGTTGATCCTTCCGGGTTGTTTTCGGTGTCACCGGCAACGCTTGAAAAAGCAGCAGAAAGAGCTGTTGCTGCAGAGGTGGTAGGGCTGGGGCCAGAAGACCCTGCCGCAGATGTTGCCGCTATTGCGGCGATTGCCACTACGATTATGATGTCTTCTGACTCAACGGGCCAAAGCGCGAGCACAAAAAATTGCCCGCCAAATAATGACAAATGCAAGGATTTGCAGCAAAGAATAAGAGATATCGCGGGAAAATTGCGATCGAAATTGGTTCAACTGAACAAAGACCCTTACAACCTTTTTGTCCGGGCGCATTCAGTGAACCCCGGTGGAGACTTGGAGGGTAAAGGAACCTACATGGGGCACGTTACCCAAATTAATGGGCTTAAGAAGGGGCTTGCCGATAAAATTAAAGAAGCCAGAGATTTGGGTTGTGAAATTCCATCAGATCTTCTGCAGCTCCTTGAGTAACTTGGCGTAGATATGGTTTGCCTTTTTGTGGTGTTGCGAGGGTGGAAATGCTTATTTCTGAAGAAACGATAAGTATCATTCGCAAAGTGTTGTGCGATAGATTTGGTTTTGATTCAAGTTCTTTGAATTTTGAAATACAAGATGATTTTCAATTTCTTTTGATTTCTGTTGTTGGCATCTATACGAAGGGCGAAAAAATGCCTGTAAGTCTGAAAGATGTAGCAATGTATTTGAACGAGACAATGCCTCAAAGGCAAGGTGACTATACTTGGATGGTTACGTTAGGTTGGGGGGACGAAGTGGCAGAGAGCTATTTTGGGGGTGACTCGGACTCCCCTGACTCGGGGCTTTAGTTCGGTAGGGATGTGAAAAAAATTATGAGGGCATTCATATCTTTTCTTTTTAAGGCGTCGGCCATTGGTTTGGCCGCATCGTTCCTTTGTTTATTTGTGCTTTCGTGGTTGGTTAATACAGGCGTCTCGCTCGGCTTTGCATGTTTTTTTGGATTTGTAAATATAATCTGCATGTTTATTTTGAAAAAGGTTGGGCGAGTAGAGGAAGTTGCATATCTGAGTAACGAAGTTAGAGATCATGATGTTCATGATCAACAAAACATGGTCAACGAAGAGTTTCATGATGGACATCACTGACGACGCTCGCCACGAGTCATGAGCCCATAGGACGCAACGAAAATGGCAAATTGGATGCCCATACAGTTAATGAGCACTATTTATAACTTGTATCGCGTTGATTATGGTTTCGGTTGTGTATTTTCTCTCGCAACGCAACGAGAAGATAACGAAGTAATGGCCGTATGCGCGGCGGATCGCAACCTTCCTTTAGCCATATAGCCGGGTCATATGACCCGCGCGGGCGATGCGTGAATTGCGTGCTGAATCTGCGAGTTACGCCCTGTGGCTAATCCGCAATACATGGCTGTGCCGCCAACATTGTAGGCGTAGTTGAAATGCAGTATTAATTTCAACCCGAACAGGATAGAAAAATGAGCAAATTTATTCGCTACTTCACATGTCTATTGTTTTTGTCTTCTTTCTCATCTGCTATTTATGCTGAGGAGCCGGATCTTCTAGGGAAGCTAGATGCCCATAATTTTGTAGAGCTCGGCTCCGTGTTGAATGGCCTTCAGAAGAATTTTGAAGCTGGCTACTCCTCGGAAACGGCGCTTCGCAATACGTATCGGCCGTTCTATAAACTTAGCGAGAAACAAGAATTGGCTTTGCGACAATGGGTAAAGGTCGCACCTACGTCGTATCCTGCGCATTTGGCTTTAGGTATTTTTCTGAAGAAAGCTGGACAGGACGCCCGGGGGCAGCGATATATATCGGAAACACCGAAAGAAAATATTGACGAAATGGAGCGCTTGTTTGCTTTGTCCAGAGCGGAATTTGGCATCTCCTTAGGTTTGACAAATAAACCATATTTAACGGTTTTTCATCTCTTGGATATATCTATAGCGGAGGGGGACGAAAAAACCACCGAGATGCTGCTGGCTCAAGCGAATAGAATTTTCCCTGGCAATCGACTGGCGCGAACCAGATATTTGGTTTCGCTAGAGCCCAGATGGGGTGGGTCATATTTGAAGATGAAACAATTCATCGCCGATACTAAGAAGCAAGGAGTTGATCAGGGAGGCATCTTGCAGTTAGAAGCCATTTTGTATCAAGATTTGGGACAGACAGCATGGGAAGCTGGGGATGACAAAGGGGCTACAATTAATTTTTTAGCTGCGCTTGATCGGGCAAAAAAAATTGGTGGTAGTTTTAGACAAGACTGGCTATACGAATCGATGATTCATGTGTGTTCGGGCACATCAGAATATCAAGAATATTGCCAAGAAATTAAGTAGTTAAAATTCTTTAAATGACGGATTCATTAACGACGGGGGCGGGGGTGAAGCCCGTAGGTTGGGCTAAATGAAATGCGGCCCAAGATTTGCCGCGCACATTGCAACTGACAGCATCATTGGGTTTCGCTACGCTTAGCTCAACCTACCGAGCTACAGCAAGTCAGGAGTAGGCAATGAAGGAATTGACACTTATTGGCGAAAGGGCGATCTGAAAGATTGTGACAATAACAACCAGAATGGCAAAGGTCATAGAGACAGAATCAAAAAACTGGAAGCCAAGTTGAAAATTCTGACCTCTGGCAGGAGATGAGGATCATGTCTAGGGACAAAATGTTAAGGGACTTGAACCACATTGGTGAGGGCTACTATGGGATCGAGTTGCATTGCCGTGAGGTAAGTCAGGGTTTTTGGATGGCACGTGCGGAAATTCGTCGAGCAGATTCCAACGAAATCGTAAGTGGCGTTCAACGGTCAGGCCGGTCTGACGAGTTGGCTTTGGATGCCGTTTGTAGCGAGCTGCCGGAGGTCATCCAAGCGCTTCCCAAGCCTCCCCACGAGTGGCATCGGCTTAAGGTTCGGAATTTATTGGTTGAGTATCGTCGTTTTAATGACGAAATTACCTCGATTCTTGTTGGCGCTAAGCAAAAATTGCAAACAGGGAGCATGTCTGAAGAAGACTTGCGGAAGGATTTTGAGGTTGTTCGCGAAAGGGCAATTTCTGGTGCGGTAGAAATTGTGCGAATGACAAATTTGCTTTCTGAGCCAGAGCTGCTTACCTTGGTTGAATCTCCTGCTGAGGTGTTTAATGATCTGTCGAATCCACGGAATTTGGACGACGTAGATACTCGCTTAAATCTGTTTAAGTTTATTTTCAATCCGTCCGATGCTGTGCGGGCTGCCCATAAAAGGCAATCCAGATAGGTCGAGTGACCTTATTGGTCAATTGCAGTGAACCAATGAGAGATGCCCGCCTTGACCGCAAAAACGGGCAAGGTGGGCATTGTCATTGTTGGTGCGCTCGATCATCAACGATGATAGTTTGGCAGGCACCGAGCTGGTCGACGATGCGGTCGGCTTCGTCGGCGAGGTGGATAAGAAACTCAGCAGCCGCGTCTTGAAGTTCGGCGTGCGCTTCACCATCACCGCCGGATCGGGTGTCGGCGGACGCGGACACACATTGTCCGCCTGCGGCACGGATGGGGACTGACAAGCGCAGAGTACCAGCCCGCAGGTCAGTAATAACGCGATCCCTTTGTTCGGTTTCATCTCTCAGTTGCTCCTGGTAACGATTGCCGATGCGCGCCATTTGGTCGGCGGCATCGTGTTCGAGCGCGCGGGCATGGGTTTGGGCATCGGCCAGCGCTTTGGCATTGGCGGTCTCCCGCTTCGCGTCGGTCACGTCCCGACGCGCATCGATCACATCGCGCCGCACCGATTCGTGCTGTTCGCCCTGCTCATAAAAAAAGGCCGCGAATGCGGCCACGAGTGCGGTGATGGCCAACCATCGCCAGTACCAGGGGATCGCGATCATGTCGGCGTTCTCCCCTCACATACCGCCCGTTCGGCCGCACGCCGTTTCACCAGGCCAGGTAGCTGCTTTCCCCCCGCCCAGACCCAGCGGCTTAGTTCGCCGCAGGCACCGACGTAATCGCCGGCATTGAGCTTGTGGGCGATGCCGGAGCCGCAGAACTTCCCCGCCCCGACGTTGAACACAAACGACACCAGTGCGGCACGCTGGCCGGTCGTGAGCGGCACATGCACGCACTGATCTACGCCGGCATTGGCGGCGATCAGGTCGGCCTGCAGCAAGGCCTGGCATTCGCTTGCGCTGGCTTCGGGCTGACCCAGCCGCACGTCCTTACCGGTGTGGCCATAGCAGCGGGTCGGGATCTGCACCGGGTCGAGATAGGTGGTGCGGCGCTCGCCCTCGAAGGGCATCACGAGGCTGGCCGCCAGGGCGAGCGCGGCCAGCACCCCGGCAGACAGGGATCGCGTCAGCTTATTCATCGTCGCGCTCCTCGGTGGCTTGGGTCGGGGCAGGACCGGGGCCGCGCCGATGTTTGCGGATCACCCACGCGATCTGCAGCACGATGTAGATGAACGTGGCGATCTGAATCAGATTGTTCATCGTCAACGACGCCAGCGCGGACAGGCCAAGCGTGAAGCTGGTTTTGGCGCCGATGAGGGCGGTGCTTTCTTCCTTCAACATGATTGCTCCGGGCATAAAAAAGCCCGCTCGCGGCGGGCATGGGGTGAAGAGGGAGGGGTTAGTACGGCCGCAGCTGGTCGCGCCCGAGGGGATCTGGGATTTTGCGCTTGGCTAGCGTGCTGACGTCGGTGTGGCTCTGACCGGCCTTGGCCACCGGCGCTATGCGGAACCACACCCGTTGGCAATCCCCGACCGGTGTCTCGACCAGCACCCCGGCCACATTCCGCAGTGCGCGCACCTGCGCCACCATCGGGATGTCGGTCAGGAATGGATTCGCTTCGTTCGTCATGTCATACCTGCTTTAGAAGTCGCCAGCCGTTGCCCCGGATCATGCCGTAGGGGTTCATCTGTAGCGGGTTGTTGGGGAGCGGATCGTTGAGCAGGATGGTGGTCGACCAGCTCATATAACCCTCTTGCGCGCATTGCTCGGCGATGTACTGGCGTAACTCGTCACCGGCCGGGCCGTTGTCGCAGTAGTTGAGCGCCAGCACGTCGAAGGTGTGCTTTCGTCTTAGGTTTTTGAGCTGCTGCTTGATGCCGTTATTGAAGGCCACACTGTCGGCATCCGTGATCTTCGAATACGTCCCGGTCGACCAGTTGTAGTCGACGAGGAAGCTCTCGAACATTACAAAGGCGCAGCTGCCGATGATCCGGTCGAGGATCGTAAACCCCCGGTTTGAGCAGAACAGCTTGGTCGGCCGCTCCGCCTTCAGGGCGTTGATCATCGTCGCGAACGCGGTCTGGAAGGGGTTACTCGGGTACACATCGACGGTGTCGACCGTATCCATGAACACGCCATCGCACTGCAGCCCCTTGCGGCTGTAGTGGATCACCAGTGGCGTTCCTACGACCGGAGCGGTCTGGCCGGCATCGACACCCGCGTTCGCATCCACCGTAAAGGTGCCGACGTCCTTGTCGTAGCTGTAATCGACATTGCGCTGGTAGGTGTACGTGCCGGCCACGTTGGTGATGGTCAGCGGTTCGCCATCATCAATCGGCCAATGCGTCACCCGGAACACCAGTTTGGTGTCACCGCCCGCCGTAGCGTGGCTTTGCAGCGTGATCGTCTCGGTGTGCGGTGCCGGTGGATCGAACACCATCGGAAACAGTGATTGGCTGATTTTTTGCTGCCAGCGCGGTGCGAGCGGGTTGATAAAGGACGAGCCCCAGATGCCGTTCTGATCCGGGTAGCTGGGCGTGGCCATGCTGAAATCCTGCCCCCAGCGCACCTCGCCCGGCGTGTACTGACTGCACTTCTGATTCACCGGGGCGTACTTCGGGCAAGCGGTGTTGGCGCACGCGGTCATCGCATCGCGGTGCCAATTGTTGGCCGAGGTATAACCGCCGCCGCAAACTCCCCCGGTCGATTGTTTGGCGTAACCGTCGCGGCTGTCGAGGGTGCACGCGCAGCTGCAGCGACCGGTGCCCGTAAAGTATTTGGCGTTGCCCACCGCGCAGGCTTTGCGGCCCTCGACGCGCTGCTGGTCGTGGCCGCATTCACTGGCCTCGCCGAAGCCATTGCCGCCCTTGTTGTAATAGCTGGCGTAGCCACCGGGACCGCCCGCATCGTCGAACCACGGGCCTTGCGGCGACTGGTCGTCGAACGGGTCGGTCTTGATGCCGTCTTCTTCGCCGAAGCTGATGTAGCCCAGCACGATCACGCCCTTGGCCTGCAGTTGCGCCACCTGCTGGCGCGTCATGGCCTTGGGTTCGATCACCACCAGATCATACTGGCTCAGGATGTCGAGTTGGCCAGCACCGTAATAGACGGCATAGGTCGGGAAGCGGGTGTACACCTGCGTCGCGGTGAGGCCGGCATTGCTGCGTGGAATGGCGAGGTCTTGCTGCGCACCGCTCTGTACATCCCACGCGATCTGCCCGGCCTGCAGGCGCGGATTGGCTGGAGCGAACGGCGGGATGTGCTGGAAGGTGTAGTGCAGCGGGATCTGTTCAGTCACCAGGCTGAACGTGGCCGACTTGCTGAACTTCACCTGCGTGAAGACGAACGGTTTCGCGGCCCCGTCGAGCGTCTTCAGTGTGATGGTCTTGCTGCCGGCCGGCAGGCCGGTGACGGTCACATCAGTGAGAAAACCGCCGCCAACCGCATCGGCACTGGTCAAGGTGGCGTAGCTGGTGGTGCCAACCAGCACCGACGCCCTACCCCAGCCGTATTCCTTCTGCAGCGTAACGACGAAGCTGGTGGCGTCGGTCTGAAACGTCACGGTCTTGCCGGTGCCACCGCTGAATGCACGCATTACATTGCCCGGTGTCGCGGTGTCTTTGGTCCAGCCGCTGCTAAAGGTCAGCGCGGCATTGGCCACGCCGAGCAGCACGTCACTGGTGAAGGTGGCCGTGCCGGCCGGGTCGTCGTAATAGCCCTGCAGCCCCACGGTATAGGTCGCGCTATCGGCTTCGGCGCTGGCATCGATCGCGTAGTGCAGCACGTACTTGGCGCCGGGCGCGAGGTCGCCCACCGGCAGCGGATTGGCGAAAGCGGTGCCGTTCTGCTGCTTGAGCTGTGCCGGCACGGTGACGGCGACGTTCTTGATCGTCTTGCCGCCGTTGTTATGCAAGGTCAGCGCGCCATCGTTCAGGCGGGTATCGATGCCGGCATGCCAGCCACTAAAGGCATAAGGCTGCAGCGTGTAGAAGCTACGCGACTTCACCGCCGCAATGCAAAACCACTTGTTCGCCGCGTTATCGACGACGATCTCCAGGGTGTGATTGCCGGCCGCCAGACCATCGGCGACCACGACGTCGACGTACTGCGTGCCATCGATGCCGGTGTAGCTGTCGGCGTTGCAATCGACCACATCGAGGGCGGCCACCAAGCCGAGCGTGCTCGGCACTTTGCCGTCGATGCGGATTTTGCCGGTGCCCCAGCTGCTGTTCAGTTGCACACGCAGGATGCAGGACGTGCCGGCAAAGGTCAGCGACGCCATACCCTGCGTGCAATACGCACGCGGTTCCTTGGCGCTGTCGGGCAAGGTGAGGTCGCCGGCATCGACCGACCACGCGCCATTACGCACGGTGCCGGTGTACGGATTGGTGAACGTGTCGGCCAAGGTGAAGGCGCTACGCGGGTAGTAGGTGTCGCGCAGGTTGAAGGGATCGAGGCCGATCCTTGGCGTGGCTGGGTAGAGCTGCAGATAGTCGCCAAGCGAGGGGAACGGGGGACGCATTTACACTCCGGTTGCGAGGAACTTGATGGCGGCATAGTTGCTGCCACCGGTATTCATGGCCGTAACGGCGGTGAGGCGTAGCCGCAAGGTGCTGGTCGGTGCACGCAACAAGGTGACCGGTGCGGCATCGATAAACGGGCCATCCAGCGGCGCGGTGGCATAGATCACCGTGTCGGCATCGAGCACGTGCTGGATGATCTCGATGCGGTAGCGGTCGGTCGGTGCGCTCGGCGCCATCGAGACGGCCGCAATGAGAATCGCGTCCTTATCCCACGCCCCACCGGCCAGGGGCCGCTCGGCAAACTCGCCGGCCGCCAGCACCGGGAAGCCGGTCAGGTTGGTCCACGCCAATGCTGCGCCGCCACCGCCGCCGCTGCCTTTGAGCGAATCCAGCCATTGCGCTTCGCTGCCGGTAAAACCGTGCAGCTGCGCCAGCTCGAAGGCGCTTTTACCGTTCAGGCCGTTGACGCCCGGCATACCCGGCAGCCCCGGAAAACCCCGTGGCCCGGTGTCGCCCTTTGGACCAGGCTGACCGGTTGCACCGGGCGGGCCAACCGTACCGGTGCCGTTCGCGGCGGCATCAGCCAGCGAACGCCAGGTCGGCACGGCCACCAACCGGTCGGCGATGTCCGTCACGGACACCGTGGGCGCGGTGCTGGTGAACACGGCCAGGATCTGCGCCAGCGCGGTCTGGAAGCGCCCGAAGAACGCCGCCAGCCGGGCGGTAAAGAAACCAACCGGGGTCGCATCAAAGTTGCGAATCACCTTGTAGGTCGCGTTGCTGCGTGTCAGACCTTCCCACGGTTCGACCAGTGCCAGGTGTTCATCATCGGTCACGGACTGGATCTCGCCCAGCACGTTGCCGAGCATGAAAATATCACCAGCCTTGAGCTGATCGGACCAGAACGTGCCGCTGCCGGTGACGAACACGTTACCGGCCTCGACCGAGACGGTGCCGACGCGATACCACGCTGCGTAGCTCATCCGTTTGCCCCGGTTGGGCGGGGCTGCAATACCCACGCCCCTTGCTTAAAAAACGCCTGCTGCTCGACCGTCTCGGGTGGCGGTGCCAGCGGCGTAACGTCGCCGCGTGTCGGGCTGATGGCGTCGTTTTCCTTAACGAGAATTTGCGAAATCAGCGCACCCGTGGCCGGGTCGAAGACATAGAGCGGAATGCGGGGGAGTTCCATGCTGGGCGGTGCCTCCTAGGTGACCTTGTAGAGCTTCCAGTTGATGGTGTTGACGACGATGTTGGTGATTTGCGCGGGCGTCGCCCCGGTGATGTTCAGCACCTGCACCGCGACATTGATGTAGACGCGGCCGGAGGCATTCCCCTGCACACCGGTGGTGGTGTAGAGCAGCGGCGCGTACACCAGCGTCGGCGAAATGGCGATGCGGTACTGCAGATCGAGCGCCGGGGAATGCGTGCCCTTGTTGGCCACGGCGGCGGCCACCAGCGAGAAATTCGGCGGCAGGCCATACATGGCGTCCGGGTCTTCATAACCGGTGTCGATCAGCATCGAATACGGCCCGGTTAGGGCATAGCTGGTATCGCCCTGGTTCTGCGCGCTGTGCCAGGCCCACGCCACCAGCGAGCCATTCCACGTGCCCGATGCCACCTGCATCGGCCGGCTGATCACCACGTTGTTGAAGTAGGCCCGGCCGTCTTCATACAGCACCACGTTGCCATTACCGGCCGACAGGAACGGCGCACCCTTCACGGCATCCAGATTGATGAAGCTGGTATTGGCGCTGTTGCGCAGCAGACCGGCCGTGACGATGCCGATGTTGGCCGAGATGGCAGACAGCCGTTGCACGCTCAAGGCATCGGCCGCGATGGAGCCGGTGACGATCAGGCCACCATTGATGCCCACGGCCGGCTGGCCGTTGACCGAGGTCACCACAAAGACCGCCGTACTGCTCGATCCATCCGGCAGGCTGATGCGGAAGGCATCGCACAAAAAGTCGATGGCCGCGCCCTGCTGGTTGGCCTGCAGCTTCATACCGGCGATCTTGCCGTTGGCGGTGACCTTGAGGATGTAGGTTGCATCCAGCCCGTCCAGGCTTTGCGCCAGCTGGGTGATGCTGGCCGACAGGTCGCCCACCTTGGTCTGCACCTGCTGCAGGGTCGACGCCTGCGCCGACTCGTGCGTGGTACGGGTGGTGGCTTCCTGAATGATCGCTGCATCGTTGGCCGCCACATGGCTGATCAGCGTGGTGAGGCTGGTGCTGATGGCCTCGATGTCATCGGCTTGCACCGATTGTTCGACCAGCAGGCCAGCCTGCACGTCATGGAGCAAGGCTTGCAGCAGCAAGCGCGCTTTGGCTTCGGCGTGCAGCTCATCCGCTTGCTGGCTGATCTGCTGCAGCGCCACCGCCACGCCGGACTGCGCGGAACGGGCCGTGCCCCCGGTGTGCTCGGCATCCAGAATGGCATCGCGTTGCGCTTCGGCGAGCTGGGTCATTTCGTCGCGCAAGCCATCCAGCCGGTCGCTGGCATCGAGCTGGTTCAGCAGCGCGGGCGTCAGCCGCTCCGGGCCGATCTTGCCCATGACCGCGACAATCTCATCCGGGTTGCTCGATGCTGCACCGGGGATGCCGTTGCCGGTCGGATACCAGTCCCCGACGTTGCCGCTCTTGTCGACCAGCCGCGCCCAGAACCAGACCGTTTTACCCAGCGGTGCGCCCAGCAGCGTGTGCGTGTTCTGCGGGTACGCGAAGTCGCCGAGCTTGATCGCATCGGCCCGATTGGCTGTCTGGCCGTACCAGAGTTCGGTGCGTTCGACATCGAGCGGCCCGGCCGGGAAAGTCCAATGCAGGCCGATGGCGAACACCTGCGGCGCAGCGGTCAGACTGGTGACCACCGGTGGCGGCGTGGTCTTGCCTTGCAGCGTGGTCGGCGCGCTCAGCGCCACTTGGGAAAACACCCCCAGCGCATTGCGTGCCCGCACCTGGGCGACGTAGGTGCCGGCATACACCCCCGGCAGATCGACGCCGAGCGAAGCGGTGGTGCCGGCGTTCATCCATTCGCCGTTATCC
>NZ_JONM01000043.1 GCF_000711875.1 Andreprevotia chitinilytica DSM 18519
CCTCGCCACGTGGGGCAAGCGCCCGCTCTATACCGGCGAAGCGCCGAAGCGGAGGGTGTAATGCGCAAGCCGGTTCACCTCGAACGCCCCGGCGGCAAAGGCCCACGGCAGCGACTGTGGGAGCAAATGCGCAAGCTGCGCGAATTCACCATGGACGACCTGTCGTTCAAAACCAATATCGACGGCGAGTCCATCCGCAAATACATTCAAGGCTTGGTCAAGGCGGGCTATCTGGAAAAGCCGCCCGTGGAACGCTTCGCCCCATCCACCTACCTGCTGGTCCGCGACAACGGCGTCGAAGCGCCCCGCGTGGATCGCACTGGCCGGGCGGTCAATACCGGCCTGCACCGCGAACAGATGTGGCGAACCATGCGCATCATCCGCGACTTTACCGCCAGTGAACTGGCCACACAGGCCAGCACCGAGCAAGTGCCAGTTAGCCTGATCACGGCGCGCAAATACCTGCATGCGCTGGCGCTAGCCGGCTACCTGCGGGAAATCACGCCAGCCCACGGCCCGGCGGCCGGACGGTATGCACTCACCCCGTCCCGCTACACCGGCCCGCGCCCGCCCATCGTTCAGCGCACGCAGGCGGTCTACGACCCGAACGAGGGGCGCGTGGTCTGGCAAGAAGGCGTGAACGAGGACGATCTCTGAGTCGTTCGTTCAATGTGCCTACTTGTGCCGAGGCTTCGCGCCACCCAAGGCCGGCCTTCGATCTCGCCGAGGAAGTAATTGGTGAAGTGGCACAGCAAGCGATCAAGTTCCCAAGGCTCAAGCGCAGCTTCTCGCGCGATGGCGTGATAAAACAGCTCTGCTTGCTGATAGCTGCCGTCTCTGCTGCTTGTGAAGCCGAGCGCCACCGCGACCCGCTTCAAGCGCAAATCCACGGCAAAGGTATCGCGGAAATCGGGGTCATGGATATCCATCCACACCTTCCGCGCATACTTGGGGCCAATACCGTGAAACGAGCACATGAATTCATATTTCTCGTCTCGCGTGGGCAAATTCAGCATGTGCGTTGTGGCCACTTCAACCCCGCCCAGCTCAGCAATACGGCTGACGTTAGCCGCCAGTTGAACGGTTTGCTCAACCCGTAACCGAATCTTCGCCTTGCGCAGTACGCTGAGCAGATGGGCCGCGCGGGACGCGGCATCAAGCTGGACGAGTACGGCGTATGAAACCGAATGCAGTAATTCGGGGTCGTCGCACAATCCAGCCCAGTAACGCGCGTTTTCGCGTGTGGCCGCACACTGAAGCAGCAGATACCAGAGCAAGTCGGGCCGTTGCCTGAGCGCTTCGCCATCAGCCTTCAGCGCCTGCAGGCGCTCTTGCATATGAACCGGCAGCGCTTTGAGCGCAGCAATGAACCGAGTGCGTTTGTTTACAGGTGTCATCGGCGATTTTAGGTGGCAAAAACAGGACGGTGATCGATGCATTGTTAATGCTCGTCACTGCCTCCCGGTAGCTGATCTGGGACGGGGATCAACGCCAGCAGCGTAAGCATCCTTTGCCAGCATCTTAACAACCCTCCCCGCCGCCCTGGCACATACAGCCTTTACCGCACCATGCCAGTCCGAGCCCAATCCAAGCTAACCGAATATTGCACCCGATCATTCGATTGTGTGGAGAGAATGACCATGTGTGAGCACTCGTTCTGGCACAGGTAATCACCCCGTGTTCGGGGTTGCTTTGTAAGATGACAACCGCACGACTGGCCAGGACAAGATCGTCGGCACTACGCGCGAAGTGCAGATCTTCCGCAAGGATTGCAGACAGGTGTGGACGAACCTGTTGCTGTTCAAGGTCGTTATCGGTGACCTTCTATTCAGGCAAGTACGCGTTGAAAGTTCACTCACTCCCGCTCTGGACTACGAGCATCAGTCGTGATCGCCTCCATCACTGCGGACAATCCTTCGATCAAGTCACGATGGTGGCGATCCAGGTAGTCGGTGATCGCTGAATTCCTAAGCAGGCGCGAAATGTACCCTTTGGCGATGACAAGGGTAAGCATCGTGTCGCCGATTGAATCTTCGACCGCCAAATAATCTTGATGGAGTTTTTCCATTTCCCGTTCCATCCGTGCGATATCCTCAGGCGTAATTTCACCATTTGGCTTGTTCTTTTTCGGGTCAGCCAGCAACTCTGGGCGAGTTGCGACGAGCACCATCTCAGCATATGGCCCAGTGAACCGATTCGCCGAAATCATCATTTCGGCCGCCTCAATTTGGCGAATTGGCTTCATCTTGCGGAGGCAAGAAAATACCTTGTTTCCGACCATTTTATCTTTGAGCAAATCGACGACTTCCGGCGCAATACCATCAAGTAAATGTTGGCGTTCACGGATGCGATCTACGTTGACATTTAACACTTGGGCAATCCTACTTGCCGACACTCCTTTATTGATAGCCGCTAGGATCATACGATGTTCTTGAATTGCACTGACTCGATTCACTTGTCGGTTATATGTAAATCCTTCGTCATCGGTTGCCACAAGACATATTGCCTCTGTACAGCCAAGTTGCTTAAGCGCCTCAAGCCTCAAATGGCCATCCAGTAGGATATAAGGGGTCCGCTCTGGTTCTTTTGGATTTTCCGGATGTACTGCAAGCGGCTCAATGATGCCAAGCTCTCTGATTGAACTTAAAATAACCTGAAATTTTGTTGTTTGTGCTGCTGATTTCCCTACTAATCTGGTTGGCAAAATACGGTCCAGTGGCAGTAGGATTGTTTGCTTATTAAATGCGAGCTGAACGCTCTTCATAAAGTAGCCTCTCGCAAATGTTCAGCCAGCGGCTTCGGCATGTCCTGGATTCCTTCGGCGCGCAACAATGTACGGAAGTGTTCATCTGTGAGTAAGCGTCTCAATGCTGAAGTGACATATAGCAAGCGTTGATCATTGATATCCGCCTTTTTGATGATTAATCGCTGTCGCCGCACCTCAGCTTGATATGCCTGTACTAACTTTTGCGGGCTTGTTTTGACGGGCTTACCGTTCTGCCCCGCATATCGCTTTCCCATTACGCGTCGCTTATCAATTAGACGTCGTACTTTCATGAGTTGTTCGCCTCGAAGCAAGCCTTGCTCGTAGGCCTCCATCATGGCAATTTGCACGTCTGCATCACTAGCCTTTGCAATTTTTGCTGCCATATCGACTGACAACCATCCCTTTTCTACAGCAGCGATGAGCCTCTCTTCGCCCTCCCGTAACAAGTGAAGTATGCACCCTATATAGCCAGCATCGAAACCAATCTTATTTGATATCTGTAAAACCGAGTAACCTCGTTCTTCAAGCACTCTTACAGCTCCTAATAGATCTTGATTGGAGTGTTTCCGACGTGCCAGATTCTCAACCAAGCTAATCAAATAGCGTTCAGCTTGGCTTGCTTCAACCACTACGCAAGGAATTTCATTCTCTCCAAGAGCCTGAAATGCTTCGAAGCGTCCTTGACCACATATCAACTCATACAACTTTCCCTTTTCATCCTCACCACATGCAACGACCGTAATTGGCCGCTTCAATCCCAACGTCGCAATATTTTCGACCAATTGAGCAAATATCTTTTGATTTCTGGCGCGCGGATTCAAAACGTGAATTCGGCTTAATTCGATCATGTCAACCTGTTGACGCCGCTGTATATGATGCTTCGTTTGAGTAAGTTCATTCTGATCGCGCATCAATGTAAGTCTCTAATGGGGACGCGTTGTGCCAGGTGAAATAACGCGTCAAGATTGTCGAACCGATAAGCATCAAGTCCGGCCTCGTTCCTTTCAGCTAACCGAAGACGGGATACCAGCATATCCATGGCTGGCAACAAGTAATAATCCAGTGCCAGTTCATTCCCAACAGCCATCCGCACTACAACTGTAATATCAGGCGCAAGGCCACTATCGAACCGAACAACCCAGCGCAAGGATCCTGCTGGAGTAATCCGGCAACGACTCAATACAAGTGAAATCGTAAACTCTTCATTCACAGTGATTAACTCTGTTTTAGCATCAATCACCACATGACCGCCAAGTTCACGGATATTTGAAATTGCGCCCTGGACAACGAGGGGATACAAAGTGCGGAGCTGTCTGTTTTCTTCGACATATCTGAAATCTCTATTCGGCTGATAGCCAATCAACGAGTATGAGCGAACCAAACTACCGAAACGACTTTGATATGCACTGCTTGATGGACAGTCTTCCGACTCGTCGATTACCATGCCGGACAAGTATCCGCACCGAGCGAACAACTTACGCAATGCATCCAGCATTTGATCATCGCTCATTCGTTCGGATCTACTCGCAATAATCGATTGCGCAGCAACAAATAAGACATACTCAACAATCGGCTTAAAAACACCTTCAGCACGTATCCATTCTGAACATGGATTTCTAACATGCTCTTGCTTGAGTTTGAATGAAGTCCGATTCCAGACATTGTTGCCGATATACTTTTCGTTAATCAATATTTGATGAACTGTGCCACGCGTCCACAATCGATCAAGATCAGTTCTAATTCCTTGCTGATTGAGCAGCCCAGCTATCTCCTGTTCTGATCGCCCCTCCTCAACAAATTTTTTGTAAATAAATCGCACTATGTTCTGTTCGCTTTCTGGCCCTGGAACGAGAATGACGCGATCAGTCTGAATGCACTTATGCTCACCACGAGACAAAAGGCCTTTTGGACTCCCAGCCACATCAATAAGCTGGCGGCGCAAACCAAACCCAGCAGAACCGCCTTGACGAAAACCGAGACTAATAAGACGGCTTTGCCCTCCAAAAACTTTGATTCCAAGCTCCCTACTGTACTCGCCGGCCATTGTACGTTTTACGCTTTTTATAATGCTGGAAACTGGACTACCATCATTTTCGAATTGTTCTGCGCAATACCTGACATGAACTCCGCCCTGCTTGCACCGAATTTCATAACTGGCACTTTCATCAGGATCCTGGAAGCGTCCCCAGCGACTGACGTCATAAACCAAGACCAATTCAAAATTCGCTTGGCCATTTTCAACATCGCGCAATAATTGTTTCAGTGCATCACGCCCCTCCAGGCGTAGACCACTTTTGCCTTCGTCTTCATATAACTTGACGATTTCGATACCCCGATGCAACGCGTACTCCTGAATGGCATTGAGTTGATTCTGCGTGGAGTACTGCTGGTGTTCAGTAGACATGCGGACATAGGCGGCGGCACGCAACGTTGGCGCGCTCATTTGCTCCCGCGTGTTGTAGTGTCTTCGCTCGTCCACCTCATCTCCCTGCCCACTGCTTTCTCCCTTCTGGTGCATGCTGACTTTTCTGACAACACACCAACAGGTAGGCGCTCGTGTTGAACATTAGCTTTGGGGATAAGAAATATGTTGCCAAAAATGGGTAATTCATTTCCGATCGAAAAAGATGCAGAAGATTATGCGGCCTTGATAGCGTTGGCTTTGCGGACTGAACTTGGCGAGTCGCGACGCGCATTGAAATCCGTTATGCGATGGACCGGCGCAAGCGAAAAAACAGCGAAGAACTGGTTAGCGGGCCGCTATGGGCCCAATGGCGAGCATCTAGTCGCGCTGGCAAAGCATTCGCCCGCAGTATTAAATGCCTTTCTGACAATGACCGGACAGTGCCCGCAGTTTGGGCATTCTAAGCAAGCGCATCTGCGGCAACTCCTTCAAACTGCATTGGAGCTACTTCAGAGATAACCGCTCGGTTCTTCACTGGTCGAACTGCAACCTCACAAGGATGTCGGCATGTAGCAAAATGAGGCTTCAGCCGAAGCCAATTCAGTACCATGCCCCCAAAGTGTGGAACGATAGGCAGATAACTAGGACTGTTGGCCGTACATTCGGACAGCAACAAAAGGGAGCACCGCAAGGCCGCGATGCACGATGTTAGCTTCGGTAACGCCAAGCCTGCGCCCTGAGCGTGCCGATCAATTCACCGTGTCATATAGAGCGGTTTGCCCAACTGGGTGCTGCGGTGTCAGTCCGACAGGCGGCAGGCAGGCTAGGAGCCATTGCACCGTGCTGACCAAGGCAGCGCGGTCGTAGCCCTGGCTGAAGCGATGCATGCATGCTCCGCTCAGAATGAGGCGGAGCGCCAGAATGTCCAGGGCAAGGCCTTGGTCGGCCTGCACACCCAGCAACCGCTCGAAGGCAGTCGAGAAAATCGGGTTAAGGCGTGCGGCGAGTCTGGCGTCACCTCGCACCGCCATCCAGAGTTCGAAGATGGCAACGACGCTCGATTTACCTGGATCGTCCAGGATGCCGCGCAGCATATGGTGGGCGCGTTCGCGTGGGGTGGCGCTAGCCAGTTCGGCGCTTTGTCGTTCGATCAGTTGGGTGAGCAGCGCCGGCAACAGGTCATAGCGACCGTTGTGATAGTGATGGCGCAATGCGCCTCTGGATAAGTCTGCTCGCGTGCAAACGCGGTCTTCGTTGAGTCTCGCGTAGCCGTGTTCGGCAATCAATGCTTCCGCCGCCGCCAGCAGCGCTTGTCGGGTCTGAGTTGCACGTTGCAGTTGTGATGTCATGGCGCATATCCAGATAAAAACATTCACGTCTGATTATTACCGATGCCTTTGATTACGCAAACATGTGAGCGTCCAGCACCCCACCTTGCCCCTCAGTCCACTGACTGCGCCAACACCTGCAACTGCAGCAACTCATCAATCCGGCTGTTCGGCCAAGTATGCAGTCGATTTGATGGTATTTCCGGTTCAAGCCGGCAGCTACGACGAAGCCGTAACACCATTTGTCCCAACTGCGGGCAGGCCCACGTTCTGGAATGCTGATCGGCCGATAGCAGAACTGCTCACGCCGGAATTGAATTGCAACCATGTGCTTGAAGCAGGCCAGCAGTTTCAATACGTGGGTGATGTCTGCATCGCTGGCGGAACCCAGATTCTTGCCGAACAAAACAATAAGCCGATCTTCGGCAAAAACAGGTTGGGGGCCGACCACCACACCAGCGAAAAAGCCATCCAGCGCCGGCAAATCCTTTATGCCACTGATGCCGGCCCGTTGCAGCTAGCCGGCGAGTTCTTCCAGCTCTTCCGCATTGAGCGGCTTGGTCGGCCATCCCGCCAACCTGAGCCACAAATCGGCAATGCCATCCCGAATAATCAGGAAGGCGCGCCAAAGTGACATAAGAATCCGCCACAAAATCATCGTGCTGTATGAACCGAAGCGAGGAAGTGCCGGGAGTGTGAAGGAGAGGCGGCGGCGATGCCAGCGCAGGAAACAGGAAAAGCGCGTTGCGAGGGTAGAACAAGGAGAAGCCCAACATTGGCGATTTGTTCACCAATGTTGGGCTGCATTTCATTTAGCCCAACCTACGGGCTACTCGTGACATAGGGCATATAACTTCGACCTTAGTGCATCCAATTCATCATTTTCTTTGCGCAGAGGTTGTCCATCTTTGTAGAGAACAAGATCATTTAATGATCCCATTCCTCCATACATGGATATAACGTCCACGCAAACTGTGTTCGGATCAACAACGACTTCATCGCTAAGCCTTTCAAACACGAGGGCCCAGTCACCAAACTCCCCCATGTCCAGAAGCTCAGCCATCCTTGTTAGGGTTACATGTATCTCTTGAATGTTTTTCATTTAAGCGGGCTCGAACTAAGCACTTGAACACCATCAATCGCCCACGGTTTTAGGACGACGACTTGTTGTTTTCCACCGACATAGAAGCCGCCCTGCGAGCCGACCTCTCCCACATAAACCTGAGTACCTTTAGGAATAGTAAGTGCAAATGACGTATCAATTGGCGATGTTGCTCCGCCCGGCCACACTGGCAGGACCGCTTTGTCGATTCTGGCCTGAAGAATTCCATCAGGAGGTATCACGTCTAAGAACTGACCGAGTGGCTTAGCCGCCGTCCCTGCTCGGTACAAAGTCGTATCCTCCGTCAATGTAACAACGCTGTACCGTCCACCAGCAAACGTTTCGGCCACACTCGGATCCAATGGCCCCGGATCGATAGCAGTATGTGAGCTGACAATTTTTCCTAATTGCAAAGAATTTACTGTGTTCGTAGCTATTGGCGACCCAGTGCCAGAATTGGTCACCGTCTCGCCATCCAAATTCCACGTCGCAAAGTTCGTCACCGGCTCAGCCGTCGTAACTGCCTTCCCGCCCAGCGCCATCTCATACAGCGACGTACCCGCCTTCACCGTCGTGAAAGTGCTGGTGATGCCGCCCAATGTGCCGCCAGCGATGTTGACTATCCCCGCTAGAACATCATCATGCGTGACTTGGTACGTGCCCGCTCCAATCGCATAGCCAGCCATTGCCGGGCCGACGACGGGGGTGTTCGCCGCTACCGCCGCGCCTGTAATCAGCAGCGATTGACTGAGGTTGTTAGCGAGCTGCCCAGAGGTGCTGTCTTGATAGACCGTGTTCTGCGGCGGTGCGGTGAGTACCGGCGAATTATCGATGCGGGCCTGCTGTTGCTTTTGGGCCTGTAGCGCGAGCGCCTTGTCGGTGCTCATCCCCGTGTCGGTGCTGGTGGTCTGCAGGCCGTCCAGCTTGGCGATAGACGTGTCGAAACTTTGCAGGTCTTGCAACTTGGTGGACATGATGCCGGCGATTTCGCTGGTCGCTGCGATGTCCTTGTTGATGACGTGGCCGTTGATCAGGCTCTGGCTTTGCGTTTGGCTCAGTAGCTCCGCATCGCTGATAAGCTTGTCTCTTTCCTGCTGGTTCTTGGCGTTGGCCAAGTCCTTTTTGAGTTTCGCTGCCTGATCGTGATTGAGGTAGTTGTTCTCCACCTCGTTCTGCGCCGCACTCATCGCGGTGTTCACGTCCTTGCCCGCGATGGCAGCCACCGTGCCGGTGATCGCCACATCCGTGCCAGCCAACAGGGCTTTACCGCCATCGGTGCTGGTGTCGATGACCCGGCCCAGTAGCGGCGCGCTGATTGCGGAGACTGTTCCACCAATCGCACCACTGCTGCAGCTGGCTCTCTGCACCGCCGCCGTCGCGCAGCCCAAGGCGGCATGCGCCAAGACTTGCATCGGGTTCGGGGTGTTCTGGTTGTCGATGTTGAATTTGCTATCCGCGAACTGGTCGCCGATGAAGTTCGCCGCCAGCGCACTTTCATTCACGGCAAGGCTGTTCACGAACGCGGTCTTGAAGCTGCCGCCGTACACCACCGTTTGCACGCCGGCGCTGATGGCGCTGCGTTCAGCCGCACCAACGATCTTGCTGCCCCAGTCGGTGGCGGCAGAGAGGGTGACGGTGCCGTCGGAGGCGGTGGTGGCGGTGGTATCTGCCAGCGCGCCCGCGTTGCCGAGGTACTCGGTCGCGCCCATCGTGACGTAGGCGACCACGGCGGCTTTGACCACTTCGGTGAAGTCGATCTTGCCGGTCATGATCAGCTGGCTGCTCATGCTGCTGAGCACGGCTGCGGCCACCGGGCCGACCACGAAGGAGAGCGCGACCGCAACGACCACGGCGGCGACTTGGCCCAGCGCGCCGGGGCCACTCGTGTCCTTCATGAAGTCTTGGTGGATGTCGTCGTGAACTTGCTCGGCGGTGTAGTTCATGCCGAGCTTTTTGCTCAGGTCGAGCAACAGCGCTTCGCTCTTGGCTTCGTCGACCTTGCCGTTCGCGTCGACGACCTGGAACTGGCCGCCAATGCTCTTCACCGCACTGGCATCAATATTCAGATTGGTGGCACTGATCAGGCCACCCGGTTGAACTTGGGTGCCGTAGATATTGATCCAGCCACCTTCCACCTTGTTGGTGGCGTAGCCGATATCCACGCTTCTGGCTTCGTTGACCAGTTCCTTGGCTTTCAGGTCCAGCTGGTTGGCGATGATGCTGCCGGTGTTGGTGAGGGTGTTGCTCACGTCCAGCGTGACGGTCTGGCCTTGGATCAGGCCGCCTTCCTGTTTCGCCAGTTGTGCTTGGCTGGCTTGCGGCAGGTAGACCTGCGGCATCAGCACGCTGACGGTGCCGCAGGTGGGCAGGCCGGCGCAGCTCGGGTCGGGTACGGCTTGTTGCACGTACCAGAGCATGGGCGCGTCGAGCGCGGCGATTTGCTGGTCGGTCAGCGCGGTGCCGAGTGTCACTTGGTTCTTGTCGGCCCAGGCGATGGCGTTCTGGTACAGGATGGCTTTTTGTTCATCCGCCAGGCTCATCTTGGTTTTGTCGTCTTGCGCCAGGCCGTTGATGAACCACGCCTGCCCGGTTTGCTTCAGCGCCGCCTGGGTGAGGAGTTGCTGTTCGAGGTACGGGTCGGCGTAGAACTGCATGCCCGTTTGGGGCAGCAGGTTGCTGGGCAGGTTGGCGACGAGGCTGGCCGGGCCGATGCTGGCGAGCAGGTCGTCGGCGGTGTTGTGTTTCAGGTAGGTGATGCTGGCGGCCGTGGCGGCCGCGGTTTGGGTGACGGTGGCGCTGCCGTCCTTGGTCGGGCCGATGGCGGCGAGCGCGTCTTGCGCGTTGGCGTGGCCGACCACGGCGGCGATGCCGGTCTTGGGGGTGGCGGCGCTGGCCAGCGTGGTCGGCTGGGCGAGTTCCGGCGCTTGCGTCGGCACGTCATTGGCGGGGACGGCATTGACCGGGGCCACGCTGACGCGGTGGGCGCTGGCTTGCACCTTGGGCACGCTGACGGCGACCGGGGCGAGGCTGATCACCGGTTGCGGCACGGTGGTTTGCGCCGTCGGCAGGGTTTTGTCGGTCAGGCCGTTGATCAGGTCGGTGCTGCTCAGGCTGACCTGTTTGCCGGTGAGCTTGCCGCTGTTGGTGACGGTGGCGGCGTTGCCGGTCAGGCTGTTGCCGGCGTGGATCACCGCATCCTGCGTGCCGGTGACGATGGTGCCGTAGGTGGTGTGGGTCTTGTCGGGGTGGAACCAGTCGGTTTCTTCCACCCAGCGGCCGCGCCATTGTTCGGTGAGAGAGACCGTTTGGTTGAGGATGTCGCCACTCAGGTGCAGGTTGGCGTTGTTGCCGGCATCGATGGCGCTGCCGATGTTGCTCAGGCTGCTGCCGGTGACGGTGAGGTCGTGGCCGGCCTGGATCAGCGACGGGTCGCCGGCTGCGTTGAGGAAGTCCGCACTGCAGTGGCTGTTCTTATACGTGCCGCCCGGGTTGCAGCCGCCGATGGGGTCGGTGCTGCCGTAGCTGACGTGCGTGCTGACCGGTGCCTGCACCTGATTCACGATGTGGCCGGCGGTGAGGTTCACATCGCCATTCAGCGCGTGGATGGTGCCGCTGGTGTTGGTCAGGTCGCCCGGGGTGGTGATGCTGATGGTGTTCTTGGCGACGAGGTTGGCGTGGCTGTTGTCCACCGCCGTGGCGTTGATGTTGATGTTGTTGCCGGCGATGACGTTGGCGCGCTCTTCCTGCCAGCTGAAGCTTTGCACGTTGGCATTGGCCTCGCCCTTGCAGGTCTTGGCCCCCGCCACGCAGCCGGGCGTGGTGGTCAGCGTGGGGTTGTACCAGCCGGCGTTGCTGAACGTGCCGCCGGTGATGGTGACATCGTTGCCGGCCATGACCGTGCCCTGATTCTGCAGGCCACCGTTGAAGGTCACGTTGTGGCCGGCGGCGATGGTGCCGCCGCCGCCGGCATTGGCGATGGCGTGGGTGTTGAGTACGCCGTTGGCGGCGGTGTAGAGGCCGCCACCGTCCAGGGTGTTGCTCCCCATCAAGCCGTTCAGGGTGTTGACGAAGGCATCGAGCGAGGCTTGGTTCACCTGATCCGTCACCGTGGTGTGCAAGGTGCCGAGGGCCAGGTTTTGCACTGGGGCAGCCGTGGCGGTCAGCGTGACATCGTGCGTGGCCTGAATGGTGCTGTAGCTGTTGGTGATGGTGGCCGCGTTGATGGTCAGGTCGTGGTTGCTGTTGATGATGCCTTGCGTGCCATTGGTCTGGGTGGTGGTGACTTCTTCCAGCGTCGGGATGACGGCCGTGCCGGCCGTGAGCACCCACACGTCGCCGACGTTGCCGGTGTACTTGGTGCCGGTGATGGGTGCGCTGCCTTGCTTCACGTCGGAACTCATCGTGAGCACTTGGTGCCCGCTGCCGTTGCCGGAGACGGTGTACTCGCCAATGATGGTCTGGGTGCCTTCCACCGAGACAGTGCTGCCTGCCGTCGCGCCCGTCATGTAGTCGGACAGGTGGGTGTAGGTGGTGGTCGTGGTCGTCGTAGAGCCGCAAGTACCGCCTTGTCCCCCCCCGCCGGCACCGCAAATACCGCTGGTGGTGGTGCGCACCGACGTGCCGATCTGGGCCGTGCCGAGCAGCGCATCATCCGCGAGCACCTTGGTGGTGGTCGTGGTCTGAATGCCGGTGCTCTGGTTCAGCACCGAACCCGCGTTCAGCACCATATCCCCGGTGGAGAGGATCTTGCCGGCCATATTGGTCAGCGTGCCGGTGAGGTTGGTCGTCAGCGCGTTGCCGGCTTGCAGCGTGCCGGTGCTGTTGTCCAGGCTGGACCCGTTCAGGGTCAGGTTGTGGCTGGCGGTGATGTTGCCGGCGGCGGTGTTCTGGATTGCGCCGGCCGTGATCGATACATCACCGGTGGCGCAACCGGCCGCGCCGCCGCAATCCACCGCGGCGATGCTGCCGTTGCTGTTGGTGAGCGTGCCGCTGCCCAGATTGAGCGCGACGGCGTTGGTGGCGTAGAGGTGGCCGCCTGTGTTGTCGAGGCCGGCGCTATTGAGGGTG
>NZ_JONM01000044.1 GCF_000711875.1 Andreprevotia chitinilytica DSM 18519
CCGAGGCTGCGCAGGTGATGCGCCAGCTGGTTGGCGCGCTGATTCAAAGCGGCATAGCTGAGCGTGTCGTCACCGCACTGGACGGCGATGGCATCGGGCGTGCGGGCGGCCTGGGCGTCGAACAGGGTGTGGATGCACTCGCTGGGGACGGCGGAAGTGCTGGCATTCCAGTCCTGCAGCACTTGCTGGCGTTCGGCGGCAGTGAGCAGCGGCAGGTCGCGCACGCGGGACTGCGGGTCGGCGGCCAGGGCGGTGAGCAGGGTGCGGTAGTGCTCGGCCATGCGGGCGATGGTGGCGGACTCGAACAGGTCGGTGCTGTATTCGAAGCTGACTGCCAGTCCACCTTCGTGGTCTTGCATTTCCACCTTGATATCGAAGGCCGCGTGCTGAACGCTGTTGGCATGCCGACCGGCGATCTGCAGTTCCTGATTGTCTTGCCAGCGCAGGCTGCCTTCGTCGCGCAGTAGCTCGCTGTGGAAATTGAGGACCACTTGCACGTAAGGCATGTAGGCCAGATCACGCTGCACCGCGACGTGCTGCAAGATCAGCTCGAAGGGCAGTTGCCGCTCGTAGCTGGCGAGCAGGTTGCGAGCGGTATCGGCCAGTAATGCGGGGAAAGAGGTTTCGCCGTTCAGACGGCTGCGCAGCGGCACAACGTTGATGAAATTACCGATCAGCGCCTCTGTGCCAGCAGGCCGGTTGGCGGACATCATGCCCAGGCAGAACTCATTCTGGCCGGTCGTGCGGTACATCAATGCGTTCATGGCAGCCGTGAGCACCATGAAGAGCGTGGCATTGTGCTGACGCCCCAATGCCGTCAAATCCTGAATCAGCTGACTGGGCAGATTGAGCGCGCAAGCCGCACCGCGTTGGCTATTGCCCGGCAGGCGCGGCCGGTCGGTTGGAATTGCCAGCAATGGCGGAACGCCGTTCAGCGCATCGCGCCACCAGGCGAGCTGCGTATCCAGCCATGTGCCGCCGAGATGCTTGGCTTCCCATTGCGTGTAATCGGCATAGTCCACTGCAAGTGGCTGCAGGGGAGTAGGGCGGCCGGCGCTCAACGCGGCGTACAGCTGGGTCAGTTCGGTCAGCAGCGGGACAGTGGACCCGCCGTCATAGATGATGTGGTGCAGCGACAGCAGCAGCGTGTGCTGTGCGTCGGCCTGGCGTAGCAGCGTGGCGCGCATGAGCGGGCCATTGGCAAGATCGAAGGGTCGATATGCCTCGGTGTGGATTTCTTCCTTGGCCTGCTGGTCTGCCTGCTCAACCGACAGATCACTCAGGTCGATCACGCGTAGCGGCACGCTCAGCTTGGGCAAGATGACTTGCATGGGCTGGCCGGCATCCAGCTGGAACACCGTTCTTAGCGGCGCATGACGTTCGACCAGCGCATCGAGTACTCGCTGCAGCAGACTGGCATTGACCGCGCCGCCAATCGTTAGCGCAAGCGGGATGGTGTAGAACGGGTTGTTCGGCTGGTATTGATCGAGAAACCAGAATCGCTGCTGGGCAAATGTCAGCGGCAGGCGCTCGGCATGTTCGCCATGAACGATTGGCGGCAAGGCAATGGCCGTTTGACCTTGGGCGTCGATTTCGCGTGCCAATGCGACGATGGTCGGTGCGTGGAACAGCGTGCTTAATGGCAACTCGATCTGAAATTCGCTGCGCAGCTTGGCAATCAGCTGTGCGGCGAGCAACGAGTGGCCGCCGAGCAGGAAAAAATTATCGGTGACGGCAATGTTGCTGTTCCCGAAGGCTTCTTGCCACGCCTTCAGGAGGGTTTGCTCCGTAGGGGTGGCAGGCCGATCAGGCGACTCGGCTTGCAGCGCTTCGTCGGCGCGATTCCACGACCAGATTGCATCGATGGCCCCGGTTTCGAACAACTGTCGGCAACGCCCGCGCTGGATCTTGCCGCTGGAGGTGCGTGGAATGTTGCCGGCGCGCACCAGCAACACGGCAGCGAGATCGAAGATTTCATGCCGATCGGCCAATTCGGTGCGAATCCGTCCCTGAAGCCCTTCCAGTAACGGTTGCCGGCGACGCTCAAGCTCTTGCACGACGACCAGACCGGTGGCGGTGCCATCCTCCAGCGTGAAGGCGGCGCAACCGTTGGCACGGAACGCCGGATCGAGTGCCTCGATGGTGATTTCCACATCCTGCGGGTAGATGTTGCGGCCGTTGAAGATCATGACTTCTTTGATACGGCCGGTGATGTACAAACCGCCGTCGCTGACGAAGCCAAGATCCCCTGTGCGCAACCATGCCCCGGCGTGCCCGGCCAATTCGGCGCGGAATGTCCGGTCGCTTTCTTCCGGACGGCCCCAATAGCCCTGGGCGACCGAACCACCCTGAATCCAGACCTCGCCGACTTGTTCATCGGCCAATGGCGTACAGGTGGCCGGATCAACGATGATCACGCGGTGATCGACAGTACAACTGGCCCCGGTCAGCACCACCTCGGTGCCATCGTGCTCATTCCGGCTGATTTCAATCAGACCGGACTCCAGCGCCGCTTTGCTGATGCTGCGCGTGAGGGGCGTTTGCCCGGCCTGGGTGGCCAGATTGGCCGAGGCCATCAGTACCGATTCGGCCATGCCGTAAGAGGGCGTCATGCTTTGTGGCTTGAGTCCACACGAGGCAAAGGCCGCTGCGAACTGGCGCAGCGTTTCTGCCCGAATGCGTTCCGCCCCGTTGACGGTGACTTCCAGACTACTGAGGTCGAGTGTTTGCTTTTCCTCGTCCGAGATGCGCTGCACACATAACTGGTAGGCAAAGTTGGGGGCACCGGTGATGCGCGCACGGTATTGCGTGATCAGCTTCAGCCAGCGATAGGGCCGCATCAGGAATGTGGCGGGCGGGAGTTGCACACAATGGCCGCCGACATAGACCGGAATGATCATGGCGCCGATCAAGCCGAAATCGTGGTGTGGCGGCAGCCAGGAAACAAACACATCCCCTTCTGCAATCCGGTAGGCCAATCGGCTCAGCTCGGCATTGGCGAGCACATTGGCATGACTGACCATGACCCCCTTCGGCGTGCCGGTTGAGCCGGAGGTGTATTGCAGAAAGACGATGTCGCTACTTTGCGTTGCGGGCTGCGTCCAGCTCGCCGATTCCGATTCGCCAGACACGTCTGTCGCCAGCCAGTGCAAACGAGCCAACGGGTCGTCTTCTGTTGCGCCATCTTGCAACGCCGGCAGGCCGGTAAGAATGCTCTGCAGCGTAAGCGCCACAGCGGGCTCAGCATCGACGGCCATCAATCGCAAACGGGGCAGGGTGCGGGCGTTATTGGGCGAAACGGTAGGGACTGCAACTACACCGGCATAGACGCACGCATAGAACGCGACGATGTAATCCATGCATGGTGGATAAACCAACAAGACCCGGTCACCAGGCTGGGTATGGCATTGCAGCCGAGCCGCCAAGGCGCGCGCTTTTGCATCCAGTTGGCCGTACGTCAAGGAACCGCTGATGCGCTCCCCGTCATTCAGATAACTGAAGGCTGGCCGGTCGGCACAGCCTGATTCTGCCGTGGCGCGATAGCGAACGACGTCGAAGAGGGTAGACATAGGCGGGAGTGGCGACAGGGACATGGCCGTATTCAGGGTGCTGCGTTCAACAAGACCAGGCTGCGGTTAAGGCCGTGCCTGGCTGACCAGATTCAGAGCGCTCAGGCTGAGCTGCCTTGCGTTGCGGGCTCTCCGTCCACGCCGTTCTTCGCCTGCTCGGCGAGCTGGGCGGCGAAGCGCGGATAAACGACTGGCACGTTGATGTAATGCGTGAAAGGCACGGTTCGCCGATCGGCGGGCAGATCTGCGGTCAAAGACGGCAACTGCAGCCAGTGCGCACCAGGGCGGTAATGGTGTTCCTGGTGATAGCCCAGGTTGAAAGTCAGCCCGTTATAAAGCGAGCCGTAGCTGCTGACCGAATCGCGGGTTGAATCGTACGGATCGCTTGCGCCCCAATGCTGCAGGAAGTTTTCGGCCAAGCGGATGGTGTCGATCAGGTAGGCGGTAGGAACGAAATAAAAGAAGAAGAACTTCCAGTCGATGGCGCAAAGCAGGATACGGAAGAACATCCACGCAGCCAGATCCAGCTTTGCTTCGCGTAATTTATGTGGTGCCTTGATCTTGTCGAAAAATTTCGTTCCCAATTCCAGTTCCTTGGGGGAAACGAATGCGGCAAGCCGCTCAGATGGCCAACGTTTCAAGAGATAAAGCAGGACGAGGTATTTCAGCCCCAGCGATTCAAGGACATATTGCGCAAATGCCAATAGCTGCTGATGCACAGGCCGTTTCAACCCCAATGTTTCCAGCAGGGAATCATCATTCCAGGACCGATGGGTGGCGTGATGCAGCCCGTGCCCGATGTTGTGTGGCGTCTTCGGCGCTGCGGTCATCGAAAAGCCCATGCGGGTAAGCGTATTCAACCAGCGCTTGCTGAAAAACGGGGTGTGGTAATGATTGTGATTGGCACCGGCATTTTGCAATGAGATGGCAAACAGCACGGGGATCAGCGCGATCAGCACCAGCGGTGAAAGATTGTGGTACTCATACGCCAACCATACGAAAAAGCTGATATGCAGGGGAATGATCGCAACGTTCAGCGCATCCCAGTTGGAGTATTTGAACAGTCGGCTGTCAGACATGCTTGATCTCTGGGCAGTGGAGTGGGGCATTGATGGGTCGCGACCAATCTTCACGAAGATTGCCGGCGCAACGTGGATGGCAGGAAGCTTTTGAAGAAATCCAGGTAATGGCTCAACAGGCAAATCAGCACTGGCCGATCCCCCGCATCATTGCTTAAGCCCAATTGCAGGCCGGTGACACTTGCCTGATCGGGGTAATGATGGGTGCCAAAGAGGATGTCCCAGAATTGGAACGTCGTCGCATAATTGGTGCCGAAATGCGCTTCGTTTTTAGAATGGTGTATATGGTGCCCGGCAGGCGAAGAGAGGATATAGCGACCGACCCACCCCCAATTCTGAGCCAGCCCGGAGTGCTTGAGGCAGGTATGGACAAGGGATGCCCCCATCAACACGAGAATGTACAGCTTCGGAACTGGCAGCAACGCCAATAGCGCCGCAAATACAATGGTGTAAAGCGCTTCTTCCAAGGGGTGAAAACGGAAGCGCGTCAATATCGTCATTTCATTTGCACTATGGTGATAGCTGTGCAGTGCCCATAGTGCCGGAATCATATGTGACCAGCGATGAATCCAATACATCGCAAAGTCATAAACAATGAACCAAAGTAGTGCGACGAATAGCGAATTCCCCAATTCAGGGCGAATGATATGCACCCAGCCCAAGGAAATATTTTTGACCAACTCCGGCAGGCCGAATAACGAAAGCTGCGCCAGTGGCCAGGCAAACCCTATTCCAACCAGCAGGAAAGCCCAAAGATCATTGCGTACACTGCCGGAATACAAGGCGATTTTTCGTATGGACGATTTGTTCCACCCCAAGCACACCCATTCAAGAATCATGATGGCCACCGCAACGGCCAGCGAGCCAAGGAAGTCTTCCAGCGTTGCTGGAAAGGCCGCGATATAGCTTGAAATCGCAGCATTCACACCACTCATGAGGCCAGTGAAAAGATTTTGCATCGGGCAGACCTTGCAAGCGTCAGTCGAATCAACAGTCGAATCAATATTCCCGCAGGGATCGGCGGGGGTATTTGCAAGCGTTGTTTCTTTCTAGGTTTCGACGTCTAAACGTTTTTCACCAAACACAAAAGATGCTGTAGCGATTTTGCCGTCAACGACCTGGTAGATTGCGATCAACTCCACTTTGCCAGTCCCTTCCGGAAACGTGCGCGTAACATCTTCGTGATCAATCACCATTGAGCCGATTACCGTACGCTGGCGCAATGCCGCATACAGATTGGGCTCTTGAAAACGCGGAATTGACCGCTCGCGGATTGCATCAATTCCATCCGCAAGCAACTTGGCCGGGTACTCGAATTGCTTGGCATCGTGCGCATAGGTCGCCAGCCAGCCTTCGAGATCGTGCGCGTTATACGCATCCAGCTGTTGCTGTATGACAGATTCGGGGGGTGCAAACTCGACCATATTCGCCATGAAAATCAGAATGGAAAGGACAACATCATTGCGGCGTCGAGAGTTTTGATCGAAGCTGGGTGAAAGTCAAATATAAATATTTTCTTGTTGTTACGTTTGTTATGCGCAATTTCTCACGAGAAAATAATAAACATACATACAAATAAGTCTTTCTTTTTTCTTTCACAAATACACATATCTGCAAGGCGATCAGGCGTAGGCGTCGGCAAATTGCAGAGCTGCCAGCTTTGCATACAAGCCATCCGTGGCAAGCAATTCGGCATGGCTCCCTTGCTCAACCAGATGACCATGATCGAGAACCAGAATGCGCTTGGCCTGCTGCACCGTGGACAGCCGGTGCGCGATAACGAGTGTTGTACGCCCGGTCATGATGGCGTCCAACGCGGCTTGCACCATCCGTTCGCTATGCGTGTCGAGGGCACTGGTCGCCTCATCCAGCAGCAGCAGCGGCGGATTTTTCAGCATGGCGCGCGCAATGGCGATGCGCTGACGTTGCCCCCCGCTCAAGCGCATACCCCGCTCTCCCAGTAAGGTTTGGTAGCCATCGGGCAATTGCGTGATGAAGTCATGCGCAAAGGCCGAGTGCGCTGCCGCTTCGACCTCTGCCTGGGTGGCATCAGGTCTGCCATAGAGAATGTTATCCAGCACGCTGCCGGAGAACATGACCGCCTCTTGCGGCACGATGCCGATACGCTGGCGCAACTCATCCAGCTGCATTTGCTGGATTGGCACGCCATCGATCAATAGTTGGCCCTGCTGCGGATCGTAAAAGCGCTGCAACAACTGGAATACCGTCGTTTTCCCCGCACCGCTCGGGCCAACCAGGGCGATCGTTTCCCCTGGCGCGACATCAAACGAGAGATGCTGCAATGCCGGCGTTTTCGGTCGGGATGGATAGCTGAAACTGACGTCCTGCAGCCGCACTCGGCAGCCGCCCGTCGTGCTTGGCGGAGAAATGGCAGGGAAGGGGGAGGAGATGCTGACGTGGGTATGCAGCAGCTCGATCAGCCGCTCCGTCGCGCCGGCTGCGCGCAGCAGATCACCGTAGACTTCGCTCAGCACCGCAGATGCGCCTGCCAGGATCATCACGTATACAACGGTCTGGCCAAGCTGCCCGGCGCTCATATGTCCGGTCATGACCGACTGCGCACCCCGGTACAGCCCCCACAACAAGATGGCCGATGTGGCGATGGTGATAAAACCCACAAGTATTGAGCGCGATGAGGTGCGGTGCACGGCGGTGCGGAAGGCATGCTGGGTCGAGGTGGCGAAACGCTGGGTTTCACGCGCTTCGGCGGTATAGCTTTGCACCACGGCGACGGAGTTGAGTACCTCGGCCGCGATGGCACTGGAATCCGCCACCCGATCCTGGCTAGCCCGAGACAGACGGCGCACCCGGCGGCCGATCCATACCGACGGAATAACGATAAATACCAATCCACCCAATACCAGCAACATCATCCACGGATTGGTCCAGACCAACATCCCCAGCGCGCCCAGCCCCATCATCAGGTTGCGTAGCCCCATCGACATGGATGTGCCAACCACCGTCTGCACCAGGGATGTATCAGTAGTCAGTCGGCTGAGCACTTCGCCAGTCTGGGTCGTTTCGAAGAACGTAGCGCTTTGGCGAAGAACGTGGGCATACACCGCATTGCGCAAATCCGCCGTGACGCGCTCGCCAAGCCAAGTCACCAGAAAATAGCGCGCCGCCGTAAAGACACCGATCGCAACCGCGATAGCGAACAAAATCAGGAAGTGGTCTTTTAGCGCCACCAGCTGCGCGCCACGCACGTTTGGATCTGTCGTGAACAAGCCTTGATCAAGCACGCCACGGATCGCCACCGGCAATGCCAACGTGGCAGCAGCAGCCACCACCAGAAACAGCAACGCCAAGGCAATACGCATCCGATAGGGACGCAAAAAAGGCAGGAGCCCGGCAAGGGCAGTGGGGCGTCTGTAACGGGGCGAGGCGGAAGTCATGCCGTAGATCCAACGATACTAAACGAGACGGCCGAGATAGTACGGGTAAGTGGCGGGACAGCAAAATAAAACAATTCAGTATGTTGTATAGGGTGCTTCTTTCTTGACGGCACTCTTATTTATTTAGGTATGATCGTGCTCGCTGAAAGCGCCCGGGCCACGCTTGGCACCACTGACCGAGATGCGGAAACCCCTACCCGACACCGCTGCCGCTCAGCAATGAATATCTATTGGGCCAATCGATGTCGATCAAACGCATTTCGCTATTCATTCTAGCTACCGCACTCGCTATCGTTCTAGCTATCCTGATGTTCTATTATTTCAATCAGGAGAAAATGCTTTTCTATCCAAGGTCGCTCGACCCTGCCATGGCACTCAAGTTGCAGCAACCATCGGAACGCGCAGATGCAGTACGCATCACAGCGCCGGATGGCACCGATTTGCATGGCTGGCTCCTGAAAGCAAATACGAATAAGCCAGCACCGATGTTGATTTACTTCGGGGGCAATGATGAGGAAGTATCCTGGCTAGCCAAAGAACGCAGATTTTTCCCCGAGTGGAATATCCTCTTGATGAATTATCGCGGCTATGGCTTGAGCAAAGGCACTCCCGGGGAGGCAGCGCTAGAAGCGGATGCGCTAATAATTTATGACACATTCGCTCATCATGCCGGGATTGATAGCCAAAACATTTTTGTATTGGGACACAGCCTTGGCACAGGCGTTGCGGTCTATCTTGCGCAGCATCGCCAATTGACAGGAGTTGCGTTGATTTCTCCCTATGACAGTGTGCAGAATGTCGCTCAGGAAATGTATCCGTACCTACCGGTTGGATTACTGCTAAAACACCCCTTCGATTCCTTATCCCGTGCGCCAGGCATTAAATCACCAGCACTATTTGTAGTTGGTGATCAGGATCACTTCGTTTCGCCAGCACACTCCAATCGCCTGTTTGGTGCGTGGGCTGGCCCGAAAGAATGGAATGTGATTGGCGGTGCCAATCACAACAGTATTCTTGATCTCGACGCATGCTGGCAGTCAGTGCAGCAATTCTTGAACAGGATCGCGCACAATAAGGCTGCTTGATGATTGAAAAAGCCCGCAATCGCGGGCTTTTTTGTGGCTTATAGTGTTAGCACTTCGTCATGTTTTCTGAGCAATTCGTATGAATCCATTTTTGCTTGCGCTGTTGGTTGTCGGTGTTCTGGCAGGTGGCTTCTATGAGCTTCGAAAGGATGAAGTTGCTCATCAGCAGGTGTCGGCAATCAATCTTCCTGTTATTCGTCGCACAGCGCCTGTTACGCCATTGCCTTCACCTAACGATGACGCCTTCGCTGAAGCGCTGAATACACCTTCCAATACTCAGATTGACCAGCCGTCTGGGGTACGTAAATGCGTGGGGCAGGGAGGCAGTGTTCATTACCAAGACAAGCCTTGTTCGACTGGTGAGCGTCAGGTAGCCATGCGCGATTCAGTTGTGAACAATGTGGCGATGTATCACGCCCAGCCTTCTGGTTCTCGTTCACCTGAGGATTTGCCACCGGTAGCGTCTGGCCTGCAGTCGATGGATGCCAATACGTGCAAACAGTTGAAAGACGAATTCTTGCGTAGCGCGAATCTTTGCGGCAGCAAGCTGTTCACCAGCTATGAACAGCGCCGTCTGAAGGAAGTGCGGCAGCGCGTGGATGGTACGACTTGTCTCATCTGGCGCAGTCCGTGCGAGCCCGTTTAATTGCAGGCCATTCTGACTTTTCACCTGATGCCTGGGCGTAATCTGGCCCATATTGTGCCGAAGCAAAAAGCCCCCGATTTGGGGGCTTTTTGTTGGCCGGTTCACATCCCGGCCAAACGTATCCGACTGGCGCGCCTGATTAGTTCGGCGGAACGATGTTCACGAAATAAAGCCCGGTGGCTGGCGCCCATGCTGCGTGACTACTGCAAGAACCACCGGCATCGTCAAAATACATGGTGACCTGTTGGTTGGTCGTTTGTGCGGTCAGTAACAGCGCGTAGATGCTTTTGCAGGCCGTCGGATCGATCAGATTGTTCGTGCTGCTTACGCTACAGATGGACTGGTAAGCCAAGCCGCCAGCGTTCGCTGCTCTGATGATGCCGGTGCGTGCCTCAACAGCTACACCATTGACGGGGCCAGTACAGCTGTAAGTGGCATGGGCAATGGCGGGCAGCATGGCCAGCGCGATTAACGCCTCTTTCATCCTGATCTTGCTCATTTTGTGGTTCTCTTTTTGAATTTCGATTCAACGCGCAAGCGGACCTTTCCGCCGCGATCAACGTCGCGCAGCCTAGCACGCCAGGTCGTAGATATTGGCGTTGTAGGGCATTGTAGTTATCGGCCTTGGGGAAACGTCGTTCAAACTTCATTGCACCCATAAGAATTACTTTACATAATATACATTATCGGCACTAATGGAGCTCAGTCGCAGTGCTTCAGTCAAAACCTTTTGCGCGCGCAGGATAAGTTACTGTCATACGCACAGGAAAGTTACTCACTTTGCATATCTAAAGTTGCTCACTTGTTAGTAATTCAATAGCTAATGTTACTGACATGCATCCACGGGCCGAATGCACATGTCACCGCAGGCGTACTTCATAGCTGTATCCAAGCCGCATTCAGCGTTCATCAAAGCTAAAGTTGTAACTACTTTTATCCCAAGTTGTAAACGAGCTGCACAGTGTAACCCGACTTGCAAAGAAACGCCCCGACTGCGTTGCAGTGCAAGCTGGCCGGCGCGTATCGCCGGGCCGGGCCAAGCACACTGCGCTTTGAACTCCATGCGCAATACATCGGCGCTGAACAGGCCGCCGGGCAACAGCACTCATTGCGGCTCGTCTGCAGTGGCTGGATTTAGGCGATTGCCTGTTGATGTGTACCCATCCAGTCGCCGACCGGCCGCAATCACCGCATCCAGCAGAATGTCGATGTCTTCCGCAGTCGTGCGGTGATTCACAATGGCCGCACGGATCGCCTGCTTGCCGTCGACCTTGGTGGTGGAAGGCACCGCGATGCCGGATTCCTGCAGATCGATGGCGATATCGGTATTCAGGCGATCCAGCTCCTGGCTGGAGGCCGTGAAGCGGAAACAAACGACGTTGAGCGTTACTGCGCTCAGCAGCTCCAGCTCCGGCTCCCTTTCAACCCTCGCCGCCAGCCGCTGCGCCAGATCGCAGCATTGCGCCACGATCTGGCCCAGCTTGTCCGCCCCATAAACCTTGAATGTCATCCACACCTTCAGTGCACGAAATCCACGGGATAGATCGGGGCCGTAGTCGGTGGGCCACGGATGGCCGGCGGCCAGACCGCGTGTCTCGCGGTGGAGGTAATTCACGTGAGTCGCGAAGGCGGCGGCGTGCTTCACCCCATCCCGCACCAGCACGCAGCCGGCGTCATACGGCACCTGCGCCCATTTGTGGAAATCGAAGGCCACCGAATCCGCCGCCTCGATACCGGCCAGCAACGGCCGCTGCGCCGGGGACAGCATCGCAAGCGCCCCGAAGGCCGCATCGACGTGAAACCACAGTGACTCCTGCTGGCAAAAGCGGGCGATGCCGGTCAGATCATCCACCGCGCCGGTGTCGACCGTGCCGGCAGTGCCAATCACCAGGAATGGCTGCAGGCCCGCCTCCCGGTCACGCCGGACTGCGGCGGCCAGCTCGACCAGGCTGATCTTGTGGTGCTCATCCAACGGGATCAGGCGCAGCGCCTGGGTGCCAAGGCCCGCCATATCCATCGCACGCAGCACGCAGTTATGCGTGGCCGGCGAGGTATAGGCCACCAGCTTGTGCCCGGCCAGCCCCTCCTTGCGCACGCCGGCCCCCATGGCCTGGGTGCGCGCCACCAGCAAGGCGATCAGGTTGGCGACCGAGGTGCCGGTGACGAGCACGCCCGTCGTCGTCGTGGGGAAACCCAGCATCTCGGCCGACCAGCGGATGACCTCGCGCTCGACCTCGATCGGCGCATGATCACGCCCGCCCAGATTGGCATTGAGCGTGGCCGCGAGCATCTCCGCCAGCACGCCCACCGGGTTGCCGCCACCCTGCACCCAGCCCATGAAGCGCGGGTGGATATTGCCGGCGATATAGGGCTGCACCAGCCGCTGGAAATCACCATAGGTATCCGCAAGGCTGCCGGCTGCATGCGGCAGCGGCGTTTTGAGTTCGGC
>NZ_JONM01000045.1 GCF_000711875.1 Andreprevotia chitinilytica DSM 18519
AAGCCGATGTGCTGACGGTGTTCTTCTGTCATAAGGCCATTCGCACCATCGATCTGCGGGTGCAGTTAGACTAGGTTGAGTGTTACCCATGTCTCCCGACAAGTGTTACCTATGTCTCCCGGCTGAACACGGTGCTCAACCCAACCTACCCGAGTCCTTAATCCAGCGTCTTGCGATAAAACTTCACCGCCACCGTCATCACCAACGCCGTAAACAGCAGCAAGGGCCAGATGTGTGGCCAAAGGTCGGGCCAGCTATTGCCCTTGAGCAAGATGCCGCGAATCAGCCGGTTGAAATAGGTCAGCGGCAGGATGTTGCCCAAGGCCTGCGCCCACTTGGGCATGCCCGCGAACGGGAACATGAAGCCGGACAGCAGCATATTGGGCAGGAAGTAAAACACCGCCAGCTGCATCGCCTGCAACTGGTTGCGGGCGAAAGACGACAAGGTAATGCCAACGGTGAGGCTGGCGGCAATGAACAGCAAGGCGGCGCAATAGACGGCCAGCAGATTGCCGGCGAACGGCACATGGAACACGAAGCGTGCGCCCAGCAGGATGATCGTGCTCTGCAGCAGGCCGATGGCGATGTAGGGCACGATCTTGCCTGTCATCACTTCGATGGGTTTTACCGGCGTGGCGAGCAGGTTTTCCATCGTGCCGCGCTCGCGTTCCCGGGTCATGGCAAGGCCGGTCATCATCACCAGTGTCATCGACAGCACCACCCCCATCAGGCCCGGCACCACGTTGTATTGGCTGATGCCCTCCGGGTTGTAGAGGCGATGCACCTGCACGTCGAATGGCTGGGGCTTGGCGGCCAACGCTGCCAGTGGCCCGGTGACATCCTTGCTCGCAACCGATTGCACCAGCTGCGGCAATGCTGCCAGCGCCATGCCGGTGGCGGTGGGGTCGGTGGCGTCGGCCTCCACCAGCAGCGACGGCCGCTCGCCGCGCAATAGTTGGGCGGTGAAACCGGCCGGGATATTGAGCACGAACTGCACCTTGCCTTGCGCCAATGCGGCACGGCCGGCTTCCTCGTTCGGCAACTCGGCGACGATCTGAAAGTAGGACGAGTTCTGCATCGCGGCGATATAAGAACGGGTGAACTCGCTGTGATCAGCGGCGATGACGGCAGTCGGCAAATGCTTGGGGTCGGTATTGATGGCAAAGCCGAACAGCAACATCTGCATGATCGGGATGCCGACGATCATGCCGAAGGTGAGCCGGTCACGCTTCAGCTGCAGGAACTCCTTGAGCACGATGCTCCACCAGCGGGCCAGCGAGAAACCATCGAATTGCCGGATGAGGGGCTGCATCACAGCTGCTCCGCAAAGTTGTCCTGCGAGCGCTTCATCATGTAGATGAAGGCGTCTTCCAGGCTGGTTTCCACCGGCTCCAGCTTCAGGCCGTGGCGGGTTGCCGCCGCTTGAACAGTGCTTTCCAGTTGCGCCGCATCCGTGCCGCTCACATGCATGGCATTGCCAAAGGCCACGGTCTGATCCACGCCCGGCATGGCGCGAAGCTGTTGCGATAAGGCAAACAGGTTGTCGCCATGAATTGCCCACGTCGTCAGCCCTTGCTGGGCGATCACTTCGGCGGCGGTGCCTTGCGCCAGCAGCTTGCCGTAGGCGATATAGGCCAGCTTGTGGCAACGCTCGGCCTCATCCATGTAATGCGTCGAGACCAGCACCGAGATTCCTTGCGCTGCCAGTGCGTGCAATTGTTCCCAAAAGTCGCGGCGGGCGGTGGGGTCGACGCCAGCGGTGGGTTCATCCAGCAACAACAGTCTCGGTGCATGCAGCATGCAGGCCGCCAGCGCCAGCCGTTGCTTCCAGCCCCCGGACAGCGAGCCGGTCAGTTGCTTGGCGCGGCTGGCGAGGCCGAGGTTTTCCAGCGCCTGATCGACGGCCGCTTTGCGATTCGGCATGCCATACACGCGGGCGACGAAATCGAGGTTCTCGCGGATGGTCAGGTCGTCCCAATACGAGAATTTCTGCGTCATGTAGCCGACGTTGCGCTTGATCTGGTTCGCCTCCTTGACGATATCGAACCCCAAACATGCGCCGCTGCCGGCATCGGGCGTGAGCAGGCCGCACATCATGCGGATCGACGTCGTCTTGCCGCTGCCGTTCGGGCCGAGAAAACCGAAAATCTCGCCCCGCCGCACTTGCAGCGAGACATCGTTGACCACGTGCTTGTCACCAAACCGCTTGTGCAGGCCGCGCACGTCGATGGCGAATTCGGGCTCGCTGGGGGCTTCCGCCGTTGGGGGCAAACTCATTGCGGCAGCACCTCGACCGGCTGACCGGGATGCAGCTTGCTGGCATCGGCCGGCGCAGGGTGGGCCTCGATCATGAACACCAGCTTGGCGCGGGTTTCGTTGCTGTAGATGATCGGCGGCGTGTATTCGGCTTCGGTGGCGATATAGGTGAGTTTGGCCGGCACGGTGGCGGCGCAGCCATCGCAGCGCAAGGTCACGGCTTGGCCGAGCTTGAAGCTGCCGAGTACGGTTTCCGGTACGAAGAAGCGCACTTTCACATTCTGCGGCGGCAGCAAACGCACGACAGGATTGCCCGCCGCCACCCATTCACCTTCGCGGTACGGTGTATCGAACACACGGCCGGGGCGGGCGGCGGTGACGGTTTTCTGGGCCAGCTTCCAATCGGCCTGTGCCAATGCGGCACGGGCGGCGGCGACTTGGGCGGTTTGTGCTTTGAGCTGCGCATCACGCCCCGGTAGCCGTGCCACGTCGAGCTGGCTTTTCAGCTCACGTACCTTGGCCGCCGCTGTATTGGCGGCGGTGCGGGCATCGTCGAGCTGGCTTTTGGAGATGCCATTTATGGCCTGCAGCTTTTCATCGCGGGCGAGTTCGACTGCACTGCGTAGTGCCTCGGCTTCGGCCTGCGCGAGTTGGGCGCGGGTCACGTCCAGTTCGGGCGGGCGCTTGCCGGTCTGCAGATCGACGAGTTGGGCTTCTGATTGCGCTAACTGCTGCTGCGCCTGGTGTTGCGCGGCGGCTTCGTTAACGGCTTCCAGTGCGAATAGCGGGGCACCCGTGGCGACGTCCTGCCCACGCGTCACCGACAATTTATCGAGCCGGCCGGGCTGGGATGTGGCGATGTAAACGAACTCGCCTTCGACGTAGCCTTGGTAGCTTTGTGTGGCGGGTTCGGTGCAGGCGGCGAGGACGATGCTGAGCATGACTAGCACCAAGCCGCGCTTTCCGGCGGATGGATTCCACAGCGGCATTACGCCTCCTTGGCGTGAGTTCGTAGTCCATCCTAGGTTTTGTTGGCGTGTGTTTCAGGACTGCTTGCCGGTGAGTCACGGTTTAAGAGCTTGTTCAAAGTCTTTTCTGGCAACGGGTTACGTTGCCTTCCCCCCCCTTTTTGAAGGGGGGCTAGGGGGGATTTCTGCGGCATCTCAATATCTACCGACGTCGAAATCCCCCTCGATCCCCCTTCGAAAAGGGGGAAGTAAAACCTTGAAGCGTTTCAAGCTGGCAGTTTGCGAGACTTTGAACAGGCTCTAAGTCCTCGCTCCCATAAATGGGCGAAGGGAGAAAAACCTACCCCACCCGCCGAGTTTGCCTCTCCCCGGCACTCGCCTGCGCAAACCGTTCCGCCAGCCAATCGACAAACACCCGCACACGGGGCGAGAGCTGGCGGTGGTGCGGGTAGAGCACGGAGACCGGCATGGGGGCGGGTCGGATGTCGGCGAGGAGTTCGATCATGTCACCGGCCTCGATCTGCGTTGCCACGTGGTAACGCGGCGACTGGATCAGGCCAAGGCCGGCGATGCAGCAATCCACATAGGCTTCGGCGTTGCTCACCGAAACCAGCCCCGGCAGCGTCAGCAGCTGGGTTTGTCCGTCCACGGTGAACTGGAACGGAAACACCTTGCCGGTGACGGTGGAGAGGTAATTCACCGCCCAATGCCCGCGCAGCGCCGCCACCGTCTCCGGCAGCCCGTGCTTGGCGATATAGCTGGCGCTGGCGCAGGTGACTTGCTCCAGCAGGGCGATGCGGCGTGCCACCATCGCCGAATCGCGTAGCTCGCCGGCTCGCAACACGCAGTCGACCCCTTCGCGCACCAGATCGACAAAGCGGTCGCCCATGCCGATTTCCAGTTCGATCTTCGGATAGCGCGCCAGAAAGTCCGGCAGGTGCGGAATGACGAAATGCCGTGCCAGCGTGCCCTGCAGATCAACCCGCAGCTTGCCGCCGGGGTTGGCGGCGGCTTCCGAGAATGCTGATTCCGCTTCTTCCAGATCCGCCAGCAGACGCACGCAACGCTGGTAATACGCCTCGCCATCCAGCGTGGCGCTCACGCTGCGGGTGGTGCGCTGGAGCAGCCGCACGCCGAGGCGGCTTTCCAGCTGCTTGATGGTGTGTGTGACGGTGGCACGTGGCAGCTGCAGGTCATCGGCGGCGCGGGTGAAGCTGCCCAGTTCGATGATGCGGGTGAACACCCGCATGGCTTGGAAACGATCCATACCGCGCCCGTCCCATTGTTGTCGAATATTGAATAGTGATCGCAATTTTGCTGGATTTATTGGCGTTTCGATAGCGGGAAGAATGGGCACCAGTGAGCGGCAAACGCCGCCGCCACCCAACCCAAGGAGAGATACATCATGAGCAAAGTCGCAATCGTAACCGGCGCATCCCGTGGCATTGGCGCCGCCATTGCCCACCGTCTGGCGCAGGACGGCATGGCTGTCGTCGTGAACTATGCCGGCCGGGTCGAAGAAGCCGCAGCCGTTGTCAGCCAGATCGTCGCCCAAGGCGGCCGAGCCATCGCCGTGCAGGCGGACGTGGCGGATGCCGCTGCGGTACGCCAGCTGTTCGACGCCGCCGAAGCCGGCTTCGGCCACGTCGACGTACTGGTCAACAACGCCGGCGTGATGCCGCCCAACCTGCCGCAGCTGGCCGACACCGACGACGCGACCTTCGACAAGCTGTTCGCGATCAACGTTAAGGGCACCTTCAACACGCTGCGTGAGGCGGCGGGCCGGTTGCGCAGCGGCGGGCGCATCGTCAATTTTTCATCGAGCGTGATCGGCCTCGCCTTGCCGGGCTACGCGGTCTACGCCGCCACCAAATCTGCCGTGGAAACCTTCACCAACATCTTCGCCAAGGAGCTGCGCGGCAAGGCGATCACCGTTAACGCCGTCGCGCCCGGCCCGACCGCCACCGCGCTGTTCCTGACCGGCAAAAGCGACGAGCAGATCGACCGCCTCGCCAAAGCCGCACCGCTGGAACGCCTCGGCACGCCGGAAGACATCGCCGCCACCGTCGCCTTCCTCGCCGGGCCGGATGGCGCATGGATCAACGGGCAGACGCTGCGCGCCAATGGCGGGATTGTTTAGCAGCCCGCTTGATGCGGGCGTATTTGGGTGCCTGCGCATCGGGTAATCCTCTTTGCGACTATATTTCGGTCTGCGTTGTCATCCAGCCGGACTACGAACGACCAAGGGCTACTTATTCTATAAAGCCAATGAAGCGTGCCATGCCCGATGCCCCTCCCATTTCCAACCAAGTAGACCAACTCCTCTTGGACACCATTTCCAACCACATTGCCGGTGATCTGACCCAGGCGGAAGCCACGTATCGGCAGATCCTCACGGTCGAGCCAGAGCAGCCGGTTGCCTTGCATTTTCTGGGGGTGTTGTTGCACCAGCAGGGGCGCAGTGACGAGGGCATCGCCTTGGTCGAGCAATCGATCACGCTTTGTCCGGATCGGGCTCACTGGCTCAATGATCTTGGCAACATTCAGGTCGCGCTGGGTGATTTTGAGGCGGCAGTGGATGTGTTCATCCGTTCGCTCGAACTCAAGGTCGATGACCCGCTGACCTGGAACAATCTGGGCGCAACCTTGAAATCCTTGGGTAAAGCCGAGGACGCTGCCGTGGCATTCCAGAACGCCATCGCGCTGGATGATCAATTTGCCGATGCGCTCGATCAGTACGGCCAATTATTGTCTGAGCAAGGCAAGGATCTGGAAGCAGCCGACTATTTCTGCCGCGCCTATATAGCCCGCCCGGCCGAAGGGCAGCCCCCGCAAATGCGCGGCATCGCTTTCTATCGCCTGGGGCGCTATGCCGAAGCGGCAGCGGTGTACCAAGACTGGATGCAGGCCGAGCCGGGCAACCCGCTGGCCGCGCATCACTTCGCCGCATGTTCCGGCCTGGATACGGCAGAACGGCGCGCATCGGATGCGTATATCGAGCAAACCTTCGACTTCGCCGCCGCGCAATTCGACCAAAGGCTGGCCGGGCTCGGCTATCGCGGCCCGGAGTACGTCGGCAATGCGCTCAAACAATTGGGCTTGCCGCCGCAAGCCGCGTTGGACGTGCTCGATGCCGGTTGCGGTACTGGGCTGTGCGGTGTTGTCCTCGCACCCTATGCGCGAGCGCTGACCGGGGTCGATCTGTCTGGCGGCATGCTGGAAAGAGCCCAAACCACCGGCCGTTATCACACGCTGGTCAAGGCCGGCCTGGGTGGTTTTCTGGTCTTGCATCCGCAGGAATACGATTTGATCGTGGCGGCGGATACCTTGATTTACTTCGGTGATCTGGCTGAGGTGCTGGGCGGTATGGCGGGGGCGCTGCGCGCGGGCGGCCATGTGGTGCTGACCTTTGAAACCTTGATTCCCACCGCATCGGGGCAGGAATACAAACTGCAGCCGAGTGGCCGCTATGCGCACCGGCCGGATTACATCGAGCATTGTTTACGCCAAGCGGGCTTTGTCGAGACAACGGCACGGACGGAGGTGATCCGGATTGAGCTGGGGGTGCCGATTGCGGGGGTGGTGGTGACGGCGGGTATGGGCCGCCGTTGATTGCTGGTTTTCTGCGCCGTTGGCGCGGGTAAAAGCGTTACAGCGCGTTCCGTCGCGCGGACGGGTTAAGTGGCTTGTCTCGCCAAGCCCCTTAACAATCCCAAGGCGACCCTGCAAAAGCGTCTGGTGCAAGCACCAGATTCCCCCGCCAGCCAGCCCGTCACGGGCGGGAATCGAAAACTCGGGCTAAAGCCCTCAAACACTCGATCCCCGAAACCCCCGTGCCGGTCTGGCTGGCGGGGCGCTTTTGAAAGGGAGGCAGACCATTCTCACCCCGGCCCTCTCCTTGAAGGAGAGGGTGACGCTACTTGATGCTGCAATGGTTCAAGTTACGCTGAGCCGGGCTTGTCTCCCCTCGCCCGTTTACGGGAGAGGGGCCGGGGGTGAGGGCACTACCGGGCCGTGTTTTTTTCACCACCCTCTCCCTAACCCTCTCTCACAAGTGGGCGAGGGGATATACGGCGCAATGCCCTGCGGGGATTGCGCCCTACGAAACTGAACAAGGCAAAGCCTTGCACGCGAGGGCGAGGGGATAGATCACCGCCTTGCATCGCTTATCCTAAAAAAAGCAACTACCGCTATTCGTAACCACCCTGGTTGCACTGCGCGCCTTTTCTCCCTTTCAGCCGCGCCGAGCAACAAAGGTTGGCGCGGGGGTTTCGGGGATCGAGTGTTTGAGGGCTTTAGTCCGAGTTTTCGATTCCCGCCCGCGACAACCTTTGTTGATCGGGAACCCTGAGCTTGCGAAGGGCGCAGCTGAGGGTCGCCTTTCTTGGCTTACTTTGGCTACGCTGCAACCGAGCATTGCCCGGTTGTCTTTGGCGAACAAAGAAAACCGCATACGCGGTTTCGCTAAAGTGAGTTGGCCTGCGGGACGAACTCCCGTTTGTAATGCATTTACTCGCGTCAAAGGCGCTGAAACCCGTCCTCCAGGCGAAACCGGCATGTAATGCCGTTGCCCGCGCCGAAGGCACATAAAACCTTTGCAACAGTTGACCTTCCCACCATGACATTCGCAAAATCGCGGCTGACCCTCCCGGAGAACCCCATGCCCAGTACGCGCCCAAGCAAAGTCGGCCGTATCCACGTCGGCGACCGCGACGTGATCACCCACGGCTTGGCTGGCCATCGCTTGCGCGATCTGTATCACCACTGCATGACGATCAGCTGGCCGCAGTTCTACGGCGAAATCGCCGCCGCCTTTCTGCTCATCAACACGATCTTCGCCAGCTTGTATCAACTGGATGGGCACGCCATTGCCAACCAGCTGCCGAGCGGGTTCGCGGGCGCGTTCTTTTTCAGCGTCGAGACCTTCGCCACCGTCGGCTATGGCGACATGCATCCGCAAACCGCATTCGGCCACGTGATTGCGACGCTGGAAATCTTCATGGGCATGATGAATATCGCATTGATCACCGGTGTGACTTTTGCCCGCTTCTCTCGCCCGCGGGCGCGGATCATGTTTGCGTGTCACCCGGTCATCCGCCCGTTCGACGGCGCGACCACGCTCGTGCTGCGTGCTGCCAATGCCCGCCAGAACGTCATTGTCGATGCCAGTGCCAAGCTGCGCCTGCTACGTGACGAAGTCAGCGCCGAGGGCACGCAGATCCGCCGCCTGTATGACCTCAAACTCGCCCGTCATGAACACCCGATGTTCGTGCTCAGCTGGACGCTCTTTCACGTCATCGACGAAACCAGCCCGCTTTACGGCATGACGCCGGAGACGCTGGATGCCGAGAACAGCTCGCTGCTGCTCACCATCAACGGCACCGACGAAACCACCTCGCAAACCTTGATCTCGCGCCATAGCTACGCGCACGGCGATATCCGCTGGAATCATGTCTATGCCGATTTGCTCTACACGGACGAGGAGGGAAATGACCACGTGGATTACAACCTGCTGCATGAAGTGCGGCCATTGTGAGTCGGCAGATATACCGATTGCCTTTCTGACGCCCGTGCTTTGCCCCGGGCAAGCCAATGAATGAGAATTGGCTGCCAAAACTTGGGTTATTCTAAATGGCCCGGAATTATTGATTGAACGAATTGCCAATCTGCTGCGTTGGCATTGGCAATTGCTGTCTGGCTGATTTGTAGTGCTTTTTGTCAATTCACGCTGATTTGTAGTGAATTTGTATCCAGATCGAAATGAATCCTTGCACTGCCCGGTAATGTGCAAATCCAGTGATAACTTGGTGGAATTCTGCATGAATTAGCGCATTGTCGCCAATTCTGCTTTCGCCATATTGCCTTTGCATTACACCGGCAATTCACTGGATTGATTCGGTCTGAAATGAAACTAACGCGCGTTCGCGTCAAATTGCTGATTTTGCTGGCTGCGCTCAATGTATTGCTGGCCGGGCTGGTCTACGGCTTCAATCGCTGGAGTTTCGATCGCGGGTTTTCCGGCTATCTGATCCAGCAGCGGCTGCATCGCCTGCAGCCGTTCACCACCGCGCTGGGTGAGGCGTATGCAAAGCAGGGCTCGTGGGAGCCCTTTATCCAGCAGCCGCAGCGGCTGGAAAATCTGGCCCTCACCACACTGGCCAAGAGCGAGATCATCCGCATGGATGGTCAATCCGGTGGGCGGCCTCCGCCACAGGGGCCGCAAGGTGGCCCAGGCACTCAACGGGTCGATGGGCCGCAAGGGATGGGGCCGCCACAAGGGGGCGAGCGGCGGCCGGGTGAAGCCAGACTGCCGTACTTCATTCCGGGCCTCGTGATCATGGATACCGCAGGCCGGGTGATCTATGGCCCTGCGTTGGTGCCGCCGCAGACCGAACTTTCCCCCATCCAATCCGGCGAAATCGTCGTTGGTTATGTCGGCATGCTGCCCGTGCCGGGTGGCGTGGCGCAGTCGCTGGATGCGGCGTTTTCCGAACAACAACGGCTGAGCTTCGCCGCGATTGCCTTGGGCATGCTGGTGGCTTCGGTGTTGGCTGCCGTCGGCATCGCGCATGCATTGGGCCGGCCGCTGGGTGAGCTGGTGCGGGGCACGCACGCGCTGACCGCGGGCGAATACCAGGTGCGCTTGCGTGTGCACGGGCATGACGAGCTGGGCCGCTTGGCGCGGGACTTCAACACGCTCGCTGAAACCTTGGCTGCCAACCGGCAGGCGCGGCAGGACTGGCTCTCCGATATCGCACACGAATTACGTACGCCGCTGGCGGTTCTGCGCGGCGAGATCGAGGCGCTGGAGGACGGCATTCGCACGGCTGATGCACGCAGCCTGTCGTCGCTGGGCTACGAGGTACGCCGCCTGAGCCGGCTGGTGGAAGACCTGCAGCTGCTGGCGCAATCCAATGCCGGCGCGCTGACCTATGCCAAGAAGCCGGTCGAGATCGGGGTGCTGATCGATGAAATGATCCAGCATCACCAGCCTGTGCTGCAGCAGGCCGGGATGACGGTGAGCCGCAGCGGTGGCACGCCAGCGGTGGTGTTCGCCGATCCGGCCCGGCTGGTGCAGCTGTTCGACAACCTGCTGCAAAACAGCGTGCGCTATACCGATGCGCCGGGCCAGTTGGCGATCTCCTTGCGTTGCGATGCGACGGCGGTGTTCGTTGAATGGGAAGACTCTGCGCCCGGTGTTTCCAGCGCCGATTTGCCCCGTCTGACCGAACGCCTGTACCGGGTGGAGCACTCGCGTAGTCGAGAGAGCGGTGGCTCCGGCTTGGGGCTATCGATCGCCAATGCCATCGCCACCGCCCACGACTCCACGCTGACACCATCACATAGTCATCTGGGCGGCCTGCGCTGGACGCTCCGCCTACCGCTGTACACCGAGGTGAATCCCACATGACCAAGCCCATCCTGATCGTCGAGGACGAACCCAAGATTGCCGAGCTGCTCGGCGATTACCTGCATGCTGACGGCTTTGAAACCGTGCGGATCGCCCGCGGCGACGATGCGCATGGCTGGCTGCAGCAGCATCAGGCCGAGCTGGTGCTGCTCGATCTGATGTTGCCCGGCCTGCCCGGCATGGAGGTGTGCAAGCGGCTGCGCCAGCACTCCAGCACGCCGGTCATCATGGTCAGCGCACGGGTCGAAGAGATCGACCGGCTGCTCGGGCTGGAGCTGGGTGCGGACGATTACATCTGCAAACCATTCAGCCCGCGTGAGGTGGTGGCGCGGGTACGCACCGTATTGCGCCGCGCCCAGCGCAACGACGTGGCCTCCGCCGCGCCGCAACTCATCCTCAACGCGCTCACTTGCCGCGCCCGGATCGGCGAGCGCGAGCTGGCGCTGACGGCCATCGAATACCAACTCCTGCAATTGATGTCGCGCCAGCCGGGTCGGCTGTTTTCCCGCGCGCAGTTGATCGATGGCATGTACAACGACCACCGCATCGTGACCGAGCGCACGGTGGATAGTCACATCAAGAAGCTGCGCAAGAAAATGGAAACCGCCGCCCCGCGTTATGAGTGGATTCATTCCAGTTATGGCTTGGGGTATCGGTATGAGGTGGTGGTGCGGGAGTGATGCCTTTTTGTTTGTTGTGGGGCGTCGGGGTTAAGCGCCTTTGGCGCGATTAAAAGCATTACAAGCGGGAGTTCGTCCCGCGGGCCGACTCACTTTTCTTGTCTCGCCAAGAAAAGTAAGCAAAAGAAGGCGACCCTGCAAAAGCGTCTGTCGCAAGCGCCAGATTCCCCCGCCAGCCAGCCCGTCACGGGCGGGAATCGAAAACTCGGGCCAAGGCCCTCAGACACTCGATCCCCGAAACCCCCGTGCCG
>NZ_JONM01000046.1 GCF_000711875.1 Andreprevotia chitinilytica DSM 18519
ATCGCCGCCGGATGCGGCGGCACCAGCCCATGCACCACTGATAAACCCGCCACCATCGGCAAGCCCACCATCAACATCGACGTGCCAGTGCGACGCGCCACGTTGAAGGCAATCGGAATCAGCAGCACGAAACCGACCTCGAAGAAGATCGGCAAGCCAACTAGAAAGGCGATACAGACCATCGCCCAATGCACATTCTTCTCGCCGAACTTGCCGATCAGCGTGGCGGCAATGCGCTCCGCCCCACCCGATTCGGCCATCATCTTGCCGAGCATGGTGCCCAGCGCCACGATCAGCGCAATGTGGCCGAGCGTCTTGCCGACCCCCGCTTCATAGGAAGAGACGATGTCCTTGGCCGGCATGCCGGCCACCAGCGCCAGACCGAAGGAGACGATGGTGAGGGTAATGAAGGGGTTGAGTTTGTAGCGGGCGATCAGCAACACCAGCGCGATGATCGCGACGACGGCGTAGCTGAGTAGCAGGGCTCCGGGAGTCATGGGTTAGTCCTCAAGGCAAGTCGTTATCAACTGGGGGCAGCCAACTTGGGCGGCTGCGTGTGGCCGGTGGGCCGGCTCGGGTTATGTGGTGCTCCCTCTCATATCCCGTGCAAGGCCTTTAGCCTTGTTCAGGGAAAGTGGGAGAGGGTTAGGGAGAGGGTGCTAACAAAGAACGCTGCATGTTGCACGACCCTCTCCCCCAGCCCCTCTCCCACAAGTGGGCGAGGGGAGTGTTGCATCAATGTTGTCCGCAAAAATCGACTACATTTGCTGCAATGTTAACGTTAACAGTGGAGGGGGCAACAATAATGGAATACCCTGATCTGCCCGCGATTTCCCCTTGTTTCCCGGCAAATCCTCGTGCCCCGCGTGATATAACGCATGCCACGCAATTGTCATGGTGCCGTCGGGCACCGGTTACCGAATCCTTGAAATCTGAAATGCACAATGCCGCGTAAAGCCAAGCAGGGCATGCCCCGCGCCGCGACCTTGCACGATGTCGCCGCCAAGGTCGGCGTCAGTGCGATCACCGTATCGCGCGCGCTCAATTCGCCGGATCTGGTCTCGAAAAACCTGCGCGAGCAAATTCTCGCCATCGTGGATGAGCTGGGCTACGTGCCGAATCGATCGGCCCGCACGCTGGTTTCGTCTCGCTCCTATACCGTGGCGGTGCTGATTCCGTCGCTCTCCAACACCGTGTTCATCGATACGCTGGCCGGGATCAGCGAGGTGCTCGATCCGCGCGGCTACCAAATCCTGATCGGCAACACCGCTTATGACGACGAGAAAGAAGAGCGCCTGCTGCGCACGCATCTTTCGCACAAGCCGGATGGCGTACTGCTGACCGGTATCCGCCAGCGCCCGCAAACGCTCGCCCACCTGGCGAAGCTGGGCATTCCGGCGGTGCACATGATGGAGCTGGACCCGACCGATGCGTGCTTGTGCGTCGGCTTCTCGCAAGAAGCAGCAGGGCGACAGATCACCGAGCATCTGCTGGCGCGGGGGTATCGGCGCATCGCTTTTTTCGGTGCCCGCTTAGACCCGCGGGTGATGCAGCGGCTGGATGGCTATCGCAAGGCGCTGCAAGCGGCGGGCTGCCATGCGGCCGAGCTGGAATACCTGAATCCGCGCCCGTCAAAAATCGGCCTCGGGGTAGAGATGTTGGACACCCTGCGGCGCGAGCATCCGGACTGTGACGCGGTTTTTTGCTGCAATGACGACTTGGCGCTGGGCGTGCTCACGGGCTGCCAGCGCACCGGCATTGCCGTGCCAGCGCAACTGGCGGTGGCCGGCTTCAATGATCTGGAAGGCGCCGCCTGGGCGACGCCAGCCCTGACCAGCGTACGCACGCCACGCTATCGGGTGGGGTTTGAGGCCGCCACCTTGCTGCTGCAATTGATGGAGGGCGAAGCCACCCCGGCGCTGCGCCAGCTGGATCTGGGTTTTGAATTACAGCTGCGCGGCAGCAGTTGAGCGGGCACAACATGGCTTATTTGAACAACATTCCCGTCAACACCGACATTCCCGAATATGGCGCGGATGACCTGACCCAGCAGCATTGGAGTGGCCTGCAGGCCGTGGGCCAACTGGTCGCCGCTGAACTGGCGCAGATGCCGCGCGGCACGCTGGCCTTGGTCGAAGATGCCGATTGCGTCTATTGGGTGGTGGCGTTGGAAGACCAGCTTTATCTGGCCACCGCCCCGATTCATGAAGGCGAGATCATGCTGCAGCAAGGCGCGCTGCTGCGTGCCTTGGTCGGGGTGAGCGTGGAGGAGTTGGTTTACTGGCGCAGTGGCCTGGAACACTGGCTGCTGACGCAACCGACGCTACGCATCGCCGAGCCGCGCAAGCTGCAGTTGTGGACGAGCTTGCCGGGGCGGTATTCGTGCGATGAGGATTAGGAGCCTGCTCGCGAACTTTTGAGAGAACACAGTTTAGGGTGCAGATGTGGCGCAATGCCCTGCAGGGTTTGCGCCCTACGAATAGCAGGCATTTGCACACAGCGGCCGTAGTTTTTCTCGCGATGGTTGAGCTGCGCGCTTTTTCTCCCCTTTCGCTAAGCGCCGAGGGAGTGTCGCGAGACCTTAGGCTCGCGACCGACCGAGGGTAGCCTGGAAGGCCGCCAAGCGGGGGTCGCCTTTGGGGTGGAGGGGGCTTTGGCGAAACAAAGTCCCTTCCCCGTCCGCGCGGCGGAATGCGCTGTAACGCTTTTTGATTGCGCCGTAGGCGCATAACTAAAAGATCTTGAACAGACTCCCAGAAACAACAAAGGGACAGGCAATCACCTGTCCCTTTGCATTGTTACGACTGAATCAACTTAGCAAGTCAGCCTGCTGCCGGTCGGTACGCCGAGCGTGCCCGTGAACGTGGTGTAGTAGTTCGCACGGTTCATCATTTCCTGATAACCCAGCGAGCCCGAGGCCTGGTTGCACTCGATACCGCCGTTGATGGCGCGGGTGGTTTCGCCAAAGCCGAGCGAGTTCACCATCACGTCATGCGGGGTATGCGCGGTCTGGCCCTTTTGGGTCATCCAGTACCAGAGCGCGGTCTTCCAGGCGATGGCGGCGTCGGTGGCGACCAGATCCGGGTTGTTCAGCAGATCGATCCCGAGTGCAGCGCCGGCTGCCGAGTAGTTGAAGTCCCAGCTCAGCTGAATCGGGCCGCGACCGTAGTATTGCTTGCCGCCGCAATTGCCGGACGAGCAGTACAGCGGCCAGTTGGCCTGATTGATTTCGCGGATGTACACCAGCAAGCCGGTTTCCTGCGCCACATTGGCGAGGAAGGCTGCTGCCTCTTGCCGCTGCATGGTCCCGTCGCCCGTCGTGGCGAAGGCCGGATAAGCGGACATGGCGGTGACCAGCCCAGAGTAGGTGTAGAAGCTGTTGCGGTTCGGGAACATCTGGTTGAACTGTGATTCCGAAACGACGAAGCTGCCGCCGCCGGTGCCACCTGTGCCGCCCGTACCACCGCTGCAAGTCGTCGGCTGCCAGTACCAGGTGCTGATGGTCGGATCGGTGCCGTCGCTGCCGTTGGTGCCGGCATTCACTTCCTTGTAGTAGTTGCCGTTCGGCGCATATTTCACCACCGTGCCCACGCCGTAGTTGACGCCGGCAGACCAGGTGGTCGCCGAGCAGGAAGACGGGCTCGGTGCAGGTGCAGGCGTGGGGGCTGGCGTCGGTGCCGGGGTCGGCACAGGTGTGGACGAGCCGCTGCAGCTCGTCGGTTGCCAGTACCAAGTGCTGATGGTCGGATCGGTGCCATCGCTGCCATTGGTGCCGGCATTCACTTCCTTGTAGTAGTTGCCGTTCGGCGCGTATTTCACCACTGTGCCCACGCCATAGTTGACGCCGGCAGACCAGGTGGTCGCCGAGCAGGAAGACGGGCTCGGTGCCGGGGCCGGGGCGGGAGCAGGCGTCGGCGCTGGAGCGGGGGCCGGTGCCGGGGCTGGGGAGCCGCCGCTGGCTGCACCCAGATCAGTCCACAGGCTGGCTACGGTCGGGTTCCAGCCAGTGCCGGCGTAGTCGGTCTGGGTGACGACCGCCTTATAGTTGTGGCCGTTGTAATAGACGATGGTGCCGGCGGTGTAGGTGCCACCTTCCTGCCACGTGGGGGCGGCAAGGACACTGGCTGCCAGCAGGGCTGCGGGCAGGGCGCGCAGTAGATACTTGAATTGCGACATGTTTGACGTCTCCATCCTGGTTTTTGGATTTGAATGTGCGTCACTTCCGCGTTGTATGGCATTTCAATGAAAGCGCTTGCACTGAGTGCCAAAATTTTTTGGTTATGGGAAGTGGCCGCTCAAGATGCGAAACCTGAAGATGTTTGTCAATAGTGCGATGTGCTCGATGTACTTCCTTGTAATTGCAAACAAAATTGCACTACGTGTTTGTCGGTTTCTGCTTGTGCTGCATTGCAATATTCCAATGGCGTAATGCGAGCGCTTTCATTGTTGCGGTGCAATATAAACGCCGTCTGATGTAAGTAAGGGCGGGGCATTGGATGTAGTCCGCAGAGAAAATGTTTTCAGCTGCAGCGCAGTTTTTGCACGGCGAATGGCGCGCGTGGCGGATAAGACAGTTCTGTGAGGCGGGGGAGGGAAGTGCAAGCATTGGCGCCGTTAGTCGTGTGAATTGTGCACGGCCAGTCCTTGATCTAGACCAAGTTCTTGCAGCGCCCATCTCCGTATCCTGTTTGCATATTCATCACGTTTATTGGAGACAGACATGAACGCACCGGCCCAACTGCAACAAGAAGCGTGGCTTGGCTTCATCGCGGGTGAATGGCAGCACAAGGTTGCCGTCCGCGATTTCATCCAGCTCAACTATTCCCCCTATAGCGGCGACGCGGCTTTCCTAGCCGGGCCGACCCAACGTACCGAGGCCCTGTGGGCCAAGCTCTCTGAGCTTCTCAAGCAAGAACGCGCCGCGCCGGGTGGCGTGCTGGATGTCGCCGCCGACCGTGGCACCCGCATCAACGCCTTTGGCCCCGGTTATATCGACCGCAATCTGGAAAAGATCGTCGGCGTGCAGACCGATGCGCCACTCAAGCGCGCCATCTTCCCCAATACCGGTCTGCGCATGGTCGAGGTCTCACTGCATGAACTGGGCCGCAAGCTCGATCCGCAAGTCGAGAACACCTATAAGTACTACCGCAAGGATCACAACAGCGCGGTGTTCGATGTCTATAACCCGCTGATTCGCGCTTGCCGCTCCTCCGGCATCATCACCGGCCTGCCCGATGCTTATGGCCGTGGCCGCATCATTGGCGACTATCGCCGCGTGGCGCTGTATGGCATCGATGCGCTGATCGCTTTCAAGCAGGCTGAGAAAGCTGGCACCGACGATCTGGATTTCACCGAAGACGTACTGCGGCTGCGTGAGGAGCTCTCCGAGCAAATCCGCGCCTTGGGCGAGCTGAAGGAAATGGCCGCCAGCTACGGTTTCGATATCAGCCGCCCAGCCATTACCGCGCAAGAAGCCACCCAATGGACTTACTTCGGCTATCTGGCCGCCGTGAAAGAACAAAACGGCGCGGCGATGTCGCTAGGCCGGATCTCCACGTTCCTCGACATCTATATAGAGCGCGATCTGCGCCTGGGCCGGTTGACCGAAGCCGAAGCGCAAGAGTTGATCGATGACCTGGTCATCAAACTGCGCATCGTGCGTTTCCTGCGTACCGAGGAATACAACGGCCTGTATTCGGGCGACCCGACCTGGGTGACGGAAGTGATCGGCGGCATGGGTAAGGATGGTCGCACGCTGGTCAGCAAGAACAGCTTCCGTTTCCTCAACACCTTATTTAATCTTGGCCCCGCGCCGGAACCGAACCTGACCGTGCTGTGGTCGGTGGACCTGCCGCGCGGCTTCAAGGATTTCTGCGCCAAGGTGTCGATCGAGACCAGTTCGATCCAGTATGAATCGGACGATCTGATGCGGCCGAAGTGGGGCGACGATTACGGCATCGCCTGCTGTGTGTCGGCGATGGAAATCGGCAAGCAGATGCAGTTCTTCGGCGCACGCTGCAACCTCGCCAAGGCGATGCTGTATGCAATTAACGGCGGCGTGGATGAAAAGAGCGGCAAGCTGGTCGTGCCGGGCTTTGCACCGATCACATCCGAATACCTCGACTATGACGAAGTGCTAGAACGCTTCGATGCCATGATGAGCTGGCTCGCCAAGACCTACGTCAAGGCGCTCAACGCCATCCATTACATGCACGACAAGTACGCGTATGAGCGGGTCGAGATGGCGCTGCATGATCGCGATATCCTGCGCACCATGGCCTGCGGCATCGCCGGTTTGTCGGTGGCGGCGGATTCGCTGTCGGCGATCAAGTTCGCCAAGGTGAAGACCATCCGCAACGAGGCGGGCGTGGCGGTTGATTTCGAGATCGAGGGTGACTACCCGGCGTTCGGCAACAACGATGATCGCGTGGATTCGATTGCGGTCTGGCTCACCGAAACCTTCATGAACAAGATCAAGCAGCACCAGACCTACCGCAATGCCATGCCGACTCAATCCGTGCTGACCATCACTTCGAACGTGGTCTACGGCAAGAAGACCGGCAACACGCCAGACGGCCGCCGCGCGGGTGCGCCATTCGCGCCGGGCGCAAACCCGATGAATGGCCGTGATACTTCCGGCTTCGTTGCGGCTGGGGCATCGGTCGCCAAGCTGCCGTATGAAGCGGCGCTGGATGGCATCAGCTGGACGGCCTCGGCCACGCCGGATGCGCTGGGCCACACGCCAGCAGATCGGATCAATAATCTGGCCAATTGCCTCGATGGCTTCTGTAACGCAACGGGCTTCCACATCAATGTAAATGTGCTCAACCGCGAAACGCTGCTGGATGCGATGGATCATCCGGAAAAATATCCGCAGCTCACGATCCGGGTGTCCGGCTATGCGGTCAACTTCATCAAGCTGACCCGCGAGCAGCAACTGGATGTGATTAACCGGACGTTTCATGTGCATGCTTGAGGTGGCTTGCCGCCGATAGTTTGTTCCCCCCTTTTTGGAAGGGGGGCTAGGGGGGATTTCTGCGGCACGTCAAAATTAGCCGGCGTCGAAATCCCCCTCGATCCCCCTTCAAAAAGGGGGAAGCTGAAAACAAGCGGCAACGTAGACCGGTTATTGCAACGGGAGTTTGAATCCAAAATCTAAATCGTCTTGAAGGGACTCCAGCGTCATGTTGGGGACAACTGCACAGCCAGACCGTTAAAGGAATCAACTCCATGCCAACCACAGCCCCCCTCGGAGAAATCTCCCCTGCCGTCGTCGACGAACATGGCCGGCTCAGCGGCTTCGTCCATTCAGTCGAAACCGGCGCAGCGGTGGACGGGCCGGGTGTGCGCTTCGTGCTGTTCCTTTCTGGCTGCCAGTTCCGCTGTCTGTACTGCCACAACCCGGATACCTGGAAATTGCACAACGGCTTGCCGCGCACGGTGGAAGAGGTCGTGGACGAGATCGGCAAGTACGCCGGGTTTCTCAAGCTGGCCGGCGGCGTCACCATCTCCGGCGGCGAGCCACTGATGCAGGCGCATTTCGTGCGCGAAGTGTTCTCCCGCCTCAAGCAACAATACGGGCTGCATACGGCGCTCGATACCCAGGGTTTCCTGGCGGCCCACCTGCCGGATGACTGGTTCGATCCGGTCGATCTGGTGCTGCTCGATATCAAGCACAGCGACCCGATCAAATACGAGGCGCTCACTAGCAAGCCACTGCAACCGACGCTCGATTTCGCCAAGCGCTTGGCCCGTATGGGCAAGCCGATGTGGATTCGTTATGTGCTGGTGCCCGGGTTGACTGACGATCCGGTAGACATCACCCGACTGGCGACCTATCTGCAAGGATTGGCCGAGCTGGCGCCATCCTGTATCCAGCGCGTGGAAGTACTGCCGTTTCATAAGATGGGCGAATCCAAGTGGCAGGCGCTCGGGCTGGATTACCAACTTGCCGATACGCCGACGCCTTCATCCGCCGCCGCCGAGGCAGCGCGGCAGATTTTTCGCGATCACGGTTTGTTCTGCTGCTGATCAACGATCCGGCGTGAAAAATAAGATGCGTCTGATTGCTTGGTGCCAGCTTGTACGATAAGTCGTTGGCATAAATGCCAGCCCACCGCTTGATCTGCATCAACTCCAGCCACTGCATACCCCCTTAATCTGATCGTGAACCCCGGATTAATTGGAGATTGCAAATGGCTACCAGCACAACACAAGAACTCGATGCCCTCGTCGCTCGCGTCAAGCAGGCTCAGCAGGTCTTCGCTAGCTTCTCCCAACAACAGGTCGATGAAATCTTTCGTTGCGCAGCATTTGCTGCCGCCGATGCCCGCATCCCGCTCGCCCGCATGGCGGTGGAAGAAACCGGCATGGGAATCATCGAAGACAAGGTGGTGAAAAACCACTTCGCCTCCGAGTACATCTACAACAAGTACAAAGACGACAAGACCTGTGGCGTACTGAGTGAGGACGATGCCTTCGGCACCATCACCATCGCCGAGCCTGTGGGCTTGATCTGCGGCATCATCCCGACCACCAACCCGACCTCAACCGCCATTTTCAAGGCGCTGATCGCGCTCAAGACCCGCAACGGCATCATCTTCAGCCCGCACCCGCGCGCGAGACGCTCTACGTGTTATGCCGCCAAGCTGATTCTGGATGCAGCCGTCAAAGCTGGTGCCCCGGCCGACATCATCGGCTGGATCGACGAACCGTCGGTCGCGCTGTCCGAGCACCTGATGCAACACCCGGATATCAACCTGATCCTCGCCACCGGCGGCCCGGGTATGGTTCATGCGGCCTATTCCAGCGGCAAGCCGGCCATTGGCGTCGGTGCGGGGAACACCCCGGCTGTGATCGACGAGACGGCCGACATCAAGCGCGCCGTTGCCTCCATCCTGATGTCGAAGACCTTCGATAACGGTGTGGTCTGTGCATCCGAGCAAGCGGTAATCGTGGTCGACGAGATTTACGATGCCGTGCGCGAACGCTTCATGAGTGCTGCTGGCTATGTCTTGAACACTGCCGAGTGCAAGGCGGTCAGCGAAGTCATTCTGGTCAATGGCGGGCTGAACAGCGCCATCGTCGGCCAGAGTGCCGTGCGTATCGCCGAGATGGCCGGCATCTCCGTGCCGCCGTATACCAAGATATTGATTGGCGAAGTCAGTGCAATCGATCAGGACGAAGCCTTCGCCCACGAAAAACTCAGCCCGACACTGGGTATGTATCGCGCCACCGATTTCCATGATGCCGTCGCCAAAGCTGAGGCACTGGTTACGCTGGGTGGCATCGGTCACACCGCATCCCTCTATACCGACCAGGATTTGCAGTCCGAACGCGTGCGCTATTTCGGCGACCGTATGAAGACCGCCCGCATCCTGATCAACACGCCATCCAGCCAGGGCGGTATTGGTGATCTATATAACTTCGCACTCGCGCCATCGCTGACACTGGGCTGCGGCTCGTGGGGCGGCAATTCGATTTCGGAAAACGTCGGCCCGCAGCATCTGATCAACAAGAAGACCGTCGCCAAACGTGCCGAGAACATGCTGTGGCACAAGATTCCGAAGAACATCTACTTCCGCCGCGGTTGCCTGCCGTTTGCTTTGGAAGAACTCAAGGACAAACGCCGCGCGGTGATCGTCACCGGCCGCTACCTGTTTGATAACGGCTACTGCGACGAAACCATTCACGTGCTCAAGAAGCAGGGGCTGCAGGTGGAAGTGTTCTACGGCGTCGAGGCCGACCCGACGCTGGAAGTCGTCCGCGAAGGTGTGCGCGTGCTGGAAGCCTTCAAGCCCGACGTCATCATCGCGCTCGGCGGGGGTAGCCCGATGGATGCCGCCAAGATCATGTGGGTGATGTACGAGCACCCGGATGTCCACTTTCAGGAACTGGCGCTGCGCTTCATGGATATCCGCAAACGGATCTACAAATTTCCGAAGATGGGGCAGAAGGCCAGCCTGGTTGCGATCCCGACCACCTCCGGCACGGGTTCGGAAGTCACCCCGTTCGCGGTGGTTACCGATGAAGTTACCGGCATGAAATACCCGATTGCCGATTATGAACTCACGCCGGATATCGCCATTGTCGATCCTGACCTAGTGATGAATATGCCGAAGGATCTGACAGCGTTTGGCGGTATCGACGCCGTAACGCATGCGCTGGAAGCTTATGTATCAGTCATGGCGAGCGAGTATTCCGACCCGCAAGCGCTGCAAGCGCTGACCTTGCTGAAGGCCAACCTGCCGTCGGCCTACGCCAACGGCAAGCGCGACCCGAAAGCACGGGAGCAAGTACATAATGCAGCGACCATCGCCGGTATCGCCTTCGCCAATGCTTTCCTCGGCGTATGCCACAGCATGGCTCACAAGATCGGTGCGGAATTCCATCTGGCGCACGGCTTGGCCAACGCGTTGCTGATTAGCAATGTGATCCGCTACAACGCGGCAGACATCCCGACCAAGCAAACCTCGTTCAGCCAGTACGACCGGCCGCAAGCCAAATGTCGTTATGCCGAGATCGCTCGCCACCTTGGCCTGCCAGCCAAGAACAACGATCAGGGCGTGGAAAGCTTGATCCGCTGGATAGAAGAGCTGAAGGCCGCTTTGGGTATTCCGGCATCGATCAAGGAAGCGGGTGTATCTGAGCAGGACTTCCTTGATGCGCTCGATCAGCTGGCAGTAGAAGCCTTCGATGATCAATGCACCGGCGCCAATCCGCGCTTCCCATTGATCGTCGAGCTGAAGCAACTGCTGCTGGATAGCTACTATGGCCGGCCCTACAAGGAAGCTTATGAGCGGGATGAAGCCATCAAGCCGCTCAAGATCGTGGCTTGATACACGGGGCAAAATGATCGCGGCGCAGAAAGCAGTCGAACCCCGTTTTTTGGTGTTTAACTTTTTTCTTATGATTCATATGGTTGTGTGTTTTCTGAAAAATTTATGCCACAGATTGTTGACGGACTTAAGGCCGATCCGTATATTTCGGCCTCCCAGCTGCTGACACAGCGGGAAACGAAGAAAGCGAAGCGCTGGATTCGATTCCCCGGAGTCGCAGCAAGCGATCTTTAACAAATTACAGCCGATGAGTGTGGGTGCTTGATGAAGACATCAAGTGCTCGCACTAATAGATGGAAAGAAACGAAGTACATACTTTGTTGATTTCTTGAGTTTTGTGAGCGCGAACAAAAGTAACAGAGATTGAACTAAAGAGTTTGATCCTGGCTCAGATTGAACGCTGGCGGAATGCTTTACACATGCAAGTCGAACGGACTTGCGGGGCTTGCTCCGCAGGTTAGTGGCGAACGGGTGAGTAATACATCGGAACGTACCCAGTAATGGGGGATAACTATCCGAAAGGATGGCTAATACCGCATACGCCCTGAGGGGGAAAGTGGGGGATCGCA
>NZ_JONM01000047.1 GCF_000711875.1 Andreprevotia chitinilytica DSM 18519
AATTGCCCGTGCGGCTTGATCCTATAACCTGAAGCGCGTTGCGCGTAGCGGTTTGCAGTGCAATCAAATCCAGTAGGACAAGACCAATTTGAGTGGGCGGCGATGGACGAACGAGTCGATCGCAGTTCAAAGTAGTAAAGCTTCTTCTATCGAATTCAGAGTCATGACAGACCACCGTCGTAACTCAACCAGTTACGTCTGGCGACCATAGCGAGTTGGCCCCACGCCTTCCCATCCCGAACAGGACCGTGAAACGACTTTGCGCCGATGATAGTGCGGATTCCCGTGTGAAAGTAGGTCATCGCCAGGCTCTTATTTGAACGCCCCAGCATCCCATGATGTCTGGGGCGTTTGCTTTGCTAATTTCAAAACGATCATTTTGTTTTGAGCATATTGCGTTGAAATGGCGCAAAATTTCTGATGGTAGCAGCTGAATATGACAAATTTGGGCCTTGTTCTCATCCGGCACTACTAGTCTAATAAGCTAAATCAAAGCAGGCTTTTACCTATAAACATTGACGCAGTTTGTCCGAAGGAGCAGGTCCGGATGTTGTATCCGCAATTGTTTGCTGATCTTGAAAAAGCGCGCTGGAATATGGCGAACGACATCCCTTGGGACGAGTTCGACAATACGCTGCTATCGGATGAGCAGGCCCTCACGATCAAGATGAATGCAATTACTGAGTGGTCGGCATTGCCCGCCACAGAGATGTTCTTGCGTGATAACCAAGATGACAGTGATTTCTCCGCCTTCATGTCTATCTGGTTTTATGAGGAGCAGAAGCACTCGTTGGTGCTGATGGAATACCTCCGTCGTTTCAGGCCAGATCTAGCGCCGACCGAAGAAGAGCTGCACGCAGTGCGCTTCCAGTTTGATCCGGCCCCGCCGCTTGAAACCTTGATGCTGCACTTCTGTGGTGAGGTGCGTCTGACTCAGTGGTATCGCCGTGCCTCCGATTGGCACACCGAGCCGGTTATCAAGGCAATCTACAAAACCTTATCGACCGACGAAGCACGCCACGGCGGTGCTTATCTCAAGTATATGAAGCGGGCGATCGAACGCTGTGGTGTAGACGCCAAGCAGGCATTTGCCAAGATTGGCTTTCTGATGGCGTCTAGCGGGCGCTCTGGCAAGCCGCTGCACCCGACTAATCTGCACGTGAATAAAGATCTATTCCCGAACGACACGGTGCAAAGCCGGTTGCCGGACCCGGATTGGCTCGAGCGTTGGCTCGATACACAAATCCAGTTTGGCAAGGAATGGGAAGCACGTGTTGTTGGTGGCATCCTGCGTAACTTATCCAGTTTGTTTGGCGTTGCGCTCGAAACGGTCAGTGACTTGAACCGTTATCGCAAGCAATTGGGGACGGGCGCTGCCGTATGACCGGGCATTTGCCGACCGATTTCGAACAGAAAATTTGTCCGCCTGAGCAGCTCTCTGCACGGTTAGGTTCTCTAACCCGACCATTGGTATTTACCAATGGCTGTTTTGACATTCTGCATCGAGGCCATGTGACTTATCTGGCGCAGGCACGTGCGCTCGGCCAAGGCTTGATTGTTGCACTGAATACCGATGCTTCGGTCAAGAGCCTGGGGAAAGGGGACGATCGACCGATCAACCCGCTGGAAAACCGTGCCGCCGTGATTGCTGCGCTGGAGAGCGTCAGTCTTGTCACGTGGTTCGATGCGGATACGCCCTACGAGCTGATCACGGCAATCAAGCCTGATATCTTGGTCAAGGGCGGAGACTGGGCCGTGGACAAGATTGTCGGCGCGGCTGAAGTGATGGCTTGGGGCGGTCATGTCCATTCCATTCCATTCTTGTTTCAGACGTCTACCACGCAAACGCTCAAGCGCATTCGTGGGGCATGATGGTAGAGCGTCACAATCTTGTTGTTGAGTTGCTGGTTGAATTACGCCAGACCAGTGGGTTCTCACAGAGCTTATTGGCCCAAACAGGTATTTTGCTTGTCGCTTTGGGCTTGGCTTGGCTGAGTAACCGCTACTTCAAGCCAAAGCTTGCACTTGACCAGGCACGCTGGAAGTTCGGCGGCGAGGGGTTTTCAAGAGTCTATTTTCCGGTCAGCGCATTGATCGTGCTGCTGTTGGGGGGCTGGTCGCTTGGTCTTGTTATTCCGCGCCCGCATCGTCTGCTTGCGCTAGCCTACGTTCTGCTCACCGCAATGGTGAACATCCGTGTGCTGGTTTATCTACTGAAGCATGTGTTCGCCCAAGCCGCATGGGTACAACGGGGCGAGAAATACATTGCAGGCATGATCTGGCTGATTTATGTGTTGCATGTGTTTGGCATCCTGCCAGAGGTGGCGGAGGCGCTTGATGCCATCAGCTTTTCGCTAGGCAAGTCACGCATCTCCGTACTGACCATTCTGCAAGGAGTGGCTTCTGTTGCCGGGACGATGCTGGTGGCCATGTGGATTGGCCGGCTGATCGAAGGCCGACTCATGAACGCGCAGATGATGGATCTCAGTCTGCGTGTAGTCTTGGTCAAGATCGTGCAGACAGTATTGGTCGTTTTGGCCGTGCTGATTGCGCTGCCGCTGGTCGGTATTGATCTTACGGTGCTGTCGGTATTTGGCGGGGCCCTCGGCGTGGGTCTGGGTTTTGGCCTGCAGAAGATTGCATCGAACTACGTATCCGGATTCATCATCTTGATCGATCGTTCGATCAAGATTGGTGACCTTGTCACAATCGATAATCGCCAAGGCACGATTAGCGGCATTACAGCGCGTTATGTGGTCTTGAAGGGCTTGGACGGCACAGAGGCGTTGATTCCAAATGACACCCTGATCTCATCGACCGTCGTCAATCAGTCATACCATGATCGGAAGGTGTGGGTGAAGCTGCCGGTGACGGTTGCCTATGAGTCCGATATCGAGCAGGTGCTGCAATTGCTTGAGGCGACGACCCTTGGGCATCCTCGCATAGCGGACGACCCGGGGCCGCGGGCTTATCTGGAAGGCTTTGGTGACAGCGCGGTAAATATGTCACTGGGTTTCTGGGTGAAAGACCCTGAGAATGGCACGCTGGGTTTGCGCTCTGAGATTAACCGGAAAATCTGGCAGACCTTCCGCGAAAACAGCATCAATATCCCGTTCAATCGGCTCGATGTAGTGCATTTCAAACCATCCAACCGTCTGGCGGGTGATGGTAATCTGCAAGGTATCGAGTAAGCTTGCATGGAACCATCCGTCTGCCCGTGTTTCAAACAGCGGTATTCGACGGAAAAATTGATTAGAATCAAGCCCCCAGTGAACCGGTGCCGCTATTGTTGCGCCGCCTGGATTCCTTTTGGAGAGTATTGAATGAACTGGTTAAACGGCCTCATTGACCTGCCTTGGTGGGGCTATATTGTTGTTGCCCTCGTGTTTACACATATCACGATCGCCGCTGTCACGATCTATCTGCATCGTCATCAGGCGCATCGTGCCTTGGATCTTGGCCCGATTCCGAGCCACTTCTTCCGTTTCTGGCTCTGGCTGACCACGGGTATGGTCACGAAGCAGTGGGCGTCGATCCATCGCAAGCACCATGCCAAATGTGAAACGGCGGAAGATCCGCATAGCCCGCAAGTGTTGGGTATCAAGAAAGTGTTCTGGGAAGGCGCCGAGCTGTATCGCGCAGAGTCCAAGAATGCCGAGACAATGGAAAAGTACGGCCACGGCACGCCTGATGACTGGCTGGAACGTAACCTCTATTCGCCGCGCTCCGCTTGGGGCCCGACCTTGATGATGATCATCAATCTGGCGCTGTTCGGTCCGAACGGTATCTGGATTTGGGCTGTGCAGATGATCTGGATTCCGCTGACTGCCGCCGGCATTATCAACGGGATTGGCCACTACTGGGGCTATCGCAATTTCGAATGCGAAGACGCATCCAGAAACATCTTGCCGTGGGGCATCATCATTGGCGGCGAAGAGCTGCACAATAACCACCACACCTTTGGTACTTCGGCCAAGCTCTCCTACAAGTGGTATGAGTTCGATATTGGTTGGGCCTACATCCGCACGCTGGAAGTGCTGGGCATGGCCAAGGTGCGCAAGGTTGCACCGAAGATGAAAACGACCGATGTGCGCGAGCTGGATGAGCAAGCGCTGGCCGCTATCGTTGCCAATCGCTACAGCATTGCTGCCAACTATGCCAAGACGCTGAAGTCCACAGTCGCTGTCGAACTCGAAAAGCTGCATCTGCCGCATATCGACTTCAATATTGCCCGCCAGATGAAGGTGTGGCTGAAGCAGGATGCCAAGGATACGCCGGCCGAAGAAAAGCCCAAGCTGGATGCCGTGCTGGCTCAAAGCAAGGTGCTGGATCAGGTGTACCAGATGCGCCAGGAGCTGTCCCGCCTGTGGGAGCGTTCATCGCTATCCCGTGCTGAACTGCTGAAACATCTGCAGGACTGGTGCGCTCGTGCCGAAGCAAGCGGCATTGCTGCGCTGCAAGAGTTCTCAATGCGGTTGCGTTCGGTCGCCACCGCGTAAATAGCGCACTAACATCAAAGGCGAGCCCTATGGCTCGCCTTGTTTTTTTGCCGGTCCGCATTGTGCAGTTTTGTCGCCGGCCTATTTTCGGGAGCACATCATGTCTAGCATCCAGCGTTATCACGTCGGCCCGCGGCTGTCCGAAATCGTGGTTCACAACAACACGGTTTATCTTGCCGGCCAAGTTGCCGAATCGCTCGAAAAGACCACCAAGGGCCAAGCGGATGAAGTGCTAGCCAGCATCGATCATCTCTTGAGCGAAGTCGGTTCGGACAAGCAGAAACTCCTTTCCGTCACGATCTACCTCGCCGATATGGCCGATTACGATGCCATGAATGAGGCTTGGTCGGCGTGGGTTCATCCAGGCCAGACACCTGCTCGTGCTACGGTAGAGGCTCGCCTGGCTGATCCGCGTTACAAAGTAGAAATGAGCGTAATCGCCGCCTTGTAAATCTGGCGGCCATTCGGTTTTGCGAACCTGAGTTCAGCGACTTTGTCGCCGCCAAGGGGCGGTGCTGTTTCGAGAGGTAGTGATGCTGCAGCAAAAGAAAATCGTTTTGGCTTATATCGCTGGTTGGAAAAATTGGGATGACCTGCCGCTTGAGCGCGATGCTGATCGCCTCACGCATATTTGCTATGCATTCGCCAATATCCGCGACGGTGAAGTCGTTCTGCTGACGGACGGCTCCGAACATCAGGCCCGACGCGAAGAGGGATTGGCTGAGCTGGTTGCCCTGCGCGGCCGACACCCGCATCTCAAGCTATTGATCTCGATCGGTGGTTGGACCGCCGATGGCTTTTCCGATGCCGCATTCACGCCCGAGGCGCGCGCCAAGTTTGCCGATTCTGCGCTCGATTTTCTGCAACGATACCAACTCGACGGTATCGACATGGATTGGGAGTACCCGAGCAATGATATGGCCGGGATCAAAGCCCGCCCGGAAGACAAGCAGAACTTCACCTTGATGCTGGCTGCGCTGCGCGAGCGGCTCGATGCACTGTCCGATAAGCAAAACCGCAAAGGCCACGAACGCTATCTGCTGACAATCGCTGCCGGCGCGGGCCAGTATTTCCTCGATGGGGTCGAGATGGAGCAAGTCGCCGCACAATGCGACTTCGTCAACCTGATGACCTACGACTACTACAACGGTTGGGCTACCCGCGCAGGCCATCACACCAACTTGTTCAATACGCCGGTCGATCCTGAAGGGGATAGCTGCGCCAGATCGGTCGCCTTGCTCATCGCCAACGGCTTACCCGCTGAAAAACTGGTGCTGGGATGCGCCTTCTACGGGCGTAGCCTTGCCGGTGCCGCGACGCTTGGTGAAGCGGGGGAGAAAGGCAGTAACGGCTCCCATAGTTACGATGAAATCGTCGAGACCTTGTTGCCGAGTGGTGCGATCAGACATTGGGATGATGCCGCCAAGGCCCCGTGGTTGATTCATGACGGGCGTTTTGTCTCCTACGAGGATGCGGAGTCGATTGCGCACAAGATCGCCTTCGTCAAGCAAGCGTCACTCGCTGGGGCATTTTTCTGGGAATACACCGAAGATCATCAGGACGTATTGCTGGCAGCCATCTGGCAAGGGCTGAATAGCTAAGTCATTGACCTTTAAGCGTGAAAAGGCCATCGCCCGTCGGCGGTGGCCTTTTTATTTTCTTCGCGCGCATTAACAATAAGCACAGGCGCGATTGCCAGATCGAGAATGGATTGCATCGTGATGCGTGCTCCCGAACTTCCTGCCAATGAAGTTGAACGGCTTGCGGCGCTCCATTCCCTGCAACTGCTCGATTCGCAGTCAGACCCGGTGTTCGAGGATCTGGTCGAATATGCCGCTTCCGCCTTATCCATGCCCTACGCCTTGGTCAGCGTGATCGATAGCGACAAGCAATGGTTCAAAGCCAGTTGCCTGCTCGATACCAGTGAAATCGGCCGCGATATCTCCTTTTGCGGTCACGCCATCCTCAATCCCCAAGAAGTGATGGAAGTCGAAGACGCCACGCTGGATGCCCGCTTCTGGGACAACCCCTTGGTCACGAATGCGCCACATCTGCGCTTCTACGCTGGCGTCCCGATCGTGCTCACCAATGGCCACGCGATTGGTACGGTCTGCGTATTCGACATCAAGCCGCGCCAGCTCACCGAAGAGCAGGAAATGATCCTGAAAGCACTGGCCCTGATTGCGGCCGGTGAGCTCGAACGCCAATACGCTCCCGAACCCGCGCCTGCCGCCCACTGATCAGCATTGCGCCTTGCCCGGGGTGCTGAATGTGATCGGTAATGTGCCGAACTTGGCGGCATGAGCGCTGGTTAAAACTAAACACTAAGTTATAAATAACGCGTTATTAAGTATTTGTGGGGATAACGACGTACTTGTAAATTCCGGTTCAATACATTGAATTAATTCAATAGTTCTGAAAGGAATTTGCATGTCGACTGTAGTAACTCTGTCCGGCAGCCCTAGTGCCCGTTCGCGATCTGATGGCCTGCTGCAGCGTGCGTCTCACCTGCTCCAGTCATTTGGCGTAACGGTCAAACCGTTCTCGCTGTCCGACTTCCCTGCCGATGCCTTGGTTTATGCCCACTTCGACCATCCCGCTATCCAGCGTTTGCAGAAAACAATCGCCGAAGCGGACGGGCTGATCGTTTCCACGCCGGTCTACAAGTCCGCCTATAGCGGCTCTCTCAAGTTACTGCTGGATTTACTGCCCGAGCGCGCGCTGTCTCATCACGCGGTCTTGCCACTGGCCACTGGTGGCAGCCCGGCGCACATGTTGGCGGTCGACTACGCCCTGCAACCGGTCCTGACCTCGCTCAAGGCCCGGCACATCCTCGGCGGCATCTATGCCACCGACAAAGCGCTGAGCTGGGGTGAAGACGGCGAATTGATCATCGCCGAAGACATCTCCAACCGGCTGAATGCCGCGGTCTCGCGCTTTATCGCCCACTTGCCCAATCCTGGCGTGGTTCAGCTCGATCCGCATGAGCTGAATGCACAGATCCGCATTGGCGGCATCAGCGTCTGATCCCGCAGAAATCAAAAACGGAGTCCCCTAATGAAACGCACGCTCGCCACCCTGATTCTGGCCGCGATCGGCCTGGTCACTGCCGCAGCACAAGCCGACACCTTGCGCATTGGCTATCAGAAGTACGGCACGCTCACCATCCTGAAGGCACGTGGCACCTTGGAGCCACGCCTCAAGGCTTTGGGGTGGGATGTGAAATGGACTGAATTCCCAGCCGGCCCGCAATTGCTGGAAGGTTTGAACGTCGGTGCAATCGACTTCGGCACGACCGGCGAGGCGCCGCCGGTGTTTGCCCAAGCGGCGGGCGCCAACCTTGTTTACGTGGGCAATGAACCACCCACGCCGACCGCAGAAGCCATCGTGGTGCCAAAGGGATCGCCAATCAAATCGGTTGCCGACTTGAAGGGCAAAAAGGTCGTGCTCAACAAGGGCTCGAACGTGCATTACCTGTTGGTCAAGGCGCTGGAAAAAGCCGGTGTCGCCTACACCGACATCCAGACGGTCTACCTGCCGCCGGCCGATGCCCGCGCTGCGTTCGAGCGTGGTTCGGTCGATGCCTGGGTGATCTGGGATCCGTTCCTCGCCGCAGCCGAAAAGCAGCTCGGCGCACGCATCCTGACCGACGGCAAGGGCTTGGTTGCCAACACGCAGTTCTTCCTCGCTGCCCGACCCTATGCCGAGAAGAACCCCAAGGTCATCGGCACCGTGCTGGATGAGCTCGACAAGACCGATGACTGGGCCAACAAGAACCAGGCGGAAGTGGTGAAAGAGCTGGCGCCGTTGCTAGGCCTGTCGCCGGACATCGTGCAACTGGCCGTCTCGCGCTACTCGTACAACGTCGAGCCGGTCAACGCCAGGACCGCCGAAGCACAGCAGAAGATTGCCGATGCCTTTCACAAGCTGGGCCTGATTCCCAAGCCGATCCAGATCAAGGATGCCTTGGTGGCCGGCAAGTAATTCGATTTGGCTGCGGCCGGATGAATGTGTAGGAGCGAGCTTGCTCGCGATGGCGGCTAATTAACCGTTGTCATCGCGAGCAAGCTCGTTCCTACAGGACGACACAGATTTTTGATTTTTCCCTTCGCACTGCGCGAGGGATAACCGAGAAACGAACAATGAAGCTCTTCTGGTTCCTGCCCACCCACGGCGATAGCCGCTATCTCGGCACCAGCATCGGTGCGCGCCAGGTTGATCACGCCTACCTCAAGCAGATCGCCCAAGCGGCGGATAACCTGGGCTTTGAAGGCGTGCTGATCCCAACCGGGCGCAGTTGCGAGGATTCCTGGGTGGTCGCATCCTCACTCGCGCCATTCACCGAGCGCCTCAAGTTCCTCGTCGCCATCCGCCCCGGCATCATCTCGCCGACCGTTTCCGCCCGCATGGCCGCCACGCTGGACCGCATCTCCAACGGGCGCGTGCTGATCAACGTCGTCACCGGTGGTGATCCGGATGAGCAACACGGCGATGGCAGCTTCCTGACCCACGCCGAGCGTTACGAAGTCACGGACGAATTCCTGCGCATCTGGCGCGGTGTGGCGGCCGGGGAGAGCGTCAACTTCGAAGGCAAGCACCTCAAGGTCGAGAACGCCAAGACGCTCTACCCGCCAGTGCAGAAGCCGTACCCGCCGCTGTTCTTCGGCGGCTCGTCCGAGGCGGCGATTGGTCTAGCCGCTGAGCAGGTCGATGTCTATCTGACCTGGGGTGAATCGCCCGCTGCCGTCGCCGAGAAGATCAAGACTGTGAAAGACAAAGCGGAAGCGCTGGGTCGCAAGGTCACCTTCGGCATCCGCTTGCATGTGATCGTGCGCGAAACCAGCGAGCAAGCGTGGAAGGCGGCGGATGAGTTACTGACCTACGTCACCGATGACGTCATCGCCGCCGCGCAAAAGTCCTTCGCCCGTTTCGATTCGGTCGGCCAACGCCGCATGGCCGAGCTGCATGGCGGCCGGCGCGACAACCTCGAGATTTCCCCCAACCTCTGGGCGGGTGTCGGCTTGGTGCGCGGCGGGGCGGGGACGGCGTTGGTCGGCAATCCGCAGGAGGTGGCGGACCGGATCAAGGAATACGCTGCACTCGGCATCGAGACCTTCATTTTCTCCGGCTATCCGCATCTGGAAGAGGCCTACCGCACGGCCGAGCTATTGTTCCCGCTCTTGCCGCTGGATCACGTCAAACCGGCCGGCAAGATCAACCTGACCGGGCCGTTCGGCGAAATCATCGCCAACGACACCCCGCCCAGCGACTTGCCCACAGCGACCGCACCGCGTGCAGTCGCCGCCGCGAGCTGAGTCATGGCCGCTGCGCTCAACCTGATCGGCCGCCGCATTGCGCCATGGATCGTGCCGGCGTTGCTGCTGTTTCTGTGGCAATGGGCTGCGGCGCATGGTCTGCTGACCAGCCGCATCCTGCCCGCGCCCTCCGCTGTTTTCGACGCAGCCGTGCGGCTTTGGCAGTCGGGCGAGTTATGGCAACACCTGAAGATCAGCTTCTGGCGCGCCACGATTGGCCTCGCCATCGGTGGTGGATTTGGGCTGCTGCTGGGCTTGATCACCGGTTTGTCCAAGCGCGGAGAGCTGGTGCTCGATACCACTGTGCAAATGGTCCGCAACGTGCCGCCGCTGGCGCTGATCCCGTTGGTGATTTTGTGGTTCGGCATCGACGAAGCGGCCAAGTTGTTTCTGGTTGCGTTCGGCACGCTGTTCCCGGTCTACATCAACACTTATCACGGCATCAAATCGGTCGATGCCGGATTGCTGGAAATGGCGAAGAGTTATGGATTGCGGGGCTGGCCGCTATTTCGCGACGTGATCCTGCCGGGTGCATTGCCATCGATTCTGGTTGGCGTACGGTTTGCGATCGGGTTCGCGTGGATTCTGCTGATCGTGGCGGAGACGATTTCCGCCAGCTCCGGCATTGGTTATCTGGCGATGAATGCGCGTGAGTTTTTGCAGACGGATGTGGTGGTGCTGGCGATTCTTTTGTATGCGTTATTGGGCAAGGGGAGTGATTGGGCGGCGAGGCAGTTGGAGCGGGTTTGGTTGCGGTGGCATCCGGGGTATCAGTAGGCGGGTTTTTGGGGTGTTGTGAGGGGTAGTGCCTTCGGCACGGGTAAAGGCGTTACAGCGCGTTCCGCCGCGCGGACGGGGAAGGGACTTTGTCTCGCCAAAGCCCCCTCCACCCCAAAGGCGACCCTGCAAAAGCGTCTGGCGCAAGCGCCAGATTCCCCCGCCAGCCAGCCCGTCACGGGCGGGAATCGAAAACTCGGGCCAAGGCCCTCAAACACTCGATCCCCGAAACCCCCGTGCCGGACTGGCTGGCGGGGCGCTTTTGAAAGGGGGGGCAGACCATCTACTCCCCGACCCTCTTCTTGAAGGAGAGGGTGACGCTACTTGATGCTGCAATGGTTCAAGTTACACTGAGCCGGACTTGTCTCCCCTCGCCCGTGTACGGGAGAGGGGCCGGGGG
>NZ_JONM01000048.1 GCF_000711875.1 Andreprevotia chitinilytica DSM 18519
GGCTTCCAGCGCGCTGCTGCTGCGTGCCGGAGAGTGCAGGGGTCGGCGGGAGCGATCCTGCAACCCGGCGGCGCCGTGTTCAGCGAAGCGGGCCAGCCATTTGTAGCCGGTCTTGGGGCTGATGTTGAAGGCGTGGCACAGCGCACGGACATTGGCGCCAGGGGCTTGGGCCAGCAAGACGAATTCGTGGCGTGAGGACATGGTGGAATACTCCTTCCAAGGCATCGCCTGCTCCTGTGAATGGTAAGGCGATGATCATAAAAGGTGTTACCCATGTCTCCCGACAAGTGTTACCTATGTCTCCCGGCTGAACACGCAGCGAAGCCCAACAATCTTGGCGATTCGCGCATGGCAGGCGTTGGGCTGCATTTCATTTAGCCCAACCTACGCGCTATCGCCGTTACGCTGCACAACGACGCAACCCGGCCTTGCTGCCGGCCCGCAGTCGTTTCCAGATGACGGACGTTGTTGTGGGCATCGCTTAGCTTCCTGCTCGAGCGCAATACCTTATTGATATTTCAGCAGAAAAGTTGCCGTCGGATGTCATGAAAGGGTTTTCATTAATGCCCCGGCCGCATTACTATGCACCAGAGTTGAAAGCGCTTTCATAAAGGCGACGCAAATTGAGAAGGCCTAAGCCTCCATTTGCTCAATCAAAACAACGAGGAGACGAAGATGAAGAAAACGGCTTTGCAAAGCCTGATTGCAGGCTTGGGTACGGGCATGCTCGCCGCTTGCGGCTGGGCATCCCAGGATTCCACCACCGCCTGCTATGCGGCATGGAACAGCGCAACCGCCTATAACAGCGGCGCCCAGATCAGCTACAGCAGCGTGAACTATACCGCCGCCTTCTGGACGCAGAACCAGAACCCGTCCACCAACAACGGCTCCTCGGGCAGCGGCCAACCGTGGATATCCAGTGGTGCCTGCGGCGCCATGCCGACACCTGCCCCGGCTCCCGCGCCCGCGCCCACTCCGACTCCAACGCCAACACCGGCACCTGCGCCGGCCCCCACGGGCTCCTGCACGCAGTATGTGAGCGGCCATACCTACAATACTGGCGACAAAGTCACCAACAGTGGCAACTACTACCAGTGCACGGTAGGCGGCTGGTGCTCGCAAGGCGGCGCCTACGATCCGGGTACGGGCTGGGCTTGGCAGAGCGCCTGGAACCAGATCACCGCCGGCCAGTGCGGCGGCACCGCGCCGACGCCCGCACCGACACCAACCCCTACGCCGACGCCGGCACCACCCCCCACGCCAACGCCGACAACCAAGATCACCTGGCCGGCCGGTCAGTTGTTGCCGAGCTTCCCTGCACCCGCGGCAACGCAGGATCTCATCATCCTGAACGCTGCGCCGACGGTATGGGCAGCTACAAGCTCGGCGGCCTCTCATGCCACCGGCCACAATGACGGCGATGGTTGGCTGTGCCAGACCGGCATCGACGCGCCCAACCTGTACATGGTCTACGGCCCCTACGACACCAATACGCCGTCCGGCCCGAATACCGCACACTTCAGTATCAAGATTGATAACAACACCGCGGACAACAACCCGCAGGTGGAGATCGATGTACGCGACGCCACCACCGGCGCGTCCTTGGCCTCGCAGACCATCACGCGCCAGCAGTTCACGGCCGCCAGCAGCTACGTCGACTTCCCGCTGGCCTTCACCATGCCGGCGGACGGCCACCAGTTGGAGCTGCGCGTGTACTGGATGGGCGGCGCCTACATCAAGGTCGCCAGCGTCAGCATCGACCGCAACAAGGGCCAGGACGACATGACGATGTTCGCCTCGCTCAAAGCGCTCGTGAACGCGACCCAGCCGCGCATCTTCTCCTACGAAGGAGATCAGTTTGCCGAAGGGCAGTACACCTGGCTGCAATCGCTGGGCCTGGGCTACAACTCGGTATCGAACAACTGGAGCTTGATCACCAAGTACAGAAGCGAGATATCCGGCCTGATCGTTTATGACGACACCCTGCGCGATACCATCAATCTGGCCGGCACGCTGGCTGTCGGCAGGAAAGCGCTGGTCGTATCGCCTTCTGAAGCGACAACGTTGACCGCCGCGCCGTACAGCCTGCCGATCCTGATGGATTTGCGCGGCAAATATGCCAACAAGCTGGCGGTCTACCAGGACCTCTACAACGTCTACTGGCCCAGCCTGACCCACAAGGTATTGTTCGGCCTTTCACCCACCGGTGTCCTCGCATCTTCGCGCGAGTATGCGGGCGCGATCGGCGCCGCAATGGTGTGGCTCGATCCGCGTGTGCCGGCCGAAAGCACGCTCTTGAACAGCTTCCTGTCGTCGATGGGCGCGGGCACGGTGTACATGGGATGGTGGCCGGAAGAGGGCTCGGGCGTGACCGCCGCCTCGCAATATGGCATCGCCACCGTCGCTTCCGACTACGCCACCAACCTCACGCTGCACAGCGGCATGCCGCGCACCGTGACGCCGAAGGCGATACCACCCACGCCGGCGCTGCAGAACAAGATCTACGTCGCCTTCATCCTTTCCGACGGCGACAACCTGCAGTACGTCGAGCATCTGGCGCGCAAACTATGGAACGATCCGGGCCGCGGCCAAGTGCCGATGGGCTGGACCATGTCACCGGCGATGCTGGATGCGATGCCGGGCGCGCTCAACTACTACTGGTCGACCGCAACCAGCAACGACGAGCTGCTCTCCGGCCCCTCGGGCTACGGCTACACGTACCCGAACAATTGGCCGAGCGAGACCCAGCTCGACCAGTTCGTCGCCAAGACCGACGACTACCTCAAGCGCGCGGGCTTCAGGGTGATCACGGTATGGAACACCATCATCGGCGGCATCAATGCCAACGTCGGCCAGAGCTATGCGACCAATGCGCCGTCGCTTTTGGGCCTCACCTCGCAGAATACCGGCGGCGGCCTGACGATCTTCGGCGGCAAGTTGCCCAGCGAGGCATTGACATGCAACTACTGCGCCACTGAGGACTACATCAAGAGCTTCATCGCTTCTGGTGCCAGCGGCTGGAACCGCACCTCGCCATTGTTCCTGGTCATCCAGGCGCAGCCGTGGCAGGGCGTGACGCCGAGCAGCTTCCTCGACGTGAAGAATTCGCTGAGCTCCGACTACGTGGTGGTGCGTCCCGATCACCTGTTCCAGCTGGTGCGGCAGGCGAACGGGCTTCCCGCGAACTGATAAACCGGTCCATCACCTTATCCAATAGACGGCCAATCGACGGAACCCCTGGCATGGCATCGCGCGCCATGCCGGGAGTTTCAAATGCCTTGCGTCGAGGCTGTTTCCGATTCGCCGATGAAACGACGGGGGTCCGAGCTATTTCGGCCGACACCGGATGTTTTACATCCGATGTCGGCAGTCTTTGGCGCAATGCTGGCCGTTTTTGATGCGCGGTCGGCAGTTCGAGGTGGAATGCCGGAGCGACAACGGGCGGGCCTGGGAGTTGTTGGCGGACGGGTGGGATTTTTTGATTCGCGGTCGCGAGTCGAATGGGTGTAGGGCAGTTTTAGATCGGCGTCGGCATCCGAATTTGACGGGCAAACGTTCTTGACCAAGCCGGAATGGGTGCGGAATACTTGAACCCGTTGCGCGAGTTGCGCAACCGGGACTGACAGCCCGTTCATCAAGGCAGACAAGCCGCTGCACGCGGTCGTTTTTTTGTCTGCAACACCTTCGCACGCCTTCTGCATTGGTGGGCCTAGGTGAGGGCACCTTCGGGTGCGCCGGTTCCTTGATGCCGGTCTGTCACCTTGCCTAGTGCCTGCCACCTCGTTGACAGCGGGATGGTGGGCCTCACCGCTCATCAAGGAGGCTCTTATGCCCAACTCCCCCCATAGCACCCCCGCACCACCCGACCCCGGTCATCTCATCGCACAAGCCCGTGATGGCTTCGCGGAGCTTGACCAGATTTTTACTATTCTCACTTCCCTGATCGACCAGCGCAGCGTCGGCTACCAATTAGCACGCGATGGCCGCCGACTTGCAGAGCGGCACCACACCGCAATGCTGGCATTGCCGCCGTTCGCTGATCGCCTAACGGCTTCACTCAGTACGCGTTACACGCGGATTGGAGGCGGTCATGGCTAATCCTCACGACCTACCAATCCCACCCAAGCCGGCCATCAACGATCTCAACAACATTGCCGACATCGGCCTAGATCGCATCGCCCAGTTAGGCAGCGTGTTCCGCGCAATGGTCAGCATCGCCGAGCCGGAATCTGATCTGCATGCGCTGGCGCGGGTGGGCGTATTCCTATCGGAGGAATGGCACTTCGGGCTGGATACAACCCGCTACGAGACAGTGCAACGGCTTTGGGTAACGCCAACCACGAATCGGATTACGGATCGGCGTTAGATTTGAGGGCATTGGGCCAGCGCTGAGAAGGCGCTGGCCTTTTTGGTTGTGTGGTTAACAAGCAATAAAAAGCCCCCGAATGCAATTTCCGGGGGCTGGTAGAACGGGAAAGCAAATCAAAAAACTATCAACCTGCCGCTTGGAAAGTCCCCTTCCCACCCGCAAGGAAAATGCCCTTTCAAATACCAGTAGGCTTGGCTCGCAAAGAAACCGGGGGGAAATACATCCGCAAACTCTGACTCCATGCACAAATGCAAAATATCCCATTGCACCGTATCAATGAATCCTTTCGGAAGCTGATTAGCATCGACAACGCCCTTCGTCTTTTGCAGTACTAGAGGCATGGTTGTTAGCTTCATCTCTCGTATGAGCGAATTCCACTCGCGGAAACGGGCGGCATCACGCTCGATCAATTTTGATCTGTATCGATTTGTAGCTTCCTGACAGAGAGACCCCCACTCTTCGCTCTCGCAACTTTCAACTGCATCTTTCCACGTAGGCACATACGCGACTTGCTCAGAGTCATGCCTGCCAACGTTTGTAAACCAGTCCACGCCGTCAAGTTCAGCTAATGTCGCAATGGTTCTTTGGTGCATATCAATTGTTACCCGATTTCACATGGTTTAGCCAGACTCGTTCAAATTCTGCTTGATCTATTTCAACAGGCTTGAATTGTGGATCAGTAGCAATTTCCGCCAAGGATGGAAGAGGCTCAGTGCTAAGGCCCGAACCTCCGCCTGAATCTGAGCGATTCGCAAAACCGATGCGCCCATCTGCATATATTTCCATCTTCCGCAACTCCCAACGCTCATCATCAATCTCGCTATAGATAAGCACCGGTTCTGATACAAAAGAATGAACCCACTTAATGCACATATAGTTCATTGTGGCACCCAGATTTACTTTTTAATCCGACGAGCTTAGGAAGTTTTCATAAACAACATCAGAAAGGGTCAACAAGTCCGTAGCGGTCTGTTGCCCCAGTTCGGGCCATGTAGTCACGATTTCCCTCTCCATATCGGCAAGCGATTTTTTCTTTTCATAAACACTCATTGCTTTCGTAGAGGTTAGAAAAAACCGGTTATGTTGATTTCGATTGAGCACCCATTGCGTCTTTCCTGAGAAGCCTTCAATCGCAGAATAAAGAAGCAGCGCAACGCGATCAGCATCATCTGGATGCACATGAAAAGACACGCAGAGCACTGAATCTGCCTCGTCATCACCGCGGGACAACATATACCAACCACGTGTTGCAATATGTGCCACCAGATCAAGAAAAATCTGCCCAGCTTTTGGCCTCGCGCTATACGGCCTGTGCGACATATCAGAACCCTCCTTTCTTCAGCTGTGGCACAGCGGGATTTTGTACAACAGACTCATAAGTTCGCCAAGTAAATCCATTAGGATTAAGTGTGAAAGAGAATAGGTGGAGGTGTATTTATTTGCATCGGCAACAGGAAAAGCGCGGAGTCCAACATTGGCGATTTTGCTACTAATGTTGGGCTGCATTTCATTTAGCCCAACCTACGCGCTAGCCTCATAGCTTAGAGGCAAGCTCGGAAAGCTTTTTGGGAAACAGTTGCAAACCAATTGGCGCTTCAGAATCTCGGTCAAGAACTCGCTTATTGAAAGATTAAAATCTTCCCACTCGGGGGAGCGCGCCTCGTTGACAACGATAGACCAGTCATCTGGGCGGCCTATCGTCCGCCAAAACAACAAGTCCCCGTTATCGGTAATACCAAATGGCAAAATGCCTTCCTGTTCAGGAAATGATTTGAAGGGCATAACCTCGCCATAGGTTTGTAGTTCCTCCAAGACTTTAGCTTGCGTCACAATCTGTCTTTCAAGGTTTAAGTTTTGGTTCTTGGAGAATGGATTAAAGATCCATAAAAACCGTCCTATGCACCCAGACCCATAAGTCTCAATGAACCTCTTGTAATCATCAGGAAGAGAAACGCCCAGCCGTTTCTCCACTGCGGCCCAGCCCCCCTCCGACGGCAACTCAGACGGATTGCTGGGGGGTGCAATTATTGCGACGAGATTATTTTCTTTATCCACGTTCAACGCGAATCAAATCGTCGTACTCTCCAAACTTGGGAAAGTCCGTATAGTTGTGCACAACATCAGCTGTTGTATTCGCCACCTCTACCGAGTGTGGATTAAAGTGCTCGCGTCGAATTTGAACCTCGCCATTTCTCCCAAAGATATAGGATGTTCCCGAGACCACCCTATCAGATTTTTTTTCAAATTCACGGTAGGTCGCCATTGTAAGAAATAACCTATCGGGTTCAACTTCTTGGAAGGCGTACGACAATGATTCCCGCAAGTGATCATCAAGAAAACTGACTCCCACAGCCTTTTCCGTAACCTCCAAGAAACAATAAGGACGTTCAGTAGAATCTAAAAGAGCAGTGTAGTACTGCTTGCGCCCGTGAGCCGCTTTCGCTTGTGCCTCCGTCCAAACCTCGGTCGGACGCTTTTTAGCGCGAAACCATGACTTACAAAAGAAAACGGGACGTTTCATCAATGAATCTCACCATTAACATCTCGAATCAATACCCCTGCTTTGTTAAGTCTGGGCAACTAATTTTTTGGCACTAGCAATTCTCGGGCAGCGCACTGTATGCGAACTCAACGCCCATCGCATCAAGTTGCTTCTTTGCTGCGCCCAAGAACCTTGAAGCTTCCTCACTCGGTTGATGCTGATATATGAGCTCTATCCGTATCGCGCGACCTTGAGAGTTTGGTAGCACCTCGAGGAACTGCCCACTCTTTATGAAGCTCAGGTACCTACCAATCTTCTTCTCCAAGAGTGCAAAATGCATACTCTCATCTTGCCAGTCCAAATGATCAGCAATGGTAAGAACTCCCTTACCATCACGCTTTGAAATTCCAAGACCATCTACCAAGCTGGAATCTTCAACAGTCATAATAAACACCTCTCAGGCAGGACAGAACAGTGTGAAACTCAACATTGGTGATTTGGCTGCCAATGTTGGCTGCATTTCATTTAGCCCAACCAACGCGCTATGCCCTAACGATTACGAAATAATATTTTCGTCCTTGATCCGCCATCAAAAATCCCCTGTTCATTCACCACCATTGTGTCAGGAAAAGAAAAGACACTCAGCAGAACCGGCAAATCTGGCTGTCCAATCAAAGTACATAGCCAACCATCTGGAGAATCCCTCCAAAGCGGCTCCCCTTTACTTGAATGTCCACGTGACAACAAATATTCCACGACCGGGATCAAATGCGAGTAAATCGGTGCATTTGGTGGAGAAAAAAGCTCAATGGCAACCTGATTTCCCTTATTCAATCAACAGGCCCTTCAGCTCAAAATCCAACAACTCATAGGGCTGCAATACATTTCCACCGACACGATCTACGGAAATGGTAATCCCAGCAGGTGCAATATCATCCCTTTTCATTTCTTCTGATTTCGAAATGAATCCATACGCGGTTGCAGACAACGGCCAGGGCAAAGAAATCTCAACTGCATCGGCCAGATTCAGCTCGGGGCGTCGCACCCGCTCATCAGCAACAAAATGTTGTGCAGCTTTCATAGCTTCAGAACTCGGCACATGCCCAACTTTATATCGTTCCGCAACCGGGTAAACGTCTACTCCTAGTCGCTTCAAGGCCTTTGCCAGCCAAAGCGACTCGACAATAGAAAGACTAACCCCCAGAAAGCCATCATCACCAACAGCCTGATCTGCACCTATCAAACGACCTACTGGATCGACTCTGCACAGCCTCGAAAATCGATCTTCCGCCAAGCGAAATTTCGACTTACAAATCAAATCAAACTTCTCTTCCATAACTATTCCTTTACGGGAAGGTAACAGTAACTCGATTGTTGTTACTCCATGCCTTCAGAAAATCTTTTGCAGACACACCGTACGCCCCTAACAAGGGATCACGAATGTATACGACACCGTTGCTAATGCTATCAACAACAACTGCATGCCCATTCACATTCGCAATGGCAGAGCCATTCTGACTAATCGAATCTCTAAGCTGAGACAACTTCAGCGAGTCACGGCTAAAGGTCGCAGTCAGACCACCGTTTTCCGGAATTGCTAAAGCACCGGGGATATTTCTGAAGGAAGCACCCTCACCGGACACCCAGCCAAGGTCACTTCTCAAATACGCTTCCGGAACCTGCAGCCCGATATCACTAATTTTCATTCGGCAAGCTGCGGCTACGCATGAGTCAGGTAGCGTTTGGGTGAAAATGGTTCCTTGCGGAGTGTATGCATATCGCTTCACTCCAACCCCAAAACCGACACCATTAATATCTTCAATCCCAGCTGCAATTTCAGCAGTCGACCCAAATGAAGTTTTCAGCATCGGCAACAACAAGCTGCTACCCAGCATCACCGGCGCTTCCAACGACTGAACGCTCGGGTCGCGATAGGCAACCTTCGGCAACGAAATATAGCCGGGGTCGCCCGGCGCAGCAGCAACGCCGTTCACCGGTAAGTTGATCGCAGCTTCCCCTGTGCCAATTACAACGTTGGCGCCTAATTTAAGCAGCTCAGTGCCCCGGTCAGGCGGCACATAGCCATCAAAGTTGTTCTGCTTGTAGCTGTTCACCGAATCTACAAACTGCTGGTATTTCTGATTGGCCGTCGCAATGCAGCCGAAATCCCCCGCGCATTGTGAAATCGCACTGGCATGCTGCAGGTCTGCCATATTTTCGATTTTCTTCAGTTGCGCGTCATCCGCAGCACTCGTCTGATTGGCCTCCGCAACGATCTTGGCGCGGTCGTTCAGCGATGCCTTGCTGTAGCGCGCATCGTAGGCATCCAGTTGCGGTTGGGTCAGGCGGTTGTTCGTGACCTCGTTCTGCGCCGCAGACATGGCGGTGTTGAGGTCTTTGCCGGTCGCTTCTGCAGCCAGCGCGCCAGCGATGACGGAAGTGCTGGTCAGCAGAATCTTGCTGCCCGTGGTGTATTCCAGCTGGCCCGTTTCCGGGTTGATCTGGGTGTCACCCTTGATCAGCGGGTTGACCAGTGCCGAGGCGGCGGCACCGATTGCTCCGCTGCTGCAGCTGCCACCCGTTACCGCTGCTGTCGCGCAGCCGAGTACGGCGTGAGCCAGCACATGACCTGTGCTGCCGGCTTCACCCCAGCTGTTTTCGTCGCCGTTGAACTTGGCCCCGATGAAGTTCGCCGCCAGCGCACTTTCATTCACAGCGAGGCTGTTCACGAACGCGGTCTTGAAGCTGCCGCCGTACACCACCGTTTGCACGCCGGCGCTGATGGCGCTGCGTTCAGCTGCACCAACGATCTTGCTGCCCCAGTCGGTGGCGGCAGAGAGGGTGACGGTGCCGTCGGAGGCGGTGGTGGCGGTGGTATCTGCCAGCGCGCCCGCGTTGCCGAGGTACTCGGTCGCGCCCATCGT
>NZ_JONM01000049.1 GCF_000711875.1 Andreprevotia chitinilytica DSM 18519
AAGCCGATGTGCTGACGGTGTTCTTCTGTCATAAGGCCATTCGCACCATCGATCTGCGGGTGCAGTTAGACTAGGTTGAGTGTTACCCATGTCTACCGACAAGTGTTACCTATGTCTCCCGGCTGAACACTGCGCTCAACCCAACCTACCAAGGCCGGCAAAAACTGAAAGGGCCAGCGCGTTTAGCTGCGCTGGCCCAATACCATCATGTCCGCGGCGTGGTGACTAACGCCGATCCGTAATCCGCTTCGTGGATGCCCCCTGCCCGGAACACGTCCCACAACTCCACAATATTTCATTCCATGCAAGAAAACCGAAACGTGGAATAAGTATTTCGATGGTATACCCCGTCCTTGTCGATTGATCTGCTACCCGCAAGAGGACATATGAAATCCGCATTGACCGTTTCACTGCTCGCCGTTTCGGCGTTGTTTGCCGCCAGCACCCTGGCCGCGCCGGCGCCGCGCCATGCCGGGCTGAAAACCCTGGACGGCGCAACGCCGTTGATCATTGGCCACCGTGGTTTGCCCGGGCTGTACCCGGAAGAAGTCATCGAGGGATACAAGGCGGCCATTGCTGCGGGTACGGATTCGCTGGAGCTGGATTTGATGTCGTCCAGCGATGGCGTGCTGTTCGCGTGCCATAACGTATTCCTGAGCGATACCACCGATGTGGCGGAGCACCCGGAATTCGCCTCGCGCAAGACATCGCGGATGGTGGATGGCGTACAGACCGGCCCGGAGTGGTATATCAGCGATTTCACGGCCGCCGAGCTGAAAACCTTGCGCGTAAAGCAACCGGTGGCGGCGCGCAGCAAGCAGTACGACGGCAAGTACCCGATGGCGACGTTGCAGGAAATCTTTGATCTGCTCAAAGAGGCCCGTGCCGCCAATCCGGGCCGCAACCTGACCGTGTACCCGGAAACCAAGAACCCGATCTATCAACGCCTGTTGGGCGTGCCGCTGGAAGAAAAACTGCTGGCGATGCTCATCAAGGAAGGCTGGAACCGGCCGGATGCCCCTGTGTTCACGCAATCGTTCGAGCCGGAAAGCCTGAAAATGATGCGCCGCCTGGGCCTGAAAACGCGGGCGGTGCAGTTGATCGACGGCGATGGCATGGATTACAAGACCGGCAAAATGACTTATGAATCGCCGGACAACGCCAAACCATTCTCGTGGCAGCAACATGGCGATCCACGCACGTTTGCCAGCATGGTGACGCCGGAAGGTCTGAAGGAAATCCGCACCTACGCGGATGGCATCGGCCCGTGGAAGTTCTACATCCTGCCGCCGCAGGGCGTGGATGCGGACGGCAACGCGGTGAAAACGCTGGATCAGGCGCATAATCAGCCGGCGACTTCGCTGGTGGCCGATGCGCACAAGGCTGGCCTGTTCGTGCACCCGTACACCTTCCGCAATGAGCCCGGCCGACTGACCAAAACGTATGCGGGCGACCCGAAGGCGGAATACATGGCGTATTTCGATGCCGGTGTGGATGGCGTGTTCACGGATTTCAGCGGCACCGCCCGGACGGCGTTGACGGAATGGCTGGCGAAACAGAAGAAGCGCTGATCGTGCAGATGCCTCTGCAGAACAACGTGGCCGTTGCTGGCTCATGCCGTTCATTTGTTTAAGAGGCCGTTCAAAGTCTTGCAAGCCACCAACTTGAGGTGCTGCAAGGTTTTACTTCCCCCTTCTATGCCTGTGCGAATCAAAGATTCGTACGGCAAAGGGGGATTGTGAGCGTGCGAATCTCATCACTGGGCAAATCAAAGATTTGCACGAAGAGATTCGCCCAGCCAGAGGATTTCGACACTGCTGCAATTTGAGATGCCGCAGAAATCCCCCCTAGCCCCCTATGCCTGAGCAAATCAAAGATTCGCACGACACAAAAAGGGGGGAATGGCAACGTAAGCCGCTGCCGAAAAAGACTTTGCACAGCCTCTAAGCGCCAGGTACTAAAACAACCGGCCGCTCATTTGGGCGGCCGGTTGTTTTTAATGGTTAGTGCCCGCTTAATAGGCCCTTTTACCTGCCCCTGTCTGTAAATTCTGCAACGCGGTTTTCGCATCCGTATTGCCTTGGTTAGCCGACAAAGTGAAATAGTGTATGGCCTGCATTATATCTGTGGGTATTCCCAGTCCATCCCGATACATGCACCCTAAATCATATTGGGCGTAATCATTTTCATCTGCCGCGGCGAGTATGAATAACGCTTTTGCTTTCTGATAATCTTGCGTGGTGCCACGGCCATCTCTGTACAGACAGCCTAAAGCCTCTTGTGCATCCGTATTATTGTTGACGGCAATCGCCTTGTTATATAAATCAAAAGCCTTGGCTGGGTCTGACGGTACTCCCAGGCCCTGGTCGTATAACCAACCGAGATTATTCAGTCCTTCACTATTGTTTGCATTGGCCGCTTGGGTATACAGGCGCAATGCTTCTGCATAGCTTTGCTCAACGCCCACGCCCTTTTCGTACATGTATCCCAATCTGTTAGCGGCATCCGAATTGCTGTTTTGCGCTTGCGTAAACAAATCAAATGCTTTTTGGTAGTCTGGGGTGACGCCAAAACCATCGAGATACATCCATCCCAATTCGCTTTGGGCTGTGCTATTGCCGGCGTTGGCCAATGTTGTATAGATGGGGAGGGCCTGATCGTATGCTTTGTTTGCAAAATATTGCTGAGCCTGCGCAAGTTGTGCGTTTACGTCGTTTGGGTCCGTATCACTCATATTCGATTTCCTTCCAATGTTTTTACATGGGGCCTAAATCCTGTCAAAGCATAGTAGATAGGCTGGAAATTCTCCCTGAATCTGTCGCCGCTACGCCCCCACCCCCAACATCCCCCGCGCCGCCGTCACAATCTGCTTCGATAAATATTCCATCCGGGGCGACTGCACTTTCCAGGCGTGCCAATACAGCGCGACATCGACCGGGTGATCCGCCGCCAGATCGACGACTTTGCCGCTGGCCAGCACGTCGCCCAGCAGCAGCTCCGGCATCATGCCGTAGCCCAAACCGCGGCGGATGGCGTGGAAGTGGGGTTCGGTGCCGGGGACGTAGTGGCAGGGGTAGGCACCATCCGGTAGGCCAAAGTGGCTGAGCAGGAAGGACGACTGCAGCATGTCCTTGCGGGTGTAGGCGAGCACGGGGGCGTTGCGGGCGGTGTCGCGGCTCATGCCGTCGGGGAACCAACGTTTGCGGAAGTCCGCACTGGCGACGAGCCGGTAGCGCATCACGCCCAGCGGCTCGGCAAAGCAGCCGCGCATGGGTTTGGGTTCGGTGCTGATGCAGCCGATGGCCATGCCGGTTTCCAGCAGCGCGTAGGTGTGGTCTTGGTCTTCCACCGTCAGATCGAGCAGCACCCGCTCGCGGATCAACACGTCTGATAGCGCCGGGAAGAACCACGTGCCGAGCGTGTCGGCATTGAGCGCGAGCATGATGGTGAGCGGCGTGCCTTGTTCTTCGGCCAGATCGGCGATGAAGTCTTGTTCCAGCAAGGTGGCCCGGCGCAGGTATTGCAGCAGTTGCTGGCCGACCCGCGTGGCGCGGCAGGGCCGGCTGCGTACGATCAGGGCGTTGCCGAGCGCGCTTTCCAGCGCACGTACCCGTTGCGATACGGCTGGCGGGGTGAGGTGCAGGCGGCTGGCAGCTTGTTCGAAGCTGCCGGTGTCGATCACGGCGCGGAAGGCTTCGGTTTGCTTGGGGTCGAGGTTCATGGGGTTTCGCTTGTGAAATCCTTGGAGGAGCGAGCTTGTGCCCCGCAAGCGTGCGATGGCTTGCCATCGCTCTGCGTGGAAATACCCTTGGGGTGCTCGCGATGGCTTCAGCGAATGAATCACCATCGTCATCGCGAGCAAGCTCGCTCCTACAGGGGGCATTGGAATTCAAACGTCGCGCCAAATAAGAAAAATTTGGCATTGCCTAATAATACTTAGTTTTATTCATTGTTTGGCGGCTGCCGCAGACAATCCCTCCCATCGAAGTAATCGGCGGAAAACCCGCTGTGAAGGGAGGCCGGCATGCAGCCAGCAATCAGCAAAATCGCCACCACCACATTCCGCGCTGCCGTGGCCGTGGCGGCGGTGTTGGTCATGTATGTTACCGGCCCGCACGGCTTGGCTGGTGTGGTGGCGCCGGCGGGGCCGTCAGGGGCTGCAAGGCCGGGGGGCGTAAAGTCAGCGGGCGGTGATCAGCGTTGTCCGGTGCGTGGGCGGCGGTGTGTGCCCGTGTTGCAAACGGCATCCAAGGAGTGATCCAGATGTTGTTGCACGCCATCTATCTGGTTGCCATCGTTGCCGAAGCGATGTCCGGCGCGATCATCGGCATGCGGCGCGGCATGGATCTGTTCGGCATCTGCCTGATCGGCACAGTGACTGCGCTCGGCGGTGGTTCGATTCGCGATGTGCTGCTCGGCCACTATCCGCTGAGCTGGATCGCTCATCCGCAATACCTGCTGTTCACCATTGGCGCGGCCATCGTCACGGCCTTGGTGGCGCGGCAGCTGCATCACCTGCGCAAGGTGTTTCTGCTGGTGGATGGCTTGGGGCTGGTGACGTTTACGGTGCTAGGTTGCGATATCGCTCGATCGACGGGGGCGATGTCGATAGGCATCCACCCCGGTATCGCGGTCATGGCGGGGATGATCACCGGGGTTTTTGGTGGGCTATTGCGCGATGTGCTGTGCAACGAGGTTCCGCTGGTCATGCGCCATGAGCTGTATGCCACTGTGTCGCTGGTGACGGGGGCGTTGTACATGGGGCTGCTGTGGCTACACGTTGATGCCGCTATTGCCGCGCTGGTTGCCGTTGCAATCGGCTTTGCGTTCCGCGTGTTGGCAATGCGTTTTCATTGGCGGCTGCCGGGGTTTAGCGGGGAGGGGATTCGCGGGATTGAGTAACCGTGGGGGCTGGTCGGGTGCAATGTCTTGGCGGCTGTTCGAAGTCTCGCAAACTGCCAGCTTGAGGCGCTTCAAGGGTTTACTTCCCCCTTTTTGAAGGGGGACTGAGGGGGATTTCGACGTCATTGCAAGTTGAGATGGCGCAGAAATCCCCCCTAACCCCCCTTCAAAAAGGGGGGAATAACAGCGGTTGCTGCCATTTGCAAAGATCGTAAACAGGCTCTTCAACACGGAACTGGCTGCTTTGTGTTTGAATTGTTCTCAAGTAAAGTGTTTGAAATCGGATTTCGATCAACAATAAACAGCCATTGGTTTAAACAAATGACACAAGACAATATCTATGCGCCAACAACAGTCGACCTGACTGCGCCTATCGAGGGCGCACCCAATTTCTATGTGGTTTCCAAGACCAAGCTGATTGTGCTGTTCGTTGCCACGATGGGGTTGTATACGGTGTATTGGTCCTATAAAAACTGGCAAATATATAAGGAAGCGACGGGTTACAGCGCATGGCCCGTTTTGCGCGGGATTTTCCCTTATTTCTTCATGCATTCGCTTTATCGGAGTGTGGATGGGAAGATCAACGCCAGCGGCCGTTCATATCCCTGGTCGCCGAGCACGCTGGCGACCTCGTTTGTTGCGGTACTCTTGATCGATAAGGTGCTTGATCGCATGGTGGCGAAAGGTGCTGGCTATCCTTTTACGGATATTGCCTCGCTGGTGCTCGTGCCGGTGATGATCATGATTTTGTTGCCTGCCCAGCGTGCGATCAACTTTGCGGAAAACGATCCTGATGGAGAAAGTAATTCGAAATTTACGGCGCTCAATTACCTCTGGATCGTGATCGGGGCCGCTGCTTGGGTATTGGTTGCGATTGGGATGTTTATTCCTGAATAAAGCGCACTCGGCATTTTATGTGTTGCGATTGAACAAAGCCCCGAGTGATTAGGGGCTTTGTCATTGTTGGTGATTGGCGAGGGCTGAACAAAAAAGATGCGATTTGCGGCAAGGGAGTTTTGCGGCATGGTTTCCCGGCCGGCGGAGCCGTCCGGGCTACGGTTGCTATGGGAGTTTTGTAGCGTGATCCCCCGGCCGCGAAGTCGCGTCCGGGTTACGGTTTGATTCGGAGTTGCAACGTTGCAAAAAAAGCCCCGCTCCAAAAGGAGACGGGGCTTTTAAACGCGGAGGACTACTGCGGGTTACGGCGCGACGAATACCGCCACGCTGCGGGCCGGGATGCTCAGGCTGCCGGCGGTGAGGGTGGCGGTCTTCACGCGGGCGTCTGCGCCGGTTTGCTGGCGCGCGTGCAGCGTGTAGGTGGTGCCGGCCAGGGCCGGGATGCTGAGCGTTTGCGCGTTCACGTCCGCGTTGATGGCGACCACGACGCTGCCGTAGTTCGCGCCGGTATAGCCAGCGCCATCGATGCGCTCGACCACCACGCCCGGCACTTGGGTGGTGCCGGTGTTGTAGAACGCCAGACGCTGCTTCACATCTGCGCCGGTGCGCAGGCGGAAGAGCGTGGAGCTTTGGCGGATGGCGAGGAAGTCGCGGAACACGTCACGGGCGTTGGCGATCTGGGTGTTGCCCATGCTGAGCGTGCCGTTGGTGAGGAAAGGCTTGATCACCGACCAATCGCCGCCGTTGTCGCTTTGCATCGGCAGGCCGACGCCGAAGTTGTTGGCTTGGTAGCCCCAGTCGATCTTGTTGAACCAGTCGCCCGAGTTGTAGCTGTTCCGGTCGAGCGATTTGGAACGCAGGATGTCCTGGCCGGCGTGGATGAACGGAATGCCTTGCGACAGCAGCAGGATGCCCGCGCCCAGATTCTGCGCCCGCACCCGTTCGTCCGCCGTGGTGTTGGCCGGCAGCTTGAGGGCGTTGATGTCGAACAGCGTCTGGTTATCGTGGGCTTCGATGTAGTTGATGATTTCAGCTGGATTGGCCGTGTAGCCGGCCGCTTGGCCGCTGTAGTCGATCTGGCTGTTTTGCTTGGTGTTGCCGTCCTTGTCAGTGAAGGTGTAGCTCGCCAGCGTGCCGGTCAGGCCCACGCGCACGAGGTCGGCCAGATGCAGCAGGTCGTCCTTGGTTTGCGTGCTGCTGCCGTTGGGAGCGAGGTACAGGCCGTTGGCAAAGCCTTGTTGCGAGACGAGCGTCTGGCCGCTGTCGCAACAGCCGCCACCGCGTACCGCATCACGCAGGCGGTCGTTGAACGAGCCGATGCCGGTGCCGGTGAGGTTGGCCTGGCGGGCTTGCTTGAAGTAGGCGTCGTTGGCGACTTCGCCGAAGTTCCAGCCTTCGCCGTAGTAATACAGCGCGCGGCCGGCAGCGGCGTCGGTTTGGGTGCGCAGGCTCTCGATTGCCGCCAGCGGGATGTGGCCCATGATGTCGAAGCGGAAGCCGTCCACTTTGTAGGCGGTGGCCCAGGTCTTGGCCGAGTCGATCATCAGCCGCGCCATCATGCGGTTTTCGGTGGCGGTATTGCTGCAGCAGGTGGAGGTCCAGATATTGCCTTGGCCATCCAGCCGGTAGTAATAGCCCGGTACCACTTTATCCAGCACGGAGTTCGGGTCTTGGCCGGCGGCGGCGGTGTGGTTGTAGACCACATCGAGCACCACGCGCAGGCCCGCGCCATGCAGGGCGGCGACCATCTGGCGGAATTCCTTCACCCGTACGCTGCCGTCGGCCGCATCGGTGGCGTAGCTGCCTTCCGGTGCGGTGTAGTGCAGCGGGTCGTAACCCCAGTTGAAGCAGTCGGCATCCTTGGTGGCAGCGACGGCGGTTTGTTGCTGATCCGAATCGGCGGCGGCGTTGGGGATGGTTGGCGTGCTGCAGCCGGTTTCATTCACCGAGGAAATATCGAACACCGGCATCAGGTGGATGTGGGTCAGGCCGACCTGTTGCAGCGCCTTGAGGTGCTGCATGCCGTTGCTGCCGGCATCGGTAAACGCCAGATACTTGCCGCGATGCGCGGCCGGCACGGTGCTGTCGTTGGCCGAGAAATCCCGCACGTGGGTTTCGTACAGCGAGATATCCGCATTGCTGGCCAGCGCCGGAATGGCGTGGGCATCCCAGCCGGTCGGTTTGAGCGAGGCATCGTCCAGATTGGCGACGAAGCTTTGCGCGCCGTTGGCATTCAGGCTGAGCGAGTACGGATCGGTGACGGTGTTGGTCACCATCACATTGCCGGCGGCGCGGCTGAACACTTTCACATCGAAGCTGTAATACGCCTGACTGGTCCACGCGGCTTGGCCGGTGTAGCGCCAGATGCCGGTGTTGGTGTCCTGCGTCATTGCTACGGCAACGGCCGCGCCGGTGGTCGGCGAGACGTTGAGCTGCACCGATTGCGCGGTGGGGGCCCAGAGCGAGAACGTCGGCGTGCCGTCGCCGGCAAAGGTCAGGCCCAGCGGCTGGTTGGCGGCGTTGTCGGCATAGAGCGTATCCAGCACCCATGCCGTCTGCACGGAGGTGGCTTGCACCAGCTTGCCGGTGCCATCGAGCTGCGCCACGACCAGTTCGCCTTTCAGCCACGTCTTGAGCGTGGCGGTGTCGACATTGGCGAGGGTGAGCGTGGTCGCGCCGGTGAGCTGCGGGTGCGCTGTCGCATTCGCGCCGCTAACGGTGCCGTTGGCGGTGAGCGCGACATTGCCGTCTGCACCGTGCACGCCAGTCGAATCGACGGTCATGCCGCCATTGGCCGCGTGGTAGAGCTGGTAGCTCGCGCTGGCAGGGGCGGATGGCCATGCCAGCGTGGTGGCATCCAGCCACATCGCGCCGGCCTGCGCCAGATTGCCGAGCGGCACGGCAGGCTGCTGCGCATAGACTTGGCAATCGCCTTGCAGCATCCAGATTTCCTGGCCTTGGGTAGCGATATTGCTGTTGAAGCTGGCGTGCTGGTCGGTTTGGCAGTTTTTGGTGCCGGAGCCGTCGATCACAAGGAAATCGAGCGTCTTGGCGGCGGTGTTGAGCGGGATGTCGACCCAGGCGCCGAAGCTGTCGGTCTTGTTGAATTGCACCCGGTCGTCCGGCCATTTTGCGGCGGTGGTCACCGGGCCGTTCCAGGCATAGACGCCCCAGCCGGCGGTATCGGCCTGGGTACGGTGATAGTGGACTCGCATGGTCGCGGCGGCGACGGCGGGCGTGGTGATGGTGGTGGCGGAACTGCTGTCCCCGCCACCGCTACACGCTGCGAGCAGCGATACGGTAAGCACAGACGCCAAAGCGCCCTGCCAGATTTGCTTCCAGTTCATCTTGCTCCTTTCATCCGGGTTTGATTCTTTGGGGCTTTGCGCCCTTTTTTTGTTTTGGAGTGGTGGGAACACGCTTTCAAACCGGTTTGAAACGTAAATAGTTTACAAACGGGTGTCAAGCGATTGATGGTGGAGGCAAGGCGGGGGGTGGAAAACGCTGTTCCGTGACCTTCCGTAGATACCGTCTTGCCCGTCAATCACTGAACGCAAAATCGGGCTGATAAGGCTTCTGTGTTTTGAGTACGCCAAAGCACAGGTGCACCAGCTTGCGCATGGCAGCGCCCAGCGCCGATTTCTTCGCCTTGCCGCGCGCCAGCAGCCGCTCGTAGTGCGCCTTGATGTCCGGGTTGTAGCGGATCGCCACCACCGCCGCCATGTACAGAACAGCCCGCACCCGCGCCGGGCCGGCTTTGGACAGGCGGGACGGCCCTGCCAGTGAACTGCCCGACTGCCGCTCCACCGGCACCAGCCCCAGATAG
>NZ_JONM01000050.1 GCF_000711875.1 Andreprevotia chitinilytica DSM 18519
ACCTGCAAGGGCGAGGCCAATGCCAACGTGCAAAGCTTCAGCTGGCAGGAAGAGCGCGCCAACGTCATCGCCGGCAACAACATCAACATCAACGCTACGGCGGTGGACAACAGCCACGCCAACCTCGTCGCCAAGAACAACATCAGCATCACCACCCCGGGCGACCTGACCAACACCAGCGGCACCATCCACGCGCTGAATGGCGATGTGAACCTCACCGCCGGCCACATCGTGAATCAGGTGCAGGCACCGGTCAGCACGCACGTCAGCTACGGCAGCACCGACCCCATCGGCGGCTGCAACCCGGGCGGCACGTATAAAGACAGCCACTGCAGTGCGGACTTCCTCAACGCAGCCGGCGACCCGTCGCTGATCCAGGCCGGCCACGACCTCACCGTCACCGGCAGCAGCCTGAGCAACATCGGCAGCGCCATCGATGCCGGCAACAACGCCAACCTGCACCTGAGTGGCGACATCCTCAACCAAACGGTCTCTCTCACCGAACAATGGCGCGGCCAATGGGTGGAAGAAACCGACTGGTTCCACCCCGACAAGACCCACACCACCTACGGCACCATCGTCACCGGCACGCAGGATGCGGTGATCCACGCCGGCAACAACCTCACCGGCAACGCCACCACCATCACCAACAGCGGCAAGCTCACCGGCAAGCAAATCAGCCTGAGCAGCACCGACCTGATCAACGGCCTGACCGACAAAACCCTGCCCACGGCGCAAACCACCGTGCCGCAACCGGTGATCAGCCTCGCCCCGGTCGCCATCAAAACCAGCCCGGTCAAACCGACGCTCGCCAGCGCCACCGATCCCAAGACCGGCATCGCCGCCGTGGTCGGCCACGCCAACGCGCAAGACGCGCTCGCTGCCATCGGCCCGACCAAGGATGGCAGCGCCACCGTCACCCAAACCGCCGCCGCCACGGCCCCCAGCATCACCTACCTGAAACACAACGCCGCCGACGACCTGCTCGCCAGCATCGGCCCGGCCAGCTTGGTGGCCAACCTGCCCAGCAACCTGCTGCCCCAAACGGGCATGCAGTTCTACGCCGACCCGTACCTCGAACAGCAACTCCTCACCCAGGCGGCGCTGAAGCAAACCGGGCAGGCGTGGTTCATCAACGGTCTGGCGCAAGACGACAAAACCAAGATGAGCCTGGCGGATGAACAAAAAGCCATCCTGTACCAGAACGCCATCGCCTGGGCCGACAAGAACCAGGTGACACTCGGCACCGCCCTGACCGACCAGCAAATCGCCGCGCTCGACGCCCCGATGCTCTGGTACGTGCAACAAGCCGTACCCGACCCAAGCTGCGCCGGCCTGCCCACCTGCGGCACCGTCAGCGTCCTGATGCCGCAGGTCTACCTGCCCACGGCCAGCCAAAGCCAGCTCGCCAAACAAGAGGGCGGCCTGATCCAGGGCCAGACCGTCACGCTGACGGCGGACACGGTCACCAACACCGGCAGCATCATCGCCAACCAGCTGGACCTGAAAGCCAAAGAACTGGTCAACGAAGCCAGAAGCGTGGATATCGGCTACGCCACCAACAAGGTGGAAGGTGGCTGGATCAATGTCTACGGCACGCAGGTGCAGCCGGGTGGCCTGATCAGTGCGACCAATCTGAATATTGATGCGAGCACGGTTCACAGCATCGGTGGGCAGTTCCAAGTTCTGAATGCCGATGGCACGGTCGACGAAGCCAAGAGCGCGCAACTGATTGCCGACCTCGCGAAGAAACTGGGGGTGAACTACACCAGCCAGACGGTGGCGGATGACATCCACCAGGACTTCATGAAGGACACCAGCGGCCCCGGTGCCGTTGGTCAAGTCGTCGCAGTGATTGCCGCCATTGCCATCGCCTACTTCGTCGGCCCCTTGGCCCTCGAAGCAATGGGCAGTGCCTTCGGCACGGGTGCCGCCGCTGTCGCAGGTGCACAAGCCGTCGGCGGCAGCTTGGTCGCCGCCGCCGTCGCCGCCCCGAGCGTGGCTTCGGTGGCTGCCGCTGCTGCTGCAGCCGGCCTCACCGCCATTACCAGCGCCGCCGCCAGCCAGCTGATTACCACTGGCCGACTTGATGGCAATGAACTGCTGAAAGCCGGTGCAGTCGGTGCGCTCACCGCAGGCATCACGAGCGGCCTTGCCGATTCGGGCATGTTGACCAGCAGCAGTACATGGGGCGGTCAGGTTGCCAACGCGGCCGAACGCGCCGTGATCAACACCACCGTGCAAACCGCTATCTATGGCGGCAGCTTCCAGACGTCGCTGGTGAACAACCTTGCCGGGACGGAGAGTGCGGTAGGGGCGAACTTCATCGGTAGTGAATTCGCGCAGACCGACTTCAACCAGCTCAACCAGAACACACCGAACCCGCTGCAAGTCTTGGCACATGCCGCCTTGGGTTGCGCAACGGCTTCGCTACAAGGAACAGGGTGCAGTAACGGCGCTATTGGTGGTGCGACCTCGGCCATCGCGGCCCCGGTGCTGGGTAGTGTGATCGACACCAGTACGACCACCGGCAAGTTCGCACTGGAAGCGACTGACGTCGCGATCACCGGTGCGGTCGCGAATGCAGCGGGCAAGGACGTGAGCACGGCGCTGTCGGCTGCGCAGAACGAGGTAGAGAACAACTACCTTCCGCATGCGCTGCGCAAGATCAGAGACATTGCACAGACGGCTTGCAACGCAGGCGATACCGCCTCATGCCCAGCGGCACAACATCTGAATCAACTGGATGCCTCTATCGACACTGCGATGACGAAAGCAGCCAATAGCTGCTTCGGCGAAGGGTGCGCTGCGTTGAACAACGCCCTGAACGCAACAATTGGCATGGAGCAAGCCAATCTGGCAGCCGATGTGAACAAGGTAGGCGGTTGCTCGTCGGTCATGCTCAGCTGCACGTCCCCTGTCAGCCAACTGAAGAGCCAGCTGCAACAGGTCACCATCGCGGACGACCAGAGCACGATCAACAAGCTGAACAGCATTGCTCAAATCTCGCAGATGAACCTTGATCGGGGCTACGAAAAGCCGCTGATTAACCAGTCGGCGGATGCCCTCATGTGGGCCTCGGTCTTGACCAAGCCGGTGCAGATGTTTGGTACGGCAGTTAATAGCGCCCTTGGTGCGGCAACCGATGCAACTGTGGCCAAGTTGACGCCGGAGGCTTTGGGGTGGACTACCAATGCAGCAGCAACAGCAACGGTTGATCGGGCTGTGATTGGTCTGCAATGGGGTGCGGGCATTAAGGGGCAGGGGATGCCGTGGGAGGACTATCTTGAGACACAGTTGCCAGCTGGCAGCAGATTGCCGCCTAATTTCAAGACTTTCGATTTCTTTGATCAGGAAACCGGTATAGCAACGAGTGCAAAAACGCTCGACACGACCACTCCTGCGAAGATAGCGAATCCGAGCCAAGTATATTCGTCGCTCAAGGGAAATATTGATGCAGTGGTGAAGTTTAAAGATGCAACCCTTGCTGGCAGGGAACTCTCCGAGGCAGATATTGCTGTCCGGGAGTTACAGGTCGCAGTTCCGAAAGGTACTACGGCAGCGCAATGGGAGCAGATCAATAAAGCAATTCAGTACGGTCAGAGTAAAAAAGTGATCGTTAAGATTACGGAGGTAGCACCATGAACGAAGTTGTGAGGAGCGCTTGGAGTAACGCAACATGCAATGGAGATTTTGTTTGTGTAGAGACTTGGTCTGGCTATCGCAGCAGCATGCGTGATCCTCAAGGAAAACAATATCTGTTGAGTCCAGACATAAGCGTTCAAGAGCTAGGGGCTGCATTGTTAGATGCGTTGGCGCACAGCCGATTTGTCCTGCCAGCGGAAGACTTGAATCTTTATGATTACAAGCAAGGTATTGAGCGGAATGCTACTTGGATCGCAGATTTGATGACGCGCTATGGCTACAAAACTAAGCGTGCGCTATTTAAGGATATGAAGAGCTGTAACGTCAGGAGTCAAGGTGGAGTGATCACTATTCGCCCAAGTAAACACGAAAAGCTCGAAAGCTGGAGTGGTGACGGTATCAGCGAGGGAGATTACGTGGTGCTCCCTGCTAATAGCTCTGCAGAAGAAGTTGGCAAAGCTCTCCAATTGGCATTTAGTCGCTGTATCGGGTGAGTTGTGATGGTTACAGAGCAGCAGGCATCGGCATCAACGCCGCGGCGGTGAAATGAGCGACGTAGTAAAGAAGCAGTGGGCGGCGGTGTATCGGAATGATGAGTTCATTCATATTGAAACGCACTCGGGATACCGCGGAGGGCTGCCAGATCCAGATGGCAAGCGTTTTCTGCTGTCACCTGACGTTGCAGATGAGGAACTGGGGACTGCAGTCTTAAGTGCACTGGCAAATAGTCGATTCTTGCCCCCACGAGAACATGAGGCTTTTTTTGATATGCGTGGTCGTGTTGTCCCGCAGTACGAAGTATGGGTAAGTGAGCTGATGGCTCGTTATGGCTACAAAACCAAACGCGCTCTGTTTAAGAACATGGCGAACTGCGGCATCGAAGTGTGTGAGGGGCAACTAAAGATCAGCCCAACACATCATGAAAAGCTTGAAGCATGGAGTCGAGAAAAGAATGACGGGATTGAGGATGTTCTTATTTCAAGCACAAGCTCAGTGGTTGAGGTAGGGGCTGCACTGCGTCTAGCACTCAGTCGCTGCACGGGCTGAATATCGCAATAATCTGTTGCTTCAAGCTAATTAATTTCATCCGACCCCGAATGTTTCATTCGGGGTTTTTTATTGCGGGTACTTAAACCACTAAACCAAAAAGGCCAGCGCCTTTAACTGCGCTGGCCCAATACCATCAAATCGACTGCATGGCGGTTAACGTCGATCAGCAATCCGAGTCACGGTTCGCGACGCGCCGAGGCGATCCAAGGTTTCAGTACGGGACATATCCAGCGCGAAATGCCACTCCTCAGCCAGATATGCGCCGGCTCTTGCCAATGCGTGTAGATCAGATTCCGGCTCGGCGATGCCGGCCATCGCTCGGAACACGCTGCCCAACTGAGCGATGCGATCCAGACCGATGTCGGCGATGTCGTTGAAATCGTTAATGGTCAGTTTGGGTGGAATGGGAACGCTGTGTAGTTCAGCCATGACCGCCTCCGATCCGTATGTAGCGGGTACTGAGCGAAGGGGTTAGGCGATCGGCGAACGGTAGGGTCTGCATCGCGATGTGATGTCGCTCTGCCAGCCTGCGTCCATCTTTTGCCAGTTGGTAGCCGACACTACGCTGGTCGATCAGGGACGTGAGGATGGTAAAAATCTGGTCAAGCTCTGCAAAGCCGTCACGGGCTTGTGCGATGAGACGACCGGGATCGGGTGGTGCTGGGGTTGAGTGCTGCGTGTTGGGCATGATTGCCTCCTATGCAACTACAAAATCAACCTGCCATTCCGAGTCCAAGCGGAGGTGGCGGGCGCAAGGCGGAGTTGGACTACCGGTGCATAGGAAACCGGCGCACCCGAAGGTGCCACCGCCAAGGCCCGCCAATGTAAAAGGCGTACCAAGGGCATTGCGAACAAAAAAACCGCTTCGCAGCGGTTGTCCGCCTATGCAACATCCGGGAGTCCAAGCCCGATTGCTCGACCGAGCAACGGGTGAAGTATCCCCAACTCTTTCAGGCTTGGTCAAGAATGTTTGCCCCCCATTCATCATTGTCTGATTCGCGACCGCGAATCAAAAAGCCGCGCCCGTCCGCCAAAGACTCCCACCTCTGCCCGCTGTAGCTCCGGCATCCCATCTCAAACTCCCGACCGCGCATCAAAAACGGCCAGCGTTGCGCCACAGACTGCCGACCTTGACCAACAAACACCCGACGTCGCCCGAAAAACTCCCAACGTCGGATGTGAAGGGCTCCGACCCCGGCAGTTTTTCGCCCGACGTCGGAGCTAAAGACCTCCGGCATTGTCGCTTTTTTGTGCGACGTTCGACCTCTGCACATCCGACGTCGGCAGTTGAAGACCCGACGTCGCCCCTATTTGGTGCGTCGTCGGAGGTGCAAGGCTCCGGCGTCGGGAGTTTTTGGCGGGACGCCGGCAGTCTTTGGCTCGGCGTCCGAGGTAAAACAGGCGAGGTCGGGCCTCAGACAGCCGACGCCGCGTCTTTTAGCTGGGACGTCGGCAATCAGACCTCCGTCGTCGGCAGTTTTAGCTGCGACGCCGGAGCTAAAACCTCCGACGACGGCGTTAAAAGCGTCGCCATCGGGAGACGGACTGCGGCATGCCGCCGTTCTAATTTCGTCTTAGGTATAGCGAGAGACAGCAGAGGTCGGGTAAGTTGGTTTTGCCATCTTTGAAATGATGGTGTCAGAAAATTCTTAAGCAAGGAAAGCAACATGACCCAAAACCTGATCTCGCTTCAATTCACGGCCACCCAACTGACCGCCATCGATCAAGCCCTGTTCGAGCTGGAAAAGAACCTGACCGGCCTGATCGCACTTACCCCCGATCAACGTAGCCGTCTGGTGAAGATGGGCGACAAGTCCGAAGCCTTCTGCCACCGCACGCTGGATATCCTGCAAGACAACCCGGACGTACTGCCGCGTAGCTTTGACCTCGTTGAAGCCATGCGAGATATGCAAAGCCACAACGCGCTGCGCGCCCGCCGTGTCCGCATGGAACGCATCTTCGAAAAGATCAACGACACCGAAATGGCACTGGGTAGTGATGTGATGGCTGCCGCACTAGAGGGTTACGCCTTCCTCAAGATCACCGGCAAGGCCCAAGGCTTGGAAAGCTTGAAGCGTGAGCTGTCGGCACGATTCACGAGCCGCACTTCCAAGGGAGAGAAGGAAGCAGCGCCGAAGGTTTAAGCGTTAGCCGTCAAAGCAAACAGGCCGCCCGTTGGGCGGCCTGTTTGTTAGTACTGAATATTATCCGAGTCCAAGCTGAACCAAAGCTGGGTCTTTTCCTTCCTTAAATAGTGGGAGCTGCTCATTGAAAACGTTTATCACCAGCTGATGATCTGGTTCTAGCTCTGTCTGTTTTTTGATCCCACTCAATAAGGCCGCTGCCTTTTCAAGATCGATGAAGTTAGACATTTGCTTGAGATGCAATGTGTGTTCAATACGGCCGACATGATCGCCCATAGTCACAGAGTGGGTCCGGCTAAGGAACATAGATATAAAGAAAAGGAGGTTTGATATATCGGAAACAAATGATTCAGCCCATTGCCTTGCCGCACCAGTAGGGCCCCAATCGCTCCAGAAATTTAACACTAAAGGTAGTTCAGGTATGCCTTGCAATTGGTCGGTTTGGGCGTACAGATTAATTCGATCCAATGCAATATTCTTCAGGGCGATAACAGTTTCAACTTGAATCTGATTGAGCGCAGCCGATGACCCGTGGTCAACAGGTTTTTCATGCGAAGCCTCGATTGATTGAATGGTTAAGTACAGATAGGTAAGCGCTTTTCCATTCTTGAACGAGCCGATCAATTGGGCGTTACGAGTCTCTGCTGGTATCCGAGCTAGGATGCGCAGCATGGCCCACAAAATCCACCATGTTTTATGAGTGGAAAAGATGGAGTCAGTAGTCTCTTCGCAGCTCACAATTAACTTGTCGCCAATATGACCAAGAACATTGAGTAGATTGGTGGCTCCTACGGCGTCGATTTCATCATCGTAATCTCGCAGCTGATCGAGATAATCCCTGGCTTTCGAAGAGCCATCGGTTCGCTTGATCTCAATTGCGTCGAGTAAGGTTTTCTCCGTGACATCCAGATCGGACAATCGCTCAATAAAATTCGCAACAGCTTGTCGGCTCAACTGGTCCGCATCAAGAGCGAATCTAAAATAGCTTGGAAATATGTCTGGATGAGCTGCACGCCTGACCCGGCGATACTCAGCGAGGAATTCGCTTCCCCAGGCCGTGTTGCTTAGCTTAGGGAAAATTCGTTCCATCATGGCCTGGACGCCTTCGCGGATGCTTGCATCAACGTCTTGAGCCCATGCTTGATGGAAAGCCTGATCCTCTTTCCGGTCGCTTGATTGAATGCCGCGATCTGAGTACCCGGCGAATCGTCCCGGATTTTCACGGATGGTGTCGTAGAGCTTAGGCAGATTTATCCGGAGGAACTCCAAGGCAAAAAAGTCAGCGATATTTACCTCATCGCGCAGCGCTGGATAGGTCAATGAAAGTGCATTGACGTACCGCACAATGTCCCGGGGCTTGGTCACCAAGGGCGCAATACCTTCCATGAAAATATTGCCCCAGTAAGTCGAATCGAACAGCGCTATATCCGCGCCTTTCAATACGTGATCGAGACTCTCGGAAAGTTTGTTCTGAAGCTTCCGCTTGCTTATTGACGGCAGAACGAAAGGCACTTGGACGATTTTTTCCAGGTAAGACTCGCCACCAGCTTCGTCAAGCTGCATGGAGGTTGCTAGGGCCTTTGCAACGACGCGCCTATCGAATGACAGCAGATAAACCACGTTCGGGAAATCGGCTAACGCTTTGACTACTTTGAAGACCTCTCGAATTTCCGTAGGAGTGAGCCGATCAATGTCGTCGACGACAACTATGAAACGTTGGTCGGATTCTTGCAGTGCTGTTGAAATCTCTGCCTTTAACTTGGGTACATCTTTTGGTTTGCGTTTGAGCAGTTTTAGCAACCCGCTGACAGGGACATCGATCCACGGAATGCCTGTGCTTACCGAAACAGCTTTCCCTAGTGCTCCCGAATATTCTGAAATCAAGTCACCTACATCGCGAAGCGCTTCATTTTCAAGTTTCAACGCGGTTTTGAATTGCATCAAGAACTGATCGGCCAGTTGGCTTCGATCGTCAAACCACCACGGATTGAAGTCGATCACTATGGGCTGTGCATCCTTATGGTCTTCGGCTAAGTAGTGCTTGATGAAGTTGAGCAAAGACGATTTTCCGATGCCCCACGGCCCGTGAATTGCCATGACCAGCCCCTGTGGGCTTGGCGTCTTGATCACTGCGGAGGCAATTAGCTTGGCGAAGGGAGCGTAGCCAAACGCGTCAGACATTGGATCAGTTTGTGGCGTATCTGAACCAATGTCGTTGGTTAACTCTTTCGATGTGCCGATATCGTTCATATGAGCTTTAATCTACGGATTAGTCCGAGAAATGATGTCTTCAGTAGAATAGGTCACCATCACCCTGATCTTTAAAAAAACGCATCAGCCTTTCGGCTGAAGACCGGGTTTAGCAACGCCTGAATAGATCGCGGACGGTTGATTAACCACTGCTTCGGCTGCGCAGCAGCCGGCGGCACCATCGCCGCTGGCCACAACGTCACCTTCAACAGTGGCCTGCAGAATCAGGGCACGGTCATGGCCGGCAACGATGTCACCATCACCGGCGGCACCTTCAGCAACGCCGGCTGGTACAACCCCACGCTGACCACCACCCCCGGCTGCGTGGCGGGGGCCAAGACCTGCAAGGGCGAGGCCAATGCCAACGTGCAAAGCTTCAGCTGGCAGGAAGAGCGCGCCAACGTCATCGC
>NZ_JONM01000051.1 GCF_000711875.1 Andreprevotia chitinilytica DSM 18519
CAGGGCGATACCCTGCAAACCCAGGTCGATTTCTGGCAACAGCACCTGACCGGTGCACCCGCCTTGCTTGATTTACCGACCGATCGACCACGCCCAGCGGTACAAAGCTATGCTGGCGGCCAAGTGGCCTTGAACTTGTCACCGACGCTGACGGCAGGCCTCAAGCAGCTGAGCCAACGCCATGGCACCACCTTGTTCATGACGCTCCTCGCCGGCTGGTCGGTCCTGCTGAGTCGCTGGAGTGGGCAGAACGATGTGGTCATCGGCACGCCAGTGGCAAACCGCCAGCGCAGCGAACTGGAAGGCTTGATGGGCTTCTTCGTCAATACCTTGGCGTTACGAGTGAAGCTGGACGGTAATCCCAAAGTGGATGAGCTGCTGAACCAGATCAAGACCAACACCATCGCCGCCTACGCGCATCAAGACTTGCCGTTCGAGCAGGTGGTGGAGGCGCTGCAACCGACGCGCAGCCTGAGCCACAGCCCGCTATTTCAGGTGATGCTGGTGTTGAACAACATCCCGGTCGATGGCGAGCTGAGTCTGCCGGGTTTGACCCTCAGCGAGGTTGCGCAAGCCCGCGATACCGCGCACTTCGACCTGTCGCTCTCGCTCACCGATACCGCAACCGGCCTCGTCGGCAGTCTGGCCTATGCCAGCGACCTGTTCGACCGCTCCACCATCGAACGACTGCTTAGCCATTTCGAGACGGTGTTGGCTGGCATGGTGCAGGACGATCAACAGGCAATTGGCCAGTTACCGCTGCAATCGGCGGCAGAGCGCCTGCAAATACTGGTGGATTTCAACGCCACGGCCGCCAGCTACCCCAGCGACCAACTGATTCATCAGCTGTTCGAGCAGCAGGCCGCGCAGCAGCCCGATGCCATTGCGGTGGTGTTTGAAAACCAGCAACTCAGCTACGGCGAACTCAACCGCCGCGCCAATCAGCTGGCGCATCACCTGATCGCGCTGGGCGTACAACCGGATGATCGCGTGGCGCTGAGCACCGAACGTAGCCTTGACTTGGTCATCGGATTACTCGGCATCCTGAAAGCGGGCGGGGCGTATGTGCCGCTCGATCCGGACTATCCGGTGGAACGCCTAGCCTACATGTTGGCGGATAGCCAACCGGTGGTGCTAGTGACACAAGCGGCTTTGCTGGCGACGTTGTCGATGGTCGATGTGCCGGTAGTGGCGTTGGATGTTGAAACCGCGCTGGTCAACCAACCGACGGCCAACCCGGTCGTGGCCGATCTCACGTCGCGCCAGCTGGCCTACGTGATCTACACCTCAGGCTCCACCGGTCAGCCCAAGGGCGTGATGGTTGAACACCATTCGGTGATTAACTTGTGGGTCGCCTTGGACAAGCTGCTCGCCCAGCCATCTGGTCAGCAAATGGCGGTGGCGATGAATGCCTCCTTGGTATTCGACGCTTCCGTGAAGTCCTGGAGCCAATTGTTGTCCGGCCATCGATTGGTGCTGATCCCCAGTGTGATTCGTACGGATGGTTTGGCGCTTTGGCGCTTCCTTGCCGATGGCCAGGTCGATGTTTTCGACTGCACCCCGATGCAATTGGAATGGCTGCTCACGGCAGGCTTGACGACGGCGGCAGGCTATCAACCCAAACAGGTGTTGATTGGTGGAGAGGCCATCTCGGTGGGGGTATGGAACAAGCTGGCATGCAGCAGCAGAACCGATTTCTATAACGTCTATGGGCCAACGGAATGCACGGTGGATGCCAGTGCCACCCGGATTGGCCCAGGGCGACCGCATATTGGCCGGCCGATTGCCAACGTTCGCATCTATCTCCTCGACCTGTATGGACAGCCGGTACCGATCGGTGTGGCCGGTGAGTTGTATATCGGTGGTGCCGGTGTGGCACGTGGCTACTTGAATCGCCCCGAACTCACGGCCGAACGCTTCGTTGGCGATCCATTCAGTGCCGACCCAGCCGCTCGCCTATACAAGACGGGCGACCTGGGCCGCTGGTTGCCGAATGGCCACATCGAATACCTTGGCCGCAACGACTTCCAGGTGAAGATTCGCGGCTTCCGCATCGAGCTGGGCGAGATCGAAGCGCAGCTCACCGCTTGCGTTGGCGTGCGGGAAGCAGTGGTGATCGCACGCGAAGACCAGCCGGGTGATCAGCGCCTGGTGGCCTATCTGATCCCGCAAGACGGCATCGAATTATCGGCCGCCGATTTGCGCCAGCAGCTCAGCCAGAGCTTGGCCGACTACATGCTGCCGAGCGCCTTCGTCAGTCTCGAATCCTTCCCGCTCACGCCGAACGGCAAGCTGGATCGCAAGGCGTTGCCGGCACCGGATCAGTCCTCCGTCGTCAGCCGTGAATACGCCGCGCCACAAGGTGAGATCGAAACCATCATCGCCACGATCTGGCAGGACTTGCTCGGTCTGGAACGCGTCGGCCGGCACGACCAGTTCTTCGAGCTCGGCGGCCATTCGCTGCTGGCGGTGCAGCTGGTCTCGCGTTTGCGCCAAGTGCTGGGCTTGGAGCTGCCGCTTCGCGAGCTATTCGCCCAGCCAACCGTCCTTGGCTTGGCGAGCGTGCTTGCCCAAGCGGCGCAATCTACGCAAGCGCCGATTCCGTTGGCGGATCGCGCTCAAGCGCTCCCTCTGTCCTGGCCGCAGCAACGCTTGTGGTTCGTGACGCAGCTGGATGCCAATGCCGGCGCGGCCTTTCACATGCCGGCAGGCCTGCGGCTATATGGAGAACTGAACCGACTTGCCTTGCGGGCGACGCTGGATCGGATCGTGGCGCGGCATGAGGCGTTGCGGACCTGCTTTATCGCCGACGGCGGTGAGGCGGCGCAGATGATTGCGCCGGCAGATTGTGGTTTCAGTTTGCAGGAGCACGACCTACGCGGCCTGACTGAATCCGATCGCTCGATCCGGGTTGAGCAATTCAGCCAAGCAGAAGCAGTACAACCATTCGATCTCGCCACCGGCCCGCTGATCCGCGGCCAGTTGCTGCAACTGGCCGATGACGACTATCTATTGCTGATCACCCAGCACCACATCATTTCGGACGGCTGGTCGATTGGCGTGTTGGTGCGGGAAGTGAGCGCGCTCTATACCGCCTTCAGTCAGGGCCAGGCCGACCCGCTACCGCCGTTGGAAATCCAGTATCCCGACTACGCCGTCTGGCAACGGCAGTGGCTGCAAGGCGAGGTGCTGCAAAGCCAGCGGACTTTCTGGCGCGATCATTTGCTGGGCGCACCAGCGCTGCTGGAGCTGCCGACCGATCGACCCCGCCCGGCGGTGCAAAGCTATCGTGGTAGTACCTTGGCACTGACGCTGCCACCAGCGCTCACGGTCAACCTCAAGCAGTTGAGCCAGCGTCACGGCACCACCTTGTTCATGACCTTATTGGCCGGCTGGTCAGTATTGCTGTCCCGCTTGAGTGGTCAGGATGACGTGGTGATCGGCACCCCCGTCGCCAATCGTCCGAGAACCGAGCTGGAAGGCTTGATCGGTTTCTTCGTCAACACCTTGGCGCTCCGCGTCCGGTTCGATGAACAACCGAGCGTGCAAACCCTGTTGCAGCAAGTGAAGGCCAGCACCTTGGCCGCCTACGGCCATCAAGACCTGCCGTTCGAACAAGTGGTCGATGCGCTGCAACCGCCGCGCAGCCTGAGCCACAGCCCCTTGTTCCAGAGCCTGTTCACGCTGAACAACACGCCGCAAGGTCAGGCATTGGGTTTGCCGGGCTTGACACTGCAGGTGCTCGATACACCGCATCACACCACGCAGTTCGATCTGTCCTTGTCCTTGCATGAAGACGGCACGGGCTTGGTCGGCCAGCTGCAATACGCCACCGACTTGTTCGATGCCGAAACCATCGCACGCCTCGCCGCGCATTTCGAGATTGTGCTCACCGGCATGGTCGACAACGACCAGCAGGCCATCAGCCGGTTGCCGTTGTTGACCATGGCGCAACAGCAGCACATCACGCACGGTTTCAACACCAACCAGGCGGACTACCCGCATGAGGCATTGATGCAGCAATTGTTCGAGCAATATGCCGAACAACAGCCCGATGCCACGGCACTGATCTTCGAAGACCAGACGTTGAGCTACGGCGAGCTGAATCGCCGCGCCAATCAACTGGCGCATCACCTGATTGGCTTGGGTATCCGGCCGGATGATCGCGTCGCGCTTTGCATCGAACGCAGTCTGGACATGATCATTGGACTGCTCGGCATCCTGAAAGCGGGCGGGGCGTATGTGCCGCTTGATCCGGCTTATCCAGCGGAACGCTTGGCCTACATGCTGAGCGACAGCCAGCCGGTGGTGCTGGTGACACAGGCCGCATTGCGTGAAACTCTGCCGGCCATCGACGTGCCGATGGTGGCGCTGGATGCGGAAGCCGCGCTGGTCGACCAAGCGACGTCCAACCCGGTGCTGGCGGGACTGACATCGCACCATCTGGCCTACGTGATCTACACCTCCGGCTCCACCGGCCAGCCCAAGGGCGTGATGGTCGAGCACCGTGGCGTCTGCAGCCTGGCCAGTGCCCAGCGCACCGCTTTCGAGGTACGGCCAGATAGCCGGGTACTGCAATTCGCCTCGTTGAGCTTCGATGCGAGCCTGTTTGAGGTCACGTTGGCATTGTGCTGCGGCGCGGTGCTGGTCGTCGCGCCGAAATCTGCCTTGATGCCGGGTGTGGCGCTGCAGCAGACGCTGCACCATCAACGCATCACTCACGTCACGCTGCCGGCCTCGGCGCTGAACGCCTGGGCGACGCCAACCGATTTGCCGCCGCTGTCGCTGATCGTTGCTGGCGAGGCGTTGCCGCCGGCGCTGGCACGCCGCTGGGCGCGTCATCACCAGTTGTTCAATGGCTACGGCCCGACCGAAACCACCGTTTGCGCCGCGATCCACCCCTGCGACGCGGAGGCCGCCCCATCCGCCAGCGTGCCGATTGGCAAACCCTTCACCAACGTCCGCATTTACTTGCTGGATGCGCATCGCCAGCCGGTACCGCTGGGCGTAGTAGGGGAGATCCATATCGGCGGGGTAGGGGGGGCGCGGGGGGATCTCCATCGCCCGGAACTCACGGCCGAGCGCTTTGTCCCCGATCCGTTCAACATCGACCCAACCGCCCGGATGTACAAGACCGGCGACTTGGGCCGCTGGTTGCCGGATGGCAGCGTCGAATACGCAGGCCGCAACGACTTCCAGGTGAAGATTCGCGGCTTCCGCATCGAGCTGGGCGAAATCGAGGCGAAACTCACGGCCTGCGCCGGCGTGCGCGAAGCGGCGGTGATTGCGCGAGAGGATGTGCCGGGTGAAAAACGGCTGGTGGCTTACGTGGTGCCGCAAGCTGGTGTCGGGCTGATTGCCGCGACGCTGCGCCAGCAACTCAGCCAGTCCTTGGCCGACCACATGCTGCCGAGCGCCTTCGTCAGTCTCGACTCCTTACCGCTCACGCCGAACGGCAAGCTGGATCGCAAGGCATTGCCGGTGCCGGATCAATCATCGGTCATCAGCCGAGCGTATGAGGCCCCGCAAGGCGAGGTTGAGCAAACCATTGCCGCCGTCTGGCAAAACTTGTTGGGGCTGGAGCGCGTCGGCCGGCACGATCAGTTCTTTGAGCTGGGCGGGCATTCCTTGTTGGCTGTGCAACTGGTCTCTCGCCTGCGGGATGTGCTGGGGTTGGAAATACCGGTGAGTCAGTTGTTTGCCTATCCGACCGTGAGCGGTATTGCCGCAGCCCAAGCCCGCGCCGGAAGTATCCGGCATCCCAATCTGGCGGCTGTTCGCACTGACGGTGCCAAGCGACCGCTCTTCCTCATTCACCCGATTAGAGGGGAGGTGGGGTATGCGAATGACATCGCACCGTGGATCGATAGTGATATCCCCATTTACGGCTTTTCGGCGATTGGGCTGCTGACTGGCGAAACACCACTGAACACGATTCAAGCCATGGCCGAGCAATATGTCCAGGGTATCCGCCATATCCAGCCGGAGGGGCCATATCGCATTGCGGGCTGGTCCGCCGGGGGAAGTATCGCTTATGAAATCGCCAACCAGTTGATCAATACCGGCGCGGCAGTGGAGTTTCTTGGTTTGATCGATACGACAGCGCAACATCGTCGGGAATTCGATGGCGCCATGCCGCCAATCGATGACATCTCGACCTTGCTGCTGATGCTGCCAGTGGATTTGCCGGACGACGTGCGTGACGAGATGGCCTTGCTGGCTGAAAAGAATGACTTCGATACCATGGTTGATCGTTTATACACCTACGATCTCATTCCCCAAGCGTTTAATCGTGAACTGCTCTTGCGGTATTTGGCGGTGATTAAAGGCATTCGGATAGCGCTGCATCATTATTGCCCGCCGGTACTGCCGGTAAATGTCACCTTATATTCGGCCAAGGCTGAAAAACGGCGGGATATAAGTCTGGGTTGGGGCAATATCATGCCAAATGGACAATTACAGGTCATTCCGGTGAGCGGCTCGCACCACTCGATGATGCAACAACCCCATATTTGCCAATTGGGCCGGGAGATATCTGCGGCAATTGTAGGGCTGGAAGTCTCTATTTGACAGACTTTCATCTATTTGGCCACGTTTATATATATACCCCGGCACGCACATTTCTGCCGGTTGCTTAACTGATTTACATAAGGTTTCAGATGACGAATACCCCTCCGGCCATGCCTTCCGATTCGGACAGTCTCGACCCACAGGATTGGCAGGGCCTGCGCGCGTTAGGGCATCAAATGCTCGACGACATGTTTGATTTCATGGCCGGTCTGCGGGATCGGCCGGTGTGGCAGCCAATGCCGGCCGAACTGCGGGCCGAACTCAAAACGCCGCTGCCGCATGCAGCCGGCAGCCTTGCGGATACCTATGGTGATTTCCAGCGGCTGGTGCAGCCCTATATCGCCGGCAATATCCACCCGCGCTTCATGGGCTGGGTGCAGGGTGGCGGCAACCCGGTGGGCGTGCTGGCGGAGATGCTCGCGGCCACGCTCAATGCCAATCTGGGCGGGCGTGATCATGCGCCGATCGAGGTCGAGCGCGAG
>NZ_JONM01000052.1 GCF_000711875.1 Andreprevotia chitinilytica DSM 18519
ATTACCGACGAAAACGGCGTGCGCTTTGCTACCTATACATACAACAGCGCTGGCAAAGCCACCTCCACCGAGCATGCAGGCAAGGTTGAGCATTACGACGTTGTGAGCTTCACCGATATTACGCGTGTTAACACCCAAGCTACTGTCACCGATCCGCTCGGTGCACAACGCAACTATACATTCCAGAATGTGCTTGGCGTTGCCAAACCGATTGTTCAAACCCAGCCCGGTGGGGCCGGGAATCTGAACGCGTCGAATGCAACGACCTATAACGCGAACGGAAATGTGGCGAGTCGCACCGATTTCAATGGCGTTACAACGACCTATGCATACGACCAAGCCCGCAATCTCGAAACCGGCCGTATCGAAGCAGCTGGTACTCCGCAAGCTCGCACCATCACTACGGCTTGGCACCCGAGCTATCGTTTGCCAACGCAAATCACCGAACCAAATCGAACCACCACCTTTCAATATGATGCCAATGGCAATCTGATCGCGAAAACCATCACGGCGGGGAATGTTTCCAAGGTCTGGAGCTGGGTATACAACAACGCCGGCCAAGTGACCTCATCCACTGATCCGAATGGCAATACCAGCCAGTACACCTACGATGCCCAAGGCAATTTGGCGACGCAAATCGACCCTAGCGGCAAGGTCACCAAGTTCACCAGCTATGACGCCCACGGCAACCTGCTGTCCATGATCGACCCGAACGGCAAGGTCACGTCATTCAGCTATGACGCCCGCAATCGCCTGACCAGCCGCAACGATGGCACGGAAACCACGTCGTTCCAGTACGACCTGGTCGGCCAGCTGCTGCAAGTTGGGCTGCCTGATGGCTCCACCGTGACCTATAGCTACGACCCGGCGCATCGGTTGACGCAAATTGTCGATAGCCACGGCAACAGCATCAATTACACCCTCGACGCGATGAGCAACAAGCTCCGCGAAGACCATAGCGACCCGGCCGGGCAATTGGCCGCAAGCCTGCAACAAGTCGCCAGTCAAACCACGACAGCTACGCCGGCCTTGCCGCAATAATTCGAGAGTCAATCAAAATGAAAACGCGACAATTCGGCCGCACGACGCTGGCGACCCTCATTGCTGGTCTGCTGATCGGCGTCCCAACCCACATGGCTTGGGCGGACACCGCGCCATCGACTTGGCAGGACGGCACGTCCTATCAAGCAGGGCAGCAGGTGATTTACAACGGGCGCACCTACAAAGCATTGCAAGCCCACACCGCCCACCGAGGCGCGGGATGGAACCCGCAAGCCACCCCCGACCTGTGGCAAGTACAAAATCGCGAGGAATCACCTGCCGAACGTTGTGCTGAATGGAAAGAAGGGTTCGAGTACAACGCAGGCCAACTCGTTCGTTACAAAGGCAAGGTCTACATCGCTGCGGTGAAACACACGGCCTATATCGGCGCCGGCTGGAATCCAGTTGAAGCTGCATCGCTGTGGAAGAAAGGTGGGGAGTGTCGCGACGACGATCATGATAGGGATGATGATCGCGACCAGGATCGAGATCACGATAGGGATCACGACCACCACCATACGCCGACCCCGACCACACACCCGACGCCCAAGCCTAGCGTGACACCGGCTCCCGCACCGACGCCGGTCCCATCGAAGACACCAATTCCAAGCCCAACACCGACGTCTTCGCCGGTGCCATCACCTATACCAAGTCCTACACCGACCTCGTCGCCCGTACCGTCACCTTTACCAAGCCCGTCGTCGGTACCGTCCCCCGTGCCAAGTCCGACGCCGACGGCTTCACCGATACCGTCGCGGGTTCCGAGCCCAACACCGACGTCTTTGCCTGTGCCGTCCCCCGTGCCGAGCCCGTCGCCGACCGCATCACCGGTACCGTCGCGTATTCCAAGCCCGACGCCGACCTCATCGCCAGTACCGTCGCCGGTTCCAAGCCCGACGCCGACCTCATCGCCAGTACCGTCGCCGGTTCCAAGCCCGACGCCGACCTCGTCGCCAGTACCGTCGCCGGTTCCAAGCCCGACACCGACCTCGTCGCCAGTACCATCGCCGGCACCGATACCAACGCCCACCCCCGTTGTTATCGTTCCGACACATGTTCCCATCGTCAGCGCTTTTTACAGCTACGACATTTTGGGCCGGCTAATCACCATCATGGACGGCAATGGCTTCCAGACGACGTTTACTTATGACGCCAACGGCAACCGCCTGACCAAGACCGATGCGTTTGGTCACGTGACGAAATATGCTTATGACGCCTTGAATCGTCTCAGCAAGCAAACCGATCCGGCCGGCAACGTCACCATCTTCAGCTACGACGCCAACAATCACTTGGTCAGCGTCACCGACCCGGAAGGTTTCACCACCAGCTACACCTACGATGGCCTCGATAACCTGCTCAAGTTGGTCAGCCCGGATAGCGGCACGACGAATTACGTCAAAGATTCTGCTGGCAACACCACCCAAAAGACCGATGCACGTGGCAAAACCGCGCAATACCAGTACGACAACCAGAACCGCGTCATCAACATCACCTACGGCGACCAGACGCAGACCTTTAGCTATGACACTGCGGCCAACGGCATCGGCAAGCTGGGTAGCTTCACCGATGCGGATGGCAGCACCAGTTACAGCTACGACCCCCAAGGGCGCACCACCCAAGTCAGCCGCACAGCGAATGTCGGCGGCAATGCCCTCACGCAAACAGTTGGCTACAGCTGGCTGCCGGGCAATCACATCCAGACCATCACCTACCCGTCTGGCGTGATTGTGACCTATGGCTGGAACAAGGCCACCCTCGTCAGCGTGACCGTAAACGGCCAGCCGCTCGCCAATAACATCGTCTGGTCAGCTAGCATTGGTGCACAAAGTTGGACGTGGGCCAACGGGCAAACCTGGGCGAGAGCCGCCGACAGCACCGGCCGCATTGCCGGCCTGAAGCTCGGCGATACCGTCCGCGTGAACAGCTATGACAACGTCGGTAATGTCAGCACCATCAATGACACTACGCACAGCTCGTTGAACCAGAGTCTCCGTTACGACGTGATGGACCAGCTCTTGGTTGGCAATGTAGGCGGGGTCACCTTTTATTACGGCTATGACAAGAACGGCAATCGTGATTACGCCAGCAATGGCCGCAACGCGACCTACTTTCAGTACGACACAACCAGCAACAAGCTGCTCAACACCACCGGCAACAACGCCGCAACGTACCAATATGATGCGGCCGGCAATCAGACCCAATCCGGCAACATCATCAGCACCTACAGCAACGCCGGCCGGTTGAGTCAGGTGCAAGTTGGAACCGCTGTCACGCAATACAGTTACAACGCCCTCGGCCAACGTGTCCAAAAGACCAACGCCAACGGCACCATCCGCTTTATGTACGACGAAGCCGGCCACCTGCTGGGCGAATACGACGCCAGCGGCAAGGCGATTCAGGAAACGGTGTGGCTAGGTGATCTGCCGATTGCCACTATTCGGCCGACCGTCGACCCTGCCAATCCGAAGGTGTACTACGTGTGGGCAGACCAGCTCGGCACGCCGCGCCAAGTCACCGATCCGATCAGCAATGCTGTGGTTTGGCGCTGGGATGGCGAAGCGTTTGGTAATAGCTTGCCGAACCAAGACCCGAGCAATCTTGGTCAGCAATTTATCTATAATTTGCGCTTCCCAGGGCAGTATTACGATGTGGAGACGGGGCATCATTACAACTACTTCCGGGACTACGACTCTGTTCTGGGGCGTTACACGACAAGTGATCCGATTGGCTTAAAGGGTGGGTCTTATTCAACATATACATATGCGGGTAATGAACCGACAAAATACACCGACAAGAATGGTTTGATCGTTCCATTGCTAGCAATCCCAGGCCTGTGCGCAGGAGGTGGGTGCGAAGCTGCCGCTGCATTAATTGGCGGGCTTTGGTCGATGTCGAATAACAATCAAAACTCCGGTTCGAGTGGCGGAGTATGGGACGACATCGGAACGGTCGTGCCTCCATCCGTGGTAGATGATCGAATCAACCCTGCAGCCGGCGCAGGGGCTTCATCCTCGGGCGGTGGTGGGGATTGTAAGAAAGAATGCGAGCTGGCCTATCAGCGAGAAGTTGCTGAGTGCAAAATTGCGTCGTTACTTTGGAACAAAGCGGCAGGTAGCGTTTGCTATGCTGTAGCGCTGACGCGGCGGAATAATTGCCTGAAAAATTGTAAAAATGGAGACTGCCCCAAATGAGTAGCGAGGTCGTAGCATTTTTTGATGAAGATTCTGATTCATTTTGCATTGGAACCAGAGAAGCTGGCCGTGTAACGGGTGACTTATTTGTCGTTATTCAAGTGCCCAGTGATGAAATGATGAAAATGGATGTGGTTGAGTTAGAAAGGAAAGTCGGCGGCAGTGTATTAGGGTTGTTGCAAGTCGCATTAAAAAGAAAAATATGTTCAAGGGACTATGTCGGTGAAAGTGAGTCCGAAGAACTTGAATAATCAAGTCATGCAGATTGACTAAGTGGCGGCCCCTTTGGGGCCGTTACAATTTAGATATATGTGTGACGCGCAATGCTACTGAAGCGTTGCGGGATGCTGCTGGATGAGCTGATGCGAGATAGTGGCGAAAGAGAACAGCGGCCGGTTTCAGTGCGCTAACACCGAAGCCGGCCACCCAACCCACTGCGTAAGTCAGTGAGCCAAGCCAAGGCTGCTTCCTCTCTGCAGAGAGGGCGCGAAGCCTAGCACAACCGTTAGAACGGCTCACTCATGAACGACATCCGCTGTGGTAGTTGCCGCAAACTGCTGGCCAAGGGCCAGTACAGCTAGCTTGAAATCAAATGCCCGCGTTGCCGGGCAATCAATCATTTGAGGGCCGCGTGCCCCGAACCCGAAAGCCTGCGAGCCTCCTGCCCCGGAGTTAACGATGGACAGCAGTCCCATCATTCCGTGGTTGGGCGGCAAACGACGCCTAGCTAATCAACTCATCCCCCTGTTCCCTCCACACGAATGCTATGTCGAGGTGTTCTGTGGTGGCGCGGCGTTGTACTTCCTGCGGCCGGTCTCGGCCGCGACCGAAGTGCTCAATGACATCAATGGCGAGTTGGTCAATCTATATAGAGTGGTGCAGCACCATCTGGAGGAGTTCGTGCGTCAGTAATGATATGGTCAGCCCGCCCCTCGGGGGTACGCTAGCCTTTTCAACTACCTGTCGGAGTCGTCATGGAACCCGTCGCACTGTTGGGAATTGATCTTGGCAAGCATACCTTTCATGTTCATGCGCAGAGCAAGGCCGGACATCAGCTTTGGCGGAAGAAGTTGAATCGCGCCCAGCTCATTCAAACCGTAGCCAACACGCCAATCTGCCGAGTCGTTATGGAGTCTTGCGCTGGCGCGCATTTCCTTGCGCGGAAGTTTGCGCAATTTGGGCACGATGTTCGGCTGATTGCGCCCCAGTACGTCAAACCGTTCGTCAAGGGAAACAAAAACGATTTTGTCGATGCAGAAGCAATCTGCGAAGCGGCTTCCCGCCCGACCATGCGTTTTGCACCTGCCAAGAACGAGCACCAGCAGACGGTGTCGGCATTACACCGGACGAGAGAAATGCTGATTCGCAATCGTGGGTCGGCACACAACCAGATCCATGCCTATTTGGTTGAATTCGGGATCGCGATTAGTCGCGGGCCTGCGGCAATCCGGAAGCTGCCTGCAGTGTTGGAAGCGAATGCATTACCGCCCCGTCTGATCGTGTTGCTGGAACAGCTCCGGGATCATGTGTTGTATCTCAATGAGCAAATCCAGATGATTGAACGTGCATTGAAAGCGTTGCTGGCCGAAGACGAGGCTGCACAACGGCTGCTGACTATTCCAGGTATCGGCCCCATTACGGCGAGTGTCCTTTCAACACAAGCCGGAGATGCCAAGCAGTACCGAACTAGCCGCGAATTTGCCGCGTCGCTTGGTTTGGTGCCGCGCCAATACAGCACGGGTGGCAAATCGACGCTGTTGGGCATATCGAAGCGCGGGGACAAGCATTTACGGACGCTGCTGGTTCAATGTGCCCGATCGATCATGATGCATATTGATAAACGAACCGATGCCATGGCGTTGTGGGTTCGGCAACTCCTGCAGCGCCGACATTCCAGTGTTGTGGCCTGTGCGCTGGCAAGTAAGCTGGCGCGGATTGCGTGGGCGGTGCTGTGTAGCAAAACGGCATACGTTCCTCACCCGCAACGCGTTGTTCAGTAGGTTTCACCAGCTTCCTGCTTTTGCGACAACAAATGTAGATGACGACAACTGCAATCGGCCTCGCGACGAACCTGACATTTGAATGGGCTTTCGTAGCCGCGACAGTTTTGAGGAGCGTGGGGCGCGAATTTTCATCGTGGACGTGAGGAAGTTCTCCTCAATCAGAGTCCGGATACATTAGTGCATGCTTTTGTCTGCATCGAAATTTGAGGTTGCAAAAACTGGGCTGACCATACATTCAAATGGGC
>NZ_JONM01000053.1 GCF_000711875.1 Andreprevotia chitinilytica DSM 18519
GCGCGCGTCGCCGGCTCTGTGCAGGCGGCCTATGGACTCACCCTCGCTGCTAACCAAAGCGTCGCTGCAACCAAGGGTCAGGCCAGCATCGAATCCACCGGCAGTGTCATGTCCGGCAGCCACGGTAGTCTGGTGCTGATCGGCGACACAGTGCGCATCGACGGCACGGCATCTGCACAGCTCGACGCCATTGTGGGTAGCACGCACGACGTGAGTGGCAGTGGCAGCCTCTTTGCCAACAGCGATGTGCAAGTGCAGTCCGCCCTCGGTTCGATCAGCCTCGGCAGTGTGCAATCCGGCCGCAATGTCCGTGTGGACGCAGCGCGGGCGATCGACCTCGGCGTGGCACTGGCCTATGGCAACCTGCATCTCGGTACGATGCTCCAGCCGATTGGCGGTGGCGATATCACTGTCCATAACGCCACCCTGACTGCAGGCCAGTTGAACATCGTCGGGCAGGGCAACGTCGTCCTCGCCGGGCAGACCTATGTCGGGCAGAGCGCTCAGGTCCTTGCCTTCCAATCGTTGGTCACCCAAGGCCAGGTCATTGTGCAGGGCGACGCCACGCTGAGTGCTCAGCAGGATGAGGTGCTTATCAATGGCCTGCAGGTTGGCGGCCAACTCAACGCCGGCGCGGGCCGCACGCTGGCGCTGGGCGATACCACTTATGTGGTAGGCGATGTGGCGCTGAGGTCTGGCGCTGATTCCGCCTTTGGTGCATTGCTGACCCAAGGCAAGTTGACTACCACTGCGGGTGGCAACCTCAGGCTCACCAATCAAGTGATCGCGCAGGGCGATACCAGCCTTACCGCCACCAGCGGCACGCTCACCAGCAATGGTCCGCTCACCATCGGCGGCACCGGCACGCTCAAGGCCGGGCAGGACATCAATCTGAACGGCGCAGCGCAAGTCGGTGGCACCTATCTGAGCGTCCAGGCTGGTCAAGACATTAACCTGCTGAATGCGCTCGGTGTGAATGGCAATCTCGTTGGCTACGCCATTCGTAATCTTACCAGCGCCGGGCAGATATTGACCGGCGGCGATACCACGCTCTGGGCGCAACAGGGCGACCTCGCGCTCGGCGGCACGCTGCAAGCGAATGGTGCGCTGAGTGTATATAGCGGCGGCAATACGGTCGTCAGCGGACAGGCGAGCGGCAACCGCTGGGTCTCGCAAATCGCGCAGGGGAATGCCAGCATCAGCGGCACACTGACCTCGGTGGGCGAGCTGGATAGCAGCGCAGGTAAACGCCTCGATGTGTCTGGCACCGCTAATGCCGGCACGGTGCTCAATGCTAGCTCGCTCAGTGGTGATCTCCATGTCGATGGCCTGCTCGCCTCGGCGCAAACGCTGACCGCGCAGGCCAGCCAAGGCACGCTCAGCGGCCAAGGTGCGCTGGTCAGCCAGCAAGATGTGAAGCTGACCGCCAACGCCGCCGCCTTCACCGGTGCAGTGCAGGCTGGCAGCACCCTCACCGCGACCACACAACAGCAACTGGCGCTCGCTACAGTCGTGACCGGCGGCAATGCCAATCTGAACACCGTAACGGGCAACACCAGCAACACCACCCTCGGCACCGCCAAAATCGGCGGCCAGCTCAACATCGGCGGCCAAGACGCCACCATCGCCGGCCCCCTCTCCGTCGGCCAGCGCGCACTTGTGCGTACCCGCTCGCTCGATCTGCAACAGGGCGGCCTGTTTGGCGGGGCGCTCAATGTCACCACCCAGCAGCAATGGCACAGCGGCAGCGACGTGACCGTGCTCGGTGGCGATGTCACCGCTACGACCGGCAGCACTGCCTTGAATGGCACGCTGACGGTACAAGGCAACCTGAACGCCACCTCCACCGGCAACACCACGCTTGGCGCGACAACCGTCAGCGGTACTGCCCAAATCGCTAGCACCCAAGGCAACCTCACCCTCACCGGCCCGTTGCAAGCGCAGCAAGCCGTCACGCTCACCAGCGCCCAGGCACTAACCCACGGCGATGTCAGCTCGGCGGATTCGCTCAGCTTGACCAGCGGCGGTGCGCTCACTGGCAGCGGCAATGTCGTCGCGGTGAACAATGTCACGCTTAACGCCGGGACGACCCTGACCCAAAGCGGCATCGTGCAGGCCGGCGGTTTGCTCAAGGCCCAATCCGGCAGCGATGCCGCGTTGACCGGCACCAACTATGGTGGCACCGGCATCCAGCTCACTTCCGGCGGCAAGCTCACCGCTAACAACCTGCAAACCCCCGGCGCACTGACGCTGACCAGCGTGGGCGACCAGACCATCACCGGCAACAGCAGCATCGTCGGCGATATCGCGCTCGTTTCCAGTGCGGGCAGTATTAGTAATAGCGGCACCCTGAGCGGCAACGGCAACCTCACCGCCACCGCCGCGCAGAACCTCACTTTCGCTGGCACAACTGGTGCGGCCGGCACGGTGAATGCGACGGCTACCCAAGGCAACTTGACCGTAGCCAGTACCGGTAGCCTCGCAGGGAATACCGCCCTCAACCTCAACGCCGGCCAACGCATCCAGATCGATGGCGGCGTCGCCACCAATGGCGATCTGACCGCCCAAGCAGGGACGAACGTCCAACTCGGCGGCCAAGCCATGGCCGGTGGCAAGCTCACCGCCACAGCCGGGCAATCGGTGATCGTTACCGGTGGCGCAGCCAGCGGCAGTGATCTCGCCCTGACCGCGACGCACGGCGGTGTGCAGACCAGCGGCAGCCTCTCCAGCGTCGGCAACACCACCCTGGTTGGCGATGGCGACAGCGTGGCCGGCGGCAGCATCGCCGCCGGCAAAGACCTTGCCGTTACTTCCAACCACGGCGCAGTTACGCTGCAAGGCACGGTCGGCGCCACCGGCCAGACCCAAGCCACGGCCGCGACCACGCTCACCCAAACCGGCACGCTGCAAGCCAATGGCAACGTCTCGCTGCAAGCGCACGACCTCGCCCTGAACGGCACGGTGCAAACCGCTGGCGCACTCAGCGGCCAATCGGTCGGCAATACCAACGTCGGTGGTGTTCTCGCCGCCAACCAGACCCTCAACCTCACCGCTGGCCAAGTGCTCACCGTAGCGAACACCGGCAGCGTCGCCGCACTGCAAGACGTCACCCTCACAGCCGGCAACGATCTCACCCTGCAAGGCCAGGCCGGCACGGGTGGCAACCTCGTACTGCAATCGACTGCTGGCAACGTCCGCATCGACGGTTCGACCGCCGCCAACGGCAGCACCCGCATCACCGCCGCGCAAACGCTCAACGGCGCAGGCCAACTGGCAGCTGCGCAAGATGTCACCCTCAACGCCCAAAGCATCGCCCTGACCGGATCGCTCATCAGCGGTGGCAACCTCACCGCCCAAGCGAGCAACGCGCTCGGCCTGGGCACTAGCACCGTGGCCGGCAACGCCACGCTGACGTCCGGCGCTGACCTCACCCTCGGCGGCAAGACGCAAGTGCAAGGGCTGCTGACCGCCACGGCGAACGGCAATGGCAACCTCACCAGCAACGGCGCGATCACCGCCAACACCATTCAGCTCAGCGCCAACAACGTGGCGCTGCAACAAGCCGTCACCACGGTGCAGGATTTCAGCCTCACCGCGCGCGGCGCGTTGACCGGCAATGGCGACCTCGCCAGCCACGGCAACTTCACTGCCAACGTCGCTTCTGCGAACACCGGCGGCAACATCACCGTCGACGGCAACGGCACCCTCATTGGCACCGGCGACGTGCGCATCGGCCAGACCGTCGCGATTGGCGGCGTTACCCAGCTCACCAGCCAGACCGGCGCACTCAGCGTCGGCGGCAATGTGCTGGCGGCCAAGACCGCCACCCTGCAAGCTGCCAACCAAGTCACCGTGGCCGGCAACCTCGCCGCCAACGGCAATACGGCTATCACCAGCCAAAATAGCGGCGTGCTGATCAGCGGCCAGCTCGCCACCGGCGGCACCGCCACCTTGCGCGGCGCAAGCGATGTGAATGTCGGCGGCGCGCTCAATGCCGCTGGCGATGTCACGCTGCAATCCACTGCCGGCAACATTAGCCTCGGCAACACCCTCACCACCGGCGGCGCTGCCACGCTCACCGCCCGCAACAACCTCGCCCTCGGCGGCGATGTAAACGCCAGCAACGCGCTGCAGCTGACCGCCAGCCAAGGCAACCTCACCGCCCAAGGTGGCCTTGCTGCCAGCAACGTGACCGCGCAAGCCGGCAACAACCTGACCATATTCGGCAAGACCAACACCGGCGCAGCCGTGTTGAATGCCGGGGGCAATCTGCAGACGGCCGTGGTGCAGGCCGCCAGCCTCAATGAAACCGCTGGCCAGAGCATCCTGCATACCGGCGATGTCTATGTATTCAGCAACGGCATCACTGCCAGCGCCGGGACGAACTTCGCCACCCAAGGGCTGTTGTTCGCCGCGCAAGACGCCAGCATCACCGCCGGCCAATCGCTCACGCTCGGCAACCTCGCCGGCATTGGCGGCAACGCCAGCCTGACCGCCACGCATGGCGACCTGAGCAGTCAGGTTGGCCTGAGCACCGGCGGCAACCTCACCGCCACCGCAGGCAACAACCTCACGCTGGCGGGCACCACCCAGCTGGCGCAACACGTGGCCGCCGGCCAGACCTCCAGCGATACCGCCACCCTGCGCGCCGGCAGCAACATCACCTTGTCAGGTGCCAATACCGCCAATGGCAACCTCGATCTGCAAGCTGGCAGCGTCGTCCTGAACGGCAGCCTGCAAGCCAACGGCAATCTCGCTGCCCGCAGCACGCAGACCGATGTGATCAACAACGCCGCCACCGGCGCGAACGCCATCACCCTCGCCGCCGCGCAAACCCTCAAGGGCAGCGGCAGCCTGGATAGCCAGACCACCACCGCACTCAGTGCCGGCAACGATGTAAACCTGACCGGCGCAACCCACAGCGTCGGCGACCTGACCGTTTCCGGCCAAAACATCATCCTCGGCCAGACAGCCACCACCACCGGCGCAACCCGCATCACCGGCACCGGCAACGTCAACCTCACCGGCATCGTCGGCAGCGCGGGTGATTTGAATGTCTCCGCTGGCAACAACCTCACCACACAAGCCGCCGTCGGCAGCGTAACCGGCCAGACCAGCCTCACCGCCAACCACGGCAACCTCACCGCCAACGACAGCGTGTACGGCAAGACCGGCCTTACTCTGGCGGCCGGCAACAACGTGAACGCCGGCCTGCTCGCCACCAGCGGCAACGCCACCCTCAGTGGCAGCAACATCAGCACCGGCCAGCTCAACGTCGGCGGCAACCTGAATGCCACCGCCACCAACGGCCTCACCCTCAACAACGACCCGGCGACCAGCTCGGTCGTCAACGGCACCGCCACGCTCAACGCCGGCGGCACGCTCACCAACAACAACGCCCTCGTCGTCGGCCAAGCGCTGAACAGCACCGTCGGCACCTTGCAAAACAACGGCCTGCTCAGCGCCACCGGCCCGGTGAACCTCACCGCCGCCGGCACGCTCAATGTCGGCACCCTCGGCACGCGTGGCGATGCCACCTTGCGCGGGGCGGACATCAGCGCCGGCCTGCTCAACATCGCCGGCAACCTCAATGCCACCGCCACCAACAGCCTCACCCTCAACAACGATGCCGTCAGCGCCTCGCTGGTGAACGGCAACGCCACGCTCAATGCCGGCACCACGCTCACCAACAACAACACCCTCGTCGTCAGTCATGACCTGACCGCCACCGCTGCCACGCTCAACAACAGCAGCGGCGCGCAACTGGCGGCCGGTGGCAATGCCAGCCTCACCGCCAGCAGCCAGCTCAACAACCAAGGCACGATTGCTGCCGGCAGTGGTGGCAGCGGTACGCTCACCATCACCACCCCCGCCCTGAACAACATCAACGGCCTGATCTACGCCAGCCACGATGCCAACCTCAATGCGGGCGCATTCAGCAACAGCAACG
>NZ_JONM01000054.1 GCF_000711875.1 Andreprevotia chitinilytica DSM 18519
GTGCGATCCACGCGGGGCGCTTCGACGCCGTTGTCGCGGACCAGCAGGTAGGTGGATGGGGCGAAGCGTTCCACGGGCGGCTTTTCCAGATAGCCCGCCTTGACCAAGCCTTGAATGTATTTGCGGATGGACTCGCCGTCGATATTGGTTTTGAACGACAGGTCGTCCATGGTGAATTCGCGCAGCTTGCGCATTTGCTCCCACAGTCGCTGCCGTGGGCCTTTGCCGCCGGGGCGTTCGAGGTGAACCGGCTTGCGCATTACACCCTCCGCTTCGGCGCTTCGCCGGTATAGAGCGGGCGCTTGCCCCACGTGGCGAGGTCGATCTGCTCCACCCCCAGCTCCAGCGCAACACTGCGGATGTTGTCGAGATTCACCGCCACCCGGCGCACCGAGCCGTGCGACTCGCGCACGATGGTGGTGAGCAGATCGTCGGCGATCTGCACATCGCGGCTGTACACCGCCCGCAGGGCCTGGGCATCGTGCAGATTGGCCGGCTGGGCTTGCACCCATGCCAATACGCGCCCGTGGAAGCGTTCCCACTTCTTCAGGTTGTTCGGGAGCTGTTCCTCACCGATCAGCAGAATGGGCGCGTGGCTGGCTTCGTACAGATCGCGCACCACTTCGACGGCGTTCTTGTCGACGAGGTGATCCATTTCATCGATGATCAGCGGGCGCTGGCTAGTGGCCAGTTCCTCGGCCGCCTGATCGAGCATTTCCGGGATGGTGGCAGCCGGCTTGACGCCCATTTCGAACAACACGGCCTTGAGGAAGGACTTCTTGGTCCAGACCGACTTGGCCTGCACATAGCGGGCGCGGGTGCGGTTGGCGACGAAGTTGGCCGACATGGATTTGCCCCAGCCGGACGGGCCGTAGAACGCAACCAGACCGGGTAGTCCTTGGTGGCGGGACATGGCACGGGCCAGTGCTTCCTGCGCCAAGGCAAGGTTGCCGATTTGGGCGATGCCCGGTGCCAGTGTGGCGGGATTGACGAGGGGTGAATTCATGAGAGAATGCCTTTCCGGTTGTTGAATGCGGTCGCCGTTTTACGACGATGACCTACCCAGCGCGCACGAGGTGCAACTCGTGCGCGTTGTCATTTCCGCTGTGCAGGCTGTGCATCACCTGCCACTGCGGCGATTTCTGATACATGCGATGGCGGGTGTCTTCCGCCTCGGTCAGCGGCTTGCCCTGGCGCTTGCGGGTATCCAGTTCACGCCAAGCCCGATAACGAGTCGGACCGTCCATCGATTCCCACGTTGGCGCGGCTCCTGGTACTGCCGGCTCATCGACTGGCTCAATCAACAATTCGGTCGCTTTACGGTTGAGACTTGAGCGAGTCAGATCGCCCATCCCCGGAATAACGATGTGCTCCTGGGCTTCCAGCGCCGGCCGTTCCGCTTCGGCGCGGCGGATGGTTTCCTCGGCACGGCCGACCATCCCGGCAATGCGCTGATCACGCAGGCGCTCGACGAAGGGCTTGGGAAAGGCATCCACCTTGTTGGCGTTCCATTCCGCTATGCATACAAACCGGCCATCCAGTTGGCGCACGATGACGCTGTTTGCATCGTGAATGTCGTAGCCGACTTGCACTTGCTCGCCATCCACCTGCATCAGTTCACGGTTGAAATAGTGGTTGTTCCATAGCCGCACCATGCCGCGCTCGGCGGTACGGACGACGTGCGGTCGGAACAGCGCTTGCAGCTCGGCGGAGGACAGGTGGCGCGATTGCGTCGGCGGGTGCAGTTGCCAGAACGCATCCGGCGTCAAATGCCGGCCTTGCCGCGTCGGCAGGGCACTGTGCGTGTGCTGGGCGTTGTACTCGTCAATGGCGACCGTCAGCGCATCGATGAATTGTTGCCAGCTGGGCAGCTTCGGCACGCTGGATGGGCTGGTGCTGCGCTTGGCTCGGGTAAGTGCCTTTTGGATATCGCGCGTGGTCATTCGCAAGGTGTCTTGATCGACGCCGTTCCCATGAAAGGTATCGAACGTGCGGGCCAGTGGGAGGGTGACGGTTTTCCAGAACCGCTCGATCAGGCCGCGCCCCTGCGGATTGCCCGGAATGCCGGTCTGGTGGTCGATGCCCATGCGCGCCAGCATGCCGACGATGGGCGCATCCAGCATCAGGTTGGCTTGGCCGCTGCCGTTGTCGCTGTAGTACAGCAGCGGCAGCGGGTGATGCGTAGCGGCATGGCGTAGCGCATCGGCCACGGCGAGGACGTTTTCGGAATAGCTGACCGACCAGCCCACCACTTTGCGGCTGGTGGCATCCATGATCACCGTCACTTCCGGCTGGCACGGTTTACCGTCATCGGGTTTGGCGACTTTCATTTTCATGCCATGCCCGTCGCCGACCCAGCATTCGCCGGTCTTGAAGACCGACCAGTCGCGAATCACGTAGGGCAGCTTGGCTTTCAGGGCCGCACCGGTATGTTCCAAGCGATACCGCACCTCTGGCGGCAGCTTGGCGAGGAAACGGCGCACCTGATGCACGCTAGGCAACTCGCCGCCGTGCCATTGCTGGGCAAACGTCTTGTACGCGGCCTCCACTGATTGGCCTTGCTTGGCCCGCCAGCATTGCAGGAAGGCGGCCCCCCAGCGCGGCAAGGACAAATCCTTGACGCGCGGTGGTCGTGGCGTCAGGTCGCCGGCTTGTGCCTTGGTAAACCAGCGCTTGATGGTGCGGATGCTGGGCATACCGCTGCCTTTGCGCCCGCGTTCGTCCTGGGCCAATACCAGCAGCTGTGCCATTTCACTCTCTGGTGCCTTGTTGGCTTCAACAATCAACGCGGCCACGGCGTTTTCCTTGGACAGGCTGCACACCGCTTGCAAGCGGGTGATGGCCCGTAGCACGGCATGACGTGCATCGGTGCGCTGGCGCAACGCATCCGTCATCACCACCGGTGGCCGTGCAGGCGCTAAAGCTTGCTGTGCAGGGGCTGCAGGTTGGATCGATGCGACTGGCGCAGAGGGCGTGTTCAGGAGCTGACGGGCCGCGTGCAGTTGCACCGCTTTGCGGACATCTTCAGGGAGCGTACCCAACGGATAGAGGCGTCGTTTGCCGCCGCGCCCCGCTTGTTCGGTGTAGGGCCATCCTTCCCGGTTCGCCCGATGCGCCGTACTGGATTTAGCGATTCCCAGCGCGGCCACAATGGTTGTCAAAGTTACGGTCATCGGCTTACCTTCGTTGCCTTGGTGGATAAGATTGTTTAATGGGTCGTCGACTCGTCGTCATGGCGTACGACGGCCGTGCACTGGATGGCACGCGCGCCGACCGGTTTGCGCGTACCGTCGTCAAAGTACCGGCTCGGCCAGATGTCTTTCGGATGCAGGCCGAGTGCGCCGGCAATGCGCTGTTCGCCCTTGGGGAAGGAGCGGCGCAGGGCGACGGACAGACCGGATGGATCAACGCCGTGTGCGTGTGCCAGCTTGGAAATGGTGGTGCCCTGTTTGTGCAAGGCGGCGATAATGTCGGCCGGGTGCCAGTCTTGCTGCGGTGTAGAGGTGGTCGGTTGCATCTGTTGGTTTCCGTGGTGGGTTATCACGAGATGCATGGTGACACATATAAATGTGTCATTCAATGAAATTTGGCGTTGGACACTTCGAATTTACGAGACATGACACATAAAAACGAATTTTTCTTTCTAAATCAGGGGGCTCTATGAAGCGTCCAGAACGTGAGCGTCGGACACTTCCGCCGGACACTTCGACGCCAGAAAGCGTCCAGCTGGATGTTGTGGAGATTGGCGCACGAATTAAGCGCGCAAGAGCGGCGCTGGGGCTGACTCAGGATGCGCTCGCAGTTCTTGCTGGAAGCCCATCAAAACGTGGCATTCAGGAGAATGAGTCGGGTAACACCATGCCCGGCGGGCAAATTATCGGCACGTTGGTATGTGCTGGCGTTAATGCCAACTGGCTGCTGACGGGGGAAGGTTCAATGTTGCTGGCCGAGTTGCAAGCTGCGACGCCTACGGCCCCGTTCGAAACAGCCCGGTTGCAACTGGCGCTGGAGGCGGTCGAGGAAGGATTGGCGGCAACTAGCCGCACCATGCCGCCGGACAAAAAAGCGGAACTGATTCTGGCCGTTTATGACTTACTGGACGACGTCGACGCGACGTCAAAGGGAAAGATATTGCGATTGGTCAAATTAGCGGCGTGACGCCGCAATCAGGAAGATTGAATGGACGAAAACAAGAAAGCCCAAATCATTGCATTGTTCAAACAGCATGCAGAAACACCGGAACCCAAGCCTCGTACACCCCGTAAAAAGCCAGCCACGGCGGTCATGACGGCGGGCGGCAACCTCGTCAACGTCAGTGGGGATGGCGTGGTGGTCGGACAGATCGTCGCGGGGGATGTCCACCAGCACTATGAGAAGAAAACCAGCAAAGTGATTGTGAAGCCGCAGCCTGGCGCGGAGCACATCACGGAAGAGCAGGTGCGGCGGCTGCATGATCTCAAGGACCAGATTCTGGAGTTGGAGCCACTAGGCAAGCAAAATCCCGCCACGCCGCAGCGCGTATGGAACTCGTTGAATAAAAAGATGGGGGTGGGGGCGATGCGGATGATTCCGGCTGCAAAGTTCAAGGCCGCCGAGAAGTATCTCCATGAATGGCTCGGCCGATTGGCCGCTGGCAAGGCGGTACAGAAGAAAGCGCCGGATGAGGTCGCCAAGCGCCGCATCACTTACATCCAAACCAACATGAAGAAATTGGACATCGAGCCTAAGGTACGCGCCTACATGCTGAAGCACTTTGATGCACCCAGCCTGAAGGACTTGGACCTGACCGCGTTGAACAAGGTCTACCAGTACGTGGCCGGCATCAAAAAGGATCTCGCCGTCTAAACCAGCCTCATTGTTGATCGAACTGATGCCAAAATAAGCGCAAATTTGTTCAGTTTGCGCTTATTTTTTTGCAAAATTGGTCAAATGCTTTGGGGAAGCAATGCAGCCACCAAACCCGCATAGTGATTGGGTTTCGGCGGAATTTGTTTGAGTTCTTCCTCGTGACATTATGGGTGCCACCCCACACAAACAGCAAGTCGTTAAAGTGGTTTTGTAGGACGGGTTGAGCGTAGCGATACCCATCGTTGGACGGTTCAAGAAAGCTTGTTTTGGGATTTATGTCCCCTCTCCCACTTGTGGGAGAGGGCTAGGGTGAGGGTGAGGAGAAGGATGATGTCCTTGCCAGAACCCTCACCCCCGGCCCCTCTCCCACAAGTGGGCGAGGGGAGCAAAACCAAGGCGCGGCGCAACGTGAGGCGCCGCAGCATCAAGCTACGTCACCCTCTTCTTCAAGGAGAGGGCCGGGGTGAGAATGGTCTGCCCCCCCTTTCAAAAGCGCCCCGCCAGCCAGACCGGCACGGGGATTTCGGGGATCGACTGTCTGAGGGCCTTGGCCCGAGTTTTCGATTCCCGCCCGTGACGGGCTGGCTGGCGGGGGGATCTGGCGCTTGCGACAGACGCTTTTGCAGGGTCGCCTTTGGGGTGGAGGGGGCTTTGGCGAGACAAAGTCCCTTCCCCGTCCGCGCGGCGGAACGCGCTGTAATGCCTTTAAATCGCGCCGCAGGCGCTGAACCTAGAAACAGCAGCAAAAGAGGAAAACCCAAATGCAAATTGCCTCCCTCGGCGAATGCATGATCGAACTCAGCGGCTCGCCACTGCGCAAAACCTACGGCGGCG
>NZ_JONM01000055.1 GCF_000711875.1 Andreprevotia chitinilytica DSM 18519
GTACGTGGCACTGCGACCTTCGGCACAAGCCGATGTGCTGACGGTGTTCTTCTGTCATAAGGCCATTCGCACCATCGATCTGCGGGTGCAGTTAGACTAGGTTGAGTGTTACCCATGTCTACCGACAAGTGTTACCTATGTCTCCCGGCTGAACACTCTGCTCAACCCAACCTACGAGGAAAGCCGGGCGGTGGTTTGCCAACGCCCGGCCGCTTCGGTTACGCTCCGGGTCAGGTGCTTCAACACACCTTCTCTCTCTAGGCGGCAACCCCACTGCGTCCGAAATCGGGGTTTTTTCACGTCCATAGGTTTCTCTATGGCCGGGTAGCGCGCAGTCATACAAGACCTTGGCGACAAGGGAAAGCTGCGGGCCGTCCTAGAGCGGTGTTGAAGTACCCGGCCGCCCTCTCAACAGGGGCTGAATTCAACGAATCTCTAGGAGCCTTTCATGGATACGCGTCTCTTTGCGTCACCCATCCCCACGGCCGAATCGCGCGGGTTTTCTACTCGCCCAGGAGGCCGGCATGTCTGAACCGCAACCCACTCCCAAACCTCGACCCATCCCGCGCTTTGCCTATGCTTCGCCATCGGGCACCGGCCGCACCTATGACGAAATCGCCCATTACGGCATGGATAGCGTGGCGGAGTTGGGCCGGCTGTTCCAGATCGTGGCGGCGCTGGTCGATCCCGCTTCGGCGGCGTATCAACTGGCGCAGTCGGGCATTGCCGTGGCATCAGAACGGCGAGCGGCGATCGATGCCGCCCGCATGTCAGAGAAGCTATTCAGAGAGAAAGACCGGAAGTAACCGGACATGACATGACGGGGAAAGGCCAGCGCTTGCAAGAGCGCTGGCCTTTTTGGTTTTGGGAACCCCGGTGTCTGCATGCCATCGGGTAGGTTGGTGTTGAGCGTAGCGAAGCCCAACATGGATGCGATGAATGTTGGGCTACGCTCAACCCAACCTACAGGGCTACAGGGCTTCGCCGGCACCCTCACCCCCGGCCCCTCTCCCGTAAACGGGCGAGGGGAGACAAGCTCAACCGACCCACCCCAACGCGTTCACCAGAAAATAGCTCCCTGCCACTGAAATCGCCGCCGAACCATAGCGCCGCGTGGTGTGGTTGAAGCGCTCTTCCCAACGCTGCCGGCCGTAGCGCAGCAGCAGATACACCGGAATCACCACCAGCTGATGGCCGATTTCCACACCCAGACTGAACGATGCCAGCGCCGTACCCAGCCCGACCGTGGGCAAACCTGCCATCGCATCGGTCAGCCCGCCGGCAAAGCCCAAGCCGTGGAATAAGCCGAACGCAAACGCCAGCGCCAGCCGTTGCACCCCGGCGCGTTGCTGCGGGCGCAGGATGTTGTCGAGCGCGACGGCGACGATGCTGGCGGAGATCATCGGTTCGACGATCTGCGGCGATAGGTGCACCACATGCAGCACCGATAGCGTGAGGGTGAGCGTATGCGCCAGCGTGAAGGCGCTGACGACCTTGATCAAATCCCAGAAATTGCGGGCGGCCAGCACTAGTGCGGTGACGAATAGCAGGTGGTCGTAGCCGGTGAGGATGTGCCAGATGCCGTGGTCGGTGTAGGTGGTGAAGGTCTGCCACAGGTCCATGTGGGCCGGGGCAGCTTGCAGGGTGGTGAAGGGGTCGGCGGCAACTGCTGCTGCTGCGCTCAGGATGTCGATCATGTTTTTGTTCTCCGATCAGGGTTTTGTAGCCCGGACGGCTTTGCCGGCCGGGGGCTTCGGGCTTATTCAAACAGCTCTGCGAACAATGCTTGGTGTCTTGTTCCCCCCTTCCACGAAGGGGGCTAGGGGGGATTTCTGCGGCATCTCAATGTGTAATGACGTCGAAATCCCCCTCAATCCCCCTTCACAAAGGGGGAGGAAAAATCTTGCGCGGTACTAAACAGGGTTTCGGTGAAGTCAGCATTTGCGTTGCCCTAAAACTCAATCACCATCCCCACATCCCCATCCAGCGTGCGCACGGTCTTTTCCACATCACCCGGCCGCGTGTACTGCAGCTCGTAGTGCGTGGCGACGTTGGCATCCATCAGCACGGTCTGGCGGATTTGCAGCTTTTTCCCCGCCGCATCGCTCAGCGCGCCGGGCGGAAGGGTGAATTTGAAATCGAATTGGGCCACGACATTCATCACCGACATGCCGCTGGAAAAGTGCGCCGCATCGCCCATGTGCTTGCGCACCAGCGTCGGCTGCAGCGCCACGCCATTCAGCGTCAGGATGATGGTGCGGGCGAGGTAGCGCGCGTGTTGGTCGGTCAGTTCGGTCAGCTTGCTGCCGTCATCCCAATCATGGGTGTGGCCGCCAGAGCCGAGCAGCATCTGCATGCCGGACGACTGCACCCGCAGCAGAATGTGGTCGGGCGTGATGACCATCAGCAGCGGCTGGTGGAATTCCGGGTGGGCGTGGGCCCACGGTGAAACCAGTACAACGAAAATCAGCACGATGAATCGGCGCATGGGTCGTTCGCTTTGGTAAGAAAAAAAGCAACGGGAAGGGGGCACCCGTTGCCGCTCAAGGAAAGATTCCAGTGTCTGTTCTAGGCTTGTCTCCCCTCGCCAAATACAAGGCTTTTGTCCCCTCGCCCACTTGTGGGAGAGGGCTAGGGAGAGGGTGGGGAGAAGGATGATGTCCTTGCCAATGCCCTCACCCCCGGCCCCTCTCCCACAAGTGGGCGAGGGGAGACAACACACTTGTGGGCGATGCCCTAGCCCATCACAACCCACTACTCATCGTGACTGACCCCGCCGTCGGCAACACATCCACGCGGTAGTGGCCGTTGCCCAGCGACTTGGCCGGCAGCGCCTTGCCGCCTTGGCCGAACAGCGTGCTGGCATCCGAACCGGTGAGGGTCAGTTCCAGCGTGATCGGCGTGGCGTATTTCACGCATTGCGGATCGGTGGCGGAGAAGTCGATGTGATGACCATCCGTCGCCAGCGTCGGCACGCAGTACTGGCGGGCGAAGCGGTAGCGGATCACGTTGGATGGCGTGGCAACCCACAGCAAGCCGGCATCCACCTTGGTTTTCACGTAATCCAGATGCGCCTGGTAACGCGCCAGTGGCACCGATTCATACGAGGTGTCGTTCACGCCGTGCATGGTGCGGGTGGCCCAACCGCCTTGGGCAATCGCGGCATCCACGTGCAGGTTGAGAATCTCGCTGCCTTGCGGATAGAGCGACCACTGGCCGGAGTTGGTGAAGAGATCCCACTGCACTTCATACGGATCGGTGAAGTTGGCGCTGTTCACGCCGACCGCTTGTCCGTACGTAATGGTGCCGCTGGCATCCACGCGGTTCGGTGCACGACCGCCGATGTAGTTGGCTTGGCTGCGCAGATAGGCGAGCGGGGCATCCGGTGCGATATCGGACGGCCAGGCGAAGTAGCTCACCTGGTAGCCGTTCAGATTGGTTGCGATGTCCTGCGCCGATTGCGCGATTTCCACGCTGCTCACCCAGTTGGCGGTGTTGCTGTCGTAGTGGTTGCGGGTGTGGCTGTAGATCTCGTGGCCGTGGCTGATGAACGTCTGCGCAGCGGTCCAGTGATACGGTGCGCAGTTGCCGGAGATGATGCCGAACGCCGCCACCAGTCCGCGCTTCACCAGTTCCGGGTCGGCGTAGTTGATCTGGCCGTCGGTGATGTAGGCACACAGATCGTCATGCAGCATCGAATACGCACCGGTCGCGCCGCCCTTCCAGGTATCCACCGTTACGGCAGTGATCTTGGCCGGGTTGGGGGTCGGCGTTGGTACTGGCGTCGGGGTTGGCGTGGCGCAGGGGGCCGGGAACACTGCGGCGACATCCCACAGCGTGGCGTCGTAGATCGCGCCGAGCGAACCATACGATTGCGGTTCGTTGGCGGCAGACGCGAGATGCGCTTGCTTGACGACGAAAACGCCCGGATAGGTGGAGCTGCCACCGTAATGCACCGTCAGCGTGTTGCTGCGTGGGTTGACGGCGGTGCCGACGGTGTAATTCGTACCGGCAGTCCAGGTCGGGAACGGTGCCTGGCCGGGGCACTTGCTGGCCACAATTTGCGTTGCGGTCGGGATGGTGGGGGCAGGCGTCGGGGTAGCGGTCGGCGGAACCGACGTTGGCGTCGGCGTGATCGGTTTGGGTGTCGGCGTGGTGGTGACGCCGCAGCCCGTGCTGATCACCGTCCAGTCCTTGCCGCTGCCGGCCGGGCCGTTATTGGTGGACGGGTTGGATTGCGTCCACCAGTTGGCGACGTAATTCACGCCATTCAGCGAGACCTTGTCACCGCCGTTGTAGGTGATGCCCGCTGTCCAGGTCGAGTAGCAGTTCACCGCCGGGGTCGGCCAGACCGGATCGACAATGGGGGTCACTGCGGGGGGCGTCGGCGTTGTGACGACACCAGTCGGTTTGGGCGTCGGGGACGGGCCTTGCGTCGGCACGACGGTCGGGTCTTGAACCGGGGTGATGCTCGGCTTGGGGGTGGGTGTTGCGGTTGGGCTCGGGGTCGGACTTGGCGTGCTGCCGGCGCTCGGACCCAGATCGGTCCACAGGCTGGCATTGGTCGGGTTCCAGCCGGTGGTGGCGTAGTCGGTCTGGTTGACCAGCGCCTTGTAGTCATGCCTGTTGTAGGCCACGACCGTGCCCGCAACGTAATAGGTATCGGCTTGCCAAGCCGTTGCCGCCAGTGCCGGCGCCGCGATAAACAGCGCCGGCACAATGGCTGACAGCCATCGATTGCTTTTCATTGTTCGTCTCCATCCTCTGTTTTTTTGAGCCAGCGTGGATCTCTCCAGCACCGTGCCTTGTGCACCGTAACAAGAGATGTTCGCGGGCATAAGCGGGTGACGGGGGTGGTTTCACGGGTGACGGATGATTTTTGGAAAATGTCTATTTAAACAAAGGGGTAGGGTGGGTTTGTGGTGGGGGTGGATTCACGAATGGCGAGGGTGCTGAGGGAGGTTTTTGTGTTTTGAGGGATGCGTGATATGGATGGAAAGCGTGCATATATCGGCATCGTTACCCCGGCCGGCGGATCAAAATTGCGGTTTTTGTCCCCTCGCCCATTTATGGGAGAGGGTTAGGGAGAGGGTGCTTATAAGAACTGCGCACTTGGCAAGCACCCTCACCCCCGGCCCCTCTCCCATAAATGGGCGAGGGGAGAAAATCTTGCTCACCCCTCACCCCTCACCCCTC
>NZ_JONM01000056.1 GCF_000711875.1 Andreprevotia chitinilytica DSM 18519
GGAATTCCGCGTGTAGCAGTGAAATGCGTAGAGATGCGGAGGAACACCGATGGCGAAGGCAACCCCCTGGGCTAATACTGACACTCATGCACGAAAGCGTGGGGAGCAAACAGGATTAGATACCCTGGTAGTCCACGCCCTAAACGATGTCTACTAGTTGTTGGGGATTTCGGTCCTTAGTAACGCAGCTAACGCGAGAAGTAGACCGCCTGGGGAGTACGGTCGCAAGATTAAAACTCAAAGGAATTGACGGGGGCCCGCACAAGCGGTGGATGATGTGGATTAATTCGATGCAACGCGAAAAACCTTACCTGGTCTTGACATGTCGAGAACCCCGAAGAGATTTGGGGGTGCCGCAAGGAACTCGAACACAGGTGCTGCATGGCTGTCGTCAGCTCGTGTCGTGAGATGTTGGGTTAAGTCCCGCAACGAGCGCAACCCTTGCCATTAGTTGCTACCATTCAGTTGAGCACTTTAATGGGACTGCCGGTGACAAACCGGAGGAAGGTGGGGATGACGTCAAGTCCTCATGGCCCTTATGACCAGGGCTTCACACGTCATACAATGGTCGGTACAGAGGGCTGCCAACCCGCGAGGGGGAGCCAATCCCAGAAAACCGATCGTAGTCCGGATTGCACTCTGCAACTCGAGTGCATGAAGTCGGAATCGCTAGTAATCGCGGATCAGCATGTCGCGGTGAATACGTTCCCGGGCCTTGTACACACCGCCCGTCACACCATGGGAGTGGGTTTTACCAGAAGTAGCTAGGCTAACCGCAAGGGGGCCGGTTACCACGGTAGGATTCATGACTGGGGTGAAGTCGTAACAAGGTAGCCGTAGGGGAACCTGCGGCTGGATCACCTCCTTTCAGAGAAAGTCTGATTCAAGCATCCACACTCATCGGCTGTAGGTTAAAGATACGGAGACGTGGCCTTTTGGCTGCGGACTCGGTTGGAATGCTGGGTCAGTAGCTCAGTCGGTTAGAGCACCGTCTTGATAAGGCGGGGGTCATAGGTTCGATTCCTATCTGACCCACCAGATTTCTATTCGATGGGGGTTTAGCTCAGTTGGGAGAGCACCTGCTTTGCAAGCAGGGGGTCGTCGGTTCGATCCCGTCAACCTCCACCACACCTTGCGGTGGGCAATTTAAAACCAGTGGTTTGGGGTTTGAATTGTGCATTGTGGGTGAGCCAATCGAAACAACCGGTTATCAGTATTCAGAAGTCAGCATGCTAATTGTTAATCAGTATGTTGTGTTCTGACTGCTTCAGTTGGACGAGAATTATCTCTGTATTTTGATCTTTAACAAGATAGAAGAAGCAAGACTCAAATTTAGAATTAAATTGGGTTTGATTGTATCGATGTGGAGCGGGCCAAAACGCGGTTCGTGAAGCATGCAAACATGCTATGACCTTGACGTGTTTGAGGTTATAGGATCAAGCGAATAAGTGCATCTGGTGGATGCCTTGGCGATTACAGGCGATGAAGGACGCGCAAGCCTGCGAAAAGGTTCGGGGAGCTGGCAATGGAGCTTTGATCCGGACATGTCCGAATGGGGAAACCCACACCTTTTGGTGTATCCATGACTGAATACATAGGTCATGTGAGGCGAACGCAGCGAACTGAAACATCTAAGTAGCTGCAGGAAAAGAAATCAACCGAGATTCCCAAAGTAGTGGCGAGCGAAATGGGAAGAGCCTGTACGTGATAGTCGTTGTTTTAACCGAACAGTATGGAAAGGCTGGCCATAGCGGGTGATAGCCCCGTAGGTGAAAAGACAATGGTGGTACTAAGCGTACGACAAGTAGGGCGGGACACGAGAAATCCTGTTCGAAGATGGGGGGACCATCCTCCAAGGCTAAATACTCGTAATCGACCGATAGTGAACCAGTACCGTGAGGGAAAGGCGAAAAGAACCCCGGGAGGGGAGTGAAATAGAACCTGAAACCGGATGCATACAAACAGTGGGAGCCTCGTAAGGGGTGACTGCGTACCTTTTGTATAATGGGTCAGCGACTTACGTTCAGTAGCGAGCTTAACCGAATAGGGGAGGCGTAGGGAAACCGAGTCCGAATAGGGCGATGAGTTGCTGGGCGTAGACCCGAAACCAAGTGATCTATCCATGGCCAGGATGAAGGTGCGGTAACACGCACTGGAGGTCCGAACCCACTAGTGTTGCAAAACTAGGGGATGAGCTGTGGATAGGGGTGAAAGGCTAAACAAACTTGGAAATAGCTGGTTCTCCCCGAAAACTATTTAGGTAGTGCCTCAAGTATCACTGACGGGGGTAAAGCACTGTTATGGCTAGGGGGTCATCGCGACTTACCAAACCATGGCAAACTCTGAATACCGTCAAGTGCGAGCTTGGGAGACAGACATCGGGTGCTAACGTCCGGTGTCAAGAGGGAAACAACCCAGACCGCCAGCTAAGGTCCCAAATGCATAGTTAAGTGGAAAACGAGGTGGGAAGGCATAGACAGCCAGGATGTTGGCTTAGAAGCAGCCATCATTTAAAGAAAGCGTAATAGCTCACTGGTCGAGTCGTCCTGCGCGGAAGATGTAACGGGGCTCAAACTATGAACCGAAGCTGCGGATATGTGTTTACACATATGGTAGGGGAGCGTTCCGTACGCCTGTGAAGGTGGCTTGTAAAGGCTGCTGGAGGTATCGGAAGTGCGAATGCTGACATGAGTAGCGTTAAAACGGGTGAAAAGCCCGTTCACCGAAAGCCCCAGGTTTCCTACGCAACGTTAATCGGCGTAGGGTGAGTCGGCCCCTAAGGCGAGGCTGAAAAGCGTAGTCGATGGAAAACAGGTTAATATTCCTGTACCGATTCTTGGTGCGATGAGGGGACGGAGAAGGGTAGGTCAGCCGGGTGTTGGAAGTCCCGGTTTAAGCGTGTAGGTGTGGGGGTTAGGCAAATCCGGCCCCCTTTAACACTGAGGCGTGATGACGAGGTCTCATTGAGACTGAAGTGATTGATCCCATGCTTCCAGGAAAAGCCTCTAAGCTTCAGCCAAGAATTGACCGTACCGCAAACCGACACTGGTGGGCAGGATGAGAATTCTAAGGTGCTTGAGAGAACTCAGGAGAAGGAACTCGGCAAATTGACACCGTAACTTCGGGAGAAGGTGTGCCTCTGTAGCGTGAAGCGACTTGCTCGTGGAGCGTGAAGAGGTTGCAGTGAAAAGGTGGCTGCGACTGTTTATCAAAAACACAGCACTCTGCAAAGACGAAAGTCGACGTATAGGGTGTGACGCCTGCCCGGTGCTGGAAGGTTAAGTGATGGGGTGCAAGCTCTTGATCGAAGCCCCAGTAAACGGCGGCCGTAACTATAACGGTCCTAAGGTAGCGAAATTCCTTGTCGGGTAAGTTCCGACCCGCACGAATGGCGTAACGATGGCCACACTGTCTCCTCCTGAGACTCAGCGAAGTTGAAATGTTTGTGAAGATGCAATCTCCCCGCTGCTAGACGGAAAGACCCCGTGAACCTTTACTGTAGCTTTACATTGGACTTTGAACAGACTTGTGTAGGATAGGTGGGAGGCTTTGAAGTGTGGACGCTAGTTCGCATGGAGCCGTCCTTGAAATACCACCCTGGTGTGTTTGAGGTTCTAACCTTGATCCGTTATCCGGATCGGGGACCGTGTATGGTAGGCAGTTTGACTGGGGCGGTCTCCTCCCAAAGTGTAACGGAGGAGCTCGAAGGTCACCTAGGTACGGTCGGACATCGTACTGATAGTGTAATGGCACAAGGTGGCTTGACTGCGAGACCGACAAGTCGAGCAGGTGCGAAAGCAGGACATAGTGATCCGGTGGTTCTGTATGGAAGGGCCATCGCTCAACGGATAAAAGGTACTCCGGGGATAACAGGCTGATTCCGCCCAAGAGTTCACATCGACGGCGGAGTTTGGCACCTCGATGTCGGCTCATCACATCCTGGGGCTGTAGCCGGTCCCAAGGGTATGGCTGTTCGCCATTTAAAGTGGTACGTGAGCTGGGTTCAAAACGTCGTGAGACAGTTTGGTCCCTATCTGCAGTGGGCGTTGGAAATTTGAGGGGGGCTGCTCCTAGTACGAGAGGACCGGAGTGGACGCATCTCTGGTGTACCGGTTATCACGCCAGTGGTATCGCCGGGTAGCTAAATGCGGAAGAGATAAGCGCTGAAAGCATCTAAGCGCGAAACTTGCCTCGAGATGAGATTTCCCTAGAGCCTTGAGCTCTCTAAAGGGTCGTCGAAGACCACGACGTTGATAGGTCGGGTGTGGAAGCGCAGTAATGCGTTAAGCTAACCGATACTAATTGCCCGTGCGGCTTGATCCTATAACCTGAAGCGCGTTGCGCGTAGCGGTTTGCAGTGCAATCAAATCCAGTAGGACAAGACCAATTTGAGTGGGCGGCGATGGACGAACGAGTCGATCGCAGTTCAAAGTAGTAAAGCTTCTTCTATCGAATTCAGAGTCATGACAGACCACCGTCGTAACTCAACCAGTTACGTCTGGCGACCATAGCGAGTTGGCCCCACGCCTTCCCATCCCGAACAGGACCGTGAAACGACTTTGCGCCGATGATAGTGCGGATTCCCGTGTGAAAGTAGGTCATCGCCAGGCTCTTATTTGAACGCCCCAGCATCCCATGATGTCTGGGGCGTTTGCTTT
>NZ_JONM01000057.1 GCF_000711875.1 Andreprevotia chitinilytica DSM 18519
TGCGGGTGCAGTTAGACTAGGTTGAGTGTTACCCATGTCTACCGACAAGTGTTACCTATGTCTCCCGGCTGAACACTGCGCTCAACCCAACCTACAAGGCGTCATCGCACCCATCAGGCCCCAAGCCGGAAACGTCCGACGCAATCATCCAGCAGCCGGCGCGACACCTGCAGCGCGGTTCCCGGCTCCACATCCCAGCTTTTCATTTGACCATCGACATTCATGCGCGCCAGGCCGTAGGCGAGTGCCCGGGTGGCCAGCAAGACGTCGTCGACCGTGGCATTGCGGATATCGCCTTGCGCCAGGGCCGCTTCAAGCAGGCGGCGCATTTCGTCGCGGATGCGATTGTTGGCAGCGGCAATGCCCGAGCCTTCGAAGTCGATCACGGCACGGGCGGAAATGACCTGGAAGTGTGTCGGGTTCTCGAACGCCCAATCGAGGAAGGCATAGCCCAGTGCCAGATATTGCCGCATGGCGGGTTGATCGCCGTTGGCGCTGAGCGCTGTTTGCATGTGCGTGCTGAGGCGGGCCATTGCTTCTTCAGCCACCGCCGTCAGCAGGGCCGTCTTGGACGGGAAGTGGCGAAACGGCGCACCGGGGGAGACGCCAACGCGTTTGGCTGCCTCGCGCACCGAGACATGCTCGATGCCGCCTTCTTCGATCAGTGCCACCGCAGCGTCGACCAAAGCGCGCTTGAGCGTGCCGTGGTGGTAAGCCCGTTCGTTATCTGACAAAACAATTTCTCCGTTATTCCGTGATGCATACAAAATCTTAAACAGTTTTCGTTGACGCTGTTCAGGCTCGAATGTAATCTGTGATTACATGATGTCAGGAGACATTATATGAAAGCGTTCACCGCATTGCGCGGCGGCGTTGTTTCTGAGCCACTGATGGCGATATAACCCCCGAAAAAATACCGCAGTTTTATTCAAGCTGATTTCACAAGCAATGGCGATTGCTTGTGCGGTATTTATCGAGCCCAAATTGGGTGAATCCACATGGAAGGTGAATCAACATGGTTAAAAAGAATACGATATTTCTGGCAATGCTTTTTACCTTGCCGATGGTAACGCAAGCCAAGGCGGAGGATGCACTCAAACCCCATATTGTGATTGATTCCCCAGCCAATGCACAGGTATTGAAAAAAGCAGCGATCATCCAGTTTCATGCGGAGAATATAAAGTTGGCACCGGTCTACTTTATTCCGGGTCGCAATGAAAAGAAGGATTTGAAAGGCTTCGGGCATTTGCATGTCTATCTGGATGGCCAAGCCTGGCATTGGGTTCATGGTGGCGAAGACCCGCTGGTCCTTGTCGGCCTTGCGCCCGGTGAGCATAAGATTCAGCTGGAATTGGCCGAGCCGGATCATGCACCTATTGATTCGCAGACGCTGACATTCACAATTGCCGGCGATAATACTTCACACGCTCATTGATCTGTAGGCTGGCGCAGCGCAAAGCGAAGCCCAGCAGTCTTTGGGCTGGCTTGGTTTAAGATTGGTTTGAATGAAGCCAATGAGAATCAGGCAATATATTGCATCAAATATTGTATGGCGCTTTTTGGGCTTCGCTTCGCGCTGTGCCAACCGGCAATACTGCGGATTAATCTGTTCAATTGCCCTGTTCGCGTGACGGATGCTGTGATCGCATGGCGGCCAGAAAGCCAAATACGATCACGAAATGTCAGGCATGGCGCTTGTTCGGCACACCGTTCGACTGGCCCATTTCCACCCTTCACCAAACATTCGTCTAGACGTCACGCCCATGTAATGTTCGCTTCCTAGACTCCGCTCCGTCTTCCTACACAACGCTCCGGAGTGCATTCCATGATTTCCAAAAGCCTTTTGGCGCTCGGCTTTGCCGCCGTTTCCGCCGCTGCCCTTGCCGATAGCACGATCACTGTTTACACGGCGCTCGAAGCCGATCAGATCAAGGCTTATCAAGAGAAGTTCGAGCAGGAAACCCCCGGTGTGAAGATCAAGTGGGTGCGCGATTCCACCGGCATCATCACCGCCAAGTTGCTGGCCGAAAAAGCCAACCCGCAAGCCGACGTGGTGATGGGTCTGGCGGCATCGTCGCTGCTGGTGCTGGAAAAAGAAGGCATGCTTCAGCCGTACGCACCCAAGGGCGTCGAGAAGCTGACCAAATCCTATGTGGATGGCGCAGCCACCCCGAGCTGGGTCGGCATGGACGTGTGGGGAGCTACGGTCTGTTTCAATACCGCTGAAGCCGCCAAGCAAGGCATCAAGAAGCCGGAATCCTGGAAAGACCTGCTCAAGCCGGAATACAAAGGCAAGATCGTGATGCCGAACCCGGCCTCGTCCGGTACCGGTTACTTCGACGTTTCCGCCTGGCTGACCCTGTTCGGCGAGAAGGGCGGTTGGGATTACATGGACAAGCTGCACGAGAACATCGCGCAATACGTTCACTCCGGCTCCAAGCCTTGCAAGCAAGCAGCGGCTGGCGAATTCCCGATCGGCATCTCGTTTGAATATCGCGGCGCTTCGCTGAAGAAAGACGGCGCACCGATCGATCTGGTGTTCCCGAAGGAAGGTCTGGGCTGGGATCTGGAAGCCACCGGCATCGTGAAGGGCACCAAGAATCTGGACGCCGCCAAGAAGCTGGCCGATTGGTCTGCCTCCAAGTCCGCCAATGAGCTGTATGAAAAGAACTTCGCCATTGTCGCCATGCCGGGCATTGCCAAGCCGATCCCGAACATTCCGGCGAATTACGAACAACTGCTGGTGAAGCAGGATCTGAAGTGGGCGGCCAACAATCGCGACAAGATCTTGGCCGAATGGACCAAGCGTTACGACAGCAAGTCCGCGCCGAAGTAATCCCGGCTCGCGCCTGCCAGAAAACCCTCGCCGTCACTTGGCGAGGGTTTTTTCATTGTGGCGAGCGTGCCGCCGGTAGGTTGGGTTGAATTGCAATGAAGCCCAACATTGCTCAAATTTAATGGCAACGGCGATCTGTTGGGCTTCGCTGCGTGTTCAGCCGGGAGACATAGGTAACACTTGTCGGTAGACATGGGTAACACTCAACCTAGTCTAACTGCACCCGCAGATCGATGGTGCGAATG
>NZ_JONM01000058.1 GCF_000711875.1 Andreprevotia chitinilytica DSM 18519
CTGCAATCCACCGGCAACCTCACCGCCACCAGCGGCGGGGCACTCACCACCACCGGCGCAATCGGCGTCGGCGGCAATGCCAGCCTGACCTCGACCGGCGACCAGACCCACACTGCCGCGCTGCAAGTGGTTGGCAACCTGACCAGCCAAGCGGGTGGCAACCTCACCATCGCCAACTCCGCCACCGTCGGCAAAGACCTCACCCTCACCAGCGGCAACACGCTGCAAGCACACAGCCTGCAAACCCAAGCCGGCGCGCTGACCGTCACTGCGGGTCAAGACCTGCAACTGTCCGGCCAGAACATCGCCCAGAACGCGGCCACCCTCACGGCGCAACACGGCAGCGTCACCGTCCAAGACCAGCTCGACGGCCACGCTGGCGTCAGCATCGCTGCGCAGAACGCCATCACCGTGCCCGGCACCATCAACACCGCCGGCCCGCTTGCGCTGCAAACCACTGCGGGCGACATGACCGTCAGCGGTCAGCTCAACAGCAGCCAAGCCCTCGCGGCGCAATCCGGTGGCCAGCTCAGCATCACCGGCCAAACCCAAAGCGGCACCACCACCGCCCTGACCAGCACTGGCGCGACCACCGTCGCCGGCACCGTGCTCACCAAGACCGACCTGAGCATCGCCAGCGGCGGCCCGCTGCAAGTGACTGGCACGCTGCAATCCGGTGGCACCACCACGCTGCAATCGCAGACCAGCGCCAACATCGGCGGCACGGTCACTGCGCTGGGCCAATTGAACGTGCAGGCGCAACGCGATGTGCAACTGAACGGTGCCCTGAGCGCCGCCGACGCCGTCACCGCCCAGTCCACGCTCGGCAATGTCGCCATCGGCCAAACCTTGCGCGGTCAAAAGAGCATCGCCGTCACTGCCGCGCAAGATGTCCGCCTCACCGGCCAGCTGCAATCCGGCGACGACGCCACGCTGACGGCGCAAACCGGCAGCCTGTTCGTCGATACGTCCGCCGCGCTAGTCAGCAACGGCCAAGCCAGGCTGCAAGCGCAACAGGCCGTCAGCCTCGTCGGCACGACGCAGGCGGCAGGCCCGCTGTCGATCCAGACCAGGCAGGGCGACGTAACGCTCAACGCGGGGCTCTACAGCGGCCAGAACCTGACCGTTCAATCCGGCGGCCAACTGAATCTCGGCGGCTGGACCGAAAGCGTCGGCGCGACCACGTTCACGGCCGCCAGCGCAACCAACCTCTACGGCAACGTGCACACGCAAGGCGACCTGAACGTCACCAGCGGTGGCCCGTTGCAAGTGAGCGTGCTGCAGTCCGGCGGCAACATCAGCCTGCAATCGCAAGACAGTGCCCTTCTCGGCGGCACGGTCCTGACGACGGGCCAGCTGGACGTAAAAGCGCAACGTGATCTCTTCCTGGTTGGCCCGATCAGCGCCGTTGGCAATATCACGGCCACCGCGCAAACCGGCAGCCTCACCGTCGCCCAGCCCGCCAAGCTGATCGGCCAGCAAGCGGTCAGCCTGACCGCGGGCCAGAACGCCCGCATCAGCGGCGCGGTGCAGTCCGGCAGCGATACCACCCTGACTGCCACCGCTGGCGAAGCCGGCATCGATGCCACCGGCAGCATCACCGCTGGCACCACCACCCACGCCGGCCAGCTGACCCTCAATGCCGCCACCGCACGCATCGACGGCACGGCCGCCGCCACCGGCAATGCCAGCGTCAACGCGACGCAAACGATCAGCGGCAGCGGCAGCCTGCACGGCAATCAGGATGTGCAACTGACGGCCGGGCAGGGCGCAGCCGCGCTCGCCAATGCGCAAGCGGGCGGCAATCTCACAGTCAACGCCGGCCAGTCGATCACCCTCGGCACGGCGCAAGCGCTTGGCAACGTGCAGCTCACGGCCGGCCAGGATGTCAACGTCAGCACCGCCACCTTGGCGGGCGGGCAACTGACCGTGACGGGGCAGCAAGGCAACGTCAGCCTGTTCGGGCAGACCGCCGCCGGCCAGAACGCCACGCTCACCACCGGCCAGACCCTCATCACCCAAGGCACGGTGCTGGTGAAGGGCGATGCCACGTTGCAAGCCGGGCAAAACCTGACCAGCACCGGCAGCCTGCAAACCGGCGGTGTGTTGAATGCCACCGCCGGCAATGCGCTGACACTGGCCGGCACCACCGACAGCGTGGGCAACGTGCGCCTGCAATCCGGCGGCGACTCGGTGCTCGGCAAGGTCTCGACCAAGGGCACCCTCACGGCCACCGCCGGGAACAACCTCACCGTGAACGACCAGCTCGTCACGCTCGGCGATGCCAGCCTCACCGCGACGAATGGCAATCTATCCATTAATAGTCAGGGCAGCCTGAACGCCGGCGGCAACGCCACGCTGCGTGCCGGGCAAGACGCCACCCTGACCGGCACCACCCAAGTCGTCCAGAACCTGCAGCTGGGTGCCGGTCGCGACGTCAACTTGCAAGGCACCCTCGGCCTCGGCCTGCCCAATAGCGGCCAAGGCACGTTCACCGCCAC
>NZ_JONM01000059.1 GCF_000711875.1 Andreprevotia chitinilytica DSM 18519
ATTCCCGTGTGAAAGTAGGTCATCGCCAGGCTCTTATTTGAACGCCCCAGCATCCCATGATGTCTGGGGCGTTTGCTTTATGGCCGCCAAATGCGCGAGCGCATGAACTGACGCATCAATCTAGTGATAAACCCAATCTTGGCGCCGGCATCTCGCCACTTCTGTGCTGCACTTCAAGCCTTACTCATACATCTTCCCGCAATACAAAAACATCGCGAACCGCTTCCACGGCGAGGCCTCGTTCAGGCCCTGCGTTTTACCGAGGTGGGTGGTTTCGGCCCAGTGCAATGCCGCTTCCAGGAAGTCCTCGATGGTGTGGTGCTCCCAGCCCTTGCTGCCGCGTCCAGTGGCATCCAGTGGGCTGTTTACCTCAGCCCGACGGTCGGCGAGTAGCGCATTGACGAAGGTGAGGAATGAGCTTGGGTCGGTCACGTTCTGGAGTTGCTCATACAGGGTCATGTGACTCCTTGGGGGCTGTGCTGTGAACCGGGCAGGGGACGGAGATGCGCCGCTGCCGTGGGGTGTCCGTCATATCACCAGACAAAAAAAGGGCTTGCCTGCGATCCACATTCACCGGATCGCAAACAAGCCCTTTTTTCATTTCTCTCTACGTCAAATCAGACCGCTTTAGCGCGGCTTCGATGGGCGTGTTTTTTACTTCGCGCTCACGTTCGCACCTGCAGTGCCTACCGCAATAAACACCCCTGCCGGGGCGATGCTGAACAGGTCGGTTGTACCGGCGTTAGCGACCGCCCATGAGCCAGTGGCCCCGGTGGTGCTGTATGCAACAGTGCCAGCAGTGCCGACGGCGATGAATTGGTTATCCAGGCCGAAGCAGACCGCGTACAAGTTCTGTGTGGTCGGGCTGGTCTGGACCGTCCAGGTGCTGGCGTCGGGGCTGGAGATCACCGTGCCGGCATCGCCAACGATCACATAGGTGCTTAAACCAAACGCCACCTGGCGCAGATTGTTGGTCGTGCCTGATGCCCAGCTAGTCCAGGTCACACCATCCGTACTGGTCAGCACGGTGCCGCTCGCACCGACGGCGACAAACTTGTTGTTTACATAGGCCACGCCATACAGGTTGTTGGTGGTGTGAGAGAGCTGTGCCGTCCAAGCGCCTGCCAGTGCTGCGGTGGCATTGCTCTGGATCGAGCCGCCATTGCCGACAGCGACATATACACCATTGCCATAGGCGAGTGCATTGGTGCCGCCGGTGGCTGCGGTTGCTGCTGTCCAGGTCACGGTGTCCGTGCTGACCAGCGTGCTGCCGTCTGCGCCGATGGCATCAAAGCGGGTGCCATCGTAAATCACCGAAGTCAGATTGCTGGAAAGGCTGGCCGGTAAGCCGGTCGGCTTGGTCCACGCAGTGACGCCGCCGGTGCTGGTGTAGCTGTACGGCGCGGCATAGACGGTGCCCGCTGCGCCGACGGCGACGAAATTGCTGTTGCCATAGGCGACGCTGGTGAGCGTGTTGGTCGTGAGGGCCGTACCGACGGTCCATGTGGCGGTCGGGCCGACCAGTCGTGCCGACGTGCTGATCGACGGCGTAGACGGGCCTGCCTTGCTGCCATCGTTGGTGGCGTTGAGCACAAAGGCGTATTGCGTGCCATTGGTCAGCCCGGTCAAGACGTAGGGCGAGGTCACGTTGGGGATGATCTTGGCACCGGCATCGCCGCTGCTGGTGCTGGCGCCGGCCTTATAGAACAGCCAATACGTCTGCCCTGGCACCGTATCCCAAGTGAGGGTGATCTGGCCTTCGCCAGCGGCGGCGACGAAATTGGTCGGGGCGGTCGATGGGCCGTCGCTGCTGCCGTTGTTGCAGGCTGCGAGCAGCAGCAAGGAAAGAATGACGCCGAGGCTTCGGAGGATACGAATCACGGGTTTACCTTTTGGATGTGGATCGGGATCGGGGGAGAAGAGGGCGGCAAACGCGGGTTTCGGCATGCCGGCCATTCAGCCAAGGCCACATGATAAAACGGCTGGCCGTTACTGTTGCGCTGTTTAACGGCCTATCCGATCAAAAAGTAGACAAACTACCCGGTTGAACGAGAAAAGTTGGCGAGTTGACCGATGGACTCGGGGCGTGGGACTTGGGACAGATCGTGCAGATGTGGCATCGGCGACGTCACCCCGATTTTGAGTAGCAGGCGGATTTAGAGTCCAATCCCATTACCCAGGAGATTGGACGTGAAGAAACGCTATAGCGAAGAACAA
>NZ_JONM01000060.1 GCF_000711875.1 Andreprevotia chitinilytica DSM 18519
CGCTCGCCGGTGTTCCAGGTGATGTTCACGTTGCAGAACACCGATCTGCCGGCCTTTGAGCTGGCGGGTCTGGTGGCGCAGCCGCTGCCGCTTGAAGCGGCGACGGCCAAGTTCGATCTCATGCTGGTTCTGCTGCCGCTGGCCGATGGTACTTATGCGGCGAACTGGGAGTTCAATTCCGATCTGTTCGATAGCCCGACGATCGAGCGCATGGCCGGCCAGTTCGAAACCCTGCTTGCCGCAGCGGTTGCGGCGCCCCGGCAAGCCGTTGACCTGTTGCCGCTGCTGACGCCGATCGAACGGGAGCATATCGTTGGCACCTGGAATGCGACCCAGATGCCGTTCCGGCCCATCCTGGCGCATGAATTGTTCCGCGAAACAGCACAGCGCATGCCGGATGCGCTGGCTGCGCTGGATGGCGCTGATGCACTGACCTATGCCGAGCTGAATCGACGCTCGAACCAGTTCGCCCGTTATTTGCAGCGCTTCGGTGTCGTGCCGCATTCGCTGGTGGGTTTATGTCTGCAACGCTCGCTCGATGTAGCGATCGCCGTGCTGGGCATTCTCAAGGCGGGGGCTGCCTGCGTCCCGATGGACCCGGCCTATCCTGCGGAGCGCCTGCGTTTCATGGCGCAGGATGCGCGCGCGCCGGTCGTGGTCACCCATCAGGCATTGCGTGATCGCGTCGGCGAATGCGATGCGCATTTCATTTGCATGGATGCCTGTGCCGATGCGTGGCTGGAGGCCGACACCGACTTCTCGCTCTCATTGGACATGCAGGCGCTGTGTTATGTGATCTATACCTCGGGCTCCACCGGCCAGCCCAAGGGGGTCGCGCTGCCCCATCAAATGCTGGCCAATCTGGTGCAGTGGCAACTGACCGAATCGGCACTCAAGCCGGGCGCACGCACTTTGCAGTTTTCGCCGCTGAGCTTCGATGTGAGCTTCGACGAACTGTTTTCGACCTGGGCGGCCGGCGGCACGCTGGTGATGGTCAGCGAAGAGACGCGTCGCGATCCGGTTCAGTTGCTTGATCTGGTGCTGCGTGAGCGGGTAGCGCGCCTGTTCATTCCGTTCGTGGCATTGCAAGGCATTGCGGATGCAGCAAGCGATCTGGCGACCCTGCCGGATCTGCGCGAAATCGTCTGCGGTGGCGAGCAATTGCAAATCACCGACGAGGTGATTGAGCTGTTCCGCAAACTGCCGGATTCCTTGCTGCATAACCAGTACGGGCCGACTGAAAGTCACTTCGTCACGGGCTATCGGCTGACTGGCGATCCTGATCTGTGGCCACGCCTGCCCCCGATCGGCAAGCCGATGTTCAACACCCAGATGTATGTGCTCGATCGCCATTTCGAGCCGGTGCCCATCGGTGTGCGCGGCGATCTCTATATCGCCGGGGTGAATCTGGCGCAGGCCTATTGGCAACGCAGCGATATGACGGCAGATCGCTTCATCCCTGATCCGTTCAGCAAGTCGCCGGGTGCCCGGATGTATCGCACTGGTGATGTAGCGCGTTATTTGCCGGATGGCGATATCGAATTCCTCGGGCGCTCCGACCATCAGGTGAAGATTCGCGGCTTCCGTATTGAATTGGCCGAAGTGGAACAGGCCTTGGTCGTCATTGATACGGTGGCCGCCGCCTCCGCAACGGTGCGTGAAGACCACCGGGGCCTGAAAAAGCTGATCGGCTATGTGGTGCCGAAGCCCGATGCCACGCTGTCGCCTAAAGCCCTCCGTGAGCTGCTATCGCAAAGACTGCCCGATTACATGGTGCCCAGCGCCATCGTCGTCTTGCCCACGCTGCCGCAAACCCCGAGCGGCAAGGTCGACCGTAAAGCCTTGCCGATGCCAGACGAAGCTGATCTGGGGATCGAATATGTGGCGCCGACCACGCCGACCGAGGAGGCACTGGCGCAGATCTGGGCCGGGGTGCTGGGCTTGAGCCGGGTGGGCGT
>NZ_JONM01000061.1 GCF_000711875.1 Andreprevotia chitinilytica DSM 18519
CGAGCTTGCCGTTGGGGTTCAGCGGCAAGGCCGCCAGCAACACCCAGGCGCCGGGCACCATATAGGCCGGCAACTGCGCCAGCAGATGCGCCCGCAGTGCCGCCGCCGTCGCAGTGCCCGCCACATAGGCGACCAGCCGGGGTTCGCCCGGTTGATCCTCCCGCACCAGCACCGCCGCTTCGCGCACCGCGCTACAGCGCAGCAGCGCCTGCTCGATCTCGCCCAGCTCGATGCGGAAGCCCCGCAGCTTCACCTGATGATCGATGCGCCCCAGGAAGGCGATCTGCCCGTCCGGCAGATAGCGGCCCAGATCGCCCGTCTTGTACATGCGCGTACCGGCCGGGCCGAACGGGTTGGGGATGAAGCGCTCCGCCGTCAGGTCCGGCCGGTTCAGGTAGCCCCGGGCTACGCCGGCCCCGGCAATATGGATTTCCCCCGCCACACCGACCGGCACCGGATTCAGGTCGGCATCGAGCAGGTAGATCTGCACATTCGGCACCGGCCGCCCCAGCGGCAGCTCGGTGGCGGCCGCCGCCGGCCGTTGCACATGGCTGATGGCGACGTCGGCGCATTCGGTCGGGCCATAGGAGTTGACCAGCGTCACCCCCTGGGCCGCCAGCGTGCCAGCCAGCACCGCATCGATCGGCTCGCCACCCAGCACCACGGTGCGCAGTTCGGCCAGGGCCGGCAGCCCGGCCTGATAGGCGCGGAAGGCAGACGGCGCGCAGTTGATGCGGGTGGGGCGCTGCGCCAGCAGGGTGGCCTGGAAGCGGTCCACATCGGCCACTGCCCCAGGCGGGATGATCAGCGTGCCGCCGCACAGCAAGGGGCCAAGCACGTTCTTCTGCGTCAGATCGAAGCTCAGCGAGCTGGCCAGCATCACCCGCTCGGCACTACCCAGGGCGGGATCGGTATACCACTGCACCAGATTGACGAAGCCCTGATGGGTATTGATGGCGCCCTTGGGGGTGCCGGTGGAACCGGAGGTATAGATGCAATAGGCCAGATGCTGCGGCGTGGTCAGCGACGGCGGGGTGTGGGTCGGCTGCGCCGCCACGGCGGCCCAGTCGGCATCCAGGCACAGCACGCGTGGGTGTTGGGGCAGGCGGGCCTGCAGCGCCGCCTGGGTGAGCAGCACCGGTGCGGCCGTATCCTCGAGCATCCAGGCCAGCCGGCTGGCCGGGTAGTCCGGGTCCAGCGGCACATAGGCGGCGCCGGCCTTGAGGATGCCCAGCAGGCCGACCACCATCTCCAGGCTGCGCTCGACGCACAGCGCCACCAGCGTATCGGGTTGCACGCCGAGGCTGCGCAGGTGATGCGCCAGCTGGTTGGCGCGCTGATTCAAAGCGGCATAGCTGAGCGTGTCGTCACCGCACTGGACGGCGATGGCATCGGGCGTGCGGGCGGCCTGGGCGTCGAACAGGGTGTGGATGCACTCGCTGGGGACGGCGGAAGTGCTGGCATTCCAGTCCTGCAGCACTTGCTGGCGTTCGGCGGCAGTGAGCAGCGGCAGGTCGCGCACGCGGGACTGCGGGTCGGCGGCCAGGGCGGTGAGCAGGGTGCGGTAGTGCTCGGCCATGCGGGCGATGGTGGCGGACTCGAACAGGTCGGTGCTGTATTCGAAGCTG
>NZ_JONM01000062.1 GCF_000711875.1 Andreprevotia chitinilytica DSM 18519
CTGCAATCCACCGGCAACCTCACCGCCACCAGCGGCGGGGCACTCACCACCACCGGCGCAATCGGCGTCGGCGGCAATGCCAGCCTGACCTCGACTGGCGACCAGACTCACAGCGCCGCGCTGCAAGTCGTCGGCAATCTGACCAGCCAAGCCGGCGGCAACCTCACCATCGCCAACTCCGCTACCGTCGGCAAAGACCTCACCCTCACCAGCGGCAACACGCTGCAAGCACACAGCCTGCAAACCCAAGCCGGCGCGCTGACCGTCACTGCGGGCCAAGACCTGCAACTCTCCGGCCAGAACATCGCCCAGAACGCCGCCACCCTCACGGCGCAACACGGCAGCGTCAACGTCCAAGACCAGCTCGACGGCCACGCTGGTGTCAGCATCGCCGCGCAGAACGCCATCACCGTGCCCGGCACCATCAACACCGCCGGCCCGCTGGCGCTGCAAACCACTGTCGGCGACGTCATTGTCAGCGGCCAGCTCAACAGCAGCCAAGCCCTCGCGGTGCAATCCGGTGGTCAGCTCGCTGTCACCGGTCAAACCCAAAGCGGCACGACTACCGCATTGACTAGCACCGGCGCGACCACCATCGCCGGCACCGTGCTCACTAAGACCGACCTGAGCATCGCCAGCGGCGGCCCGCTTGCCGTGACCGGCACCCTGCAGACCAGTGGCAACACCACGCTGCAATCGCAGACCAGCGCCAACCTCGGCGGCACGATCACCACGCTGGGCGCGCTCACCGTCGCCGCGCAGCAAGATGCGCTGCTCACCGGCAAACTCTCCGCCGGCCAGACCGCCACGCTCACCGCCGGCCAGAACCTCACCAATCAAGGGCAACTGGTAGGGAAGGGCGATGCCACGTTGCAAGCCGGGCAAAACCTGAGCAACACCGGCAGTCTGCAATCCGGCGGTGCGTTGAACGCTACCGCCGGCAATGCGCTGACGCTGGCCGGCACCACCGACAGCGTGGGCAACGTGCGACTGCAATCCGGCAGCGACATGACGCTGGGCAAGGTCTCGACCAAGGGCTCGCTCACGGCCACAGCCGGGGCCAACCTCACCGTGAACGACCAGCTCGTCACGCTGGGCGATGCCAGCCTCACCGCGACGAACGGCAATCTATCTATTAATAGTGCCGGCAGCCTGAACGCCGGCGGCAACGCCACGCTGCGCACCGGCCAAGACGCCACCCTGACCGGTACCACTCAAGTCGCTCAGAACCTGCAGCTGGGTGCCGGTCGCGACGTCAACTTGCAAGGCACCCTCGGC
>NZ_JONM01000063.1 GCF_000711875.1 Andreprevotia chitinilytica DSM 18519
TGACCGTGCTGCGCGTGGCGCTCAACCAGTTCGAGCGCTTCCAGAGCGGCGACATCACCGGCTACTGGACGCTCGAAGGCGGCGCCAGCCGGGGCATGCGCGCGCTCGGCGCCAGCCAGGACCCGCAAAACCTCAACCAGCAGGATGCCCACAGCCAGTTCCACAAGCTCGACGTGAACGGCAGCCTGAGCGTGATGCTCGGCAAGGTCGGCCCGCGCATGGTCGCCTATCGCGGCAACTTCTCCTGGCAATGGGCGCATGTTGGCCTGTTCAGCTCGCAGCAGATTTTTGCCGGCGGCACCGATTCGGTGCGTGGCTTCTCGCAAGGCGGCATCAGTGGCGACAAGGGTGGCTATGTGCGCAACGAGCTGTATCTGGCCGATGTGCCCGACCTGCCCATGGGCGAGGCCAGCTTGCACGTCGAACCGTATTTCTTCTTCGATGGCGGCCGCACCACGCTGCTGGCCGGCGACGGCAGCCAGCACATCATCGGCAGCGGCCTCGGCCTGCGTTGGGTGGCCCGGCGTGGTGGCGGTGTGCTGAACGGTGATCTACAGCTTGGCCGCGGTTTGTCGCAGCCGGTGGTGCTCGGCCCGAAGCAGACGGTGTTTCAGGCCAATGTATCGATGAGTTTTTAGCAGGCGTGTTTAGTTGTTCCCCCCTTCCTTGAAGGGGGGCAGGGGGGATTTCTGCGACGTTGGAATTCGAAATGATGTTGCTGTTTCCGCTGCGAAGTAAGGGATGGCTGCTGGGGACACAAGCGGCGTCGAAATCCCCCCTAACCCCCCTTCGAGGAAGGGGGGAATGAATCAGCGCTGTAGGTTGGGTTGAGCGAAGCGAAGCCCAACAATCGCGATGCCACACACGGCAGCGCGTGTTGTTCAGGTCATTGTTGGGCTTCGTTTCACTCAGCCCAACCTACGAGTTTTTTTATGGAATCGGAATTCATGCAAGCAACCCGACGTTACGCCACCAGCCTGCTGCTCGGTCTGGGTCTTCTGGCCAGCACCGCCAGCGCGGCCGATAAACCGCTGCCGGCAGGCACCTTCGCCGTCGTCAACGGCGTGAACCTGCCGCAAAGCGCGCTGGATCAGCTGATCCTC